>NZ_JAPWHZ010000002.1:0-1459810 GCF_030587265.1 Janthinobacterium sp. SUN137 | reverse complement strand
GCCAGCGGGCAGAACCTGGCGGCGGGCCACGCCAGCCTGACGGGCGCGGAGGTGGACCTGGGCCACAGCCAGACCAGCGCCGCCAGCATCGACTTGACGGCAAGCCTTGGCAACATCAGCACGGCAGGTGCCGTGGTGAGTACGCCGGGGCTGCTGAACATCACGGCCAATAGCTTGGAACAGCAAACCTTGCAAAACGCCAAGGGGACCCTGAGCGCCGGCCAGTTGGCCGTGCAGGTGGGCCAGCTGGACAACCAGGGCGGCAAGCTGCTGCAGACGGGCACGGCCACGGCCAATGTAACGGTGCGGGGCCAGCTCGATAACCGCCAAGCGGGTGAATTGGCGGCGAATGGCCAACTGCAGGTGCAGGCGGGCAGCATCGACAATAGCGGCAAGGGCCGCATCACCTCGACGGCGTCGCTGGAACTGGCCAGTCAAGGTCTGCTGAACAATGTGGATGGGGTACTTGCCGCCACGCAGGACATCCAAATAAAGGCGGGTACGGTCGACAACAGCAGCGGCACGCTGCAGGCCAGCAACGGCAGCATCGGCCTGGACGCCGGCAGTGTGCGCAATGCGCAGGGCGTGCTGAGCGCAGGCAAGGATGTGCGGGCGACGCTGACGGGCGACTTGACGAACACCGGTTTGCTGTATGCAGGGGGGGACCAGCAGTGGACGGTGGGCGGTGCGTTGATCAATGGCGGTTCCATCGCCGCGCTGGGCAATACGACCCTGCAGGCGAACAGCATCAGCAGCAGCGGCTTGCTGGGTGCGGGCGTCAAGGCCGATGGCAGCCTGGGCACCAGCGGTGACCTGACCCTGGCGGCTACACAAGGAATCACCGCCAGCGGGCAGAACCTGGCGGCGGGCCAGGCCAGCTTGACGGGCACGTCGCTGGACTTGAGCGGCAGTCAGACCGGCGCCGCCAACATCACCCTGACGGCGACACAGGGCAATGTGCTGACCCATGGCGCGGTGGTGAGTACGCCGGGCCTGCTGTCGATCACGGCCAATGCGGGCAACGCGCAGGCGCTGGTGAACACGGGCAAGGGGCAACTGAGCGGAGGCCAGCTGGCCCTGCAAGTGGCAAACCTGGACAACAGCGGTGGCGACATCGTGCAGACGGGGCAGGGCAAGACCGTCATCGCCACGGGTGTGCTGGACAACACGGGCGGGCGCATCGCCGTCAACAGCAGCGACCTGGGCCTGAGTGCCGCGACCCTGACGAACATCAACGGCCGCATCGAGCATGCGAGCACTGGCGTGCTGGCCATCACGGCCAGCACCCTGAACGGCCAGGGTGGCAAACTCATCGGCAACGGCGCGCTGCGTATCGACGCCGCGAGCATCGACCACCGTGACGCCACCCTGGTGGCGCAGCAGGTGACGCTGCAGGCGGGCAGCCTGGACAACCGGGGCGGCCACCTGGTCCAGACTGGCCTGGGACTGACAGACCTCAAGGTCGACCAGGCATTGAACAATGGACAGGGCGAGATCGCGAGCAACGGCATGCTGGCCATTCGCGCTGGTACGCTTGGCAATGCCGGTGGCCAGATCAGCGCCAATCAGGCCGCGAACATTGATGTTACGTCAGCTCTCGTCAACACGGATGGTGTCATCGCGGCGGTGCAGGATTTGACGCTGAGTGCAGCTGCGATCGATAACCAAGGCGGCAGCCTGCGCGCCGTCGGCGGCGATCTTGCCTTGCAGGCGACGGACCTTGGCAACAAGGGGGGCAGCGTGTATGCGGGGCGTGATCTGAAGTCGACTGTGGTCAACGTAAATAATAGTGGTAGTTTGTATGCGGCGGGCAAGCAGCTCTTGCAGGCTAGTGGAAGCGTGGAAAACACGGGCGTGATCGCTGCCCTGGGCAATATGGACATTCACGCTGCCAGCTTCCGCAGCCAGGGAGCCGCCAGCTTGTTGGGCGCTGGCATCAAGGCGGACGGAACTCTGGTCAATTCGGCCAACTTGAACATCACCGCCGCCCAGGGGCTGCTTGCCGGAGGCCAGAATTTGGCGACGGGCAATGCCGTATTCACCGGTGCTTCCGTGGATGTCAGCGGTAGCAAAACGAGCGCCAGCAACATTACACTTACCGCCAATAGCAGCAATGTAACGACCAGCGGCGCGGCCGTCAGTGCAGCGGGCACGCTGACAGTCAATGCAGGGGCGCAGGATAGCCAGAGCTGGATTAACCGCATGGGCGAGGTGAGTGCCGGTCAATTGTCGGTGCATGTAGCCAACTTGGACAATTCGAAGGGAACCATCATCCAGTCCAGCACCGGCGATGGCGCCATCAGTGTGAATTCGGCGACGGGCATATTGGACAATACGGGCGGACGTATTGCCGTCAACGCCAATAATTTCAGCCTGGCTGCCAAGACGCTGCTGAACGTCGATGGCAAGATGGAGCATGCGTCCACCGGCATATTTGCCATTGGCGCTGGCAACTTTGCCGGCGACCGCGGCTGGATCACGTCGAACGGCTCGGTGAATATCGACGCTGACAATTTTAATCATGCTGGCGCAAGCATGGTCGCGCGGCAAGTCAGCATCAAGACGCAGACGCTCAACAATGCCAAAGGCAGCATTACCCAGCTGGGCACGGCACATGGCGATATCAAGGTCGACGGACGGCTCGACAATAGCGAGGGCGTCATCGCCAGCAATGGCGACATCGCGGTCAAGGCCGGTGACCTCGATAACCGGCTCGGCACATTGCAGGCCGCTGGAACCGCGCAGCTCGATCTTGCGATTATGGGCACCTTGGACAACCGCAAGCAGAACAGTGCCGACAAGGGATTGATCGCAGCCGGTGGCAAGGTCTCCATCACTGCCGGTGAGCTCTTAAATCAACAAGGTAAAGTGACGGCTGGCACCAGCCTGGAAGTAGGCGTCAGGAATACCATCGAGAATGCCGGTGGCCTGTTGGCGGCCACAGGCAACGTCGTTGTAATCGGTGCTTCACTGGACAATGCTGGCGGCACGCTCGCGTCTGTCGGCGGGAATGTGCAGGCCACACTGTCGGGACAGATGCATAACGCCGGTGGTAAAGTCCAGGCGGCTGGCGATGTGTTCTTAAACAGCCGCGGATTGACGAACAGCGATGGCGCGAACATTACCGGGCGCAGTGTCAGTATTGATAGCGACGGCCTGGAGCTGAACAATCGCCTGGGAACGATTGCCGGCACGCAGAGCGTCAATCTGCAGACAGGCGCCATTCTGAATGCCGGTGGCCGCGTACAGGCCGGTACCTCCCTGGCGATAGATACCCATGGCCAACTGCTGAACAATACCAGTGCCGGCAACATCACCAGCGGCGGAACTGTCAATCTGGCGGTGGGCAATGTGAACAATGCCAGTGGCTATATCGGTGCCGCCGGCGCCATCACTGGCTATGCCGGCCAGGTCGATAATACGGCCAATGGTGCGATCGTCGGCCAGTCCACCCTGAATCTGACTATTGGCGGCCTGAACAATCAAGGCGGACAAATCCAGGTGCTTGGCGATCTTGGTTTGAATACGGCTGGGACAATTGTCAATCAGCAGGGATTGATACGCAGCGGCGGCACGGTCACTCTGACTGGCGCCGCAATCGATAATAGCAATACGCAAATGAGCAACCAGGGTATTGAGGGCATTAACCTCGCGTTGGACGCATCGAATGTCATCAATACTCAGGGAGCTTTGCGCGCCGACAATAACCTGATGCTACTAAGTTCTGGCGTCATCAACAATAATCAAGGACTGATAAGTGCGGGAAATGCACTGGGCATGCGAGACTTTGGCCCGACACGTAGCCTGTCCTTCAGCAATAGTGGCGGCACTGCGATTGCCGGCAAGACTCTTGAAGTGCGTGCTGCCAGCCTGAGTGGCGATGGCCGTTTATTGTCGCAACAGGATTTGAGCCTGGATTTATCGGGCAACTACAGCCACGGGAATGGCGGCCAGATTACGGCCAATGGCAATGCCAGCATCTCTGTGGGCGGAAACATGAGCAATGCGGGCATGCTGCAAGCCGGCGGTTTGCTTGACTTGCGTGCAGGCAGTCTCGACAACGCTATGAGTGGCGATATCCATGCCACTACGACCCGGGTCAGCACATCCGGGGCGTTGAACAATCGCGGCCTGATCGATGGTGTCAATACGGAAGTCAATGCGGGAGCCCTGAATAACGTCGGTTCCGGCCGCATCTATGGCGATCACCTGAGCATTGCCGCGACCTCCATCGACAACAATGTGGAAGGAGGCCGGGCTGCCGTCATTGCCGCCCGTACCCGCCTGGACATCGGTGCGCAGACGATCAATAACAATGAGCATGCGCTGATTTTCAGTGCGGGCGATATGGCGATCGGCGGAGCGCTGGATGCCAGCCGCTTTGCTATAGGACAAGCTGACCAGTTGACCAATGCCAGTGCCGAGATTGAGGCACTGGGCAATCTGCGGCTCGACGTGGCGAGTATCGATAACCTGAACAAGCATTTCACCCTGCAATTGGGGGCGAATACGGTTGAAGAGATCGTTGAGTACCAGATGAAGGGTAAAGAATATCGAAGCGAAACTGCCCCTCTGCCAAACTGTATGGGGCCAGGATGTCTTACATGGAACAAGAAGTTTCTGGAGTATACGCAATACATATATACGCGTATCACTGCTAATAGTGCCATTCTGGCCTCTGACCCTGGGAAAATACTGGCGGGGGGCAGTCTTACTATTTCCTCAGGAAAAGTTTTTAATGAAAACAGCCACATTATTGCCGGTGGCCTGTTGAGCATTACACCAGGGGCATTGGTCAATACAGCGACGCAAAGTGTCTCCATGGTATCCGAACGTGGCACCGCCGACCGTTTTCTCATTCCAGAGGAAGTAGGCGGAGGCATGGAAATGATGCCGGAATGGGAACCAGAGTTTATTGACAGCGTAATCTATGAGCGGGATATTCCGGGTCAGAGCGCACCAGTTATCGCCGGACGCGTCGAGGGCAACACGGCGGTAAACGTTACCGGAACGAGACCGAATGCCGTTGCCGGTATAGGCGGCCTGTCAGGTATCAGCGGCGCAGGTAAGGCCAATGCAGGCGTCAGCCTGGCTGGCGTAACGCAAGGCGGCACTGGCGTGGCCACGGTGCAAAATGTCAATGGACAAGGCGCAGCATCCGCCACAGGGGCGGGCGCAGTCCATTCAACCGATCGGACCGGAACGGCAGGTCATGCGGGCGAGGTGGCAAAGGCGACAGGTGCTACTGCTGCTGCTGCGGTGCAAGGTGCGGGAGCGCAGGGCGGCACTGGCCTGTCGCGAGCATCCGATGTGAGCACGGGGACACAAGGTCGTGATGCGAACAATACGGCTAGGTTTGCTGATAGCGTCAAGGGTGGAGTTGTCAGTTCTGTCGGCGCCGCGACGGCAGGCAATGCCAACCCGCTCGTGATGGCAGACGCCAGCATTGATGCAAAATCGTTGGAGCGTGCGGCAAACGGCACGGCGCCAGGTGCAATCGCGGGCGCCGCTGGCGTTAATCATAGTAATCGGGCAGGTGATGCGGGACGCGGCGGCGCTGTTGCCGCGGTAGCCGGCATTAATGCAGGCGCGGCGAATGGCGGCACGGCAGGCATGGCCGACCCATCGGCACTTGCCGGTGCCGTCAATAGTGGTGCGGTTGGAACGGTGGCTGCGGTCAATGGACCGAACACCAGCGACCGTACGGGAAGTGTGGGTCATCCCGGCTCGACTACTGTGGCCAGTGGTGCCAAGGCGGGTGCGGCCAGCGGTGCGGCGGTGGAGAATTCCGCGGGGTCGTTGGCCGGTGCTGTGGTCGGCGCGGCAGCAGGCGAAGCCGTCAACGCAGCATCCGGGGCGAGCGCCCTCACCGGTACCAGGGTGCAGGCAGTTGGCCAGGTCGCATTGGCGAGCCCATCCGGCCGCGCGCAAGTGGTGCGCACGACTCTGCCATCGATGCAATTGCCTACCGCCAGCCTGTTCAAACTGAGTCCGGCGCCTGGCGCACGCTTCCTGGTTGAAACGGATCCACGGTTTACAAATCAACGTGAATGGACCGGCTCGGATTACATGCTGGCACAAGTACAGCTGGACCCATCGGTGACTCAGAAGCGCCTGGGCGACGGCTTTTATGAGCAGCGTCTTGTGCGCGAGCAAATCGCGCAGTTAACGGGCCAGCGTTTTGTCGGTGACTACACTGGCGATGAAGAGCAATACAAGGGCTTGATGGATGCAGGCGCAAACTATGCCAAGCAATGGGACTTGCGCCCTGGGGTGGCCTTGACTGCCGAGCAAATGGCGGCCTTGACCAGCGATATAGTCTGGCTGGTGGAGCAGAATGTTATTTTGGCCGATGGTTCGACGCAAAAAGCGCTGGTGCCGCAGGTGTATGTGCGTTTGCGCGAAGGCGATATAGACGGCAGTGGCGCGTTGTTGGCCGGCAAAGACGTTGACATCAATCTGAAGGGAGATCTGACCAATAGCGGCACCATCGCGGGCCGGGACATCGTCCGTCTGACGGCAGAAAATGTACAAAACCTGGGTGGGCGCATTGACGGCGACACCGTCGGCATCGCAGCCCGGAACGATCTCAATAATATTGGTGGCGCCATTTCCGCCAACAGCGAACTGATTGTCACCGCGGGGCGCGACATCAACATCACATCGGCGGTCAATACCAATACGGGCCGTCAAGGTGACGCAGCATTGACTGGGCCGAGCATCGGCCGGGTGGCTGGCCTGTACGTGAGCGAAGAAGGTGGCACGCTGGCCGCTTCGGCAGGACGCGACATCTCCCTGCTGGCCGGCGAGATTAACAACGGTGGAAAAAACAGTGCCACAGTGATCAGGGCGGGCGGCAACCTGATCCTGGGGACCCTCGAGACTGGCGATAACGCCAATTTCGTATGGGGGGCTGCCTATAGTGCAGGCAAGGCTGGTACGTCCCACGAAACGGGCAGCACGATTGCCAGTGCTGGTAGCGTAGTCATGGATGCGGGGGGCGACATCAATGTCCGTTACTCGAGCGTGCAGGCGGGGACGGCTCTGGGGGTGATTGCCGGCCGCGATATCAATAATAAAGGTAGTGCCTTTACTGCTGTCAGTCAGTTGCAGGCCAGCGCGGGCCGCGATATTAATCTGGTAACGACGACCGTCAGCGACTCCCATGTGCGCAAGTATGACAGAACCACCATCAGCGACAGCGGCACAGTAGTCGACAAAGTGGCTGGCATGTATGTCACAGGTAGCGAAGAGGGCAACGCGCTAATTGCCCAAGCGGGCCGGGATATTACCGTGACGGCAGGCGTCATTGCGAATGCGGGCGTGAATGGGCAGACCAGCGTGATTGCGGGCAATAACCTGACCCTCAATACCGTCACCGTGGCCTCCACCCACACTGACATACGCAACGCGGACAATTACCGCAAAGAAAGCAAGACGGGCGAAGTGGGTAGCCAGATTATCGGCGCCGGCAATGTCAATTTGCAGGCAGGAAATGATTTGCTGGCGCGTGCGGCCGATGTGCAGGCGGGCGGCGCGCTGGGATTAGTGGCGGGCAATGACATCAGCCTGGTCAATGGCGTGGCCACCGACAGCCTGGATGTGGCAAGCAAGGTCAAGAAAAGCGGTACTTTCTCCAGCAAAACGACGACCACGCGCGATCTGGTGCAGACCAGCACGGCGCTGGGGACTTCATTGACGGGCAATACCGTCGATATCGTTGCCGGGCATGACCTGAAGGTGGCGGGTTCCTCGATCCTTGCGCACGAGGCCGCCAATTTAATGGCAAAAAACGATATCAGCATCGAATCCGTCGGACTGGACGGCAAGGAGATTCACTCCAAGCAAGTCAAGAAGAGCGGCACCTTTGGCCTGAGCAAATCGCTGACCAGCCAGGCCGACGATGGCCGCACCGTTACCCAGGCTGGCAGCGCGATCAGCGGCGGCAGTGTGACGATGGTGGGCGGGCGCGACGTCGCCATCAAGGGCAGCACGGTGGTGGCCGATGGCAATATTGACTTGACCGCCTTGCGCAACCTGAGCATCGTCAGTGCCGAGAATGACAAGGACACGACGTCGAGCAGCTACAGCAAGAAGTCCGGCTTTATCGGCAGCTTCACCCAGCCAGCTTTCGGCACGGTAAAAACCACCAGCGATGGCAAGAGCACGGGCGTGGCGCAAGTGGGCAGCCAGATTGCCAGCCTGGGCGGGAATGTGTCGCTGCGCGCGGGCGAGACCTACACGCAGACGGCCAGCGAAGTGCTGGCGACCGGCGCGGGTGCGAGTGGCGGCTTGCCTGGCGATATCAGTATCGTAGGCAAGAATGTGTTGATCAAGGAGGCGTACAACAGCAATGCCAGCGAGCAGCACACGACCTTCAGCAAGGTGGCCCTTGGCGGTACGGTCAACGTGCCGATTGTCGACGCCGTGAAAAGCATCGGCAGCCTGGCGAAGGCCGCCGAACAAACGAAGGACTCGCGCATGCAGGCCCTGGCGGCCGTGACTCTGGCATCAAAGGCCACGGATCTGGCTGGCATGGCTTCGAAGGGATTGACCAACACTGCTGGCATCAAGATCAGCGTCAGCCTGGGCAGCAGCAAGAGCGAAAGCGACATGCACCAGAGCAGCAGCACGGTGGTCGGCAGCGCGGTCAATGCTGCGGGCAACGTCAGCATCGTTGCGACCGGGGCAGGGGCGGACAGCGACTTGACGGTAGCTGGCAGCAAGATTGCTGCAGGTGGCAATCTTACCTTGTTCGCCGACGACAAGATCAACCTGCTTGCGGCACAAAATACGGCGACGCAAACGAGCAAGAACAGCAGCAGCGGTTCCAGCATCGGCGTCGGCTATACCTTTGGCGGTGCGCAGAATGGCTTTAGCCTCGATATTGCGGCCAACCAGGCGCGCGGCAAGGCCGATGGCACGGACAATTACTACACCAACACCTATGTGACAGCGGGCAAGACGGCGACTATCGTCAGCGGTGGCGATACGACATTGCAAGGCGCGATCCTGGCAGCGGATACGGTCAAGGGCGCCATCGGCGGCAACCTGAACATTATCAGTCTGCAGGATACGAGTACTTACGCCAGCAAGAGCAGCAGCGCGGGCTTCAACATGAGCCTATGTATTCCCCCTGCCTGCTATGGCGCCAGCAGCGTCGGTGGCAGCATTTCGCAGAGCAAGGCCAAAGGTGACTTTGCCAGCGTCACCGAGCAAAGCGGCATCAAGGCGGGCGACGGCGGCTTCCAGATCAACGTTGCCGGCAATACCGATTTGCAGGCCGGTGTGATTGCCAGCAGCGGCAAGGCGATTGCCGATGGCAAGAACTCGCTGATCACGGGCACCTTGACGACGAGCGAGCTGCAAAACAGGGATGAGCATTCAGCGAGCGGGTTCAGCTTGAGCGGGTCCGTCAGTGGAAAGATGCGTGATCAGAGTAAAGCCGAAACGACCGAAGACAAGGACGCAGCGAACATGAAGTCCAAGCCAGGCGGCTCGGCCGGTATCGGTAGCGTGTCGGGCAGCCAGAGCAGCACGACGAGCTCGGGCATCAGCGGCGGCAGTATCTTGATCACTGACGCAGAGAAGCAACAGAAGTTGACGGGCAAGACAGCAGATGAAATGCTGGCTGAACTGAACCGTGATGTCAGCAGCGAGAAAGATAGCAGCGGTGCCTTGAACAAGGCATGGGATGGCAAGAAGCTGGAGAAGGAAACGCAGGCACAGATGGCAATCACGGCGGCGTTCGGTTCGATGGCTGCGAAGGAGATCGGGGATTACGCTGACAAGAAAGTGAGGGAGGCGAGGCGTGTCGGCGATTTGGCGGAGGCGGCAAAATGGGAGGAAGGCGGAGTGTATCGTGTTGCGGCCCATACAGCCGCCGGTGCGCTTGCTGGGGGAGCCGGGGGCGCACTTGGTGCCGGTTCCAGCGCCTATGCGATGCCCAAGATTGGTGACATGATTGAAGGTATGGGTCTGCCTGATCCCGTCAAACAGGCCTTGGGTGTAGTTGCGGCAACAGCAATCGGCGCCGCTGCCGGTGGTGGCGCGGGGGCGGTGAGCGCGGCCAATACAGACCTTAATAATCGACAGTTGCATGAGACGGAAATAGCCCTGGCGAAGAAAAATGCGGCCGCGCTTCAACGGGCCGCGCAGAAAAATGGCGAGAACATTTCATTGGAGGAGGCAACCGCACGCATTGAGGCACAGTTATTGCGTTGGGTCGATGCAGCAAGCTACAAGAAGGACAGTGGTAAAACTGATGAACTTGTAGTGTCGGTGATAGGCATGAAGAACACTAGTGGCGGTTTTAGCTGGGACTACCGGGACTACGCCAAACTACATGCCGCAGAATATAATGATGCCAGTATCAATAAGCAGAATGTAGGCTTATATTCGCCGCTTTTATCAAAAAGCAACTACGGGATGACTGCCGCGGAAATCAACGCGCGAAATGATAAAGCCGGAGCTACTTCCGCCAAAATCATGTTGGCGCTTGCTACAGGGGGCATAGCCAAGCCGGCAGCAAAATTTTTGGTGAACGAGCTCGCTGTCTTTGGAAGTAACCCCCTAGCGTATTGCACGGTGAATAGTGTAGCGTGTTTGGCGGTGGTGGATGTTGTAGCGACCACGACTGCGGGAATGCCGACATCGGCGCAGCCTTTTACAGCTGTTGGTGGGCTCACTGCGGCGGAAATTAAAGCGGCAGGCTCGTTAGCTGCAGGCAATACGGCACGAGTTGTTGGGAGTGCAGGAGCAAATCCCGCAATAGGCTATACAGGTGCAGGAACCATTAAGCTTGACGCCGCGGCAGAGGCTGCGTATAGCAAGATCCGTATGCAGTATATGACGGACGTTGAAGCTGTTGCCAATAATGTAGGTTTGTCCACTATCGAAACGGCGACTTTAAAGAAACAATTGTTCTTTGGCCGCCATGAGTACCCCTTGGATGACATAACGATTGTTCGACAACGATTTGCGGCTGACCATGAAATTGCTTTTGCATGGAATTCAGCAGTCAAAGGCGAGCTAAGCGCCCCCCAGCAGTCATGGCTTCAACAACTTGCCGCTCATGAACTTACAGAAAGATCATTCATGGCACAAGGGGTACCATATTTAAACCAAGGGGCTTGGAATGGGACGCGTTTTATTGGTTTTCCAAAAGGAGCCCATGATATGGCACCGCCTCCGCCGAAGGCGAGTTTTCCTGGTTACGAAGTACCTTTGAATTTATTAGAATAATCATGAATAAAATTGAAAAAATATTGGAAATATTGCGCGGAATAAACTGGACTGCAGAGCCGCAATCAGCGGATAGCGAGGATTTTGATGGTGCCACTTCATATCTGCAAATGTATGCTAGATTCATTCAAAAAAATCAACAGGAAATAAATCAAAATTTCACTCCATTTTCCAGTCCATTCAAAGTGTTGGGGCTGCACGAATTGCGCGTTCAAAAACAAGTTGAGGATGAGTGCCAAGAGCTGGCAGGGCAATCGATATTTGCTTATGATCGTGTTTTTTGTATGCGTGCATTGGAATGGGCGACGCTATGTGAAAATAAACATCCCTCCACCTTAGGGGGGGAAGATATGTTCGATCCATTAATTAGACTGGTAGTTAATCGTATTCCAACTAGGATTAGACAAGGTTACTGGGTTGTTGATGAGAGTATGTATCCACTATTGGACTGGGTAAGTAGATACGGGAAATAATGCGCTTGACAGTTATTTTTATTAATAGGGGAGAGGGAGGTTTAAGGTCGCCCATTAATCATGGGCATCTAAACAGGGGACAATATGTGGGGCCGGGGTCAGGTCCGGCATTCGTACCCGATCTCAGCTTTGGCCGTCGCGATCTGCAGCAAGTTGCGCTTTATTAAATGCCGGTATGGTCCGACAGACTGCCCTGCTCGAGACGTGAAAAGTGGCGGCGGTGTGGGAGATGGTAAAGCGGTTGCAGATAAGCGTGTGCCACTGCCTCGTCTCTGGCGCTATTGCGGGCGTGATATTGCCCCGAGTGACAGTGTGACCGCGTAGCGCTGCTGCCTTGGCGTATCTTTGAATGTATCGGAGCGCTGCGACTGCTGATGTACCGAAACGAAGGCGTCATCGCCCAGAAGCCTCTGGTGGCAGGTATGGGCGAACGGACTAGTTTCGCCCATACCTGCCGCTACAAGCCGAGAATAGTTGGCGACCGCCTCGTCGCGTGTAGCGCCAAACTGGCTCAAGAGCCAGTCACGTGCCAACCAGCATGGAGGTGTCGCGTCGTCCAAAAAGTAGCGATGACTGCTCCAGGGCCGGGCATCTGGCGATACGACCATGTGCGCCCGGACTGGATTCAGGACGATGTAGCGGGCCAATTCCAACAGATAGTTTTCTTTCTGCACCAAAATAGCTTTGTAACGACCTTGCAATACGTGCCCGACAAGCTTGTGGCACCGATTGAAATGCTGGGTATATAAGCCGTTCAGTTGACGCATGCCCTGTGACAGATTTGCCTCGACCGTTTCAACGAGCAGATGATAATGATTGCCCATTTGGCAAAAGCTATGCACGACAAAATGGTGCCGCTCGCATACCAAGGCAAGCACTTTTTGCCAGGCAAGGCGATCAGTATCGTCCCGGTAAATGGCACGACGCCGGTCGCCGCGCGAAGTAACGTGGTAGAGAGCACCAGCGAACTCAAGTCGTAGTGGTCGCGTCATGTGGTAGAGGATATTTGAGCCGTACACATTGGCACTGAGATTACGCAGAGGTTTGGATGTCGGTATGGCTGAGGTCGTGTCGTAATGGCGAACCTGCCCCCGTCTCGGTGTAAAGGGTATGGTATGTTAAAAATAAATTGGTCGGTTTGGGATAATAATTCCACTGTTTCATGGGATTTCAATGCTAATAGTATTAGGGTAGAAATTAAGATGCCTCCGCTTGGGGTTGCCAACTTGAAGAGTAAAAGCTTGATCGCAATTGTTGGTAGGTTTGATGAGTTTGGCTCATCAAATCTTCTTTTGTATTCATATGAAGGTATTCTTCAACGGGCATTTAAAGCTCCACCTCTTGGGAAGTGTTCGCAATTCACTTCAGTTTCGGAAAGTAATGGAATTGTAAGTGTGGGTATTGGTTTTGAGACTGATTCTGACTGGGGGGAGAAATCTGCTCATTTCAATGTCATTGATGGAACATTAACTAATTATCATAGAAGTTATTGATTGGCCGGGCGGGTAGTCTAAACCTGTTTGAGGGAATGCGGAGGATCAGCGTTTGGGAACCGCTGATCAATTCGCTTTCGTAGCGAATTTAGGGCGCGAAACAAGCAAGAGCCAGGGTCAGGTCCGTCATTCGTACACGATCTCAACCTTGCCCATCTCGATCTGGGATAAGTTACACTTTATTAAATGCCGATACGACTCGACTGGCTGTACTGCTCGAGACGTGAAAAGCGGCGGTAGTGTGGGACAGGGTAAAAGCGGTAGGCAGATAAGCGCGTCCCATTGTTTCGTCTCTGTCGCTATAGCGGACCTGATATTGCGTCAATGACAGGGTGACAGCGTGGCGCTGAAGATCAGCGTATCCTTAAATTCATCGGAGCGCTTTGATTGCTGCTGTGCTGAAATGAAGGCGTTCTCGCCCAGAAGAATCGGATGACAGGTGCGAGCAAGCGGACTAGTGTCATCCATTCCGGCCGCGACAAACCGGCAACAATGGATTTTGCAGCTGAGGGTATTTTTGAGGGTATCGGTAACTGAATGATTTAGAAAACACTGAAAAATCAAGCGCTTAGCCAGCTCGTTGACCATCGAGTGGGAATAATCGTTCATTCGGCAGCGTAAGCTGACGCTTGCTCAGCGACATCGCCAAGTCCCTGATTTATCAGGGACTTTTTTTTCCGAAGGGCTTGCAAACTGTCGGTGATGTCAGCGTCAGCTATGCCGTCTGCCCCAAGCTGGCCAGGCGGCCCAGAGTTTCCTGCGCATTCATGCTCTTGGCCAGTGAAGCGGCAGTCATGCCGCGGCTGTCCACGGCATCGATGCGGGCGCCGTGTTGCAGCAGCAGGTCGAGGATGGGCAGGCGGTTGAACATGGCGGCCATCATCAAGGGGGTCTTGCCGTCCGGGCTGGCGCCTTCCACATTGGCGCCGTGCCGGAGCAGCAGTTCGGCGATGTCCAGGTAACCCTTGTAGGCCACGCCGGCCAGCGGCGTCTGGCCCTGGTCGTTGGGGACGTTGGCGTCGGCGCCCGCTTCGAGCAGCAGGCGTGACGTTTCCAGGTGGCCATGGTAGCTGGCCAGCATGATCAGGCTGTCGCCTTTTTCATTGCGAAAGTTTACTGGTACGCCCTGGACAAGCATGGCACCCAGTTGCTGCGTATCGCCTTCGCGCACCAGGGCGAACAGGCCCTGGATGAATTCCAGCGTTTCCGCATCCACCGTTGCCGGGATTTTTCGTGCATCGGTGTTCATCGTTTTCTTTCCGCGAAGGTGGGCTATGCCTGCAGTGTAAATGGATGTTGAAGCATTGGCCCGGAAGTTTCAATTGTACGATCCGGCTCCGCATTTGAGGTAAGTGCGGCAGGTGCTTTGCTTGTAAATTTCCATTATTAAACTATATTGGAAAATGATGTGGTTTTTATATTGTGTCAGTTACTCCAATTCGGAAATTTAATACTTCCAGAAATTCCAAAGGAGGGACGGGTCATGAGTGCGATGTTAGAAAAGAAATCCTTGGATAAGCCGGACGAAGTCCGCCCATTCAAGGACGGAGCCGGCCGGATGGCTGTCTTTACGCTTGGCGAACAGACCATGGGGCGCGGCGAATTTGAGCCTGGCTGGCGTTGGAGTCTGCACGTAAAACCGATTGCAGGAACCGATTCGTGCCAGGCAGCTCATACCGGCATGGTCCTTGAGGGACGGATGGTGGTAAGGATGAATGATGGCGCCGAAATGGAATATGGCCCGGGTGATGTCTTCTATATGCCACCAGGGCACGACGCCTGGGTGGTGGGAAACCAGCGTTGTGTATTGTTCGATGTAACAGGCGTCGCAAAGTATGCCAAACCGCAATAAGCGGGGCCAATGCATGTGCGAGACAGTCGCTTACGCGCCCGCCGCCAGCGCCTTTTGCCGCGCGGCCAGCGCCGCGCCGATGAAGAGGGCGATGGCCGAGGCGATCAAGCCCCGTTCCAGGCCGGCAGGGCCGTCGGCGATCCAGCCGACGACGATGGGGCCGACGATCTGGCCCAGCGCGAACACCGTCGTGTAGGCGCTGATGCCGGCCGTCCAGGATTGCTGCGGCAGGTTATGCCGCACCAGGGCCGTGGTCGACGCCACCACAGACAGGAATACGGCGCCGAAGACGAGTCCGGAGAGGAACACGACGGGGACAAAGCTCGTCAGCGCGGGCAGGATGGTCACCGCGCCCAGCACGCCATTCAATATCGCCAGCGATTCGCCGCCCTTGTAGCGGTCCAGCATGCGCGCCCAGATGCGCGACGACGCCACCACCGCCAGGCCCAATACCGTGTAGAACACCGTGATCAAGGTGGGTGTCATGCCTTGCTGCTTGAGCAGGGCGATGACGAAGGTCATGTAGCCGATGTAGCCGACGCCGAACATGAAGTAGCCGGCCAGGCTGGGGGAAAAGTCGCGCCAGGCGAAGCGCCGCGGCGTGTCGACGGCGCGTGGCGCTTCGCCGATGGCTTTCGCCGGCACGGCCATGATGGCGGTGGCGAGCAGGCAGGCGATGCCCAGTGCCAGCCACGGCCATTGCCAGGCATGCGCGGCGCCGTGCTGCTGGGCGGACGTCAATGCGGCCGGCACCAGCAGGGCCGACAGCGCGATGCCGAAACCCGTACCGCCGTAATACAGGCCGATGTAGAAGCCGGCGCGCTGGCTGTGCATGGAGCCGAGCCGCGCCGCCAGTACGCCGCCGGCGATGAAGATGAAGGCGCTGGCCACGCCCGCGCACACGCGCTGCAGGAACAGGGTGGCCGTGTCGCTGACGAGGCCCGACATCAGCATGAAGATGCTGGCCAGCACGGAACCGACGATCAGCAAGCGCCACACGCCCAGGCGGCGCATCAGGGCCGGCGTGGCCAGGGCGCCGAGAAAATAACCGAGCGCATTGAAGGTGTTCATGGCCCCTGCCAGCAGGTAGGACCAGCCCAGGTCGGCGCGCATGGGCGGCAGCAGCAAGCCATAGGAAAAGCGCGACAGGCCCAGGGCGACGGCCGCGCCCAGCGAGAGCGCCAGCGCCGTGGCCAGCGGATGGGCCGGGGAATGATCGTGTATCGGCATGGCCAGGAGACCCGTCTTGGTGGAAAACGTGGAGTTGGCGCCGGAGTGGGGCAGGCCGGCGGGCGAAGTCCGTGAGGGACGGTGGCACAGGGCGCTGACGGCGCGCTTTTTTACTACTAAGTTAATGAATCGGCCCGGGGAAGTCAAGCAGGGCCGCGCCTGAGTAGCGCCGGCAATCATGCAATCCTTGCCATCGTTACTTTTGGAGAGAATTGTGAGACATGCAATACCATATAATTGCCATTAGGAAATTAACTTGCCAAAAATCAATTTCGCAGGTTGCTCCTGATCCTCCATATCATAAGGGCACTATGAACAAGAATAAACCCGGCGCGTTGTTGATTGCAGCGCTGATTGGCGCGGCGTTGGCTGGTTGCGCTTCCGAATCCTCGCAAGCTTTGGCTGTCCCCACGGTTGCCAGCGCAGCCCGTCCCTACGTTGGTCCACGCACCCTGATCGCTGTCGGCAAATTCGACAACCGCTCGAACTTCATGCGCGGCATCTTTTCCGATGGCGTCGACCGCCTGGGCAGCCAGTCGAAAACGATCCTGATCGCGCACCTGCAAACGTCCAACCGTTTCAATGTGCTCGACCGCGACAACATGGCTGAACTCAAGCAGGAAGCCGAGTTCAAGAAGCAGGGCCAGAATATCAAGGGCGCGGATTTCGTCGTCACGGGCGACGTGACCGAATTCGGCCGCAAGGAAGTTGGCGACAAGCAATTGTTCGGCATCATGGGCCGCGGCAAGACGCAAGTGGCATATGCCAAGGTCACCTTGAACGTCGTCAACATCGCTACGTCGGAAGTCGTGTTTTCGGCCGCCGGCGCCGGTGAATACAGCCTGTCGAACCGTGAAGTGCTGGGTTTTGGCGGCACGGCCAGCTATGACGCCACCCTCAACGGCAAGGTGCTGGACCTGGCCATGCGCGAAGCGGTCGAGCGCCTGGTGGCTGGTGTCGAAGCGGGCGCAATGCGCAAACAATAAGGTATCCCATGAAAACAATGATGAACAAGGGCGCAGCCCTGCTGGCGCTGCTCGCCTGTGCCGCCCTGACCGGTTGCGCCACGCAATCGAAGACCCTGTACCAATGGGAAGGCTACGAGCCACAAGTGTACGAATACCTGAAGGGTGAAAGCCCGGAACAGCAGATCGCCGCCATGGAAAAAGACTTGCAAGTGATCGGCGCGAAGGGCAACCACGCGCCGCCGGGTTTCCATGCCCACCTGGGCATGCTGTACTCGATCGCGGGCAAGCCGGAGCAAGTCGAAGCGCAGTTCGAAGACGAGAAAAAACTGTTCCCGGAATCGACGCCGTACATGGACTTCCTGTTGGGTAAAATGAAAAAAGGCGAGAAATTATGATGTCGCGCATGTTGAAAATGGCCTTGTGCCTGGGTCCCGCCATCTTCATGGTCGGTTGCGCCACCAAGCAGGCGGCCTACGATTACACCGCCTTCAAGGCGGCCAAGCCCCGCTCCATCGTCGTCTTGCCGCCGTTGAACAACTCGCCGGAAGTCAATGCCGGCAACAGCGTCTACGCGCAAGTGACGTATCCGCTGGCCGAAGCGGGCTACTATGTGCTGCCGGTGGCCGTGGTCGGTGAAACCTTCAAGCAGAACGGCTTGACGAACGCCGCCGATATCCACGGCGTCGATGCGAAAAAGCTCAACGAGATCTTTGGCGCCGATGCGGGCCTGTACGTGACGATTTCCAAGTACGGCACGACCTATGCCGTGATCGACAGCGTGACGGTGGTGTCGGTCGATGCCAAGCTGGTGGACCTGAAGACGGGCGCCTTGCTGTGGCAGGGTGCGGCCAGTGCGTCCAGCAACGAAGGCAACAACAGCGGTGGCGGCGGCCTGGTCGGCATGCTGGTGACGGCGGCCGTCAAGCAGATCATCAATACCAGCACCGATGCCAGCCATCCGCTCGCCGGCACGGCAAATGCGCGCATGCTGTCGGCCGGCGTGCCGAATGGCTTGCTGTACGGTCCCCGTTCGGAACGCTACCTGGCGCAGTAATCGTTCGCGAATAGCATGCTCACGCCCTGCAGCAGCCAGGGCAGGGGCAGTGACAACCGGCGCCGGCGGAAATCGTGGACTCGTCCTCCGGCGCTGTCTTTCCTGAGTTCGTGCAGATTCCAGGCAGGGAGCAAGCAATGGGCATTCAATTCAACGTCCGTTACAACGTGGAAACAGACGATTTGCTAGGCAACTCCGTGCTGGTCTTCCTGAAGCTGCACAACCCGCAGGGCCATTACCGCAGCCATGCCTGGCAGGTGTTGACGGGGTCGGCCGGCGCCACCGAATCGTTCCACTACGAGGACAGGATCTCGACCGACGTGAACAGTTTCGGCATCACCGGGAACAAGATCGTCTCGGGCCGCCAGGTCATCGCGCCGGGCCAGCTGCTGTCGGCCGTGAGCCCGCATGGCTTGTCGCCGCTGCTGCAGCCGGCCGCCGCCTCGCTGGCGCAATCGAAGCTGACGCCGGCACAATGCGGCGTCATGAACGAGACCAACCCATTCATCCCATTCAGTTGCAACTGGTACGTGAACGACCGGCCGGTCGCGACCATGCCCGATGTCGATGCCAACATGACGGTCGGTTTCGAATACCTGCCCAGCCTGTATTTTGTGGTGGCCATGCGGCCGGCGGCGGGCCAGACCTACAGCCTGGAGAGTTTCCAGGACATGACGCAGTATGCAATGCCGGTCTCGGCGACCGAAGTGGACGTTACCTTGCACCGCAGCCAGGACGCGTGGCGCTTCGACTTCGCCGCCCGCTAGCGCGCGCCGCGACCGGCGCTGCTCACACTTCGACGGCCAGGTCGTCGAAGTCGGCCAGGGTGCCGCCATCGGCGATCAGCTGCTCGAAATTTTGCCGGCGGCGCAGATCGATGTCCGTGTTGCTGACTCCCCGTTTCCAGTAGCCTGCCACCAGCACCTGTTCCTTGGACAGGCCGGCGTCGACGCGAAAATGTTGGCGGATGGCGCGCATTTCATCGCGCTCGCCGGCTCCCCAGATCGCGTAATCGTGCGGATCTTGCAAGGCCCTGGCCTGGGCCGCCAGCGGCCCGTCCGGCGCCACGTGGGCCGTGCCGAGGCGTTGCAACGCCAGGCCCGGCACGGTGGGCAGCTCGGCAAAGGCGGCCGCATCATCCGTCACCACCCAGCCGATGCCGCTCGCGCCGGCGGGCCACTGCTGCAGCATGGCGTACAGCGCGGGTATGCCCGTTTCGTCGAGGAAGAGGGCGATTTTCTTTTCGGCGCCGGCAGGAACGACGAACTGCGGGCGCGGCCCCGTCAGGCGGAAGACCTCGCCCACGCGCAGGCTGTTACCCCAGTGCATCATCGGACTCGCGTGTGCATGCCGCACGATATCGAAGGTAAACGCGCCTGCCTGCGCGTCAAAGCTGCGCACGGTGTAGATGCGCGACGCGCCGCCATACGCTGGCCCGTCGAGATGGATGCGGAAGGCCACGTTGGGCAGCGCCCAGTGGGGATCGTCGCCGGAACGGTCCAGGCGGGCCGTGACGCGCAGCACGCTGGGAACGGGGTGCGCGATGGCGCTGACGGCGGCCGTGACTTCATGCAGGCTGCGGTCATGCTCGGCATTGCGCAGCTGGCCGCCGGATTGCTGTTCTACGGGTGTTGCCATGGTAAGTACTCCTTGGTATTGGGTAATTAGTTTCACCATGCTAAACTAATTGGCTGAAACCGACAACGCAGCTGCCGCCACGGACAATAACGATGACTATTGCAAGCACTTCGCCCCGCCCCGGGCGTCCCCCCAGCATCACGCGCGAACGCATCGCCGACGCCGGCATGGCGCTGGGCCTGCCCGCCATGACGTTTACCGGTGTCGCCACCTTGCTCGGGGTCAGCCATGTGGCGTTGTACAAGCATGTGGCGAACCTGGCGGCGCTCAAGCTGCTGGTGGCCGAGGAAATTTTTGTTCGATGGAAACTGCCGGCGACGGGCAACGACGACCTGGAGGGCTACCTGCTGCGTTTCAGCGCCTCGCTGCGCGCGCTGGTCAAGTCGCATCCGGGGCTGGCGCCGTACCTGCTGCGCAGAAAAGCGACGACGCCGGCCATGCTGGCCCGGATCGATGCCCACCAGGCGCACGTGGCGGACAGCTACCGGCTGCCCAGGGAGCGCGCCCGCTGGCTGCTGTCGACCGTGGCCTTCCACTGCGTGGCCCTGGCCGATACCGTGTATGCGCCGGCCGGCGACGCCTGGGAAGCAGAGGACGATGCGCTCATCGAGGCCGAGTTCCACCTGGGCATGCGCGCGCTGGTGATCGGGGCACTGGCCATGCAGCCATAGCGGCAGCGCGTGGCAGCACGGCGGCGCGGCGATTTTTTTGCGGGCCGGCGGGTCAGCGGGCCGCGGGCGGCCGGCGCCGGCTCCAGAATGGCGCCGATGGCCAGCGTGTCTCTTGGCCGTAACAGTATGCCAGGTGGCGTCCGTATGCCGCGCCGATGGCCGCCAGTTCCGCATTGTATTGCTGGCAAGCCGTGGCGTCGCCCTGCAGCGTGCGGTCGGCCGCTTCGGCGGCGGCCAGGCCCGTGTACAGGGCGTTGAAGATGCCTTGCGACGACAGCGGGTCGAAGCTCAGGGCCGCGTCGCCGGCGGCAAACCAGCCCGGTCCCGCGGCGGCGTCCAGGGCGGCCGTATGGGCGGGCGTGGCCAGGGCCGGTGTATCGGCCCCGTAGCCTTGCTGCTCCAGCAATTCCCGCGTGGCCGGCAAGCGCCGTGCCGCCGCTTCCAGCCAGCCGGCATCGCGCAGGGAGGTGTTGCCAAGCAAGTCCGCATCCGTATGCAGGGCCAGCACGCGGCGCTGGCCGGGCAGGGGCGCGCTGTACCACCAGCCGTATTCGCAGGCCTCGATGTGGGCAAAGCCCCGCGCGGAGGGCGTGCGTTCATGTCCGTATTGCCATATCGATACCAGCCGGTCGCTGTGCCGGCGCTGCGCGCCCGCTTTGCGGGCCAGCCGGGCGCTGCGTCCCGTGGCGTCGATGACGATGCGCGCCGCCACGTCGCACGGGCCGTGCCGCGTTTCCAGCCGTACTCTCCAGCCTCCGTCGTCCGGCGCGATGTCCGCGACCCTGGCCGAGGCCAGCAGGGCGGCGCCGCGTTGGCGCGCCTCGTCGCGCAGCCACAGGTCGAAGGTGCCGCGCGCCAGGTGCCAGCCGTGGCCGTCAGGGTCGCTGAGGAAGTGGTGTTCCGCCCAGGCGCCGTTCCACCACGCGCGGTTGCCGTGGTAGGGCGCATGGCCCTGGCGCAGGAAGGCGTCGAGCAAGCCCATGTCTTGCAGCAGGCGCGCGGCGGCGGGCGGCAGCGATTCGCCGATGCGCGCCAGCGGCGCGACCAGCCGGTCGACCAGCAAGACCCGGTGCCGCCCCGCCAGGTTCAGGGCGGCCGTGGCGCCGGCCGGCCCGGCGCCGACGACGAGCACGTCGGCCTGCAGCACGGTCACAGGCGGTGCCGCTGCAGATGGCGCGCTTTTTCCGTGCCTTCCAGGTCGACGTCGACAAACTCGTCCGGTATGGGCGCCGCGGCACGCAATGTATGCTTGCCGGCGATCGCTTGCGGCAGGTTTTCCACCTGCAGGAAGGCGGGGAAGCCGCTCACGTCCGTGGGGCCGGGGCGCACCTCGACCACGCCCACTTGCGCCAGGTCGGCGATCATGTTGTTGATTTGCTCTTCATAGCTGATGTTGCCCAGCGGACGTATCCACGCGGCGCGCCGGGCGAAGGCGGCCAGGCGGTCGTCGGTGGGGGCTTCCCGGTTCATCACCGTGTCGTAGGCGAGCTTGCTCATCACCTGGTTCGGCACGCGCGCGGGCCAGAAGGTCGGGACGTAGGGATCGTAGTCGGATTGATAGCCGGAGCGGCAGCTGGCCGTGTCCGTTTGCCAAGGCACGGCCATCCAGCGCGTGACGCCGCCGGCGATCTGCGCCGAGCAGGGGCTGCTGATATTGTCCGGCGTCAACACGGCACCGTAATCCGGCTCCACCCAGCCGGGCGGCCGGTGCGCCAGGCGGAACGGCGCGCTGTACATGCTGGCCTGGCGCATGGGCCAGGTCATTTCGCAGCCGGGGTGGAAGGCGTCTGCCAGGCAGAATTCCATGGCGGCGCGCAGCAGGGTGTCCGGTTGCTGCGCCACTTCCACGTCGGCCAGGCTTTGCGGCGGCGTCTTGCCGGGCGCGTAGTCGTCCGTGAACTTGCCGTCGGCCCATTGCTTGAGGAAGCGCAACTGCAAATTGCTCAGCGCGCAGTTCTGGCGCGGCGTGTCTGCCGGCGGGATGGCCATCGCATCGCCATACAGCCATGGCCACGGCGACGGCGCCCAGGCGTCGCGCTCGAACTGGCGGAACTGGTTATAGATGACGTTGCGCCACTCCTTGCGGTTTTCGGACGGGCTGGCCAGGCGCGCCATCCATTCGTCGCGGCTGAACGGCGTGCTGCCATCCCAGCCGAAGGCGGCCGCGAAGCCGGCGTTGACCCATTGCAGGTTGGACAGGCGCTCGAAAATGGGACGGATATCGTCCTGGAACGAAGGAACGGCAGGCGCGGTAATTTTGTCTTCAGAAACAAACAAGTCGCGCATCAAGTCCCACATGGTGCGCACCGACTTTTGCTGCGGCGCGTAGTCGGGCGGCGCGACGACCACCCAGGCCATGTCGACGGGCAAGGCCTGGCCCTGGTAATGCACCGTGGCGCAGACGGGGCCGTCGGCCGTGTCGTCATGCCAGCCTTCGTTGTTGGCAAAGGTGATGGCGCGCGCGCCATTCCACGAGGCGGACTTGCCATGGCCGCCCAGCACGATCAGCCGTCCCATGGCGTCCGTGCGCAACTCGCCCAGGTAGACGGGCGTGCCCATGAAGCGGCCGCTGTCGAAGGCGACGGCCGGCTGTTCGCTGCCGCCGATTTTGCGCTCGCCCGGCGTGATGGACAGTTGCGCGCGGTCCGTGACGGCCATGTTGCGCAGGAACGAGGGCTGGGTGACATTCGCCTCGGGAATATCGAGCGCGATCTGGAACTGGTACCACGCCGCCTTGGTGTTGGCCAGCGTGACGGACCATTCGATGTCGGCATTGCTGGCGTTCAACTCGGCCACGGCCATGCCGGCGGCGTTCAAGCCGTAGATGCGAAAGCCCGCCGCCTGGCGCTTGATGGCCCCGGACGCATCGCGGTAATAGCCGGCCGGCCGCGGCGCCGGTTCCGGCACCTCCGGTCCCATAAAGTATTCGCTGGGGCTGTTGCCCACGCGGGCAATGCCGATGGGCGGATAAATCGCCGCCTTGACGATGACGGTATCTTGGGTGGAACTGGACATGGCATGCCTTTCCAGATGCGTGGAGGGAAGGAAAATATACCGCATAAAAAACGCGCCAAATGCGCACATAGTCACGGTATCGCGAATTCACGCCATGCCTGGCATGGGCGGACACGCGGGCAATTCAGTTGCTGCGGAGATTGACTTGTTGCCGGCATGTAGCTATCTTGGACTGGCATTGCCTGTTTATCAATATACGAAATAATGTATTGATCCGATATTTTCCTATGCAACCTTTAAAGGAATGATATGAAAATCAAGGCTGTTTTCTGTGTTGGCGCGGTATCCCTGCTGGCCGTTCTGCCCGTATCCCAAGCGGCCCAGCCCGGCGAGGCGCTCGCTGCGGCGGCACCGCTTGCGACAGGCGTGGCGCTGTATCCGCAAGAAGGCAATATCCCACCGTTCCGCGGGTCCGGGTCCAAGTAAGGCCACCGCGGCGGCCCCTGCGGCGCGGCGCCAGTCAAGGTAAGATGGTGGCTTTTTCAAGACTTTGAGAGGCCCGCGTGCGCGTGTTGCTGGTGGAAGACGATCCGATGATCGGGGAAAGCCTGGTCGAGGGCTTGCGCGGCGAGTGCTATGCCGTGGACTGGGTGCGCGATGGCCACGATGCGGAGCTGGCGCTGGCCGGCTTCGCCTACGATTTGATGCTGCTGGACCTGGGCTTGCCCGGCAAGGAGGGCATGGACGTGCTGCGCGCCATGCGCGCGCGGGGCGCCGAGTTGCCCGTGCTGATCATCACGGCGCGCGACGGCACGCCGGCCCGCGTGGAAGGGCTCGACAGCGGCGCCGACGATTACCTGGTCAAGCCGTTCGACCTCGACGAGCTGCTGGCGCGCATCCGCGCGCTGCTGCGCCGTCGCGTCAGCCGTTCGCGCTCCGTCATCGAGCATGGCGCGCTGATCCTCGACCTGGCCAGCCACGACGTCACGTTCGAGGGCGAGCTGATCAAGCTGCCGCCGCGCGAGTTTTCCGTGTTGCGCGCCTTGCTCGACCATCCGGGCAAGGTGGTGTCGAAGCGCCAGCTGAGCGAAAAGCTGTACGGCTGGGATAGCGAAGTGGAAAGCAATACCGTCGACGTGTATGTGTACCAGCTGCGCAAGAAGCTCGGTGCGGATTGCATCCAGACCGTGCGCGGCGTGGGTTACAAGATGCGGGTAGCATCTTGCTGACCATCCGCCGCCAATTGCTGCTCGGTTTGCTGGCCGCCACCCTGCTGTGCGTGCTGGGCGCCGGTATTTCTCTGTTCCGTTCGCTGCTGGAAGAAACCAATGAGCTGGCCGACTTGCAGCTGCGCCAGCTGGCCGTGGCCTTGCCCGACGAGTTCGAGCCGCAGGAGGGACTGGCCGCCGCGCAAGAGCCGGAAGAAGCATTCGTGCTGCAGGCGTGGGACGAGGATGGCCAGCCCTTGCCCGTCCTGCAGGAGCAGCCGGCACTGCCGCGCTATGCGCTGGCCGGTTTCGCCGATGTCGAGCTGCACGGCGAGGATTGGCGCCTGTACGGCGAAACGCGGCGCGGCCGCTACGTGCAGGTGGCGCAGGCGCAGGCCGTGCGCGACCAGCTGGCCTGGCGGATGACCGTGCGGGCCGGCGCGCCCCTGCTGGTGTTCGCGCTGATCCTGGCGCTGCTGATCGTCGCCGTCGTGGGACGCGCGCTGGCGCCCCTGCACCGGCTGGCCGAGTCCGTGGCGGGCCGTTCGCCGGATGCGCTGACGCCGCTGGCGGCCGACGACATGCCGCCCGAACTGCGGCCCGTGGCGCTGGCGCTCAACAGCCTGATGGGGCAGTTCGAGGCGGCGCTGACGGCGCAGCGCACCTTTGTCGCCGATGCCGCGCATGAATTGCGTTCGCCGCTGACGGCGCTGAAACTGCAGCTGCAGGTGGCCGAGCGGGCCGGCAGCGAGGAAGAACGGCGCGTGGCGCTGGCGCGGCTGCACGAACGGCTGGACCGCAGCACGCACCTCGTGCGTCAGTTGCTGAGCCTGGCGCGCCATGAAACGGCGCTCACGGCCAGCCAGCTGCACACGGTGGACCTGGGACAATTGCTGGAAGCGGCCGTGGGCGACCATAGCGCACTGGCCGACAGCCGCGCCATCGACCTGGGCGTGGTGGAAGCGCTGCCCGCCAGGGTGCTGGTGCAGGCCGATCCCGACGGCTTGCAAGTGTTGCTGAACAACTTGATCGACAATGCCTTGCGCTACACGCAGCAGGGCGGCCGGGTCGATTTGCAGGCGGCCGTGGAAGAGGGCAGGCCCTTGCTGCGCGTGTCCGATAACGGCCCCGGCGTGCCGCGCCAGCACCATGCGCGCCTGTTCGACCGCTTCTTCCGTCCCGACGGCAACGACGCCTGGGGCTGCGGCCTGGGCCTGTCCATCGTGCGCCACATCGCCGAGCACCACCAGGCCGATATCGCGCTGGCCGACGGCGAGGCGGGGCGGGGATTGCAGGTGACGGTACGTTTCCCGCAGGCGGCCTGAACGGTCAAAAAAAAAGCGGATGCCGGTCAGGGCATCCGCTTTTCAGTCACTGGCGTAGCGCTTACACCAGCTCGGTGATGAATTGCTCGCGCGCAGGGCGCACTTTTTTCAAGTCCACCAGCCAGTCGCCTTCGTCGGCGCGGTAGCCCAGCGGCAGCATGACGACGGAACGCAAGCCTTTTTCGCGCAAGTTCAGGATCTCGTCGACCTTGGCCGGATCAAAACCTTCCATCGGCGTCGAATCGACTTGTTCCTGCGCCGCGGCGATCAGGGCCGTGCCCACGCCGATGTAGGCCTGGCGTGCCGCGTGCTGGTAGTTGGTTTCCGCGTCGCGCTGTGGATACGTGGCCAGGATTTGCTGGCGGTAGGCTTCCCAGCCTTCATTCTTGAAGCCGCGCACCTCGTTGACCAGGTCGAAACGCGCGTTGATGCGTTCCACCGTGTAATTGTCCCAGGCGGCAAACACCAGCAGGTGCGAGGAATCCGTCACTTGGCCCTGGTTCCACGCATGCGGCTTGATCTGCTCGCGCAGGGCCGGATTCGTCACGACGAAGACTTCGTAAGGATGCAGTCCGCTGGAGCTGGCCGTCAGGCGCACGGCTTCCAGGATGCGCTCGACCTTGTCTTGCGGCACCGTTTTCGTCGGGTCCATTTTCTTGGTGGCGTAGCGCCATTGCAGTGTTTCGAGCAGTGCGGACATGTAAATCCCTTTCATAATGAATAGTTCAGATTGGAAATGATAGCGGATTCAGGCATTTCAAGTGCTGAGGGGCAAAGAATTGCTTGGCGTGCTCAACTTAGCGGACTCCAGCACGGTTGTCTACAGGCCAAGCATGGCAAGTTCCACATCCGGGTAGCGCGCGCCTTGCACGCTGGCGGGTGCGATGGCGGCGCCGATGGCGGCCAGCTCGCTGTCGCCCAGGGTGATACGCGCGGCGGCCACGTTTTCTTCCAGGTGCGCCAGGCTGCGGGCACCGGGT
Organism: Janthinobacterium sp. SUN137; assembly: GCF_030587265.1. NCBI lineage: Bacteria > Pseudomonadati > Pseudomonadota > Betaproteobacteria > Burkholderiales > Oxalobacteraceae > Janthinobacterium > Janthinobacterium sp. SUN137. The sequence goes on along the minus strand of NZ_JAPWHZ010000002.1, from coordinate 1,432,719 downwards.
ATCGGCACGAGGTCGCTGCCTTGCGCCAGCAGCCAGGCCAGGGCCAGCTGGGCCGCCGTGACGCCGCGCGCCGCCGCCAGGCGCTGCAGTTCTGCCACCAGGTGCGCGTTGGCCGCCATCGCCTGCGGCTGGAAGCGGGGCAGGCTGTGGCGATAATCGTCGGGCGCCAGCATCGCGCTGGACGTGAGCTGGCCCGTCAGGAAGCCCCGGCCCAGCGGGCTGTAGGGCACGAAGCCGATGCCGAGGGCGCGGCAGGCGGGCAGCACCTCCGCTTCCACGTCGCGGCTCCACAGCGAATACTCGGACTGCACGGCCGCAATCGGGTGCACGGCGTGGGCGCGGCGCAGGGTGGCGGCCGACACTTCCGACAGCCCCAGGTGGCGCACCTTGCCCGCGCGCACCAGGCCGGCCATGGCGCCGACGACGTCTTCGATGGGCACGGCGGGGTCCACGCGGTGCTGGTACAGCAAGTCGATGCACTCGATGCCCAGCCGGGACAGCGACGCCTCTACCGCCTGGCGAATATGCTCGGGGCGGCTGTCGACGCCCGCCATGCGTGCCAAGCCTTTTCCTTCAGGCAATATCTTGAAACCGAACTTGGTGGCGATGCTGACCTTGCCGCGCAATTGCTTCAGGGCGCGGCCTACCAAGTCCTCGTTGGCGTAGGGGCCGTAGACTTCCGCCGTATCGATCAGGGTCACGCCCAGTTCCACGGCGCGGTGCAGCACGCGCAGCGAGGCGGCTTCGTCGGCGCCGCCGTAGGCAAAGCTCATGCCCATGCAGCCCAGGCCGATGGGGGCGACGCGCAAGCCGGACTTGCCCAGTGTTCTGTGTTCCATTTCTCACTCCTCTTCAAAAAAAGATGCAAGGAGTATGGATGAAGCAACAGCATGCGATAAGATGCCTAATATTGCATGTATTACTGAATATCGCTCATGAATTGTTTCCCCGAATAATGGCTGACCTGAATGAATTGACGGCCTTTGTCGCCGTCGCCCGCCTGCGCAGCTTTCGCAAGGCGGCCCTCGAACGGGGCGTCTCCGCTTCCGCCCTCAGCCATGCGCTGCGGACGCTGGAAGAGCGCCTGGGCGTGCGCCTGCTGAACCGCACCACGCGCAGCGTCACGCCGACCGAGGCGGGGCAGCTGCTGCTGGAGCGGCTGGCGCCAGCCATGCGCGAAATCGACGATGCCTTGCTGGACCTGAGCGCCTTGCAGGATGTGCCCGCAGGCAAGCTGCGCCTGAACGTGCCCCGTCCGGCCGCCCGGCTGCTGCTCGCGCCCATGCTGGCCAGCTTCGTCGCCCGCTATCCGCGCGTGCAGGTGGAAGTGGTGACGGATGACGGCATGATCGATATCGTGCGCGACGGTTTTGACGCGGGCATCCGCTTTGGCGAGCAGGTGGCGGCCGACATGATCGCCGTGCCCGTGGGCGCGCCGCAACCGTTCGTCGTGGTGGCGTCGCCCGCCTACTTGGCGGTGCATGGGGCGCCAGGCACGCCGCGCGACTTGCTGGACCATGACTGCATCGGCCGGCGTTTTCCCAGCGGGCGCCAGTATGCGTGGGAGTTCGAGCTGGAAGGGGAAGCCGTCAGCATCGCCGTCGGCGGCCCGCTGGTGTTCGACGACGATGAATTGATGCTGCGCGCGGCCCGCGATGGCGCGGGACTGGCGTATGTGTACGAGGCCGATGCGCGCGCCGATCTCGCGGCGGGGCGCCTGGCGTGCGTGCTGGAGCGCTGCCTGCCGCCGCCGCCCCGTTACTACCTGTACTACCCGAGCCGGCGCCAGATGCCGCCCGTGCTGCGCGCCTTCGTCGACATGCTGCGCGCGCCGCCCGCGTAGTCAGCCGGCGGGCGGCGGGGCGCCGTGTTCGACCGGCCACTTGATGGTAAACAGGCTGCCGCCCGCCTTGCCACGCGTGCAGACGGCGCTGCCGCCGTGGGCGCGCGCGATGGCTTCCACCACGGCCAGGCCCAGGCCGCTGCCCGCGTTCAGGTCGACCCTGGCGCTGTCGCCGCGGCGGAACGCTTCGAACACGTGCGGTGCCAGCTCCTCGGCAATGCCGGGACCCGCATCTTCGACGCTCAGGTAGTACTGGCCGGCCTGCACGCGGGTGCGCACGCGCAGCAAGCCCGGATGCGCGTAGCGGCGCGCGTTGTCGAGCAGGGCCAGCACGATTTGCCGGATGCGCGCCGCGTCGCAGCAGACGGGATGGTCGGACAGGTGCAGTTGCAGCGTAAAACCGGCCGCTTCCATCTCCTGCGCCAGCAGGCGGCGCACTTCCCCGATTTCCAGGGTCAGGTCCGTCCACGCCATGCGCAGCTGCATGTGGCCGCTGTCGGCCAGGCTCAGGGTGCGCAAGTCTTCGATCAGGCGGCCCAGGTCCTCGACTTGCGCCAGCAGGCTGGAAAACGGCACTTCCTCGGGCTTGAAGACGCCGTCGACGACGCCTTGCAAGGTGCCGCGCAGGATCGTCACGGGCGTGCGCAATTCGTGCGCGATGGCCGCATTCCACGTCTCGCTTTCTTTGGCCGCCCGCTGCAGGCGCTCGGCCATGCTGTTGAAGTCATCGACCAGCATGGCCGTCTCGCCCAGGCTGCGGTCGCCCGCGAAGGCGCGCGCGGACAGGTCGCCATGCGCCACGCGGCGCACGCTGTCCATCACGGAATTGATCGGCTTGAGAATGCGCGAAGCGAGCTTGATGGCGAAAAACGCCGCCAGGCCCAGGCCGAAGATGGTGATGGCGAAGATCCACAGCCATTCGGCCGTCGTCGGCGACCAGTCGTCCGGCTCGGACAGCATGCCGGGATCGATCTTGAAGGCGATGGCGAAGAAGGTCCAGGAACCGATCCAGATGATCAGGATGCCGCTGACCATCAGCACGGACATCGACAGCACGATCTGCCGGTTCAAGCCCGTGAAGCGCATCAGAGGTCGCTTTCCAGGCGGTAGCCCACGCCGCGCAGGCTGGCCGGCATGTTCATCACCCCAGCTTCTTCCAGCTTCTTGCGCAGCTTGCTGACGTGGCTATCCACCGTGCGTTCCAGCGAATTGCTCTCGGGCATGCATGATTCCAGCAATTCCAGGCGGCTGCAGACGCGGCGCGGCGTGCGCGCCAGGTGGGCCAGCAGGCGGAATTCCGTCAACGTCAGGCTCAGGGGCACGGGCGCGCCGTCGCGCAGCACGCTGGCCACATACGTTTCCTGGTCGATGTCGATGGGACCGCAGCGCAGGCGCTGGCCGCCCACCGGGTGGTGGCGCACGCGCGAGCGGCGCAGCACGGCCGCCACGCGCGCCACCACTTCGGCCGGATTGAAGGGCTTGATGATGTAGTCGTCGGCGCCCACGCGCAGGGCGGCCAGTTTGTCCGCATCCTGGTCGCGCGCCGTCAGCATGATGACGGGCGTCTCGCCGCGCCGCCGCACTTCCGCCAGCACGCCCCAGCCATCGACCCTGGGCATTTGCACGTCGAGCAGCAGCAGGTCCGGCGCCAGCGCCAGGTGCTGCTGCAGCGCTTCCTGGCCGTCGTGCGCGAAGGCCGTGCGGTAGCCGTCGCGCTCCAGGTAACCGGCGAGGATGCGGGCGATTTGCGGTTCATCTTCGGCGATCAGGACGAGGGCGGAAGGGGGCGTGGTGGCAAGAAACGAGGGCTGGCTGGCGCTGTGATGATAGTTCATGCAAATAGTCTAGCATTCTTCGCGCTCTCCATCGAATCTCCACATTTCTTTGACGGAACATCCATGTTGGCCTTCTATGCTCTTGTTATCTGTCGACCGGACCGCCGGTTGGGATCTGCCATAGAGAAAGACCATGCATCCGAGCCACCTCACCAAGAAAAACATGTTGATCGCCGCGGCACTGCTCAGCCTTGCCGCCTGTTCCAAACCCGCGCCGGAAGAAGGCGCGGCGCCGCCCGCCGCCGTGACGGTACTCAAGCTGCAAGCGGCGCCCGTCGTCCTCAGCGATGAATTGCCGGGCAGGGTGGCCGCCTTCCGCACGGCCGACATCCGCCCGCAAGTGGGCGGCATCGTGCTGCGCCGCCAGTTCGAGCAGGGCGCCGAAGTGAAGGCGGGACAGAAGTTGTTCCAGCTCAACCCTGCGCCGTTCCAGGCGGATGTCGATTCGGCCGCCGCCGCCCTGCAGCATGCGGTGGCCACGGCGAACCGCGCCAGCAGCCAGGCCGACAGGTTGAAGCCGCTGGTGGAGGCGGACGCCATCAGCCGCCAGGCGTATGACGACGCCGTGGCCCAGCGCGAGCAAGCCGTGGCCACCGTGGCCCAGGCGCGTGCCGCCCTGGCGCGCCGCCGCCTGGACCTGGCCTTCGCCAGCATCGAGGCGCCCATTGCCGGGCGCATCGGCTCGGAACTGGTGACGGAAGGCGCGCTGGTGGGCCTGGCCGATGCCACGCCGATGGCGCGCATCCAGCAGATCGACAAGGTGTATGTGGACGTGCGCCAGCCGGCCGCCGCGCTGGCGGCATTGCAAGCGTCGGGAACGGGCGGCGCGGACAAGCTGCCCGTGACCATCCTGGGCGCCGATGGCCAGCCGCATCCCGTCACGGGGCGCATCCTGTTCTCGGGCATCAGCGTCGATGCGGGCACGGGCGACGCCGTCATCCGCGTGCTGGTCGACAATCCGCAGCGCCAGTTGCTGCCGGGCATGTTCGTGCGCGCCCGCATCGCCCGCGCCGTGCAGGCGAATGGCGTGCTGTTGCCCCAGCAAGCCGTTCTGCACAGCAGCGGCGGCCAGGCGCAGGCCTGGGTGCTCGATGGCACGAACAAAGCAAGTCTTAAACCCATCAGCGTGGGCGACGTGATCGAGCACCAGTACGTCGTCAACGGCGGCTTGAAGGCTGGCGAAACCGTCGTCATCGAAGGCCAGGAACGCCTGCAGCCGGGCGCCACAGCCGCGCCGCAACCGTGGAAGCCAGCCGTCGTGGCAACGGCGGCTGCCGCCAGGGCGCGTTGATGCACACTTTGAATACAATGAAAGTCTAATGACATGCCTCAATTTTTCATCAACCGCCCCGTCTTCGCGTGGGTGGTGGCGGTCTTCATCGTCCTGTTCGGACTGATCGCCATACCGCAATTGCCGATTGCGCGCTTCCCCTCGGTGGCGCCGCCCAGCGTCAGCATCAGCGCCAATTATCCCGGCGCCACGCCGCAAACCATGAACGATTCCGTGGTGGGCTTGATCGAACGCGAACTGTCGGGCGTCAAGCACCTGCTGTATTTCGAGTCGTCCACCGATACGTCGGGCTCGGCCTCGATCACCGTCACCTTCCAGCCGGGCACGAATCCGGAAATGGCCCAGGTGGACGTGCAAAACCGCCTGAAAGCCATCGAACCGCGCCTGCCGCAAGCCGTGCGACAAAATGGCTTGACGGTGGAATCGGCGTCGTCCGGCTTTTTGATGATCGTCAGTTTGATCTCGGACAATGGCCAGCACGACGAAGTGGCGCTGGGCGACTACCTGGCGCGCAACGTGACGGAAGAACTGCGCCGCATTCCCGGCGTGGGCAAGGTGCAGCTGTTCGGTTCCGAGCGCGCCATGCGCATCTGGGTCGATCCGGCCAAGCTGGTGTCGTACAACATCGCCATGGGCGAGCTGACGGCCGCCATCGCGCAACAAAATGCGCAGATCGCCCCGGGCCGCCTGGGCGACTCGCCCGCCGTGCACGGCCAGCGCGTGACCATCCCGCTGACGGTGCAGGGCCAGCTGCAAACGCCGGCCGAATTTGCCGCCATCGTGCTGCGCGCGAATCCCGACGGCTCGAAAGTGACCATCGGCGACGTGGCGAAAGTGTCGCTGGGCGCGCAAAGCTTCAATTTCAGCATCCGCGAAAACGGCCAAGCCGCGTCGGGCGCCGCCATCATGCTGTCGCCCGGCGCCAACGCCGTGCAGACGGCGGCCGCCGTGCGTGCGCGCATGGTCGAACTGGCGCACACCATGCCGGCCGGGATCAAGTATTCGGTGCCGTTCGATACGGCGCCGTTCGTGAAGATCTCGATCGAGAAGGTCATCGTCACGCTGTTGGAGGCGATGGTGCTGGTGTTCCTCGTCATGTACCTGTTCCTGCAAAAGATACGCTACACCTTGATTCCCGCCATCGTCGCGCCGATCGCCCTGATGGGGACGTTTACGGTGATGCTGCTGGCCGGCTATTCCGTCAACGTGCTGACCATGTTCGGCATGGTGCTGGCCATCGGCATCATCGTCGATGACGCCATCGTCGTGGTGGAAGCGGTGGAGCGCCTGATGGCGACGGAAGGCCTGTCGCCGAAGGAAGCGACATCCAAAGCCATGCGCGAAATCACGGGTGCGGTAGTGGGCATTACCCTGGTGCTGACGGCCGTGTTCATCCCGATGGCGCTGGCCAGCGGCTCCGTGGGCGCCATCTACCGCCAGTTCACGCTGGCCATGGCCGTGTCGATCCTGTTTTCGGCGTTTTTGGCGCTCACCCTGACGCCGGCCCTGTGCGCCACGATGTTGAAACCCATCGGCCCGCACGACCATGACAAGAAGGGATTCTTCCTGTGGTTCGACCGCCAGTTTGAGCGCATGACGGCGCGCTATGAAAAGGGCGTGGTGGCGATGCTCAAACGCGCGGGACGCTCGATGGTGCTGTACGGCGCCATCGTCGCGGCGCTGGGCGTGGCCTTCATGCAGCTGCCGTCGGCCTTTTTGCCGGAAGAAGACCAGGGCTATTTCATCACCTCGATCCAGCTGCCGTCCGACGCCACCATGGAGCGCACGCTCGATGTCGTCAAGCTGTACGAACAGCACGTGGCCACGCGGCCCGGTATTGAGGTAAATCAATCGATCCTCGGCTTCAGCTTTTCCGGCGCGGGGCCGAATGCGGGCCTGGCGTTCACCATGCTGAAGGACTGGAAACAGCGCAACGGCGCCACGGCGCAGGAAGAAGTGGCGCTGGCGCAGGCCGCCATGTCGCAGGCGAAGGAGGGCGTGATCATGAGCCTGATGCCGCCCGCCATCGATGAACTGGGCAACTCGTCCGGTTTTTCCCTGCGCCTGCAAGACCGCGCCAACCAGGGCATCGCTGCCCTGCAGGCGGCGCAGAACCAGCTGCTGGGCCTGGCGGCGCAAAGCGCCAAGGTGGCGGGCGTGTATCCGGACGGCTTGCCGCCCGGCGCCAGCGTGCGCCTCGATATCGACCGCACCAAGGCGGAAGCGCTGGGCGTGTCGTTTACGGCCATCGCCGACATGCTGACGGCGGCCATGGGGTCGACCTACGTCAACGATTTCCCGAATGCGGGCCGCATGCAGCAAGTGATCATCCAGGCCGATGCGCCGTCGCGCATGCAGCTGAACGACGTGCTGGCCTTGCGCATTCGCAATAACGCGGGCGGCATGGTGGCCCTGGGCGAGCTGGTGCGCCCCGTGTGGAGCGAATCGCCGCTGCAGCTGGTGCGCTACCAGGGTTATCCGGCGGCGCGCATTTCGGGCAGCGCGGCGCCCGGCGTGTCCAGCGGCGACGCCATGCTGGAAATGGAGCGCCTCGTGAAGCAATTGCCGCCCGGTTTCGCGCTGGCGTGGACGGGCCAATCGCTGCAAGAGAAGGAATCGGCCTCGCAAGCGCCCATGCTGATGGCGCTGTCGATGCTGGTGGTGTTCCTCGTGCTGGCGGCCCTGTATGAAAGCTGGAGCATTCCCGTCTCCGTCATGCTGGTGGTGCCGCTGGGCTTGCTGGGCGCCGTGCTGGCCGTGATGTTGCGCGGCATGCCGAACGACGTGTTCTTCAAGGTGGGCATGATCACGATTATTGGTCTTTCCGCGAAGAACGCCATCCTGATCGTCGAATATGCGCGCCAGTTGCAGGCGCAGGGCAAGGGATTGGTCGAGGCGACGGTGGAAGCGGCCAGGTTGCGCTTGCGCCCGATCCTGATGACGTCGCTGGCGTTCGCGCTGGGCGTGGTGCCGCTGATGCTGGCCACGGGCGCCAGCGCCGAGACGCAGCATGCGATCGGCACGGGCGTGTTCGGCGGCATGATCACCGCCACCGTGCTGGCCGTGTTTTTCGTGCCCGTGTTCTTTGTCGTGGTGCTGGGCGCCGTCGACAAGATGGACACGTACTTCAACAAACGCAGTAATCGCATCGCCGTCAAGGCGGTGGAAGGAGAGTTGTAATGCGTTTGATTTTTATCACGCCGCTGGCCGCGCTGGCCTTGTCGGCCTGTTCATTGACGCCGCTGCTGGTCAAGCCGGCGCCGCCGATTCCCGCCGCGTATGCCGAGGCCGCCGCGCCAGGGACGGCCGACACGGCGGCCAACCTGGGCTGGCGCCAGATGCTGCTCGACGCGCGCCTGCAGCGCCTGGTCGACATCGCGCTGGAAAACAACCGCGACCTGCGCGTGGCGTCCCTCAACGTGGAAGCCGTGCGGGCCCAGTACCAGATCCAGGATGCGGGCCGCTATCCGGCGATTGGTCTCAACGGCGGCGGCACGCGCCAGCGCGCTGCCGATGCCACGGGACAAAATCCCACGGTGCAAAACCAGTTCACGGCCGGCATCGCCATGAGCGCGTTCGAAATCGACCTGTTCGGCCGCCTGCGCTCCCTGTCGGAGGCCGCCTTTGCGCGCTACCTGGCCACGCAGCAGGGCCAGCGGGCCGCCCACATGGCCCTGATCGGCGCCGTGGCCGACGCCTACCTGGAACAGCGGCTGGCCGAGGAACAGCTGGCGCTGGCCCGGCAAACCCTGCTCGATTGGCGCCAGGCGCTGGTCCTGACGCAGCGCCTGCACGGCGCGCAGCAGGGCAGCGGTCTTGATGTAGCGCAAGCGGAAGGGCAGGCGGCCACGGCGGAAGCGGACGTGCAGGCCCGCGAGCGGGCCACTGCCTTGGCGCGCAACAACCTGGAATTGCTGCTGGGCGCGCCGTTGCCCGTCGACTTGCCGGCGGGCCGGCCGCTCGATGGCCAGCCCGTGCTGACGCAGCTGCCGCCCGGCCTGCCGTCGGACTTGCTGGCGCGCCGTCCCGACGTCCTGCAGGCGGAATACGCGCTGGTGGCGGCGAATGCGGAAATCGGCGCCGCGCGCGCCGCCTTCTTCCCGCGCCTGTCGCTGACGGCGCAGCTGGGACTGGCCAGCCCGGAACTGGGCGACCTGTTCCGCGGCAGCGCGCGCAGCTGGTCGTTCGCGCCGCAAGTGACGCAGCCGCTGTTCCAGGGCGGCCAGTTGCGCGCGGAATTGCAGCTGTCGCGCCTGCGCAAGGATGTGGCCGTGCTGCAATACGAGCAAGCGATCCAGGCGGCGTTTCGCGACGTGCGCGACGGCCTGGCGGGCAGCGCCACGTATGCGCAGCAGATCGCCGCGCAGGAACGCGTGGTGACGGCGGCGCAGCAGCGCCAGCGCCTGTCGCAGCTGCGCTACGACGCGGGCCAGGACAGCCGGCTGGAATTGCTCGACGCGCAGCGCCAGTCGTATGCGGCGCAGCAAGCCTTGCTCGACGCGCGGCGCGACCAGTTCAAGTCGGCCGTGGCCCTGTACAAGGCGCTGGGGGGCGGGCTGGAAGAGTAGCCCGCTTTGCGGGATGGCGGCCAGCCGGGCGTGGGCTTGCCAGGCTACGCGCCGGGCCAGTCGATCAACAGCGGTTGCGGCATCCACGGGTGCCGGATGGCAGCCAGGTTCCACGGCAAGCGGCTCAGCAGTACATCGAAGGGATTGCGCGCGACAGCCAGCGTGCATTTCCCGTCGCCTTTTTGCAGTCGGCCTTCGCGCTGCAGAAAGACCTGGCGCAATCCCTCGGGCGAGGTTTGTCCCACCGCTGGCCAATGGCGCATCACGGCGGCCAGCACTTGTTCGCACAGGACCCGTTCTTCTTCGCCGAGGTCGACGGGGGGAGCAGGGAAGTCCGGTTCCAGGCCGCACAGCAGCTTGTTCAGCAGCAATTGCTGCTCCGGCGCGTCGCTCCTGCCATCGACCAGGTATTGCAGCAAGTGAACGGCGCGTGCGCCGTGTTCGCCGCGCAGCTGCGGCCTGCCATCGCCGCCAGTGGCGAGCAAGTCCAGCCGCTGGAACATTGTGGGCAGGAACGGGTGGAGCAGCGCCAGGCCGGCGTTGCGGATGCAAACGATGTCAGTAGCGTGTACAGCGTCGTTCATGTGCTTATCCTGTAAATGCCCCGATCGGGCGGTTGCGCGCCAGGCTCCAGCCCGTCGTCTGCTGGTCGCCGGGCTGGCCGTCGGCCTGCTGCACGCTGTACGTCCAGAGGATTTCCGTAAAGTTCAGCTTGAACTGCTCGGTGGGCATGTCGTCGGGATGGGTTTGCAGCTGGATTTCGCTGATCAGGGCGTCGTGCAGGGCGATGGTGATGAGGTTGGCCGTCTTGTCGCCCGTCTGGCGGGTGATGTACAGCCTGGTCGGCTGGTCCGGGCCGCTGCCCAGCGGCTTCGCCCGCAGGCACAGATCGTACAGCCTGACCGAGGTCGCATCGACATACTTGACGCAGGTAAATTCGGTGATGACGGGCCGGCCGGACGTGCGCGCAGAGTTGCTGATGTCGGTCGTCACTTGCTGCTTCATGCCTTGATGTAATGACACCAGCTCGAAGCACCGGCCGATGCCCCGCAGCGTGGCAGCGTCGCGCCAGATGGCGTCGATACCGCCGCTCTTGCTTTCACCGTCCGGCGCCTTGCCGAACACGAGTTCCCCGTCGCCGGGTTCCAGTAAGATCAAATCCATGGCGATGCTCCCTTCCAGTGAGTGAACACGGATGCCACCCTGCTACAGGTGGAGATTGCGCGGCCGGGGCGCTTGCCAGCCTGCCTCGCCGTGGCTGTCGACAAAACAGATTTTCAGCTGCGCCATGCCCTGCGAGACGAAAAATACGCTGGCCGTGGCGCTTTGCCGGTCGCGGGTGATGTACCACAGGGCGTCGCCGTGCGCCAGGCCCCAGCTGGCCACGCGGTGCACCAGCAGGTCGGCACTGCCGCGTTCCACCAGGGCCACGCGCACGTCGGCCTCTCCCATGCTCTGCGCTTGAAATATGCGTGCCACCTGTCTTGTTCCCCGTTGCCATCGTGCCCGTGACTATACACCGGTTAAGTTGCTTAAAGACAATCATAAAGGCGCGAAGAATAACTTTTTTTGCGCCGCTGCATCCAAACGGGCGCCTGGCGAGTAGTACAGGGGTGCGCTCGCTGCGACCGCGGCATGGGCGGCACTTCCACTCACTCTTACAGGGGCCACGACCATGCCGATCCTTCCGACCTTGCCAACCTTGCCATTCGCCAAGCTGCTGCTCGCTTCCGCCGTCGCCATGTCGCTCACCGCCTGCGGCGGTAGCAGCAGCCACCATGACCCCGTCACGCCATCCGTGGTGGTGGCTGGCGATGTCTTCGTGCTCACCGCCAGCAACAAACTGCTGTCGTTCGACCGCGCCACGCCCGCCACCATTCGCACCACGCTCGCCGTGACGGGCCTGCAGGCGGGCGAGAACCTGCTGGGCATCGATTTCCGTCCCGCCGATGGCCAGCTGTACGGTGTCGGCAGCACGGGGCGCATCTACACCCTGAACGGCGCGACGGGCGCCGCCACGCTGAAGTCCAGCCTGGCGGCCGACGCGGCCGACACGACGGCGCCCTATGCGGCGCTGGCCGGCACGCAATTCGGCGTCGATTTCAACCCGGTCGCCGACCGTCTGCGCATCGTCAGCGACACGGGACAAAGCCTGCGCATCAATGTCGACACGGGCGCCACGACGACGGATGGCAATATCAACGGCGGCGCGGGCAACACGGCCATCACGGCGGCGGCCTACACCAACAGCTTCGCCGGCACGGCCAGCACCACGCTGTTCGTCATCGATGCGGCCAACGCCACCCTGTACACGCAAAATCCGCCCAACAACGGCACCCTGGCCGGCGCCGTGCCGCTGGGCGTGGCGGCCACCGGCGTGGCCGGCTTCGATATCGATGCGCGCACGAACACGGGCTACGCCGTCATGACGGTGGCCGGCGTGCGCAACCTGTACACCGTGAACCTGGCCGCGACCACCGCCCCGGCGACCCTGGTGGCGGCCATCGGCGTAACCGAGGACTTGCGCGGCATCGCCTTGAAAGGGCCGGGCGCGCCCATCGCCTACGGCTTGACGGACGACGCCCGCATCGTCACCTTCAAGACGGCCACGCCGAACACGCTGGACGCCAACGTGGCTGTCACGGGCCTGGCGGCGGGCGAGCGTTTGCTGGGCTTTGACATCCGTCCCAAGGATGGCTTGCTGTACGGAATCTCGTCGGCGGGGCGTATCGTCACCATCGACCCGGCCACGGGCGCGGCCACCGTCAAGGCGACGCTCGCCGCCGATGCGGCGGATGTCACCGCGCCGTACACGGCCATCGCCGGCACGGCCTTCGGTGTCGATTTCAACCCCGTCGCCGACCGCCTGCGCGTGATCGGCAATACGGGACAAAGCCTGCGCATCAACGTCGACACGGGCGCTACCACGACCGACGGCGCCGTCAACCGCACGGGCGCGGCGCCTGTCGTCACGGCGGCGGCCTACACCAACAGCTTTGCCGGCACGACGGCCACCATGCTGTTCGATATCGACACGGCCAGCGCCGCGCTCGCCCTGCAAAATCCGCCCAACGACGGCACCCTGGTGAATGTGGGCTTGCTGGGCGTGGCGGCGGCGGGCGATGCGGGCTTCGATATCGCGGGCGGGGCGAACGGCCTGGCCCTGGCGGCCCTGCGCACGTCGGCCGCGGGACCGAGCTCCCTGTACCGCATCGACCTGGCAACAGGCGCGGCCGTGCTGAGCGGCGGCGCGGCCACGCCGGCGGCATCCGCCATCGGCAACGGGGCGGTGGGGCTGACCGATATCGCCATCGCGCTCAAGTAAGGCGGGCTGGCGCCGCCCGGCGTGTCACGATTTCTGCATCTGCTGCTGGAATGTGAGCTCGATGAATTCGGCCGGGCGGCTGACGGCGACCAGGATGGTGACCCGCAGGATGCCTTCCAGGATGTCTTCCGGCGTCATGGTTTCGCCCAGGCCGACGGACACGCTGAAGCTATCCTCCGGCGAGGCGCCCGCCAGGCCGCCGCGCTTCCAGACGCCGGTCAGGAAGTTGTTCGTCATTCCCCGGACGGTGACCCAGGTGCCGGACACGTTTGGCTCGAACACATAGGCCAGGTAGGCAAGGCGCAGCGATTCCGCCAGCATGATCACGGTGCGGCGGACATTAATGTAGCGCCAGTCGAGGCTGTTGCCATCGAGGGTGCGGGCGCCCCACACCAGTGTGCCCTCGCCAACAAAGCTGCGGATGGCGTTGACCGACGTGCCGCTGCCGCTCACGTTGAGGTCTTCCTGCTCATCGTGCGAGATGTGCACGGCCGGTGCGCTGACGGCGTCGAGGCTCACATTGGCCGGTGCTTTCCACACGCCGCGCGCGTTGTCGACCATCGTATATATGCCCGCCATGGCGGCGCCGGGCGGCAGCAGATTGAGCTGGCTTTGCATGGCCAGCAGCAGTTGCCCGTACACGGGGCAGAGGGCGAGCAGCGACTGATGGATGGCAGCGATGCGGCTGGCCTGACCGTCCGCTGACGCAGCTACGCTGGCCATCTGCTCGAACAGGGCGGACACTTGCCGCTGCCGGCCGGCGTCCAGCGCCTGCGGCAGCAGGTTTTTCAGCGCGTCCCACTGGCTGGCGCGAAGGCAGGTGAAGTTGAGCTCGTCCAGCGAAACCACCGTGGTTTCCAGCCACGGATAATAGGCGGCGCCATACGCCAGCGCGGCGCTGCCGATGCCGTTCCGGAAAGCGGCCACGGGCCCATCCGTCAATGGGGCCGCGCCGGCATGGATGTCGAGGATGGCGAAGCGGTTGCGCATTTCCTGGCCGCAATGCTCGAGCATGTGCCGTTGCAGCGCATGGCAGTCGTCCTGCGCCAGCAGCATGGCGTCGGGCACGGCCAGCAGCGTGACTTCCGGCGCCTGCCGCAGGGCATCGATGCCGGCCCGCAGTGCGCCGACGTCGGGCGCATCATGGTAGTTGCCGATGGAAACGATATGGCAGGCGCCGCCGCCGTTGCGGAAAAAAAGCCGCATGCTGTGATACAGCAGGAATCTTCCGCCGGCCTGGTGCAGCGCGAAGGGCGTTGCAGCGCCTGGGGCCGCTTCCGCCTCAAGCGTGAATTCCGGCACGGGCGCGCCGCCGAAACAGGCTTCAAATTCCTCCATCGAGGTGATGCGCCAAGGCTTGTTGTGCAGCGATTTTCCTTGATGGCTGGCGCCGGCCGTGTAGCCGACAAAGGCTGGCACGGCCGTCGCGACCTCGATGACTGAATTGGGGAAGGCGGTTTTTTCCACGATATACACGCCGGGAGTCTGGTATTGCGCCATATGCATGCTTTCCTGGTGGGGCAGAGGGGGGGGCGGGGCCGAGCGATGGGCTAGTATAATCAGTTATCAGACTGGCATGAGAATTTATGCTCACATCTATTTGATATTTCCAGTATTATTGAAGTATTGAATTCATTGTCTATTTTCGGATGCCCCACCCATGCTGACCGCTTTCCTGATCTTCCTCGCCACCCTCATCCTCGTCATCTGGCAGCCGCGCGACCTGGGCATCGGCTGGAGCGCCGTCATCGGCGCCTGCGTCGCCTTGCTGGCGGGCGTCATCCACTGGGGCGACATCCCCGTCGTCTGGCACATCGTGTGGAACGCCACCGGCACGTTCATCGCCGTGATCATCATCAGCCTGCTGCTGGACGCGGCCGGCTTCTTCGAATGGGCCGCCTTGCACGTGGCGCGCTGGGGCGGCGGCAGCGGCAGAAAACTGTTCGTGCTGCTGGTCTTGCTGGGCGCCCTCGTTTCCGCCGTGTTCGCCAACGATGGCGCCGCGCTGATCCTCACGCCCATCGTCATCGCCATGCTGCGGGCGCTGAAGTTTTCCGCCAAGGCCACCCTGGCCTACGTGATGGCGGCCGGCTTCATCGCCGACACGGCCAGCCTGCCGCTGGTGGTGTCGAACCTGGTGAATATCGTCTCGGCCGATTTCTTCAAGATCGGCTTTGCCGAGTATGCGTCCGTGATGGTGCCCGTCAACGTCGTCGCCGTGCTGGCCACCCTGGCGGCCTTGCTGCTCTTTTTCCGCCAGGATATTCCCCGTGATTATGCAGTGGCGCAGCTGAAACGTCCGGACGCCGCCATCCGCGACCTGGCCACCTTCCGCGCCGGCTGGCTGGTGCTGGCGCTGCTGCTGGTGGGCTTTTTCTCGCAGGAAAGCCTTGGCGTACCCATCAGCCTGATCGCCGCCGTGGGCGCCGCGCTGCTGCTGGGCGTGGCAGGCAAGGGCCAGGTGATTTCCACGCGCTACGTGCTGCGCCATGCGCCATGGCACATCGTCGTCTTTTCGCTGGGCATGTACCTGGTCGTGTACGGCTTGCGCAATGCAGGCTTGACGGCTTATCTGACGGGCATGCTGAACCACTTTGCGCAGTACGGCGTGTGGGGCGCGGCCATGGGCACGGGCGTGCTGACGGCGTTATTGTCGTCCGTGATGAACAACTTGCCGACGGTGCTCGTCGGCGCCCTGGCCATCGACCCGACGACGGCGCAGGGGGCCGTGCGCGAAGCGATGATCTACGCAAACGTCATCGGCAGCGACCTGGGGCCGAAGATCACGCCGATCGGCAGCCTGGCCACCTTGCTGTGGTTGCACGTGCTCGACAGCAAGAACATCCACATTTCCTGGGGATACTATTTCCGCGTCGGCATCGTGCTGACCGTGCCCGTGCTGCTGGTGACCCTGGCCGCGCTGGCGCTGCGCCTGTCCTGAGTTCCGTGTATGGTGGTGGCTGTGAGCAACTTTATACTGGGATGCAATGAAATTACTGCTCGTAGGCGCTACCGGTCTCGTCGGCAGCGAAGTGCTGCGCCTGGCGCTGATGGATGCGCGGATCACGGCCATCGTAGCGCCCGTGCGCAAGCCCTTGCCGCCCCATCCCAAGCTGGCCGCGCCTGTCATTGATTTCGATCAATTGCCGCTGGACGCATCCTGGTGGCAGGCGGACGCCGTCATCTGCACCCTGGGCACGACGATGAAGGTGGCCGGCACGCGGCAAGTGTTTTCCCGCGTGGACCACGACTATCCGCTGGCCGTGGCGCGGCTGGCGCTGGCGGCCGGCACGGGCACGTACGTGCTCAATTCCGCGGCCGGCGCCAACGCCGCTTCGCGCATCTTCTATAACCGCGTCAAGGGCGAGCTGGAACGCGACCTGCAAGCGCTGGGTTTTCGTTCGCTCACGTACGTGCGCCCGGGCCTGATCGGCGGCGAGCGCGCCGTGGCGCGGGCGGGCGAGGGCGCCGCCTTGCGCATCCTGCGCGTGCTCGGTCCCGTGCTGCCGCGCCGCTGGCGCATCAATCCCGCGCCGCGCATCGCCAGCGCCTTGCTGGAAGCGGCGCTGGCCGCCGCGCCGGGCGTGCACGTGGTGACGTCGGAGCAGCTGCTGTGAGTGCGCGCCCGTGTAATCTCCCTTCCTGTTTCTGAAAAGGATAGCAATGCAGACTGTACGCCCTTACCAGGCCGGCGACCGCGACGCCTGCCTGGCCCTGTTCGACGGCAATACGCCGCGCTTTTTCGACCCGTCCGAGCGCGCGGACTTTGCCGCCTGGCTCGATACCTCGACGCATCCCTACCTGGTCATTCTGCGCGATGGCCGCATCGTCGCCTGCGGCGGCCATGCCATCGAGGCGGGCGGCAGCGTCGCCAGCCTGTGCTGGGGCATGGTGGCGCAGGATGCGCATGGCCAGGGACTGGGCCGGGCGCTGACGCAGGCGCGCCTGGACGCCATCCGCGCCGTGCCGGGCATTGCCAGCGTGCGCATGAATACCAGCCAGCACACGCAAGGCTTTTATGCGGGCTACGGTTTCGTGACGGTCAACGTGACGCCGGACGGCTTCGGGCCGGGCATCGATCGATGGGACATGGTATTGCAACTGCCGGTGTAGCGGCGGCAGGCATGGCGCCGTGCCGCGCTCAATAATTGATTGAAATGCTAACGTTAATCGCTTACTATCGTTGGGTATTTCAACTAGGAAAGATGCCCATGCACCCCTCGTTCTTGCTTGATTTCCCGCTGAAGATTGCCGTCAGGCAAGGATGGCCGCATGGCTGACCCATCCCCGCTCGTCATCATCGCCAGCAGCGGCACCGGCGGCGACATGCAGCCGTTTATCGCGCTGGCGCAGGGCTTGCAGCAACGGGGCCGGCGCGTGCTGCTGCTGGTGCCGGGCTGGCAGGAAGCGGCCGCGCAGGCGTCAAAGTTGCCGTATCGCACCTTCGGCAGCGCGGAAGAGGGGCAGGCCATGCTGGGCAACCCCGGCCTGTGGGATGAACGCAAGGGCTGGGGCGTGGTGTGGAATGGCCTCGTGCCGCACCTGGGCGCCGTGCGCGACATCGTGCAAGGCTTGCCGGCCGATGAGGCTTGCGTGGTGCTGTGCCATCCCATCCTCGTGCCGATGGCGGCCCTGGCGCGTTCCGTGCGCCCGGACTTGCGCATCGTCGCGGCGTATCTCGCGCCATCGAACCTGTGCAGCAGCCATGATTTCCTGACGGCCGGTTCGCTGCGCATTCCCGCGTGGGTGCCGCTGGCCTGGCGCCAGGCCCTGTGGCGCATGATCCACCGCGCCATGATCGACCCGGTGCTGCTGCCTGGACTGAACGGCGCGCGCGCGCAGCACGGCTTGCCGCTGGAAGCGCATTTTTTTGGACACATGCTGTCCGCGCCGGACGCCTCGCTGGGACTGTTTCCCGCCTGGTTCGCCGCGCCGCAGGCGGATTGGCCGCCGCACTTCGCGCAGGCCGATTTCACCGCCGCCGCCATGCCTGGCGCCGCAGCGCTGCCGCCGGAACTCGAACGTTTTCTGGGCGAGGGCGAGCCGCCCATCGTGTTTACGCCCGGTACCGGCCACCAGCATGCGCAACGCTATTTCAGCATCGCGCTGGACGTCTTGCGGCGGCTGGGGCGGCGCGGCCTGTTCCTCACGCCCCATGCGGCGCAAGTGCCGCAGCACTTGCCGGCTGGCGTGCTGTGGCAGGCGCACGCGCCGTTCGCGGCGCTGTTGCCGCGCGTGGCAGCCGTGGTGCACCACGGCGGCATCGGCACCAGCGCGGACGCCTTCCGCGCGGGCATCCCGCAACTGATCGTGCCGTTCGCGTACGACCAGTTCGACAATGGCTGGCGCGCCAAACGGCTCGGTGTGGGGGAAGTCTTGCTGGCCAAGCGCTTGTCTGCCGGGCGCATGCAGCGGCAGCTGGCGCGCCTGCTGGCCGCGCCCGAAGTCAGGCTGGCGTGCGGCGAGGTGGCCCGCCGGATGGGGCAGGGGCTCGAATCAGCGCGCCTGCTGGATCACGTCGAAGCGGCCCTGGCCGCTTAGTCTGCCTGGGGAATGCTGCGCTAGGTATCGTCGAGGGCGATGACCCGGTCGTTTGCGCCGGGCACGCAGCCGTCGGCGATCGGTTCCCAGCCCCGGTGCACCACCACCTGCTTGCCGTCGTGGCAGATTTCCACGCGTTCGCTGGCGGGCAGGCGCTGGCGCGCGAACGCTTCCAGGCTGGCCGGCAGGCTCACCGCCAGCTGCATCGAGCGAATTGCCTCAGGCGGGTGGTCATCCATGTGCACGAGGGGCACGAAGATGGAGCCGAGCATCAGCCAGCGTGCACCCACGTCGACGGGGGCGGGCGCATATGGTGCGGCGCGCAGCCAGTCCTGGGCGCGGGCGCGCAAGTCGCCGCCTGCCGCCAGTTCGCCCCAGGCGGCGGCCAGCATTTCCACCACCCACTGATTGCAATTCTGGTATGTCAAATTGAAAGCATACGCGTTGGCGCTGTAGCGGCCCGCCAGCAACTGCTGCACGCGCACGGGGTCGAGCAGGGCGCGGCGCAGGGGCGGCACGGTTTCGGCCGGCAATTTCACGAGCGAGATGTAGCCGAGCGCCGGGTTTTCCGTGCCCATGGCGAAACCGGCCGTGCCCTGGTCGAAGATGCGCGGGCGGCCTTCGTCGCAGGCGTAGTACAACTGGCGCGCGGACCAGCCGCTGTCATTGTCGTGGCGCCAGGCCAGCGCGGCGTGCGAATAGCGGATGCCGAAGCGGGCCAGGTCCAGGCCGGAGCGGCTGATCAGGGCCACGCTGCCTTCGCTGGCGGCCAGTTCCTCGCGCACGACGGCGGCAAAGCGCAAGAGCCGGTCCTGTTCCGTGGCCGTGAGTTCCTGGGCGCGGTCGCAAAAGCGCGAGGAGGACATTGAGGTGCCCGCCTGGGCGGCGCCAGCCAGGACGAGCGCGGCGCAGCCGGCCAGCAGCGGCGCCAGTTTGCGCAAGATCAAAGGCTGACGGGACGCGTGGCCATTTCGCCGTACCAGTCGTCGGCCAGCACGAGGAAGAAGGCGGCGCGCGTGTCGTTGCGCGAGAATTCGATGCCGTAGGCGCGGTTTTGCGCATGCACCACGTCGCCCTGCGCCAGCTGCTGCTTGTCGAGCGCCGCCTGCGGCAAGTCCAGCACCAGCGGCGTGGCCGTGGCGTCGGCCTGCATGGTCAAACGCGTCATGCCGGCCCGGCCCGGCACGGCGGCCACGTCGATGATGCGGTAGGGACCATTGGCCACCTTGTTGTCGCGCGAAGAGCTGTTGCTCGAACCGTTGAGCGAATCGGAAATGCTGCCGCTCGACTGGGAACCGGCGCTGGAGGCCGAGGAAACGAAGCTGTCGGCGTTGGCGTTGCACGCCATGGTCAGAGCTGCGGCCAGGCCGAGCATGCGTAAGGAGGTAGTCAAGGCAGTTTTCCAGTGAGCATCAATGAAAGCGGACCGGGTCCATCCCGGCTCGCGCCATCATAGCAGATCGGCCATCAGCTGAGCAGTACCTCGATCAGGCCCTTCGCTTCGGCCGACGGCTGCGTGCGCAGCGCCTGCAGCACGGGATCGTGTTCCAGATAGGCTTGCAGCGCCTCGCTGACGGTGACGCCGGCCTGCGGCAGCGGCGAAGGGACGGGAGAGAGCGCCTTGGCCAGCAGCAGGGTGTCGCGCAAGCCCTCGGGCGGCAGCATGATGGTGGAGCCGGGCAAGGCGTTGACGGCATCGGCCACCGGCAGCGGCACGCCCAGCTGGCGCATCAGCGCGCGGCCGATCACTTCCAGCGTGGACGCCATCTGCGTTTCCAGCTGGGCGTACAGGCCCGGAGTCTTGTCGGCCTGGGCCAGCAAATAAAAGCCGGCCACTTCATGCACGATGCCGGCGAACAGCGCCGTATCGGCATCCGTCTGCGTGACGGTGGCGGCCAGCCCGTGCGCCAGCGCCGCCACGTGCACGGTGTGCGCCCACAGCTGGGTGGCGCGGGCGCGCAAGGCTTCGTCGCGGATGCCCGCGTTCAGCTGGCGGATGACGGCCGCCGTCGCCAGCGCATACAGGTTGCGGTGGCCCAGCCGCTCGACGGCGGCGCGCACGCTGGTGATGGCGGGCGCCTGGCCGGGCGAGAACAGGGCCGAATTGGCCAGCGCCACGGCGCGCGCCGACAAGGTCGGTTCGCACAGCAGCAAGCGGCTGATGTCGGCCGAGTGGCAATCCGGATTGGCCAGTTCCTTTTGCAGGAGCAGGGCCGTATTGATGCTGGTGGGAAAAGCCAGGGTTTCCGTTTCGGCGCTGGCCAAAAGTTGCGCCAGGCTGCTGAGCGTGTTGACGTGCATGGATAGGGGAGCGGGAAGTAGCAATGGCCCCATCTTATCAGGCAATCCAGGCCGCATGGCGCCCGGCTGCCTTTCCTGTCAGGCACGGCTGGCTGGCGGCGCCATTCATAAGCTGTACTTATAGACTTTAGTGGATTTGCCTGTCTATTCACGGTGGGCGAGGGCGGGTACGCTTGATCTGCCACAAGCGTGCCTCGTACGCGGCTTGTTCCATATCAATGTTTACAAGGAAAATACAGATGCGTGATGAAGTCCCCCAGCCGCAGCGGCGCACCTTCCTGAACACCTCGCTGGCCATGGTGGCCGGCGGCGCCGGCATGGCCCTGGCAGGCGCGGCCCAGGCGCAAGCGCCGGCGTCCGCGCCCACCCGGCCCATGGTCGTGGGTCATCCCCGGCGCAACGGCGTCGCTATCGAACGCGTCGCGTTTCCCAACACCAGCGCGCAGACGGTCATTGCGGCCAACCTGTTCACGCCGGCCGGATTCGATGCGGCCAAAAAATATCCCGCCATCGTCATCGGCCACCCGTTCGGCGGCGTGAAGGAACAGACGGCCGGCTTGCACGCGCAAAAGCTGGCGGAACTGGGCTATGTGACCCTGGCGTTCGACGCTTCGCATTACGGCGACAGCGGCGGCTTGCCCCGCTACACGGAAGTGCCGGGCACGCGCGTGGGCGACTACAGCGCCTGCGTGGATTTCTTCAGCAATCATCCGGCCGTGGACCCGGCGCGCATCGGCGTGCTGGGCATTTGCGGTGGCGGCGGCTATGCCGTCAGCGCGGCGCAGGTCGACCACCGCATCCAGGCCATCGCCACCGTCAGCATGTACGACATGGGCCGCGCGCGCCGCCAGGGGCTGGGCGACACGCTCACCTACGAGCAGCGCATGAAGACCTTGGACGAGGTCGGCGAGCAGCGCACGCGCGAGGCGCGCGGCGAGCCACGGCGCGACATCCGCGCGCTGCCCGAGTCGGCCGGGCCGGACGCGCCGGAAATCGTGCGCGAATTCCTCGACTACTACGCCACGCCCCGGGGCCAGCACCCGCACTCGACCAGCTTGTACGCCTTGACGAGCCTGGCACCGATGATGAATTTCTTCCCGTTCGCGCAGATCGAGACGATCGCGCCGCGCCCGTTGCTGATGATCGTCGGCGAGCGCGCCCCGTCGGCCTACTTCAGCGAGGATGCGTACGCCAGGGCGGCGCAGCCGAAAGAGCTGTTCGTCGTGCCGGGCGCCTCGCACGTGGACCTGTACGACCGGCCGCCTTACATCGCGCAGTCGCTGGCCAGGCTGGACGCCTTCTTTCGCCAGCACCTGGGGGCGTGATGGGCGTTTTTTCGAACAGCATGAAAGCGGGCTTCCTGGCGTCCTGCCTGGCGCTGCCCGTCTTTGCGCCAGCGCAAACGCTGGATGCGCAGAGCAAGCCGCCCTCGCGCGCGCAGCAATTGATGGGAGACTTCGCGCCGAAGATGGCCGACCTCACGGACAAGGTGCTGTACGGCGACATCTGGGAGCGTCCCCAGCTGTCCAAACGCGACCGCAGCCTGGTGACCGTCAGCGCGCTGGTGGCCATGCACCGTCCCGAGCAGCTGAAATCGCACCTGCTGCTGGCGCGCCAGAACGGCTTGACGGAGGACGAGCTGGTCGAGGCGATCACCCACCTGGCCTTCTATGCGGGCTGGCCGAATGCCGTCTCGGCGCTGGCCGTGGCGAAAGAAGTCTTCCGCAAATAACGACCGCCGCCCCGCGCGGCAAGAAAGGATATCCACATGCACCGATACGCCGCGGCACTCTTGCCGCTTTGCCTGCCCGCCGGGGCCGCGTCCGCCGAGGCGGCTGCCGCGCCAGCGGCCGTCACCGTCACGCGCGCCGCCGCTTTGCCCAGCAGCATGGGCGACGCCGCCTATTTCACGGGGAAAGTTGCAGTCGACGCCAGGTTCCAGCGCCTGGCGCCGGCCCGCGTGGGCGGCGCCATGGTCACCTTCGCGCCCGGCGCCCGCACGGCGTGGCATACGCATCCGCTGGGCCAGACCCTGATCGTCACGCAAGGCCAGGGCTGGGTGCAGCACTGGCAGGGCCCGCTGCAGGCGCTGGCCGTGGGCGACGTGGCGTGGATACCGCCCGGCGTCAAGCACTGGCATGGCGCGACGGCCACGTCCGCCATGCAGCACGTCGCTATTGCCGAGGCGCAAGATGGCACGGCGGTGACGTGGCTGGAACAGGTGGCGGACGACAGCTATCCGCGCCAAGGCGCTCAATGACGATGCCGCGCCGGGCGTTCAGGCAGATTACGGCAGCAGCAGCGCATGCTGGCTGGCTGTGTGGAAATCGCGCCACACGCGGTTGATGGCGCTGTCTTCGCGGGCCGCGTACAGGCCGCAATACGGATACAAATCACCGACGGCCGCGCGGCATGCGGCGACCAGGTCCAGCGAACGGTCCTGCACGGCTTGCATGGCATCCGCGCCGAGCGCCGCGCCGCCCGCCACCTGCGCCCAGCTGTCGTCCAGCACGGCATAGAAGCGGGTGCGGGCGGCCGCGAACGCTTGTTTCCTGGCTTGCAGCATGGCGGCCACTTCCGGCACGTCCAGCAGCGGCAAGCCGGCGCGCGCATGGCGGCGGTGGCGCATGCCTTCTTCGGCCAGTTGCATGAAATGGCTGGCCATGCCGGCCACGTTGGCGGCCAGGGTCACGTAGGCCAGCGAATAGAACGGGTAGCGGTACAGGGGGCCGTCGGCCGTCGCGGCCGAAGGAGCGATGGTGAAACCGTGTTCCTTGGCAACCCATTGACCGTCGATGCGGTAGCTGTGCGAGGCGCTGGCGCGCATGCCGATGCTGTTCCACGAGGGCACCAGCTGCACCAGGGCGGCGGGCACGAGGAAGGCGCGGATGCGCGGCTTGCCATCCGCATCGAGCAGGGGCTGGCCATCGCGCCGCAGCCGGGCGTTCAGCGTGAAGTGGGTCGCCATCGGCGCGCCGCTGGCGTAGTCCCAGCTGCCCGTGATGCGGTAGCCGTCGCCTTCCTCTTCCGCATCACCGGTGGCCGCGCCGCTGCCGCCCAGGCAGACGCGGGGCGTGCCGATGATGGTCCGCGCCATGTCGGGCGCCAGGAAGCCCGCAAACCATCCCGCGCCCGCGCACAGGGTCAGCACCCAGCCCATGCTGCCGTCGACGGCGGCCACGGCTTCTTCCAGGCGCACCACCTGCGGCAAGGGCAGCTCGGCCCCGCCCGCGCCGCGCGGCGCCAGCATCGTCAGCCAGCCGCGCCGGTGCAGCAGGGCTTGCTGGGCCGGATGCAGGAAGCGGGCGGCGTCGGCGGCCGGCGCATGGCGCGCGATGCGGCGCGCGTCGCGCCCGGAAAGGGGAGCAGGGGTAGCTAGGGCAGCGTGCGGCATGGGCAGAATCCGGCAATGGCGAAGGCGGGCATTTTCGCACGGCGCGGGGTGCCGGCGGTAGCCGGTGCCTGTTGCGGTGCCAGTCCCGCGCCTGTAAGCTGCGGGAAAAGGGGAAAAACATGTGCAGATTCGTCCATGCGGGGAGCGCGGCGGCATTGCTGCTGTGCCTGGCGGCTTGCGCCAGCGTGCCGCCACCGCCGCCCGTGGTCATGCTGGGCAAGGAAGACATCACCGTGGCGGGCCGGCGCGTCCACACGGTGGACGAGATGCTGGCCGTCCTGTCCGAGGAGCACATTGCCAGTGTTGCCTTGCGCACGCAGCCGGAAGTGCCGTATGAGCGCGTCGGTGCCGTGATCTATTCCATCTTTCGCGCCGGCAGGAACGTGTCGGAAGTGGGCGGCGCCGCAGCGCCGTAAGCCTGCATGCCGCCGTTTTGCCGCATCATGGCGCGGACCGGCGCCACCCACCAGGAGCTTCCATGAGCGCATCGGCTGCGACGCAAATGAACCGCTGGCAAGATGCCAGCGCC
Source organism: Janthinobacterium sp. SUN137 (assembly GCF_030587265.1). Taxonomy (NCBI): domain Bacteria; kingdom Pseudomonadati; phylum Pseudomonadota; class Betaproteobacteria; order Burkholderiales; family Oxalobacteraceae; genus Janthinobacterium; species Janthinobacterium sp. SUN137. Next base: position 1,408,092 of record NZ_JAPWHZ010000002.1, on the reverse strand, counting down.
GGCTTGTCGATCGCCGGCCTGCTGCTGCCGGAAGCGGTGGCGTATGCCAGCATCGGCAACCTGGCGCCGCAGGCGGGCATCCTGGCCCTGTTTGCGGGCTTGCTGTGCTACGGCGTGCTGGGCACGAGCCGCTTTGCCATCGTCTCGGCCACGTCGTCCTCGGCTGCCGTGCTGGCCGCGGCCATGGCATCCATGCCGGGCGGCACGCCGGGGCACCGGCTGATGCTGATGGCGGGACTGGTGATATTGACGGGGGCATTTTTCCTGCTGGCCTGGCTGGCCAGGCTGGGCAGCATTACGGAATTCATCGCCAAGCCCGTGCTGCGGGGCTTTTCCCTCGGCCTGGCCATCGTGATCATCGTGAAGCAGTTGCCCGGCGTGCTGGGCGTGCAGCCGGCGCACGGCGACGTGCCGCATCTGCTGGCGGGCCTGCTGGCAGGCGCAGGGCAGTGGAACGGGAGCGGCGCCGGCCTGTGCGCGGCGGCGCTGCTGTCGCTGTTCCTGCTTCGGCGGCTGCAGCGCTGGCCCGCCGGCCTGATCGTCATCGCGCTGGGCATCGCCGCCGGGCAATGGCTGGACTTGCCGCGCCATGGCGTGGCCCTGGTGGGCGCCATCGATGTCCGCCTGGCCATGCCTGTCTTGCCGCGCCTGACGCAGGAGGAATGGACGCGCCTGGCCGAGCTGGCGTTTGCGCTGGCGCTGATCCTGTATGCGGAATCGTATGGCGCCATCCGCAGTTTTGCCTTGAAGCATGGCGACGCCGTGGCGCCCGAGCGCGACTTGCTGGCGCTGGGCGCGGCGAACGTGGTGGCGGGCCTGTTCCAGGCCATGCCGGTGGGCGCCGGCTATTCGGCCACCTCCGCCAACGAGGCGGCCGGCGCCACCTCGCGCCTGGCGGGGTTGGTGGCCGCCGCCGTCGTGGGCGTCATCGTGCTGACCCTGCTGCCGCTGGTGGCCCTGATTCCCGTGCCCGTGCTGGCCGCCGTGGTCATCCATGCCGTCAGTCATACCCTGAACCCTGTTTCCTTGCGGCCATATTTCACCTGGCGCCGCGACCGCCTGCTGGTGCTGGCGGCCATTGCCGGCGTGCTGCTGTTCGGCGTGCTCGACGGCTTGCTGGCAGCCATCGCCATGAGCCTGCTGCTGATGCTGCGCCGCCTGTCGCGGCCGGGCCTGTCCGTGCTGGGTCGGCTGGGCGACAGCCACGACTACGTGAAGCTGGCGTTGTACCCGGCGGCCCGCGCGCAGCCCGACACGTTGATCCTTCGCCTTGATGAACCCTTGTTCTTCGTCAATGCCGAGCGCAGCCTGCACCTGGCGCGCACCCTGCTGGAGGAGCGGGCCGGTCCGCTGCGCAAGGTGATCCTCAGCCTGGAAGAGTCGCCCGACCTCGATGGCAGCAGCGTCGAAGCCCTGCGCGACTTTGCCGCGTTTGCGCGTCAGCAGGGGCTGGCCCTGGCGCTGGCGCGGCTGAAGGAGCCGGCGTGCGCCGTGCTGCAACTGGCGCTGCGCGACATGCTGGCCGCCCAGGCGCCGCCGGCGCTGCTGCTCAGTGAGTTGAGCGTGGCCGAGGCCGTGCGCCTGCTGGGCTGCACCACGCCTGAAAAGTAGCGGCGACTATGCTACGCTGGCGGCCAGGCCATGCATCTGGGAGACGGTATGACAAGCGCGAAACCGCAACTGGTCAAGGGACGGCTGAACAAGCTGCTGCCCACGCAAATCACGGTGGGCATGGCCGAGGTGGCGCTCAAGCGCGCGCATTGGGCCAGCCTGGGCCGGAAAGCGCGGGCGGCGGCGCTGGCCGACCACTGGTTTCCCAGCATTATCGGTCCGGAAGGGCGCCACTACATCGTCGACCACCACCATTTCGGCCTGGCGCTGCACCAGGAAGGCGTGAAAAGCGTCAGTTTGATGATCCTCAAGGATTTGTCCTGGCTGGAACCGCTGCACTTCTGGCATGTGATGGACCACCATCAGTGGGTGCACCCGTACGACAGCGAAGGCTTGCGCCGCGATTTTTCCGCCATCCCCCGGCACCTGAGCGGCTTGCACGACGATCCCTACCGCAGCCTGGCCGGCGAATTGCGCAGCGCGGGCGGCTACGCCAAGGACGTGACGCCGTTCAGCGAATTCCTGTGGGCCGATTTCTTGCGCAGCCGCATCGCGCCCGCCAGCCTGCAGAAAAATTTCCCCAAGGCACTGGCGCAGGCCATGAAGCTGGCGCGCAGCCAGCAGGCGCGCTATTTGCCGGGCTGGAGCGGCATCCTGCCGCCCGCCTGACCCCGCCTGCCGCTACAGCAGGAAGGCGCTGCCGGCCGCCAGTATGCCGGCCGCCGCCGCGCCCACGGAGCCCCACAGCAGCCAGCGCCGCCGCGTCAGCACGGTGATGGCGGCCAGCGCCACGGCGATCTGGATGAAGGTCAGGGCCATGGCCAGCCGTTCGTGCGGGCGCAGCTTGGCTTCCGACGCCTCGCCCAGCTTTCTCGACTGCTCTTCCAGCTGGCGCGCCTGCGCCTGCACCAGGGGCTTTTCCCGTTCCTGCCGCGCCTGTTCCGCCAGGAAGCGGGTCCGCACCTCGGGTACGCTGGCCAGCGCGGCCGTCGCTTCGGCGATATGGCCCTTCGTCGACTTCGCCTGGTACAAGGCCCACTGGTCGCTTGCCTGTGCCTGTTTCAGGATGCTCTCGTTCTTCAGGAACATGGCCTCGTTCTGCGCATTGCCGCTCTGGTAGCTGATCAGGGCGCCGATGGTGGCGAGGATGGCCGTCATCAGGGCGATTTTCTGCGTCAGGCCATCGCGCTCCTTCTCCGTCGCTTCTTCCACGGCGTGCTCATGGGGGCTGGGTACTTCGTATTCTTCTTCCATGGCGGACCTTTCGCGGGGGCAGGAGGAGGGATCATGTGTCGACATGGCGATACTACCGCATCCGCCGTGCAAGCCGGCGGGCGCTGCGACATGGTGCGAGCGGGCATAAGCGGGTACAGTAAGGCGTTCTCCCCTTGAAAGCGCACAGCCCATGAGCACGTCCCGTCTGCCCGACCCGCACTTCGCCGAGAAAGTCCGCGCCAGTTTCGATCTGCAAAACGCCATGACCCTGATCCAGGCCAGCCTGCCTGTGGTCAGCCACGGCAGCACGGAAATCCACGTGCCGCACTGGCGCGGCATCGAGCAGCAGCACGGTTTCGTGCACGGCGGCGTGGTGGGCATGATCGCGGACTCGGCCGCCGGCTACGCGGCCATGACCATGGTGGCCGACGGCGCGTCCGTGCTGACGGTGGAATACAAGATGAATTTGCTGGCGCCCGCCGATGGCGAGAAACTGATCGCGCGCGGCAAGGTGGTGCGCCCGGGGCGCACCCTGATCGTCACGCAAGCCGAAGTATTCGCCGTGCGCGATGGCAAGGAAACCCTGTGCGCGCTGATGCAGCAAACCATCATGGTGATGCACGGCAAGTCGGAAAAGACGTGAGCCGTGCACCGGGCGATGGCGTTTAAGCCGCCTTGGCCAGTCCCTCCGCTTCCAAAGCCGCCTTGACGCTGTCGCGCCGTGCCACTCTGGCCAGGAAGGCTTGCACATGCGCCAGCGCGGACAAGTCCACGCCCACGCCTGGCGCCCAGCCCGTGATGACGAACAAATAGGCGTCGGCGACCGTGAACGTGTCGCCCGTCAGGTAGGCCCGGCCTTCCAGGCGGCTGTCCACCCATTTGTATTTCTTGGCCAGTTGCTGGACGAACAAGGCCTTGGCGGCCGCGTCGATGCGCGGATCGAACAGGGGGCTGAACGATTTATGCAGCTCGGACGTGATGTAGTTCTGCCATTCCAGCACCTTGTAGCGGGCAAAATTGCCCACGGACGGCAGCAAGTCCTGTCGGCCAGCCTGTTCCGCGATGTACTGGGCGATGACGGGGCCTTCGCTCAAGGTCGTTCCATCGGCGAGCGCCAGCAGCGGCACCTGGCCTTTCGGGTTGAGTTCGTAGTAATTGCCGCCTTCCTGCGTCCGGTGCTGGCCCAGGTCGACCTTGACCAGGGTGAATGGCGTGCCCGTTTCGCGCAGGATGATGTGCGGCGCCTGCGAGCAGGCGCCCGGCGAATAAAAGAGTTTCATGGCGATCCTTGAACAGGTGGGAAAGTAGCCACTATAGTCCTGCGCCGCCGCACGGTAAACGCATGTTCGTTTGGCGACTGTCCACGCCCGGTGGACGATTGCGCTGGCTCAAACCCGGGGATAGCGCAAGGTGTCGAGCAGCAAGGTAAACGCGGGCGACGGGTGGCGCCGGCTCGGGTAATACAGCTTGTAGCCCGCGTACGCGGGGCACCAGTCGTCCAGCACGCGCACCAGGCGGCCATCGGCCACATAGGGCAGCACCACGTCTTCCGGCATGCAGGCCAGGCCCAGGCCATCGAGGGCCGAATGCAGGCGCATGGCCATGTTGTTGTAGATCATCTGACCTTCCACGCGCACCTTCAGTTCCTGCCCATCCTTGGCAAATTCCCAGGCAAACAGGCCGCCCAGGGTGGGCAGGCGCATGTTGATGCAGTTGTGCGCCATCAAGTCCTGCGGCGTGACGGGCGGCGGATTCCGGCTGAAATAGGCTGGCGAGGCAACGATGGCCATGCGGAAATCGGGACCGATGGGCATGGCGATCATGTCCTTGGCCACTTGCTCGCCCAGGCGCACGCCCGCGTCGCAGCGCGCGGCCACGATGTCGGTCATGCCATTGTCGACGATGACTTCGATGTGGATGTCCGGGTAGTGGGGCAGCAGGCGGGCGATGGCCGGCTGCAGCACCGTCAGTGCCGAATGCTCGCCCGCGCTGATGCGTATGTTGCCGGCCGGCTTGTCGCGCCGTGCGCTGAGCAGGGCCAGTTCCGCCTCGATCTCGTCGAAGCGGGGCGCCACCGTGCGCAGCAGCTGTTCGCCCGCCTCCGTGGGCGAGACGCTGCGCGTGGTGCGCACCAGCAGGCGCAAGTCGAGCCGTTCCTCCAGCGCGCGCACGGTCTGGCTCAGCGCCGACTGCGACACGCCCAGCTTGGCCGCCGCCCGGGTAAAACTGCCTTCGCGGGCCACGGCCACGAAGGCGAGTATGTCGTTGAAGTTGGTCTGTGCCATGGCGGATGTCTTTTCAATTCATTAGTTGTGCTAATAAGTTCATGCAGACTTTAGCATCTATTCATGGTAATGCATACGGCTTACAGTGATGGCATGAACAATCCGCCAGTTGCTACTCCCTCTGCCGCGCCGCACAAGGCGGCCATCCTCGCCATCATTCTCGTCAGTTACGTGATGATCGTGCTCGACACGTCCATCGTGTTGACGGGCTTGCCGAACATCCACCAGGAACTGGGCTTTACGGATACGGGCCTGGCCTGGGTGCAAAGCGCCTACACGCTGACGTTTGGCGGCTTGCTGCTGCTGGCCGCGCGCGCCGGCGACGTGCTTGGCAGGCGCCGCCTGCTGCAGTGGGGCCTGGCGCTGTTCACACTGGCGTCGCTGGCCATCGGCCTGGCGCGCTCGCCAGCCATGCTGATCGCCGCGCGCGCCGTCCAGGGCGTAGGCGCGGCCATTTTGGCGCCATCCACCCTGGCCTTGCTGCAAACCACATTTGCGGAGGGACGCGAACGCACGCGGGCCATCGCCCTGTACAGCGCCGTGGCGGGCATTGCCGCCAGCGTGGGGCTGGTGCTGGGCGGCGTGCTGGCCGAGTGGCTGTCGTGGCGCGTGGGCTTCTTCATCAACCTGCCCATCGGCGCGGTCATGCTGCTGGCCGCGCGCCGATTCATCGCGGAAAGCCCGCGCAGCCGGGGCCGCTTTGACGTGGCCGGCGCGGCCAGTTCCACCCTCGGCATGTCGGCCCTCGTGTATGGCTTGATCCGCTCGGCCGGCGCCGGCTGGGGCGATTCCTTGACGCAAGGTGCGCTGGCGGCGGGCGTGCTGCTGCTGGCCGCTTTCATTGGTATCGAACGGCGCGCCGCGCAGCCCATCCTGCCGCTGCGCCTGTTCGCCGATGCGCAGCGCAATGCGGCGTACGGGGCCAGGGTGCTGTTCCTGGGCTCCATGATCGGTTTCTTCTTTTTCACCACGCAATTTTTGCAAGTGGTGCTGCGCTATCCGCCATCGCTGACGGGCCTGGCTTTCTTGCCCATGACCCTGGTCAACTTCGGCATGGCCCTGTGCGTGCCGCGTTTGACGCGCCGCCTGGGCAATGCGCGCCTGCTGGCCATGGGATTGGCGACAACCCTGCTGGGCATGGCATGGCTGAGCCGCGTCGATGCGGGCACGGCGTACTGGCTGGGCGTGGCCTTGCCCATGGTGCTGATCGGCGCGGGGCAGGGCATGGCCTTGAGTCCGCTGACGGCGGCCGGCGTGGCGGGCGTGCCCGCGCAGGATGCGGGCGCCGCCGCGGGCATCGTCAACGTGGCGCACCAGCTGGGCAATTCGCTGGGGCTGGCGGTGCTGGTGGCGATCTCGTCCTTTGGCGCACACCAGCGCGTCGGCGCGGCGCTGCTGGCGCACCGCGTGACGGTGGCCCTGAGCGGCGCAAGCGCCATGCTGGCGCTGGCCTTGCTGCTGGTGCTGTCAAGCCGCCGCGGCGGCTGACCACTCGCGCAGCAACTGTCCGAACGCTTCGGCCGCCGCCGTGCTGCCGGCGGCGCGCCACAGCAGTTGGAACTGGGCGGCGGGCAGGGCGGGCAAGCCGTGCTGGCCATCGATCACCACCATGCCGGGCTCCAGGTCGCCTTGCGGCAAGGCCGTGACGGCCAGGCCCGCCAGCACGGCGGCGCGCAAGCCCTGCTGGCTGGGCGAGGTGAACGCCACGCGCCAGTCGATTCCGGCGCCCTCGAGGGCGTCGACGCCGACTTGCCGGTGCATGCAGGGCGCCGGTGAAAACGCCAGCGGCAGGGGCAGCGCGCCATCGTGCCGGAAATCCTGCGCCGCGGCCCAGACGAAGCGCGTGCGGCGCAGCACGGCCGCTTCATCTTGCCCGTCCGCCAGGGCCATGACGACGGCCAGGTCCAGCGCGTCGGCGGCGACCAGTTTTTGCAAGTCAAGATAGGTGCCGACCGTCACATCCAGGCGCACGGCGGGAAACAGGTGGGCGAACTGCGCCAGCAGGGCAGGCAGGCGCGCGCCCATGAAATTTTCCGGCACGCCGAAGCGCACGGCGCCCGCAAGCGAGGAACGCTGGAAGCGCCGCGACAGGGCATCCTGCGCGGCCAGGATCTGCCGCGCGTGGCGCAGGAAATCCTCGCCATCTTCCGTCAGGCGCAGGCTGCGCGTCGTGCGCACCAGCAGCGCCGTGCCCGCTTGCTCTTCCAGGCGGCGGATCTGGTGGCTGACGGCGGACTGGCTCAGGTGCAGCCGTTCGGCGGCGCGCGTAAAGCCGCCCGTGTCCGCGACGGCAACCAAGGCGCGCAGCAGGGCGGTATCGAAGTCCATGGCGTGACGCTCCCGTGATTCATGATGAAAATGAATGAATTGTACAAAATTTTGTCATTTCCCTCATGAGTCCAGGCTTTCTAGAATGGCGGCTCGCAGTGCGCCGTCTCCACGCGCCCCTCCATGACTACCGACATCAAGGCTTCGATGCACCTGACTACTTCACAACAAAACTCGCTGACCCTGGCCGCCGTCTGCCTGGCCTCGCTCATGTTTGGCCTGGAAATTTCCAGCGTGCCCGTGATCCTGCCCACGCTGGAAACCGTGCTGCATGGCGACTTCAAGGACTTGCAATGGATCATGAATGCCTACACCCTGGCTTGCACCACCGTGCTGATGGCCACGGGCACCCTGGCCGACCGCTATGGCCGCAAGCGCCTGCTGCTCGCCAGCCTGGCGCTGTTCGGCCTCAGTTCGCTGGCCTGCGGCTGGGCCGGCAGCACGGGCGTGCTGATCGCCGCGCGCGCGCTGCAGGGCATGGCCGGCGGCGCCATGCTGATTTGCCAGGTAGCCGTGCTGTCGCAGCAGTTCCCGGCAGGCGCCGCGCGGGGCCGGGCGTTTGGCGCCTGGGGCATCGTGTTTGGCCTGGGCCTGGGCTTCGGCCCCATCATTGGCGCGGCCATCGTCGCGCTGTCGAATTGGCAGTGGGTATTCCACGTGCACGGACCTCTGGCCGTCGTCGCGCTGCTGCTGGCGGCCCTGGGCGTGAGCGAATCGCGCGACCCGCAGCGGCGCAAGCTGGACGTGGCCGGCATCGCCACCCTGTCGCTGGCCGTGTTCAGCCTGGCGTGGTGCCTCACGCAGGGGCCGGCGCTGGGTTTCGATGATCCCCGTGCGCTGGCCAGCGTGGCCGTGGCGCTGGCCGGTTTTGCCGCGTTTGCCGTCATCGAACGGCGTCAGGCGGAACCGATGATCGACTTTTCCGTATTTCGCATCCGCCGCTTCTCGGGCGCGCTGCTCGGTTCGGCGGGCATGAATTGCAGTTTCTGGCCGTTCATGATCTATCTGCCCCTGTACGTGCAATATGGCCTCGGCTACAGCAGCCTGGACACGGGCCTGACCTTGCTGGCCTATACCTTGCCCACCTTGCTCGTGCCGCCGCTGGCAGAGCGGCTGGCGCTGCGCTACCGGGCCGATGCGGTGATTCCTGCCGGCTTGCTGGCCATCGGCACGGGTTTGCTGCTGATGTGCTGGGGCAGCCGCGCGGACGCCGCCAGCTGGCTGACGATTTTGCCCGGCTGCCTGCTGGCGGGCACGGGCCTGGGATTGACCAACACGCCCGTCACCAACACGACGACGGCTGCCGTGCCCGGCGAGCGGGCGGGCATGGCGTCCAGCATCGACATCAGCGCGCGCATGGTCAGCCTGTCCATCAATATCGCGCTGATGGGTTTTATCCTCATTGCAGCCATCCAGTCCGCCTTGCGCCGGCATGTGCCTGCCGGGATTGACGGGGCGGCATTGCGGGCGTTGGCGGAGGGAGTGTCGGCAGGCAAGGGCGGTGCGCTGCCGGCCGGCGTGGCGAAGCTTGCGCTGGCACAAGGTTTTGGCGCCGTCATGCTGTACGGCGGCGTTGCCGCCTGCCTGTTCGCCGTGGCCAGCTGGCTCGTGTTTGGCGTTGGACGTGCGGGTGCGCCAAGGCTTGGGAGGCTATAATCTGGGCACGTTGACAAGTGTTGCTCAACGTCATTACGAGGCCGTCCATGCATAAACTGATTTCCGAACTCACCCGCCTGTACCTGTTCGATGAACAGCAGCACTATGTCGATGGCGAGGGCAGCGCGCAGCCGCTGACGCCGGCCGTGCTGGCGCGCCATCTGTCGGGCGAGCAGACGGTAGCGGTGCGACTCGTGACCGGGAGCGGCCTGACGCGCGCGCTGGTACTGGAGTTTGGCGGCAAGGGCGGCGGCGAGGCGCACTGGAGCGCGCTGTGTGCGATCGCCAATGCCGTGCAGCATGAGCTGGACTTGCCCGCGCCCGCCGTCAGTATCTCGGGCACGGCGTTCCAGCTGTGGTTATCCTTGGCCACGCCCGTGCCCGTCGCCCAGGCGCGCCAGTTCGTGCAACTGCTGCGCTCGACCTTTTTGCCTGCCTCGACCGACATTCTTGCCGCCGCGCCGCCCGCCGACGTGGAACAGGTGGCGCTGCCGCCAAGCCTGCAGCCGTCGGGCAAGTGGGCCGCCTTCATCCACCCCAGCATGGGCGCCGCCTTCGTCGACGAGCCGGGCCTGGACATGCCGCCGCCGCCCGCCGCCCAGCTGGGCTTCCTGGAAAGCTTGCGCAGCATCAATCCGGCCCAGTTCGCGCAGGCGCTGGCGAAATTGCAGGGACATGCGGGCCTTCCGGAGTCTTCGCCAGCGCCTGTTCCCGTGGTCACATCGCCTGTTGCATCTTCCGTCAGCGCGTCCGGCTTGTTGCTGCAGGACGCCACCCTGGAAGACATCGTGCGCTGGCTGCATGCGCGCAACATCGAACCGACCTTCCGCCACCGGCTGCCGTAGCCACGGCATGGCTGGCTTGAGGTGAACAAGCAATATATATCGACATTCAGAACAATTGAAATTTCGGATGAAAGGCAGTATTCAATGGATTTCCATGTAGTCGCAAATTCCTATAATTGCTACGGCGGTCACACAACGTTGTCTCCGATCGGGGATTTTCTTCTGACGGGCAGCGCCAGTTTTGGCGACGCGATTCAGGAAATTGCGGTCACGCTTCACTTCAGGGACTCTGGTCCGGCAAAGAAGACACTGGAATCTCTGTTGGAGGCGCACAATAATTTCCGCGCAACGCTACCCAAGGTCACTTATCGAAGAGCAAAGGGCAAGGTCGAGATCGCTATCGCCAGCGAATTGATGGAAGGCCGGGACTGGACGCATTCTTCAACATTGTCTTTGCCACTTTTTAAAGCAGGTGTGGATGAAGTCATCCATGCATTAGGGCTATTGAGCAAGCGATTGAAGCGCACTGATGATTTTAGCCTGGAGAAATTTCTGGACCACTGTGAAGCTGCCAGGAAACGCGTCCCGGATTCCGAGGAAGCTCTGCAACTCCTGGCATCCGGCTTGAAGGCAGCGGCACAAGCCAAGCGTGATGGAATGTCGGCCTGGGAGCAGTTGGGAATCGACTGGGAAGACTTTCATCCCAAGGCACGCGAGATGCTGGATGATCCATTTTTTTGGAATTGCGCGGATGATTTCTCGCCGAACGGCAATGATACTGGAGCTGATCTTCTGGAGAGCTATCGCGATTGGCACAAGACGCACAAGGACGTCACGCCAATTCGATTCCTCGAGAAACTGGCAAAGCAGTGGGGATACGCCGACATACACGCCATGGACGATGACGTGCGCTGCGAAGCGTCGATTGCTCTCGCATTTGCGGATATCAAGTTAAGAGCGGCATGCAACCAACAGGTGCGACAACTGGCATTGGACGCTATCGGGCAGCAAAGAGCCCAGGCGCTGGCCGCGGGGGACTGGTCTCATCGCGAAGAAAAGCTACATGCTTTGGATCAGATCGAAGCAAAGTTGAAGCAGATGGATAACACCATGCTGCATTTGACGGACTGAAGAGCAGCGATCACTTTGACGTTGAATGTGATTTCGGGCGGCACAATGGGGCGGAACCTGCCAATGACAGCAGCCACAAGCGGCCATGGGAAAGCACTTTTCCGCTAACCCAGTCAATATTACAGATGCACTTGATTAGAGATGTACTTGAAAAAAAATCAGAAAATGATATGTGTGGCGCTAGGTGCGATGCTGTTGTGGCCAGTAGTGGCGCAGGCCGATATTATTCAGCGACACGTGTTTACGGCTATTTCTAACGAGAAAGATAGCAAAGGCGCCGATGTGCTGACCGTGGCGGAATCTACGGCCTGCGGCGGCAATCAGCTGCGCATAAAAGAGGGGATGCTGGAAAACAAAGATGAGTATGCGAGCCTCAGACCCGCACTCGCCGAGCGCATCCGTGACAAGACAGCAATGGTCGTGACCTTGTTTGGCTGCCCTGTCGGGAAAACCGGCGATGAGGCCATTCCGTTTGCGCGCATGATGACCGACTGTGGCCCGGACTCCTGTCCCGACGGCAAGGCGCGCCTCTACCTGGACGAACAGCTGATGCCGCAGGTCAAGCATCGCTCGCCTTATGTGCTGGTGCTGCCCTTACCAAAAGCAGCGTTGCCCGGCACTTGGAAGGTGGAGATTTTCGATACCATCAAGAGCGATCTGGTACGAATCTCCGGACAGACCAATGCAGCCGATTTTGTTTCTGGCAAGATGGTTGGCGGTTACCGCTATTATGATCGAGATGGCAATATCAAATCGCAGGTAGAGCTAGATGAGCATGGCCGCCAACACGGCGTAGCAACTACGTATTTTAGTCATGACAAGCTGGAGTCGCAGGGGCAATGGCGCGATGGCCAGCCCGTGGGTGTGCAAAATAGTTACCATCTCAACGGTAAGGTAAGCATTCGTCAGGTTTACAGTGATAAGGGCGTGCTGCTGAGTACCCAGCAGTTCAACGAGCAAGGTGTGCTGGTGTATTCAAGTGGTCAGAAGTCGAAAAAATGAACTGATGCGGTATGCCAGGCTCCCAGAGTATGTAGAGAGACGTAGCAGTGATGCAAGACGTCGTGGGGTTCCGGTTCGTTTTGAAGGTGGAGAGGTTGGCTGAAATCGGCCAAGAGCAGACAGTCAGTACCTTACTTCAACCTCACCAGATTTGTAATGACCTCAACGTTCGTATTCTCACCGGATTCATTTTGGCTACGCATTCCGGCACAAGTAGAAACTATTTCGATAAAACCGTTTGTCACGCCCTTCGGAGAGACTGACGAATTGCTTTGCTATGTGGGCGAGACTTTGCTTGGCAAGCTTGTGAAGTGTGGCGACGGTGATGGAAAAGTGATTGCTCTACTGCCTACACTTGACCGTAAACGTGCATATCTTTGGCCAAACCCAGATATGTTTTTGCAAGCGTTGTTGCATGTTCTGCGCTACGAATCCAACGCTGTCTTGTCTTGTGAGCGTGATACCGACCAAGACAAGGTGTTACCGCTGACCGAGTATCATGACGTCGCCGCTGTGCTGACGCAGGTGGTTAAATTTAGCAAAGATGGGGCGGGAACGTGTCCAACATTCCTGTATCAGAAACTGTGATGCCGGTTCCGGCCAGAAACGGACCTTCAGCTATGGATGTGAAAGGGAAAGATACATGGCAGTGCAACCGAAAACTCCTCAAGAGAAAAAGTGCCTCAGCTACGAGAAAGACCGCCGCAACACGTACGGTGAAAACAGCAAGGCCTCACGCAAAGGCATCCCATTAGCTAAAGCACGAGCGAACCGTTCAGAGCGGCACACGCAAAATCACGTTCTCGCGACAGCAGTTGGTGTTGAGAACAGCGACGCTCTGGCTGCTGTTGAAAATCTTGTTCGGAGTACGGAACCTCGAGACTGGCGTAAGTTCCCGGACACTTCTTTGGGCGAAGTCTTGGACCGGAAAGCTAACAAGTAACAGTCGTCTGCAATGGGGCGGAACCTGCCAATGACGGCAACCAGCCAGTAGCGGTCAGTCAGATTCGACCCACGAAGGGCAAAACTGTATCCCCAGTGAAAATTGGACACCTTTTAGGAGAACCGAGTGCAACCACAGTTAGATGAAATTAAGCGGCGTGAGATGTCTGCGCTAGCCGCGATTCGTGATGCGTTCGGTACCGAAGCTGATGAATACGGTGGAACTCTATTCGTCTCTCACCACCTCGAAGAGTTGGACGCCACCTATTGGCAGTCGAATCTGGCCACTACGTCCCCCGAACCCGAACAGGTTCTTGGCCTCTTGGAATTGAAGTCTCACTGGGGTGACGAGGATGAGAACGGCATTGATGTGTTCGATTTCACTTTGCCTGGCAAGGTCACAAATTACGTACTTAGCGTCCGATTCGATGAAACAGGTGCCATCGAGGAAATTTCCATGGAAAGTTAAACGCAGCATGCTCAATCTTGCAACCGACTCGGACTTGCTTTAGCGCTCCGACGCGGGTCTGCTTTAGACGTAGTTGGCTGTCGCAAAGCGGCCAGAAGCAGTCGTTCATCTCATGGGATGACAAAGTCGCTAGTTGGATGGCGGTGACGCCATTTATTTCGCGCAGCATTACGGTCTAACTCCACGCTGCACCTACCAGTAGCCCGTTACTTTGAATTTTGGGAAGCACAATGTCCATTGAAACTACGCGTATCGAAACCATTATCAAGGTTCACCTGGCTCCAGAACTTCGTGCAGAAGGATTTACGGGATTTGGTATCCAGCACGTCGAAACGCTGCTCTGAATATTTACCACTTCAAAACTATATGACCTTCGAATACGCTGTGGTTGATGTGCTCCTGATTGCAGAGCGATGCATCATTTTTACGGGAAAAGTCGGGAGTGGCGAAGTCCGTGTAGGCGACAATCTTTTCTTGCAGTCTCCGAATGGGCGGATGTCAGTTAAGGTTATCAGTCTCGAACCAAGTGGCTTTCGAAAGGGCGGTGCTAGGACGGGCCACAATGTTGCGGTCGTGGTGGAGTACGTTGACCTTGAACCTGTTGCAGACGGATGGTTACTGACTGAACGGAATCAAGTCCTCGTGCAGTCCCTTACAATGCATGGCCCGCAGGTCTAGCATGAGTCTGAAGGTCCGCTATGGGGCGACAGCGGACGCTCGCCCAGGCGACGAGTCTGCCTGCAGGCTGTGTCCACATTTTTTGTTCGTCCACCCCCGATTATTGAAACAGGGAAATGCCAGCGATGAAGAATATCCTGCTTGCCGTTGCGCTGTGTCTTGCTACTGGTGCGCCGTCAGCGGCGCTTGCCGCCGACACCGCGCCCGTGGTGACCATCGAGAACGCGTTTTCTCCCGATGGCGGGGCGGAGGCGCTGGTGCTCAAGGTCATCGATAGCGCGGCGTCGAGCATCCGGCTGGCCGCCTATTCGTTCAGTTCGCCCCATGTGGTCGAGGCCTTGCTGCGGGCGCGGCAGCGGGGCGTGGATGTCAGGGTGCTGGCCGATACGCGGCGCAACGCGCGCAAGAACAGCCGGGCCGCGCTGGACCGGCTCGTCGGCGCGGGCATTCCCACGCGCCTGATTTCCCGCTATGCCTTGCATCACGACAAGTATATCGTGGCAGATGGCGTGACCGTGCAAAACGGCAGCTTCAATTACACGGCCGATGCGGCCACCGCCAACAGCGAAAACGTGCTCGTCGTGTGGCACAGCGAGCGCCTGGCGCAGTCGTATCTGGCGCACTGGGAAAACCGCTGGGCCAGCGGCGTCGACTATGCGCGCGCGCCGCAGCCCTGATCATTGCCCCTGCGCCGCACCTTGCGCGCGCAGCCAGTCGAATACTTGCCCGACGATGGCCGAACGGGGATGTTCCGCCACGCCCGACAGCCACCAGGTGGCGCCCGGCACCCTGGGATAAGCGGGCAACACGTGCAGCAAGCCGCGCGCCAGGCTGGCATCGACCAGCAGGCGCGGCAGGCAGGCGATGCCGCGTCCGTCGAGCGTGGCGTCCAGCAACAGGCGCGCATCGTCGTAGATGGCCCGCTTGCGAAAGCGCGCCAGCGGCCCCAGGAACAATGGCGCCGTAGTGTCGCCCGTCAAGCTTTCTTCCAGACACACCAGATCCGCGTGCAGGTGATGCGCATCCTGCGGCACGCCGGCCAGCCGCGCCGCCAGTTCGCTGTTGGCGACCATCACCCATTCATCGCGCAGCAGGGGGATTTCCTGCAAGTCCGGCTGCAGGATGGGGCGCTCGCCGATGGCGATATCGACGTCGATTTCATCGACGAAGCGGGCGCTCTCGTCGACCGACAGCAGCAAGCACAGTTCGGGCAGCCGCGCTTCCAGTTCCCGCAGCCGGGGTTGCAGCCAGCCGTGCAGCAGGGGCGCCGGACACACCAGCACCACGAGACCGGGATCGAGATAGGTGGCGATGCGCCCCAGGCCGCTGCGCAGCACGGTCATCGAGCGCTGCACGCTGCGCAGCAGCACTTCGCCCGCCACCGTCAGTTCCACGCCCCGTCCCGCGCGGCGGAACAGCGGCTGCTTGACTTGTTCTTCCAATAATTGCACCTGGTGGCTGATGGCCGATTGCGTCACGTGCAGCTCGTCGGCCGCGCGCGAGAAATTGCCGTGGCGGGCGGCCGCTTCAAAGCCCATCAATAACTTCAGCGAAGGAATGCGATGTTCTGACATATGAGAAAATATAATTAATTGGCGCAAATCATATCATTTGTTTTCATATCTTGATCGTTCCACAATGCCGTCCATGCCAGCGCATCGACTGCGCGGCACTCTGACTAACTAATCAAGGATGGATATGAACACACGTCGATATTTCTTGCGCCATTGCATGCTGGGCGGCAGCGCGCTGGCCATGGGCGGCATGCTGGCCGGCTGCGGCGGCGGCACGCCGGAAACGGGCCCGGTGGCGCCAGTGCCGCCCATCATCAGCGGCGGTGGCGTCAACCAGACCGACGGCTGGCGAATGCCCGACGAGGCCGAAGCCCACAAGGCGACGTGGATGGCGTATGGCGCCTCGAACGCCGTCTGGACCCGCGCGCAAGTGCCGCAAGTGCAGCTGGCGCTGGTGCGCATCGCCAACGCGATTGCCGCCTACGAACCCGTCAATATGCTGGTGCGTCCTGCCGAGCTGGCCAGTGCGCGGCAGTTGCTGGACGCCCGCGTGAACCTGATTCCCGCCGAGATGGATGATGTCTGGATGCGCGACACGGGGCCCGTCTTCGTGCGCAAGCCGAACGGCGAGCGGGCCGGCGTGAAGTTCAACTTCAATGGCTGGGGCAACAAGCAGCAGTCCGGCAAGGATGGGCAGGTGGCCGACGTGGTCGCCGCCCAAGCCCGGGTGCCGCTGCTGGTCACGCGCCTGGTGCTGGAAGGGGGCGCGCTGGAAGTCGATGGCAAGGGCACGGCCATCATCACGGAAAGTTGCGTGTTGAACAATAACCGCAACCCGGGCTGGAGCAAGGCCGACTGCGAAGCGGAATTGGGCCGGCTGCTGGGCATCCGCAAGGTGATCTGGCTGCCAGGCATCAAGAACCAGGACATCACGGATGCCCACACGGACTTTTACGCCCGCTTCGTGCGCCCCGGCGTGGTGGCGGCGCACCGCGAGATGGATCCGGCATCGTACGATTACGCGCTGACCCGGCGCCACCTGGAGATCCTGCGCGGCGCCACGGATGCCGACAACTTGCCGCTGCAGATCGTCGTCATCGATGGCCCCGAGAAAATTCGGCCTGGAAACAACCCGAACACCTTCGCCGCCGGCTACATCAATTACTATGCCACCAGCAGCGCCATTTTCCTGCCAGAATTCGGCGATGCGCAAGCGGACGCCAGCGCTAGGGCGCAGTATGCGCAGCTGTATCCGGGACGCGCCGTGATCCAGATCAATATCGACCCCATCGCGGCCGGTGGCGGCGGCATCCATTGCACCACGCAACAGGAACCGGCGTAAGCGCGCCGCACAGGAGAACAGCATGCAACGACGACATTTTCTGAACGGTGCCATGGGCCTGGCGGCCAGCGCCGCGGCCGGTTTGCCGGCCATGTCCGCGCTGGCGGCCGGCGCCGGCTGGCGCATGCCCGACGAAGGCGAGCGCCACGCCGCCACCTGGATGGCTTTCGGCGCGAATGACGACGTGTGGGGCAAGCGCCTGAAGGCGGGCGCGCAGGCGGACCTGGCGCGCATCGCGCAAGCGATCGCCAGCGTCGAACCCGTGCACATGCTCGTCAACGAGGAAGACTACGACGTGGCGGCTCGCCTGTGCGGCAACAAGGTCAAGCTGCTGGTGCAGCCCATCGACGACCTGTGGATGCGCGACACGGGCCCCGTCTTCGTCAGGAAGGCGGGCGGGGCGCTGGCCGGCGTGAATTTCAATTTCAATGGCTGGGGCGAAAAGCAGGACTACGACGACGATGCGCGGGTGGCCCCTTTCGTGGCCGGGCGCGCCGGCGTGGCCGTGCTGGAAAGCAGCCTGGTGCTGGAAGGGGGCGGCATCGAAGTCGATGGCCAGGGCACGGCCATCATCACGGAAAGCTGCGTGCTGAACGCCAACCGCAATCCCGGCGTCGGCAAGGCAGCATGCGAACGCGAATTGCGCCGGCTGCTGGGCATCGAAAAAGTCATCTGGCTGCCCGGCATCGCCGGCCAGGACATCACCGATGGCCACACGGATTTCTATGCGCGCTTCTGCGCCCCCGGCGTCGTCGCGGCCGGCTACGACGGCGACCCGGCGTCGCCCGAACGGGCCGTCACCCAGCGCCACCTTGACATCCTGCGCAAGGCCACGGATGCGCGCGGCCGTGCGCTGCAGGTGGTGGTCTTGCCGGGCCCTGGGTCAGTCCGTCCGCGCTATGAAAACAAGGACTTCGCCGCCGGCTACATCAATTTCTATGTCTGCAACGGCGCCGTGCTGTGCCCGGAATTTGGCGATGCGGCAGCCGACCGCAATACCAAGGCCATCCTGCGCGAGCAATTCCCCGGGCGCGACATCGTGCAGTTGAACATCGACGCCATCGCGGCTGGTGGCGGCGGCATCCACTGCACCACGCAGCAGCAGCCGGCGTAGGCGGATGACCCCGGAAAAGTCAGGCCGCCATTTCCCGCGCCAGGGTGGCCACCAATTCCTCCGCCCCCATTTCCCGCGCCAGCGGCGCGCCCTGGCCGGCCCACTGGGCGGCAAATTCGCTGTCGCCATGCTGGCTGGCTAGCGTGTTCAATTGCTTGGCGGCATCGTAGGCGACGGGATAGTCGGCCGGCTGCGGGCTGCCCGGCGCTTCGCCATGTTCGATCAGGCGGTTCACCATACCGCGGGCCAGGCGGCCCGACAGCACGCTGGTCAGCCGGGTGCTGGCCGCCCGTCCGCTTTTCAGGTTGGCCCGGTAGCCTGCATTGGCCGACGATTCCGGGCACAGCACGAACGCCGTGCCCAGCTGGGCGGCCGCGGCGCCCAGGTCCAGCGCGGCGCGGATGCCATGTCCATCCATGATGCCGCCGGCGGCGATGAGGGGCAGGGCGGTGCGGCCCGCCAGCAGGCGCAGCAGCACGGTGGTGCTGTGGCGTTCGTCCGGCGCTTGCGGGTCGAAGACGCCGCGATGCCCGCCCGCTTCCACGCCTTGCGCCACGATGGCGTCGACGCCCGCCTGTTCGATCAGTGCTGCCTCGCGCACATTGGTGGCCGTGGCCATCGTGTAGATGCCGGCCTGGCGCAGGGCGGCGATCTGCTGCTGCGTCGGCAAGCCGAAATGGAAGCTGACGACGGCGGGACGCTGTTCCAGCAACAGGGCAAACGCCGCCTCGTCGCCGATGAACGTTTTATAGATCTCGTCGAGCGCCTCTGGCGCGGCCGCGCCCAGCTCCGCAAACAGGGGCGCCAGATGGGCCAGCCAAGCCGCTTCGCGCCGCGCATCCCTGACGGCCGGCGCATGGCAGAACACATTGATATTGAAGGGCTTGTCCGTCAGCGCGCGCGTGTCGGCGATCATCTGGCGCGCCTGCGCTACGGTGCCGGCGCCGATGCCCAGCGAACCGAGGCCGCCCGCGTTCGAGACGGCGGCGGCCAGGCGCGGCGTGGAAACGCCCGCCATCGGCGCCTGGATGATGGGCAATTGCAAGCCGAGACGGTCGAGGAAACGCTGGATTGACGTCATGATGATTCCTTCATGAAGTTGAGAATGCTGTATTTTATTCGTATTTTAAGAATATAATAGCATAATCATTTTCAAAAAGAGAATACGATGGATTCGGAATCATTGCGGATTTTTTGCTCGGTCGCCAGTGAACTGAGCGTCACCCAGGCCGCCGCCCGGCTGGGCCGCGCGCCGTCCAGCGTCACCACGCGCATCCAGCAGCTGGAAGCCGATATCGGCGCGGAACTGTTCGTGCGCACCAATAAACGCATGGCCCTGACGGCGGCGGGCGAGCGCTTTCTCGAGTATGCGCAGCGCCTGCTGGCGCTGGCGGAAGAGGCGCGGCATGTCGTCACGGGCGGGCGCGAGGGGGGCACCTTGCGCGTCGGCAGCATGGAAAGCACGGCGGCCAGCCGTTTGCCGGCCTTGCTGGCCGCGTATCACGCGCGCTATCCGGCGACGCGCCTGGCGCTGGGCACGGGGCCGTCGCGGCCCCTGATCGAGCAAGTGCGCACGGGCTTGCTCGACTGCGCTTTCGTGGCCTTGCCGCCAGCGTTCGGCGGCGCCGCCGCATTGGCGGAGCTGGGCCTGGCATCGAGGGCCGTGTGGCGCGAGGAACTGTGCCTGCTGCTGCCGGCCAGCGAAGCGCAGGCGCGCCGCGCCATGGATGTGCGCACGCGCTCGCTGGCGGCGTTTCCGCAGGGCTGCACCTACCGCGGCATCGCGGAAGAGTTGCTGGGCGTGGCCGGCAGCACGCAGTGGCGGGTGCAGGAAATGAGTTCGTATCACTGCATGATCGCCTGCGTGGCGGCCGGCGCCTGCGTGACCCTGCTGCCCGCCAGCGTGCTGGCGCTGTCCGGCGCGCCGGCCACCCTGGCGACTATTTCCGCAGGGCAAATTGACACCGTGCTGGTGTGGCGCGCGGGATTCGACGTACCCGCGTTCCAGCACTTGTTGACGCAGCTCGGCGAGGCGGCGTGAGCGGGGCGGCCAGGCTGCGCGCGGCCATCGCTGCGGCCGTCATCCTCGCCATCGGCATGGGCTTCGGCCGCTTCGCCTTCACGGCCATCTACCCGCACATGGTTGGCGAGGGCGTCTTGACCTTGCGCGACGGCAGCCTGGCCGCCTCGGCCAACTATGCCGGTTACTTGCTGGGCGCCATCCTGGCCATGCGCGCGCGGGCGAATGGCGCGCACCGGCTGTGCTTGTGGTCGGTGGCCGGCACGGCCCTGTGCCTGGGCGTGCTGGCCTTGTCCATGCCCGTCTGGCTCATCGTGACGGTGCGCGGCGTGGCGGGCGTCTTCAGCGCCCTGGCCATGGTGGCGGCCTCGCTGTGGCTGCTGGTGCAGCGCGGGCAGGCGCGCGGCGCGCCGCTGCTGTATGCGGGCGTGGGCGCCGGTATCGCCGTCTCGGCTGAATTGCTGGTGCTGGCGTCGCACCTGGGCTGGCGCAGCGCCGGCATGTGGCTGCTGCTGGCCGGGGTCACCGTGCTGGCGGGGCTGGCGGCCGCGCCAGCGCTTGCCGTGAGCGGCCAGGCGACCCCCAATGCGCCGCCCGCATCTGCCGCGCCGGCGCTGGCGCCCGTGTCGCCCTGGCCGCTGGTGCTGATCTATGGACTGGCGGGACTCGGCTACATCGTCACGGCCACCTATCTGCCCGTGCTGGTGGGCGTGGCCTTGCCGAATCTCAATTCCGCCCACGTGTGGGCCGTGTTCGGCCTGGGCGCGGCGCCTTCGTGTTTCCTGTGGCACCGGCTGCACGAGCGCCTGGGCACGCGCCAGGCGCTGCGGCTGAACTTGCTGCTGCAGGCGCTGGGCGTGGCGCTGCCCGTGCTGGCGCCCTCGGCCGCCGGCTATCTGCTCAGCGCCATCCTCGTCGGCGGCACGTTCGTCGGCACGGTGACCATCGCCATGCCGGCCGCGCAGCGGGCAGCCGTCAAGGCGGGCGCCAGCATGATGGCCATCATGACGGTGGTATATGGCATCGGACAGATTATCGGCCCCGTGCTGGCCGGCAGCCTGTATGCGCAGTCGCACAATTTCAACGGCGCACTGGTGGCGGCGGCCGGCGCGCTGCTGCTGGCCATCGCGGTGAGCTTGCGCCTGTAAACCTCAGAGGCCGAATGCGCAGCGCATGAAGTCGCCCCGCAGCGCGTTGACCCGGGCGGAATCGCGCGTGTAATACAGCTTGTTCGTCAGCAGCACGGCATAGCGGCCGCGCCGGGGGCTGAGCCACATGGCCGTGCCGGTGAACCCCTGGTGGCACCAGACGTCGTCTGCCGGCCCGGTGCCTGCCGCCGGGTGCCAGAACAGGCCGCGCGAGGGATTTAACGAACCCGTCTGCACCGTCAGCGAGGCGCGCACCCAGCCGGCGTCAAACACCTGGCCTGCGCCATGCAGGCCCGGCGCCAGCATGGCCCGCAGGAAGCGCTGCAAGTCGGGTACATTGGAAAACAGCCCGGAGATGCCGCACACGCCGCCCAGCAGGCGGGCCGAAAAATCATGCACCACGCCGGCAAGGTGGGCGCCCGCCTGTTCGCAATACTCGGTCGGCGCGATTAACTGGCCGTGGCGTGGCGCGAGCGGGCCGTAGCCCGTGGCGGCCATGCCCAGCGGCTGCAGCACATGCTCTGCAAGCGCCTGTTCCAGTGGCTGGCCCAGCAGGCGCTCGATGACAAAGCCGAGGATCAGGGCGGCGCGGTCCGTGTATTCGACAGCCTGGCCCGGCGTGCCTTCCAGCGGCTCGCGCAGCACGCCGCGCACGATATCGTCGTACACCTCGCCATAGCTGGCGCGCAGCCGGGCGCGCAGCGGCAAGCCGGCCGTATGCGTGAGCAGCTGGAAAATCGTGATGGGCGCCAGCGCGTAGCCCGCCGTGCCGGGCAAGACGTCGGCCAGCCGGTCGTCCAGGCGCAGGCGTTGCTGGCCAATCAGCCTGCCGATCAGCGACCAGACGCTGACGATCTTGGTCAGCGAAGCGATATCGAACAGGGTATCGACCTGCATGGCGGCGCTGGCGGGCTCCGGCGTGAGCCGCCCGGCCGCGCCCGCCACGCCGTGGTCGACGGTGCCGACGGCCCAGGCCGCGCCTGGAAAAATGTGTTCGCGCACCCCAGTATTTGCCAGCGCCGTCAGTTGCTCCGTGCGATAGGCTATCGGCATGATGATTGTGCCGTGTTGGTCTGCTCATCGCCTGCCGCTGCCACCCCCAGCCAGCGCGCCACCGACTGCGCCAGCCATTCCCCCTCGTCGAGCGGCAAGTCGTGCCCGGCGTCGCCGTGGATCAGGCAATCGGCTTGCCAGGCGCGGGCCAGGCGCTGCGAACAGCGGTGGTCGACCAGCCGGTCTTGCGCGCCGGCCATCACCAGCACGGGCATGGTCGGGCGGACGAGGGGCGCGCGGTAGCGGGCGGCCGACAGCAGCTGGCGCAGGGCGTTGCGGCGGCTCACCGGGTATTCCTGCTGATAAGTCAACCAGTCGGCCAGCAGCGCAGGGTTGCCGCCCGCATGCCGGCGGCTCGTCAGGCGCAAGATCAATGCTTCCTGGCTGGCGGCATCGCCCAGCAGCAGCTGGCGCAGCAGGGCGCCGTAGTTTTGCCAGCGCAGGCGTTGATGGAAGGGATTGAACGGCCGCATGCTGGTGTTGATCAGCACGCAGCGGACGATTTCCTGCG
This sequence comes from Janthinobacterium sp. SUN137, assembly GCF_030587265.1. Lineage (NCBI taxonomy): Bacteria > Pseudomonadati > Pseudomonadota > Betaproteobacteria > Burkholderiales > Oxalobacteraceae > Janthinobacterium > Janthinobacterium sp. SUN137. The sequence continues at coordinate 1,385,288 of NZ_JAPWHZ010000002.1, read as the reverse complement.
GGTAGCGGCTGGCCCATTCGACGGCCACCATGCCGCCCAGGGACAGGGCCAGCAAGTGGTAGGGCGCCGGAATGCCCCGCGCCAGCAACTCCCGGCGGCAGTCTTCCACCATGTCGGCCACGCGGGTGGCGCTGTCCTGCGCATGGCGCGTGCCGTTGCCGGGCAGGTCGGGCGTGACGATGCGGGCGCCGGGCAGGGCGCGCGCGAGGGTGGCGGGGAAGCTGCCCCAGTGGCGCTGTTCGCGCATCAGGCCGCGCAGCAGGACCCAGTTATCGTGCGTGTTGATCTGCGTCATGATTCATACCATTGCGCCAGGGCGCGCCGGCGCTGTGCCTTGCGCAGCAAGCCTTCCGGCATCCAGCGGCCGTGGCTGCTGGCGGCGCGCATGAGGAAATCGAACCACACCAGGTGCCGCCGCAGCACGCGCTGCAGGCGGTGCGCGGCCGTGGGGTTGAAGATGCTGACGCGGTTGAACAGCTGGCGCGGATTTTTCTTGACCCACAGCCAGGAACCCATTTCCAGGGTCAGCGGCAGGAACACGCGCCCGCTGTAGCTGGTGCCGTTCAGGTACAGATAGTCCCACAGGTCGCCATGCGTGCGGTATTGGCGGCTTTGCGGCTCGAACACATAGTTGTGGTTGGGGTAGCTCTGGCTGAACAGCTCTTCCAGCGCGCCGATTTCGGCCAGGTGTTCGATGGGCACCTTGGTGTGCGCGTGGGGAAACCAGATGCGGTCGCGCAAGCCGAAGCCGGAATGGCAATCGAGGGCGATGCTGAACTGGCGCGACAGCAGTTCGCGCTCGACGAGGTCGCACACGGCGGCGCTTTCCAGCTCCATCGGCCCCCCGGCCGCGCCCCGGTACCAGGGCAGGCGGGCGCTGTAGCGCTGTCCGCCCAGCATGAACGGCACTTTCTCGCGCGCGCTCAGCGGCGCGTTGCGCATCAGGTCCACGCCGCGCGGATTGCAGCGCGTGGCTTGCCACATGCCGCCCGGATTGACCAGCGGCATGAACACGAGGCGCATGCTTTCCAGCTGCTGGTGCAGGGTGGCATCCCAGCGCAGGCGCGCGACCAGGCTTTCCAGGAAAGACAGGATGACTTGCGTACCGATGCGCTCGAGGCCGTGGATGCCGCCGAAAAAGCCCAGCACGGGCACGTCGGGGCTCGGATTGCCCAGGGCGATGGAGTACACGGGAAACTCGCGCCCATCCATGGCGATGCTGCAGGGCGCGGCCACTTCCAGGTGGCTGCCGCCCTCGTCGATGAGGCGCTTCAGCATGACCAGCTCGGGCAGATTCTTTTCGATCATCAGGCGTCTGAAAGGGAAAGTGACAGCCAGTGTAGCCGAAATAGGTGGCGCGCCGGACGTCCCGCATGGCGAAATTTATGCACGCTGGCGATGTCACGAAGCCGTCATTTTTTCTGTGTAGGCTATTGCAGTTGATGCAAGAGTTGTTACTTGGCAATGCCTTGTTTCCACGCAATTCCCCCCTCACACGATAGCGACTCGATAGCGATATGACAGGCAGCCCGGCATCCGTCCATGTGCTTGCGCTGGCAGGATACCTGGTTTTGCTGGGTTTCCTGGCCGCGGTGGGGCCCGTGCGGGCGCAGTCCGCCGACGGCCCCGTGCTGCAGTTCGATATCGCCGCGCAAAACCTGGGCGACGCGCTGGACCTGTACAGCCGCCGCACGGGCATCGCCGTGCTGATGGACCAGCGCTACGCGCAGCGCCAGTCGGGCGCCGTGCGCGGCGCCCATGCGGCCGGCGCGGCCCTGCAAGCCTTGCTGGAAGGCACGGGCCTGCAATCGCGCCTGTCCGACGCGCAAGCCGTCATCGTGTACGCCCCGGCCGGCGCTGGCGCTGCTGCCGCGGCGGAGCTGCCGCAGGCCGCCGTCGTGGCCGCCGCCGACATCCCGGGCGCCGTGCAGGGCGGCGGCGACCATGCGGCCTATGTCAGCCGCCTGCAGCACGTGCTGCTGGGCTTGCTGTGCCGCGCGGCGCAGACGCGTCCCGGCGGCTACCGGCTGGCGCTGCAGCTGTATCTGAACCGCGCCGGCGTGGTGGACCGCGTGCACCTGCTCGACAGCACGGGCTTGCGCGCGCGCGACACGGCCATCGCGCGCCTGGTGCTGGGCATGCGCGTGGGCGCGGCGCCGCTGCCCTCGATGCCGCAGCCCGTTTCCATCCTGCTGCTGCCGCAAGGGCCGGGCAGCGAAGTCGATTGCGCCCCCGGAACAATGGGAAGGCTCGCGCCATGAGCATGCCCGACCTGCGCACCAAGCTGAAACGCCACCTCAGTTCGCGCTACGCCGTGCTGCGCTGGCGCCTGGAGCGCGTGGTCGGCTGCAAGCACCATGCGGCCGATGCGCTGCAGGAAACGTGGCTGCGCCTCGAAGCGATGGTGGCGCCCGGTCCCGCCGCCGCGCCCGTCCACAATCCCGACGCCTATCTGCTGCGCATGGCAGCCAATATCGCCACCGATGCCTACCGCCGCGACCGCATCATCGTCACCGAGCGCGAGCGCGAAGAACTGATGCACATGGCCGACGAGGCCGGCGACGACATCAGCGACCCGGCCCGCATCGTCTCGGCGCGCCTCGACGTGCAGGCGCTCGACGCGGCGCTGGCGGGCCTGTCGCCGCGCCGCCGCGCCATCCTGACGGCCGCCAGGGTCGATGGCTTGCTCAATGCGGACATTGCCGAGCGCTTCGGCATTTCCGTGGCGATGGTGAAGAAAGAATTGCAGGCCGCCATGCAACACTGTAAAACGTGCATGGCCGACGCCGATGCCGCCCAGCGCAGCGATGTGTCGGGCCGCCGTAAATATTGATGAATCTCATGACTGCTCCTGACCGCGATCCACGCGACCCTTCCCATACCGCCGGCAGCGACGCTGACATCGACCGGCAAGCCGCTGCCTGGTGGGCGCGGCTGCGCGGCGACGATTTCACGCAGGCGGACGCCGACGCCTTGCGCGCCTGGTGCGCGCGCAGCCCCGCGCATGCGCGCGCCTGGCGCGAACTCCAGCAAGTGTGGCAGGCGCTGGCCCCCGCGTTGGACCGTGCCGATGCCGCGCCGCAGCGGGCGAACGTGCTGGCGTTCCCGCCGCGCCCCGGGCGCCGGGCTTTCCTGGGCGGCGCGCTGGCGGCCGGCGTGGCCGTGCTGGCCTTGCGCCCGCCGCTGGGCGCCTGGCCGTCGCTGCAGGAATGGAGCGCCGATTACCGCACGGGCACGGGCGAGCAGCGGCAGGTGGCCGTGTCGCAGCAGATGACGGTGCAGATGAATACGCAGACGCGCATCGATGTGCGGGCGCCGGAAGCCATCGAACTGCTGGGCGGCGAAGCGGAAATCCTCGCCAGCGGCGCGCGCCAGCCCGTCACGGTGGTGGCGGGCGCGGGGCGCTTGCTGGCGCAGTCGGCCCGCTTCAACGTGCGCCACACGGATGACGCCGTCTGCGTCACCTGCCTGGCGGGCGCCGTGGACGTGGTCTGGCAGCAGCGCCGCCAGACCCTCGATGCGGGGCAGCAACTGGTCTACGACGACCGGGGCGTGCAGGCGGCCACGGCCGCGCCAGCGGAGGAGGCCAGCGCGTGGCGCACGGGCGCGTTGTCGTTCGTCGGCAAGCCGCTGGCCGAAGTCGTCGATGAAATCAACCGCTACCGGCCGGGCCGGGTGGTGCTGCGCAATGTCGAGCTGGGGCGCCGCCTCGTGCGCATGCGTTTTTCCATCGGGCAAACCGATGGCGCGCTGGCGATGATACGCGACCTGTACGGCGCGCAAATGACCAGTTTGCCGGGCGGCATCGTGCTGCTCAGTTGATTTCCGCTGATTCTAGGTTTCCCTTTGGCAGGCTTATTTGAAAATATCTGAAAATATTTTTCAAAAAACATTATCCCTTCCGCCATCCGGCTACGTCATGGAGGCATGGACGCTTGCGCTACCGCCAGGCTCCGTTCCCTTCTCTCTAGCCAGGAAACCATTGCCATGACCAAGCTTCACACTGCCCAGCGCCCAGTCCCGAACGTCGACATGGACGCGCAGCGTACCTCCACGCTGGGCAGCCGCTTGCGGCTCACGCCGCTCGCCTACGCACTGACCACCATGCTGATGGCGGGCGCCTTTGCCACGCCGGCCCGCGCGCAGCAGGCGTTCAGCGGCGGCTGGTTCGCGGCAAAGGGCGCGGCGCAGAATACGGCGGCCACTTCGGGCCGCCTGCCGAATGGCCAGCCGCTGCCGCTGGGCAGCCGGCCCGAGGGCCAGCAACAGCAGGCGAACCAGCAGTTGCAGCGCTCGCTCAACAACCTGAACCTGGCCGCGCGCGCCATTGCCGCGCAGCAAGCGGCCCAGGCGCAGGCGCGCCAGGCGGCGGCCGGCGTGCCCGGCGCACCCGATGGCCTCGTGAAAGGCGGCTTGCAGGTCGACACCAACAGCCTGACGGCCGGCTGGCTCAACGCCCAGGCGCCCGTGCAGACGGTAGCGAACGGCAAGACGGCCGTGGTGGTGCAGCAAACGGCGGACAAGGCCATCCTGAACTGGGAAACGTTTAACGTCGGCAAGGACACGATATTGACGTTCCAGCAACAAAAGGATTGGGCCGTGCTGAACCGGGTCAACGATCCGCAAGCCCGTCCCAGCCAGATCCAGGGCCAGATCAAGGCCGACGGCACGCTGCTGCTCGTCAACCGCAACGGCATCGTCTTCAACGGCGCGAGCCAGGTCGACTCGCGCAGCCTGGTGGCGGCCGCGGCCCGTATCAGCGATGCGCAATTCCAGAAAAACGGTATCTATAGCCCCGGCACGGCCGGCGCCACGACGTTCACGGACGCGGCCGGCAAGGTGCAGGTGCAGGCGGGGGCGCGCATCGCCAGCAATGCGCCCAAGGGCAGCACGGAGGGCGGTGGCTATGTGATGCTGCTGGGCAAGGAAGTCCACAACGGGGGCGAGATCGGCACGCCGAAAGGCCAGGCCCTGCTGGCCGCCGGCGACAGCTTTACCATTAAAAAAGGCGTGGGCACGGATGGCAATCCCCTGTCGACCACGCGCGGCAGCGAAGTCACGCCGCAGTTCGCGGCTGGCAGCACGGCGGGCAAGGTGGTCAACACGGGCCTGATCCAGGCGCGCGAAGGCGACGTGACCCTGGCCGGGCGCACGGTGCAGCAGGACGGCGTGCTGCTGGCGACCACCACCACGGCCACGCGCGGCACCATCCACCTCAACGCCCTGGGCAGCGACGCGGCCGTCACCGTGGGACGCGGCGCCACCACGGCCATCCTCGTCGAGGACGACGGCAAGACGACGGCGCTCGACAGCCAGCGCGACGCCATGCGCGGCCCGGCCGTGACGTCCACGGAAAACATCCTCGCCGTCAACGACCGCCGCGACCAGTCGCGCATCGAGATCGGCAGCGCCGGCACGGTGGAATTGCTCGGCGATTCGCGGACCCTGGCCACGGGCGGCCAGATCGCCGTCAATGCGGCCAGCCGCAGCCTGCTGCGCGACGGCGCCCAGCTCGACGTTTCCGGCGCCGTGGGCGTGAAGGTGGCGATGGAAGCGAACAATGTCGAAATCAACGTGCAGGGCAACGAGCAGCGCGATGCGCCCGTCAACCGCGACGGCAAGGCTTTGATCAATAACAATATCTGGGTGGACCGCCGCAAGCTGGTGTTCGTGCCAAAAGGCACGAACGGCTACGACAGCGACCGCTGGTACACGGCGGGCGGCTTGCTGGAAGTGGCCGGCTACCTGGGCACGCAGGGCCACTCCGTCAGCGAATGGATGGCGCAGGGCGGTACGGTCAGCTTCGGCGGCAAGGATGTCGTCACGCAGCTTGGCTCCAGCATCAACCTGTCGGGCGGCACCCTGGACGTGCAGACGGGCGCGCTGCGCCAGACTTGGCTGAAAGGCGCGGACGGCAAGCTGTATGAGGCAGGCAGCGCGCCCGCCGACTTGCCGTATGCGGGCGTGTACAAGGGTTACGAGGAAGAGCATGTGCGCTGGGGCAAGGATGCCAGCGCCTTTTACGCCAATCCATTGATCGCCGCGCAAAAGCGCCTGGAAAACGGCTACACGGTGGGTCGCGACGCGGGCAAGCTGGTGGTGGCGACGGGATCGGCCGTGCTGGAAGGGGGCATTGCGGGCGACGTCTTCCAGGGCGAGCGCCAGGCGCAGGCGCCGCAAGCGCTGCTTGACGGTTACCAGCAGTCGCAACTGGCGGCCGCGCAGCGGGGCCAGCTGATCGTGGGCCAGTACGTGCCGATGTTCGACAAGCGCACGGGCGTGCTGCAGCATGCGCTGTCCGCCGTCATGGACGAGGTGCGCCTGACGCGCGTGCAGGACGGCATCGCCGCCGGCCTCGACGTGACAGGCGTGCTGTCCACTGAGCGCGAGGGCAAGCTGCTGCTCGACACCACCTTGCTGAACAATCAGCAATTGGGCGCCCTGCGCATCGCCGCCAAGGGCGCGATCACCGTCGACAGCGCGCTGCAGGTGGCCGATGGCGGCAATATCACCCTGTTCGGCAAGGACGTGGCCATCAATGCCAGCCTGCGCAGCCGTGGCGGCAGCATCGCGGCCGGCAACGTGCTGAACCAGATCGGTTCGCTGGGCATGCTCGATACCTTCGTCAATCCGGGCGTGCCTCCGGGCACGCTGGTGCTGGCCGACGGCGTCACGCTCGATACCAGCGGCCTGCTCAGTAACGTGCTGCGCGACCCGCTGGCCGCTGCCGGCCTGCCTTATATGAACGGCGGCAGCGTATCGTTGCGAACGTATGGCGACGTGCGCATTGGCAATGGCAGCCTGGTCGACGTCAGTTCCGGCGCGGCCATCCTGGCGCAGGCGAAACAGCAGGGCGGCAAGGGCGGCAACGTGACCCTGGCCAGCTACGGACCGAAGGCCGACCTGGTGCTGGGCAAGGGTGCGCAAGTGCGCGGCCACGGCGTGGCGGGCGGCGGCAAGCTGGAATTGCAGGCCAACAAGATCATGATCGGCCACATTGAAAAACCCGAGGCAGGCATCTTGCAGCTGGACGGCGGCTTCTTCGACAAGGGTTTTTCCAGCTACAGCCTGGTCGGCAAGCAGGGCGTGACGGTAGCGGACGGCGCGCAGGTGGACGTGCGCATGCCGGTATTGCGCGTGGTGGACAATGAAAAACTGGCCCTGTGGATGCCGGAACAGGTCACGGAAAATCCGCTGAAGGGCAGCTTGACGCAGCGCAAGGGCGCCAGCCTGGCCCTGCAGGTGGGCGATATCCAGTCCGGCGCGGCCGACATGGCCATCGCCGAATTGCTGGTGGGCAAGAACGCCGTGGTGAGCGTCGATGCGGGCCAGTCCATCAAGCTGTCCAGCGTGGGCCAGCTGACGGTGGAAGGGCGCCTGAACGCGTGGGGCGGCAAGATCAGCCTGGGCGGTGTGGGCGTCGATCGGACGGTTTCCGAAGCGGTGGAAGCGGCCGGCCATGGCCGTTCCATCTGGATCGGCGAGCATGCCGTGCTGGACGTGGCCGCGCGCGCCGTCAGCGCCACGGATGCGCAGGGCCGGCGCTACGGCAAGGTGGTCGATGGCGGCAGCATCGTCGTCGTCGGCGAGATCGACCATGCACAGGGCAGCACTTCGGCGGCCAGCCTGTTCGTCGTCGTGCGCGACGGCGCCGTGCTCGATGCGTCCGGCGCGCATGCCGTGCTCGACGTCAATGGCGACGCCATCGACGTGGCCAGCGCGGGCGGCAGCATCGCGCTGGCGTCGAACAATGGCCTGTACCTCGATGGCCAGCTGCGGGCCAGGGCCGGCGGCGCGGGCGCGGCGGGCGGCACCCTGTCCGTGGCCACGGGCACGCCCGAATACCTGAAAGTGCTGGCTACGCCCAAGGTGCTGCAGGGCCGCCAGCTGGCCATGACGCAGCGCCAGGGCGCCAGCGACCTGGCCGCGCACGCGAGCGCGCAGGAGGCCGCGGCAACGCTGCAGTATGGCCACGGCCGTTTTTCCGTGGAGCAGGTGGAGGCGGGCGGTTTCGCCAACCTGGCGCTGCTGGGCGCCGCCTCCTTCGACGGCGACGTGGCGCTGCGGCTGCAGCAAAGCTTCCAGCTGTACGGCGCGCCCGTGCTCACGCCCGGCAGCCAGCCCGGCGCGCGCATCAGCATCGCGGCGCCGTATGTGCGCCTGGCCAGCATCAAGCCGGCCGGCCGCGATTTCTATACGACGCCAGGCAGCGCGGGGGCGTCGCCGGTCGCCAGCCAGATCAGCATTGCGGGCGACCTGATCGACGTGCGCGGCATGGTGAACATGCTGGCTGACGACGTGCGCCTGAGCAGCCGCGGCGACCTGCGCTTCCTGCTGTCGCCCTTGGGCTGGGACGGCAACCAGCCGTCGACGGTATTGTCCTCGCCCGGCGACATGACCCTCAATGTGGCCCAGCTGTATCCGGCCACGGGCGCCGGCGCCGCCGTGCGCGTGGGCTATGGTTCCGTTGGCGGCAAGTTCGGCTACGATCCGGCGCGCAGCCTGACCATCGGCCGCAGCACGGCGGACGTGCCGGCCATGCCGTCTTCCGCCTTCGGCTCGCTGGAGCTGGCGGCCGCGCATATCGAGCAGGGCGGCGTCGTGCGCGCGCCGCTGGGCCGCCTGGAGATCGGCGTGGCCCGCTATGACAATGACAAGAGCCTGACGGTCAATCTGCTGGCCAACAGCATCACCTCCGTCAGCGGCGCCGGCATGGTCATGCCGTATGGCGGCACCGTCGACGGGCAGAACTGGAACGTGGATGGCAAGGCGGCCACCTTCATCGGCGTGGGCGGCGTCAATTCGCAAGGCAGCTTGCACATCGGCGTGGAAATGGCGGGCGTGGCCGTGGATGTGCAGCCGGGCGCGCTGCTCGACCTGTCCGGCGGCGGCGAACTGACGGGCGCCGGCTTCATCGCCGGCCGCGGCGGTTCCACCGATGCGCGCTACCATCCGCTGGCGCAGGTGGGAGCGAACGGCGGCTTTGTGCTGCCGGGCCTGGCCACCAACCCCGTGTACGCCATCGTGCCGGGCGTGCAGGCGCCGCAAGCGCCTTCGGGCGGCGAAAAGGCGGCGTCCGACCCGGCCGTGGGCCGGCAGGTGACGATAGGCAGCGGCGTGCCGGGCCTGGCGGCCGGCACCTACACGCTGATGCCGTCCACCTATGCCTTGCTGCCGGGCGCTTTCCGCGTGGAACTGAACGGCCTGGCGGGCCAGGGCGGCGCCGGCAGCGTGGCGCAGCCGCTGCGCAACGGTTCCTGGGCCGCGCCCGGCACCCTGTCGATCGCGGGCACGGACATCCGCGCGCCGCTGGCCAGCCAGCTGATACTCACGCCGGCCAAGGTCTTGCGCACGTATTCGCAGTACAACGAAACGGGCTATGCCGCCTTCGCGCTGGCCGACGCGCAAACGCGGGGCATTCCCCGCGCGCTGCTGCCGTCCGATGCGAAAACGCTCAAGCTGACCATGGCGCCCGGGGGCGGGGCGGACACGCTCCAGTTCCGCGGCACGGGCAAGTTCGCCGCCGCCGAGGGGGGCTACGGCGGCACCGTGGTGCTGATGTCGAGCATTCCTTCCGCTGGCGACATCGAGATCCTTGGCGACGGCGCGCCGGGCACCAGCGGCGCCGGGCAGGTCAGCGTGCGCGCTTCAAGCCTGAACAATATCGGCGCGGCGCGCATCGTGGTGGGCAGCTCGCCGATCACGGAATTTGGCCAGGGCGGCAATTATGTGAATTTCGGCAACAATTTTGCGCGCGCCATCTACCTGCGCGCGGGCGCCGTGCTGTCCGCGCCTGAAGTATTCCTGATCGCCCAGGACCCCAGCAATACCGAGCTGGGCATCGGCGTGATCGATATCGCCTCCGGCGCCGGCATCAGCACCTTGGGCAAGGGCAAGGCAGCCTACGACGCCAACGACGGCTTCATCTACAAGAGCAAGGCGGACATCCACATGCTGGCCGCGTCGAACGGCTTGCTCAACGTGGCGCCCGTGGGCGGCACGGCGCGCGGCGGCATCCGCATCGGCATGTGCGCACCGGCGTGCACGGACACGGCCAGCCTGTACTCGGAAGGCACCCTGCTGCTGTCGACCAGCGGCAGCTTCCAGCTGCACGACACGGCCCGCTACGGCACGCGCAACCTGAGCCTGGCCGTGGGCGCCATCAATATCGGCTCGAACGAGGCGCTGGCGGCGGCCCAGGCCAGCGGCACGCGTCCCTCCGGCCTGACCCTGAACCAGGGCGTGCTGGACCGCCTGCTGCGCGGCGATACCAGCACGGGCGCGCCCGCCCTGCAGGCGCTGATGCTGAGCGCGGCCGACAGCGTCAATTTCTATGGCGACGTGGTGCTCGACACCTACGACAAGGCGAGCGGCAAATCGAACCTGGAACGCCTGGTGCTGACCACGCCGGCCATGTATGGCCAGGGCGGGGCCGGCACGGCGGCCACCATCCGCACGGCCAACCTGATCTGGGGCGGCGCCGTGTCGGCGGCCGGCAACGTGATCGCGCACGGCGCCGGCACGGGCAGCGGCACCCTGAACCTGGAAGCGGAACGCATCGATTTCGGCTTCGGCCCGTTCACCCAGCCGGCCGGTGTCGCCTCGTTCGACCGCCTGGCGCTCGGTTTTGGCACGGTCAACCTGAAAGCGTCGGGACAAGTCACGGCCAACCACAAGGGCAGCCTGTCCGTCTACCAGGCGCAGGGCGCATATGAGACGGGCAAGGGCTTCCAGTACAGCGGCGGCAACCTGCACATCAGCACGCCGCTGCTGACGGGCGACGCCGGTTCCGCGCACAGCTACACCGCAGGCGGCGCCCTGACGGTGGCGGCGCCGGCCGGCGTGGCTCCCGCCGCGCCCGTCAAGAACAACGATGGGCTCGGTGCTCAGCTGAGCTTGAACGGCGACAGCGTCAGCGTGGCGACGGCCGTGGTGCTGCCAAGCGGCAAGCTCACCATCAACGCGCAGCACGACATCAGCGTGGCCGACGCGGCGCGCATCGACATGGCGGGCCGCAAGAGCACTTTCTTTGACGTGGATAAATACAGCTGGGGCGGCGACGTCATCCTGGACAGCCGCGCCGGCGACATCCGCCAGGGGACGGGCAGCGTGATCGACCTGTCGGCTGAGCATAACCGCGCCGGCAGCCTGAAGGCCGTGGCCCTCGACGGCGGGGCCGGCATGGTGGACTTGCAGGGCAAGATCCTGGGCGGCGCCAGCGGCAGCTACGACGCGGGCGGCACCGTGGTGCCCTACAACCATGGCAGCGTGGACGTGCGCGCGCAGACCCTGGGCGCCGGCGGCACTCTGGACAGCCAGTTCGCCTCGCTGAACAAGCGCCTGACGGACGGCGGCGTGACGGGCGCGCGCAGCTTCCAGCTGAAACAGGGAGACTTGACGATCGGCAATGAGGTCAAGGCGGGCGAGGTGCAGGTGTCCGTCGACAATGGCCGCCTCACCGTCGCTGGCATGATCGATGCCAGCGGCGAGCGCGTGGGCAGCATCCGCCTGGCCGGCAAGCATGGCCTGACCCTGGCCGGCAGCGCCGTGCTCGATGCGCACGGCACCGTCCTGCGCGTCGACAGCTATGGCAAGATCATCGACAGCCCGAACCGCGCCATGGTGGAACTGAATGCGGGCGAAGGCGCATTGAACCTGGCCGGCGGCGCGCAGATCGACGTGCGCCATGGCACGGCCGCCGTGGCCGGCAAGGGCAAGGGCGAGCACGACGGCGCCGCGCGCGGCACGGTGGAACTGAACGCGCCGCGCCTGGGCAGCGGCGGTTCCCGCACGGATGCGGACGCCGCCACCTTTGGCGACATCGCCATCGCCGCCGGCGGCGGTTTGACCATTCGCGGCGCGAAATCCATCGCCGTCAACGCCATGCAGCGCTATGACGACGCGGCCTACGCCACTGTGCCGGGCGCCGATGGGCAGCCCGTGCCAGACCTTGCGGCCAGCGGCCGTCCCTATCAGGTGATCAACCAGGCGTATCTTGACAGCAAGCACGGCGACAGCACGGCCTTCATCGACGCGGCGCTGGCGAATACGGCCTTGCGCAACGGCAAACTGGCGGGCCTGGCCACGGCCGCGTATGCCGATGCGCTGCATGTGCGTCCCGGCGTCGATATCGTCAGCAAGACGGCGGACGGCGACCTGGTGGTGCAGGGCGACCTGGATTTGTCGGGCATGCGCTACGCCAGCCTCAATCCCCGCTTCCAGCAGACGACCGTGCGCGGTTCGGGCGAGGTGGGCAGCCTGCTGCTGCGCGCCGGCGGCGATTTGAGCATCTACGGCAGTATCAATGACGGCTTCGCGCCGCCGCCTGCCACCAAGGACGACAGCGGCTGGAAACTGCTGCCGGGGCGCGACTTCAACGGCAGCGACGTCATCGTGCCGGGCAAGGGCGTGACCCTGGCCGACGGCACCATCTTCCCGGGCGGCGTCACGCTCAATTACGACGTGCCCGTCAAGGCCTTCAATGTCCGCGCCAACACGCGTCTGCCCGTGGACGTGGTCCTGAACCAGGTGCTCACCTTGCCGGCCGGCACGGTGCTGGCGGCCGCTGTGCGCGACAGCACCGGCAAGGTCCTCCACGCTGCGGGCACCTTGCTGGCCACGGCACAAACCTTGCCATCCGGCACGCGCCTCGACGCGGGCAGCGTGATTGGGCAGCTGATCAAGGTGCGCGCCATGACCTGGCCGAAAGGCGTCGCCTTGCCCGGCTTGCTGGGCGAGCTCAACGTCGTCACCCTCAGCGGCAAGGTGGTGCTGCCCGTCGGCGCGCTGATCCCGAATGGCACGAACGTCAAGCTGCTGCCGGGCGTGGACGCCATCGAACTGCGCCCGGAAGTGGCGGGCCGCCAGGGCCGGTTGTGGGCCATCGCGCCCATGCTGGCCGACGGCTCGCAGGCGTGGGGCATGCGCCTGGTAGCCGGCGCCGACCTGGACGGGGCCGACACGCGCGCCGTGCAGGCGCATCCCGCGCACGGCACCCTGCGCCTGGCCGACAGCCATTACGGCATGTATGGCGTGTTGATACCGCCGAAGGGCGTGCAGTACTGGACCAAGGAAGCGCAGGAACTGGGCGAGCGCGAAGGCATTCCCGGAATCGTGGCGGGCGAGCCCATCACCGAGGAATTCACCAGCCAGTTCGGCCAGACTGTCGAGGTATTTTGCGCCAACGACCCGAGCCTGTGCGTGCTGAAGGTGGCATACGTGTGGACCAGGGCGGGCGCGGAAGAGTTCGCTGACCCCAGCGTGAAGGCGGGCGACGTGGTCGACCTCGACGGTCTGGGCTGGCCCACCATGTGCGAGGAGAATCCCACCTGGTGCGGCACGTCGCAGCCCACGTTCGACTACAAGGCGTCCAGCCTGCGCTACAGCGTGCTGCGCACGGGCACGGGCGACCTGGACCTGGTCAGCGGCGGCAACTTGCGCATGGACAGCCTGTATGGCGTGTACACGGCCGGCACGTCGTCGGTGGCGACGGCGGCCGGCGACCCGTACAACCTGCCGCGCGCGCGGGGGCTGGACGGCACGGTGCTGTCCAACCCCGACGGCGCGCATGAGCGCCTCGTCGACGGCGGCAGCGACAGCCTCTACCGCGCCTGGTATCCGGACCAGGGCGGCAATCTGCTGCTGCAGGTGGCTGGCGACCTGAGCGGTTCGCTGGTGGGCGCGGCGGCGGCCAGCAACGGGCGTCCCGTCAACAAGGATGGCCTGGGCGGTTCGGTGGCGGTGGGCAACTGGCTGTGGCGCCAGGGCAGCGGTGGCGTGGCCACGGGCGGCCCGGCCCAGCCGACGGCGTGGTGGATCAATTTCGGCACCTATGCTGCCCGCAGCGGCCTGGCCGACACCGTGCTGGGCTTTACGGGCTTCGGCACCCTGGGCGGCGGCAATGTGCGCGCCGACGTGGCGGGCGACGCCGGCATGCTGGCGCGGCAGGTCGGCGCTATCTACGACAGCAACATCAATGTGCGCTCGCAAGGCTTGCTGCTGGCCGTAGGCAGCACCGGCCGCGTGCTCGCCGATGGCAGCCTGCAACTGACGGGCGGCGGCGACCTGGACCTGCGCGTGGGCGGCGCCCTCAATCCCGCCAGCAAGCCCGGTGACGGACACTTGAATGGCGCGCTGGCCGACCTGCGCGGCCATGCCGACGTGGCGGCGGGCCAGCTGGGCACCGTTGCGCTGCAGTACGGCACCTGGGGGACCGACCACGTGCCGCTGGAAACGCGCGCCTTCGACGCCTTCCGCGCCACGCGCGCGACGCCACGGGGCGGCATGACCCTGGTACCGGGCGACGCCACCTTCAGCGTGGCAACCCTGGGCGACCAGGTGCTGCAGGAAGTGGCCGATCCCGGCCGCGTCCTGCAGCTCAATACCTCGTCCTATACCAGCGCGTCGGGCGAGCAGGGCGCCGGCTACAGCTGGTTCAGCCTGTGGACGCCGCGCACGGCGCTCGACCTGCTCTCCGCCGGCGGCAACATGACGCCGCTGACGGCGGGCATCGACACGGCCACCGACCTGGCCATCGTCTACCCGTCCATCGTGCGGGTCGCGGCGCCGCATGGCAGCCTGTACTATGGCAAGGCCATCACGGACTGGAGCTCCGCATCGCTGTATGCCGCGCCTTTGCTGCTGGCGCCGTCGCCCAACGCCCAGCTGCAATGGCTGGCCGGCGACTCCATCTATGCGGGCGGCTATGCCATCAGCCAGTCCGGCGCTGCCGCCGACAGCATGGCGACGCCGTTCAAGCCCGCCTTCGCGGCGTGGAACCTCAGGCCTGGCAGCCTGACGCCCTTGGCCGACAATGTCGCGAGCACGGGCGTGCCATCGTCGACAGTGAACTATCCCCTGTTCGCCTTCGGCCCCGATTCCGCCGCCGGCCCGGCCAACAGCGGCACGCAGGCGGCGCGCATCTATGCCGTCACGGGCGACCTGATGGGCGTGAACAGCGGCCGCATGGTCGCGTTTTACGATGCCCCGCGGGCGGGCGTCACCTGGTACGAGGGGGCGCAGCCGGTGTGGATGAAGGCGGGCCGCGATATCGTCGGCAGCGGCACGGCCCAGCTGGAAGCCGTGGGTGCCAGGGGCGACGGCGACATGATGTTCCGCAATTACAGCAACCTGTTCGTGCACAATAATGCATTTGACGTATCGGTGGTGTCGGCCGGGCGCGACATCCTGAACAGTTCCTTCAACGTGGCCGGTCCCGGCACGCTGGACATCAGCGCCGGGCGCAACATATTGATGCAGGACAAGGGCAGCGTCGTCAGCCTCGGTCCCGTGGTGGCGGGCGACAAGCGTCCGGGCGCCGGCATCGCCATGCAGGCGGGCGTGGGCGCGGCCGGACTCGACTACCTGCGCTTCGTCAAGCCGTATCTCGACCCGGCGAACGTGGCGCAGAAGGGCGTGCCGCTGGCCGACCAGGCCGGCAAGGTAGTGAAAGCGTACGACAGCGAACTGGCGGCGTGGCTGGGCGAACGCTACGGTTTCAAGGGCACGGCCGCCGAGGTTCTGGCCTTTTACCTGGCCCTGCCCGAGCCGCAGCAGCGCGTGTTTGCCCGCAATGTGTATTTCGCGGAACTGAAGGCGGGCGGGCGCGAATACAACGACTGGGACAGCTCGCGCTATGGCAGTTTCCTGCGCAGCCGCAACGCCATCGCGGCCCTGGCGCCGGCCACGGACGCCAATGGCAAGGCGCTTGCCTATGCGGGCGACATCGTCATGTACCGCGGCCTGTACGCGGTGCGCAATGACGGCGAGCAGCGCTGGGATTACTTTCCCCGCAGCGGCTATGTGCACACGAACTTCGGCGGCGACATCCAGCTGCTGACGCCAGGCGGCAAGCAGGTGTTCGGCATCGAAGGCGAGGCGCCGCCGGCGACCTCGGGCGTCATCACCAAGGGCGGCGGCAATATCGAGCTGTTTTCGCACGGCAGCATCCTGCTGGGCCAGAGCCGCATCATGACGACGTTTGGCGGCGATATCCTCGGCTGGTCGTCGGAAGGCGACATCAACGCGGGGCGCGGTTCGAAGTCGACCATCGTCTACACGCCGCCCAAGCGCGTGTATGACAACTGGGGCAACGTGACCCTGTCGTCCGACGTGCCGAGCACGGGCGCCGGCATCGCCACCCTGGCGCCGATCGCGGAAGTGCCGGCCGGCGACGTGGACTTGCTGGCCCCGCTGGGCACCATCGACGCGGGCGAGGCGGGCATCCGCGTCTCGGGCAACGTCAACCTGGCCGCGCTGAAGGTGATGAATGCGGCGAATATCCAGGTCAAGGGCGAAGCGAAGGGCATGCCGACGGCGGCGTCCGTCAACGTGGCGGCCATGACGAACGCCAGCGCGGCCGCTTCCCAGGCCACGGCGGCGGCGCAGGACGTGGTGCAGCGCGAGCGCGCAGCCACCCGTTCCGCGCAGCCATCCGTGTTCACGGTGCGCGTGCTGGGCTTTGGCAGCGAGGCGCCGCCCGACAGCGCGCAAGCGACGCCGCAGGAGGGCG
This sequence comes from Janthinobacterium sp. SUN137, assembly GCF_030587265.1. Lineage (NCBI taxonomy): Bacteria > Pseudomonadati > Pseudomonadota > Betaproteobacteria > Burkholderiales > Oxalobacteraceae > Janthinobacterium > Janthinobacterium sp. SUN137. The sequence continues at coordinate 1,368,778 of NZ_JAPWHZ010000002.1, read as the reverse complement.
CGCGCATCGAGGCGGCCGACTACAACCCGCGCAGCGCCGTGCGCGTGCTGGGCCTGGGCACCTTGCCGGAATCGGCCACGCGCCAGCTGACGGCGCAAGAGCGCAGCAGGTTGTCGCCATGATGGCCGGCATGGCGAAGGCGGCCGATGCCTTGCCCTTGCGCATGCCGGGCGCTGGCGGGCATGCGGGCATGGCCTGGTACCGGCCAGCCATCCGGCCCCGCCTGCGGGCGGCCAACGATGTAGCCCCGCCGCCATCGTTTCCCGCTCAGGGCGCCCGGCTGCAGGCGGTGCTGGAAGGCAATTACGCGGGACTGCACCGGCGCCTGGCGCGCCACCTGGGCTGCACCGAGCTGGCCAGCGACAGCCTGCACGACGCCTGGCTGCGGCTGGGCGCGCTGGCGGCCGGCGACGGCGCGGCGCTGGCGCACAGCCCCGTCGCCTATGTCTTCCGCGTGGCGTGCAATGCGGCCATGGACAGCCTGCGCCGCAACCGCGCCTGGCTGTATGCGGACGAGGGCGGTGACGATGGCGCCGCCGGCCTGGTCGATTTCCTGGCCGATACGGCGGCCGGGCCGGAACGCCTGGCCGAGCTGCAGGCGGACGTGCGGCGCCTGGCGCAGGCCGTCGACTTGCTGCCGCGGCGCCACCGGCAAGTGCTCGAAGCGCTGCGCGTGGATGAACTGACCCGCCAGGAAGTGGCCGAGCGGCACGACATGTCGCTGCGCAACGTCGATACGGCCCTGCGCCAGGCGCTCGACCATTGCGCGCGCCACACGGGTTACGCGGCGCAGGGGGGCGTCGGCACGACCCGGCGCGGCCTGCGCTTGCGCCAAGGATAGGCGCTCCCCCATGTTTTACGTTCGTTCGCGTACAGACGCGCAGAAATTCCGCTGACAGAGTGGAACTCCGGGCCTGCATGCGCCCACCCAGCCCACTGCCAGGAGGAAGCGCGACATGACCGAGTGTAATCACATCAATGCTGGCAGGCGCGGCGTGCTGATCGCCGGCGCGCTGTCGGCCACGGCGGTGGCCGTGCCCGGCGTGGCGGGAGCGGCGCAAGCGGTGAGCACGTCCGGCCAGGCGCCGCCCGTCCTGATGCAAGTCAGCCTGGACGTCAACGGCCAGCGCCGCAGCCTGGAACTCGACACGCGCACCACCTTGCTCGACGCCTTGCGCGAACACCTGCACCTGACGGGCACCAAGAAGGGCTGCGACCACGGGCAATGCGGCGCCTGCACCGTCCTGCTCGACGGCCAGCGCATCAATGCCTGCCTGACCCTGGCCGTGATGCATGACGGCGCGAAGGTCACCACCATCGAGGGGATGGGCACGCCCGACAAACTGCACCCCATGCAGGCGGCTTTCATCGCGCATGACGGCTATCAATGCGGCTATTGCACTCCGGGGCAGATCTGTTCGGCCGTCGCCGCGCTGGGCGAGATCCGCCAGGGCATCCCCAGCCACGTCAGCACCGACTTGAATGCGGCGCCGCAGGCGACGCCGGAAGAATTGCGCGAACGCATGAGCGGCAATCTCTGCCGCTGCGGCGCGTATTCCAACATCATCGAAGCCATCACGGAAGTGGCGGGGAGGCCGGCATGAGAGTGTTCAGCTACCAGAAGCCCGCCACGCCGGCCGAAGCGGCGGCCGCCGCCGTGAACACGCCGGGCGCCAGGTTCATCGCCGGCGGCACGAATCTGCTCGATCTGATGAAACTCGACATCGAAACGCCCGCGCATTTGATCGACGTCAATGGCCTCGCCCTGGACAAGGTGGAAACTACAAAGGACGGCGGCTTGCGCATCGGCGCCCTCGTGCGCAACACGGCGCTGGCGGCGCACGCCACGGTGCGGCGCGATTATGCCGTGCTGTCACGCGCCTTGCTGGCCGGCGCTTCGGCGCAATTGCGCAACAAGGCAACGACGGCCGGCAATTTGCTGCAGCGTACGCGCTGCCCGTACTTCTATGACACGAACCAGGCCTGCAACAAGCGCGTGCCGGGCAGCGGTTGTTCGGCCATCGCCGGCTTCAGCCGGCCGCTGGCGATTTTGGGCGGCAGCGAAGCCTGCATCGCCACGCATCCCAGCGACATGGCCGTGGCCATGCGCGTGCTCGACGCTTCCATCGACACGGTGCGGGCCGACGGCAGCACGCGCAGCATCCCCATTGCGGACTTTTACCGCTTGCCGGGCAGCACGCCGCAGCTGGAAACCGTGCTGCAGCCGGGCGAGCTGATCACCAGCGTGACCTTGCCCCGGCCCGTCGGCGGCATGCACGTCTACCGCAAGGTGCGCGACCGCGCCTCGTATGCGTTCGCGCTGGTGTCCGTGGCGGCGATTATCTTGCCGGACGGCACGGGCAGGCTGGCCCTGGGCGGCGTCGCGCCGCAGCCGTGGAGAATTGCCGCGGCGGAGCAATCGATGCCCCAAGGCGCCGCCGCCGTGAGCGAACGCCTGCTGGCCGGCGCCCTGCCGACGGCCGACAACGCCTTCAAGGTGACCCTGGCGCAGCGCACGATCGCCGCCGTGATGGCGCACGCATCCGCACAGAAAGGCTAGGGCCATGAAATTTACGACACCGGCGACCACCAATCCCATCGACCAGCTGAAAGTCGTGGGCCGCCCCACGGACCGCATCGACGGCCCCCTGAAAACCACGGGCACGGCGCCGTACGCCTATGAACAAAACAAGGCCGCGCCGCACGCCGCCTACGGCCAGGTCGTAGGCGCGGCCATCGCCAGGGGCCGCATCGCCTCCATCGACAGCAGCGCGGCGCGGCGCGCGCCCGGCGTGCTGGCCGTGGTGACGGCGGAATCGGCTGGGAAATTGGGCAAAGGCAAGATGAACACGGCCAGGCTGCTGGGCGGCCCCGAGGTCGAGCATTACCACCAGGCCATCGCCCTGGTGGTGGCGGAAACCTTCGAACAAGCCCGCTCGGCCGCGCAGTTGCTTGACGTTAAATATGTCGAACAGCCGGGTGTTTTCGACCTGGCCAAGGCGAAGAATACGGCCACCAAGCCGAAGGATGGCCAGCCCGACAGCAAGACGGGCAACTTCGCCGGCGCCTATGCCCAGGCCCCCGTGCGCCTGGACGCCACTTATACGACGCCCGACCAGTCGCACGCCATGATGGAGCCGCACGCTTCGATTGCCGCCTGGGAAGGGGATAAATTGACGGTGTGGACGGCGAACCAGATGGTGGACTGGGGCCGTGGCGACCTGGCCCGCACCCTGGGCGTGCCGAAAGACAAGGTGCGCATCGTCTCGCCCTACATCGGCGGCGGTTTCGGCGGCAAGCTGTTCGTGCGCGCGGAGGCCTTGCTGGCAGCCCTGGGGGCGCGCGCGGCGCAGCGTCCCGTCAAGGTGGCCCTGACGCGGCCCTTGATGTTCAACAACACGACGCACCGGCCCGCCACCATCCAGCGCCTGCGCCTCGGCGCCACGCGCGATGGCAAGATCACGGCCATCGGCCATGAATCGTGGTCGGGCGACTTGAAAGGGGGCCAGCCGGAAACGGCCGTGATGCAGACGCGGCTGCTGTACGCGGGGCCGAACCGCATGACGGCCATGCGCCTGGCCGTGCTCGATTTGCCGGAAGGCAACGCCATGCGCGCGCCAGGCGAGGCGCCGGGGCTGATGGCGCTGGAGGTCGCCATGGACGAAATGGCCGATAAATTGAAAATGGACCCCATCGTCTTTCGCATCCTGAACGACACGAAAGTGGACCCGGAAAAACCAGGCAGGCCGTTTTCTCAGCGCCGCCTGATCGATTGCCTGCGCACGGGCGCCGTGGAATTCGGCTGGAAGGAGAGGTCGACGCAGCCGGGCATGCGGCGCGACGGCCGCTGGCTGGTGGGCATGGGCGTGGCGTCCGCCTTCCGCAACAACCTCGTCATGCCGTCCGCCGCCCGCGTGCGCCTCGACGCCAACGGCATCGTGACCGTGGAAACGGACATGACGGACATCGGCACGGGCAGTTACACCATCATCGCGCAGACGGCGGCGGAAATGCTGGGTGTGACCTTGACGCGGGTCGTCGTGCGCCTGGGCGACTCGGATTTCCCCGTTTCGGCCGGTTCGGGCGGGCAGTGGGGCGGCAACAGTTCCACGGCCGGCGTGTACGCTGCCTGCGTGCGCCTGCGCCAGGCCATCGCCGCCAAGCTGGGTTTCGACGAGAAGGAGGCGCGCTTTTCCGACGGCCAGGTGAGCCAGGGCGAGCGCAGCGTACCGCTCGCAGCCGCCGCCTACCATGGCGACATCGTCGCGGAAGACCGCATGGAATATGGCGACCTCGATAAAAAATTCCAGCAATCGACGTTCGGCGCGCATTTCGTCGAAGTGGGCGTGGACAGCGACACGGGCGAAGTGCGCGTGCGCCGCATGCTGGCCGTGTGCGCGGCCGGCCGCATTTTGAACCCGAAAGCGGCGCGCAGCCAGGTGATCGGCGCCATGACCATGGGCGTGGGCGCGGCCCTGATGGAGGAACTGGTGGTCGACCAGCGGCGCGGCTTTTTCGTCAACCACGACCTGGCCGGCTACGAAGTGCCCGTGCACGCCGACATCCCGCACCAGGACGTCATCTTCCTCGATGAAACGGACCCCATGTCCTCGCCCATGAAAGCCAAGGGCGTGGGCGAACTGGGCATCTGCGGCGTGGCGGCCGCGATCGCGAATGCCGTCTATAACGCGACGGGGGTACGTGTGCGCGACTATCCGCTGACCCTCGACAAGCTGCTGCGGGGGCTGCCCGCCATGACCTAGCCTCTGCCTGGCGTCGCCGCGCGCGTGACAAAGCGTGTATTTTTGGTAATTTTCAAGTGCTATGCTCGGAACGCATCTTGCGGGGCAGGTTTCAGGTCCGCAAGGCCATGCCGCCAGGAGAATGCATGAACAGCTCACCAATGCCGCCGCGGATACTGATCGTCGATGACGAGCTGGCGCATGTGCGCGCGCTGTGCGACACCTTGCGCGGCCAGGCTTACGACACGACGGGGCTCGCCTCGGGCGAGGCGGCGCTGTCCCTGCTGGCCGTCGAATCGTTCGACCTGCTGTTGGTCGACCTGATGATGCCGGGCATGAACGGCATCGCCGTGGTGGAAGCGGCGCGGCAGATCGATCCCGACCTGGCCTGCATCATCATGACGGGCGAAGGCACGATTGCCTCGGCCGTGCAGGCCATGCAGGCGGGTGCGCTCGATTACGTCGTCAAGCCGTTCAAGGTGTCGGGCATCCTGCTGATACTGGCGCGGGCGCTGGAAACGCGCCAGTTGCGCATCGCCAATGCGCGCCTGGAACTGCTGCTGCGCCAGCACACGGCCGAACTCGACGCCATGAACAAGGATTTGCAGCTGGCCCGCGAAGTGGCCGAGCGGGCGAATCAGGAAAAGACCAATTTCCTGTCCAGTATGAGCCACGAGCTGCGCACGCCGCTCAACGCCATCCTGGGCTTTTCGCAGATGCTCACGTCCGATTCGATTCCCTCGACGGCGCAGGAAAGGAAAACCTTTGCCTCGCACATCTTCGGCGCCGGCCGGCATTTGTTGACCTTGATCAACGATATCCTCGACATCGCCAGGATCGAGTCGGGCAATATGTCGCTGTCGATGGAGCCCGTGGACCTGGCCGGCATCTACCACGAATGCTGGCAAATGATGGAACCGCTGGCGCACAAGCGCGGCATCACCCTGACGTTCGTGGAAGCGGTCGGCCTGCATGTGCTGGCCGACCGCACGCGCCTCAAGCAGGTGCTGATCAACCTGCTGTCGAACGCCGTCAAGTACAACCGCGAACAGGGCGAGATCCACGTCGATTGCCAGCCCGTCGATGCGCAGCGGCTGCGCCTGTCCGTGCGCGACACGGGTGCCGGGCTGAGTGCCGCGCAGCTGGAGGCGCTGTTCCAGCCCTTCAACCGCCTGGGACGCGATGCGCGCGACGAGGAGGGCACGGGCCTGGGACTGGTAGTCAGCAAGCGCCTGGCCGAAGCCATGCAGGGCAGGCTCGGCGTGGCCAGCACGCCCGGGCGCGGCAGCACTTTCTGGCTCGATATCGCCAGTTGCCCGGCGCGCCAGCCGCTGCAGGAAAGCCCGCGCCTGCCCGCCATTGCCCGGCCCGCCGAGCCGATAGCGTTGCCGGAGCGCAAGACGCTGCTGTATGTGGAAGACAATCCCCTGAACGTGACCCTGGTGGCGGGCCTGATCCATTTTCGCCCCGATCTCGACCTGCTGTCGGCCGGCGACGGGCAAACGGGCCTGGAGATGGCGCGCCGCCACCTGCCGCAGCTGATACTGATGGATATCGACCTGCCCGACATCAGCGGCACGCAAGTCATGCAGCTGCTGCGCGCCGATGCCCGCACGGCGCATATTCCCGTCATCGCCCTGACGGCCGTGGCGGGGCCCGGCGATGTTCGCCAGGGGCTGGCGGCCGGCTTTTACCGGTATCTCACCAAGCCGGTCGACGTGGTGGCGTTTTCCGAGGCCGTCAACAGCGCGCTGGAGTTGGCCACGGCGCAGTGCAGCGCATGAGCGGCCCGACGCCAGCGCGGCGGACGGTCTGGCTGGCGGCCGCACTGCTGCTGGCGGTGCTGGCCGCCATCGCCCTGTGGCGGCTGTATTTCCGTGCCGCGCCGCCGTCCGGCCCCGTGGAAGAGCTGCGCCTGGCCGTGAACGCGGAATACGTGGGCAGCTGCCCCGTGCTGGCCGCGCACGGGCAGGGCTATTTCGCGCGCGAAGGCATCCACGCGCGGCTGCAATCCTACTCGTCGGGCAAGGCGTCGCTGGAAGCCGTGTTGCAGGGCCAGGCCGACCTGGGCACCGTGTCCGATATTCCCGTGGTGCTGGCGAGCCTGAAGAACCAGTCCGTCGTCATCATCGCCAGCATCTTCGAGGCCGAACGCGACCACGGCATCGTGGGGCGCCTGGACCGCGGCGTGTCCACGCCCGCCAGCCTGAAGGGCAAGCGCATCGGCGTGACCCTGGGCACCTCCGGCCAGTTCGCGCTGGACGCCTTCCTGAACCGCCAGAAGCTGCTGCCAGGCGAAGTCACCCTGCACAACTACGCGCCGGACCAGCTGGCCGCTGCGCTGGCGCGGGGCGAGGTCGATGCGGCGGCCGGCTGGGAACCGTTCCTGACGGCCATGACGCACGCCATCGCGGGCAAGGCGGCCATCTTCTATGGCGAGGACGTGTATGCGGGCCTGTTCAACGTGGCCGGCGCGGGCGATTACGTGCGTGCGCATCCGGCGACGATGCGCAAGGTACTGCGCGCGCTGATCGCCGGCGCGCGCTTTTGCCAGGACGAGCCCGACGCCGCGCGCGCCCTGTTTGCCAGGGCGTCGCCCGGCGAGGCGGCGCGCCTGCAGGCGGCCTGGCACGGTTATCAGTTTGGCGTCGTGCTCGACCAGGGCTTGCTGCTGGCGCTGGAAGACGAGGCGCGCTGGGCCATCAAGAACCGCCTGGGCGAGCGCGGCGACATGCCGAACTTCCTCGACGCCGTCTATCTGGATGGCCTGGAAGCCGTGGCGCCATCGGCCGTGACGGTCATTCATTGAGAGGGCCACCGTGAAAATCGTCACGCGCTTCAAGCTGGCCCAATTGTTTTGCGTGGTGCTGGTGGCCATCATCGTCGCCGTGCTGTTCTCCACCACCATGGCGATGCAGCGCGAACTGGCGAAGAACAAGGCGGCGGCCGATATCCTGCAAGCCGTCACGTCGCTGCGCTACCTGTCGATCGAGTATGCGCTGCACCATGGCGCGCGCACGCGCGCCCAGTGGCAGCTGCGCAGCGAGTCGCTGTCCACGGGGCTGCTGGCCACGCCCGCCTTCAACGGCGACGAAGAGCGCAAGCTGCTGCGCGAATTGCAGGGCGACCTGGCCGGCGTGGGCGGCCTGTTCGAGCTGTTTGTCGCGAATCACCGCGAGCTGGGGCAGGACCCGCAGCGGCGCGAGGTGCTGGGCGAGCTGGAAGCGCGCCTGTCGGGCCAGATCATGGGCAAGGTGCAGGGCATGATTTCGGATGCGATGCGGCTGTCCGAATTGAGCCGGCAAGGCGTGCTGGAGGCGCAGCAGCACGCCAACGTGGCCGTGATGCTGTTTGGCGGCATGATCATCGCGCTGGTGGCCGGCTTGATCTACTTCACCATGACCAGCGTCACGGGACCGCTGGAAAAGTTGCGCCAGGGCACCCTGATCGTCGGCGCCGGCAAACTCGATTTTGCGCTCGGCGTGCACACCAAGAATGAAATCGGCGACCTGGCGCGCGCCTTCGACGGCATGACGGAAAAGCTGCGCCGCACCACCGTCTCGCGCGACGAGCTGGCGCACACGAATGCCGCCCTGGAAACGCAGATCGCCGAACGCCAGCTGGCCGAGCGCAAGGTGCATGAACAGCTCGAGCGCCTGAACCTGCTGCAGCAGATCACGCGCTCGATCGGCGAGCGGCAGGACTTGCGCAGCATCTTCCAGGTGGTGGTGCGCAGCCTGGAAGAGCAGCTGCCCATCGATTTCAGCTGCATCTGCCTGTATGAGCCGTCGCAGCACGCGCTGCAGGTGACGTGCGTGGGCGTGCGCAGCGAGGCGCTGGCGCAGTCCTTCATGATGAGCGAACACGCGCACATTCCCATCGATGAAAATGGCCTGTCGAGCTGCGTGCGCGGCAAGCTCGTGTATGAAGCCGACATCGCCGGGGTGGCGTTTCCGTTTCCGCAGCGGCTGGCGCAAGGGGGGCTGCGCGCCCTCGTCATGGCGCCGCTGCTGGCTGAAAACACGGTCTTCGGCATCCTGATCGTGGCGCGCCGTGCCGCGCACAGCTTCACCAGCGGCGAATGCGAATTCCTCAGCCAGCTGAGCGAGCATGTGGCGCTGGCCGCCAACCAGGCGCAGCTCTATGGCGCGCTGCAGCGCGCGTATGACGATTTGCGCCAGACCCAGCAGTCGGTGATGCAGCAGGAGCGCCTGCGTGCGCTGGGGCAGATGGCCAGCGGCATCGCGCACGATATCAATAACGCCATTTCCCCCGTGGCCCTGTACACCGAGTCCTTGCTGGAGACGGAAACCAATCTCAGTCCGCAGGGCCGGCATTGCCTGGAAGTGATCGAACGGGCCATCGACGACGTGGCCGCCACGGTGGCGCGCATGCGCGAATTCTACCGCCAGCGCGAACCGCAACTGGCGCTGTCGCCCATCAATGTCAACCTGGTGGTGCAGCAGGTGCTGGACTTGACGCGCGCGCGCTGGAGCGACATGCCGCAGCAGCGCGGCATCGTCATCGCCCTGCGCATGGAGCTGACGGACGGGTTGCCCATGCTGCCCGGCAGCGTGGGCGAAATCCGCGAAGCGCTGACGAACCTGGTCTTCAACGCCGTCGACGCCATGCCGGAAGGCGGCACCCTGACCGTGCGCACGGCCTGCATCGGCGCGCCGGGCCAGGCCGGGGTACGGCAGGTGCAGGTCGAAGTGGGCGATACGGGCATCGGCATGGACGAAAATACGCGCCGCCGCTGCCTGGAACCGTTTTTTACCACCAAGGGCGAGCGGGGCACGGGCCTGGGCCTGGCCATGGTGTACGGCATGATGGAGCGCCATGGGGCCGGCATCGACATCGTCACGGCGCCGGGGCAGGGCACGGCGGTGCGCCTGGCGTTTCCCGCCTGCGCGGAAGGCGAGGGGGTCGAAGTGCCCGACACGGCCCACGCTGTGCCGCCGCGCCTGCGCATCCTCGTGGTGGACGACGACCCGATGGTGCTCAAGTCCCTGCGCGACATCCTGGAAATCGACGGCCACGACGTGGTGTCCGCCGATGGCGGCCAGGCCGGCATCGACTGCTTCCTGGCCGCCTGCGACAGGGGCGAGCATTTCGCGGTGGTCATCACGGACCTGGGCATGCCCCACGTGGACGGGCGCAAGGTGGCCAGCGCCGTGCGCCAGCATTCGCCGGCCACGCCCATCATCATGCTCACGGGCTGGGGCCAGCGCCTGGCGGCCGACAGCGACTACCCGGAACACGTCAACTGCGTGCTGGGCAAGCCGCCGCGGCTGAAGGAATTGCGGCGCGCCTTGAACATGGTTATTTCGACGGGGTAGGTGGCGAGCTCGTTCGAGCCAGATCGTCCTTGTTTAATCTGTATCAAGCTTCGCTGCGATCGCCGCACAGCGGCGTGACGACTCACTAGACTTGTATAGATGGATCCGTCATTCCAGCCTTTGCCAAAGGAGTGATGAGTATGTCTGTTGTCTGTCCAAGCGAGTCAAACGTCTTGTCTTTCGTAAGGCGATACTGTGATCATACCGAGCCCCCCGCCAGAAGCAGCACCTGTCCCGACGTATAGCGGCGATTCGCTGAGCAAGAAAATAGCGATCCTCGATCTCGTGACGACCTTGACATATAAACTGGCCGTTGCAGTGGGCGCCATCGTCACGCTGACCTATCTGTTTGACATTCAGTTTTTTCCCAGCAGTTTGACGCCAGGCGAAGTGGTATTCTTTATCTTTGTGGCACTGATGTTCGGTTTTCTGTACTGTATCTTCCTGTTGTTCGGGGCCATGTCCGCAGTGTGGCTGCTCCAGCTGTGCTCCTGGCTGGAAAAGCGGGTTTCCAGGAGGTACGCTGGCTGTGGTCAGGCGACCCTGTTTGTCGTTCCAGCCGGGCTGCGTGGCGTTGGCTATTGCCTGGTATCGCTGTTCTTTTTTTTGCTGTCCTTGCTGTATGCATTCGCCGGTGCTAGACCTTCTTTGTTTTTACTGATATTGATCTTTTTCTGTGCCGGTTTTCTTACCCTCTTTCTAGGCACGGCTGGTACGCAAGCGGGTATCACGGTCGCAGGTGCGCAGCCGAAGCCGCAGCGCAGATTGGCGCAGCTTGCCGCAGTGTTCGTCGCACCGCTGGTACTCGTGCTGTTCTTCGGGCCGTTCATGAAGATGGTGCATATGGCTTTCCAGCTATTGGGTGTGCGTATTCCCGACGTCAGCATCGAAGTGCCCGAGACCGAGCTCGGTGAAATCGAGCGCGTCACGGAAGTCGTCGGCCGCCCCATCCTTGACTGCCGCAGGAGCGCCGGGGGGCGATTGCTGGTACATCATGCCGATGTATTGTGGACCGGCGTTGGCGGCGTGTCGCTTGTCACGTTCAGCGTACGCACGAAGCCGGAGGCCAGTATTTTCAGCCCTGAACCGGTCGTCCTCAAGGTTGCCACCTTGCGTCTGGATGCGGCAACGATGCGCATCATCAAGAGCCGGCCTGTCTTGAATCCCTGTTTCGACCTATCCAACGACTTGCTGTTCAAAACCGGCAGCGAGCAATTATTGCCAACGGTACAACCGCGTCTGCAGGCTCTTGCCTCAGCCATTCTGGCATCGGGTACGCCGCATGACATTATGGTGCGCGGCCACAGTGACGCCCGTCCTTTCGCGGGCAGTATTGCTGGAAAAGCCGTGGATAATCAACGTCTATCGGAGCTGCGCGCAGAGGCGATTGTCAATGTACTCAGAACTGCGCTGGATGGAAAGAATCTGACAATGCGATCGGAAGGGGCGGGTGCGCGGGAGCCGCGCGTGAAATGCCCTGTCGAGGCAAGCACTACCGCATATGAAACGGAACAGTGCAATGCCTTGAACCGCAGGGTGGAGGTGCGCGTGCTGTACGCGCAAACGCAGTAAGGCGAGCGGTGGCAGCGGCGTTTGCAGCCGTTTCCGCAACTCGCCTGGCGTGTTATGCCGTTGGATGCGATATCAGAACCGGTACGTCAACGTCCCCCGCACGCTGCGCGGGACGCCATACGTGCCTTGCGCGTAGGTGTTGATGTTGATGTACTTCTTGTCCAGCGCGTTTTCCACGTTCAGCTGGGCCGTCAGCTGGCGCGACAGCTGGTACGTGGCCATCAGGCTCACCGTGCTGTAGGCTTCCTGCGTCACTCTTTCCTTGCCGTTCGGGCCTTCGTCGTCAAAGTAGAACTTGCTTTGCCAGTTGATGCCGCCGCCCACGGTGAGGTCTGGCTTTACCTTCCAGGTGGTGAACAGGCGCGCCGTCGAGCGCGGAGACAGGGTGTTGATGTCCTGCTGTTCGCGGTCCCTGGCGCGGAAGTGGCTGGCGCTGGCCGTCACGTTCCAGCCCGGTGCCAGGCGGCCTGACAATTCCCCCTCGATGCCGCGGCTGGTGGCGCCGCGCGCCGCATAGTACGCTTGCGTGGTGGTGCCGGGAATCCTGTGTGCGCCGTCCGGCTGGGCCAGCTTATCCTGCTTGATCTCGAAGATGCCGATGGAACCGTTGGCCCGGCCCCCGGCCAGTTCTCCCTTCAAGCCCACTTCCATGCTTTGCCCCGTCAGCGGGTCCAGCCAGGCGCCCGTGCGGTCCTGGTTTTCCTGCGGGCGGAAGATGTCCGTGTAGCTGGCATACGCCGAATAGGTGTCGTTCAGGTCCACCACCACGCCCGCATACGGCACGAACTTGCTCTTGGCGAAGGCAAAGCGGGCGCTGCCGTCAAAGCCGATGCGGTCCTTGTCCCAGCGGCTCAAGCGACCGCCGAGTATCAATTTGGTGTTGTCGGCAAGGTTCAGGCGCGCCGCGCCATACGCGCCATATTGTTTGGTCGTGTATTTTTCCGACAGCACGAGTTCGCCCCAGGCCGGCTGCGGGTAGCTGCCATCCCAGGCGAGGAAATTGCCGATCGGTTCAGGGTCGAGCGCTTCCTTGACGCTGAACTCGGCGTGCTGCACCGTGTAATTGGCCCCGACGATGACTTCATGCTGGCGTCCGCCCAGGGAAAATGGCCCCGACAGCTTCACGTCGGCGCTGCTCTGGTCGCGCGCGCCGATGTAGCGGTTCGGATAGCCGAGCATGCCCAGGCCCGTGATTCTATCGGGCCGTTCGGCCAGGAATACCAGCGGCGTGTCTTCCGTGTGCTTGCTGTACATGGCTTGCGCCTGCGCTTTCCAGCCCTGGCCCAGCGCATGTTCCACGGTGGCGTGCACATTCGTCTGTTCCGTGGCCCAGGCGGCCCAGCGGGGCGCCGTCGTGACGGATCGGTCGAAATTGGTGCGCGTGCCGTCGCTGTACCACAGGGGGAAGCCGCCCCAGTTGCTGCCTTTCGGGTCGTTCTTCTGGTAGCTGGCGCCCAGCATGGCCACGGTGCCGGGCGCCAGGTCCGCCTCGACGGTGGCGTAGACGAGCTGGCGCTGGTTCGAATAGCCATTGGTAAACGACTTGCGGTCCTGCCAGGCGCCGGCCACGCGGCCGCGCACGGAGCCGTCGGCGTTCAACGGCGTGGCCAGGTCGAGCGTGCCCCGGTAATCGCTCCACGAGCCGGCCGCCAGCGACCATTGCCCTTCGAATTGCCTGGCGCTGGCCCGCTTGCGCACCAGGTTGATCGAGGCGGACGGGTAGCCGGCGCCCGTCAGCAAGCCCGTGGCGCCCCGCGTCACTTCCACGCGGTCGTAGATCAGCGAATCCATTTCCGATTCGCCGCCCGAATACTGCACTTTATAGGTGGTGGGCACGCCGTCGTACTGGAAGTTGTCGACGTCGAAGCCGCGCGCGGAAAAGGTGCTGCGTTCCGTGTCGAACTGGTTGACGGCGATGCCGGGCGTATTGCGAAGCACGTCGCGCACGGTCAGCAAGTCCTGGTCGTCCATGCGCTGGCGCGTGATGACGCTGACCGATTGCGGCGTCTCGCGCAAGGACAGCACCAGGCCCGTGGCGCTGGCCGTGGCCGGCGTCGTGTACGAGCCCGTGCCTTCCGTGCTCGTGCTGCGCTCGGCCGTGGCGCGCACGGCGATGCCGGGCAGCGTGGCCGCATCGGCCGCCGAGGGCAGCTTGCGCACGGCGTAGTGGCCACCGCCCTGGTCGACAGCGTATAAGCCGCTGCCATCGAGCAGGCGGGCGAAACCGTCGGCCACCTGGTAGTTGCCGTTCAAGCCGCGGCTGTTCAAGCCCGCATACAGGCTGGCGGCGCCGGAAATGCTGACTCCCGCGTCGGCCGCAAACGCGGACAGGACGGCACCGAGGGGGCCGGCGGCCACCTGGTAGTGGCGCGCGGGCGCCTGTTGCGGTTGCTGCTGGGCGGATGCGGGCGCGCTTAGGGCCAGGCTGCCCAGCAGGGCCAGGGTGATGCTGGTGTGGCGGTAGTGCTTCATTGCTTGTTTCCCTTCGTTCATGTGTTGGTCCTGTGTGGATTGACGGGGCACATGACGGAAAGGGACATTCTTCTCAAAAATTTTTATGCGGGCTCGACAGAAATCCACCAACGGCTGTGGCGCCGCACTCGGATGGGCAGCGACGCTTGCAGCAGGGCCAGCAGGGCGTCCGTGTCGCGCAGCTGGTACACGCCCGACACGCGCAGCCGCGCCACGGCCGGATCGCAGCGCACCACGCCGTGGCGGTAGCGGGCCAGCTGCGCCAGTACCTGCTCCAGCGGCGTGTCGTCCGCGTACAGCAAGCCCTTGAGCCAGGCGGACGCGTGCGGCGCCAGCGGCTGCGGCGCGCCGGCGGCCGTTTCATCGAAACTGGCTTGCCAGCCCGCCTTCACGGTGACGGGCCGGCCTTCGGCTGGCCGCACTTCCACGGCGCCCTGCGAGACGGCCACGTGGGTGCGCGCGCCCAGCAGGCTGTCGTCCTGGCGCACCGTGAAGCGCGTGCCGAGGGCGCGGATGTTGCCGTTGCTGGTGCGCACGATGAAGGGACGCCCGAGGGGATCGGGGCTGGTCGCCACGTGTATCTCTCCGCCGCGCAGCTGCACCAGGCGCAGGGATGCGCCGAAGGCGACATCGGCGGCGCTGGCCGTATTCAGGCTCAATCCGCTGCCGTCGGCCAGGGGGAAATGGCGGATGTCTCCCGTGGCCGTGCGCAGGTCGGCCGTCCAGGCCTGCCATGGCGCCACGCGCAGCATAGCCCAGCCGGCTGGGCCGGCGACGATCAGCACGGCCAGGGTCTTCAGGATGGCGCGGCGCTGCGCGCCGGACGGGCGGTCCAGCACTTGCCTGGACAAGGGCATGGCCAGCGGCGGGGGCAGCATGCCGAAGGTGCGGCACACTTGCTCGGCCCGCTGCCACGCCGTTTCATGGTCGGGGTGGGCGGCGCGCCAGCGGGCCAGCCCCTGTTGCGCGGCAGCGTCGAGTTCTCCGCCTTGCAGGCGCATCATCCAGTGCGCCGCTTCGCGCGCGGCGCGCGCATCGAGGGCCGCGCTCATGTCAGGCCAGCAGCAGGATGCATTGTTCGAACGCCTGCACCATGTAGCGCTTGACGGTGCGCTCGCTCACCTTCAGGCGCGCGGCGATGTCCGCATACGCCATGCCTTCCAGCTGCGACAGCAGGAAGGCCGTGCGCACCTTCGCCCCCAGGCCGTCGAGCATGGCGTCGATCTGGTGCAGGGTTTCCAGGATCAGCAAGCGGTCTTCCGCCGACGGCGTGACGGGGGCGGGCAGCTGCGCCAGGGTGGCCAGCCAGGCCTGCTCCAGCGACTGGCGGCGGTAATGGTCGATCAGCAGGCGGCGCGCCACGGTGGTCAGGTAGGCGCGCGGCTCGCGCAGGGTGACGGCGCGCTCGCCGGGCGTGGCCAGCAGCTTGATGAAGGTATCCTGCGCCAGGTCGGCCGCGTGATCCGTGCAGGACAATTTGCCGCGCAGCCAGCGCAACAGCCACGGATGGTGCTGGCCATACAGCTGACTCAATGACATGGGGCTTTGAGAATCGGCGGCAGGCGATACGGCATACGTCACGGCACACTCCAGGTTGGCGCGGAAGTCCCGTGCCGCTGGCGCATGCAGGCTCTTCTTAAATGCGAATGGTTCTCATTTTACATTGACGTGCCCGAATGTCAATGCGGTAGCCGGATTGGCATGGCAGTCATGCGCTTTCCGCTATACTGGCCCCCCAATATTGTTGCCCCTGGCCGAAAAACACCATGGACCTGAGTACCCACGCCGCCGTCGTCAATTGCGAAGCGTATCGCGACGGCAAGAAGATCGCGCACTTTGATATCGACAAGGTGGGCGACTTCCTCGGCGACCCCGATTGTTTCGTGTGGATCGGCCTGGCCAGCCCCGACGTCACGGCCATGCATGCGCTGCAAGCGGCCTTCGGCCTGCACGAACTGGCTGTCGAGGATGCGCAGGGCGCGCACGAGCGCCCCAAGCTGGAAGAGTACGGCGACACCCTGTTCATGGTGATGCACACGGCCACCCTGGATGGCGAGGCCATCGTCTACGGCGAAACCCACGTCTTTCTCGGTCCCCGCTTCATCATCACGGTGCGCCACGGCGCCTCGGCCGGTTATGCGAAGTTGCGCGAACGCAAGGAAAGCATGCCCGAGAAGCTGGCCAGCGGTCCCGGCTACGTGTTGTATTCCATCATCGATTTCATCGTCGACCAGTACCAGCCGTGCATCGACCATTTGCAGGCCCGCTTCCAGCACCATGAACTGCAGCTGTTCAAGCCCAGTTTGAGCGAGGACAAGCTGCAGGACTTCTACCAGCTCAAGACGGAACTGCTGAAGCTCGACGCGGCCGTCAATCCCCTGCATGACATCTGCACCCAGCTGATCCGTTTCCATGGCGATATCGTGCCCAAGGAAAACCGCATCTATTACCGCGACATTCTCGACCACGTGAAACGGGTCACGCATACGGCGGGGCAGATGCGCGAGCTGGTCAATTCGGCCATGCAGGTGGCGCTGGGACAGATTTCCATCCGCCAGAACGAGGTCGTCAAGCGCCTGGCCGCCTGGGCCGCCATCCTGGCCGTGCCCACCATGGTCTTCAGCCTGTACGGCATGAATTTCGAATTCATGCCGGAACTGAAGTGGCGCGGCAGCTATCCGGCCGTGATCGTCGTCATCATCGCCGGCTGCTGGTGGCTGCACCGGCGCCTGAAGCGCGAAGGCTGGCTGTAGCCGGCAAGCTTACGCTGCGGCCAGCGAGCCCGCCGCCTCCAGTATCAGCGCCGCCACTTCCACGGGGCGCGAGGCCAGCGAGGCGTGGCTGGCGTTCAGGGTGATGACCTTTCTCGCTTGCAGGCGCGCCGCCATGCGCTCCTGGTTGACGGGGGAAATCATGCGGTCGGCGCTGGACACCTGGTACCAGCTGGGCTTATGTTTCCAGGCCGGGTCGCTGACGGTGTCGCCGAAGGTGCTGGCCAGCGGCGCTTTCTGCACCACG
This sequence comes from Janthinobacterium sp. SUN137, assembly GCF_030587265.1. NCBI lineage: Bacteria > Pseudomonadati > Pseudomonadota > Betaproteobacteria > Burkholderiales > Oxalobacteraceae > Janthinobacterium > Janthinobacterium sp. SUN137. Next base: position 1,351,635 of record NZ_JAPWHZ010000002.1, on the reverse strand, counting down.
CCCAGCACGGCGCCTTCTTCCGCGTCGAGGTCCTGGCAAAAGCTGTCATGGTATTGCTCGGGCTTGACCCACAGATAGCCGTCGCTGTCGCCTTCCAGGCTGGCCGCGCCCAGGGGCGGGTGTTCCTGCGTGATGCTGCCCGGGCTTTCGCCCGCGTCGGGGGCAAAGGCGGCGATGTACACGAGGCCCGCCACATTCGGCGCATTGCCGGCCACGCTGATGACGGCGCCGCCGTAGGAGTGTCCCACCAGCAACACCGGGCCATCGACCTGCGCCACCATCTTGCGTGTGCGCTCGGCGTCGTCGGCCAGCGACGTCAAGGGCAGTTCGACGGCGCGGATGGCCATGTGGCCGTGGCGCCGCAATTCGACGATGACGCGGCTCCAGTGGGCGGCGCCGCCCCAGAAACCGTGGACGAGGACGATGGTGGCTTGCTTGCTCATGCGGAACTCCTTGGGACAAGGGAAACGGAGAAGACCGCGCCGTGTGCGAGGCGGCACTGCGCGGCGGCTGGCTGCACGCCTATTGTAGACCTTCCCAGCGCATGGCCTCGATGGCGTCGACCACCGTGCTCTCGTATTCGATGAAGAAATCGCTGTGGAAGCCGTTGCGCATCACCAGGTGGCTGCTGCCGGGCAGGGCGGCGGCCAGGCGCTCGCCGTCGGCCAGGCGCAGGGGCCGGATAAAGTCGAGTACTTCCTGCGCGGCGGCCCGCGTGGCGGGATCGGCTTGCAGCAGCCATGGAAACAGGTTGCGCAAGGTGCCGGGATCGACGGTGACGACCAGCGCCGGCGCGTGCACGCGGCGGTAGTCGGGCGAAAAATTGTGCGCGGCCACGTCCATGGCCCTGGCGATGGCGGGCGGGGTATTGGGCCGCACCGAACCGTCGGGCAGCACTTCCAGCGCATCGCGCCAGTTCGCTTCCAGCGCGGGCCACCATTGCTTGTTGATGCGCCTGCCATAGGCGATCGAGGCGTCCAGCGATGCCAGGTCGGCCGGGCTGGGCGGCGGTTCATCGTAGGGCGTCGGTGCGGGTTCTTCATAGCCGCCGCTGGCCAGGTAATCGAAGGTCGTGTCCAGGTAGGCGAGGCCCCGCACGCGCCGCGGGTGGCTGCCCGCGAACAGGGTCAGCTCGTTGCCGGCGATGGAATGCCCGGCCAGGATGATGCGCGGCACCTTCAGTGCGTCCAGCACGGCCAGCAGGTCGGCCACCAGGGTGGCGGGAGAGTAGCTGGCGTCGCTGGCGGGCGTTGGCTTGCTCGACGAACCGTAGCCGCGCCGCGTGATGGCCAGCACGCGGTGGCGGCGCGCCAGCGCGGGCGCCAGGCTGTCGAACGCATGCGCATTGGCGCCCAGGCCGGCCAGCAGCACGATCACGTCGTGGCTGTCACCCCGTGCCGATGGCCAGTCGCGCACGTGCAGGCTGACGCCGGGGGCGACGCCGATCTGCCGGTCCGTCACGCCGGATGCGCGCGGCAGCGAACTGCCGCCGCATGCGGCGAGGCCGGCCAGCACCGTCATCCCCGACAGAAAGTGCCTGCGGGCGTGGAAATGCGCGGTGGCGCCGTGTGTCTTGCTCATGCTGTACTCCTGGTGTGGGTGAGGGCATGAGCAGTGTCGCCGCCGCGCATGAAGCGCGGATGAGGGGCGGGTGAAGGAAGGCTGAAGGCCCGCCGGCCGCGCTAGTGCGACACCAGCACCGGCAACGTCGTCTCTTGCAGCACCGTGCGCGTGACGCCGCCCAGCAGCGCTTCGCGCAGGCGCATGTGGCCGTAGCAGCCCATCACGACCAGGTCGCAGCGCCGCTGCGCGGCCATGGCCAGCAGCGCCGTGCCCACGTCCTGGCCCGGCGGCGTGTCGTGCTGCAGCACCTCGACGTTGACGCCATGGCGCGCCAGGTACAGGGCCAGGTCGGCGCCCGGCTGCTCGCCGTGCGCGGCCGGCTGGGCGTGCGAATTGACGACGGCCAGGGTGACTTGCCGCGCCCTTTGCAGCAGCGGCAGCGCATCGGTGATGGCGCGCAGCGCTTCGGCGCTGCCGTTCCAGGCCAGCAGCGGATGCTGCGCGGCGCCCGCCGGCGCGGCGGAGGGCGCGTGCGGCACCATCAGCACGGGCCGGCCGCAATGGAGCATCAGGTATTCGGCCGTGCCGGCGATGACGCGCGACGGCGTATCCTGCGCATCCGTCTGGCCCAGGATCAGCAAGTCGCAATAGCGCGCCTGCAGCAGCAGCGCGCCTTGCGCGTCGTCGTCGACGAAGCGCGTTTCGTAGGCGCCCAGGCCTTCCTCGCGCGCGATGCGCTCGAAGTCGTGCAAGGCTTCGCTGGCCTGGGTGCGCAGCGCCTGCATTTGCGCCGGCGCAAACTGCAGCGCGTTGACGCCGCCGCCATACGCGTAGCGCGAGATGCCGCTCATGGCCGAACCGATCAGGTGCGCCCCTTCGGCGATGGCCAGGCGCACGGCCAGGCGGATGCGCTGGGCGCAGTGGCGGGAATTGTCGACGTGGACCAGCAGGGTGGTGTAGGGCATGGCGTTTCCTCGGTTGTCAGTTGTCAGGTCTGCAGCACGTAGCTGCCCGGCGCGTCGCCCAGATCGGGGCCCATGGCCGGCGGCGCCACTTGCGCGCCCGCTTGCTGCGCCAGCCAGGATTGCCAGGCGGGCCACCAGGAACCGTCATGGTGCGGCACGTCGCGCTGCCAGCTGTCCGCGTCGACATAGGGCGCGTCGTGGCGGTGCGTGGCCAGCTGGTAGCTGCGGCGCGGCTGTCCCGGCGGCGAGACGACGCCCGCGTTGTGGCCGCCCGAGGTGAGCAGGAAGGTGACGTCCGTGTCGGTCAGCAGCTGCAGTTTGTAGACGGAGCGCCACGGCGCCACGTGATCCGTCAGGGTGCCGACGGCAAAGATCGGTGCATCGATGTCGGGCAGGGCGATGTGGCGGCCTGCCGTGCGGTAGCGGCCTTCGGCCAGGTCGTTGTGCAGGAACAGGCGGCGCAGGTATTCCGAATGCATGCGGCAGGGCATGCGCGTGGCGTCCCCGTTCCAGGCCATCAGGTCGCTGTCCTGTTCATCTTGTCCCAGCAGGTAGTGGTTCAAGCGGCGCGACCAGATCAGATCGTTTGAGCGCAGCAACTGGAAGGCGCCCGCCATCTGCTTCGTATCGAGGTAACCCTGCTTCCACATGGCCGCTTCCAGGAAGCTGACCTGGCTGTCGTCGATGAACAGCGACAGTTCGCCCGGCTCCTTGAAGTCCACCTGCGAGGCCAGCATGGTGAGGCTGGCCAGGCGCGCATCGCCGTCGCGCGCCATCGTCGCGGCGGCGATCGCCAGCAGGGTGCCGCCCAGGCAGTAGCCGGCCGCGTGCACCTGCGGCGCGCCCGTGATGCGGGCAACGGCGTCGAGCGCATCCATCACGCCCAGCTGGCGGTAGTCTTCCAGCGACAGCTCGCGGTCTTCTTCCTGCGGGTTTTTCCAGGAAATCATGAACACCGTGTGGCCCTGGCCCACCAAGTAGCGCACCAGCGAATTGTGCGGCGACAGGTCGAGAATATAGAACTTCATGATCCAGGCGGGCACGAACAGCAGCGGCGTGGCATGCACGCTCTCCGTCGCGGGCGCGTACTGTATCAATTCGATCAAGTCATTGCGGTAAACCACCTTGCCCGGCGTGACGGCCACGTTTCCGCCCACCTTGAACGTGGCTTCGCCGGCCGCGCCGGCGCCCATGGCGGCGCGCTGCCAGTCGTCGGCCGCGTGGACCATGCCGCGCGCCAGACTGGCGCCGCCGCTCGCGAGGGTGGCTTGCTGCACCACGGGATTGGTCAGCAGGAAGTTCGACGGCGCCAGCATGTCGAGCCACTGGCGCACGGTGAACGTGACGACATCCTCGTGGTGCGGCGAGACGCCGCGCACGCCCGTGGTGGCGCGGTGCCACCACTGCTGCTGCAGCAAGAAGCCCTGGTAGACGAGATTGTAGGGCCAGCGTTGCCAGGCCGGGTCGTCGAAGCGCCGGTCCTGCGGCAGCGGCGCGATGCACGGCGGCTCGGCGGCGCCGCCGGTCAGGGCCGATTGCCAGGCATATTGCTGCCAGCGGCCGATCTTCTTCCACGCTTCCTGCAGCAGCGTTTGCTGCTTCGACGGCGCCAGCGCCAGGTGGCTGAGCCAGTCGGCATATGCGTTGCCCAGCGCGGCCGGCGAAATGCCGCCCGTGAACTTGCCCAGCCAGGCGTTCAGCAGCAGGTCGAGCGTGGCGCCTTCCGGCGCGCTTTCCGGATAGCCGGGAACCGGCACGCCTTGCCAGGCGCTGCCCAGGCGCTCATGTGCAAACTTTTGCTCCGCATTGCTCGACTGCGTCTTGTTCATCCGGGGCTCCCGTCATTTTTTTACAGGATAGCAAGAGCTTGTTCAAAAAATTATGATCTACATCAAGTTTGGCCGGATGCCCGCGGCCAGCAGCCTGCCACCTGAATGATTGAGTCCGTTTGCCGCATAAACGAAATGCATTCCAACGAATTTACTGATTGCAATGATTAAAATTGAATTTTCCATGCGGCAATACCCGGACTCGATGGCGGCGCCAGTGTCCAGTTCCCCATTTTACACTCTGTCAAGGCGGATTTCTTTGCGCAATCATGCATTATGGCAAACTAAAAAATTGTTTCTTTTTGGATTTATTTATTGTATTTGGTAAATTTATGCAGCAAAATACCATTACAGCCTGACCAGCAGGCGTGCAGGCCGTTCAAGCAGGCGGGACAGGCCGGTAACCGGAATCGAGGAGAGGGACATGCTTACGAACTGGATGACAAGCGGCAGGGCAGATGCCTGCAGGGGCAATACGGCGTTCAGGCGCGGCATGGCGCGCGATACCGCGGGCGCTGTGCGACCGGCCCTGGGCCGCCTGCAGGTGCTCGCCTACCTGGCGCTGCTGTTGGCCGTGCTGCCCGCCGCAAGCTGCGTCGCCATGGGACGCGCCGGCGTGCCGGTGCTGTTCAGCACCGCGTGCGGCGTGGTGTCGTGTGCGGCCGGGGGCGATGTGTTCTAGCGCGTGGCCTGCGCTTCCTCGCAAATCCATGCCATGAATGCCTGCACGCCAGGGCGCGTGGCTGCGTCGGGCCGCGTCACCAGATAGTAGGCAAAGCGCGCGGGCCACGGCAAGTCCAGCACTTGCACCAGGCGCCCGGCGGCGATTTCTTCCTGCGCATACAGCTGCGGCACCAGGGCCAGGCCCTGGCCCGCCTCGGCCGCGCGTATCAACAGAAAATCATCTTCGAAGGCCGAGCCGCGCAGCGCCCGCGCCGCATCCTCGCTGCCGTCCGGCGCGCCATGCGCGGCCAGCCACAGGGGCCAGTCGGCGCGGTCCGTGTCGTGCAGCAGCGGGTAGCGCAGGCAATCGGCCGGCGTGGCGATGGGCGGCTGGCCCGCCATCAGGGCCGGGCTGGCGACGGGCACCAGCACGGGCGCCATCAAACGCGTCACCTGCAAGCCCGGATAGTCGCCCAGTCCGTGGCGCAAGGCCACGTCGACCCGGTCGCGACGCAGGTCGACCAGCGCGGATGTCGCTTCCACGCGCACCTCGATATGGGGATGGCGCTGGTTGAAGCGGCCCAGGCGCGGCACCAGCCAAGCGGCGGCAAAGGTGGCGACCGTGCTGACGGTGAGCGTCTGGCGCGCGCCCATGTCTTCCAGCGCCTGGCTGGCGCCGGCGATCTGCGCGAAGGCGCCCAGCAGGGCGGGGTGGACCCTGGCCCCCGCCTCGGTCAGGCGCAAGCCCTGGCGTTCGCGCGTAAACAGGGGCATGCCGACCCGTTCTTCCAGCAGGCGGATTTGCTGGCTGACGGCGCCGGACGTCACGTGCAGCGCTTCGGCGGCCGCCTTGATGCTGCCGCGCTGGCCCACTTCGACAAAGGCGCGCAGCGCCTGGAGCGGTAAAGGATGTGCCATCGATATAGTTTTTCTAAAGTTAATCGCGAAAAAACATCGTTTCTGTTTCGCTCTTGGAAAACGCATTATAGGGGAGTTCGGCGTTCTTTTGACGTCGAGTAAAACTATATCGATAGGATCTCCATGTTACTTTCACATCGGCAGCTTTGCCTGCTTTTGCTGTGCACCACGCAATTCGTTGCCTTGCTCGATTTTTCCATCACCATGATCCCCTTGCCGCAAATCCAGCACAGCCTGGGCTTCACTCCCGGCGGGCTGCAATGGGTGATCAATGCGTATGGCGTGGCCATCGCCGGCTTCCTGCTGCTGGGCGGGCGCGCGGCCGACCTGTTTGGCCGCCGCCGCGTCTTCATCGCGGGGCTGTTGCTGTTCACGGCCGCCTCCTTGCTGGGCGGCTTTTCGCACAGCCCGGCCATGCTGGTGGCCACGCGCGCGCTGCAGGGCTTCGGCGCCGCCATGTTTTCGCCTGCCGCGTTTTCCCTGCTGCTGGCCGTGTTTCCCGAGCCGGCGCAGCGCAACCGGGCGCTCGGCGCCTGGACGGCCGTGGCGGCCAGCGGCTTTGTCGCGGGACTGATACTGGGCGGCTTCATCACGGACCTGCTGGGCTGGCGCTGGGTGCTGTGGATCAATGTGCCTGTCGGCTTGCTGGTGCTGGCCCTGTCGCCGGCCTTGCCCCAGGGCCGGCCCGATGCCGCCGCGGCTGGCGGCTCGCTCGACGTGTGGGGCGCACTGCTGGTGGCGTCGGGCGCGGCGACGCTGGTGTTTGCCTTTGCCAATAGCGAGCATGTGGGATTGGCGCATCCGCTCACGTTTTCCCTGGTCGCGCTGGCACTGGCCTTGCTGGCGCTGTTCGTCTGGGTGGAGGGGCGCGTGGCCGCGCCGCTGATGCCGCTGGCCGTCTTCCTGCGTCGCTCGACGGGCGGCGCGAATATCGTCTCCCTGCTGGCCAATACGGCCCTCGGCCCCACCTTTGTCGTTGTGGCGCTGGCCATGCAGGAAGTGCTGGGCTTTTCCGCCACGCGCACGGGACTGGGCTTGCTGCCGATGGCCGTCGCCTTTACCCTGGCCAGCGCGTGGGCCGGGCCGGCATTGATCGCCCGCTGCGGCACCAAGCCCGTCATCGTTGGCGGCATGCTGCTGTTCATCGGCGGCCTGGCCATGCTGGGCGCGTCGCTGGCCACGCTGGCGTCGTGGGCCGCATCCATCCTGCCAGGCACCGTGCTGGCCGGCATCGGCTATGGCCTGGCGTTTCCCGCCTGGACCGTGGCCGGCATCGATGGCGTGCCGGAAGCGGACCATGGCCTGGCGGGCGGCATGCTGACGACCACGCAGGAAGTCGGCTCGGCCGTCGGCCTGGCCGTGGGCGTGGCGGTCAGTATCGCCGTGCTGGCCGGCGGCGGCACGGCCGCGCAAGGCTACAGCGGCGCCATCCTCGTTTCCGCTTGCCTGGTGGCGGCGGGCCTGGCCTGCGCCATCGTCATCCTGCCCGGCAAGGCCGCGCGCCAGGAGGCGGCGTCATGATGGAGCTCTATACCGACAGCTCGCCCAACGGTTTCAAGGCCACCATCGCGCTGGCCGAACTGGGCTTGCCCTATCGATTGCGCCATGTGCGCATCGAACAGGGCGAACACCGCTTGCCCGCCTTTCTGGCCCTCAATCCGCACGGGCGCATTCCTGTGCTGGTCGACCACGAGACGGGCATCACCGTGTTCGAGTCGGCCGCCATCCTGCTGTACCTGGCGGAAAAGACGGGGCGCCTGCTGCCGGCGCAGCCACGGCAGCGCTGGGCCGCCATCACCTGGCTGCAATTTCACGCGGCCAGCATGGGGCCGATGCTGGGCCAGCGCGTGCACTTTGAGATCGCGGACGCAGGCGCGAACGTGTCCGCCACGGTGCACTTCCGCCACTTGTGCGACGCCGCGCTGGCCACCATGGACGGCCGCCTGGCGGACCACGCCTACCTGGCCGGCGACGACTATTCCATCGCCGACATCGCCAGCTTCGGCTGGCTGCACATCGCCGACCTGGTCGGCTTCAAGCTCGATGACTGGCCGCACGTGGCCGCCTGGTACGCCCGCGTGGCGGCCCGCCCGGCCGTGCAGCTGGGCATCACGCTTCCCGCGCCCGCCACGGGCGCTTGACCTATATCAAGGAACAATATGACGATCGATACCAGCGGCGCGTCTTCGCACGCGTTTGCCCACCATGCCGGCTACCGCCGCATGTTCGCGCCCGGCGCGCTCACCCTCGGCATTTATCTGCCGCTGCGTTTTTACCAGGGCGACATGCAGGCGCTGGCCGGCCAGGCCGACCTGGTCGCCGCCATGGACCGGCAAGGCTTTGCCGCTGCCTGGGTGCGCGACATTCCCCTGTTCGACCCGCGCTTCGGCGATGCGGGCCAGTTGTTCGACCCGTGGACCTATCTGGCGTATCTGGCGGCGCGCACGGAGTCGCTGGCCCTGGCCACGGGCAGCGCCATTTTCACCCTGCGCCATCCGATCGACCTGGCCAAGGCGGCCGCCAGCATCGACCAGCTGTCGGGCGGACGCCTGGTGCTGGGCACGGCCTCGGGCGACCGGGCCAGCGAATTTCCAGCGTATGGCGTGCCATACGCCACGCGCGGTGCGCGTTATGCGCAGGCCGTGCACATGTTCCGCCAGCTGCTGCGGGCAGGCCCCGCCAGCATCGACGGCCCGCTGGGCAGCCTGGCTGGCCTCGAACTGCTGCCCAAGCCCGTGGCGGGCGCCATTCCCCTCGTCGTCACCAGTTCCTCGGGGCAGCCACTGGAATGGATAGGGCGCCACGCCGATGGCTGGCTGACGTATCCGGAAGCGACGGATACGCCGGAGGGGCCGAGCCGGCTGGCGGACAAGATCCGCGCCTGGCGCGCCTGCATACCGGATGGCGGCTTTCGTCCGCACATGTGCAACGAGTGGCTGGACCTGGTGGACGACCCCGATTATCCGCGCACGCCCGTGCGCAGCGGCTATGTGCTGCGCACGGGGCGCAAGGGCTTGATCGACTTGCTCGGTGAATGGCGCGAAGCGGGCGTCAACCATGCGGCGCTGGGCATCCAGCATGGCCAGCGCCCGGCCGCGGAGGTGCTGCAGGAACTGGCGCAGGAAGTGCTGCCGCATTTTCCCTCGCATGCGGCGCCGGCCGGCGCCGTGCCGCGCTGGTGAAGGCGGCCTAGAACAGCTGGGTAGCCGTATAAATCAGCAAACCGGCCAGGCCGCCCACGACGGTGCCGTTGATGCGGATGAATTGCAGGTCGCGCCCGATGGCCAGTTCGATGCGCTCGCTCATTTCGTCCTTGCTCCACAGGTCCAGGCGGGCGGCGATGAAGGCGCCTACCTCGCCCCGGTAACGGCGCACCAGCGCGCCGCTGCCGGCGACGATGGCGTCGTTCAGCCATGTCCGCGCAGCATGGTCCGCGCCCAGCACCTTGCCCGTGTTCTGCGCCAGGCCGGCAATGGCTTGCGCCAGTACGGGCTGGTCGGCGTGCAGGTCGGCCAGCAGGCGCGCGCGGAGGTGGTTCCAGACGTCGCCCAGCATGGCTTGCACCGTATCGCTGGCGATCAGCTGCAGCTGGTAGCGGCGCACCGTGGCTTGCCACTGCGGGTCGGCCTTCAGGTGCAGCGCGCTGTCGGCGATCCAGCCGGCGATGCGCTGGCGCAGCGGGTGGGCCGGATCGACGCGCACGGCGAGGGCGAATTTCTGCAGCGAGGCGATCATGCGCGGTTCATACGCTTTCACGGCTTTTTTCACCAGCGCGTTCTCGATCTGGAAGGCGCCCAGCACGAAGTCGCCGATGGCGGCATGGTGGTGCTCATCGTCCAGGTAGGCGGCGCTGCGGTCGAGCAGGAAATCCAGCAATTCCTGCGGCTTGCCGTCGGCGATCAGCGCATCGATGCAGTCGGCCGCCACGTCCGACACATTCAATTGGCCCAGGTAGCTGCTGGCCTGCTCGCGCAGCAGACGCCCCAGTTTGTCGTGGTCGGCCATCGCCAGCAGCTGTTTCGCCACGCCGGCGCCGGCCATGCCCAGCTGCCGCGCGTGGGTCTCGTTACCGAGCCAGGCGCCCAGGCGCGCAGCGGGGTCGGCTTGCACGATGCGCTCGGCGATGCCTTGCTCGGTAATGAAATGGTTTTCCACGAAGGCGCCCAGGCTGCGGCCGATGTCCGCCTTGCTGTTCGGGATGATGGCCGTATGCCACAAGGGGATGCCCAGCGGGTGGCGGAACAGGGCGACGACGGCGAACCAGTCGGCGATCGCGCCCACCATGGCCGCTTCGGCAAACGCTTCCACGTAGCCCCAGGCGGGGTGGCCGCCCCGCTGCGAACGGGCCACGGCGAAGACCAGCGCGGCCAGCAGCAGCAAGCCGACGGCCAGCCACTGCATGTTGCGCAGGCGCGCGCGTTTGAGCTGGTCCGTGCTCTGGTCCAGTTGTGCGATGAGGTCGGGGGAACGTTGCATGGATGGCGGCCTGCGGTGGTTGCGAGACCGCCATCTTAACTGGGGCAGCGACAGGATATGTCGCTGCAGGGGACTTTTTACTGCGGCGGGTGCAGCAGCGAACGGCGACGCGCGTAGCCGAAGTAGATGACCAGGCCGATCACCAGCCAGATGGTGAAGGCCACCCAGGTGACCCAGCTGAGGAAGCTCATCAGGCCCACGCACAGGATCACGGCCAGCGCCGGCACGTACGGCACGCCGGGGCAGCGGAAGGCGCGCGGCAGGTCGGGACGCTTCTTGCGCAGCACCACCACGGCAACCGACACCATGGTGAAGGCGGCCAAGGTGCCAATGTTGATCAGCTCAGCCAGGATGTTGAGCGGGATCACGGCGGCGATCAGGCCGAACACGATGCCGACCAGCCAGGTGGCGAAGAACGGCGTGTGGAAGCGCGGGTGCACGGTCGACAGGCGCTTGGGCAGCAAGCCGTCGCGCGACATGGCGAAGATGATGCGCGTCTGGCCAAACGCCATCACGAGGATCACGGTGGTCATGCCGAGGATGGCGCCCAGGTCGACGAAGCCGGCGATCCAGTTTTCGCCCGCATACTGCAGGGCCAGCGAGACGGGATGGTCGACGCCGAGGAATTTTTGATATGGCACGATGCCCGTCATGATGGCCGACACCACCACGTACAGCACGGCGCACACGGCCAGCGAGCCGATGATGCCGATCGGCAGGTCGCGCGACGGTTTCTTGACTTCCTCGGCGGCCGAGGTGACGGCGTCAAAGCCGATGAAGGCGAAGAAGACGAGGGCGGCGGCGCTCAGCATGCCGTGGTAGCCGAACGGCATGTAGGGCTGCCAGTTGGCCGGCTGCACGTGGCGCGCGCCGAAGATGATGAACAGCAGCACCACGCCCACCTTGATGGCGACCATGATGTTGTTCAGGCGCGCCGATTCGCGCACGCCCCAGCCCAGCATGGCCGTCAGGGCCAGCATGATGACGAGGGCCGGCAGGTTGATGAAGGTGGTCACGCCGGGCAGCGCGCCCGGCGCGGCGGTGAGCGCGACGGGCAGGGCGATGCCGAAGCCCGACAGCAGCGACTGGAAGTAGCCGGACCAGCCGACGGAGACGGCGGCGGCGGCCAGGCCGTATTCGAGCAGCAAGTCCCAGCCTATCATCCAGGCGGCCAGCTCGCCCAGGGTGGCGTAGCTGTAGGTGTAGATGGAGCCGGCCACCGGCACGGTGGAGGCGAATTCCGCGTAGCACAGGGCGGCGAAGCAGCAGGCCACGGCCGCCACGACAAACGACAGCGACAGGGCAGGGCCGGCCGTCAGCGCGCCCGTGCCGGTGAGCACGAAAATGCCCGTGCCGACGATGGCGCCGATGCCCATGAGGACAAGGTCGAAGGGCCCCAGCACCTTGGCCAGACCTCCTGGCTTCTTGCTGTGGGCAATCATGTCATCCAAATTCTTGGTTCTAAATAAGCTCACTGTGTCTCCTGGTGGTTTTTGTCATGGCGCCATTGCCGCCTCGTGAGTAGCACGACGCAGCCAGATTCTAGCCCAGGCGGCCAAGATTCCAGAAGGAAAACCGTACTTTGGCGTGCGCGCCAGCCCGGAAGCTTGTCTTGCGGGCAAAAAAACAGCCCCGGAAGCGGCTGGGGCTGGAAAGGAGACTGCTACAAATGGTTACTTTGGCTTACTTTGAAAAGTGCGCCTCGATCTCTTCCAGTGTCTTGCCTTTGGTCTCCGGCAGTAGGAAGGCCGCCGCCAGGAAGTACAGCACGGTGCAGCCGGCGCCGAAGAAGAACAGCGTCGAATAACCGTGCAAGCCCACGGTCGGCAGGAAGATGGCGGCGATCACCGTCGAGACGAACTGGTTGACCAGCAGGGCGATGCTCATGCCGTTCGAACGGATGCGGGTCGGCATCAGTTCGGACAGGGCCAGCCACACGCACACGCCCGGTCCCACGGCAAAGCTGGAAACGAACACGCAGATGGCGATCGCCACCAGCCAGCCGTGCGTGGACGAGGGCACGGGGCCCAGGCTGGCCTTCTCGATGCGCAGCGGCGCCTCGCGCCCGGCGGCCGGGTCGGCGAACGGGTTCAGGTGCAGCTTGCGGAAGAACACGCCGATCACGCTGTCGGCCTGCACGGCGTCCGCGCGGGCGATCGTCACCTGGCGCAGCACGGGATCGTCGCTGCGCAGGCTTTTCACGTTGGTGAACGGGCCGTAGGCGTAGGCGATGGTCAGCTGCTGCGGCGTGCCGTCGGTTGCCGCGCCCAGCGCCGCCAAGGTGGCCGCATCGAGGTGCAAGGCCAGGGCGTCGTCCCGCACCTGGGCCGCGATGGCGGGGCGCACGTCGGCCAGGTGCGCTTCGGCGCCGCGGAACAGCAGGCCGGCCGCCAGCAGCGAGACGACGATGCCGCCCGTGCCCAGCATCAGCAGGAACTTGCGGCCTTTGCGGTCCACCAGCAGCACGGCCACCACCGTCATCACGGCGTTCAGCACCTTCAACAACACGTCCGCCATGTTGGCCGAGGCGCCCGACAGGCCTGCCTGGTTCAAGATATTGACGACGTAGGCGAGGATGGAATTGATGCCCGTCGCCTGGGTGCAGGCGAGGATCAGGCAAGCGAGCAGGAAGGGCAGCACGTAGCGGCGGCTCAGCAGCGGATCCCTGGCCTTGCCGCCGGCCTTGGCCGTATTTTCCGGCGTATCCTGCATCTCGCGCAGTTCGATGTCGGCGTCGGCAGGCAGACGCGTGCGCAGCAGCGACTGGCGCGCCTGCTCTATGCGGCCCCGTTGTGCCAGCCAGCGCGGCGATTCGGCCAGCAGCAGGGCGCCGACGGTAAACACCAGGCCGGGTGTCAGACAGACCCAGAAGATGCTGCGCCAGGCGTGGTCCTTGGCCGCGAAGATGGCGGCGATGCGGCCCGCTTCCGGCAAGGCTTGCGCCGCCTGCGTGGCCGTTTCCACCGTCTGCGCTTGCAGCAGGCCGATCAGGGCGGCGGCCACCAGGCCGATGGTCAGCAGCAGCTGGAACAGGGCCGCGCCCCGTCCGCGCTGCTGCGCGGGCAGGCATTCGGCCAGGTACAGGGGCACGACGACGCCGATCAAGCCGCCGCTGATGCCTTGCAGCAGGCGGCCCAGCAGCAGCGGCATGTAGCCGTCGGCCAGCGCGATCAGCGGGATGCTGGCGCTGAACAGGGCGCCGGCCAGGAACATCACCCAGCGTCGGCCAAGCAGGTCGGCCAGGGCGCCGGCGAACAGCGAGGAGAGGACGGAGCCCAACAGCACGGCGGCGACGATAAAGCTCAGCTGCTGGGCCGTCAGCTTCCAGGCCACCGAGGCCGTCGATTCCAGGTAGGGCAGGGCGCCGGCGATGATGCCGATGTCTATGCCGTACAGCAATCCCCCCATGCCGGCAATAAATAGCAGGTAGCGCATGGCCCACACGGGGGCCTTGTGTGACGTGTCGTGCATGAAAACTCCGGGACGGGGTTGAGGTTGGGGGCTGGGTCTAGAGACTGAATCTAGCGGGTGGAAAGATCGATGGCCGCGCCTTCGACGAAGACGGACACTGGCTGTAATGTGGAATCGAGGACGACGATATCGGCCCAGGCGCCGGGCGCCAGGCGGCCCCGTTCGGATTCGCCCAGGTAGTCGGCCGGGTACAGCGACAAGCGGTTCGAGGCGTCGGCCAGGTCCAGGCCCAGGTCGACGAAATTGCGCAGGGCCTGGTCCATGGTCAGCACGCTGCCGGCCAGCGAACCCGTGGCCAGGCGCACGCAGCCCAGGCATTTGTAGACGCGCTGCGTGCCCAGGCCGTATTCGCCGTCCGGCATGCCGGTGGCCGAGGTGGCGTCCGTCACGCCGTACAGGCGCGGGATGGCGCGCAGGGCCGCGCGCAGGGCGCCCTTGGCCACGTGCTGCAGGTCGGGGATGATTTCCGCGTACTCGGCATGCGCCAGGGCCGCGCCCACCATGCCGGGGTCGTAATGCGTCATGCCCGTCATGCCGTTGTACAGGTGGGTAAAGCCGGAGACGCCGGCTTGCAGCGCCGCGACGCCTTCGTCATACGTGCCGGCGCTGTGGCCGATCTGCACGCGGATGCCCATGGCCGCCAGTTGCGGAATCAATTCCAGATGGCCGGGGATTTCCGGCGCCATGGTCAGCACCTTGATGGGGGCGATGGCGTGGAAGCGCTGCACCAGCGCCAGGCTGGCCTGCACCACGTCGGGCGGCTGCGCGCCCAGGCGGTGCAAATTCAGGAACGGGCCTTCCAGGTGCACGCCCAGCATGCGCGCGCCGTTGGCGGGGCGCTCGGCGATGACGCCGGCCAGGCCTTGCAGGGCGCGCAGGATCGACGGCTCCTTGGCTGTCAGGGTGGTGCCCAGCAGGGCCGTGGTGCCATGGCGCGCGTGTACCTGCGCCACGGTGGCGCCCGCGTCTCCGCCTTCCATGATGTCGACGCCGGCCGCGCCGTGCACGTGCAGGTCGATGAAGCCGGGCAGGATGGTCAGCGCGCTGTCGGCGGCAGGGTCTTCTTGTATCTGGACGATGCGCTGGTCAAAGGTGATGGTGCCCGTGATCCAGCCAGATGGGGTAAGGATTCTGCCGCTCAGCATGTGTTATTCCGCTATAAAAAGTTCGATGCCCAGCTTTTGCAGCCCTTCGCGGTACTCCTGGCTGATGCTGGCATCGGTGATGACGGTATCGACGCGGTCCAGCTGCACGATGCGGTGCAGGCTGACGCGGCCGAACTTGGAGGCGTCCGTGAGGACGATGATTTTCTTCGCCCGTTCCACCATCTTGTGGTTCAGGCTCGCTTCCGCTTCGTGGTGGGTGGTCACGCCGAACTGCAGGTCGAAGCCGTCCACGCCCAGGAACAGCTTGTCGAAGCTGTACGCCTGCAAACAGGTTTCGGCCTGGCTGCCCTGGATCGACAGCGATTGCTTGCGCAGCAAGCCGCCCGTGAGGATCAGGTCCACGCCGGGCGCATCGGCCAGTTCCCACGCGATGTTCAGGCCATTCGTGGCCACCGTCACGCCCGTCGCATCGCGCAGATGGCGCGCCAGCGAGATGGTGGTGGTGCCCGAGTCGATGATGATGTTGTCGCCCGGTTCCACCAGCCGCGCCGCGTAGGCGCCGATGCGCTCCTTCTGCTCGTGGTTGATGGCGTCCTTCTGGCGTATCGTGTGCTCGGGCGGCGGCGTGCGCGTCAGGGTCGCGCCGCCGTGGCTGCGCGTGGCCATGCCTTGCGCTTCCAGCGCATTCAAGTCGCTGCGGATGGTGACCGCGGACACGCCGAGCTTTTCCACCAGATCGGTCACCTGCACCGAGCCCTGCTGGGCAAGCATTTGGAGGATGGATTCACGGCGTTGGCTGGTATTTCGCATGGTGGCGGGCTCAGTAAAAAATGAAAATACCGAGCTTAACAGATTGCCGCTTCGGCAATGACGGCCACTGCCGCATTGCGGTTGCAGGCGCGCGCATATTGCGCCAGCAAGCTGCCGATCTTGTGCTCGATCAAGGCCGGCGCCTGTGCTGGCAAGCTGCCCTGCACCACGGCCAGGTACTGTTCCGGCAAATGCTGGCTCAGCAGCGGCAGCGGAATGGCCACGGCGTCCAGGTTGGCCAGCAGCTTGCCGACGGCGGCCGCCACTTCCGGCTCGCCCCAGTAATAGCGGCAACGGTCGCTCAAGCCGTAGCGGCGCATCAATCGCTGTTCTTCCGGCGTGCCCAGGTAATGCTTGATCCAGTTCTTCGGCTTGGCCACCATCACGTCGTCGAGTACTTGCATCAGTTGCGAGGTGGCGTGCGCCGGCAGCAGTTCTTCCTCGATCTGGCACAGGGCGAACAGCGCCTCGCGCAGGGCGAAGGTGGCGGCCGGGCCCACTTTCAGGATGGCGAAATGGTCGCGCACCATGGCGTGCAGCGCCGTTTCGCGCTGGTAGTCGGTGGAATGGGCTTCGAACACGAGGCCAGGCTGCTCGGCGACAAAGGCCGACAGCTCGGCGGCGGCGTCCGCGTCGTAATGCTGGATGCTGCTCTGGTCGAAATCGACGCCCGGCTGCACCACCATGGCGATCACCCGGCGCCAGGCGCCATGCAGGCCGTTGTCGAGAAACGCGCGGCGGTGCACGTCGAGGGTGCGGCGCGCCGCTTGCGGGCTGGTGACGGCGCCGGCCTGCGCCAGCGACGCTTCGCCGCCGGGAATCGGCACTTCCGTGCCGATCACATAGACGGGCGGCGCGAAGCCGGCGGCCGCCGCCGCTTCCTCGGCGACGATGCACAGGCGCGCGGAACGGGCAGCCACGGTTTCATCGTCGAGCTGCAAGGGGTCATCCACGCAGCGCATGCTGCAATCGAGGTGGATTTTATGGAAACCGGCCGACGCATACGCGGCGATCAGGGTTTCGGCATGGTCCATGGCGGTGGCCGCATCGAGGTGCTGCCAGGCGTTCGGACCCAGATGGTCGCCGCCCAGCACCAGGCGGCTGGCGGGGAAGCCCTGTTCGCGGGCCAGTGCCAGCATGGTGTCGCGGAAAACGGCCGGCGTCATGCCCGTGTAGCCGCCGAACTGGTCGACCTGGTTCGAGGTCGCTTCGACCAGCAGTACCGTGTCGTATTCGCTGGCCACGCGCATGGCGGCGCGCAGCACGCTCGGATGGCTGCAGCAGACGGCGTACAGCCCCACGCGCTCGCCGCGGCGGTGCGCCTTGATCACTTGCTGGATCGGGGACAGGGTAAAAGTCGGGTTTTCCGCTTGCTTCATCATGTTGACGCCTTTGTATGTTGTCGTATCAAAAGGGCCGCGCCGCGCGCGCCGCCGGCGTCGCCAAAGCGGGGCGGCAGGATAGGCGGCACGTGCACGCCGGGGAACAGGTGGCGCTTGACGGCGGCCGGCAGCTTGTCGTACAGGTGCGGCAGCTTGGACAAGCCGCCGCCGAGCACGATGACGTGCGGGTCGTAGGCCAGCACCAGGCCAGCCAGCGCGTGGCCCAGCACGTCGAGGTGCACGGCCACCGTGCGTTCGGCCACGGCGTCGCCCATGTTGGCGCGCGCCACGATGGCCAGCGGTTCGGCGCCGTCGCCGCCGAAATGCGCGTGGAGCTTGCGCATGGCGGGTCCGGAGACATAGCGTTCCAGGCAGCCCGCCTTGCCGCACGGGCAGGGGTATTCGGCCAGGCCATGCTGCGCCAGCAGGGTGGCGGGCAGGCTCCAGTGGCCCCATTCGCCGGCCACGCCGTTAAAGCCGCGCAGCAGCTGGCCGCCCACGCAATAGCCGCCGCCGGCGCCCGTGCCGAGGATGGCGCCGAACATGCTGGCGGCATTGTCGGCCGCGCCGCCCTGCGCTTCCGACAGGGCGAAGCACTGGCAATCGTTGCCGATGGCGACAGGGCGCTGCAAGGCTTGCTGCAGCGTTTGCGCCACCAGGCGGCCGTTCAGGGCCGGCACGTTGGAGCTCAGTTGCCGGCCGCTGGCGCTGTCGATCACGCCGGGCAAGCCGATGCCGACAGGCGCCGTCGTGCCCAGGGCGGCGTCGCCGCGCGCCACCAGGTCGACGATGGCTTGCACGAAGGCGGCAAAATTGTCGCCCGGCGTGGCCACCCGTTCGCGGAACACCTCGGCCAGCGCGCCGTCGCGGTCGGCAAAGGCGACCAGCTCGATCTTGCTGCCGCCGATGTCGATGCCGTGGTAGCCGGCGGTGCGATTAGAATTGGTCATGGCCATAGATGGTGACGCCCTGCACGACACGGTTGACGATGCCGCCGGCGAATGGATTGTCGGGGCGCAGCTGCAGCAGCGCGGACTGGTGCAGCGCATATTGCTGCGCCATCAGCAGCCACAGAGGGGCCAGCCAGGCGTCTGGCCAGGCCGGCGCATCGGCCGCTAAGTTGGCAGATAAGTCGCCGCCGATGCCCACCGTCAGGCAGCGCTGCGCCACGCTGTCGCGCTGCAGTTCTTTCAGCAGGTCGTCTTCATACTGGCGCGCCAGCGGCTTGCTGCTGCGCAGCAGGATCACCAGCGACTCCGTGGTGACGGCCGATTTCGGGCCGTGGCGGAAGCCCAGCGGCGTATTCGCCATCGCCATCACGCGCCCGCCCGTCAATTCCAGGATTTTCAGGGCCGCTTCCTTGGCCAGCGCTTCCAGCGGGCCGCTGCCCAGGTAGACGACGCGCTGTACGGCTTGCGAACCGAGGTCCGCCACGGGCGCCGACCAGTCGCGCAAGGCTTGCTCGCCCAGTTGCGCCAGGGTGTCCAGACGCTGCAAATCCGTGTCCTTGCCCAGCACCGACAGGGCCGCCAGCAGCATGCTGGTAAAGCTGCTGGTCATGGCGAAGCCGCGGTCGCAGCTGCCTTCCGGCATCAGCAGGTTATAGGTGTTGCCGTCGTTGGCGCCCTGGCGCGCCAGCTTGCCGTCGGCGTTGCAGGTGATGTTCAGGAAGCGCGCGCCGGGCACGACTTGGTGCAGCAGTTCCACGGCCGCCAGGCTTTCCGGGCTGTCGCCGCTGCGGGCAAACGAGACGAGCAGGGTGGGCGCATCCGCTTCCAGGTACAGCTCGTGATGCGTCAGCAAAGTTGTGGTGGCGATGGCGCGGATCTGCGCGGGCCAGGCCGCGTTCAGGGTATCGACGACGATCTCGCCCACATAGGCCGAGCTGCCGGCGCCCGTCAGGATGACGCGTTGCTGCGGATTGGACAGCGCGTCGCCCAGGAAGGCGGCCAGGCTTGCTTGCTCGTTGCGCAAAATGCCGGACAGCGCGCGCCAGATGGCTGGCTGGTGGGCGATTTCCTCGGCCGTGTGCAGGCCGCCGATGTCGCGCCAGGTTTGAATGTCACGCTGAAGAAGGGTAGTCATGGAGTGTCAGTAAAGTGTTTGTTGGAGAAAGCATAAATACTAAATTTCGAAAAGTCAAATACGAAAGCAAAACGAAAGTAAATAGTTGTGCAGCTTGCGAAATAACGTCGTCTCATTGGCGTTTTCCACCCCTCTAGTCATGCTGCGGTGCCGCATGAAACCCGGCGCTGCTGCGGTCTGTCGCTGAAATGCCACGATAACGAAAGTATGTTTTGTGACATTTTGGTGAAACGTAAGAATATTGCGCCAGTTTTGGGCATTTTATTAATAAATTGGCGTTAAAACTTTCTTTTTATTGACGATATTTATTTTTCTTCTTAAAGTATTTCCATCACTTCGATTTTCTGAAAGCTAGCCGATGAAACCTCTCCCGCTTCCCCGCCGCCTCCTTGCCGCCTGCGTACTCGCCGCTCTTGCCACCCTGTCTGCGCCTGGCTTGCAGGCCGCGCCTATCGGCAATCTTCAGTCGCTGTCCGCCGTGCACCCGGCCGACGTGGCCAAGGGCGAGGCGCTGGGCTGGGAGGTGCGCAGCGATACGGGCATGCAGCTGCGTATCAGCCTGCCGCAGGCGGACGTGCTGCGCATCCAGGCGGGCGGCAAGGGAGGCTTGACGGGGCCCGGCGACAAGGCCGCGCCCATCGTCGTCGGCCAGCCTGCCGCGCAGGTGGCGTATCAGCTCAGCGAGCAGGCCGACCATATCCTGATCGGCACCGAGGCCCTGAGCCTGCGCATCGACCGCAAACCGCTGCGCTTTACCCTGTTCCGCAAGGGCGATGCGGTGCCCCTGTGGCGCGAAGTGCAGCCGCTGTCGCTCGACGACAAGCAGGGCGTGCAGGTGCTTTCCAGCCTGCCCGGCGAACGATACTTTGGCGGCGGCCAGCAGAATGGCCGCTTCGAATTTAAGGGCAAGCAGGTGCCCGTGTCGTATTCGGGCGGCTGGGAAGAGGGCGACCGGCCGAATCCGGCGCCATTTCTCATGAGTTCACGGGGCTGGGGCATGCTGCGCAATACCTGGTCCGACGGGAACTACGACTTGCGCGACAAGGAGCAGATCTCGCTGCAGCACGCGGAAGGCCGCTATGACGCGTATTTCTTCGTCGGCAAGGACGTGCGCGACGTCGTCGCCCGCTACACTGACTTGACGGGCCGCGCCCGCATGCTGCCCCGCTGGGCGCTGGAATACGGCGACGCCGATTGCTACAACGATGGCGACAACGTGAAAAAGCCCGGTTCCGTGCCGAAGGGCTGGACCGATGGCCCGACCGGCAAGACGCCGGACGTGGTGGAAAGCGTGGCGCGCCAGTACCGCGAACACGACATGCCGGGCGGCTGGATTTTGCCCAACGACGGCTATGGCTGCGGCTACACGAATTTGCCGGAAACGGTGAAGGGACTGGCCGGGTATGGCTTCCGCACGGGCCTGTGGACGGAAAACGGCGTCGACAAGATCGCGTGGGAAGTGGGCCAGGCGGGCAGCCGCGTGCAAAAGCTGGACGTGGCGTGGACGGGCAAGGGCTACCAGTTCGCCATGGATGCGAACAAGTCGGCCTACGACGGCATCCTGAACAACTCCGACAGCCGTCCGTTCCTGTGGACGGTGATGGGCTGGGCCGGCATCCAGCGCTACGCCGTGGCGTGGACGGGCGACCAGAGCGCCAGCTGGGACTACATCCGCTGGCACATCCCGACCCTGGTCGGCTCGGGCCTGTCCGGCCAGGCGTATGCGTCCGGCGACGTGGACGCCATCTTTGGCGGCAGCCCGGAAACCTATCTGCGTGATTTGCAGTGGAAAAGCTTTACGCCCGTCCTGATGGGCATGTCCGGCTGGGCCGCGGCCGAGCGCAAGCATCCGTGGTGGTTTGACGCGCCGTACCGTGACATCAACCGCCGCTACTTGAAGCTCAAGATGCGTTTGACGCCGTATATGTATACGCTGGTGCGCGAAGCGGAGCAATCGGGCGCGCCGCTGGTGCGGGGCCTGATGTGGGACTATCCGCAAGACCCGGCCGCCTACACGGAAGCCTATAAATATCAGTTCCTCCTGGGCCGCGACGTGCTGGTGGCGCCCGTCTACCGCAGCCAGGCCGTCAGCGGCGGCTGGCGCAAGGGCATCCACCTGCCGCAGGGCACGTGGTACGACTACTGGGACGGCCGCCAGGCCACGGCGGACGCGAAAGGGCGCGACCTGGACATGCAGGTCACGCTGGACAAGCTTCCGGTTTTTGTCCGCGCCGGCGCCATCCTGCCCATGTATCCGGAAATGCTGTACGACGGCCAGAAGCCGAAGGATCAGCTCACGCTCGATATCTACCCGCATGGCGACTCCGAATACACCCTGTATGAAGACGACGGCAACACGCGCCAGTACCAGGGCGGCGCCTTCAGCCAGCAAGTGATCCGCATGCGCCAGACGGGCGGCGACGTGCGGGTCGACATCGGCGCTGTCGATGGCCAGTACCAGGGCCAGGAAGCGCGCCGCGGCTATGCGCTGCGCATGCTGGCGGGCCAGGCACCGGCCGCCGTGCGGGCCGGCGAACGGCTGATCGCGGCGTTCGTCGACCACGCTGCCTACGACAAGGCGGCAGAGGGCTGGTATTTCGACGCTGCCGACCGCCAGGGCACCCTGCATGTGAAGGTGGCGGCGCAGGATATCCGCCAGGCCTTGACCTTGCAGGTCGCTGGCGCGCTGGCCGTGGCGAGAGTCGACGCCGATTTCCCGGCCGCACCCGTGCCGGGCCGCGCCTTGCCGGCCGACGCCATGCAGGTGGTGGGACGTCCCTTTGAGGAAAATGGCTATCCGCTGGAAAACGCCTTCGATGGCAAGCCGGAAACCTGGTTCCGCACCGTGCGCAGTCCGTCCGTGAAGAGCGGTCCGCACGAATGGGTGATCGGCTTCACGGAACGGCGCCTGGTCGACGGCATCGAACTGGCGCCGCGCAACGACCAGCACTGGAAGCATGGCCAGGTGCGCGCCTATGAAATCTACATCGGCGACAACAATGGCGAGTGGGGCGCGCCCCTGCAGCGCGGCACCCTGAAACTGGAACAGGGCACGCAGACGATCAGTTTCCCTGCCACGGCGGGGCGCCTGCTGCGCTTCCGCGTGATGAGCACGCAAAATCCGGAAGGCGATGGCGCGGCGTCCACCGACCCGATGGTGACGGCGGCGCAAGGCGCACCGGTGGCGCGCGCGTTCGATGCGGCGCTGGCGACCGACGTGGCGCCCGTCACCCTGTCCGAATTCCGCGTGCTCGAGCACCGCGTGGCCGAAGGCGAGGAGGTGCAGCGCTATCTGTCGGACCTGGCGCTGCCGAAGCATATCGCGAAAGACAGGCCAGCCGGCAAGGCGGCCGAGATGCGCATGAACGGGCTGTGGTTCCGCAAGGGCCTCGGCGTGGGACCAGCCAGCCGCATCGACTTGCAACTGGCGGGCAACTGGAATCTGCTGCGCGCCGACCTGGGCGTGGACGATAGCTGCCGCAGCGCGGGCGGCTTGCAATTCCAGGTCTGGAGCGGTGAGCGGCTGCTGTATGACAGCGGCCTGGTCACGGCTCCCGGGGTGGTCAAACCCGAAATCGACGTGCGCGGCCTGAGCCAGCTCAGTTTGCGCACCCTGGGCGCGCGCGGCGCCCACCCGGCCCGGGTCTGCGGCAACTGGGCCAACGCCGTGTTGACCGGCACGGAAGGCGCGACAGTCAAGCCGCGCTAAGCAACTTCACTTCATCATTTCACCAAAAACGAGCCCCTCTTCGGACCGGGGAGGGGCTCTTGCAACCTGACGAAAACAAATCACTGATAAAAAGGGAGATGGGAATGCACTTGAAAAAACTGATGGCCGCCATGGTGGCGGTAGGATTGGCGTCAACGGCGCTGGCAGCGGAGGAAGAGAAACTGACGCGCGTCGAAGTGACGGGGTCCAGCCTGAAGCGCATCAACGCGGAAACGGCGTCGCCCGTACAGGTGATCAACGCCAAGCAGATCGAAAACATGGGCGCGCTCACCTTGCTGCAAGTGCTCGACAACCTGCCGGCCGCCCGTCCGGCGCAGCAGGATTTCCGCTCGATGTTCACGGGCTCGGATGGCGGTTCGCAGGCGAACCTGCGCGGCCTCGGCGCGCAGGGCACGCTGGTGCTGTTGAATGGCCGCCGCCTGTCGTTCTATGGCGCGCCGGCCGGCTTCCAGACCATGTTCGTCAATATCGACGCCATTCCCGCCGCCGCCATCGAGCGCATGGAAATTTTGACGGACGGCGCGTCGGCCGTGTATGGCTCCGATGCCGTGGCCGGCGTCATCAACGTGATCACCAAGAAGTCGTATCAGGGGCTGGAAGCGCGCGCCAATGGCGAGTTTTCGCCCAGCGTGAAATCCTATGGCGAGCGCCAGGCCAGCGTGCTGTATGGCCTGGGCGACCTGGCCAGCGACGGCTACAACATCTACGGTTCCGTGAACGTCTACCAGCGCGACCGTATCGCGCTGGCCGACACCTGGCGCAAGCGTCCCGCGTATTTTTATGCGAATAATCCCAACTTCATCCCGAACATGCGCGTAGGCGTCGGCAGCGAACCGGGCACGATGAACCCGGGGACCTTCTTTGTCTTCGACAAGGCCAACAACAATGCCCGCACCCAGCGCGCCGCGCCTGGCTGCAACACCAGCATCACGGAAGCGTCGGGCACGCGCTGCGTGTGGAATGCGCTGCCCAACCAGCTCGATATGGGCCCCACGTCGGAGCGGGCCACGGCTTATTTGAGCGGCAGGCTGAAACTGGGCGGCGACCTGGAAGCGTTCGCGGAAGGCGCTTTCACCCACATCAAGATGCGCGGCGAAAACGGTCCGTCCAGCTTCAACAGCGGCAGCACGAACAACTGGTTCGCCCGCAACACCGGCAATACCCTGAACACCTTCGCCACGCCTTTCCTGAGTCCCAACAACGTCTACCTGAAAGGCAAGCTCGATGCCGACATGGTGGCCAAGATGGGCGGTGCGGCCGGCTTGAACTACCTGCTGCAGGATGCGACGGGCCACTTCGGCCAGAAGAACGTCGATGAAAACTACCGCGCGCTCGTCGGCCTGCGCGGCAGCATCGGCGGCGGCTGGGATTTTGAAACGGCGCTCAGCGTGGCGGGCAGCCATTCCACCTTGTTCCAGACGGCGAACATCAACATCAAGGGTTTTGAACAGGCATTCGGCCCGTTCACGAAAGACCCCGTCAGCGGCCGCACGTTCATTTCGGACAATCCCGCCTACAAGTTCGGCGAAATCAGCGAGGCCAATGCGGCGCTGCTGCGCAGCGCCTACCCGACCTTCGCCATCGAATCCTGGACCAAGCTGATGACCTGGGATGCGAAGCTGGAAGGCACCTTGTTCAAGCTGGGCGAGCGCGAAGTGCGCGCCGCCGTGGGCACCAATGTCATGCGCGAGAGTTTTCTCACGCCCGGCAACACGGATGCGGCCAATGGCCTGATCACGCAGCAGGGCGGTTCCTGGTTCGATGGCCGGCGTACCATCGCCGCCGTGTTCGGCGAGGTGGTGGTGCCGCTTTCCGACACCCTGGAAGTGAATGCGGCCGCGCGCCTGGACAAATATCCGCACTTCGCCGCCAACCTGGCGCCCAAGCTGGGCGTGATCTGGCGCGCGCGGCCCGACCTGATGCTGCGCGGGACGTATTCCGAAGGCTTCCGCGCGCCCAACCTGGCCGAATCGGGCACGGGCGGCGTCTTTGCGCAGGTGGGCGGCATCCGCGACACGGTGCGCTGCGATGAAACGAATGCCATGGCGCGCGCGCTGATGAAGTCCAAGGTGGCGACGGATGCGGATCTGGGCAAGAGCCTGCTCAATTCGAATTGCTCGACGACGGTGGGCGGCCTGACGCCGCCGAACCAGAACCTGCGTCCGGAGAAGGCCAAGATTTCCACCGTCGGCCTGGTGCTGCAGCCGGCCAAGGACGTGAGCATCTCCATCGATTACTGGTTCATCAACCGCCGCGATGAAATCGTGCGCCAGGACTTCAACGAGCTGTTTACGGAACTGGTGGACAAGTACGGTCCGACCCTGGCCGGCACGCCCAGCGCCATCCGCAATGACCTGACCGACGCTGACCGTGGCAATGTGGCGGCGGTGGCGGCCATGTGCGCCAATCCCGCCAACGCGGGCGTGTGCGCGGGCGGCGTGCCCGGCTACTCGGTGGGCAACCTGGGCGGCTTGATCAACTCGTATTCGAACCGTGGCCGCACCCTGATGGACGGCGTCGACATCGATGCGCGCACGCGCTTTTCGCTGGGAGACATGGGCAAGCTGAGCACGGGCATTGCGGCCACCATCCGCAAGCGCGACACCCACGACAGCGAAGACGGCAGCGACATCAAGGGCAACACCGTCGGCTACTACGATTCGCCGCGCTACCGCGCCACCGTCAACGCCGACTGGAGCTACCGCAACTTCGTCAGCAGCGTCTTCATCAATTACTCGGGCAAGACGCGCTGGGCGTATGGCCCCTGGGACAAGGACAACACGCCGGAAAACTGCACCGCCGCCTCCGTGGCGCTGCCGGCCGGCCAGTGCAAGGGCGCGCCCTCGTACACGACGGTGAACCTGGCGTTCAGCTGGAAGCCGATCAAGCACCTGGACGTGGGCCTGAACGTGAAAAACGCGTTCAACAAGCAGCCGTACTACGACCCGAACGGCTGGGAAGGCTACAACCATAGCCAGGACCTGTTCGGCCGCCAGTTTGCCTTGTCGGCCAGCTACAAGTTCTTTTAAGGCGTGACACTGCCCCGGTCCGCCAGCCTGCCTGTGGCGGGCCGGGGTTTTGTCACGGAAAAGAAAAGACAATGTTCCGAAATGCACAATACGAAAGATAAGCGTAAGCGAAAGACGTTTTCCCTTCCATCTTTCGTGTTTTCCTCCCCTGGTTCCCGCACGTATAGTCCTCTGTTTGCCACCTTCCTGCAGACGCGTGTATCTGTCACACCACGATAACGAAAGTTATTCGACGCGAAATTGATTAAAGCGAAAGATAAATCGCATTTATTTGCTCAATTTAGCGATAAATTACCGTTTTAACTTTCTTTTTGTTGACGGTGCTTATTTTTCTTTTTAAAGTAATCCCAAGAAAACGAAAATCAGCCGATACGGACTGATTTCCCGAAAGGTGCAGCTGCCTGGCTGCACCGGCCGACGACCACCATAAAAATTGCGCTCCCCCGACTCCGCCCTGGAGCGGGGAGGGCGCGCATAACCCTCGATATAGACGGAGAGACATCATGCATAGCACCCGCCTCAAATTGCGCGACATCAGCCGCGCCGCCGCGATCGTGATTGCACTGGCGGCCGGCGTGCCAGGCCAGGCCTGGGCGCAGTCGAACGCCACGAGTACCATTTTCGGCGAAGTGAGCGCACCGGCCGGCGCCACCGTGGTGCTGGAAAACCTGGCGACGGGCGTGCAGCGCAGCTTGACGCCGGATACGTCGGGCCGCTATGTGGCCAACTCCATGCCGCCAGGCCGCTATGCGGTGCGCGTGCTGCGTGCCGGTTCGGTGGAAGCGTCGCAGGAAGTCGAAGCCCTGATCGGCGCCGGCGCCGAAGCGAACTTCGGCCCGGCCAGCGCGGCTGGCCCCGTGGGCCAGGAGCAGACCGTCGTGGTGAAGGCGTCGCGCAATCCGATCGACGTGTCGAACACCAACAATGGCGTGATCTTCACGGCCAAGGAATTGAAAGCGCTGCCGGTCGGCAACGACGTCGCCTCCATCGTGCAGCTGACGCCGGGCGTGGCGCGCGGCACCAACAGCGTGTATGGCAATGCACCGTCGATCGGCGGCTCGGGCCAGTCCGAAAACGCGTTCTATGTCAACGGCTTCCCCATCACCAACCTCCTGACCCAGGTGGGCGCGTCGGAGCTGCCGTTTGGCGCGATCTCCAACCTGCAGGTGCTGTCGGGCGGCTACGGCTCGGAATTCGGCCGCTCGACGGGCGGCGTGATCAACATTACCACCAAGAGCGGCGGCAACAAGGTCGAATTCGGCGGCAAGGTCTCCATCATCCCCCGCTCGCTGAAGGGCACGACGGAAAACCGGTATTACCCGAACACGGGCGCCAATCCGGACACGGATGGCACCTTGAAGTACTGGAACCGCGATAACGGCAGCACCAGCAAGGTGGTCGGCTTGTACGGCAGCGGACCGCTGATCAAGAACAAGCTGTTCGCCTTCGTGGCGCTGGAACAGACGCGCACGGACGGCGGCGCCGTCGCCGGTGCGCGCGATGACTCGGACAAGGTGCTGCCGAACGGCTGGCGCGAGAGCAAGAGCAAGGTTGACCGCATGATGGCCAAGCTGGACTACAACCTGACGGACGACCATCATTTTGAATATACCAAGCTGTATGACCGCACCACTACGGACAGCCAGAGCTATGGTTTCGATTATGCCACCTTGAAACGCAACAACGTGCCTGGCGGCGGGGGCGAGACCACCATCAACTGCTGCGGCTCATCGGCTGCACCGGGTGCGAATGTCGACATCTTCAAGTACACGGGCTACCTGACGGACAACCTGACGGTGACGGCGATGATGGGACAATCGCGCACCAGCCACCGTCGCACTCCCGAAGGCTATGACCCCAGCCTGGCGCAAACCAAGTCCATCCAATCGACGCAAGTCCCAGGCCTGGTCTACATGAACCCGCAATCGGTCACGGGCACCTTGACCGACCCTTCCTCGGAGGACCGCCAGAAGGCCAAGCGCCTGGACCTGGAATACAAACTGGGCAAGCATTCGCTGCGTGGCGGCATCGACCGCATCGACGTGGAATCGAAAGTGGGCCTGAGCCTGGCCGGCGGCTATCGCTGGAACTACCTGCGGGCGACAGATCCGAATCTGCCGATCAACGGCGCCTTTGAAACGCCGGCCCAGGGCGGCGGCTACGGCAAGGATGGCTATTATGTCAGCAAGGACCTGAACGCCAACCTGGCCCGTCCTACCAGCGTGCAATCGGCGCAGTACATCCAGGATCACTACCAGGTCACGGAACGGGTGCTGCTGGACCTGGGCCTGCGCCGAGAACAGTTCACCAACTACAGCACCGACGGCGTGGCCTTCATTTCGCAGCGCAACATGATCGCCCCCCGCGTGGGCGCCACCTGGGATTATCTGGGCGACGGCACCCTGAAATTCTTCGCCAACGGCGGCCGCTACCACTTGCCCGTGCCATCGAATTTGTCGAGCAACATGGCCAGCCCCTTCCTGGCCACCAGCGAAATGTACACCTACACGGGCGTCGATCCCGTCACGGGCGCGCCGACGGGCCTGCACGCCATCAGCAAGCCGTATTCGGCCAACAACGCGTATGGCCAGAGCCGCGATGCGCGCGAGGTGACGGCCGTGGGCCTGAAGCCGCTGTCGCAGGATGAATTCTCGCTGGGCTTCGAACGCGCCCTGAGCAAGAAGCTGGTGGTGGGCGCCAGCTTCCTGTACCGCAAGCTGAACGACACCAACGACGACGTCTGCGACGAGCGTCCGCTGCAAGCCTGGGCCACGCGCAACGGCGTCGACACGGGCAAATGGAGCGGCTTCCAGTGCGCCATCATCAACCCGGGCCGCGACAACAGCCTGATGGTGGACTTTGACGATGGCAAGGGCCTGCGCCGCGTGGATATTTCGGCGGCGGAGTGGGGCAACCCGCTGCCATCGCGCACCTACCGCGCCTTGAACATGTTCATCGAGCACCCGTACACGAATGGCTGGTACGGCAAGCTGACCTACACTTTGTCCGGCCTGAAGGGCAATATGGAAGGCCAGACGGACAGCATCGGCGGCGGCGACGTGGGCCTGACGGTCAGCGACGACCACAAGGAACTGATGTACAACGCGTATGGCTACCTGCCGGGCGACCATCGCCACGCCTTCAAGGCCTACGGTTTCATGCAGGTCATCCCGGACGTGATGGTGGGCGCCAACCTGTCGCTGACCTCGGGCGCACCGCGCAACTGCATCGGCGCGCTGCCCGATAACCTGAGGTTCGAGAAAGATTACGATGATTCCTACTTCTATTGCAACGGCAAGCCGGCGCCGCGCGGCAGCCAGGGCCGCCTGCCGTGGCAAGCCCAGCTGGACATGAATGTGGCCTATACTCCCAGCGCCGTCAAGGGCCTGAGCCTGAAAGTGGACGTCTTCAATGTGTTCAACAGCCAGACCGTGACCCGCTACACCGAAACGCGCGAAGACCATGGCGCCATCTCCCGCAATTACCTGCAGGTCGATGGACGCACGGCGCCGCGTTCGGTGCGCTTCACGGCTGAATACACCTATTAAACTGCAGCCGGCCCGCTGTATGGCGGGCCGGCGACGAACATTACCAATGGAAGCGAGAAGAGACCAATGACAACACAAATCAATCGACGCAATTTCCTCTCCGCCAGCGCCGCGCTGGCCGGTGGCGCCATGGCCGGCAGCGCACTGCTGCCCGGCGACACGAACGCCGCCCCCGTGGCCGGCCGTGAGAAGGTCCGCCTGGGCGTGATCGGCACGGGCATGCGCGGCCAGGTGCTGCTGGCTGAACTGGTGCGCCGCGACGACGTGGAAGTGGTCGCCCTGTGCGATATCGAGCCGATCATGCTGAAACACGCGCTGGGCCAAGTGGCCAAAGCCGGCAAGCCCCGTCCGCGCACGTATGGCGAAGATCGCGACCAGAAAGCCTACAAGCGCATGCTGGACGCTGGCGGCCTCGATGGCGTGATCATCGCCACGCCGTGGGAATTCCACGCGCCCATGGCGATCGCCGCCATGCAGGCGAAGATACCCGTCGGTTGCGAAGTGGTGGCCGGCATCACCCTGCAAGACCACTGGGATGTCCTGAACACCCAGCTGAAAACGGGTACGCCGTATATGTTGCTGGAAAACGTGTGCTACCGCCGCGACGTGATGGCTGCGCTGCAGATGGTGCGCGCGGGGCTGTTCGGCGAACTGCTGCACCTGCAGGGCGGCTACCAGCACGATTTGCGCGCCGTCAAATTCAACAGCGGCAATCCGGCCAAGCCGTATGGCGGCGGCGTGGAATTCGGCGAAAAAGGCTGGTCGGAAGCCCATTGGCGCACGCAGCACTCGGTCGAGCGCAATGGCGAACTGTATCCGAGCCACGGCATCGGCCCGTGCGCCATGTACACCAACATCAACCGCGGCAACCGTTTTACGCGCATCAACGCCTTCGCCACCAAGGCGCGCGGCTTGCACGACTATATCGTCAAGCAGCCGGGCGGCGCGCAGCATGCGAACGCCAAGGTGAAATTCAAGCTGGGCGACGTGGTCACCACCACCCTGGCGTGCGAAAACGGCGAAACCATCATCCTGCAGCACGATACGAGCCTGCCGCGCCCGTATTCGCTGGGCTTCCGCGTGCAAGGCACGGATGGCCTGTGGATGGACTTGAACAATTCCATCCATATCGAGGGCGTCAGCAAGCCGCACCAGTGGGATGACTTCAAGGCTTACCAGGACAAGTATGAGCACCCGGTATGGCGCAAGTATGCCGCGCAAGCGGAAGGCGCGGGCCACGGCGGCATGGACTTCTTCGTCATCCACGCCTTTGTCGAAGCCCTGAAGGCCAATGCGCCGATGCCGATCGATATCTACGACGCCGTGACGTGGAGCGCCATCACGCCCCTGTCCGAGCAATCGATCGCCGCCAACTTCCAGACCCTGGACTTCCCGGACTTCACGGGCGGGCAGTGGAAATCGCGCAAGCCGATCTTCGCCCTCGACGGCAAGTACTAAGCCCCATTCGCCCGCTACCGCGCCTGCCGCCGTAGCGGGTTTTTTCTGTCCCGATCCGTTTTTCAACCGCGGCGTACGCCGCAGGACTTCTTGCGCCTGTTGCACGCCGTACCACCAGGAGACGTTGATGAAACACAGAAGTTCATTACTCTGCGCAGTTCTTCCCGCCATGCCATTGCTGCTGGCAGCCTGCGGCGGCGCCACTGCCACCGCTACCCCGGACATGGGCGGCACTGCCTTGCTGGCTACGGGCGTGGCCGCAGCGGTCACGCCCGCCACCGTGGAACTCGCCGGCAATGCCTTCATCACCAGCGGAGACAAGGGCGCCGTCATCGACGAGCATGGCCTGGCCGGCTGGAGCAATCCCGATGCCGTCGCCAGCACGTATTTCCGCGTGGACGGGGCGGGCCCCGTCCAGGTGGCGCTCGATGCCAGCCTGGCCGATGGCGGCAACAGCACCATCCGCGTGAAGATCAATGGCGCGCCGTTCGACGTCAAGCTGGCCGGCAAGGCCCGCAAGACCTATGCCGTCGGCACGGTCAATGTGACGGCGGCCGGCTATGTGAAGGTGGACATGCAGGGGTTGACGCGTGCAAAAGCCACGTTCGGCGACGTGGCCGCGCTGAAGGTGACTGCGAACGCGGCGCTTAATTACGCCAGCGACCCGGCCAAACACTACTGGTCGCGGCGCGGGCCGTCCGTGCACATGGGCTACACGGTGCCGGCCAATACCGAGTATTTTTATAACGAGATGACGATACCCGTGGGCCAGGACGCCATCGGTTCCTACTTCATGGCCAACGGCTTCGGCCAGGGCTACATGGGCATCCAGGTGAAGTCGCCCAGCGAGCGCTGGATATTGTTTTCCGTGTGGGACGCCGACAATGGCGCGAAGACCACCCTGGTCAGCAAGGGCGCCGGCGTGGTCGACAACGCGTTCGGCGGCGAAGGCACGGGCGGCCAGACCTATTTGTCGTACAACTGGGCGGCCGGCACCACGTACCGCTTCATCACGCGCGCGCGGCCGGACGGCAAGGGCGGCAGCGATTACTCGGCCTGGTTCTACGCGCCCGAGACGGGCAAATGGCGCTATATCGCCACCTGGAAGCGCCCGGCGATTTCCACGTATTTGACGGGCGTGCATTCCTTCCTCGAGAACTTCATCGATACCCTGGGCTACACGGAGCGCCGCGTCCAGTTCGGCAACCAGTGGGCGAGGAACGTTTCAGGCGCCTGGTCCGAAGTGACGGCAGGGAGGTTCACGGGCGACGCCACGGCCACCAATGGGCAGCGCATGGATTATGCGGGCGGCCTGGAAAACGGCAAGTTCTACCTGCGTAACGGCGGCTTCTTTGCCGACTACGTGAAAACCGGCCAGAATTTCACGCGCCCGGCCACGGGGCAGGCGCCAGCCGTCGATGTAGCGGCCTTGCCGATGCAATAGGCGTTGATCCTTACCCCGGCCGCTTGCCCGCCATCGCTTCGATGCCGCGATAGTAGGTGAGCGGGCGGCCTATCGTCACTCCCATCAATGCCGCCGCCTGGATGATGTCGTTTGTATCGCGCCGGTACACGACCAGCGCATCCATCTGGTCGGTGCCGTTGCCGTCGATCTGGATCAGGTCATAGCCGCCTTCGTCCACGGCGCGCTGCGTCAGTTCCGCGTCCAGCCACTCGAAATAGGGCAGCGCGCTACCGTCGCCTCCCTCGAGCATTGCGTACGGAAAGTCGGGGAATTCGTCGAACATGTCCTGTATCTGTTCGTGCAGCTCATCGAGCTTGTCGCCCGACGCCGTATAGCCAGCCAGGTGCCAGAGGATCGCCACCGCGTAGGCATGCGCATCGCTGTCGATCCACTCGTCGCGTGGCGCGGACGGCGCGTTGGTGATGGCGGTGACGGCCGCGTCGAGTTCCTCGCCTTCCAGGTCACCGCAGGTCAGCTTGGTCAGCAGTTCAGATAACAGCATGTTTGCCTTTCAATGGAGGGACGCCAGGCCAGGATGGCCGGCTGGGTGATGTTGTCAATACTATCATTGCCGCGTGCCGAGGCGCGCCCGGTAGAACTTGCACTGTGCATTGCGCCGGCGGACGTGGTCAGCCTGGCAATTTTGGAAAGAATCGCGTCAAACTGGCATTTGCAGGCCGCTTGCGCCGCAGCACCGCCTAGATATAGAATGCGAATCATTATTATTTGCGACCCAGGGAGCATGCGACGTGTCGGCAGCCCAACCCGGCGTTCACCAGGAGGTGGGCAGCCTGTACCACGATCACCACCGCTGGCTGCAAGGCTGGCTGCGGCACAAGCTGGGCAACGCGTTTGACGCGGCCGACGTGGCGCACGACACCTTCATGCGCCTGCTGAACCGCGACGAGGCCATCGCCGCCCGCGAGCCGCGCGCCTTTTTGACGACGGTGGCGAAGGGCGTGCTGGGCAATCTGTACCGCCGTCGCGACCTGGAAGCGGCCTACCTGGAAACCCTGGCCAACCTGCCCGCGCAGTGCGCGCCCGATCCCGAGGCGCAAGCGATCCTGCTCGAAGCCCTGTTCGACATCGACCGCCGCCTCGATGGCCTGGCGCCCGCCGTGCGCCGCGCTTTTCTGCTGTCGCAGCTCGACGGCATGCCGCAGGCGGCCATCGCGCTGGAACTGAACATCTCGCTGGCCACCGTGCAGCGCCACCTGGTCAAAGCCATGCACCAGTGCTTCTTTTCGCCGTCGGCGCCGTGATGGGCGCCTTGACGCCGGAAGCGGCCAGCCTGCAGGCTGTCGAATGGCTGGTGCGCCTGCAGGCCGGAGACGCCACGCCCGAAGTGGAGCAAGCCTGGCGCGCCTGGCGCGACAGCGACCCGGAAAACGAGCAAGCCTGGCAGCACGTGGAAGGCTGCATGGCGCGCATGCGTGCCTTGCCCGCTCCGCTGGCGCACGGCACGCTGGCCCGCAAGCCGCTGCACGCTCAAGCGAATGCGGCGCGGCGCCAGTCGCTCAAGCTGCTGGCGCTGCTGGCCGTGGGCGGCGGCGCCTGGCTGGCGGGCGGCGACGAACAGGCGGCCTTCTGGCTGGCCGATTACCGCACCGGCACGGGCGAGCTGCGCCACCTCGTGCTGGCAGACGGCACGCGCATCGCGCTCAACACGGCGTCCAGCATCGACGTGCGCTACGATGCGGGCCAGCGCCTGGTGACCTTGTTAAAAGGCGAGATCATGGTCAGTACGGCGCGCGATGCGGCTGGCCGTCCCTTTTTCGTGCGCACGGCGCAAGGCCGCTTGCAGCCTGTGGGCACGCGTTTTGCCGTGCGCGCGGAAGGGGGGCACACACACCTGGGCGTGTTCGCGGGCGCCGTCGATATTCTGCCGGAACAGGCGCCCGCCGCCGTGCGCAGGCTGCAGGCCGGCCAGCAAGTCAGCTTCACGGCGGCGCAGATCGGTAGCGTGCAAACCTTGCCTGCCGGTGCGGATGCGTGGACGGCCGGCATGCTGGTGGCGCACGACATGCCGCTGGCCGATTTTATCGGCGAGCTGGCCCGCTATCGCCAAGGGCGCCTGGCCTGCGATCCGGCCATCGCCCACCTGCGCGTGTCGGGCATCTATCCGCTGGCCGACACGACGCAAGTGCTCGACATGCTGACGCGAACCTTGCCCGTCGACGTGCGCCAGAGCACGCGCTTCTGGGTGAGCGTGGTGCCGCATCGGAAGCACCCGTGATTATTTTCCGAAAAAGTGAGGGGTTTTCGATTTTCGCGTGACATAGCGAGTGAACCCTTCATTCACTTTCAGGAAAACAGTCCGCATGCCCAGCACAACGCCTATTTACGCCTCTTCCATTTCCAGCACATGCCGCCGCAGCGTGGCGGCGCTGGCCGTCAGCCACGCCCTGTGGCTGCTCGCCGCCGGCGGCGCCTCGGCAGCCGCACCCCTTGCGCAGGCAGCCAATGCGGCGCGCATCGAGCTGGCGATACCCGCCGGTACCCTGGAACAGGTGCTGGTGCGCTTCGGCCAGGAGACGGGCACCATGATTTCCTACCAGGCCGCCGCCGTGGCGGGCAAGCGCAGCGCGGGTCTGGCGGGCAGCTACAGCGTGCCGCAAGCGCTGGGCGCCATCGTCGCCGGCTCGGGCTTGCGCGCCGTGCCGCAGGCGAACGGCGGTTATGTGCTCGACGTGGCGGCGGCCGATGGCGGCCAGACCATGCCCGAGATGAAGGTCAGCGCCAGCTTTGATGCGAACGGTGCGACGGAAGGCAGCGGTTCCTATACGACGCAGACCATGCGCTCGGCCACGCGCCTGGGCCTGTCCGTGCGCGAGACGCCGCAAGCCGTCAGCGTGGTCACGCGTCAGCAGATGGATGACCAGAACCTGCAAACGGTGGAAGAGGTGCTGCAAAACGCGGCCGGCGTGGCCATCAACCGCTACGACAGCGACCGCACCTCGTTCTTCGCGCGCGGCTTTTCCATCGCCAGCTATCAATACGATGGCATCCCCACCACGGTCGACAATGCGTTCAGCGTGGGCGACAGCACCCTGGACATGACGGCCTACGACCGGGTCGAGATTGTGCGCGGCGCCACGGGCCTGCTGACGGGCGCGGGTGAACCGTCGGCCACCATCAACCTGGTGCGCAAGCGCGCGTCATCCCGGCAACTGGCCGGGAATGCAGCCCTGAGCCTGGGTTCCTGGAGCAATGCGCGCGCCAGCGCGGACGTCTCCACGCCACTCACCACGGATGGCAAGGTGCGCGGGCGTGTCGTGGCCAGCTACCAGGATAGCGAATCGTATGTGAGTCTGTATCACGCCAAGAAAGCCATGGCGTATGCCACCGTGGAAGCGGACCTGGCGCCCGGCAGCGTGCTGATTGCCGGCTATGAGTACCAGGATAATCGCCCGCGCGGCGGCATGTATGGCGGCTTGCCGCTGTGGTATGCGGATGGCGAACGGGCCACCTTGCCCCGTTCCGCCACCACGGCAACCACCTGGAGCCGCTGGTTCAGCACCAGCCAGACGGCCTTTTTGCGCCTGGAGCAGGACCTGGGCAAGGGCTGGAACCTGACGGCCATGCTGAATCACGGCTGGGGAAATTATTCGGCAGCCGAGCTTTTCGCCAATACCTGGCCGGACAAGGCCACGGGTCAGGGCG
The DNA here is from genome assembly GCF_030587265.1 of Janthinobacterium sp. SUN137. NCBI lineage: Bacteria > Pseudomonadati > Pseudomonadota > Betaproteobacteria > Burkholderiales > Oxalobacteraceae > Janthinobacterium > Janthinobacterium sp. SUN137. The sequence continues at coordinate 1,315,474 of NZ_JAPWHZ010000002.1, read as the reverse complement.
TGACGGGCTACACAGGGTTTTACTCGGGCACGCGGCGCCAGGACAGCGTCGACGCCTATGTGCAAGGACCGGTGCAGCTGCTGGGGCGCACGCACGACCTGGCGTTCGGCGTCTCCGGCAGCAACCAGTTCTCCAGCAACCCGGGCATCTCGGGTGGCAGTGTCGATTATGGCAATTTCCATCAATGGGAGGGCGTGACGCCGGAGCCGGACTGGAACGACGCGAATTTCTCGCGCTGGCAGCTGCTCGACACGGTGCAGCAGCGCGGCATCTACGGTACGGCGCGCTTTTCGCTGGCCGACCCCTTGAAACTGATCGTCGGCGCGCGCTACAGCCGCTACAAGGCGGACCACGTCGACGACTGGGGCGGCAGCTATGCGTATGCCAAGCACGCCGTCACGCCGTACGCGGGCCTGGTGTGGGATATCGATGCGCAGCATGCGCTGTACACCAGCTACAGCAAGATCTTCAAGCCGCAGGGTAACCAGGACCGCTTCGGCCGCTATCTCGATCCCGTGCAGGGCAAGAATGTGGAAGCGGGCGTGAAGGGCGAGTATTTCGGCGGCCGATTGAACGCGGCGCTGGCCGTGTTTCGCATCGCGCAAGACGGCCTGGCGCAGGAGGACACGGGGCATTTCGTCGGCAATTCGCTGACGCAGGCGTATTACGCGGCTGCCGGCACCACCAGCAAGGGCGTGGAACTGGACGTCTCGGGCGAGCTGACAAAGGGTTGGAATGTGTCGGCCAGCGTGTCGCACGCGGCGGCCGAGGACAACACGGGCGCGCGCCTGAACAGCTATGTGCCGCAGACGCTGGCGCGCGTGTTTTCCACGTATCAGCTGCCTGGCGACTGGCGCGCGTTATCGGTGGGCGGCGGCGTGAACTGGCAGAGCGGCGCCTACCGCGACGCCACCGGGCCAAAGGGCACGGAGCGCGTGGAGCAGGGTGGTTACGCCGTGGCCAGCCTGATGGCGAAGTACGCGCTGTCGCGCCAGTTGTCCCTGCAGGCGAACGTCAACAACCTGTTCGACAAGCATTACTACAGCCAGCTTGGCATGTATAACCAGGGTTACTGGGGCGCGCCGCGCAACGCCAGCGTCACGTTGCGCTACATGTTCTGATGCATCAGAGCGGCCAGGCCTGCTTGGTGACGGCCACCGCGACGATGTAGGCGAATACCAGCACGGCGAGCGCGAAGGCGGCGCCGCGCACGGCCGGCGTCTTGCCGCGTTTTAGCGCGATGGTGCCCAGCACGATGTAAGCCACCAGCGCGCACAGCTTGGCGGCCAGCCACGGCTGGCTGCCCGGCGACTGGCCGCTCCACACGGCCAGGGTGATGGCGCTGGCCAGCAGGGCCGTGTCGACCAGGTGCGGCAATATCTTCACCCAGCGCTGCTGCAAGGCGGGCGAGGCGCGCAGCATCCACGCGCCGCGCAGGAGGAAAAGAAAGCCGCTGGCGGCGGCGCAACCCATGTGGAAATGCTTGAGGCTCAGATAATCCATGTGTGTGGTGGTGGGCGATGATTGACGATGGCGCCAGCATAGCCGCCTTTGGCGCGCCGCGCCATACGCCGTCGGGATAAGGCCGCCCTAGCGCAGGAATTTGACAAACACGAGTTCAGGATCGTTTTCGTCGAGATGCTCGATCTGGCCGCTGCGCACGAAGCCGGCGCTGGCGAACAGCCGTTGCGCAGCCAGGTTGCTCTCGTTCGTCGAGGTGAACAGCTTGGCCGTATGGCAGGCACTTTCGGCCGTCGTCAGCAGGCACCGCCCCACGCCGTGCCGCTGCTGCCCGGGGGCGACCACCACCAGCGAGACGAAGCCGTAGCCGAAGAAGTCGCCGTGCGTGAGGGCATAGCCGGCCACCTGGCCCGCCCGCATGGCCACCAGACAGTGTCCCTGGCAGACGGCGGCGCGCACGGCATCGCCCCGGCTGGCGTGCGCCTGCGCGTACGCATCGCAGGCCAGCATGGCTGCCACATCGCCAGCCTGGGCCACGCGGGTGATGATGGGGTCTGTTTCGTGCCTGTTCTGCATGCCGCTCCTTTTTCTCCAGGCGCCGAGTGTGCCAAAAATCCCTCCGCTTGTAAAACACCCGCCATCCAGGCTAGGTCCGCGCCGCGCCATCTAGTCACTTTTGCCGATACGGCTATCCAGATTGCCTTTCCAGAATCACCCTGTGACCGATAGTGCCTTTCCCCTCTGCCACGTAAGCTGGTCGGGACGGCTGGCCAGACGGCCAGTGCATTCATGGAGAAACATCGTGGCTACCCTAGATGGCACTAAGAACAACAGTAGTAACAAGGCAGTCGCACCCGGCATGCGGCGCAAGCAGTTTTCCGTGTTGGTCAGCAGCACCTTCGCATTTACCATCTGCTTTGCAGTCTGGATGATGTTTGCCGTACTGGGCATCCCCATCAAGACCAGCCTGGGATTGACTGAAACACAATTCGGCCTGCTGGCCGCCATGCCCGTGCTGACGGGCTCCCTCGTGCGCGTGCCCCTGGGCATCTGGACGGACAAATACGGCGGACGTCGCGTCTTCTTCTGGCTGATGCTGGCCAGCGTGGTGCCGATCTACCTGATCTCCTACGCCACCGCCTACTGGCATTTCCTCGTGCTGGGCATGTTCGTCGGCCTGGCGGGCGGCTCGTTTTCCGTCGGTACGCCCTACGTGGCGCGCTGGTATGAAAAGGAGCGCCGCGGCCTGGCGATGGGCATCTTCGGCGCCGGCAACTCCGGTTCCGCGCTGACCAAGTTCGTCGCGCCCGGCATCGTCGCCGCTTTCGGCTGGCAAATGCTGCCCAAGGTGTATGCGGTCGCCATGCTGGCCACTGCCATCATCTTCTGGTTGTTTTCGTACTCGGACAAATCGCATCTGGCGCCGTCGGGCGAAAGTTTTACCGAGCAGATGAAGGTGCTGAAGGATCCCCGCGTGTGGCGCTACTGCCAGTACTACTCGGTGGTGTTCGGCGGCTACGTGGCGCTGGCGCTGTGGATGACGAAGTACTACGTGGCTGAATACGGCTTCGACCTGAAGCACGCGGCGCTGCTGGCCGCCTGCTTCTCGCTGCCGGGCGGCGTGCTGCGCGCGTTTGGCGGCTGGATCTCCGACAAATACGGTGCGGCGAAAGTCACCTGGGCCGTGATGTGGGTGTGCTGGGTGTGCTTCTTCCTGCTGTCGTATCCGCAAACCCAGATGGTGGTGGAAACCGTCACCGGGCCGCTGGCCTTCCATATCGGCCTGTCGCCGCTGTGGTTCACCGTGCTGCTGTTCATCGTCGGCATCGCCATGGCCGTGGGCAAGGCATCCGTCTTCAAGTTCATCGGCGATGATTTTTCCGACAATATCGGCGCCGTCTCGGGCGTGGTCGGCCTGGCCGGCGGCTTGGGCGGCTTCATCCTGCCCGTGATGTTCGGCGCCCTGGTGGACTTCACCGGCGTGCGTTCGAGCTCCTTCATGCTCTTGTACGGCACCGTCTGCGTTTCCCTCGTCTGGATGTATTTCTCGTTCAAGCCGCTGCGCGCGGCACCTATCCCTCAACCTGCAGGAGCAAAAGCATGAGCCGCTACATGATCAATACGTGGGAGCCGGAAACCCCGAGCTTCTGGCAAAACACGGGCAAGGCCACGGCCGCGCGCAATCTGTGGATCTCGATTCCCGCGCTGCTGCTGGCGTTCGCCGTGTGGATGGTGTGGAGCGTAGTGGTGGTCAACCTGCCCAACATCGGCTTCACCTACAGTAACAACCAGCTGTTCTGGCTGACGGCCTTGCCGGGCCTGTCCGGCGCCACCTTGCGCATCTTTTATTCGTTCATGGTGCCGATCTTCGGCGGGCGCCGCTGGACGGCCATTTCCACCGGGTCCCTGCTGATTCCCGCCATCGGCATCGGCCTGGCCGTGCAGGATGTGAACACGGGCTATCCGACCATGCTGATCCTGGCGCTGCTGTGCGGCTTCGGCGGCGGCAATTTCGCCTCGTCGATGGCCAACATCAGCTTTTTCTATCCGAAGGCGAGCAAGGGCTTCGCGCTGGGCATGAATGCTGGCCTGGGCAACCTGGGTGTGTCGGTGGTGCAGTTCGTCGTGCCGCTGGTGATCACCTTCGCCGTCTTCGGCGCCTGGGGCGGCGATTCGCTCACCTGGGTCAAGAATGGCGTGAGCAAGGACATGTGGCTGCAAAACGCGGGCTTTATCTGGGTGCCGTTCATCGCCTTGAGCACCTTGCTGGCCTGGTTCGGCATGAATGACCTGGCGTCGGCGAAGGCTTCGTTTTCCGAACAGGCGGTGATCTTCAAGCGCAAGCACAATTGGCTCATGTGCTGGCTGTACACGGGTACCTTCGGCTCCTTCATCGGTTATTCGGCCGCCTTTCCGTTGCTGATTAAGATCCAGTTCCCCGACGTGAATCCGCTCGATTACGCCTTCCTCGGTCCCCTGGTCGGTGCGCTGGCGCGCGTGGCCGGTGGCGTGATTTCCGATAAATTGGGCGGCGCCCGCGTCACGTTATGGTCGTTCCTGCTGATGATCGGCGCCGTGCTGGGCGTGCTGTACTTCATGCCGCAAGCCGGCGTGGGTGGAAGTTTCACCGGTTTCTTCTGGATGTTCATGCTGCTGTTCGCCGGCACCGGTATCGGCAATGCGTCGACCTTCCGCATGATCCCCGTGATCTTCTTGACGGAACACCAGCGCGCGGCCGCCGGCAAGGGCAAGGCGGAGCAGGAGCAAGCCATCGTCGACGCCAACAAGGAAGGCGCTGCCGTCCTGGGTTTTACGTCGGCCGTGGCCGCGTATGGCGCCTTCTTCATCCCGAAGAGCTATGGCACCTCGATTTCGCTGACGGGCAGCCCCGACGCGGCCCTGTGGTGCTTCATCGGCTTTTATGTCAGCTGCATCGCCATCACCTGGTGGTGCTACGCCCGTAAAAACGCGCCGATGCCTTGCTAGTTAGCGTCAGAATGCCTGGCAAGTCCTTCTTGCCGGGCGTTGTATTCAGTAAGAGGTAGTCATGGAAGAACTGGAAAAATTCGTCAACGGCTTCAGCCTGTTTCAGCAGCAGTATTTCAGCGAGCCGCAGACTTTGTACGACAGCCTGCGCGACGGGCAGCGGCCCTCGACCTTGCTGATCGGCTGCTGCGATTCGCGGGTCGATCCCATGCTGCTGACGGGCAGCGATCCGGGCGACATGTTCGTCGTGCGCAATATCGCCAACCTGGTGCCGCCGTGCACGCCCGACGCGCCGCCCGGCGTCAGCTCGGCCATCGAGTTCGCCGTCTGCAAGCTGGAAGTGGCCAGGGTCATCGTGCTCGGACATGCGCGCTGCGGCGGCATCCGCGCGCTGCTCGAACCGCAGCCGCGCGCGGAAGGCCAGGAAACGGACTTCGTGGGACAGTGGATGCGCATTGCCGAACCGGTGGCGCAGCGGGTGCGGCGCGAGCTGGCGCACCGCTCGTCGGCGGAACAGCACCATGCGTGCGAACTGGCCAGCATCCTGCAGTCGCTGGACAACCTGCTCACCTACCCATGGCTGAAACGGCGGGTGGAGCAGGGATTATTGAAATTGCATGGATGGTATTTCGACATCGACAGCGGGGCGCTGATGGCGTATTCGGCGCGCCAGCAGCAGTTTTTGCCGCTGGTCTGTCCCATCGAAAGGGCGCGCCACCTTCATGAGCGCCCTTGGCCGGATTCAGCTAAAACGTAACAAATCCCCGCTGCGGTCAAACGCCAGCAGGCTGTCGATGCGGCCTTGCTCGATGGCCGTCACCATGGCGCGCAGGGGCGCTTCGCATTCCTGCGCCGCCGGCGGCTGGCCGTCCTGGCCCGCCAGTCCCGCCACGAAGACCACGTCCCAGTGCGTCTGCATCTGTTTCGACTCCTCCTTCAATGTTTCGAAGCTGTCCAGTTCCTCGGGCAGCTTGTCGGCGCACATCACGGGCGTGAGTGACTTGCCCTGGCCGCCAGGCTGGGCCTGCGCCTGCGTAAAGGTGAACAGCAGGCGTTGCGGCTGTTCCTGGTTGCGGGCGCTGCGCAGCAGGCTGGCGTAATCGGTAATCGACATGGTGCTCTTTCTCTGTGTTGAACGATGACGACAGGTATACCGCAGCGCCGCCTTGCCGCCCATAGGCAATAGTGACTATCCGGGTGACTACGCGCCTATGCATTCCTGGTGCCGGAAACCGACTTCTTGCCAATACCGCCGAGCATGGCGCATCGCTAGACTGTTTGTATCGACGCTTGAGCCATCCTGCTTGCAGCGTTTTTTAAGACCTGGCGCCGCTGCCTGCGGCGCACTGTGGAGGTAGCATGAGTCACTTTCTGGACCGCCTGAAATTTTTTAGCAAGCCCGCCGAGCCGTTTTCAAACGGCCATGGCACCGTGGTCGATGAAGACCGTACCTGGGAAAACGCCTACCGCCAGCGCTGGCAGCACGACAAGATCGTGCGCTCCACGCATGGCGTGAACTGTACCGGCTCGTGCAGCTGGAAGGTGTATGTCAAGAATGGCCTGATCACCTGGGAAACCCAGCAAACCGATTACCCGCGCACGCGGCCCGACCTGCCCAACCACGAACCGCGCGGCTGCCCGCGCGGCGCCAGCTATTCCTGGTACGTGTATTCGGCGCAGCGCGTGAAATATCCGATGGTGCGCGGCCGCCTGATGGAAATGTGGCGCGAAGCGCGCAAGACCATGGACCCCGTCACGGCCTGGGACTGGATCAGCCAGGACCCTGTGCGCTCGCAGCAGTACAAATCCATCCGCGGCCTGGGCGGTTTCGTGCGCGCCACGTGGGACGAATCGAATGAAATCATCGCCGCCGCGAATGCGCTGACGATCAAGAAATACGGCCCGGATCGCGTCGTCGGTTTTTCGCCGATTCCCGCCATGTCCATGGTCAGCTATGCCTCCGGCACGCGCTACCTGTCGCTGATCGGCGGCGTGGCCCTGAGTTTCTACGACTGGTACTGCGACTTGCCGCCGGCCAGCCCGCAAGTGTGGGGCGAGCAGACGGACGTGCCGGAATCGGCCGACTGGTACAACTCGACCTATCTGATGGTATGGGGCTCGAACGTGCCGATGACGCGCACGCCGGACGCCCACTTCTACACGGAAGTGCGCTACAAGGGCACGAAAACCGTGGCCATCTCGCCCGACTACGGCGAAATGGTGAAGTTCGGCGATATCTGGCTGGCGCCGAAGCAGGGCACGGACGCCGCGCTGGCGCTGGCCATGGGCCACGTCATCCTCAAGGAATTCCACTCGGAAGGGCAGAGCGCCTACTTCCGCGACTATGCGCGCCAGTACACGGACTTCCCGATGCTGGTGCTGCTCAAGGAGCATAACGGCACCCTGGTGCCCGACTACTTCCTGCGCGCTTCGCACCTGGACAACAACCTCGACGAAACCAACAATCCGGAATGGAAAACCCTCGTCATCGATGAAACCACGGGTGCGATCACCGCGCCGGCCGGCTCCATCGGCTTCCGCTGGGGCGAATCGGGCAAGTGGAACCTGGAGCAGAAGGCGGGCGGCAGCGGCGCGCCCATCGTGCCAATGCTCTCCATGATCAATGACAGCGACGCCGTCACGGAAGTGGGTTTCGCCTACTTCGGCGGCAAGGATGCGTCCGACATGCTGCTGCGCAAGGTGCCGGTGAAAACCATCCGCCTGGCCGACGGCAGCACGGGTCTGGTGACCACCGTGTTCGACCTGACTCTGGCCAACTACGGCATCGATCGTGGCCTCGGCGGCGAAAACGTGGCCGAAAGCTATGACGACGACGTGCCGTACACCCCCGCATGGCAGGAAAAGCACACTGGCGTGAAGCGCGCCGACGTCATCACCGTGGCGCGCCAGTTCGCGGAAAACGCGGACCAGACGCGCGGCAAGAGCATGGTCATCGTGGGCGCCGGCCTGAATCACTGGTACCACATGGACATGACCTATCGCGGCATCATCAACATGCTGATGATGTGCGGCTGTATCGGCCAGTCGGGCGGCGGCTGGGCCCATTACGTGGGCCAGGAAAAGCTGCGTCCGCAAACGGGCTGGACGCCTTTGGCCTTCGCCCAGGACTGGGTGCGCCCGATGCGCCAGATGAACGGCACCTCGTTCTTCTATGCCCACACGAGCCAATGGCGCCATGAAAAGCTGGAAACGGGCGACATCGCCTCGCCATCGGCAGCCGGCGGCACGGGCGACCTGACCCTGCTCGACTACAACGCCAAGGCCGAGCGCATGGGCTGGCTGCCATCGGCGCCGCAGCTGCAAACCAATCCGCTGGAAGTGGCCAAGGCCGCGAAGGCGGCAGGGCAGGCGCCGGCCGCGTATGCGCTCGACCAGATCAAGGCGGGCCAGCTGCAGTTTTCGTGCGATGACCCGGACAACCCGGCCAACTTCCCGCGCAATATGTTCGTCTGGCGCTCGAATATCCTCGGCAGCTCGGGCAAGGGTCACGAGTACTTCCTGAAATACCTGCTTGGCACGCAGAATGGCTTGCTCAGCGACGAGGACGACTGCCTCACGCCGAAGCAGGTGAAAGTGCGCCCGGCCGCCGAAGGCAAGCTCGATCTGCTGGTGGTGCTGGACTTCCGCATGTCGACCACGTGCCTGTACGGCGACGTGGTGCTGCCGACGGCCACCTGGTATGAAAAGGACGACTTGAACACGTCGGACATGCATCCGTTCATCCACCCCTTGTCGGAAGCCGTGCAGCCCTTGTGGCAATCGAAGTCGGACTGGGAAATCTACAAGGGCATCGCCGAGAAATTTTCGGAAATCGGCGGCGAGCTGCTGGGCACCCAGCAAGACATCATTTTGACGCCGCTGATGCACGACACCCCAGGTGAACTGGGGCAGCCATTCGATCCCAAGGATTGGCGCGCGGGCGAATGCGACGCCATTCCCGGCAAGACCATGCCGAACATGACGGTGGTCGAGCGCAATTACCGCGACGTCTACAAGAAATTCACCTCGATCGGCCCGCTGCTGGAAACCATCGGCAACGGCGGCAAGGGCATTTCCTGGAAAACGGGGCATGAAGTAGAGGTATTGCGCGGCGTGAACCGCACGGTGCTCGACGAGGGCGTGTCGAAGGGCCAGCCGCGCCTCGATACGGCCATCGATGCGGCCGAGATGATTCTGTCGCTGGCGCCGGAAACGAATGGCCACGTGGCCGTGAAAGCCTGGGCCGCGCTGTCCACCATCACGGGACGCGAGCACACCCACCTGGCGCTGCCGCGCGAGCATGACAGCATCCGCTTCCGCGATGTGCAGGCGCAGCCGCGCAAGATCATTTCCTCGCCCACCTGGTCGGGCCTGGAAAGCGAAGAAGTCAGCTACACGGCCGGCTATACCAACGTGCATGAACTGATCCCATGGCGTACCCTGACGGGCCGCCAGCAGTTCTACCAGGATCACCTGTGGATGCGCGATTTTGGCGAGGGGCTGTGCGTGTACAAGCCGGCCATCAACACGAAGACGACGGAAGCGCTGCTGGGCACCAAGCCGAACGGCAACAAGGAACTGGCGCTGAACTTCCTGACGCCGCACCAGAAGTGGGGCATCCACTCCACGTATTCGGACAACTTGCGCATGCTGACCCTGTCGCGCGGCGGTCCCCACGTGTGGCTGTCGGAAACCGACGCGCAGACGGCCGGCATCGTCGACAACGACTGGATCGAAGTCTTCAACGTGAATGGCAGCCTGACGGCGCGCGCCATCGTCAGCCAGCGCATCCCGGCCGGCATGACGATGATGTACCACGCCCAGGAAAAGATCATCAATGTGCCTGGCGCGGAGATGACGGGCAAGCGGGGCGGCATCCATAACTCGGTGACGCGCGCCGTACCCAAACCGACGCACATGATCGGCGGCTACGCACAACTGGCGTACGGTTTCAATTACTACGGCACGGTGGGCTCCAACCGCGATGAATTCGTATTGGTGCGCAAGATGAACAAGGTCGACTGGCTCGAAGGCCCGTTGCAGGAAGAAGGAGCATAGTATGAAAATCAGAGCGCAAATCGGCATGGTGCTGAACCTGGACAAGTGCATTGGCTGCCACACCTGTTCCGTCACCTGCAAGAACGTGTGGACCAGCCGTGACGGCGTCGAGTACGCATGGTTCAACAACGTGGAAACCAAGCCAGGCATCGGCTATCCGAAGCAGTGGGAAAACCAGGACAAGTGGAATGGCGGCTGGCGCCGCACGGACGCGGGCAAGATCGAGCCGCGCCAGGGCAGCCGTCTGAAAATCCTGGCGAATATCTTCGCCAACCCAAACCTGCCCGCCATCGACGAGTATTACGAGCCGTTCACCTACGACTACGAGCACCTGCAAAGCGCGCCGCTGTCGCAGACGCCGCCGACGGCCCGTCCCATCTCCGTGCTGACGGGGAAAAAGATGGAGAAGATCGAGTGGGGCCCGAATTGGGAAGATGACCTGGGCGGGGAATTCGCTCAGCGCAGCAAAGATAAACTGTTCGACAACATGCAGAAGGAGATGTACGGCACGTTCGAAAACACCTTCATGATGTACTTGCCGCGCCTGTGCGAGCATTGCCTCAATCCGACGTGCGTGGCGTCTTGCCCGTCCGGCTCCGTGTACAAGCGCGAAGACGACGGCATCGTGCTGATCGACCAGGACAAGTGCCGCGGCTGGCGCATGTGCATCTCCGGTTGCCCGTACAAGAAGATTTACTACAATTGGTCCTCCGGCAAGGCGGAGAAGTGCACCTTCTGCTTCCCCCGCATCGAAGCGGGCCAGCCGACCGTGTGCTCGGAAACGTGCGTGGGCCGCATCCGCTACCTGGGCGTGCTGCTGTATGACGCCGACAAGATCGAGGCTGCCGCCTCCGTGCCGCAGGAGCAGGACCTGTACCAGGCGCAGCTCGACCTGTTCCTCGATCCGCACGACCCTGCCATCATCGCCGAGGCGCGCCGCCAGGGCATCCCCGACCTGTGGCTGGAAGCTGCCGTCAAGTCGCCCGTCTACAAGATGGCCGTCGAGTGGAAGGTGGCGTTCCCGCTGCATCCGGAATACCGCACCTTGCCGATGGTGTGGTACGTGCCGCCCCTGTCGCCGATCCAGGCGGCCGCCGAATCGGGCAAGCTGGGCGTGAACGGCATGCTGCCGGATACGCAAAGCCTGCGCATTCCCGTGCAGTACCTGGCCAATTTGCTGACGGCCGGCGACCAGCCGCCCATCGTCTCGGCGCTGGACCGCATGCTGGCCATGCGTGCCTACATGCGCAGCAAGACCGTCGAGAAGGTGGAAAACCTCACGGTATTGAAGCAGGTGGGCTTGACCAAGGCGCAGGTGGAGGACATGTACCACATCATGGCCATCGCCAATTACGAAGACCGCTTCGTCATCCCCAGCAGCCATAAGGAAATGGCGGAGGACAGCTTCAACGAGAAGGGTTCGTGCGGTTTCAGCTTCGGCAACGGCTGCTCGGACGGCACCAGCGAACCGACCTTGTTCGGCAAGAAAAAACACGGTTCGGCCATCTTCATGCAGATGCCGAAGTCGCGCAAAACGGCGCCCGGCGCTTAAGGAGCTCATATGGAACACGCTATGCATCACTACCAAGTCCTTTCTCGTCTGCTGCTGTATCCCGAGCCCGAGCTGATCGAACACCTGCCGCAGCTCGATGCCGCGCTGGCGGCCGTGCCGGAGCAGCACGCGCTGCTGCAGCCCTTGCTGGCGCACCTGGAAAGCAGCAGCCTGATCGACCTGCAGCAGCAGTACGTGGCTACGTTCGACCGCAACCCGTCGCACTCGCTGCACCTGTTCGAGCATATCCACGGCGAATCGCGCGACCGGGGCCAGGCCATGGTCGACCTGATGGAGGAATACAAGCGCCACGGCCTGCAAATGGTGGGCGACGACTTGCCCGACTTCGTGCCCCTGTTCCTGGAGTTCCTGGCACAGCTCGACGAGGCGGCTTCGGCGCCGCTGCTGGGCGACGCCGTCCACGTGCTGGCGCACATCGGCCGCAAGCTGACGGCCAACGGCAGCCCGTATGCGCCCATCTTCACCTTGCTAGAACGCCTGAGCCCCGTGGCGGCCGAAATGCTGGCCGAACCGCCGGTGCGCGACATGGATGAAGCGCTGGAAACCTTCGGTCCCGGTGCGGACGGCGTCGAGCCGTTGCTGCGCCAAGGTCAGGGCCAGGTCGCGGGCGGCGTCCATCCCGTGCATTTTCACCCGCAGCCGCGGCGCGCCGCTTGAATCGCGTCCGCATGAGGAGAGTACATCATGAGTAATTACTTGCATCAATTTGTGTATGGCATTTATCCATACATCGCGCTGGCCATCTTTTTCCTGGGTAGCCTGATCCGTTTCGACCGCGAGCAATATACGTGGAAGTCCGATTCCAGCCAGCTGCTGCACCGCGGCAGCCTGCGCCTGGGCAATATTCTGTTCCACATCGGCATCATCGGCCTGCTGTTCGGCCATGCGGCCGGCTTGCTCACCCCCGTCTGGGTGTGGGATACGCTGGGCGTGTCGCACAGCCTGAAGCAGGGCGTGGCCATGGCGGCAGGCGGCGTGATGGGCAGCCTGTGCCTGGCCGGCATCCTGATCCTGCTGGTGCGCCGCTTTTCCAATGAGCGCTTGCGCGCCGTCACCACGGCCGGCGACAAGCTGGTGATGGTGTGGATCCTGCTGACCTTGCTGCTGGGACTGTCGTCGATCTTCGTCTCCGCTTCGCACATGGATGGCCACATGATGGTCTTGCTGATGAACTGGGCGCAGCACATCGTGACTTTCCGCGGCGACGCGGCCAGCTTCATCGTTGATGCGCCGCTGGTGTTCAAGCTGCACCTGTTCATGGGCATGTCGCTGTTCGTCATCTTCCCGTTCACCCGCCTGGTGCACGTGTGGAGCGGCTTCGGCGCCATCGGATACCTGGGCCGCGCCTATCAGTTGGTGCGCCGCCGCTAAGAAAGGAGCTACATCATGGGAATTTCCGTCAATGGCATCGATATCGACGATGCCGACATCGCGCAGGAATTGCCGCATCACGACGGCGCCGGCAATCCGCTGAAACAGGCCGTGCATGAACTGGTGCTGCGCCGGCTGCTGCAAGACGAGGTCGAACGCCTCGGCGTGCAGGGCGGCAGTCTTGACGACCGCATCGAAGCGCTGTTCGCGCAGGAAGTGCGCGTGCCGCCCGCCGACGATGCGGCTTGCCGCACCTTTTATGCGCAGCGCCCGCAGCTGTTTAGCAGCGGGGCGCTGGTCGAGGCGCGCCACATCCTGTTCCAAGTGACGCCGGAGGCGCCTTTGGAACTGCTGCGGGCCACGGCGCAAGCCGTGCTCGACGCCCTGAAGCTGGCACCCGAGCGCTTCGGCGAACTGGCGGCGCAGTATTCGAACTGCCCCTCGGGCGCCCTGGGGGGCAACCTGGGCCAGCTGTCGCCGGGCCAGAGCGTGCCGGAGTTCGACGCGCTGCTGTTCCGCCTGGAAGAGGGTGCGCTGGCCGGCCATTTGCTGGAAACGCGCTTCGGCTACCACATCGTGCAGGTGCTGCGCCGGGTCGAAGGCCAGGTCATCGCCTACGAGGCGGTGCAGGCGCAGATCGCCGACCGCCTGTCGCGGGCCGCGTGGCAGCGCGCCGTGCACCAGTATCTGCACTTGCTGGTGGGGCGCGCGGAGATCGCCGGCGTCGAACTGGAAGGCACAGCCAGTCCGTTAGTGCAATAGACCGGAAGGCGTAGGCCGCTAGGCCTTCTGGGGCACAGCCAGATCGTGCCCCAGCCTTTACAATCAAGGAAGAAACAGGAGTAGCGTCATGGGTAGCGTCAAGTTGCAGGACCGTTTTGGCCGTTCGATCGATTATGTGCGGCTGTCCGTCACCGACCGCTGCGATTTGCGCTGCGGTTATTGCATGCCCAAGGGCTTTCGCGGTTTCGAAGAGCCGAAGGACTGGCTGACGTTCGACGAGATCGAGCGCCTGCTGGGTATTTTCGTTCGCCTCGGCACGCGCCGCGTGCGCCTGACGGGCGGCGAGCCCCTGTTGCGGCGCAACCTGCCGGAGCTGGCGCAGCGGCTGTCCGCACTGCCCGGCTTGCAGGATTTGTCGCTGTCGACCAATGCCACGCAGCTGGGCAAGCATGCCGTGGCCCTGCGTGCGGCCGGCGTGGACCGCATCAATGTCAGCCTGGACTCCCTGGACCGCGCCTGCATGCAGCAGATCACGGGGCGCGACAGCCTGCAGCCGATTCTCGATGGCCTGATGGCGGGCAAGGGGGCCGGTTTCGACCCGATCAAGATCAACATGGTGGCCATGCGCGGCGTCAATGACAGCCAGATCGAGGCCATGGCGGCCTTCTGCATCGAGCAGCAGTTCATCCTGCGCCTGATCGAAGCCATGCCGATGGGCAGCACGGGCCGCAATGCCCGCTACATGCCGCTCGGTCCCGTGCGCGAGCGCCTGGCGGCCCGCTTTGGCCTGGTGCCGCAGGCGATGGAGCTCGGTGGCGGGCCGGCGCGCTACATGGCGACACCCGATGGACGCTCGAGCATCGGCTTCATCACGCCCATGTCGCAGCATTTTTGCGCCACCTGCAACCGCGTGCGCCTGTCCGTCGATGGTACCCTGTACCTGTGCCTGGGCCAGGAAGAGAAATTCGCCTTTGGCCCCATGCTGCGCGACGGGGCCACGGATGCGGAGATCGAAGCGGCGATCCGCGCCGCCATCGAGCTCAAGCCGCAGCAGCACGATTTCAATACGCAGCCGGACAAGATTATCCGTTTTATGGCCCAAACCGGAGGCTGAACGGGGCGGTGCCAAGTAAAGGGTGTATGAAATTTAAAGCGATGTTTTCCTCCTGGCAGAAGCTGTCGACCAAGATCGTCGGCGCGCTGCTGCTCATGCTGGTGCTGGCCCTGAGTGCCATCGGCTGCACTCTGTTCCTGTCGTGGCAGCTCGAAGGCAGTTCGGCCGCCATCAACGAGACAGGCCGGCTGCGCATGCAGACCTACCGCCTGACCCTTTTGCTTGCCAGCGACGCGGGCGAGCAGGCGCGCCAGCAAGTGCTGCTGATCGACGAGACCCTGGCCAAGATCGGCCATGGCGACCCGCAGCGCCCCTTGTTCCTGCCGCCCAGCAGCGCCATCAAATCCGAATTCGAGCGCATCGGCACCGCCTGGCGCGGCGCCTTGCGTCCGGCCGCCCTGGCCGCCGACTCCAGCGCGCGCGCGCGCCAGTTCGAGCATGACGCCGACACCTTCGTGGGCCAGGTCGACCAGCTGGTGCGCCTGATCGAGCACGATAGCGAACAGCGCACCTTCTGGCTGCGCGCCTCGCAACTGATCCTGGTCGGCATGGCCGTCATCGGCACGGTCAGCATGATTTACCTGATGTTCATGCTGATCATCGAACCGGTTACGCGCCTGCGGCTGGGTATGCAGCGCATGAAGGAACGCGATTTCAGCGTGCGCCTGGCCGTCGAGAGCAATGACGAATTCGGCCAGCTGGCCAGTGGCTTCAACCAGATGGCCGACCGCCTGCAGGCGCTGTACGGCAACCTGGAAGAGGGCGTGCGCAGCAAGACGGCCACGCTGGAATACCGCAACCGCGAACTGGCGCTGCTGTACGAAAGCGCCGCCTTCCTGCAGCGCCCGCAGCCGCTGGAAGACATCTGCGGCGGTTTCATGCAGCGCATCGTCGACTATTTCGAGGCCGACGGCTCCACCGTGCGCGTGCTCGACGCCGAGCGGGGCAACCTGCACATGGTGGTGCACCACGGCCTGTCCGAGGAACTGGTGGCGTCCGAGCATTGCCTGAAGGTGGGCGACTGCCTGTGCGGCACGGCCGTCGAGATGAAGGTGGCGAAGGTGCACGACATGCGCCGCATCGACAAGGCGCACGAGCTGCGCTGCCACCGCGAGGGCTTTGCCACCGTCTCCGTCTTCCATATCCACGCGCACGAGCAGCACCTGGGCTTCTTCAACCTGCATTTCCGCCATGCGCGCGTGTTTTCCGCGCGCGAGCTGGCCTTGCTGGAAACGCTGGGCCAGTTGCTGGGCATCGCGCTGGAAAACCTGCGCCTGGCTGCGCGCGAACGCGAAATGGCCATTTCCGAAGAGCGCAACCTGGTGGCGCAGGGGCTGCACGACAGCATCGCGCAAAGCCTCAATTTCCTCAACCTGCAAGTGCAGATGCTCGACGACTCCGTGCGCAACGCCCGCTTCGACGAGGTGGCGGGCATCGTACCGGCCCTGCATGCGGGCGTGAAGGAAAGCTACGAGGACGTGCGCGAACTGCTGGCCAATTTCCGCAGCCGCCTGATGGAAGATGACCTGATCGGCTCCCTGCGCGCCGCGGTGGACAAATTCCGCCGCCAGACGGGTATCGACGCCGAACTGCTGGCCGATGTCGACGGCGCGCCATTCCCCCGCGAGCAGCAATTGCAGTTATTATTCATCGTGCAGGAAGCGCTGTCGAACATCCGCAAGCACGCCCAGGCCAGCCACGTCGAGGTGCGCCTCGCCGACCACCAGGACTTTACCTTGACGATCAGCGACAATGGCGTCGGCTTCGACGCTTGCGCCGTGCTGGAAAAGGGCGACAGCCATGTCGGCATCCACATCATGCGCGAGCGCGCGCAGCGCATCGAGGCCACGTTCGACGTGCACGCCTGTCCTGGCGGCGGCACCACCGTCGAACTGCATTTGTCGCGCGAACAGCGCCGCGCCGCCTAAGTAACCACCTGAAAGTACAAAAAAATGGAGACACCCGATAAACCGATCACCGTCATGCTGGTGGACGACCACGCGCTGTTCCGCAGCGGCATACGCTCGCTGCTGCAGCGGCATACGGACTTTTCCGTCGTGGGCGAGGCGGCCGATGGCGTGGAAGGCATCAAGCGCGCCATCCAGTTGCAGCCCGACGTGGTGCTGCTGGACCTGAACATGGCCGGCATGTCCGGCGTGGAAGCGCTGCAGCTGATGCAGCACGATTGCCCGGACACGGCCATCGTCATGCTGACCGTGTCCGAAGATGCGGAAGACCTGGCGACGGCCCTGCGCGCGGGCGCCTGCGGCTACCTGATCAAGAATATCGACGCCGATTACCTGGTGCGCGCCATCCGCCGCGCCGCTGCCGGGGAAGTCGTCATCGCCGAAGCCATGACGGGCAAGCTGGTGGCGCAGCTGCAGGCGGGCACGCGGCGCGAGGAGCCCGTGTCGGAACTCGACAAGCTCACGCCGCGCGAAAAGGAAATCATCGACTGCCTGTCGCGCGGCGAGAGCAACAAGGGCATCGCCCGCACGCTGGACCTGGCCGAAAGCACGGTCAAGATCCACGTGCAGAACGTGCTGAAAAAACTCAACCTCACCAGCCGCGTGCAGGCGGCCGTGTACGCGGTCGAACACCGCCAGGGCAAGTAGCCTGCGCCGGCGGCTAGTCCTTGCGGGCTAGCCGTCTAATCCTTTTGCCGATGGCGGCAGCTGCGCTTTTAAAGTAGTATATTGAATATATCTTTAAATGCGAGCCCATCATGGCCATCACCCCGATCAGCGAACCATCTCCTTCTCCCTCCGCCCCCGGCGCGGCGCCCTGGCATGCCGGCCACGCCGTCTGGCAACTGGGTTTCCGCCCGTTTTACCTGCTGGCGGCCGTGTTTGCGGCCATTAGCATTCCCCTGTGGCTGGCCAGCTACTTCGGCGTGCTGGCGGGCGGCTTGCACGTGGGGCTGGGCTGGCATATGCATGAAATGGTGTTCGGCTTCGCGCTGGCCGTCGTCGTGGGTTTCCTGTACACGGCGGGGCGCAACTGGACGGGCTTGCCCACGCCGCATGGCGCGCCGCTGATGGCGCTGGCGGCGCTGTGGCTGGCGGGGCGCGTGGCCATGCTGTGCGGGCCCAGCTTGCTGGCGGCGCTGGTCGACTGGCTGTTCCTGCCGCTGGCCGCCTGGCCCCTGTATCGGGTACTGCGCCGCTCGGGCAATACGCGCAACCTGTTCCTCGTCGGCTTGCTGGCCTTGCTGGCGCTGGCCAACGGCCTGTTCCATGCGGCCGTGCTGGGCTGGCTGCCGTTGTCGCTGTTCCTGCCCGTGCAGGTGGCCATCTTCATCATCGTGCTGATCGAATCGGTGATCGGCGCGCGCGTGATCCCCATGTTTACCCGCAATGGCGCGCCTGGCAGCACGCCCGTGGCCAGTCCGCAGCGGGCCTTGATCGCCGTGGCCTGCATGGCTGCGGCCGCGATCGCGTGGCTGGCCGGCGCGCCGGCCTGGCTGACGGCGCCGCTGGCCTTCTGCGCTGCCGGCGTCTCGCTGGCCAACCTGCTGGCCTGGCAGCCGCAGCGCACCCTGGGCGTGCCGCTGCTGTGGATACTGCACCTGTCGTATGCGTGGATAGGCATCGGCTTTGCGCTGCTGGCGGCCGCCAGCCTGGGTCTGCTGCCGGCAAGCGCCGCGTTTCACGCGCTGACGGTGGGCTCGATGGCGGGCCTGATCATCGGCATGATGACGCGCACCACTCTGGGCCACACGGGGCGGCCGTTGAAAGGCGGCAGGGCGGAAGCGGCGATGTACTGGCTGATCCAGCTGGGCGCGCTGGCGCGCCTGCTGGCTGCCGCCGGTCCCGCAACGCTGGCCATGCCGCTGCTGCTGGCAGCGGGCGCGTGCTGGTCGCTGGCCTTTGGCCTGTATGCGTGCGTGTATGCGCCGTACCTGTGGCGCGCCAGGGTGGATGGCCGCGAAGGCTAAGCGTCAGAAAGGGCGCCAGGCCAGCAGTTTCCTGATTTCCGGCGTCCAGTAGGACAGCGATTCGCCCACGACGAATAGCAGCAGGCCCAGCATCAAGGCTCTCAGCAGTAAATCCCTGCACCAGATCATGGCGTCTCCCAAAATTTCATATTGGCAAGTTTATCATTGGCATGCCCGGCCATGTTGCGTTTTTGGTACGGCAGCCTGGTCGGGCGGCGGCGTCCGTGCCGTAAAGGTCGCGACGGCCGCGATGGCGTGCGCCAGCGCCTGCTCCAGTGTGTCGAGCGCGGCGTCCGCATCGTCGCCGGCGTGCAGCAGCTGTTCGGCATGCCGGGCCGCATGCAGGGTGGCGGGCAGGGCCAGGCTGCCCGCCTCGCCGGCCAGCTTGTGCGCCAGCGCGGCCGCGTCGCCGCGCGCATTGGTCGCCAGCAGCGCCCGCATGGCGCCGACCGTGTCGCCGCAGGTGTTGCTAAAACGCAACAGATGCTTGCGGTAGGGCGCTTCATCGAGCCACTGCGCCATCCCTTGCGCCAGGTCGATCGCAGGCGCCGCGCCGGCCGGCGGCTCGGTCATTGCCATTTCGGCCGTGACAGGCTGCAGGGCAGGCAGCCCTTGCGCATGACGCCGGTGCGCGCGCGCCACCAGGGCGATGGTCTGCGGCACGTCAAACGGTTTGCTGATGAAATGGTTCACGCCCGCTTCCAGTGCCGCCGTGCGCTGCGTCTGGAAGGCGCCGGCCGTCAGCGCCACCACGGGCAAGTCCTGGAACTGCGGCAACTGGCGCAGCGCGCGCGTAGCCTGCAAGCCATCCATGACGGGCATCTGCACATCCATCAGCACGATGTCGACGTCGGCGGGGTGGGCCAGCAGCCAGTCCAGCGCCTGCTGGCCGTCGCAGGCGAACGAGGGCACGGCGCCCTGGTCGCACAGGATATGCCTGACCACGTCGCGGTTGATTTCGCTGTCGTCGACCACCAGCACGCGCACGCCGGCCAGCTGGCGCTCTTCCAGCGGAGCCAGACTGGCGTCCAGGCCGGCGTCCCTGGCGCGCTGCTGGCGCGCAGCCATCACCGCGTTGTACAGGCTGGAAGCGGTCACCGGCTCGTTGAGGATGGCATCGGCGGCATAGACCGGGTCGGTGCGCCGCCGTGCCGGCGCCATTGCCGGCGCGCCGCTGGCGGCCAGGATGACGACGGGGCAGTCCTGCGGCGGCAGGTATTCGCGCAGCGCGCGCGCCGTCGCTTCGCCGTCCAGGTCCGGCATGCGCGCGGCCAGCACCACGACGCCGGGCCGCTCGTCCTCGGCGCAGGCCAGCGCATAATCGAGTGCCGCCTGGCCGCCGGACACGGCATGCACGCTCCAGCCCAGGCCGCGCGCCACGGCGTCCACCGCCTCGCGCGTGCCGGCGTTGTCGTCGGCCAGCAAGACATGCAGGCCCTGCATGTCGGGCGAGGACAGGGCGCCGGCGGGCATTAATTGCACCGGCACCGTGAAACTGAATTCGCTGCCCTGGCCCAGGCCGCTTTTCAGCTGCAGGGTGCCGCCCATCAGGTGGACCAGCTGGCGGCAGATGGTCAAGCCCAGTCCCGTGCCGCCGAAGCGGCGCGTGGTGGAACTGTCGGCCTGGGCGAAGGCGGAAAAGATCGCTTCCTGCACCTCGGGGGCGATGCCGATGCCCGTGTCGCGCACGCAAAAGCGCAGCACCGCGGCGTCGCCGTCGCGGCTGTCCAGCGTAGTCAGCAGCTCGACCTTGCCTTGCGGCGTGAACTTGATGGCATTGCTGCCCAGGTTGACCAGCACCTGCTCCAGCCGCAGCGCGTCGCCCAGCATGTGGTCGATACCGTCGGGCAACGGCCCGATCCGCACCTCAATCGGCTTGTCGTGCGCGGCAACGCCCATGCTGGCGGCAATCTTTTCGATCACCTCGGCCAGGCGGAACGGCGCCTGTTCGATGCGCATGTGGCCCGCCTCGATTTTCGAGACGTCCAGCACGTCGTTGATGATGCCCAGCAGGGACTGGCCGGCGGCGCGGATCTTGCGCGTCATCAACAGTCCATCTTCATCCAGGCGGCCCCTTTCCAGCAGCCAGGCCATGCCGAGGATGGCGTTCAGCGGCGAACGGATTTCATGGCTCATGTTGGCGAGGAATTCCGCCTTGCTGCGGTTGGCCGCTTCGGCCCCGTCGCGCGCCAGCAGCATGGCCGCCTCGGCCTGCTTTTGCGCGGAAATATCCTGGGCAAAGATCAAGGTGGCCGGCCCATCCTTGAGCATCACGCGCGTGCTGGTCTTGAGGGTGGGCACGGGCCGGCCCTGCTTGTCGAGGCCGATGGCTTCAAACACCTGTTCGCTGGCCGAATCGGCCTCGATCAGCGCCTCGTTGCTTGCCAGCGCCACTTGCGAGTCGGCCGTGAGCATGGTGCGCCAGGCCAGGCCGCTCAGGTCATCCTCGGGTGCATAGCCATGCAGGTGGCGGTAGCGCGGGTTGGAATACACGAAGCGCCCATGGCGCAGGATGGCGATCGCCACGGGCGCATCTTCGATCAGGGTGCGAAAGCGCGTTTCGCTGTCGGACACGGCTTGCATGGCCTGGCGTTCCCTTTCCTGTTCCACCTGCCAGGCCGCCTGCTGCCGGCGCCGCCGCTGGCTCCAGAACAGCAGGCTGGCCGCGGCCAGCGCCAGCATGGTAAAACCGAGCACGTAGCCCAGCGCCTGGCGCCGCAGGGGAGCCGCGATGGCCGCTTCTTCGCGGCTCAGGCCGATGATCAGGGCGCGGTCCATGTGCAGCGCGGCGGGGGCGATGGTTGCCATCGCCATGACGCGGGGGGAGGCGGACCCGCCGGCGCCGGCAATCTCGACGCCGCTCAGCACGCCCGCCTGAAAGCCGCTGTCGCGAAAGCGCCGCAGGAAGCTGCCGGGCGCGTCCACATTGCCGCCATTGGCGTTCCTTGGGGGATAGTTCAGGAATTGCCGGCCGTCGCCATGCACGACCACGGCCCAGACGTCGGGCGCATACATGGCGGTGCGGAACTTGGCCGTGAAATAGTCGGGGTCGAAGGTGGCCACGACGCCGCCGGCAAAGCGGCCTTGCCGGTCCTGCACCATGCGCGCCGCCGTGATGACCAGGTCCCGCTTGAAGGACAGGAAAGGCGCCGAGATGTACAGCATGCGCGCATCGGGGGCGTCGCGCGCCGTCTGGAAGTAGCCGCGGCGCGAAAAATCCTGGCCGGCCAGTTCCGGGATGTTGGTGGCGACCGGCTTGCCGCCGACATCGATGACCAACATGGTGCGCACGCCCGGCATGGCGTCAACCAGCGCGGCCAAGCGCCGGGGCAGCGCTTGCCCGGCGTCGGGCGCGGCGCCGGCGGCAAGATAGTCGCGGATCACGCCGTCGAGCACCAGGTTGGTCGACGCCAGGTCGACTTCGATATTTTTTGCCAGCAGCGCAGTCAGCACGCTGAGCCTTTCGCGCTCGGCCGCATCGTGCCGCGACGCTTCGGCCAGGTGCGCGTAGGCGAGGGCGGCAGCCACGATCAGCAGCCCGAGGAGCAAAAACAGCCATTCGATCAATCGCCTGTGCACTGCCGCCGCGTCTGAGTGGTAGGTCATGTGGCGATGCTATACCCGATATGCACGGAGAACAACTTTTGCGCATGACTACGCAGGTGATAGTGTGGCCAATTTGCCGCCAGGCGGCAGGCGCCAGCCGCAGGCTAGTGCGCCAGCCAGCGTTCCACCATGGCGCGCAGCTGGGCGGCCGTGAAGGGCTTGGACAGGTAATCGTCCATGCCGGCCGCCGCGCAGCGCTGCCGGTCGTCGTCGGTGACGCCGGCCGTGAGGGCGATGACGGGCAGGCGCCGTGCGCCGCTGGCCGCTTCGCGGGCGCGCAGGGCCTGGCACGCCTGATAGCCGTCCATGACGGGCATCATGCAATCCATCAGGACCAGGTCATACTGCTGTTCGGCCAGCGCTTGCAGGCCCAGCGCGCCGTTCTCCGCCGTGTCGATGGCGTAGCCGCAGGTGCCCAGCTGCAGGCACACCAACTGGCGGTTCAGCGCCGTATCCTCGACCAGCAGGATGCGCGCGCCCGACGCTATCTTCTGCTCCGGCGGCTTGGCGGCATCCGCTGGTGCCGCGCGCTCCTGCAGCGCCAGCACCGTGGCCGCGTCGCGCTCCTGGCGCCGCAGCAGGGCCAGGATCAGCGCGACGGCCGCGGCCAGCACGAGCAGGCTGACGACGGCCGCGCCGCCCATGGTGAGCAGCATGCGTCGCCAGCCCGCCAGGTAGACGTCGTCCGTCACGGTCACGTTGATGGCCAGCGGATAGTCGCGCACCAGCCGTATGGCGGCCAGGCGGTCCACCGCGCGCCCCTGATCGGCCGCGCGCGGCGAGTCCACCTGCAGCACACCATCGGTCTTGCCCTGTTCCAGCAGGCGGTAGGTGCTGCCCGTCAGGTTGCGCTTGCCCATCATGGCGGGTACGGCCGGCCAGCGGGCCAGCAGCGTGTAGTCGCTGCGGTACAGGGAAAAGGCCGTGTGTTCGCCGATGCTGGTGTTCTGGAAGAATTTGCTGAAGAAGTCGCACGACAGGCCCACCAGCACCACACCCAGAAAGCGGCCGTCCGTGCCGCTGATGCGCCGGCTGATATAAAAGGTCCAGGCGCCATCGCCCTTGTTTTGCACGGGCGCGCTGACATGCATGCCGCCGTCCGGGTGGCGCCGGTGATACTCGAAGTAATCGCGTTCGTCGAGGCGGAAGGGCGGCGCGGGAAAGGCGCGGCTGAAGGCCAGCACCTTGGCATCGCCGCCGACGATGGATACCCCGTCCACTTGCGGCACGCCGCCGATCTTGTGTCGCAGCATCTGCTGCATGGCCGGGGTGCCGACGGCGGCGGCCAGCGCTTGCGCGTCCGCGGGGGCGGCGGCATCGATGTCGCGGCTGACGCCGTCGAGCACCAGCCTGGCCGCCGTCATGCTCTGCGCCGTGTTTTCCGCCAGTAGCAGCGACAGGTTGGACAAGTCCTGTTTCCAGTCATCGACGGCTTCGCGGTGCAGCAGCACGCCGGAGACGACGATGCGCAGCGCCAGCAGGCCCACCAGCACCAGGCCCACGACGGCTGCCGTGGTGCGCGGCCGATAGCGGTGCACCAGGCGCAGGGCGGCCTGGCGCGCGTTCATGCCTGCGCGCCCGTGTAGTCGAGCATGCTGCGGCGTACCTCCTGCTCCACCGCGCCGACGAGCGCCGCCGTCTCATCGAGCCAGCCCGTTGCCGGCACGCCCTGGTGGCGCACCAGCTGCTCGAATTCCGCCAGGCGCGCCACCAGGGCGCTGGCGCCCAGCAGGGCGACGGTGCCGCGCAAGGTATGGCAGCTGTGCACGATGGCTTGCGCCGCACCGCCGCGCACGGCCTGTTCGACGCGGGCAAACATGGCCGGCGCCGTATCGAGGTAGGTCTGCGACAGGGCGCGGAACATCTCCAGGTCGCGCCCGGTGGCCTGGAACAGCACGGCAGGATCGATGTGGCGATAGGCTGGCATGGCGGCTCCGTGGCGGGGGGAAGGCGGTGGCGGGTCAGGCGGCCAGGCTGTTGCGCCGCGCATGGCCGGCGCAGCAGGCGCGCAGATAGCCGCGCAGTTCGTCGTAATTGACGGGTTTGGCAAAGAACACCACGCCGGGCGGCACGCCGCCCCGTTCTTGCAGTTCCTCCGGCGTCAGGCTCGACAGCATGGCGATGTGCATGTCCGCCAGCAGCGGGTCGGCCAGGATGGTGCGGATCACCTCATAGCCGTCGATGCCTTCCATGATGATGTCGGCCAACAGGATGTCGGGCTGGTCGCGGGCGATTTCCATCAGCGCTTGGTAGCCGTTTTCGCAAAAGCGCAAGTCCGCCTGCAAGCCCCAGGAACCGATCTGCTTTTCATACAGCGCCCGTTCGATCGGATTGTCTTCGATGACGAGGATGGACGGCGGGCGGCCCGACGGGACGGGGCGGTTGGCGCGTGCGGCGCGCTGCTCCTGGCCCGGCTGGCCGGGATTGCCCTTGTAGGCTTCGACGGCCGCAAGGGGAATGCGCCGGTGGCCGCCCTTGGTCTTCCAGGCTTCGATCACGCCGGCCTCGACCAGTTGCTGCACGGATGTGACCGAGATGCCGAGGATTTCGGCGGCCTTTTGGGTAGTGCAAACGTCTGCAGTGTGCATGATGGGCTGTCTGGTCGCGGATGAAGTTGAAGGAGATGATACGCAATCGCGCTCAAAAAATCAATTTTAACGAATTAGATGAATTCAATAAAAACCTGGCTGGTTCTGGGCCGGGCAGGCGCGCCACGCCGACGCCCGCGCTCATGGCCGGCTGCCTGCGCCGCTGCGCTCCTCTGCCAGCACCGCGCCCGTTTGCAGGGCCGTGACGGCTTGCGACAGTGTGTCGAGCGCCATCAGCAGTTCCGCATGCAGGCGGCGCAGCGCGCCGATATCGTTGGCAAAGCCCGCATGCACGGCCTGGCGCGCCAGCGCCTGCAAGGGGAGCAGGCCCATGGCCAGGCTGCCGTCGAGAATTTCCTGCGCCAGCACGCGCGCCGGGGCGGTCCGCTCGCAGCGCAGCGCATGGGCGATGCCGGCGAGGCGGTCGCGCGTCTCGGCCACGAACAGGGCCAGAATCTCGCCCTGCAGGCGCCGGTCGTGGCCGAACATGGCGTCCAGGCGGGCCAGTTCGAATGGCGGCGTGCCCGGCGCCCTGGGCGCTTGCGGCGGCGGTGCGCTGTCAGCCCCCCTGGCCGGCGGGGCCGCTTTGCGCATCTGCAGCAGTTGATGCAGGTCGGACGGCGTGCTGCTGCCGGCCGCTGGCGCGCGGCCGGCCTGGCGCCAGCGGGTGCGGCGCCAGAGCAGGGCAGCCAGCAGCAACAGCAGTCCTGCCAGCGCCAGCGCCGGGCGCATCAGCGACAGCTCTTCGCAGCGCAGGAAGGGGTGGATGGAGAGAAAGGCGTTCATGGCGGTGCTCCAATGCGGACGATGCGCGTGATCCTGCGTGAGGGCGGACCTAAAATACTTCCCAGTCGCCGGCATCGGCGGCGGCCGGCGCCGTGTTCCCGGCCTGGCCCGCGTGGCGCGTGGCGACCAGCCTGAGCGTGGCCTTGTGCTGTGCGGGCCGCCGGGCGGCAGGTGCGCGGGGCGCCGCGCCGGCTTGCCCTTGCGCCAGCTTGAAGGTGCCCACCACGTCGGCCAGCCTGGCCGCCTGCTCCTGCAGCGATTGCGATGCCGCCGCCGCTTCTTCGACCAGGGCCGCATTCTGCTGCGTGACTTCATCCATCTGCGCGATGGCGCGGTTGATTTCCTCGATGCCCGTGCTTTGCTCCACGCTGGCGGCCGAGATTTCGCTGACGATGCCGGTGACGCTGCGTACCGTGTCGACCACTTCCGTCATGGTCGCGCCGGCCTGCCGGACCAGCTTGCCGCCTTGTTGCACCTGTTGCACGGAGTCGCCGATGAGTGCCTTGATTTCCTTGGCGGCGGCCGCCGAGCGGTGCGCCAGGTTGCGCACTTCCGTTGCCACGACGGCAAAGCCGCGTCCCTGTTCCCCGGCGCGCGCCGCTTCCACCGCCGCGTTCAGGGCCAGGATATTGGTCTGGAAGGCGATGCCGTCGATGACGCCGATGATGTCGGCGATCTTGGCGGACGAGCTGTCGATCGCTTGCATGGTGCGGATCACGTCGCCCATCACTTGCCCGCCCCGCTGCGCCTGGTCCGAGGCGCTGACGGCCATTTGCCGGGCCTGGCGGGCGTTGTCCGCATTTTGCCGCACGGTGGCCGTCAATTCTTCCATGGCCGACGCGGTTTCTTCCAGCGAGCCGGCCTGCTGCTCCGTGCGCGCCGACAGGTCCAGGTTGCCCGCCGCGATCTGGCTTGACGCCGTGCCGATGGTGTCCGTGCCGGCACGCACTTCGGCCACGATGCGCACCAGGCTGCCGCTCATCTCCGCCAGGGCCGTCATCAGCTGGCCCACCTCGTCGTGCGAGGCGGCGCTGACCTGCACGCTGAGGTCGCCGCTTGCGATGGTGCGGGCCACGCCGATGGCGTCGGCCAGCGAGGCGGCGATGCGGCGCGCCAGCAGCAGGCCCATGCCGGCCACCAGGGCCGTCACGGCCAGGGCCAGGCCGCAGGAAATCCAGCGCGCGCTGGCCGCGGCCGCGGCGCCGTCGGCAGCCCCCCTGGCGGCCAGGGTTTCGTTGTAGCGATGATGGGCGGCGAGGGCGTCGACCAGTTCCTTGATCAGGGGCTGGCTTGCCATCAGCAAGTCGCGTGCGGCGTCGAGTTCGCCCGCCTTCGACAGCGCCAGCACCTTGTCGCGCACGGCGTCATAGCGCAGCAGCACGGCGCGGTCCGTGGCCAGCAGCGCCTTGTCTTGCTCATCTGAAATGTTTTCCTTTTCATACTGGTCGAGTGCCTTGCCGACCGCCGCGCGCGCCTCGTTGATGCCCGCTTCCAGCTTGTCGCGCCTGGCGGCGTCCTTGCTGGCCATGTGCTGCCAGACGGCCGTGCGCATCTGCGTGAACGGCACGAATGCCCGGTTCAGGGTCAGCAGGCTGGGAACGGTGTTGACGGTGGCATAGCTGGCCGCCGTGTACACGCGATCCATCTGGTAGATGCCAAAGCCCGCCAGGGCGGCCAGTCCCAGGACGACGGAAAGGATCAAGACGTACAGCCGTTTAGCGATGGTCATGATGGGCGCCGCTCCAATGAAGTGAAATTCAAGAAAAATACTTTGCCTGGATGAGTTTTTTCATTTTACGCCAAAAATTTGTTTTATTCGAGAAATTTGTTGTTTATCTATTTTAATTTATGTTTTTCATCAAAATCGCATCGTGGAAGCTGGCTAAACGCGCATGTCGTGTATAAAAAGCCACACGGCACGCGGCGGGCGTTCTGGCGTGTGGCACGCTTTGTCAATTAGTGAAAAAATGCAATTTCATTGATTGCCATCAAATACGGTGCGCAGGCGCGTGCCGCCGACTGACTCTTGTAAAGGAGCATCATGACTGCCTCTGCCCGGCCTGGACCCTTGCTTGTCATCACCGCAGTCATCTTTATCTTGCTGGGCCTGGCGCTCGTTGGCGGCGGCGCCTGGCTCGTCAGCCTCGGCGGTTCCTGGTATTACGTCGTGGCGGGTATCGGCATGATAGTTGCCGGTGCGCTCGTGTGGAAAAGGCGGCGCAGCGCCCAGCTCTTCCTTGCGCTGCTGCTGTTCGGCACCCTGATCTGGTCCGTGATCGAAGTGAAGTTCGACTGGTGGCAATTGCTGCCGCGCCTCGATATCTGGTTCGCCGCCGCCGTCTGGCTGCTGCTGCCGTTCATCGACCGCCGCCTCGATCCGCCGCTGATCGCGGGCGCAAAGCCGCGCGACGCCGGCAAGAGCGCGCTGCTGGCGGCCGTCGTGGTGACGGCTGCCGTGGGCGTGTTTTCGCTGTTTCAGGATTACTACACCTTGCACGGCGAAGTGCCGGCCGAGAACATGGCCGCCGTGCCCGCAGGCGATTTCGCGCCCGGCGTGGCGCCCAACGACTGGGCCGCCTATGGCCGCTCCGGCTATGGCGACCGCTATGCGCCGGCCGCGCAGATCACGCCGGCCAACGCGGCGCAGCTGAAACAGGCGTGGGTCTACAACACGGGCGACTTCAAGGGGCCGACGGATCCGGGCGAGATCGCCAACGAAGTCACGCCGCTGAAAGTGAACGGCATGCTGTACCTGTGCACACCGCATAACATCGTCATCGCGCTGGACCCGGATACGGGCAAGGAGCTCTGGCGCCACGATCCGAAGATCAACCGCGACGCGTCCAGCTACCAGCACATGATTTGCCGCGGCGTTGCCTACTGGGACGTCAATGCGGGCCGCGCCAAGGACAGTCCGGCGCTGGAAGCGGCCAGCATGGAATGCCCGCGCCGCATCTTCGCGCCCACCATGGATGCGACCTTGATCGCCGTCAATGCCGATACGGGCGAAGCGTGCAAGAGCTTTGGCGAAAATGGCGTCATCGGCCTGTACCACGGCATGGGCATGAAGAAGCGGGGCTTCCTGATGCCGACGTCGCCGCCGGCCGTGGCGCAAAACGTGGTGGTGATGGCCGCCAGCGTGACCGACAATTTTTCCACCGAGGAGCCGTCTGGCGTGATCCGCGGCTACGACCCCGTCACGGGCAAGCTGATGTGGAACTGGGATGCCTCGAACCCGGACGACACGGCGCCGATTGCCGAGGGGAAAACCTACACCAACAATTCGCCGAATTCCTGGGGCGTGTCCAGCGTGGATGAAAAGCTGGGCATGGTCTACATTCCGATGGGCAACGAAACGCCCGACACGTGGGGCGGCAACCGCAACCCCCATGGCGAGAAATACAACAGCGCCATCGTCGCGCTGGACCTGGCGACGGGCAAGGTGCGCTGGGTGTACCAGACCGTGCACCACGATATCTGGGACATGGATATCGGCGGCCAGCCGACCCTGGTCGACATCGACACGCCGAAAGGCAAGGTACCGTCCGTGGTGGCCACGACGAAACGGGGCGATATCTATGTGATCGACCGGCGCGACGGCAGCCTGGTCGTGCCGGCGCCGGAAAAACCCGTGCCGACGGCCAACGCGGCCCCCGGCGACAAGCTGTCGCCCACGCAGCCATTCTCGGCCCTCACGTTTTTGCCCGAGAAAAACATCAGCGAAACGGATATGTGGGGCACGACGCCGTTCGACCAGCTGGCGTGCCGCATCATCTTCCGCCAGCACCGCTATGAAGGGCCGTTCACGCCGCAAACGGTGGCCGAAGGCAAGATCAAGGGCGCCATCATTTCGCCCGGTCCGCTCGGCATCTTCGAGTGGGGCGGGGCGGCCGTCGATCCCGTGCGTCAGTTGCTGCTGGTCAACCCCGACTACATGGGCTTCCTGGAACGCCTGGTGCCGCGCGCGCAAGCCAATGCGCCGGGCGGCACGGGCACGGAAATGGGCTTGCAGCCGCAGACGGGCGTGCCGTTTGCCGTGGAAATCAAGCCCTTCCTGTCGCCGCTGGGCTTCCCATGCCAGGCGCCGCCCTGGGGCTATATCGCCGCCGTTGACTTGCGCACCATGAAAAAAGTGTGGATGCACAAGAACGGCACCACGCGCGACAGCGCCCCCGTGCCCATCGCCTTGCCGCTGGGCGTGCCCAGCCTGGGCGGCATCAGCACCACGGGCGGCGGCGTAGCCTTCCTCAGCAGCACGCTCGACTACTACATCCGCGGCTACGACGTGCGCAACGGCAAGACCGTATGGAAAGCCCGCCTGCCGGCCGGCGGCCAGGCCACGCCGATGAGTTATGTCTCCGACAAGACGGGCAAGCAATATGTGGTGGTGATGGCCGGCGGCCACGGTTCGCTGGGCACGAAGATGGGCGACAGCCTGGTGGCGTTTGCCTTGCCGGACGAGGCGGTGAAGGAGGCGGGGAAAGGGAAGTAAGCGCTACGCATCCGCGGCATGGACCGGCCATGCCGCGGATGTGCTGCCATTGAAGCGTTCGACCTTATTGCAAGCGGCGATTCAAGACGATCAGTTCGGCATTGCCCGCGTTATCGTCTGCCATCGGGTAGAGCACTACCGCATAAGCACGATCGCTCGTCTTGTTGATGCTTGAAATGATCAAGTTGTCACGGGGTATGGACAAAAGCTCCTTGGTCAGCAAGTTCCTGTAGCCTTGCTCATCTTTGCTATAGAAGATTTCCAATAACTCATCATTTTTCGTGGTCAGCCAGCCATTTCCAAACTCGCTATTGAAGCGGGTGATGAAAGTGTCGTCGGCGATGTTGACTGGTTGCCATGTATTGAACAATGGGTCAGCAAAATCCACCAATTCAATGACGGCACTTGCACCATTCTCATCTATTTTCTGGATAACGAGCTTGTCTTTTTCCTGCGCCAGCAGATAAGAATTCCCATCGAAGGAAGCGCTTAATATCTGCAAGACATAGACGCCATCCGAGTCGATTTCGCGATGGCGAGTCACATTGCCTTTTTCATCAAGCTCCCGGTGCAGCAGCAGGCTGTCTTCATTGGCCAGCAAATGAATCGCCTTGTTGGCAATGCTGATTCTGTTATTTGCGGGCAATGGGATCTTGATATTGTTTTTCTTTTTTAGTTTTCCATTGATAAATTCGATGGCCAGGATCTTATCGGGTTTGCTGTCATAGAAATCCACATCGTGAAATATCGAACAGGTTTCCGTTGTTCCAATGAAGGTTCCTGTAAATGGACGGCTGCCCTTCGGTATTTCCACGTTTTCACGATCAAAGATGGGAATGCTGATTTCCAGTTCCTTGTCAGGATGATAGGGGATGACGGAGACATAGTTGTCCTGATCCGGACTCAGGAACAGTGTCGGCAAGATGCCGTCATCCTCGATGTAGTTGTCGATATTGCCATCAATCCCGACCACCGTATAAATCAGCTTGTACGTGCCATTTTTCCCGTATACATAGTTCGCCAGCAGCGTCTTTTCAGCAAATGCAATGCTGTCTTTTGCCGATACCTGTGTCTCAGCGACGAGCGTTGTCATGGTGCACAAGTCGCCCTGTGTAACAGACGATGCATAGGGCGCTACCTTGTCGAGGTTTTTCATGCGTCAGATTCTCTCCGTGTCTTATTGCGTGGCCAGTCCCAGCTTCAATCCCACCAGCTTGCCCGGTGCGGCGTCCGTTTTTTCCGGCGCGCCCGCGCTGACCCTGGCCGCCGGCGTGCCGTCCTGCTGCAGGGCCGCCAGGATGGCCGCGCTGCGCTGGGCGCCCAGCTTGCTCAAGGCGTCGGCAGGCAGGGGCTGTTTGGCTTCCAGCTGCTCGCGCAAGCCGTTATAGAAGGCGCCCGTGTCGGCTACTTGCGGCTCGCCCTCGATCAGCTTGCCCAGGCGTTGCAAGACGGGGATCTTGGCTGCCGCTGGAGCGGAGGCGCTGGTCGCCGCCGCTGTGGCTGGTACGGCCGATTCCGCCGCCTTTTTCTGCTTGTCCAGCTCGGCCTTGCCGAAGCGTTCGCCGTACAGGTCGCGCAGGGCGCCCCGTATCTTGCGTTCGCCCAGGTTCAACGGTCCCGGTTCCTCGCCCGCTTCCAGTTTGATGCCGGCCTTGGCGGCGACGGCGCGGCGCACGGCTTGGGCGCGCAGGGCGGCCGCATCCGTGTCGCTGTACTGGCCCGGCACGGCCAGCTTCAGCTGTTCGCGCTTGGCGAGGATTTGCGCCACCTGCTTGAGCTTTTCCCGTTCCGGCGGCAGCAGCACGGCGCTGCCCGCATCGAAATCGATGGCTTCGAGCTTGTCGGCGCTGATGCCCAGCAAGTTGCCCAGCGCGCGGAACGGCGCCGTGACGATTTTCGTCAGCACATTGCCCACGGCTTTCCAGATCAGGGCGCCATAGCTGAATTGCGGGTCGTTCATGTCGCCCGACACGGGCAAGCCCAGGTCGATGCGCCCGTCGCTATCCTTGAGGATGGCCAGCGCCAGTTCCAACGGCAGTTTCAAGGCGTCCGGGCTGTCGATGCGCTCGCCCAGGGTCAGCTTGTCGAGCACGATCTGGTTGGTGCCGTCCAGCTGGCGGTTGCGCACCTTGTATTGCAAGTCCAGCGAAATCTTGCCTTCAGCCACCTTGTAGCCGGCAAACTTCATCGTGTACGGCGAGGCGGACACCATGTCGACGTTCTTGAACACCACGTTCAAGTCCGTATTGTCGGTCGGGGCGAACGGATTTAATTGACCACGCACGCGGGCCAGGCCGAATTCGTCGATGCGGCCGTCGAGTTCGATCTGGCTGCGCGCATCGCGCTTCGTCGACAGGCCCGTGACGACGCCATTCAATTCATATATCTTCGCGGCGAACTGGGGCCGCAAGCTCAGGTCGGCAAAGTCCAGCTTGGCATTCTGCAGGCGCACGCGGCGCACGCGCACGGGGAAGGCGGCGTCGGCAGCCGGCGTGGCGGCGGCCGACGCCGCGGGCGCTGGCGCGGCTGGTTCCGGCGCTTTCACCAGCAAGCGCTGGGCGTTCAGGCTGCGGTCGTTTTCGATGATCAGCTGGGCGTTCGGTTCGACCACGCGCAGTTCGGGGATGTCGACAAAATCGGGGCCCACGCTGGCTGTCAGCTTGTCGGCGCGCACGCTTTTCCACGAGGCAAAACGCTTGCCATCCGTTTCATTGAGCACGAGGCCGGCGATGTCCACGCCCCCCACATAGCGTACTTTCGGCGCCTTCGGCGCGCCGCCGCCCGTCGTCAAGCGGCCGCTGCCGGAGAGCGAGCCTCCCGCCAGCTTCAGTTTCAGATGCTGCGCCAGCAAGGGTTGCACGGGGGCCAGGGTCAGCTGTTTCAAATTCAATTGCGCATCGACGGCGCCCGTGCCCGGCACGAACTTGCCGTTGGCAGTGAGCAAGCCGCCTTCGCGCAGGCCCACGCCCAGCTCGAACGGCAGCGCCTGCTGCATATCGTTGCTGACGTTCTGCAGGGACAATCTGGCATCCTGCAGATCGCCCTTGATGCCAGTGCCCGCATCGTCGAAGCGGGCGCCGAACTTGCTCAGTTCGACCTTGTCTACCTTGGTGGACCACGGTGCGGATGGCGCATCCTTGGCCGGGTCGGTTTTGCCGGAGGCAAACACGGGCAGCTTTTGCGTAATCGCAAATTCGCCCTGGCGGTTGCGCGCCAGGTCGATCTGCGCGCCGCTGGCCGTCACGGAACCCAGGTGCACGGCATGCGCCGCCAGGTCGATCTTGCCTTCTGTAAAGCCCAACTGGGCCAGCTTGAACGGCGTTTGCGCGCCCCGCTGCATGGCGAGGTCGGCCAGGCTGAAGCTCGCGCCGTCGATCACGGTAGCCATGCCCGCTGGACCTTGCTGCAAGCCCAGTTGCAGCTGCAGTTGCAATTGTTTCGCGCTCAGCTGCAAGGCTGGCGAGACGGTTTCATCGATGGCGGACACGTCCACATTGGCCAGCGCCAGCTGTTTCAAGTCCACCTTCCATTTGCCAGGCTTGGCTGGTGCGGCAGGCGCGGTGGCGGCAGGCGCGGGATTGCCCGGCAGCATCAGGTTCGCCACGTCGATCTCGCCCTTGCTGTCGCGGCGCACGGCCACTTTGCCGCCATACAAGTTGATTTTATCCACGGTCACGCTCTGGCGCGCCAGATCCACGTTCACGCCGGCGACGCCCAAAGTATTGAGCGAAGTAAATGCCTCGCCTTTTCCGTCGCGTACCAGCGCCAGGTCGCGCAGGGCCAGGCCCGCGCCTTTGACGCTCGCTTCCAGCTTGCCGTCCGCATAGGAAAAGGCGTAGGGCAGGCGCGCCGACAATTGTCCGCTCGTCACCGTGGCGCGCGTATAGGCTTTCAGATACGCGGCCAGGCCGGGCAGGGAAGCGTCGTTCAATATCAGTTCGCCTTCCCCCCGGATCGGGCTGAGCGAGGCCGTGCCGCGCCAGTGCAGCTTGCCGCCGCGCGCCGCATCGGCGCTGAGGCTGTAGCTGCCGTTGGCGTCGGGCAGGGTTGAGATATTGTCGAGCGTAAAGTTGATGGGCGTGAAGTTGTCCGCATAGCCCGCCTTCTGGTCGTGCCAATCCACTTTGCCTTGTTCCAGCGCAAAGTGGGCGATGACGAGGCGCGGCATGCCGCCTTCGCTTTTTTCCGGATGGTTGCGTTGCCAGGTGGCCAGCACTTCGGCCAGGTTGAACTTGCCATCCGGCGTGATCGTCAGCTGGGCTTGCGGCGCCGTGATGCGGATTTCCGCCAGGCTCCAGGCGCGGCGCACGATGGATTTCCATTCTAATTGCACGGCCAGGGCGCCGATGGACAGCAGCGGCGCGCCGCTCTTGCCATCCGCGCCGGCCGCTTCCTTGAAGGCGATCTGGTCCGCTTCCAGGCGCAGGGTGAACGGGTTGAAGCGCACGTCGGCGATGCTGGCCTGGCGCGCGAGTTCTTTCTCGGCAAATTTGGGTAGCTGGTGCTTGATGACGTAGGGCACCAGCCAGAAGCCGGCCGCGCTGTAGGCGGCCAGGGCGCAGCCTGTGCCAACGGCCCAGCGCTGCCAGCGTTTCCAGCGAAATGTTTTCGTCTGCACGCTTTTGTTGTCGATTGTATTCACGAACTTACCTTTTGATCTTGTTGGGCGGCACATCTTGCACGCCGTGACTGTCAGTATGCCTCTTTGCGGCTGTGTCTGCAAAATCCAAACGTGTTCAAGTGATAACAGGCGGCCTGGCGGACTGTTTATCTTATGAAATTCTCTGATTCTCACGAATTGTCACTTATTTATTGCGAATGATTCTCGTTACGGATATTATGCGCGGTAACTTGAAGTTTCCTTCTATCACTGTTCTCTGTTGAAAGACCCGTTTATATGCGCGCAGCTTTTCCTTCCTTGCAACTACTTCCAGTGGCCGCAGCCCTGTCGCTGGCTTTCGCTTCCCACACGGCCTGCGCCGCCAATGGCGCCAACGGCCAGGACGACTTGACGGCTGGCGATGAGAAAGTCATGCAGGCGGTGCAGGTGACGGGTGCGCGCGCGCAAGGCCTGGTGCCGACCACCACCGAGGCGGGCAGCTTCCGTGGCGCCAACATCATGGACGTGCCATCGACCGTCAACGTGATCACGCGCGAATTGCTGGAACAGCAAGCCGTGTCCGGCCTGTATGACGCCGTGCGCAATACGGCTGGCGTGACGCGCCAGCAAAACGGCGGCGATACCTGGGATCAGCTGGTGGTGCGCGGCATCGCCGTGGAAAACCGCACGAATTACCGCCTCAATGGCTCGTTGCCCATCATGAACTTTTCGCAAGTACCCATGGAAAACAAGGAGCGCGTGGAAGTGCTGAAGGGTGCCTCGGCCCTGTATTACGGCTTCACCTCGCCGGCTGGCGTGGTCAACTTCGTCACCAAGCGCGCCGGCAGCAAGCCCGTCACGAGCATGGGCTTGAGTCTCGACGACCGGGGTAGTGCCGTGGCGAATATCGACATTGGCCGCCGTTTTGGCGCGGAGCAGGAATTCGGCGTGCGCATCAACGCCGCTGGCGGCACCCTGGGTTCTTATCTGGATAATGTGGGCAACGGCAACCGCAGCTTCGTGTCCGCCGCGCTGGACTGGCGCGTGACGAACAAGCTGCTGCTGAAAGCGGACCTGGAATACGACCGCCGCCGGGTGACGGAGCAGGCGGGCGTGGCCTTGCCGGCCGCCGTGAAAGGCGTGATCACCTTGCCGCGCGCCGTCGACCCGCGCAAGCTGATCGGCCCCGACTGGTCGAATTTCGAGGCGCAAACGAAAAACGCGCAATTGCGCGCCGACTACGCCATCACGGATGGCTGGGCCCTGACGGTCGAGGCGGGTCACTCGGAAACGGCGCGCGACCGCCGCCTGGCCATTTTCCGCCTGAACAATGCGGCGGCGCTGGCCACGGGAGCGGGCCGCATCACGGGCAATATGCAGCATCACGTGACGGCGTCGGACTTGCTGCGCGCGGAACTGGCCGGCACTTTCAATACGGGTTTCATTGCCCATGAACTGACCCTGGGCGCCTCGCGCACGGACAAGTCGCAAGACCCTATCTACCAGAGCAATTACACGATCGCCTCGCAAAACCTGTACAACCCCGTGCCCGTGACGAATGTCGTGTTCGGCCCCAAGCCGACTTCGCCGACGACGGCCGCGCTGGACACGCGCGACACGGGCCTGTATGCGCTCGACCGCATGGTCTTCAGCCCGCAGTGGCAAAGCGTCATCGGCGTGCGCCGCACCAGCTATCAAAGCGACCAGGGCGCCAGCCACTATGACGTCAGCAAGACGACGCCCATGGTGTCGCTGGTCTACAAGCTGACGCCGGCCATCTCGTTCTACGCCTCGTCGGCGCGGGGCCTGGAAGAGGGCGAGACGGGGCCGACGGGCACCGTCAACCAGAATGTCAAGATGGCGCCCGGCGTGAGCAAACAGAAGGAATTGGGCGCGCGCTGGATGACGCCGGGCGGTACCCTGGTGTCGGCCGCGCTGTTCGACATCACGCGTCCCGGCTACTACACCAACAGCAGCAACGTGTTCACTTCGGATGGCGAACAGCGCTACCGCGGCCTGGAACTGTCGACCCAGGGCAAGCTGACGCGCCAGCTGTCGTGGCAAACGTCGGCCCAGTTCCTCGACCCGAAATTCGAGCACATCAACGCCGACTACAACGGCAAGGCGCCGGAAAACGCGTCGAAACGCACGGCCAGCGCCTTCCTCGCCTACGCGTTCGACGCCGTGCCGGGCCTGTCTGTCAATGGCGGCGCGTATTACTACAGCGCCCGTCCCGTCAACGACCTGAACCAGGCATTCCTCGGTGGCGTGACCTTGTTCAGTGCCGGCGCCCGCTATGCCAGCACGGTCATGCACAAATCCGTCGTCTGGCAGCTGAACGTGGAAAATGCGGCCGACAAGCGCTACTGGGCTGGCGCCGGCACGCGTCTGGCGTCCGGCGCGCCGCGCGCCATCAAGCTGAGCATGAAGGTGGACCTGTGATGCGTCTCGTCAAAGCCGCGCTGGTGGCGGCACTGCTGGCAGGCACCTTGCATGTGCAGGCGGCGCAGACTGCACCTGGCAAGCAGGTGCTGCTGGTGGTGCGCCTGGAAGGCAAGAGCCTGCCTTTCGACCAGAAAATCAAGGAACACCTGGAGGCGCGCGGCTATGCCGTCACGCTGCACAGCCAGTACGCGCCCGTATCCGGCGCGCAAGGCAAGGACCTGGTGATCCTGTCGTCGACCATCCGGGGCCGCGACCTGCTGGGCGCTTACCGCAACGTCACGGTGCCCGTGCTGACGTGGGAAAACGATTTGTATGACGACATGTCGATGACGGGCAAGCGGGCCGGCGTGGACTATGGCACGGTGGAAAAGTCGCGCTATGTGTGGCTGGTCAACGCGCCGCACGCGCTGGCGGGCGGCTTGCCGGCCGGCACGGTAGATATTTATCAAAAGCAGGCGACCATGAGCTGGGGCAAGCCTGGCCTGGGCGCCACCACCATCGCCACCATTTATGGCGAGCCGGAAAAAGCCGCCATCTTCGGCTATGAAAAGGGCGCCACCATGGATTACGACAGCCTGGCGCCCGCCCGCCGGGTCAGCTTCTTCCTCGACAATGAAACGTTCACGAATCTGTCGCCGGCCGGCCTGCGCCTGTTCGACGCGGCCGTGGACTGGGCCAGCGATGGCAAATAGCCCATCCTTGCCGCTGGCGGCGCTCATGCTGGCCATGTCCGCATCGGCAGCGGGCGCAGCCGCACTCGACCCCGCCTTGCCCGCCTACGTGCCGCAGCCCGTCAAGGTGCCGGCCACGGCCGGTTACCTGGACCGCAAGACGGGCGCGGCCATGATAGGCGGCGCCGAACACGTGGCTACCGTCGTTGGCCAGTGGAATGCCCTGTTTGCGGCCAGCCATCCGGGCATCGTGCTGGGGTTTGACGGCAAGGGCACCAGCAGCGCCGTGCCGCTATTGATGCACGACAAGCTGTTGTTCGGCGCCATGGGCCGCGCCATCAATGCCATCGAGCTGGTGCCATACCGCAAGATCGTGGGGCGCGACGCGCTGGAAATCCGCATCGCGCACACGGCATCCACGCCGGGCGAGCACCTGGCCA
This sequence comes from Janthinobacterium sp. SUN137, assembly GCF_030587265.1. NCBI lineage: Bacteria > Pseudomonadati > Pseudomonadota > Betaproteobacteria > Burkholderiales > Oxalobacteraceae > Janthinobacterium > Janthinobacterium sp. SUN137. The sequence continues at coordinate 1,277,123 of NZ_JAPWHZ010000002.1, read as the reverse complement.
CGTCCCTGGCCGTGTACGTGAACCGCGCCAATCCCTTGACGCGGCTGACGGCGGCGCAAGTATCGCAAATTTTATCTATCGGCAATCCAGGCGGCGACTTCAGCCGCTGGGGACAGCTGGGCTTGAGCGGCGAATGGCGCGAGCGCGCGATCCACCCGTACGGCACGGCCGCGTACACGGGCTTTGGCGACTACTTGCAGCGCGAACATTTTCAGGGCAGGGCGCTGGCAGCCAGCCACGAAGAGCTGGGCAACACGGCCGCCATCACGGGCCGCATCGCGCAAGACCCGGCCGGCATCGGCGTGGCCGCGCTCGGCGTGCAGCACCCGCAGCTGCGCCAACTGGGCATCGTGGGCGCGGATGGCCGGGCGACGACGGGCACGGACGAGGAAGTGGTCGCGCAACGCTACCCGTACGGCCGCTACGTGTATCTGTACGTGCGCCGCTTGCCGGGCCAGGCCGTCGATCCGCTGGCAAAGGAATACCTGCGCCTGGTGTTGTCGCGCGAAGGACAGGCCGTCATCGCCGCGCAGCCCGGCGGCTACCTGCCCCTGACGGCCGCGCAAGCCAGGGCTGAACTGGAGAAACTCGAATGACGCCGTTGAACAAGACCGCACTGGCCGCTTGCTGCGTGCTGGCGGCCGCCGTGCAGGCCGCGCCCCTGGCCGTCGATCCCGCGCAAACCTATGTGAACCGTGACGGTACGGTGGCCATCGTCGGCAATGATGGCCTGGAAGAAGTGATTACGCAGTTGAACGCGCTGTTTACGCGTCAGCATCCGCAGGTACGCTTCAGCTTGCGCATGGAAGGCTCGTCGGCCGGCATGCCCGCACTGACGGCGGGCGCCACGGCGTTTGCGCCCCTGACGCGCGACATGTGGCCGGGCGACCAGGCGGCATTCCGGCAAGTCTTCGGTTACGACGCCACTCCCGTGCGCATCGGCTACAACGGCCACGGTCCCCGTCCGCCGGCCAAGACGCCGCCCGCCGTGTACGTGCACCGCGACAACCCGCTGGCGGGCTTGACGATGGAGCAGCTGGGCCAGGTATTCACGGCAGGCGCACCGGGAGGCGACGCCAACCTGTGGTCGCAGATGGGCGCGACAGGGGACTGGGCGCCGCGCCGCATCCACGCCTATGGCTTGCGCGACGATGGCGGCTTCGCCACGGGCTTGCGCCATGCGCGTTTCGGCAAGCGTCCGTTTGCCGCCAGGTACGAGGCGCTGGCCTCGCGCGAAGCCGTGATCCGCGCCGTGGCCGCCGACCGCTATGGCATCGCCGTGCTGGGCTGGGTCAATGCGGCGCCCATCTCGGACCAGGTGCGCGTGCTGCCGCTGGCGGCGGCCCGGGGCGCGCCATACTACGGTCCCGACAAGGCCAGCGTGCGCGCCGGCAAGTATCCATTGACCATGCCGGTGCAGCTGTACGTGAACCGCGCGCCGGGGAAGGGGCTCGATCCGCTGGTGAAAGCGTACTTGCAGCTGGCCCTGTCGCCGCAGGGACAAGCCATCATTCTGGCCCAGCAAGATAGCGAAGAGGGTTACTTGCCGCTCAGCGAACAGGACTTGCAGGCCGAGATCAAGAAACTGGACGCTTTGTAAAGTTTCTTTGACCACATGGCTGGCTGCAGGGCAGGGCGGCCGCTATAATGCCGCCATGTTTATTCGCCAAGGCCGCGCCGTCGTCGTCCTGTGGATCGCGTGCCTCGCCATCCTCATGGCGGCGCTCGCCCCCACCTTGTCGCGCGCGTTCACGGTCGCCAGCGGCCAGGCCGTGCCCAGCTTCGAGATTTGCTCGGTGGCGGGCGGCATGAACATGCTGCCCGTGAAATTGTCCACGGACACGCCCGATCCCGCCAAGGGCGGCATGCGCATGGGCGATTGCCCGTGCTGCAGCATGCATGCCGACACCCTGGCGATACCGCCCACCTCCCTCGTGCTCGCTTCCGGCGAGCTGATCACGGGCTTGCTGCCCGAGTTGTTCTACCAATCCGCCACGCCATTGTTCGCCTGGACGCCCGTCCAGCCCCGTGGCCCGCCCGCCGCTTTCTGATCTGTCCTTTCCCTGAACGGCCTTGCCTCGCACCCGTCGTGCGCTGGCGCCTGTTCGTCTTGCCCATACAGAAACTGAAAGCAGCACCATGAAACATTTACCGTTATTGATTTCCCTCGCCATCGCCATCGCCATGCCTGCCGTGGCGCAAACGCGTACCGAAGCCGGCACCACCGTGTTACCAGAAATGAAAGTCATCGTCACGGCCATAGGCGACGGCTACCGTCCTGCCGCCGACACGGCGCTGATGCTGTCTAGCACCCCCGGCTACAGCGTGGCGGCCGGTGGCGGCGTGTCCGGCTTGCCCGTAGTCAATGGTTTCGCGGATGACCGCATCAAGATCCGCATCGACGGCATGGAACTGACGTCCGCCTGCGCCAATCATATGAATGCGCCGCTGTCCTACATTGATCCACAACAAGTGCAGCGCATCCGCCTGATCGCGGGCGTGACGCCCGTCAGCGCGGGCGGCGACAGCATCGCCGGCACCATCGAGGTGCAGTCGAACGCGCCCGTGTTCGCCCGGCCCGGCGCAGGCTTGCTGACGCAAGGCAGCTTTGCCGTCTCGGGACGCAGCGTCAACAACAGCGTGGCGACCAGCGTGAATGCGTCGGCCGCCAGCGACACCTTGAGCGTCGGCTACAGCGGCGCTTACACGCGCGGCCACAGCTATGAAGACGGCCATGGCAACACGGTGCTGGCCAGCATGTATGAAAGCATCAACCAGTCCATCGTGCTGGCGGCGAAAGGCCAGGGCCAGCAGCTGACCCTGCGCGCCGGCGTGCAGCACATCCCGTACCAAGGTTTTCCCAACCAGTACATGGATATGACGGACAACCATGGCCAGTTCGCCAATCTCGCTTACAAGGGCGAATTCGGCTGGGGCGTGCTGGACGCGCGCGCCTACTGGCAGCAGACGGACCACGAGATGGGCTTTTTTAGCAGCGAGCGCAAGGGTTCGATGCCGATGCTCACGCATGGACGCAACACGGGCTATGCGCTGATGGCCAGCTTGCCGACGGCGGCGGGCGAGTTGCGCCTGGGCCAGGAGTGGCACGGCTTCCGCCTCGACGACTACTGGCCGGCCGTGCCCGGCTCCATGATGATGGGGCCGCGCACCTACCTGAACATCAATGACGGCAAGCGCGACCGCACCGTGCTGTTTGGCGAACTGGAAACGCGCCACGATGCGCGCTGGACCAGCGTGCTGGGCGTGCGCGGCGAATCCGTGCGCATGGACACGGGCGACGTGCAATCGTACGGCACCAACATGATGAACATGCCGGACCTGATGGCCGCGAATGCCTTCAATGCGCGCAGCCGCAGCCAGCGCGACACGAATATCGATGCCTCGGCGCAAGCCACTTTCACGCCCGATGCGGCCAGCAGCTATGAATTCGCGCTGGCGCGCAAGGTGCGCTCGCCCAATCTGTACGAGCGTTATTCCTGGGGCCGCGGTTCGATGGCCATGACCATGACCAACTGGTTTGGCGATGGCAACGGCTATGTGGGCAATATCGACCTCAAGCCGGAGACGGCTTACACGGCGGCATTGACGGCCGACTGGCATGGCGGCGGCGAGGAGGGCTGGTTCGTGCGCGTCAATCCCTATTACAGCAAGGTCGACAATTACATCGATGTCGACGTGCTGGCGTCTTTCCACCCGTACATGAAAATGGGCGCGAATGGCAACTTGCTGCGCTTTGCCAACCACGACGCCAGGCTGTACGGCGTGAACCTGGCGTGGCAGCTGCCGCTGGCGCGCAGCAGCCAATGGGGCAGCTTGACCGCCAGCGGCAATGCGGCCTACACGCAGGGCAAGCGCAGCGATGGCGGCGACCTGTACCGTATGATGCCGTTCAACGCCTTGCTGGCCGTCGAGCACAAGCTGGGCGCCTGGAGCAACCGCATCGAAACGAAGATCGTGGCCCGCAAGGACAAGGTCGATGCGCGCCGCTTCGAACCGGAAACGGGCGGCTATGCCCTCGTCAACCTGCGCAGCAGCGTGGCATTGAACAAGATGGCCAGCCTGAGCGCGGGCGTGAGCAACCTGTTCAACCGCGCCTATGCGGACCCGCTGGGCGGCGTGTACCTGTCGGGCTTGAAGGCGAACGGCGGGGCGCTGCAAGCCTTGCCGGCCGAGGGCCGGTCGATTGATCTGGGGCTGCAGCTGAAGTTCTAAGCCCGGCAGTCAGGCATGGCGCCTTCCCGCTGCCGACGCGGGAGGGGAAGGCGCCTGCCGTATGCACCGTATCGGCGCTGGCCAGGTGCTTGTGACAATGTGCGCATGTTTCTTCTTGGCAATTTGTTATGTTGCATGGCGTCCAGTTTTCGGCGTTTGCCGCACAGGCGGGCGATGGCGAGGTTTGCGGGTGTGGTCTGAAGCGGGCGCCGTGCCGCTAAAGCCGTAAGGGGATTACTTTTCCTGGTTAATTCATCGTCATCCTGTTTCACCAATTAGTGCCATCGGAAACCTGTGAAATATCAAAAAATACTCGGCGAAGATGCCGCCGCCATCGTGCTGTCCCTGAGCGTTGTTGCATATGTGGCATCCCTGTTTTTAACGGCAATCGTGGACTCCCACGAAGTCTTGCTGGGTGGGGGCGTGTTATTGCTCGGCTGGCTAGGGCCGCTGGCCGGCAGTTTTGCCTGGTTTGCCAATCCGCTGCTTATTTTTGCCATGTATTTTTCGAAAGAGAAGCCCGGTGCCGCGATGCTGGCCGTTTTTTTTGGCTTTGTGCTGGCACTGACCACCTTTGGCATTAAAGAAATTCCTAGTGATAATGGTTCTTACGCGGTGCTGGGATTCGGCGCCGGATGCTATCTGTGGCTGGCCTGTTTTCCAGCCGTGTTTATCGCATCGTTCTTGAGCAGCAGAAAATCCAGGGCGCTTGCTCCTGGCAAATAGCCTTGTTTTTTCTGTTGCGGCATCACAGGTGATCTCCCGTCTCCTGTTGGCTGATCAACCATCCTTTGCCAGCAGCGCCCGGATGCGGTCTAATCATGGCTTGTTCCTTCACGAGGTTGTCATGCTGCCCACTTCCGCCATCGCCGCGCTGTGCGAAAAATTTCCCCTGATTACAGAACTGATGGCCTTGCAGCCCTTGAGCTGGTTCAATCCCCGCATCGCGCCGGCGGCCGAGGCCTTGCACGACGTGGGCTTGACGGCGGACGATGTGGCGGACGCCAGCGCGCGCCTGGCGCGCTTTGCGCCATATCTGGCCAAGGCGTTTCCGGAAACGCAGGCCAGCGGCGGCGTCATCGAGTCGCCCGTCGTGCCGCTGCCCGTCATGCAGGCGGCGCTTCGCATGACGAGCGGTCAGCTATGGCTCAAGCAGGATAGCCATCTGCCCATTTCCGGTTCCATCAAGGCGCGCGGCGGCATCTATGAAGTGCTGAAGCACGCGGAAACGCTGGCGCTCGACGCCGGCTTGCTGAAGGAGGGCGACGATTACAGCGTGCTGGCCAGCGACGCCGTGCGCGCCTTCTTTGGCCAGTATGCGATCGCCGTCGGCTCCACGGGCAATCTGGGCTTGTCGATTGGCATCATGAGCGCGCGACTGGGCTTTCGCGCCACCGTGCACATGTCGGCCGACGCGCGGCAATGGAAAAAGGACAAGCTGCGCAGCCACGGCGTCACCGTCGTCGAATACGCGACCGACTACAGCGTGGCCGTGGAAGCGGGGCGCAGGCAGGCGGAGAACGACCCGACCTGCCACTTCGTCGACGATGAAAACTCGCATGACCTGTTTCTCGGCTATGCGGTGGCGGGCCAGCGCCTGAAAGCCCAGTTCGCCGCAAGCGGCGTCGCGGTCGATGCGCAGCACCCCCTGTTCGTGTACTTGCCGTGCGGCGTGGGCGGCGGCCCCGGCGGCGTGGCCTTCGGCTTGAAGCTGGCCTTTGGCGACGCCGTTCACTGCATCTTCGTCGAGCCGACCCACTCGCCGTGCATGCTGCTGGGCGTGCACACGGGCTTGCACGAGGGAATCAGCGTGCAGGAAATCGGCATCGACAATGTCACGGCCGCCGATGGCCTGGCCGTGGGACGCCCGTCCGGTTTCGTCGGACGCGCCATGCAGCGGCTGATCGACGGCTACGCCACCGTCACGGATGAAGAACTGTACCGCCTGCTGGCGACGCTTGAGCAAACGCAAGGCTTGCGTTTGGAACCGTCCGCCGTGGCCGGTTTCGCCGGCATTCCGCCCGTGCTGGCCGCGCCGCAATACCAGCAGCACCTGGAAACGGCCACGCATCTGGTGTGGGGCACGGGCGGCAGCATGGTGCCGGAGCAGGAGATGACCGCCTACGTGGCGCGCGGCCGCGCCTTGCTGGCGGCCGGAGCCGCTTGATGCCGGCCGGCGCGCCGATCAGGGCCACGCTTGGGGCCACGCTCACGGCCAGCCAGTTCGCCAACCTGTACACCTTTCTCGTGGCGGCGCGCCATGCCAGTTTCGCGCTGGCGGCGCAGGAACTGGCGCTCACGCCCAGCGCTGTCAGCCACCGCATCGCGCGGCTGGAAGCGGGGCTGGGTCTGCGCTTGTTCGAACGCCTGACGCGCCAGGTCAGACTGACGCAGGACGGCGAGCGCATCTTCGCGGCCCTGCAAACGGGCTGGGACAGCCTGCATGCGGCCCTTTCCGGCAGCGATGCGCTGGCGGGCAGCGTCACCGTGCATGCGCGCCCGTCTGTCGCGCAATGCTGGCTGGTGCCGCGCCTGGCGGGCTTCGCTGCGCAGTATCCGGACGTGTCGATTGACTTGCGTGTGGGCAATGACGCCGTCGACTTTCGCGCCGGCCAGGTCGACCTGGCCTTGCAATATGGCGACGGCCACTTTCCCGGCCTCGTATCGCGCAAGCTGATGGATGAATGGCTGGCGCCCGTCTGCAGCCCGCAGTATGCGCGCGACCACGGCTTGCTCGATGCGCCACACAACTTGCCCGGCGCGACGGTGCTGCACGACACCCTGGCCTGGCCCGCCTGCGCGCCCGATGCCGAGTGGCGGTTGTGGCTGGACGAGCAGGCGCCGGAGGTGAGTCTGCCCGCGCGCAGCCTGCGCTTCGACCGCGCCGACCTGTGCGCCCAGGCGGCCATCCACCACGCGGGCGTGGCCATGGGCCGGCGCCAGCTGGTGCAGCCGTGGCTGGCCAGCGGTCAGCTGGTCTTGCCGTTCGGCGGATTCAACTTGGCCAGCCCGCAGGCGTATTACCTCGTGCACGCCGCGCGCACAGCGCTGCCGGCCAGAGTGCAGGCGCTGTCCGACTGGCTCGTGGGGCAGGCAATTTGATACACTGCGCCCCTTGTTGAAGAACCTGCCCGGAAGAACCGCCATGCCACTGCCCCCATCGATCTCCACCGCGCCAGCGGAATTGCGCACGACCGCGCTCGCTTGCCTGCTCGAACCCGACCCGGCGACGAAGGTGGCGATGGTGGCGGCCATGGCCGCAGCCGGGCTGGCGCTGGACGTCAAGGCGCCGCTGGCGCCATCCGGCGCCGTGCCGGGCCGGCCCGCGTGTCCGGAACTGGTGCCGCCGCGCCTGGTGGGGCGGCGCTCGATGATCACGCCGGAAGGACGCGCCATGCTCGTCCACGCGCTGGCGCACATCGAATTCAATGCGATGAACCTGGCGCTCGACGCCCTGTGGCGCTTCCCGGACCTGCCCGCTGAATACTACACGGACTGGCTGCGCGTGGCGAAGGAGGAAGCGACGCATTTCGCCATGCTGCAGGCGCACCTGCAGGTGCTGGGCCACACGTATGGCGACTTTCCCGGCCACGACAGCCTGTGGGAAATGGTCGACAAGACGCGCGGCGACGTGCTGGCGCGCATGGCGCTGGTGCCGCGCACCCTGGAAGCGCGGGGCCTGGACGCGATTCCGCCGCTGCGCACCAAGCTGGCGCAGGCGGGCGACATGGCCGCCGCCGCCATCCTCGACATCATCCTGCGCGATGAAGTGGGGCACGTCGAGATCGGCAACCGCTGGTACGGCTACCTGTGCGATCAGCGGGGGCTGGAATTGCGCGCCACCTATGCCGAGCTGGCGCTGCGCTACGAAGCGCCCACCCTGCGCGGCCCGTTCAATCTGGAAGCGCGGCGCCGGGCGGGGTTTTCGGAGCTGGAACTGTCCGACTTGCCTGCCTGAATACGTCCGGGGCGCCGCCCGGCTGTTCAAGGATGGGCCGTCATGCTCAGATGCCAGTGGTGCAAGTGGGACGGGTCGATGCTCACCTTGAGGGGTTTGGTCCACACCGGCACGCCCGGTATCCGCGCGTGCGGCGGGCTGGCGAAACAGCCGTCGATGAGGGCCAGCTTGATGAAGCGGTGGCCGATGTAGACGACGCGCGTGCTGGCCGCGCCCGCTTCCAGGGTCAGCATGGCCCGGTTGGCCGTGATCCACGCGCCCAGCCGGGCCAGTTTCGGCTTTTTCGGCAAGCCGGCCGCCACTTCCGCTTGCGCATCGTTGATCAGCTGCAAAATGGCGGCGCCATTGCCCAGGCCGCCCAGCTCGTCCGAGTAGCCGCCCGCGCCATCCGCGTAGCGCATGTCGATCTGCTGGCCATCGCTGTGGCCGTCGTGGTCGAGGATGGAGCGGCCTGACGCCTCCTGTGTCACGTGCTGGCCGCTGATATCGTTGAAACGGTAGGGTTTTCCCGCCAGCCAGGCGATGGTCAGGCGCGTGGCCCACGAGTCGCCGCCGTCATCGCGCGGCCCATAGCGCCGCTTCGCCAGCGCCGCTTCGTTGTGGGCAAGATACAGCGGGATAAACGCCGTGTTTCCCTTGAGCGCCACTTGCCCCCCTTCCGCGGGGTCGGACACGGCGTTGGCATTGCCGACGCGTCCCTTCAGGCGGACGGTGAGCACGGCTTTCCTGTCGATTTTCGGCCCCGGGAAGTCGGGCAGCTTCAGGCGCGGGAAGGTGATCCTGTCCTTGCCGCGGATGTTGGCCTGGTCGAGCAGATTGACCGTGCTGAAGGCCGGGTTGGCGCCGTCGGCCGACATGCCGATATTCACCTCGGTCAAATTGACCCGCTCCGGCGAATAGCGCACTTCCAGTGAGATGGTGTGCCGGTCGGGCGTGTTCTGCGGCACGGACACGTAGGGGCCGGGGAGGTTGTGCGTGAGATTGCGCGGCTGCAGCACGGGATGCAGTTCCGCATTGATGGGGAAGAAGCGCGCCCGCGTGATCTTCAAGCCCTTGCAGGCCAGGCTCAGTTCCACCGTGGTGAGCGTGGCCAGCAGGCTGTCGCCGATATTCGTGGCGCTGACGGCGCCCGTGATGAGGAGCGGCCCCGTCATGGTTGCCTGGCTGACATCCACGCATTCCGTCCTGACGGTAGTACCCTGCGTGAAGTGCGACTGGTTGACGGCGCCCATGCTTGCCAGGTCGACGCCCGGCAAGCCGACCACGACGTAGGACCAGGTATCGTTGTACTGGCTTTGCTGGGTCGTGTAGGTGGGATATTCCGCCGTCCTGACGGTGATTTTCACGCCCACGTCCTGCGTGCCTTTCGGTACCGTGTAGCTGAAGGGACGCACGACGGTCTGGTTTTGCGGGCCGGCCGTGGCGGTGAAGGACTGCGTGTCGTCCTCGTCCTCAGCCTGCGGCGTGGCCGGCGCCGGCGCGGCCATGGCCTGCGCCGCTTGCCGCGCCGGCGGCGCGGCGCCATCCTGCGTCACGGGTGCGGCGATCCATGGCGCCGTCGTCGCCTGCAAGCCGGGGCCGGCGGCATACGGGTAGGTGATGCTGACGTTGACGATGGTGCTGGTGGGGAAGATGGCCGTGCTGATGCCGACGACATTCGGATGGTCGAGGTCGTTCAGGGTCAGCTGGTAGGTGTCGGGAATGACGCCGTCGAAATGGAAGGTGCCCGCCGCGTCGATCACGGCCACGCGGCGCAGGTGGAAGTTATAGCCTGTGAGCAAGATTTTCTTGCCGGCCAAGCCACTGGCGTTGCCGCCTGCCGGCGTGCGCATCTGGCCCTGCAGCACGGTGGCGGTCTTGATGACGGTGAGCGCGTACGACACGGCAAATTCGCCATCCTGCGTGACAAAATTCAGGTGCAGCTGCAGCGCGCCGGCCGGCAGCACGTTCAGCAGTTGCTGCATGGCCGTGGCGCTGATGCTGAAGCTGCCCGTGTCCGCATGAAAGACCCAGTAGGAATGGATGGCCACGGTGGCGCCGCCTTGCGCCGCCAGGAAGCCGCCGCTGTCATTTTTCAGGTCCATCGGCGCCACGCCCTCGAGGCGGAAGGAGAGGCCGCCGGGCTGCAGCGTATTGTTCGGCCCCAGGCCGCCGATGGCCAGCTTCGGCGGCGCGGGCGGCAGCGAACCGTTCTCGAGCGGCTCGACATACACGTGCAGGGCGGTCGGCAGCTCGCTCTGGATCAGCAGGTCGAGGGTGGTGACGATCTTGCCCTTGGTGACAAAAAACTGCGCGTGCTGGTCTTCGCCCGTGTCGCCCGGGGTGGAAAAGCGCAGGCTGCCATCTTTCAGCAGCACGTCCGTCACGGCGCCGCTGGCCGCGACCTTGTCGGCGCCGGCGGGAAAGCCCAGTTCGGCCAGCGGCAGGCTGACCACCTGCGCCGGGCGCACGGGGTCGAGCGCCACGCTGGCGCCGGACGTGATGTTCCACGCCAGGCCGCCAAGCTCGAATGGACGCGTGCGGTCGATGCGCAGGGTGATGGTGTCGTCGGGAGTGACCGTCGCGCCCGCGTCCATGCCGCCGGCCAGCACGCTGTCGTCCACGATGCCGGCGCCGGCGGGCACGCTGGCCAGGACGGCGCGCACGTTGCTTGCCGCTTCGCTGCCATTGTTGCGGATGCTGATGCGGAACGTGTATTCGTAGATGCGGCGGTTGATGCGCTGCTCGCTCACCTTGCGCAGTGCCGTGACCGTGAAGGGGCCGGCAGCCTGGCCGGCGTCCCCGCTGGCCGCCAGGGGCGCGGCCGTGTCCGGCCCCAGCGTATCCGCATCCGCCGCCAGCATGACTTTCGGCGTGGGCGGCTGCGTCGGATCGTTCGAACCGCCGCAGGCGCACAGGCTCAGGGTCAGCAATGGGGCCAGCACGGCGGCGGCCAGCTGCCGGCGCCGCAGGCACAGCATGGCCAGCACGCCGGCCAGCAGCAGCCAATATGTAGAGGGCAGGGCGATGGCGGCCGGCTGCGTGCTGCCGGAGTCGAGTTCGATGAAGGAAACGGGGTCGAGGATGGAAAACGGCTGGGCGCCGGGGCTGCCCGCGCCCAGGTAGTCGAAGGTGACGGAAAAGCCCGTGGCCGTGGCGCCGGGATTGATGCCGCCGGCCAGCGCCAGCGCGTCGAGGTAGCCGCTGGCGGGGATGGCGGGATCGGGCTGTACCAGCAGCACGTCCCAGCCGGGCGCCGTGGAAACGTTGTGCAGGCTGGCGTACCGGCCCACGCTGAAGAACAAGGTGAATTCCCCGATGGGCACGCCCAGGGTGGTATTGCTGACGGTATAGTCGTAGCGCCACTGCGTGCCGCCCAGCGCCGTTGCCGTGTAGCCGATGCGGGTGGCGTGCGCGGCGGACATGGCGCACAGCAGCAGCGCCAGCAGCACCTGTTTGATAAAACCCATGATCGTCCCCCCGTTGACTGGCGCCAAGCGTGCCCAGGCAAGAGGTCAAGCAGGAAGCGTTCCCGTACAAAATATGGTGTAAAAACAAGGGCTTGGCTGAGGCGGGCTGGCGCCGGTGTCAAATCCGCCGACACGGGTCTTTATGGCTGAGCCTGTCAGCGCTGTCCTACTTATCTTGTCGAAACTGTCTGATTGTATGCCTTGCGGAAACACGCGATGATGATGTTCATGCTGCAACAGCCAACCAGTCCGACGGAGTATGCGATGCAAAAGCCAGTCCAGTCCATCTACGTGAACAAGCCGTTCCTGCTGATCTGCCTGTTTACTTTCTCGACCCTGGCGGCCACCTTGATGAATACGGACGAGGCGCAGGCGGACGATGCGGCCCCGGCGCCCGTGGCGCGCGACGTTGGCCACGGCGCCTTGCCCGTCTGCCGCAGCGACGCCCTCACACTGTCGGCCCAGTGCCAGCCCCAGCCGGCCCGCCAGGCTTGATGGGGTCAAGCCTGCAGGCGCTGCTGCAGCAAGGCCAGCACGGCCGCTTCTTCCGGCGCCAGCGCCGGCAAGTCTTCCTGTAATTGCTGCCGCGCCCGCGCGCGCATGCCTTCCCATAAGCTACCATCCAGATACGATTCCAGCACGGCCGGGTGCACATAGCACTTGCGGCAGATCGTCGGCGTGTTGCCCAGTTTTTTTGCCACCGACTCGATCGCTTGCACGATGTTTTTCTTGGCTTGCGCCTCGGAATCAACCTGTTCGAACGCCTGCAGGGCCAGCGCGGCCAGGAGGGTGCCGGACCAGGTGCGGAAATCCTTGGCCGTGTAGTCTTCGCCCGTCACTTCGCGCAGGTAATCGTTGACGTCGCCCGAATCGACGCCATGGCGCGCGCCATCCTCATCGATATATTGAAACAGTTCCTGCCCCGGCAGCTCGCGCATGCGCTGCAGCACCCTGGCCAGGCGCCGGTCGCTCAGGCGGATATCGTGGCGCACGCCGCTCTTGCCCTTGAAGCGGAAGGCCACGGCGCTGCCGTCGAGCTGCACGTGGCGCGTGCGCAGGGTCGTCAGGCCAAATGATTTATTGGTGCGCGCATATTCTTCGTTGCCGATGCGCATCATCGTCAATTCCAGCAAGTGCACGATGGTGGCCAGCACTTTTTCACGGGGCAGGCCGGGCAGCTGCATGCCGCGCGCGACGGCGGCGCGGATGGCGGGCAGGGCGCGGCCAAAACTGAGCATGCGCTCATATTTCACTTCATCGCGCACCTGGCGCCAGCGCGCATGGTAGCGGTACTGCTTGCGGCCCCGCGCATCGCGCCCCGTCGCCTGCAGGTGTCCCGTCGCGTGCGGGCAGATCCACACGTCCGTCCAGGCGGGCGGTATGGCCAGTGCCTTGATGCGCGTCAAGGCTGCGGCATCGCGCAGGAACTGGCCGTCCCCGTCGCGGTAGCGGAATTTTCCGGGCTTGCCCAGGCGGGCGATGCCGCGCTGGTGGTCGCCCGTGTAGCGCAGGCCGGCGGCGCGGGCCGTGGTGGTGGCGGATATTTCCATGACGATAGCTTACCTTGCTCGCCGCGCGCCCGGCGCGCCGTTATGCTAAGGTGCGCATTCGTAACGCCGTGCGCGGCAGACAGGAGCAGCAGATGTTTGGCAGAAAAAAGAATCTGGAAGAAGACCACGCCCCCCAGGCCGACAAGCAGTATGAAAAGAAATACACGGATGACAGCTTCTGGGACAAGGTCGTCAAGTTCGCCAAGACGGCGGGGCGCGAAGTCATCGAGAAAGCCCTGTGGCTGTACTACGCGGCGCAGCAGCCGAACACCCCGCTGTGGGCCAAGACGGCCATCTATGGCGCGCTCGGCTATTTCATTTCGCCCATCGATGCGATTCCCGACATCACGCCCGTCGTCGGCTATGCGGATGACCTGGCCGTGCTGGCGGCGGCCGTCGCCACGGTCGCCACCTACATCACGGCCGACGTCAAGGAACGGGCCGCCGAGAAACTGCGCGGCTGGTTCGGCGCCTAGGCTTTCTTTGCCGCCGGCGCGCCGCTGCCCCCATGGGCCAGCAGGCGCAGCACGACTTCTTTCTGGAATGAACGAAACTCCTTGTCCGCGCTGACGTTGGCGAAGGCCAGCACGGCCGTCTTGCTGGCGCGGTCGACGCAGACGACGGACGCGGCGCCCGGGTCGCCGCCGCTGTGCGTGGCCAGCGGCTTGCCGTCGACGTCGCGCAGCAGCCATACCAGCGCCTGGCGCACGGATGAATCGGCGGGCACGACGGGGGCCGCTTGCGGGGCGAAAAACAGTTGCAGGGTGGCGTCCTGCAGGTAGCGGTGGCCATCGACCCGGCCGCCATTGCTGAAAATGGCCAGGAAACGGGCGAAGTCATGCGCCGAGCTGCGCAGCAGGCCGGCCGGCCAGTCCGGATAGCCGACGGGCGGCAGCATTTGCAGGCCCGGCTCCTTGTGCACATACGGCTGGGCGACGACGGCGCGCCGCGGCAAGCCGGCCAGGCTCCACGCCGTATGGTCCATGCCCAGCGGTTCGAACAGGTGCTCGTGCGTAAAGGCGTCGAGGCCATCGGGGTTCACGCGGCCCACCAGATAGCCGAGCAGGGCGATGCCGACATTGCTGTAGCGCCATTCCGTGCCGGGCCGTGCCGCAAACGACACATCCGCGTCGTACCAGGCGCCGCCGCGCGACAGATAGCCTTTGACGAAGTCGCGCAGCGGTAATCGCGGGTCGCCCTGCACGGCAAACGCCGTCGTCTTTTCGTACACGGCGTCGGAAATGCCCGAGGTGTGGTTGAGCAGATGGCGAAAGGTGATGGGCACGTCGGGAAACTTCGGATGCATGAGCGGGAAGTCCAGGTAGGCCGCCACCTTGTCGTCCAGCTGGAAGGCGCCCTGTTCCAGCAGCATCATGACGGCCGCGGCCGTGACGAGCTTGCTGACGGACGCGACATGGAACACCGTGTTGGCATCGACCTTCTTGCCGGCCTGGATGTCGGCCCAGCCATAGCCGCGCGCGAAAATGGTCTGTTCGCCGCGCACCACGGCCACGCCCATGCCCGGCGTTTCCGTGCGGGCCAGTCCATCACGCATGAAGCCGTCAAATTCCGTTTCCCACGCCAGCCTGGCCGGATCGGTGGCGCAGCCCGTTTGCAGCAGGGCCAGTGAGACGCCCAGTCCCAGCACGCTTCGTCGTTTCATTGATTCTCTCTTTTGCCATTTTTAATTATCTTAACAACATTTCCGCCCGACATAGGGGCGATTGACAAAACATTGCTTTGAACCAATGACAAAGTGGGCCGACTGGTGCCTATTTGCGCCAATAGCGTTCCAGCAGGGGCTTGACCGTCAAGCCGTGCGCGACGATGGAGAGGATGACGACGACCAGGGTGATGTCGGCCAGTTCGCGCGCCAGGCCCTGCGGCAAGCCATGCGCGATGGCATAGCTGAGGTAATACAGCGAGCCGATGCCGCGCACGCCGAACCAGGCGGCCAGCCCGCGCAGGCGCACGCTGGTGCCCGAAGCGAGCAAGCCGAGCATCACGCTGGCCGGGCGCGCCACCAGCAGCAGGAACAGCGCCACGCTCCACGCCTGCCAGCGCCAGGCGGCGGCCGTGACGGCGCCGCCCAGCAACAGCACCAGGGTCAGTTCGGACAGGCGTTCCAGGTGTTCCTTGAAGACGAGCGATTCGCCGCTGACGGTCAGCGTCACCTCGCCGTCGTGCGCCCTGGCGGCGGACGCGGCGTGGGTTTCCCCCGCTTGCAGCAAGCCTTGCCGGTCTTTCGGCGCACCGGCCAGCCGCAGTTCCGTCTGGCGCAGGGCCACGCCGGCAAAGAACACGGCCAAAAAGCCCCACGCGTGCAGCCACGTGGCCACGCCGTACACGCAGGCGATCAAGCCCAGGGCCGCCAGGTCGTCCAGCATCGCGTGTTTCGGTTCCTTGGCGCGCACCTGCCAGGCCAGCCAGGCCAGCAGCGCGCCGCCGGCCGCGCCCAGGGCAATGGCTGCCCCGCTGGCCCAGACCAGATCGCGCCACAGCCAGGTGGCGCCATGGGGACCCAGTTCATGCAGGCCCAGCAATCCCAGGCCCAGCATGACGAAAGGAAAGCCGCTGCCATCGTTCATGCCCGCTTCGCTGGTCAGGATGAAGCGCAATTGCTCGCTGTCGCCCGCATGGCGCAGCTGCACGTCCGTGGCCAGCACGGGGTCGGTGGGCGCGAGGATGGCGCCCAGCAGCACGCCCGCGCCCAGGGGCAGGTCCAGCACCACGCATGCAAAGGCCGCCACCAGGGCCACGGACAGGGCCATCGACAGCCACGCCAGGCGCAGCGACGGCAGCCAGCGCGCCAGGCTGAACGGCACGGGCATCTTGACGCCGGCGGAAAACAGGGAGATGAGGACGGCGATTTCCGTCAGGGTTTCCAGCAGGGGCGCCTGCCGCACCAGGTCGAAGGCAAACAGGCCGAGGAACATGGGGCCCAGCAGCAGACCCACGCCCAGGTAAGCCATGGCCGAGGTCAAGGGCAGGCGCGCGATGCCGTCGGCGCCCAGGCCGCGCGCCAGCATCAGGCAGCCGATCAGGATGAACCAGGCGGTGGTGCTCATGCGCCTTATTCTAGCGGCGCGCGGGCGAGGGCAGCGCGCCGCAGGTTTGGTCAAGCCTTGTGCTGCGCCTTGTACAGCGACACGCTGTCGTTCTGCGCCTGCATGGCGTGCAGCTCGATGGGATCGTGCGTGGAGCGCAGGCGGGGCAAACCGTGCGGATAATTAGCCGTGATAAAGGCCAGCATCTGCTCGCGCACGATGCAGCGCAGCTCGAAAGCGAGGCCCGAATCTGCCGCACTGACGAGGAAGCGCACGCGCACGGCCCGTTCGTTCGAATCCGTCGCCTGCACCGTGCAGACGCGGCCATCCCATTGTGCGGCGGACTCGCAGATGCGCGTCAGTTCCGCGCGCAGCGGGTCGAGCGGGATGCTGAAATCGAGCCACAGGAACACCGTGCCCAGCAGGGTGGACGAGCTGTGCGTCCAGTTCTCGAACGGATTTTCAATGAACCATTGCAGCGGCACGATCAGGCGGCGCTCGTCCCACACGCGCACGACGACGTACGTGCCCTTGATTTCCTCGACCTTGCCCCATTCGCCATTGACGATCAGCACGTCGTCGATGCGGATGGGTTGCGAAAACGCAATTTGCAACCCAGCAATGAAATTGCCCAGCACGGGACGGGCGGCGATACCGGCCACCAGGCCCGCCACGCCGGCCGATGCAAGCAGGCTGGCGCCGATCTGCCGCGCGCCGGGCAAGGTCAGCAGCACGAAGGCCAGGCCCAGGATGACGACGATGGCGTGCGCGCTGCGCGTGAGCACGCGGGCTTGCGTGATCAGGCGGCGCGCGCGCAGGTTGTCGGCCACGTCGACGGGGTTGACTTCGGAAATCGTGATGGACAGGGCCTGGATGCATTGCATGGCCAGCCAGGTCAGCGCGATGATCAGCGCCACGCTGGCGAGATGCGACATGGCCAGCAAGCCCGGCGTGTCGTCGGGCGCGCCGGCCAGCACCATGCGCAGGCCGAAGACGATCACGCACAGCTGGCTGGCGCGGAAGGCCACGTGCGTGGCGTTGGTGGTGAACGGGCGGCCATTGGCCAGCCTTTTCAGCAAGCTGATGCCGGCCCGGTGCACGCCGATGGCGACCACGGTGACGAGCAGGGCGGAAACGAGCACGGTCAGCGCCGAGCGCAGCGGGCCTCCCATCAGCGAGTGGAACGTGCTGAGATCCATAGGCGAAAACTCCTTGTTCTTAGTGAAATGGATGTCGGAAGCGGTATTTTACGGGCAGATGGCGTAACGGGGGCGTGCGTTGCCGTACGGATAAGACCTGCGTCAAGGTGGATACTGGAAGAAATTGCTGCGCTGCGCCATGCCACGTTGACGTTTCGCTACGGAAAGCAAACGGGCGTCGCCGCAGTGGAAACATAGTCATACTTGCCATGCTTTTTGTTTTTGCAAAGGAAAACGATGATAGTACGATCACTCCGAATGTCCTTGCGCTTCATCCTGCCACTGGCTCTGGTGCTGGGATTGTTTGCTTATATCGTGGTACCCCTGCTCGACAACATCACCCTGCGCTGGTATGTGCGCGACCTCGACAGCCGGGCAGAATTGCTCGCTGGAACCCTCCGGCCCTCGCTCACCGAATACCTGCCCGCGCAGGACGCCACGCGCGTCAAAGAACTGTTCCAGGGCGCCACGCGCGACGAACGCCTGATCGCCATCGGCTTTTGCGACAATGCAGGCCACTTGCTGTACCAGTCCGCGCAATACCCAAGCTCCATCGGCTGCTGGAGCACGCCTCCCACGGGCGGCCTGTACAAATCCCTGGCGCAATTGCCGCAGGGCCAGGTCCACCTCAGCGAAACCCCCGTCATGCAGGACGCCTCCCAGCTGGGACGGCTGGTGCTGGTGCAGGACATGAGCTTTGTCGAGCGCCGCAATACGGATACCAAGCGTTTCATCTTTGCCTTCCTGGCCGTGCTGGCCGTGCTGATTTCCCTGATGACCGTGTTCGTGGCCCATTTGAGCTGGCGCGGCTGGCTGTCGGCCGTGAAAGATATTCTGCGGGGCGAATTGTTGCTGAAAAGTAATGGGGCCGTGGCCGCCGCCGCACCCGCCGCCGCGCCCGCGCCGCCGCCGGAAATGCAGCCGCTGATCGGCGATTTGCGCGAATTGCTGCAGGAATACCACCTGGAACGCCAGGGCGATAACGGCTGGTCGTCCGACTGGACGCCGGACAAGCTGCGCGGCTTGCTGGAAGCGGATCTTGCGGGAGATCAAGTGCTGGTGGTGTCGAACCGCGAACCGTACATCCACACCAAAACGGACGATGGCAGCGGCGACATACGCGTGCAGCGCCCGGCCAGCGGCCTGGTGACGGCCGTGGAAGCCGTGATGCGCGCCTGTTCCGGCACGTGGATCGCGCATGGCGCCGGTTCCGCCGACCGCGAGACGGTGGACAAGTTCGACCACGTGCCCGTGCCGCCCGACAATCCCAGCTATACCTTGCGCCGCGTATGGCTGACGGAAGAGGAAGAGCAGGGCTATTATTATGGTTTCGCCAATGAGGGCATGTGGCCGCTGTGCCATATCGCCCATGTGCGCCCCGTGTTCCGCTCGTCCGACTGGGAGCAGTATGTGAAGGTCAACCGCCGCTTCGCCGACGCCGTGATCGCCGAAGCGAAGACGGACAACCCCGTCGTGCTGGTGCAGGATTACCACTTCGCCTTGCTGCCGCGCATGGTGCGCGAAGCCTTGCCGAAGGCGACGATCATCACCTTCTGGCATATCCCCTGGCCGAATTCGGAATCGTTCGGCATTTGCCCATGGCGCGAAGAAATCCTCGACGGCTTGCTGGGCAGCACCATCCTCGGCTTCCATACGCCATTCCACCGCAAGAATTTCCTCGAAACGGTGGACCGCTACCTGGAAACCCGCATCGAGCCGGAAGCGTCGACCATTTCCTACGGCGGCGAAATGACGCAGGTCGAGGATTACCCGATTTCCATCGCCTGGCCCGAGGACGACCCGGCGCAGCCCGACGTGGCCACCTGCCGCGCGCAGATCCGCAGCGAGCTGGGCGTGGCCCAAGACCACTTGCTGGGCATCGGCGTGGACCGCCTCGATTACACGAAAGGCATCGTCGAGCGCTTCCAGGCCGTCGAGCGCATGCTGGAGCAGCAGCCTGGCATGGTGGGCAATTTTACATTTGTGCAAATCGCCGCTCCCAGCCGCGCTTCGCTTGATGAATATCAAAGTTTTGACGCCAGGGTGCGCAAGATGGTCGAGCGCATCAACCGCCGTTTCGGCAGCGGAGATTACGTGCCCATCCTGCTGAAAGCCGAGCACCACGGCCAGGACGATTTGCAGCGCTATTTCCGCGCCTCGGAAGTGTGCATGGTGACAAGCTTGCATGACGGAATGAATCTGGTGGCCAAGGAATTCATCGCCGCGCGCGACGACGAGCTGGGCGTACTTGTTTTAAGTCAATTCACGGGCGCCGCGCGCGAGCTGCACGAAGCGCTGATCATCAATCCGTATCACATCGAGCAGGGCGCCGACGCCCTGTACCGCGCCCTCGTGATGCCGCCCGTGGAACAGCGCGAGCGCATGAAGAGCATGCGGGCCCGCGTGAAACATTTCAATGTGTACCGCTGGGCCGGGCGCATGCTGCTGGACGCGGCCCGTTTGCGCCAGCGCGACAAGGTCATGACCAAGATCGACGCCCACAGCCGCATCAAGCGGCGCAAGGGGATGATCTGATGGCCGATACCCCTGACGACAGCGCAGCCTTGCTGCAACTGCTGGGTACGCCCGGCACAGGCGTTTTCCTCGACTTCGACGGCACCCTGGTCGACCTGGCGCCCACGCCCGACGGCGTGCGCCTGGAAGCGGGCGTCATTGAGGCGCTGGCGCTGCTGGCCGAACGCCACGGCGGCGCGCTGGCCGTCATTTCCGGGCGTCCCGTGGCGCAGATCGACGCCATGCTGGCGCCCCTGATGTTGCCGGTGGCCGGCGTGCATGGCGTGGAGCGGCGCGGCGCCGATGGCACGTTCAGCGTGGCGGCCACGCCCGACGTGTCGCCCGTGCTGGCGCGCGCGCAGGCGCTGGCGGCGACGTACCCCGGCTTGCTGGTGGAACGGAAGCGGGGCGCCGTGGCCCTGCATTACCGGCTGGCGCCCGAACTCGAGCAATTGTGCTTGCAGGAAATGACGGCGGCCGTGCAAGCGTGCCCGGGGGTATTGCTATTGCATGGCAAAATGGTCCTGGAAGCCAAGCCGTCCGCCACGGACAAGGGCGGCGCCATCGCCGCCTTCATGCAGGAAACCCCGTTCGCCGGCCGCCGGCCCGTGTTCGCGGGCGACGACACCACCGACGAGGCGGGCTTTGTCTTTGTTCAACAAGCAGGCGGGCAGGGCGTGAAAGTGGGCAGCGGCCCCAGCGCCGCCACCCTGCGCCTGGCCAGCCCGCGCGCCTTGCGCGTCGCGCTGCTGGCCGCGTCCGTATCCCCTTTCAAGGAGTAGCCGATGACCATATCCAATGAGCAAGCTGATGACACCCCCGGCGGCGCGTCCGCGCAAGCATCCCTCAACTGCGGCGTGGTGGGCAATTGCGCCTTCAGCGCCCTGATCGACCAGGCGGGGCAGGTCGTCTGGTCGTGCCTGCCCCGTTTCGACGGCGATCCCGTCTTCAACCGCTTGCTGGACGACACTGAAAACGGCAGCGTGTGGGCCATCGACATCGAAAACTTCGCGCGCAGCGAACAAGTCTACGAGCCGAATACGGCCGTGCTGCGCACGCGGCTGTACGATACGCAGGGGCGCGGCGTGGAAATCACGGATTTCGCGCCCCGATTCCTCAGCCGCGACCGCATGTTCCGCCCGCTGATGCTGATACGCCGGGTCCGTCCGCTCGACCACGCCGTGCGCATCCGCGTGCGCCTGCGCCCCCGCTACGACTGGGGCAAACTGGCGCCGCAGATCACGCAGGGCAGCCACCACATCCGCTACGTGGGACCGGAACAGACCTTGCGCCTGAACACCGATGTATCGCTCAACTATGTACTGAGCGAAACGTATTTCGTGCTGGGCGGCACTGCCAACTTCCTTCTCGGTCCCGATGAAACCCTGGCCGGCGGCATCGACGAGACGGCGCGCATCTTCGAAAAGGAAACCATCAATTATTGGCGCACCTACACGCGGCGCCTGGCCGTGCCCCTGGAATGGCAGGACGTGGTGATCCGCGCCGCCATCACATTAAAACTGTCTTTATATGAAGACACGGGCGCCATCATCGCCGCCATGACCACCAGCATCCCGGAAGCGCCCGGCAGCAGCCGCAACTGGGATTACCGCTATTGCTGGCTGCGCGACGCCTTCTTTGTCGTGCGGGCATTGAACAGCCTGTCGGAAGTGGGCACCATGGAGGAATACCTGCGCTGGCTGACGAATATCGTCGCCCGCTCGAAAGGCGGCCACATCCAGCCCCTGTACGGCATCGGCCTGGAAGAGCAGTTGCCCGAATCCATGCTCGACCACTTGCCCGGCTACAGGGGCAACGGCCCCGTGCGCGTGGGTAACCAGGCGCAGGAACACTTCCAGCACGACGTCTACGGCAACATCGTGCTGGGCGCCGCGCAAGCCTTCCTCGACCACCGATTGTTCCACCGGGCGGGAAAAGCCGAGTTTGCCGCACTGGAAGCCGTGGGCGACCAGGCGTTCCGCCTGCACGCGGAGCCGGACGCGGGCATGTGGGAACTGCGCACGCGGGCGAGGGTCCACACCTCGTCGATGCTGATGAGCTGGGCGGCCTGCGACCGCCTGGCCAAGGTCGCGCACAAGCTGGGGCTGGACGACCGGGCCGACCACTGGAACAGCCGCGCCGTGCTGATACGCGAGAGATTACTGCGCGAAGCGTGGAGCGAAGAGCGCCTAGCCTTCGCGGAAAGCCTGGGCGGGCGCGACCTGGACGCCTCCGTCCTGCTGATGGCGGAAGTCAACTTCATCGACCCCATGGACCCCCGCTTTATCGCCACCGTCGATGCGCTGGAAGCGTCGCTGTGCGACGGCCCCTACATGCGCCGCTACGAAGCGCCCGACGACTTCGGCAAACCGGAAACGGCCTTCAACATCTGCACCTTCTGGCGCATCGACGCCCTGGCGCGCATCGGCAGGAAAGACGAGGCCCGCAAAATCTTCGAAACAATGTTGATGGCGCGCAATCACCTGGGCTTGCTGTCGGAAGACACGCACCCCGTGACGGGGGAGATGTGGGGAAATTTCCCGCAGACTTACTCGATGGTGGGCTTGATTAACTGCGCGGTGAGGTTGTCGGCGCCTTGGGATAGCGCGATTTGATCGTACCATGCTCCAGTCCCGTGAGCAGTCCATGCCAGTCCCTATAATGGGCGCGTTGACCTGCTTGCGGGCGTTTTGGCGTCAGGTCATAACAATCGTTGGCGCGCAGGCTCACGAAACGCCGAATGGCATCCACACAGATGAATACGAAATATCGAGATGACGACCGTAAGCGAAATTTTAACGACAATAAATAAGAGTATTTTCTTTGAGACTATTTTTCAGAAAGATACTGACTGGGATGCTGCATTGTGCGCCAGGGACTCTTTTGAGTTTGATGGCGCATGGTGTGCCAGCTACGAAAAAGTGAGCTCATCTTGTCCACCCGAAGGCGCCCTGGTGAGGGAGATCAGGGAAATCGCATTCAAGAAAGTGTATCAAGTCACTGAAAATTCCGACCTTGCTGGATATGTGTCGGACGACATGGGCTTGATTGCGCAGGCATGTCACGATAAAGTCGAGATCGACTTTATCGACAATCTCTGGAAAACCTATATGCACGGAGAATTTCCAACTTGAGCTGATACTGCCCAGTTGAAGATTACAAGTGGCCCCGTTTTCCATGCGTCCCAGCATCGCAGCGCGGCGCTCCTGTGCCACCGTTTCGACGTGCGACTCCATTTCAGCTACCAGTTGCGCGCTCGCCACGCCCATACAACCTGCATTCCGCCGCCAGCGCCAGCAGATTGGGGTCGCGCTCGCGGCTGCTCAGCATCAGCAGGGTGATTTGCTGGTGCGAGCCGTAGCGGGCGTCCAGGGGCAGCAGTTCGATGCGCGAGCTGAAGGCGCGCACTCTGCCGGGCAGCAGGCTGTAGCCGATGCCGCCGCTCACCAGGTTGATCAGGGAGAAGATGTCGCCCACGCGCATGGCCGTGTCGGGCACAAATCCCGCCAGCTCGAATGCATGGTTGAAGCTTTGCGAGGTGACGAAACCCTCGTTGAGCGTGACGAATTTGTCGTCGCGCAGCGCCTGCAAGTCCACGGAAGCGGCCCCCGCATAGGGCGAAGCCAGCGGCGCGGCCAGGAAGATGTCGTCCTGGAACAGGGGCACGGCCACCAGGCCCGCATGGTGTTCGTCTTCCTGCACGCCGACGATGATGGCGTCCAGCCTGCCGTCGGCCAGGCTTTGCAGCAGTTCGCGGTTCGACCCCAGGGTCAGGTCGATGTCCAGGCCCGGCCGGCGCAGTTTCAGGGCGATCACCAGTTGCGGGATGCAGTGCAGGGTCAAGGAATACAGCGAGCCGATCTTCAGGCGCACGGGGTTGATGCCCGACATTTCGCGCACCTTGCGCACGCCTTCCTCGCACTCGGCCAGCGCGCGCCGCGCCGATTCGGCAAAGGTGTAGGCCGCATGCAGGGGGATCAGGCTGCGGCCCTCGCGCTTGAACAGGGGGCAGCGCAAGCCGTCTTCCAGCGAATGCAGGGCGCGGTGCACGCTGACGGTGCTCTGGCCCAGCGCATCGGCCACCCGCGCCAGGTTGTTCAATTCCATAAAGCTGAGAAACACCTCCAGCTTCTTCAAGGTAATTTCTTCATTGATGGCCATGGCTAGCCTCTTTTATGTCAGTTCATTAACTTCAAGGTAATGAACATGGTAGCAGGTTGATTGTCGCGGTGACGCTTTCGTTCTATCGTCGGGGTTCGATAGCTCATTCCGGAGGCATGATGTCAACCGCCACAGCAGCGCCAGCGCAGCGGCAAAAACAATGGGACACGCGGCGCACCGAGAAGCGCCGCCGCCTGGAAGCCGTGCGCCAGTACGCGAGCGGCCCCGTGCTGCAACAGGGCGACATGGTCGCCGTGCTCGAAGCGCTGCTTGCGCCGGGCGACCGCGTCGTACTCGAAGGCAACAACCAGAAGCAGGCCGATTTCCTCGCCCGCATGTTGACCAAGGTCAACCCCGACAAGATCAACCATCTGCACCTGATCATGCCCAGCGTCAGCCTGCCCGAGCACCTGGACCTGTTCGAACGGGGCATCGCCCGCAAGCTCGATTTTTCCTTTGCCGGCACGCAAAGCCTGCGCATCGCGCAATTCCTGCAGGATGGCTTGCTGGAAGTGGGCGCCATCCACACGTATATCGAGCTGTATGCGCGCCTGTTCGTCGACCTCACGCCCAACGTCGTCATGGTGGCCGGCTACATGGCCGACCGCCAGGGCAATCTGTACACGGGCCCCAGTACCGAGGACACGCCCACCCTGGTCGAATCGGCCGCCTTCCGCGACGGCATCGTCATCGCCCAGGTGAACCAGATCGTCGACGACGTCAGCGACTTGCCGCGCGTCGACGTGCCCGGCTCATGGATCGATTTCGTCGTGCAGTCCGACAAGCCATTCTTCATCGAGCCCTTGTTTACCCGCGACCCGCGCGTCATCAAGCCCGTGCACGTGCTGATGGCCATGATGGCGATCCGCGGCGTGTATGAAAAACACCAGGTGCAGTCGCTCAATCACGGCATCGGCTTCAATACGGCCGCCATCGAACTGATCTTGCCCACCTACGGCGAGCAGCTGGGCTTGAAGGGCAAGATTTGCCGCAACTGGGTGCTCAACCCGCATCCGACCCTGATTCCGGCCATCGAGACGGGCTGGGTCGAGAGCGTGCACTGCTTCGGCGCGGAGCTGGGCATGGAAGGCTATGCGGCCGCCCGGCCCGACGTGTTCTTCACGGGCCGCGACGGTTCCATGCGCTCGAACCGCGCCCTGTGCCAGCTGGCGGGCCAGTATGCGGTCGACCTGTTCATCGGCGCCACCCTGCAGATGGATGGCCTGGGCAATTCGTCCACCGTCACCAACGGCCGCCTGGCCGGTTTCGGCGGCGCGCCCAACATGGGCCACGATCCGCACGGCCGGCGCCACCCGACGCCCGCCTGGCTGGACCTGATCGAGACGGACGACCCGCTCGCGCGCGGCAAGAAGCTGGTGGTGCAGATGGTCGAAACGTTCCAGGACGGCGGCCAGCCGACCATCGTCGAATCGCTCGACGCCGTGGCCGTGGGCCAGGCCAGCGGCATGCCGCTGGCGCCCGTGATGATCTACGGCGACGACGTCACCCACGTGCTGACGGAAGAGGGCATCGCCTACCTGTACAAGGCCCGTTCGCTCGACGAACGCAAGGCCATGCTGGCGGCGGTGGCTGGCGTGACGCCCATCGGCCTGCGCCACGACCCGAAGACGACGGCGAAACTGCGCGCCGACGGCTTGATCGCGCTGCCCGAGGATATCGGCGTGCAGCGCGGTGCAGCGAACCGCTCGCTGCTGGCCGCGAAAAGCATCGCCGACCTCGTCGAATGGTCCGACGGACTGTATCAACCACCCGCCAAATTCAGGAGCTGGTAATGATGACAATGATGACCACAATGACGACGACAGTGCCGGTGCGGGAACGCGCCGCCGCGCTGGCGCGCCAAGTGCTGCAGGCGCTGCTCGATGAAGTGACCCTGACGCCGAAACCGGGTCTCGTCGATTTGCGCAGCCGTGGCGCCCATGCGGACTTGAACTGGGCCCTGATGTGCCAGTCGGCTTGCGTGCTGCAGCCCGTGTTTGCCGCCATGGCACAGGCAGGCTGGGATTGTGACGATGACGACGAGCTGCGCCAGCGCATCGGCGCCATCGGCCGCGATGGCGAAGCGCTGATGCTGGCAGCGACGGGCGGCGTGAACACGCACCGGGGCGCCATCTGGGCGCTGGGCCTGCTGGTGACGGCGGCGGCGCAGCAGGGCGCGCGCGGCGCGTCGCTGGCGCCGCAAGCCGTGGCGGCGCGGGCCGGCGCGCTGGCCCGCTTGCACGACCGCGGCGCGCCTGGCGCCACCGGCAACAAGGGCGAACTGGCATGCCGCCAGTATCGGGTCGATGGCGCGCGGGGCCAGGCCCGTGCCGGCTTTCCCCTGGTGACGGGCGCGGGACTGCCCGCTTTGCACGCGTCGCGCTTGCGCGGCGACAGCGAGACGACGGCGCGCCTGAACGCCTTGCTGGCCATTCTCAGCTGCCTGGACGACACCTGCGTGCTGTCGCGCGGCGGCGAGGCGGCCTTGCTGGCACTGCAGTCGGGAGCGGCGCGGGTGCTGGCGGCCGGCGGCGCGGCCACGGCTGCCGGCACCGAGGCGCTGCTGGCGCTGGAAGCGGTGTCGCTGGCGCGCGGCGTGTCGCCGGGCGGCGCGGCCGACTTGCTGGCGGCCACCCTGTTTCTCGATCGATTGACGGAAGGAGAAGCGCATGGAAACGCGTGACTATACATTCCCGGCCGGGCCAGCGGCGGCGGGGCGCGCCCTGGCCGGCGTCGTCGGCTCGGGCGACCTGGAAGTGCTGCTGCAGCCGGGCGACGATGGCGTGACCCGCATCGTCGTCAACACCTCCGTCGATGGCAAGGGCGCCGTGTGGGATGCGCTGTTGCAGCGCGTCTTCGGCGGCGAGCCGCTGCCGGCGGCGAGCATCGTCATCAACGATTGCGGCGCCACGCCGGGCGTGGTGCGCATGCGCATCGAGCAGGCTTACGAAGAATTGCAAGCGGGGAGGGCGGCATGAGCACATTGCAACAACTGCTGGAGCGCGACAGCTTCATCGAACGGGGCGCGCGCAGCCGGGCGCGGGCCTTGCTGGACGCGGGCAGCATGCGCGAACTGCTCGATCCGTTCTGCGGCATCGCTTCGCCCTGGCTGCCGAAACAAGGCGTGACGGCGCAGGCGGATGACGGCGTGGTGGTGGCCAAGGGCTTGTTCGACGGCCAGCCGGCCGTGGTGCTGGCCATCGAAGGCGCCTACCAAGGGGGCAGCATGGGCGAAGTGGGCGGCGCGAAGATCGCCGGCGCGCTGGAACTGGCGGCGCGCGACAACCGCAACGGCGTGCCGACGCGGGCCGTGATCCTGTTCGAAACGGGCGGCGTGCGCCTGCAGGAAGCCAACCTGGGTCTGGCAGCGATTGCCGACATCCATGCGGCCATCGTCGACTTGCGCCGCTACCAGCCCGTGATCGGCATCACGGCCGGCACCGTGGGCTGCTACGGCGGCATGTCGATCGCGGCGGGTTTGTGCAGTTATCTGGTCGTCACGCGCGAAGCGCGCCTGGGACTCAACGGCCCGGCCGTGATCGAGCAGGAGGCGGGCGTGGACGAATTCGACTCGCGCAACAAGCCCTTCATCTGGAGCTTGACGGGCGGCGAGCAGCGCTTCCACAGCGGCCTGGCCGACGCCTATGTGGAAGACGACACGGCGCAGATGCGCGCCACCGTGGCCGCATTGTTCGCGCGCGGCGTGCCGGCGCAGCACCGTAGCGACCAGGCGGAAGGCTACCTGGCCCGCCTGGCGCAGGTCGACGCCGGCCCGCAAGCCACGCCGGAAGCCGTACGTTTGATCTACAGCAAAGGAGCAGCAGCATGAACGCTATCACTGATACGAGCCGCGGCGCCGTCTGGCTGGCGGCACTCACGAATACCGCTGCGCCGCTGGACGGCTATCCGCCCTCGGTGCGCGTGGTGGACGCGCCGCTGGCGGGCGAAGCGGCGCGCTACCTCGCCGTGCTGCCCGACCCCGGCAACCGTTTTACGCGCGCCCGCACGGGGGAAATCGGCCTGGCCGAGGCGTGGCAGCTGGCGCGCGCCGTGCAGCAGGTGCTTGCCGAGGACCGCGACCTGGCCGTGAAGCGGCCCATCGTCGCCGTCATCGACGTGGCCAGCCAGGCGTATGGCCGGCGCGAAGAAGCGTACGGCATCCACCAGGCGCTGGCCGGCGCGGCGGGCGCGTATGCCGAGGCGCGCCTGGCGGGCCATCCCGTGATCGGCCTGATCGTCGGCAAGGCCATGTCGGGCGCCTTCCTCGCCCATGGCTACCAGGCCAACCGGCTGATCGCGCTCGACGATCCGCAAGTGATGGTGCACGCGATGGGCAAGGCGTCGGCCGCGCGCATCACCCTGCGCACCGTGGAAGCGCTCGAAACGCTGGCCGCGAGCATCGCGCCCATGGCCTACGACATCAGGAACTACGCCACCCTGGGCCTGCTGTGGCAAACCTTGCAGGTGGCGCAGCCGGACGCGCCGTCGGAGTTTGATCTGGCGCAAGTGCGCGCCAGCCTGCAGGCGGCGCTGGCCGATATCCGCGCCGATCCGGAGCGGGGACTGGCCAGCCGCCTGGGCGCGCCGCACCGCCAGGCATCGGCAAGAGTCAGGGAGGTGCTGGGGCAGCAGTGGTAGGTGCAACAACAGAGAAGACATCAAGTCATTCCTATTCCTATAACGGAGACAATCATGATCATTTACGGAACCGCATTGCTGGCACTGTGCCATTTGCTCGGCATCTTCCTGGGCGACCTGCTCGGGCAGCTGATGGGCGTCAAGACCAACGTGGGCGGCGTGGGCATCGCCATGCTGCTCTTGATCTGCGCCCGGCTCTACATGCAGCGCCGCGCGTGGCTGCCGCAGATGACGGAGCGGGGCGTCGAATACTGGGGCGCCATGTATATTCCCGTGGTGGTGGCCATGGCGGCCCAGCAGGACGTGGTGGCGGCCCTGCGCGGCGGCCCGGTGGCCGTGCTGGCCGCCATCGGTTCCGTGCTCGTTTGCGGCGCCGTGATTTCGCTGATTAACCGGTCGGAAAGCCCTGCCGCCATCGCTGCCGCTGAAGCCGACCGCGTGCAAGCCGACTCGATGCTGATGAAGGAGCACCGTCATGCTTGAAATCTTTGAAAAAGCCGCCATCCACAATGGCCTGGTGACGGCCTTTGCCTTCGTCGGCCTGATCATGCTTGTCTCGGTGACGCTGTCGAAATATCTGACCCTGGGCCGCGTGCACGGCTCGGCCATCGCCATCGTCATCGGCCTGGGCCTCGCGTACTGGGGCGGCGTGCATAGCGGCGGCCACAAGGGCCTGGCCGATTTGTCGCTGTTCGGCGGCATCGGCCTGATGGGCGGCGCCATGCTGCGCGACTTCGCCATCGTCGCCACGGCCTTCGAGGTGCAGGCGACGGAAGCGCGCAAGGCGGGCCTGATCGGCGTCGTGGCGCTGATGCTGGGCGTGGTGCTGCCGTTCCTCGTCGGCGCCGGCGTCGCCTACGCGTTTGGCTATTCGGACGCCGTCAGCATGACCACCATCGGCGCCGGCGCCGTCACGTACATCGTCGGTCCCGTCACGGGCGCGGCCATCGGCGCCAGCTCGGACGTCATGGCCCTGAGCATCGCGGCAGGCCTCATCAAGGCCATCCTGGTGATGGTGGGCACGCCCGCCGCGGCGCGCTTTTTGCGCCTGAAGACGCCCCGTTCGGCGATGGTCTTCGGCGGCCTGGCCGGCACCGTCAGCGGCGTGTCGGCCGGCCTGGCCGCCACCGACCGCAAGCTGGTGCCGTATGGCGCGCTGGTGGCCACGTTTCATACGGGCCTGGGCTGCTTGCTGGGACCATCGCTGCTGTTCTTCGCCGTCAAGGCGGTGGTGGCTTGATGGACGCCTGGCGCGCGCATGACTTGCTGTGGGTGTCCGGCTTGCCGGACGACGCATGCTTGCCCGCCTGGGCCGACGCGGCCTGGCTGCAGGCGGCGCCGCTGGTGGTGCGGCGCGCCAGCAGCGCGCCCGGACGCATCCCCGTGGGTTTGCGCGGCCGGCTGCGCAGCGAACGGCATGCGTGCGAAGTGGAGTCTTCCGCCGTGCTGCGCCGCGTGACGCCGGAAATGCTGGCGCGGCTGGCGCACACCCCGCCGTCCGGTTTTGACTGTACTGCGCTCGATGCGCTGCGGCTGGTGGCGCCCCTGCTCGACGCCACGGGCTGGGCCTGGGGCCCGACGGGCGGCGTGGGCTTCGCCCTGGCCAGCGGCTTGCCCGTGCTGCGCGCCGACAGCGACCTCGATCTCGTGCTGCGCATCGCCGCGCCGCCGGACGCCGCGCAGGCCGACGCCCTGCGCGCCATCGCCGCGACTGTCACGTCGAGTATCACGGCGTGCCGGCTGGATCTGCAGATCGACACGGGCCATGGCGGCTTTGCGTATGCGGAATGGGCGGCGGGCCGGGGCAGGGTCTTGCTGAAAACGGACCACGGTCCCGTGCTGATGGCCACGCCCTGGGAGCTGGCATGAGCGTATTGTTTACCTTTCCGGGCCAGGGCGCCCAATACCCCGGCATGCTGCATGCGCTGCCCGACGATGCGGCCGTGGCGGCGGCCCTGGCCGAAGCGGCCGAAGTGCTGGGCTGCGATCCCTTGGCGCTGGACACGGCCGAAGCGCTGGCGTCGACGCGGGCCGTGCAACTGTGCCTGCTGATCGCAGGCGTGGCGATGGCGCGTTCGCTGGCGGCGCGCGGCGCGCTGCCCGACATGGTGGCCGGCTTTTCCATCGGCGAGTATGCGGCGGCCGTGGTGGCCTGCGCGCTCGATTATGCGGATGCCGTGCGCCTGGTGGCGCGGCGCGGTGAGTTGATGGAACGGGCGTATCCGGCTGGCTACGGCATGGCGGCCATCATCGGACTTGATCTGGCGCAACTCGAATCGTTGCTGGCGCAAGTGCATGGCGCCGCGAATCCCGTGTATGTCGCCAACCTGAATGCGCCGCGCCAGATCGCCATTGCCGGCAGCGAGCCCGCCTTGCAAGCCGTGATGGCGCTGGCCCTGGCGCAGGGCGCCAGCAAGGCCAAGCGCCTGGCCGTCAGCGTGCCGTCGCATTGCCCGCTGCTGGAAGGCGCGGCGCTCGACATGGCCGCCGTTTTTGAGGGCGTGGCCATGCGCCGCCCCTCGCTCGTCTACCTGAGCAGCAGCGCGGCGCGCGCGCTGTTCGACCCGGCCCGCATCCGCGACAGCCTGGCCGCCAACATGGCGCGGCGCGTGCAGTGGACCAGTACCGTACGCCTGGCGTGGGAGCGGGGCGCCAGGCTGGCGCTGGAAATGCCGCCGGGCAGCGTCCTGACGCGGCTGACGGCGCCCGATTTCACGGACGGCGTGGCCGTCTGCTGCGACGGCAACCAGGGCGACAGCGTGCTGGCGCTGGTGCGGCGGGAGCGAAACGGCAGCGTGCCTTAAAGTCTGGCGCTCAAGCCAACTTGAAAGCCGCGGCCCGGCAGGGGCGCGATGTATTTCAGTGGAGAATTGTGCGGCCTGGCATCCGCATCGAGC
Source organism: Janthinobacterium sp. SUN137 (assembly GCF_030587265.1). Lineage (NCBI taxonomy): Bacteria > Pseudomonadati > Pseudomonadota > Betaproteobacteria > Burkholderiales > Oxalobacteraceae > Janthinobacterium > Janthinobacterium sp. SUN137. The sequence continues at coordinate 1,245,477 of NZ_JAPWHZ010000002.1, read as the reverse complement.
AGGTTGCTGCCGTTGATGAACACGTCGATGCCTGCAAACGGCGAATTGGCTACCTGCAGGGCGCGGCTGACCTGGAAGTTCACCATGGTGTAGCCGTCGAGCGGCACTTCCTCGCTGACACTCTTGCCCAGGTACTTTTGCTTGTCGTAGCGGGTGCCGGACAGTCTGGCCTTCCACCCCTTGTTTTCCCACTGTACATTCGCGCCATAGCGGTTGGTGGGCATATTGGGCAGGTAGGCGCCGTCGTTGTGCGCGCGCAGCTTGTCCGGGTTGTCTGCCTTGTTCTTGACGAGGTCGGCAAATGCGGACAGGTTCAGTTTTCCGTAGCTGCCAAGCTGCACGGCCTGGGAGGCGTCGATCTCGAAGCCCCTCACCGTCGTATCCGTCTGCTTCCAGTACTTCAAGGGCAGGCGATTGGCCATCTGGGCGCCCGAGTGGCCAAGGTAGAGGTAGTTCTCGTACTTCATGACGTAGCCGGTGGCCGACAGCTGGAAGCCGCGGTTGGCGAACAGGCCGGTGAGTTCGGTATTTCGAGCGCGCTCCGCCTTCAGGTTCTGGTTGCCTTCTTCCTGGGTCATGATCGAATAGTGGCGGTTGCTCGCATACAACTCATTGACGTCGGGCGCTCTTTCCGACGATGCGTAGCGCAGCTTCGCGCCGAACAGCTGGCCCAGCTTGGCCGAGGCGCCCAGGCTATAGCTGTTCAGGCTGAACGACCTGTCCTCGAGTCGGGAGTTGCTCGCATTCCTCGACGTCTTGAAGCCGCTCTTGCGGATCTCGTGCTCGACTTTTTCATGGCGCAAGCCCGCATCGAAGGTGGCCCAGTCGACGTCGAGGCTTTCCTTGAGGAACAGCGCGCGGCTGACCGTGCTCGCGTCGGGAAGGTATAGCTGCGGCCCGCTGCCGGCGATATCCCGGGATTTGTGGCTCAAGCCCAGCATGCCGCTCAAGGGGCCTGCGCGCCGGTGCGCCAGCAGGAGCTCGGCTTGATTCGTGTCGAATTGGTAGTCATTTGCCTTGGTGGAACCCAGGCGCTCTCCCGATGCATTGTTCAGGCGTGACATGCGCAATTGCACGCTTTCAAGATACGCAACGGGGCTGGACAGCCGGGCTTCCAGCGCATATTTATCCTGCTTGATTACGACGCCGACGGGCAACCCCTCGTCATAATTCGCCCCGAACGACTTGTTTTCCATGGAAAAGCCCGGCACGCCATACTCGCTTTCCTTGGAGTCGAGGCTGACGGCCACGTAGCCCTGGTCGAAAAAGTAGGTGGTGCCGACGGCAAAGTGGGCATTGCTGGCATGGCTGTTGCCCAAGGTGCCGTGGTAGTCGGGGGTGACGTCCTTGTTGATCTTGTTCTGGGTCATCGCTGGCGTACCCGGTACGTAGGCGGGATTGGCCGGGTTGACGTAGGTCTTGCGTTGCCAGACGGAGGTGGGATTATTGGTGTAGAAGGAAAAATCACCGTCCGCCCAGTCCGGATTTTCCTTCATGAACTGGTCGATAAACGGTTGCGACGCCTTGTTGTAGATTTGCTGGATGCGCGCTTCCTTCTGGCAACTGTCGGCCAGGAAGGTGTTGACACCGCCGGTTGCAGGGAACAGCTGGCTGTTGCACACGCCGGCCTTGCTGTTGCCGGGAATATCGTAATGCCCGATCTTCTGGAAGGACAGTTGCAGATTCGTCGAGAAGCGCTTGCCATCGTTGAAGTTTGCGCGCAAGCCTTGCGCGTCGGCATCATTGAAGCCCTTGCGCAGGATCAATTCCACGTCCTTTTGCTTGTCCTCCATCTTCCTGGAAACGATGCCGGAATCGACGTCGACGCTGCCGCCGATGGCATTGCCGCCGAAACGCACGCTATCGGACGATTTGTTCACCGTCACGCTGCGCGCAAACAGCGGGTCGAAAGGGATGTTGATGTCGCCGCTGAGCGCATTCATGCCGAGGATGGACTGGCCATCTTCGAGGATCTGCACGCGGCTGCCGCTCAGGCTGCGGATCACCGGTGCGCCCGCATTCGGCCCGAAGGCGCTGCTTTGCACGCCCGAGACATGTTCGAGCATGCCGCCCAGGGTCCGGTTCTGGGCTTGCGTATTCTCGACGAGGACGACGCTGTCGATGCTGGAAGGCCGGTCAGCCCGGACCTTGATGGTTTGCAGGGTGACGTCGTCCGCCGCGTAAGCGAGCGGGGCAGTGGACAGCATGGCAGCTGCGAATACGTGATGGCGCATAGGACTTTCTAAAAAGGCGGAAGGTGGTGCTGGACGCGGGCCCGGCGTGAAGGTGTAAATGCAATTTAGTTGCAATAATAGCTTGCGCCCAATGCTATTGCAAGTAAACTGCATTTGATGGCGTCGGCGGACTGGCGCACGAAAGCAGCGCAGCGCAGGCAGCCGGCATGTGCCGGCTACTGGGTTGGAAAGGGGGGAGGTGTGCTGGCCTTGCGCGTTGCGCGTGATCAGGCCGCTGGCAAGGTGTGCGGCGCAGACTGCATTGGTCGGCCTGCGCCGTGATGGAGTCGCTGCTTCAGGTGAAGTTCGCTGGCTTTTTCGCCTGCAGCCGGCGCGCGCGCCGTTTTCTTTCCCATATGACGATGCCCGTCACGGACAGCATGGCCACCATCAGGCCCATGCAGGACATCAGTATGCGCCCCGGCAAGCCGAGGATGCGGCCCGAGTGCAGGGGGAATTGCAGTTGCACGAAGACGTCGGCGGCCGTGCCTTCCCACGGCTTGTGCTGGCCGATGATGCTGCCGTCCATGCCGTCGACATACAGGTTCGACAGGCCCATGCCGGCCGCGCCGAATTCGTCGGCCGGGTCGAAGAACGAGACGTTGTAGAACGAATAATTGCCGCCATAATAAATGCCGCCGATGGGCGCTGTGATGCCGCGCTGCGCGGCTTGCTTTTTGGCAATCTCCACGGCCTGCTCGAAGCCGATCGCGGGCGTGATATACGTGCCGTAGGGCGCCGGCACCTGCGTTTCGTACGGTCCCGGCGTGGTGGTGGAGACCAGCGACATGACGGGATAAAACACTTCGCGGTACAGGTTCAGCGAGAACGAGGTAAACGCGACGACGATGATGACGGGCCATACCCACAGTCCGCCCGCGCGGTGCAGATCGAAATTGAGCTTGTAGCCGCCGGCCGCCCAGCGCAGCACCCACGACGGTTTCCAGCGCTGCCACCAGCTGGCGGCGTCGCGGTGGCGCGGCGCCTCGTCCTGCGCGCGCGGGCGCAGGCGGCGCGGCGTGGTCAGATAAAACGCCACCATGCTGTCGAGCAGCCACACCAGGGCTACCGTGCCCATCAGCCAGTAACCCCAGCGGTCCGTGCCCCAGAAGGCGGGCACGTGCAGGCTGTAATGCAGGTGGCGCAGGAACGGCATCAGGCTGCGGCGCGACAGGGAAATGGCCGTCGAATCGCGCGTGCCCGTGATCTGCGCCGTGACGGGGTCGATGTAGACGGTGTTGTAGTCGAGCACGAACGGCTTGTTTGTGGCCGGGTCCGTCAATGGGCGCACCATGAAGGCGGCCGCATGGCCTTCTTCCAGGCCCAGGGTCATGTAATTGACTTCCACGCGCGGGTCGGCGGCGGCGACTTTTTGCGCCAGCGCAAACGGCGGCTGCAGGGGACCGCGGCCCGGCGTGTCCATGATGTCGGCGTTGAGCCATTCGTCCAGTTCGTGGTCCCACGACGTGACGGCGCCCGTGAGGCCCGCGACGATGAGGAAGAGGGCGATGGTCAGGCCGGCCCAGCGGTGTATGACAGTCCAGAAAGCGCGCATGCGGTACAAACCTTTAACATAAAACCGGCTTGTTGCCGCCAGCAGGCGCCACGGGGGCGCACAGGGAAAAGCCAGGCACACGCCTGCTATTTTGATAATGGGAATCGTTCTCATTATCCGCCGTGGCGTGGCGTTTGTCCAGCGCCAATGGTGTTGCCCAGGGTCAAATGGCGCATGCTAAGATGCTAGCAAGAAGTTAATTTACATTCCACATGGAAATATTCAAGGCTGAGGCGGCATGCGCATAGAAGACCGGAACAATGTCCGCATTCGCGAATGCAGCAGTGCGCCGCAGGCGGGCGCCGCTGCCACCATGGTGTTCATGCATGGCTTTGGCTGCGACCAGACCATGTGGCGTTACCTGGAGCCGCTGTTTCGTGCGCGCTACCGCACCGTGCTGTTCGACCTGGTCGGCAGCGGCGCTTCCGACCTCAGTGCCTATGATTTCGATAGCTACGCGCGGCTCGACGCGCATGGCGCCGATTTGCGCCAGGTCATCCATGCCGTCGGCGGCGCTCCCGTGATTTGCATCGGCCATTCCGTCAGCGCCATGAGCGCCTTGCTGGCCAGCATCGCCGAGCCGGAGCTGTTCGCCGCGCAAGTCATGCTGGCGCCGTCGCCGTGCTATGTCGACGATGCGGCGGCCGGCTACCGGGGCGGCTTCAGCCGTGCCGATATCGACGACTTGCTCGATGCCATGGACAGCAATTACCTGGGCTGGTCCGCCGGCATGGCGCCTGCCATCATGGGCGCGCCAGGGCAGCCGGCGCTGGGGCAAGACCTGGCGAACAGCTTTTGCCGCACCGACCCCGTCATTGCCCGGCATTTCGCGCAAGCCACGTTCTTGTCCGACCACCGCGCCGTCTTGCCGCAAAACAGCACGCCGGCCCTGATCGTGCAATGTAGCGACGACTTCATCGCGCCACCTTGCGTGGGTGTGTACTTGCGTGAAATGTTGCCGCACAGCAGCCTGCACGTGCTCGAAAATGTGGGCCATTGTCCGCACATGAGCGTGCCCGACGCCAGCTACCGCGCCATCCGCCACTTTCTCGACGGCCAACACCTGTAATGCGCGACACGATGCCTTCCTTGCCTGACGCCGCTACCCTGTTCCAGCACGCAGCTTGCGGCTTGCTGCTGTGCACGGCCGACGGCACCATCGTGCAGGCGAACGCCACCTTTTGCGGCTGGCTCGGCTATGGCGCCGGGGAGTTGCTCGGGAAAAAGAAACTGCAGGACTTGCTGACCATCGGCGGGCGCGTATTCCACCAGACGCACTGGCTGCCGCTGATGCAGGTGCAGGGCAGCGTGTCGGAAATCCTGCTCGACATGCGCCAGCGCCAGGGGCAGTCCATCCCCATGCTGTTCAACGCCGTGCGCCGCGAACATGATGGCGTGCGTTATGACGAGATCGCCGTCTTTGTCGCCAGCGACCGGCGCAAGTATGAACAGCAGTTGCAGCTGGCGCGCAAGGAGGCTGGCGAGCTCAACGAGCAGCTGGCGGCCGCCGACCGGCGCAAGGACGAGTTCCTGGCGACCCTGGCGCACGAGCTGCGCAATCCGCTGGCGCCCATGCGCAATGTGCTGGAAGTGTTGCGCCTGGCGCAACTGGACGACCCGCAGCTGCGCTGGGCCCGTGACGTGCTGGGCCGGCAAGTGGGGCACATGACGCACCTGGTCGACGATTTGATGGAAGTGTCGCGTATCACGCAGGGGCGTTTGGAACTGCGCCGCGCCAGCGTGGAACTGGCGCCCGTGGTGGAGGCGGCCCTGCACAGCGTGGCGGAGCTGGCGGTGCAATCCGGCCACAAGGTGCTCGTGGAGCAATGGCCGCAAGCCATCTGGCTCGACGCCGACGCCACGCGCCTGGGGCAGATGATCGCCAACCTGCTGACGAACGCCATCAAGTATACGCCCGCCAACGGCGTCATCGGACTGGAAGTGGCATGCACGGACAACGACGTGCACATCAGCGTGCGCGATTCGGGCATCGGCATCGCGCCCGAGCACCTGGACACGGTATTCGACCTGTTTTCGCAGCTGGAACCGGCCCTGTCGCGGGCCCAGGGCGGCCTGGGCATCGGCCTGTCTCTCGTGCGCGGCCTGGCCGAGTTGCATGGCGGCAGCATCAGCGCGCACAGCGATGGCGTGGGGCAGGGCAGCACCTTCGCCTTGCGCCTGCCGCTGCCTGCCGTACCCTTGCAGGCGCCGCCCGAACCCAACCGCCGCTTGCTGGCCGGCACGCGCGAAGGCACGGTACTGGTGATCGACGACAGCGCCGACGCGGCCGAAAGCCTGGCGCTGGCGCTCGACATCCTCGGCTATGACGTGCGCACGGCCTACGACGGCGCGGCCGGCATGGCGGCGGCGCAAGGTTTCATGCCGCAAGTGATCTTGCTCGACATTGGCTTGCCGCACATGAATGGCTACGACGTGGCGCGGCTGTTGCGCAGCCAGCCCTGCGGCAAGGACGCCATCCTCGTGGCCGTCACGGGCTGGGGCCAGGACAAGGACCGCCAGATGGCGTCCGACGCGGGCTTTGATTTGCACCTGACCAAGCCCGTGGATTTTTATGAGCTCGATGCGGTGCTGCAAAAGATGTTGCAGGCGGGTGCAGAATAGTAAGAATGAATTGAAGGTAATGGAACAACTGACAGTACTTGAAATCGCCGTTTTCCAGCTGCGCATGGGATTTGGCCATGCCGACCGCTGCGTGGACTGGGCTGTGGATCGCTTGCGCCTCGACCAGGAAGGCGACGACCTGGAAGTCGTGCTGCTGGCCAGCGCCCGGGGCCGCAATGAGGTACTGCCGCTGGCCGAGGTGATCATCGCACGCTACCGGGGAGCGCAGCGGCTCAGTGAACAATTCCTGGCCGGCAAATACATCGTCGAACTGCGCGCCGCCTATCTGGCGGGCCGGGAAAGCGTGTCGTCGCTCGATGCCATCTTTACCCGCCTGTATCCGGCGCTTGGCTATCCCGACTGGCTGGTGATGCTGAGCCGCAATTGCGAGTATGCGATGGACGTAGCCGATTTCGAGCTGCCGTTCGAGGATGAATTCCGTTATATTGCCAGCCTGTGGGCGCAGGTGGAGAGCATGGCCGCGTTCGAGCGCGAATACCGCCGACAGACCTCCAATACCCATGATATCAAGTAGGTGCAGATGACTGACAATAATGTGCTGCGCGCGCTGGGACTCAGCGAAGCTTTGCTGGCTCATCTGGATGGTGATAGCGTTGCATCGCCATTGGATTACCGTTGCCAGGCGGCGCGTGCATGGCGTTCCTCGCCCATGGCAGGGAGCGGTATCGTGGCCTTGTGGGAATGCGGCATGGTGCTCGATTACTTCAATCCTGCCAATGGCTGTTTCGAGCGCTGCAGCCTGGAAAATATTGACGAGGTGTGGCGCAGCTATGCATCGCTGCAAGGCTTACTGGCAGAACTATTTCTTAATGCATACGAGGATGAAGTGGATGACGCCGCGCTGTGCGCCTGCGCCAGCCTGTTTGGCTTCCATGCGATACAGCGTTTGCTGGCGGAGGCCGCTAACGCGGGAACGGGCTACAGGCAATGGCGTACGGGCTTTGGCGCGAGTTGTACGGACCGTTAAGTGGTCTGTCGCACCATCGTTGACATGCTTCACTTCTGACAGTCCTGTCCGCTTGCATCGCTGAGATAAATTGATATATCTCACCGTATAATTTGCGCAATTCTTTTCGCTGGGAATAATGTGCAAAACAAGACTATAGGTTTACTTGGCGGCATCGGCTGGGCTTCGACCCTGGAATACTACCGGCTCATCAATGAAATGCTCGTGGCGCGCATCGGACCCGCGCACAGCGCGCGCATCATGCTGGTCAGCATGGACCAGGCCGATTTCGTCGCGCACGCAGCGCAGCCCGATTCCCATGCCATCGAGCAATTCCTCGTCGGGGAAGGGCAGCGCCTGCGAGACATGGGCGCGGACTTCTTCCTGTTGTGCGCGAATGGCGCGCACCGCTTCGCGCCGGCCGTCGTGCCGCGCATCGGCTTGCCTTTTATCAGTATCGTCGAGGAAACGGCAAAGCGGGTGCAGCAGTCGGGCATACGCAAGGTGGGTTTGTTGGGCGTCAAGCAGACGATGGCAGGGAGTTTTTACCACCAGGCGCTGGCGCAGCTGGACATTGCCACGGTGACGCCCGAGGCGGCCGACCAGGACATCCTCCACGACATCATCTATACGGAACTGGTGCAGAATATCTTTACCGATGCCAGCCGGAAATTTTTTCTCGCCATCATCGAGAAACTGCGGCGGCAAGGCGTGCAGGGCGTGATTTTGGGATGTACGGAGATACCGCTGCTGATTCAGCAGGGCGATGTGGACTTGCCGCTATTTAATACCACGGCCATTCATTGCGAGGCGGCGGTGGCGTTTGCCATCGAAGATTGAGCGCTGGCAACAGAGCGGCTGCCTGGGCAGGCTGCCGCTCTCGTCATCATCAAGCCGGCTGCGCGCCGCTCACATTCCGGCTGCGGTTTTCCACCAGCACGGAAATACCGAGCACGACGATGCCGCCGCAGGCCAGCATGGCGCCCACCCAGCCCGTCGAGCGCAAACCCATGCCCATGGCGATGGCGATGCCGCCGGCCCAGGCGCCCAGGGCGTTGGCGATGTTGAAGGCGGAGTGGTTGAGGGCGGCCGCCACGGTTTGCGCGTCGCCGGCCACGTCCATCAAGCGCGTCTGCACGGCCGGGGCGACGGCGATGCCGGCGCCGATGGCGAACAGGTTGATCGCCGTCAACCAGACATTGCTGCTGGTATAAGTAAAGGCTGCCAGCGCGGCCACGTTCCACAGCAGCACGCCGAAGATGGTCCACAGGCGCGAGCGGTCGGCCAGCCAGCCGCCGATCAGATTACCCACCGTCATGCCGATACCGATGATGGCCAGCAAGATGGAAATGACGAGCGGCGACACTTTCGTCACTTCCAGCAGGGTTGGCGTAATAAACGTGTAGACGGCGAACATGCCGCCGAAGCCGATCGCCACCATCAGCAGGGTCAGCCACACTTGCAGGCGGCGGAACACGCCCAGTTCGCGGCGCGGGCTGGAATCGCCGGCGGCCACCATGGGCACGAAGATGCGCACCATCAGCATGGTCAGCAGGCCCAGCGCGGCGACCAGCAAGAAGGCCGAGCGCCAGCCCAGGGTCTGGCCGATGTAGGTTGCCAGCGGCACGCCGAAGATATTCGCCACGGTCAAGCCCATCAGGACACGGGCCACGGCCTGGCCGCGCCGGTCCGGTTCGGCCAGCGCGGCCGCCACCAGCGCCGCCACGCCAAAGTAGGCGCCGTGCGGGATGCCGGCCACGAAGCGGGCCACCACCAGCAAGCCATAATTTGGGGCGATGGCGCTGAGCAAGTTGCCGCCAGCGAACATCAGCATCAGACAGATCAGCATCAATCGGCGCGGCATGCGCGCCAGGAAGATGGTGATCAGGGGCGCGCCGATGACCACGCCCAGCGCGTAGGCGCTGATCATGTGGCTCATCTGCGGCAAGGTCGTGCCCAGGTCGTCGGCCACCACGGGCAGGATGCTCATGGAGGCGAACTCGCCCGTGCCGATGGCGAGGCCGCCGATGGCCAGGGCCAGGTCGGCGTATCCAGCGCCAAAAGGCGCGGTGACGCGCGGAATCAGGGGATCTACGGAGGCGTGCATGTTCTTGTTAGTTGGGTAAAGAATGACAGGGCGGAGGGGCGCGCAGTGGCCCAGCCGGAGGTGGCAATGCGCCACCAGAGTCGACGGATGGCCGGTATTTTCGGGCTAGAAGAGCTGCCCAAAGACAACATTGTAAGAGATTCGGGCAAGCTCTGCAGGGCGCCGGCTAAAATCTGCTGCACTGCACACAACAGCGATTGCTCTTGTTGTTAACGATAACACGGAATCTGCGCGATTCCGCCACAGGGTGAGCGAAGAAAGCCTGGCTGTGGCGGAAATGGTCTTCCTTGCGTATTACTTCGCTAACGATTGCTGCAGCGCTTCCAGTCCCGCCACATAAATGCCGTGGAACAGGTCCGTCACTTCCTGCTCGCTCACGCCCACGGGCGTGAAGCGGCCCGACCAGGTGACCCGCGCGCCGTCGCTGCCGGCAAGTGGTTCCACTTTCAGGGTCGACAGGTAATCGGTGGCGGGAAACGGCGCCTGCAGGATGGAATAGCTGTAGCTGCGCGCCGTGTTGTCGTACGCTTCCAGCTGCTCGACGATGACGTCGCCGGCCGGGTTGGCCAGGTGGCGGATGCGGCCCCCTGCGCTCAAGGTGCTGCTGGGAATGTAGGGCAGCCAGTCGGGCAGGGCATTGAAGCCGCCGATCAGTTGCCATACTTGCGCCGGCGTGGCGGCGATGTCGATCGAGGTGGTGGTGTGTGCCATCTGTACTCCTTATCTATTAGTTGGCGCCCGTTGGCAGCGGGGCGAATGGCGACACGAGTTGCTCGGCGCGCATGTCGTGCCAGAAGGCGGCGGGGATGACGGCGTGTAACGCTTGCTGGTCTTCGGCCAGGCGTTCCGGACGGCTGGCGCCGGGGATCACGGCAGCCACGGCCGGATTGGCCAAGGAAAATTGCAGGGCGGCAGCCTTGACGCTGACGCCGTGGCGCGCGGCAATCGCCTTGATACGTTCTACTTTGGCAATGATTTCGGGCGAAGCCTTCTGGTATTCGAAGTGCGCACCGCCGGCCAGGATGCCTGAGCTGTAGGGGCCGCCCACGACGATGTCGACGTTCTGTTTTGCCGCGGCCGGCATCAGGCGCTGCAGCGCCCGTTCATGGTCGAGCAGGGTGTAGCGGCCGGCCAGCAAGAAGGCGTCCGGCTGGGCTTCGGCCAGGTCCAGGGTCAGTTCCAGCGGTTCCACCTTGTTTACGCCCACGCCCCAGGCCTTGATGACGCCTTCTTCGCGCAAGCGGGTCAGCACGCGGAAGGCGCCCGTGCGGGCAATCTCGAATTGCGCCAGCCAGTTGTCGCCGTGGAAATCCTGGGCGATGTCGTGCACCCAGACGATATCGAGGCGGTCCGTATCCAGGCGTTTCAGACTGCCTTCGATCGAACGCAGGGTGGCGTCGGCCGAGTAGTCATCGACGATCTTGTTCTTGCGGCCAAATTCGAACAAGCCCCCTTTTTCGCCCAGTTCGCGGGCGGCCGGGTCTTCCAGTTCGTCGAGGATGAGCCGGCCGACCTTGGTGCTGAGCACGTAATCGTCGCGGCGGCGCTGCTTCAGGGCGGCGCCCAGGCGCAGCTCGGCCAGGCCGGCGCCGTAGAACGGGGCCGTGTCGAAGTAGCGGATGCCCGATTCCCAGGCCGCGTCGACGGTCGCCAGCGCTTCCTGTTCCGGAATGTTGCGGAACATATTGCCCAGCGGCGCCGTGCCGAAACCCAGTTTGCCTGTCAGTAAGTGTTTGATTGTCATGGTGTTTTCCTTCAATGAGTGAGTCAGTGCAGACAGAATAGCTGGACAAGTTAAGCCTGTCCAAGACATAATTGGCGCAACTTGAGTCCTGAAAGGTCTGATATGCTGGACATACGCCAATTGCAATACTTCATCGCCGTCGCCGAGGAAGAACACGTGGGGCGGGCCGCCGAGCGCCTGCATATTTCTCAGTCGCCGCTGAGCCGGCAAATCGCCCAGCTCGAAGACCGGCTGGGCTTGACCCTGTTCGAGCGCAGCGCCCAGCGCATCCGCCTGACGCGCGACGGCCACACCTTCCTGGCCGAAGTGCGCGCGTTCATTACCCACGGGAACCGCCTGGAAGCGCTGGCGAAACGCCTGGGGCGCGGCGACGAGGGGGGCCTGTGCATAGGCTACATCGAAAACGCCATGCATGCGGGCGTCTTGCCGGAGGGGCTGCGCGCCTTGCGCGCCACGCGGCCGCAAGTGCACGTGGCCCTGTACAACCTGCATTCGGCCGAGCAGATCGAGGGCTTGCGCCAGCGCAGCCTCGATATCGCGCTGCTGTGCGAGCCGCCGCTGCCGAATGACGCGGACCTCGATTGCGCGCAAGTGCTGAGCGACCCCATGCTGCTGGCCTTGCCCGCGACGCATCCGCTGGCGGACAAGACCCAGCTGACCCCGGACGATCTGGCGGGCCAGGAGTGGATTGCCGTGCTGCACAAGGAAAGCGTGCTGAAACACGATAACTTCATCGCCGCCTGCGCGCGCGCCGGTTTTACGCCCGACATCCGCATGGAAGCAACAGAGCCGCTGACGGCGCTGGGCCTGGTGGCGGCCGGACTGGGCATGGCCATGATCCAGCACAGCCTGCGCCAGCACGCACCGGCCGGCGTCGTCGTGAGGGAATTGCCGTGGTTCAGCTACCGCACGCCCCTGTGGCTGGCCTGGCACAAGGTCAATTTGCGCCCGCTGGTGGGGATTTTCCGGGCAACCTTGCTGCAGCAGGCGGGCGTGGCCGCTTAGCAACACCTAACAAAACCGTAGCGAGCGGGATGAGTTGTGGCTGAGAAGCGGAGCTGTGCTTGAGCACAGTGAGCATCGGAGGCCGCAAATCGCGACGCGCAGCAGGTTTGGTTAGGTGTTCTAGATTTTCCTGGCGTGCTTCAAGTGCAAGGGCAGCCACCACCACATGCAAATGATGAGCGAGCCCATCAGCACGCAGGCGACGATGCCGGCGACGTGGCCGAACACTTCCGACATCACCAGATTGGTGCCGAGGATGAACGCCAGCGCCAGCGAAAAGGCGCCGCACATCATGATGCGGTCGGCCACGCGCTTGAAGCGTTCGCGGTCTTGCAGGGGGCGCATCACGCGGTGCTGGATGGCTGGCGCGCTGAGCAGCACCAGGCTGGTCATGGACAGGAAAAACGTCAGCAGGAAGACGATTTTTTCCGCCTGCACGATCTTCGCGAAGCCGCCGTTGAAGGGCAGGATGATGAGGAAGGCCGTCAGCATCTGCGCGCCCGGCAAGAGGATGCGCAATTCGCTGAGCAGGTCGGACAAGTCGCCTTCCTCGCCTGCTTGATTATTGTCGTCAGGTGGCGGGGTGTGCGGCATGGCGCTATTCCTGTTGGTGGCGATGGGGCCAGTCTACGCACAGGCGGCCAGGCCGACTGTGGGCGGGCGCACCTTCGGAAGCATTGCGTCAGAACCAGTGCGGGTAGCGTTGGCGCAGCCGCCACAAGGGCGTCGAGACGATGGCCGTGGGACTGTGCGAGGCGTCGTGGCCGCAATGGCCGCAACTGTGGCGCCGGTGCGGCGCCAGGGCGAAGTCGCCCAGGTCCAGGTGCGGGTGGCCGCAGCGGGCGCAGTCGCTGCAGCCCAGCGGCGCGCCAGCCTGCAAGGCGGCGGCGAACGCCTGCGCGGCGGGCGGCGTGATATTCAGTTGCACTATGTCGGGAGGAAACAGGCCGGGCAGGGCGCGGCAGTCGATGGTCAGGGCTGGCAGGTCGCGGCTGAACATGGCGCCGCCGTCATTGGCCCGGGCGCGCAGTTGCATCAGGCCATCATTGCCCAGGCGCAGGGTGCTGGCGTGGAATTGCGTGGGGTCGAACAATTCCGGATACAGCACATAGCCCATGGGGCTGGCGTGCTGGCGGCACTGCATGGGTTGCGCGGACGGGCAGGCGGCCAGGTCGGCTTGCGTGCCCCAGTAGCACTGGTGCGTGCGGCACCAGTGGCGCGCCGCGCCATTGCGAAATTTTCCAGCGGGCAGCAGATCGCACACGATGACGGCGTCCAGTCCCGCGCCGGCGCGAAAGTGGCCCGTGACGTGGGACGTGGTGACGGCAAGACGGCCCGTGCTCGCATGCAGGGGCCAGCAAATGCCGGGCAGGGTCAGCGGCGTGGCCAATGGCGCCTCCCCGCGGCTATCGGCTTGCCAGCCGCCCGCTGGCCTGAAGCAAAAAACCCGCCGATTGGGGCGGGCTGTGCTGACGGGGATGCCTGAGGCATGGCCCGGTCTATTCTTCCGTATCGGCCAGGGTGACGATGGCGCGCGCCCACTTCGAGTATTTCAGGTTTGCCAGGTCGCGCACGGTCTTGATATTGAATGCCTGCTTGAGCAGCTCCGCATCCTTCTCGCTCACGCCTTGCAACGCATCGACGGGTGCATCAGCGATTTCCTTGAACGTCTTTTTTTCGTAAGCCTTGTCTACCGCTTTATTGATGTTCATGTGTTGATACTCCTCAGTAAGTGGGAAAATTAATTCTACACGTTTTTGCGAACCGTCAATTTACGCTTGCAAGTTGTGCCGAACTAAATATGATGGAGGTGGGCGCCTCGACAGTGAGGCCGTCTGTGCGTTCGCCTTGAGATTGTAATTATATCACTGTTATTATTCATAGTATAATGATTTCCATGGCGGAGAATGGTCTGCGCCATGCCGGACACCGCGGTCACGCGGCACCAATCGATAGCGTTCAGGAGAATACGATGAGTTTGCTAGATCAACTTGCAGGACAGGCGATGAGCGCTTTGGGCAATAAAAGTGCTGACGGGGAAGCCCCATCGGGATTGATGGCCAGCGTGATGGACCTGGTCAACCAGCATGGCGGCTTGCCCGGCCTGCTGCAGAAATTCCAGGAAAGCGGCCTGGGCGACCAGGTGGCCAGCTGGATCGGCACGGGCGCCAATGCGCCCGTCTCCGGCGAACAGATCAAGGATGCGCTGGGCAGCGACACGATCACCCAGATCGCTGAAAAAGCGGGCGTCGCCCCGGACGCGGCCTCGGGCGGCCTGGCCGCCTTGCTGCCCCAGCTGATCGACAAGCTGACCCCGGATGGTCAGGTGCCGGAAGGCAACGACCTCGTCAGCCAGGGCTTGAATATGCTCAAGGGCAAGATCTTCGGTTGATTCCCTGGTCTTGCAAGTGAAAAACCTCGCAGCGATGCGAGGTTTTTTTGTTTTCAGGCGGCGGCCATTATTCCCAGGCGCTGCGCCATATACGCCGGTTCGCTGGTCAGTCTGGCCGTACTCCCTTCCACCAGATACGAGCAATACCGTCTCCGCTCGGCGCTGCCGCCGCGCCGTTCCATCAGTTCGCCCAGCATGGCGACGGCATCGGCGGCCATCTTTTGCACGGGCTGGCGCAGGGTGGTGATGTCGTAGCTGAGCCAGCCGGACGCTTCCAGCGCGTCGAAGCCGGCCACCGACATTTGCAGCGGCACCTGGATGCCCATCTGGTGGCGCGCCGTGTCCAGGCAGCCGATGGCCATGATGTCGTTGCCGCAGATGACGGCGTCCGGCACGCGGCCCAGGCGGTCGATGACCTTGCGCAAGCCCCGTCCGCCGCTGGCGTAGTCGTAGTTGCCGCTGACGACGATGGGCGCGGGCAAGCCCAGGGTCAGCAGCCGGTCCAGCATGCCGGCCTTGCGTTCCTGCGCGACGGCCGAATCGCCGGGGCCGTCGATGATGGCGAACTGGCGGTGGCCCGCTTCGGCCAGGCGCGAGACGAGCAGGCGCGCCGCTTCGCCCTGGTCGCACAGCACGGCATGCACGGCGTGTTCGCGCGGGCTGCGGTTGAACAGCACCAGGGGCACGTCGCGCCGGCCGAATTCGGCCATCTGCTCGTCCGACAGGCAGGCGGCCACGACGGCGCCGTCGACCTGGTATTGCCACACATCGCTGAGGGCCTTGCCGATGTCCGCTTCGCGCTCCAGGGTAAACAACAAGAGGCGCTTGCCTTGGCGGGCGATGTGCTGGCTCAGGTCGGACAATACTTGCGGATAGTACAGATTGGCCAGGTTGGAAATGATGACGGCCACCAGGTTCGAGCGGCGCGTGATCAGGCTGCGCGCGGCCGCGTTGGGGATGTAGTCGAGGCTGATGGCCGCCTGCATGACCTTGGCGTGGGTGGCTTGCGAGATGCTGGCGCCCGGCTTGAAGCAGCGCGACACGGCCGATTGCGACACGCCGGCCAGCAAGGCCACGTCATACGAGGTCACGCGCCGTCCGGCGCCGGGTATGGCGCGGCTGGCGGTGCTGGGTGTCCGGGCTACAGTATTCTTTTTTCGCATATTGGTCTGGCAAGCAACCTGTCTCAAAGTATTCCTGCAGGCCCGGCCGCTTGTGGCGGCCTGGGCGGGCAGAATGAGCATAGCGTAAAAGATTGCCGCATGGCAAGACTGTTTTCTTGTTCATGTTGCAAAAAATATGACTGAATGGCAAGTGGTATGCTTGCTCCTCAATCGGCGCTGTCGCAGGGCCCGCTGCCATAGGGGCTGAGGCGTCCCGGCGGGTCCACGCGGCGCGCGCTGAAATCGCTGGCCAGCGTGGGTAATGGCCATTCCGCCGTGGCGCTCGCTTCCGTGCCGCTGACGGTGCCGCGCACGGTGAGGGCCACGTGCACCCAGGAACCATAGTTGCGCGGATAGCTGACGGTGACGGTGGCCATGCCCAGCGCGTCGCTCAGGCCGCTGGCGCTGACGGTCAGGGGGATGCCCGGGTCGAGCACGCCATTGCCGTTGCGGTCGTAGGCGGCGTCAAAGATGCCGTTGCGCAAGACGTCCTCATTGGTGCAGCTGTAGAGGGGCAGGGCCAGGCGCCAGACGCCCGTGTCGGGGAACTCCGGCTTGTCCGCCTGCCATACGTAAGATCCCTTGGCATAGCGGCTGGGCCAGGCGGCGGCCGTGATGGCGACGCCCTGCACGGCATTGCCGGCGCTGTCGGACACGAACACGGCAAAGTCCTTCTGCAGCACGCTGGGTGAATATTCGCGCAGCAGGCTGCCCGTGCCCAGCTTGATCGACAGCGCTTGCCGCGCCACCGTCAGGCGCACGAGGGCCGTGGCCGCCGCTTGCGGCGCGCCTTCGATGCGGGCCTGGATCAGCACGCCGTCGCGGCCGCTGTCGGCTGGCCCCGCCACATACACGGCGCGCGCCAGGCCATCGCTGCCCGTCAGCACCCGGCCCGCCTGCCGCAGGTAGCCGCCGCTGGGGTCGCTCAAGATGGAAAACAGCACGGGCGCGTTCTTGACCAGGTTGTTGGCCGCGCCATCGCGCACCACGGCGCCGATGGTGCTGATACTTGTGCTGACGTTGTCGGCCGATGCCGCCGAAGTGGTCGTATTCGCGCGCAACACTGCCGGGTCCGCTTGCACGGCCAGCTTGCTGGCGCCGCTCAGGGGCGCGACGAATTCCAGCCGCGTCTGCGCCGTGGGGCCGCCCGCCACGGCAGCCGTGAGGGTGGCCACGCCCGCGTTTGCCGATTGCACGTAGCTGCGCGGCAAGTTGCCGTTGCTAAAAATCAAACTGGCTGGCAAGGCCTGGCTGCAGGCGCTGTCGCTGAACAGGCTGCCGCGCGAGGTCGACAGGCTGGCGCTGCCCGCTTGCGGCACGCCCGCCTTGTCATAGCGCACGTCGATGGGCTGGCACGCCAGGGTCGCCACTTCCGGCAGCACGTCCGCGCCGCTGGCGTCCTGGCCCACGGCCGGACTCAGGCGCAGGTCGCTGCCGGCCACGGCATACGCTTGCGTGGCGGCGGCGCCCAGCGCGCTGACGGACACGGCATCCTTGCCCAGGCTGCCAGCGGTCAGGCGCAGCACCAGCTGGCCTTGCGCATTGCTGAGCGCCGCGCCCCCATCCTTGACGCGCACGCCGTTGCCGGCGCCCGTGCTGTAGGCGATGGCGGCACCGGCCACGGGTTTGCGCGCCGAGTCGCGCACGGTGACGGTGAGGTCGGCGCCCTGGCCCAGCATCAGGGCGGCCGGCCCCAGCACTTCCACGCTGCTGCCCGTCACGGCCACCGTGCCCTTGCCGCTGCGCGCGCCGACAGTCGCTGTCACGGTGATGCTGCGGTTGCTGTTGGCGCCGCCCGTGCCCAGCAGGGCGCGCGCCTGGCCGTTCTTGTCCGTCACGGCGTCGATGCTGCCGAGGATGCCGGAATCGGCGGCAAAGGAAATCTTTGCGTTTGGCAAGGCGAGATTGGCGCCATCCTTGACGAGGGCCGTGACGGCCACTTCGCTGCCGGCCAATCCCGCCGAGGCCAGTTCCGTGCTGGAAAAGACCAGGTTGACGGCGCTGGCCAGGCTGGCCGGCTCGGGCGGCGTGACCGGCGGAATCACGGGGGGCGTCACGGGCGGGGTGACCGGCGGCTTCACGGGCGGCACGGTGGGCGGCGGGCTGCCGCCGCAGCCTGTCGTGCTGTGCAGCGAGCAGCCGGCGCCGGCCTGGGCATCGGCGGAACCGCCGCCGCAGCCGGCCAGGGAAACGAGGAAGGTCGCCAGCACGGTAGCAGGCAGCAAAGCAGCGGGCAGGTGGCGCGGGTGGCGCAGGCGGGCGAGGGGCACGATGGGTCTCCGGGAGCTGGCCGAGTTGCTCGGCATTCATTTCCCAAGAGTAGCTTTTGCGCGCGGCCGCTACTTGATGCAAAGCAAGTTTATGCTGTTGACCCCGTCGAATGGGTTTTGCTGGTGCAATAGCCTGCCTTCTGATAACATAACGCCCCTTTATTCAGGGAAGGGTCGACATGGCCAATGCTTGCGGCGTCGATTTCGGCACGTCAAATTCCACGGTAGGCTGGGCACGTCCCGGGCAGAGCACCATGCTCGGCCTGGAAGATGGCAAGACGACCTTACCGTCCGTCGTCTTCTTCAATGCGGAAGACGAGGAAGTCAGTTTTGGCCGCGCGGCGCTGGCCGGCTATCTGGCCGGCTACGAGGGGCGCTTGATGCGCTCGCTGAAAAGCTTGCTGGGCACTAGCCTCATCGATGGCCAGACGGAAGTGGGTGGCCGCGCCTTGCCATTTCGCATGTTGCTGGCACAATTCATTGGCGAAGTGAAACGCCGCGCCGAGCAGTCCGCCGGCCGCGAATTCTCGTCCGCCGTGTTCGGCCGTCCCGTCTTCTTTATCGATGACAATGCACAAGCCGACCAGCTGGCGCAGGACACGCTGGCCGAAGTGGCGCGCTCCGTCGGTTTCAAGGACGTCGCGTTCCAGTTCGAGCCGATCGCCGCCGCGTTCGACTACGAGTCGCAGATCGACAAGGAAGAACTGGTGCTGATCGCCGACATCGGCGGCGGTACGTCCGACTTTTCGCTGGTGCGCCTGTCGCCGGAACGGGCGAAGAAAACCGAGCGGCGCGACGACATCCTCGCCACCGGCGGCGTGCACATCGGCGGCACGGATTTCGATAAATACCTGAGCCTGTCATCCGTCATGCCCTTGCTGGGCTACGGTAGCCGCCTGCATAACAATAG
The DNA here is from genome assembly GCF_030587265.1 of Janthinobacterium sp. SUN137. Classification (NCBI taxonomy): domain Bacteria; kingdom Pseudomonadati; phylum Pseudomonadota; class Betaproteobacteria; order Burkholderiales; family Oxalobacteraceae; genus Janthinobacterium; species Janthinobacterium sp. SUN137. The sequence goes on along the minus strand of NZ_JAPWHZ010000002.1, from coordinate 1,226,508 downwards.
CGAAGTGCCGTCCAGCTATTATTTCAACCTGGCGACCTGGCACACGATCAACCTGGCCTACACCAAGAAGATCTGGGTGCAGCTGGCCGACGTGTGCCGCGATGCACGTGAGCAAGACAAGATGGGGCGCCTGCAAAAGCTGATCGACGAGCGCGCCGGCCACTGGCTGGCCATGAAAGTCGAAGAGGGCAAGATTGCCCTGTCCGACGCGGCCGAAGTGCAGCTGGAACTGGACCGTCTGTCGCCCGCGCAAAGTCTGTTGCTCAAACGCACGCAGTTCGACGAGGCCATCGGCCACCTGTGCGGTTCCGTGGAAGAAACCGTGCTGCGTCTGCTGCGCGACGCGGGCGTGGCGCCGGAAGCCGTCGACACCGTGTTCTTCACGGGCGGTTCGAGCGGCGTGCGCTTGCTGCGCGAAAAGATCGCAGCCCTGGTGCCGGCCGCGCGCAAGGTCGAGGGTGATCTGTTCGGCAGTATCGGTGCGGGACTCGCGCTGGACGCCGTGCGTAAATTTGGTTGATAATCATCACCCACTGTTGCACCCACGAAAGAGCGCCCCATGAATGTGTTTGACAAACCGATCGTCATGATCGACTTCGAGACGACCGGTTTATCTCCCGACATGGGCGACCGCATCACGGAAGTGGCGGCGCTGCGCATCGAGGGCGGGCGGATCACGGACCGCTATGTGACCCTGATCAACTGCAATGCGCGCATCCCCTCGTTCATCACGGGCTTGACGGGCATCACGCAAGCGATGGTGGACAAGGCGCCGCCCGTGGCCGAGGTGGTGCCGCAGCTGCTCGACTTCATCGGCAGCGATGCCTTGTCGGCGCACAATGCCAGCTTCGATGAAAAATTCCTGCGCGCGGAAAGCGCCAGGCTGAACCTGACACCGGCGCACCAGTCGCTCGTGTGTTCATTGAAACTGTCGCGCCGCGTGTTTCCCGGCATGGCCAGCTACAAGCTGGGCTTGCTGTCCAGCCAGCTGGGCATCGCCTTCAAGAGCGCCGCCCACAGGGCCGAATCCGATGCGGAAGTGGCGGCGCAAGTGCTGATCCACATCGGCCGCCATTTGCGCAGCAGCTATGGCATCGCCGACGTCGACGCGGACTTGCTCGTGTCGCTGAACAAGCTGGCCGCCGCCAAGGTGCCGCAATTCCTGCAAAAACACCCATCACGCCGCTGAGCGCCATGCCTGCCTAAGCGGGCTCATCAAAACGATATAATTTTGTTATTTCGTTTGAGCCTGCTCAAGTCCTTCCCCTGCATCGAATTTAAAATTTAAGCAACACATGATTTCGCCGCCCTGGGCCGCCGTTTTGCGCGTGCTGCCAGCAAGCGCAATGTGGATGGGGGCGCACATGGACAAGCACCATACTGCCAGAGATAGCCACGAGGCGTATATCTGGTTCCGCACGGCTGCCGAGCAGGGCAATGCCTACGCCCAGTTCAATCTGGGATTGATGTACAAGAAGGGCGAAGGCGTGGCGCAAGACGATGCGCGCGCCTTTGTCTGGCTACGCCTGGCCGCGCTGCAAGGGCTGGCGTTCGCGCAAAACCACCTGGGCGCCCTGTATTACCACGGCCGCGGCGTGGCGCAGAGCGACGAGGACGCCGTGCTGTGGTTTCGCCGCGCGGCCGCGCAGGGCGATGCCTCGGCCCAGCAAAACCTGGGACAGATGTACCGCAAGGGACGGGGCGTGCTGCAGAGCGACGAACTGGCCCTGGCTTGGTTTTACCGCGCCTCCGAACAGGGCGTGGCCAGCGCGCAATCCTTGCTGGGCGAAGCCTATGCGCAAGGCCTGGGCGCGAAAAAGAACGATGCGCTGGCCCTGGCCTGGTTCCGCAAGGCCGCCTTGCAGGGCGATGCGCAGGCACAGCTGAACCTGGGGCTCGTCTACAAGCGGGGCCAGGGGGTGACGCAAAGCGATACGCAGGCGCTGGCCTGGTTCCGCCAGGCCGCCGCCCAGGGCCTGGCCGTGGCGCAGCGGCAACTTGGCGTGGCGTATGCGGAAGGCCTGGGCGTGGCGCCCGACCAGCTGCGTGCCTACGCCTGGCTGCAGCGGGCGGCCGAGCAGGATGACGCCGACGCCCAGTTCAACCTGGGCCTGATGCTGGCGCGGGGGCAGGGCGTGGACAAGGACGAGGCGCGCGCCGTCGTCTGGTACCGGCGTGCCGCCCTGCAAGGTCACTGCATGGCGCAATACAATCTGGGCGGCATGTTTGCAGGCGGGCGCGGCGTCGCGCGCGACCTGCGCCAGGCGCTGGACTGGTATGCCAGGGCGGCGGCCCAGGGCGCGTCGAATGCGCAGTTCAACCTGGGCGTGATGTATGCCAATGGCCAGGGCGTGGAGCGCGACGAGGTGTGCGCCGTGCGCTGGTACCGCACGGCGGCCGAGCAGGGCGATGCCAGCGCGCAAAACAACCTGGGCGTCATGTATGCGAGCGGCCACGGCGTGCCGCAAGACGATGGCCTGGCCGTGCAATGGTATGCGCGCGCGGCCGGCCAGGGTCATGCGCTGGCGCAGTACAACCTGGGCGGCATGTACAACAGCGGGCGCGGCGTGGAGAAGGATCCCGTTTGCGGCTATATGTGGCTGGCGCTGGCGGCCGAGGGCGGCGATAGCGGGGCGGCCCGGGCGAGGGAAGCGGCTGCCGCCAGGCTGGAGCCGGCACAGCTGCAAGAGGCGCAGCAACGCATGCGGCAATGGCATCAGGTGCGTTCCCCGCCACGGCCGCCACGGCCAGCGCGCGACTGAAGCGTGGGCGCGGACGCGGGCTGCGTGCGATAATTGCCGGCAGGAATGTCGCGAAGGCGGCGTGGTTTTTGGCACAGTGAAAGGCGGAACATGGTAAGGCAGGCAGGCGAGGATGCATCCGAACAAAAAGTCATCGACGACATCGCCACGCATGGCTGGCATGGCGTGCATATCAGTGCCGATGAAGATGGCCCCGGCTACGCCTTCACGATAGGCGCTTGCCACAGCTTTGGCCAGCCTGAATTTCTCATCATGGGCTTGCCGCGGGCCGTGGCCCACCAGATACTCGACGTGGCGCTGGACGCCGCGCGCAGCGGCGCCATCACGGATTTCACGGCCACCACGGACGTCTTGCTGAAGGGCCATCAGTGCGCCTTCGTGCGCGTGCCCGTCGAGCAATACCGCAACTATGTCGGCTATGCGCGCTGGTATTACCAGGGTGACGAGTTTACCGTGTACCAGATCGTCTGGCCGTCGCGCGATGGCCATTTTCCATGGCAGGCGCAAGCCAGTGCGCAGTACGTGGAAAGTCAGCCTCTGCTGGGGCCGGCGCCGCTGGCGGCATGACGAGAATCGTGACCGGCACGGCCACCCTGTGCGTGTTCGATCCGGCCCTCTTGCGCCACAAGCTGGAAGATGACTGCGATTGGTGGAGTATTCCCAGTGCGGAACTGGCGGCCGTGAACGCGGGGCAGGTAGCGTTTTTCAACGTCGGCGGCGACGGCGCGTATGACATCGCCTTGCACGCCGAACTTGCCGAGCCGCATGTGGTCGTGCATCTGGCTGTGCTCTCAGGCCGGGTCTTCATCGGCGCCGGGGAAGACGTCACCGGCGGCGGCCTGGAACCGGACACGGCATATGGCGGCCTGTTCGTCGACGTGCCCGCAGGCAGTTACCACTTGCAGGCGCGTCGCGATGAGGCACGCATCAACCTGGCATTCGTGCCCGATGCCCGCAGCAGCAATGCGTTTGTCGACCTCGTGCGTATTTGAGCGTGCCTGGCCTGTCCCTGTCCAGCTTTTGACTATTGCCCCTGGTTACGCATCCATGCGCGCCGCGCCCGCGCCTTGCCGCCGGTCCAGGAACAGACTGTTGCCGTGGATTTTCTTCGCCTGTTTCTTCGCTTCCGCCGCCTGCGTGGCAATCTGGTGGTGCGTGTAATACTGGTGCGCTTCCACCTTGATCACGCCCAGGGATAGGCTGATCAGGGAATAAAACACTTTCTTGCCTTGCCGGTCTTCGCTGATGTAGCCGCCCCGTTCGCAATCGCTGGTGCTGTAATAGGCGAGGATGGCGGCCGCGAAGTCGTCCAGCATGGCCTGGCAGCGCGCTTCCCAGTCTTCGCTCTGGAACAAAATCATGAAATCGTCGCCGCCGATGTGGCCGATGAAGTCGCGGTTCGGGTCGCAATGGCTGCTGAGGATTTCTCCCGTCAGCTGGATCACGTCGTCGCCCTTGCGGTAGCCGTACACGTCGTTGAAGGGCTTGAAGTGGTCGAGGTCGCAATAGCAGACCCAGAAGCGGCTGCCGCTGTGCAGCAGGCGGTCGATATGCTCGTTGATGGGTACGTTGCCGGGCAGTTGCGTCAGCGGGTTGGCATAGCGGGCCGCGTTGATCTGCATCTGCGTGATTTCGCGCATCAGGTCGTGTCCCGTGCCCATGCCCAGGTAGCGGCCGTGTTCGGTAATGATGAAACCGTTGAACAGATGGTGGGCGCTCGATTGCACCATGGTGTAGCTGAGTTCCTGCAAGCTCGTCTCGTGGTCGGCGATCAGCGGCGTGGCATCCATGAACAGGCTGCATGATTTCTTGCCATACAGTTCGCGCTGGTAGGGCCGGGCGAAGTGGTCGATCATCTCGAAGCGGCTGATCAGGCCCAGCGGCACGCCGTCGTCGACGACGGGAATGATCATCAGTTTCGGGTCTTTCAGGAAAATATCGTACACCTCGTTATTGTTTTTCTCGGGCGAAACGGCCGCCACGCGGTGCAGCAGCTTGCGGATGCTGGCGCCGTTCTTTTCCAGGCTGCTGCGCTGCGGATACACGGCCACGCCGTTGCGTCCCAGCGCCTGCACCACTTCGGCCGGCAGGGCGCGCGCCGGCACCGCGTTGGGCCGGCCCAGGTGATAGCCTTGTCCGAACGCCACGCCCAGGTCGCGCAAGACCAGCAATTCCGTCTGCGCTTCGATGCCTTCGGCGATCACCAGGGTGCCCGATTTCTCCGCGATTTCCTGGATCGAGCGCACGAACTGCAGTTTCACGGGGTCATTATTGATGCCCTGGATGAAATGCATGTCGATTTTCACGTATTCCGGGCGCAGTTCCGACCACAGGCGCAGGCTGGAAAATCCCTCGCCCAGGTCGTCGATGGCGATCTGGAAACCCATATTGCGGTAATGCAGCACCGCTTCGCGCATCAGCTCGTAGTCGTACGTGGGCTGGTTTTCCGTCAGCTCGATGATGACGCGGTCCGGATTGATGCCGATGTGCTCGATGTATTCCAGGGTTTCGCCATGGCGGGCATTGCGCAGCAGCAGGCATTCGGGGCTGACATTGAGAAACAGCTTGCCCGGCAGCTGCAGTTCGGCGAAGCGTTCGAGCACCACTTGCCGGCACAGGTGCTCCACTTCCAGGGTCAGGTCATGCGCGCGCGCCACCTTGAACAGATTCATCGGCGCGTGCAGGGGGCTGTCGGACGGCCCCCGTATCAAGCCTTCGTAGCCGATGATGTCGCCGCTGTGCATGTGGATGATGGGCTGGAACAGCGCGCTGAGCTTGCGGCCCGCAATGATCTCATGCAAGGCATCCGTCCCTTCGATGCTCATGGATATCGATGGCGGCTTCAGGTAAGCCACATTCGATGGCACCGCGCCGGGCGGCGCGGCGGTGGCGGTGGGGAGGGCGAGAGTGTGCATAGGCGGATGTGGCGGCACGGCCTCTGGACGGGCCATGAACATGTTGCCGATAGTAAAGAAGATTTATGACGGCTTGATGAAACGACTTTGTTTTTGATAATGTTTCTTGCATGAACGTCAGTTTGCCGATTCCGGCGAAAGCGAGATTTATCATGGTCATTCATGTAAATTCCCCAAACAAAAGACGGTAAATCCACTGGATAACTGTGCTTTAAAAGTGGCAATCCGCGCTATGATTTCTCTTGGCGAAAGTCAACATGGGCAGCCGCCGCGTATGCAGGCGGCCTGCTTTCCTCGACATCCAACAATGAGACAACAACCCATGCAATTACGTAGTGCAACCCTCATATTCAGCTTGATGGCCGCCTTCGGTGGCAATGCCCTGGCGCAAAGCGCCGCGATGCCATCGTGCCCGGCCGGCGATGGCGCACCCGTGACGTATCCGGTCAGCAAAAAAGTCGACCAGCAAGACAGCTATTTCGGCACCACCATCGCCGACCCGTACCGCTGGCTGGAAGATGCCAACAGCGCCGAGACCGGCGAATGGGTTGCGGCGCAAAACAAGCTGACGCAATCGTACCTGGGCACCATCCCGGAGCGCGCCGCGATCAAGCAGCGCCTGACCAAGCTGTGGAACTATGAGCGTTTCTCTACGCCAACGAAGCAGGGCGGCCGTTACTTCTACAGCCGCAATGACGGCTTGCAGAACCAGGCCGTGCTGTACACGGTGAAAAAACTGACGGACGAGCCGCGCCTGCTGCTGGACCCGAACACCCTGTCCACGGATGGCACGGTGGCGCTGGCCGGCACTTCGATCAGCCCGAACGGCAAGTACCTGGCGTATGCCACCTCCGCTTCCGGTTCCGACTGGAACGAGTGGAAGGTGCGCGACATCGAATCGGGCAAGGATTTGACGGACCACATCAAGTGGGCCAAGTTCTCCGGCGCTTCGTGGACCAAGGACAACACCGGTTTCTTCTACAGCCGCTATGATGCGCCGAACGAAGCGACCAAGCTGGCCGATATCAATTACTTCCAGAAATTGTATTTCCATAAGATCGGCACGCCGCAAAGCGACGACGTGCTCGTCTTCGACCGTCCCGACCAGAAGGAATGGGCGTTTGGCGGCAGCACCGTCAGCGACGACGGCAATTACCTGATCATCACGGCCACGCAAGGCACGGAACGCAAGAACCGCATTTTCTACAAGGACTTGCGCCAAAAGAACGCCAAGGTGGTGGGCTTGCTGGAAGCGTTCGATGCATCGTACTCGTTCATCGACAATGACGGCCCCGTATTCTTCTTCAAGACGGATAACAAGGCGCCGAAATCGCGCGTGATCGCCATCGACACGCGCAAGCCTGCGCCTGCCGATTGGAAAGAGATCGTGCCGCAAAGCGCGGAAACCCTCGTCGCCGTCAACCTGATCAACAACCAGCTGGTGCTCGATTACTTGAAAGATGCGCAAACGCAAATCAAGATCGTCGACCTGAACGGCAAGCTGGTGCGCGAAGTGGCCTTGCCGGGCATCGGTTCGGCCGGCGGCTTTGCCGGCAAGCGTGGCGACACGGAAACGTTCTACTCGTTTACCAGTTTCACGACGCCGGCGACCATCTACCGCTACGACATGAAATCGGGCAAGAGCAGCGTGTACCGCCAGCCGAAGGTCGATTTCGACCCGAACGCCTTTGAAACGCGCCAGCAATTCTTCACCAGCCGCGACGGTACCAAGGTGCCGATGTTCATCGTCTCGAAAAAAGGCATGAAGCTCGACGGTTCCAACCCGACCTATCTGTACGGCTATGGCGGCTTCAATATTTCGCTGACACCGAGCTTCTCCGTGGCAAATCTTGCCTGGGTGGAAATGGGCGGCGTCTACGTGATGGCCAACCTGCGCGGCGGCGGCGAATACGGCGAAGCCTGGCACCAGGCCGGCACCAAGCTGAACAAGCAAAACGTGTTCGACGACTTTATTGGCGCGGCGCAATGGCTGGTGGACAACAAGGTCACTTCGCCATCGAAGCTGGCCATCGGCGGCGGCAGCAATGGCGGCCTGCTGGTGGGCGCGGCCATGACGCAGCGTCCCGACCTGTTTGCCGCGGCGATTCCTCAGGTGGGCGTGCTCGACATGTTGCGCTTCCACAAGTTCACCGTGGGCTGGGGCTGGGTGCCTGACTACGGTTCGTCGGACGATGCCGAGCAGTTCAAGGCGCTGGTGAAGTACTCGCCGCTGCACAACCTGAAGGCGGGCGGCTGCTATCCAGCCACCATGATCACGACGGCCGACCACGACGACCGCGTCGTGCCTGCCCACAGCTTCAAGTTCGCCGCCGCGGCCCAGGCAGCGCAAGGCGGTGCGGCGCCCGTGCTGATCCGCATCGACAGCAAGGCCGGCCATGGCGCCGGCAAGCCGACGACCAAGCAGATCGAAGAAGTGGCCGACCGCTGGGGCTTCCTCAGCCGTTCGCTGAAGATGACGCCAGTAGTGGCGGAGCCGGCCAAGGTGGCGGCGCAGTAATCGGGTAGTGTTCAGGTAAACAGCGCGGGTGCCGTTGGCCCGCGCTTTTTTACGTCCGGTGCAAAGGCGCGATGCGCGCCAGCACGCCGTTGCCAAACGTGGACTGGAACGGCAAATCCTTGCGCTGCGCATAGCCGATATAGCAATCGCACTTGAAGCGGGGGCAGGATTTCTCTTGCAGCATGTCCGCCAGGTCGTCCGTGTACAGGTTGCCCAGGCGCTCGGGCACGAAATGGCAGCGCGCCAGTTCGCCGTCGCCATCGACGGACAGCGACGCCTCGCCCGCCAGGCACGGTTTATTGCGCGACGGCGAAGGGCGCCGGTTTTGCGCGAACCACGGGTCGACGGCGTCCAGCCAGGCCAGGTCTTCCACCGCGTAGTAGCCGGGACCACGCCGGTCGTACGCGTTCAGCCACAGGTAGACATGCGCGGGCAGGGCCGCGCGCAGGGCGCGGATGGCGTCCAGGTGCTCGTTCATCGCCACGACGCCGACGGAATAGCGCACGCCCATGGCGTCCAGGCGCGCGCAGCGTTCGAGAAAGCGGGCCAGTGTCGTCTGGTCCGGGTGGTAGGTGCACCACAGGCCGATCTTTTCCAGCCCATCCATCCCCTGCAGCCAGTTCAGGGGGCCGGACAGATTCGTTTGCAGCGCCACCTGGCGCACGTGCGGCAGTGCGGCCAGGGTTTGCATGGCCGCGCGGTAGTGGCGCCGTACCAGCGCTTCGCCCCAGGGGGTGAACAGCACGCCGATGGGGCGCGTTTGCCGCGCAATCCAATCCGTAAAACGCGCTACTTCGCGCGCGTCGCGGGCCAGCGCGGCGCGGCTGTCGCGCTTCTTGGCAAACGGGCAGTAGCCGCAGGCGTAATTGCAGCTCGCCAGCGTGCCCCGGTACAGCAGGGACAGAGTGCCGGGCGGCGTTGTCAGCACGCCTGGCCCTCTTGCGCCATCAGCGCGCGCACCGTCTCGGAGGCCAGCCACGGGCCGATGGTGTCGGCATAGCTGTAGCCGCGGTCATTGAGGCGCAGCAGCGGACCATCCTCCTGCACCAGCTCCAGCGCGTGCAGTTCGGCCAGCTGCGGCAGATCCATCTCGCAGCGCGTGCCGAAGCGCGCCGTGTAGGCGTCGCGGTCCAGGCCCGGTTCCGTCAGCAGCGACTGGATCACGTAGCGCCGGCGCTGTTCTTCCTCGCCCAGCACGTAGCCGTGTTCGGCCTGCGCGAAGCGTTCCTCGTCCAGCGCCAGGTAGTTGTCGATGATGCCGATGGTTTCAGTTCTCGCCACCGCGTATTCGCTCGAATAATGCAGGCTGGCCGTGTAGGAGCGCGCGCCCGCGCCCAGGCCCACCATGCCGTCATTCTGGCAGCAGTACGAGGGACCGTTTTGTTCCGGCGCATGGGGAGCGCGGAACATGCGCATCGATACCTGCTCGTAGCCTTGCGCGCGCAAATGGTCGCGCGCGGCCGCGTACAGGGCCAGCCGGCTGTCGCCGTCCTGCGCCAGCATGATGGGGTTCAGTGTATCGGCGCCTTTGCGCCGCGCGATCTTGCCAAGGCCCGTCTGCTCGCGCACGTACAGCGGATACAGATAGATTTCCTCGGGCCGGAAGGCCAGCGCGCTGTCGATGGACGCCAGCAGGCTGGCGACGGTCTGCCCCGCGATGCCGTAGATCAAGTCCAGGTTCAGGGTGGGAAAGCCGGCCGCGCGTATCAGGCCGATGGCGTGATGGACGGTGGCGTTTTGCTGGGGACGCGCCAGCGCGCGCATCTCGCCGGCGGCAAAGCTCTGGATGCCCAGGCTGACGCGGTCGATGCCGTGCGCGCGGCAGACGGCCAGGCGCTCGGCCGTGATGGTTTCGGGCGACGCTTCGATGCCGGCCGGCGTGGCCTGCAAATCGATGCCGAGGATGTCGCGCGCGCCGCACAGCAGGGTGTCCAGCTGCGCCGGCGACAGATAGGTGGGCGTGCCGCCGCCCAGCGCGAAGCGTGCGAAGCGCCGTTCGCCCAGCGCGCCGGCCAGTGCGCGCATCTGCACCAGCACTTGCCGCACGTAGCGTTCGACCATGTCGGCGCCGGGGCGGGCCATGGCGAACAGGTTGCAAAAGCCGCAGCGCATCTCGCAAAATGGAATATGGATGTACGCGAACAGGGCGGAGCGGTCTTGCCGCGCCCACAGGGGCGCCAGCGGCGCCGCCTGCGGCAAGGCGCGGTAGGCCGCCTTGTGCGGATACGAATACGAATACGCCTGATAGGGCGTGTGGCGCATGCGCTGCGCCAGGGTGCCAGGTTGTTCGGCTGGGTTCACGGTGGGGACTCCTTGGGAGGTGTATCGGGGGCGATGAAGAAGTGCGCATATGGCACGTTCCACACGCTGTCGTGGGCGATGCGGTGGCCGCGGTAGCCATCTTCGCCATAGGCGCTGCCGTGATCCGAGCAGACGATGGCGAACGTGGGCGCGCGCGCGGCGCAGGCGGCAAACAGGGGCGCCAGCGCGCCATCCACATAGCGCAGCGCTGCCGCGTGGCTGTCCAGGCAATCGGCGCGGCAGCCGGGCAGGTAGGCGCGGTTCGGTGTGTGCAGGGCGGCCACGTTGATGAACAAAAAAGTGCGCTGATCGCCATCCGCCAGGCGGGCTATGGCCAGCGCCACCTGCTTTTGCGTCGAATGGCGGCTGGCCACGCCCATGCCCGCGCTCCAGTGGCTTTCCTGGAACAGCGACGGCAGTACCGTGCCCAGCGCCGTTTGCTTGTTGAAGAAGCCCACGCCGCCGATGCAGATGGTGCGGTAGCCGCGCGCGGCCAGCGCGGCGGGAAGGTCTGCTTCCGCGAAGGCGAACGTGTGCTTCGACGTCGTTTCGCTGCCCGCAAACGCGCTGGCGAACAGGCGCGGATGGCGGCCCGGCGCGGCCGGCGTGGGCAAAAAGCCCGCGAAGAAGGCCTGGTGCGCGGCATAGGTGAACGTAGCGGGCGAGTGGCGCCGTTCCCAGCCGCCCGGCGGTAAAAAACGTCCCAGCACGGGCAATTCGCCTGCATCGTACAGGGCTTGCGCCACGTCAAAGCGCAGGGTGTCGAGCGTGAGGAAGACGATATCGTGGCTGCCGACGATGGCGTGCATGTCGGGGATGGCCGGTGTGTCCGGTGTATCTTTAAGCATGTGTCAGTTGCGTCAATTGCGCCGCATAGGTGTCCGCGCCTTGCCACAGCAGGCCTGGCAGCAGGTCGCCGAAGGCGTTCGCTTCCAGCACGTGGGCCTGACCCTGGCGCACGACGAGGTCGTAGCCCGTCACGTGGCTGGCGGGGAAGGCGCGCGCGGCCTGGGCGGCGGCCGCTTCCAGTGCCGCCAGGTCGGCTGCGTTCAAGAGGCCGGATGCCTCGCCGCGCCGGTTGTCGAGGTGCAGATTCGTCATCATGTGCCGTCCGATGCGCGCCACCCGGTGCGCGGGCTGGCCCGCCAGGGTCACGACGCGCAGGTCGTAGTGGCTGTCGCCGCAGCGCGGCTTGTTCAGCCACGTTTCCGCATACAGTTCCTGGGCGGCCAGCGCGTCGACGAGGGCGGCGATGTCGTGCTGCGTGTCATAGCGCGCCATGCGCTTGACATTGAACAGGCGCGCCGCGCCATCCCCATGCTGCAAGGCGGCCGAGGTGGTGGCTTGCTGGCGTCCTGCCCTGTTCCTGCGGTAGGCGACGACGCCGGACGCGGACGAGCCGTAGCGCGGCTTCAGATACACGCGGTCGAGGTCATGCTGGCGCAGCAGCGCTTGCAGGTGCTCGTAGCCATGCACGGGGCCGAGCAGGGGGGGAATGGCGACGCCGTGCGCGGCCAGGTGGCGCTGGCAGGCCAGCTTGTCCGTCATGCGGACAATTTCGGCCGGCGCATTGAAGACGCGTATGTGCGGCAAGGCCGCCAGTTGCCCCGCCAAGTCTTGCATGGCGCTGGCAAAGCCCGCAAACCACGCATCCATGGCCAGCAGCTCGCCATGTTCGGGCGCACGCGCGGGGGCGCGGTCCAGCCGCCGCCAGCCCGCCTGCAGCAAGAGAAAATGGGCGGCGGGATCGTCGCCAGGCGGCTCGATCTTCAACAGGCCGGGCTGGCGCAGGGCGTTTGCCAGCAGCGCCGGCTGCGCCAGCCAGTGGCGCCATTCCAGCACCTGCGCGGGCGGCAGGCGCAGTTGCGCGCGCGCCGCCTGCATCAGGCGCACGCGCTTGCTGCCGGCGCCGGCCAGCAGGGTGAGGGGTGTAGCCAAAGGAAAAGACTCCGCTTATTCGCCCACGGCCACGTAGCGGTAGCTTTCGCCGTCGTCTTCGTCCGCTTCCTGCGGGTCGTCCAGCACCACCTCGAAGGGCAACGCTTTCAGTTTCGCCTGGTTTTCCTCGGAAATGTAGTGGTGCGACAGGTCCAGGCGTTTCAGCTTGCCCAGCTGCGTGTGATTGAGCACGGCCACGGCGCCCAGGTCGCCGATGGTGCCCAGCGACAGGTCGAGCGTGTCGAGCTGCGCCACCAGCGGCTCTTCCGCCAGCCAGACGGCCAGGTTGTCGGCGATTTCCGCGTCGCGCAAGCCCAGGTAGCGCAGGGTCGGCACGGTCAGCTGCGCCAGCACCTTGCGGTACAGGTCGACGTCGCCCGAGAAGCCGTATTCCTCGGTGCCCGGCCACAGTTCCAGGTGTTCCAGCTGCGGCATGCTCGATTGCGCCAGCGCTTCGGCGATCTTTTGATCGAGGCCGCCCGTTTCGATGGTGAAGCGGCGCAGGTGCTGATGCGCGAACGGTTCGATGACGAGCTCATTGCCGCCGCGGATGCGCAATTCTTCCAGCTGCGGGAAGGCGTCCAGCAGGGGCTTGTAGCTGCCTTGCACGATCCACGAGATTTCGCATTCCTCGTACGTCATGTCGCCGATGAACAGGGCGCGCACATTGGGCAGTTGCGGCGCGTGGGCGATCAGCGCGGCGATCACTTCGTCGGCGCCCGATTCGTACGGGTCGCCCCACATGCCGATGATCAGCGCTGCGAGCGCGTTCTGGTCCGCCTTGGCGAGGAAGCCGGCGATCAGCTCGTCCATCTTGCGCTTGTCGTCGTACTCGAGCGACAGGCGGTAGACGATGTCGGGCGAGGCGTCGAAGGGCAGGTCAGGGTCGTACTGGACGACTTTCTTGTTGTGGAAGGTGGTGGTGCTGTCGGAAATCGTCATCGGTAAGGCTCCATGAAGGGCAGTGGAAATCTTGTCTAGTCCGAAATCTTAGCATGGGCATAAGGGCTTATTGCACACTGCTGGCCCCTGCAATGGGAGCCATCGATGCTTATCTTGCATCAAAGTTGTCAAAAAGGTTTACCTTTTTTATATTATCGATTATCTTGTTAATTTTATTGGAAAATTGACAATGAAACCGATACATAAAACCCTGTGTTTCTTGCTGTTGAGCGCTGCGACAACGACGGCGTTTGCACAAATCCTGCCTGCACCTGCACCGATTTTCTCTTCGACAACATTTGCGCTCCCCTCGACTGGCCGTTTGCAGTGGGGCGGCATCACGGCGCTGGGCGAACTGTATGGCTATGTTCAGCTGAATGGCGTGGACATGTGGTACGGCACCTCAGGCTCGGCAGTGACGGCCGTGCCTGCGGCTCAGGCAACGAATATGCTGCGTGGCGGCAATATTGCAGGAGACTTGCTGCTGCGCTCCACCGCCGCCGATGGCACCTTGCACATGCAACTGCAGTCGGGCAACACCCTGACGTCGCTGGATATTCCCGGCCAGGTGTCGTGGGGCGGTCAAGTTAATGCGTCGGGGAAAGTCGCGTTTGGCGCCACCGTGGTCGACAGCCAGACCAAGGCCAGCAGCACCAACGCCTATCTGTACGATTCCGCATCGGGCATTACTCCCCTCGGTACGCTGGGCGGCGCCTGGAGTGGTGTTTCAGCAATCAATGATCATGGGGTCATCGTCGGCAACTCCTTGACGGCCGGCGGCAAGCAGCACGGTTATCTCTATGAGAATGGTGTGATGAGAGACATCACGCCCACGATCAGAGACGCCGAGGTGAATATGCGAGGGATTAACAATGCTGGAGAAATCGTGTTCAACCAGTACTTCCGCAATGCCCCCTGGCCGGTTCCCTACCGCGCCTTCAAGATGGTGGACGGCAGCTGGAGCGGGATCAACTCCATGTCGGAAGCGCTCGGGATCGATGGCAAAGGGAACGTGGTGGGCATCAGCCTTTCAGGTGCGGAATCCATTATCAATATGAATGGCAACACCTATATGCTGGCCGACTTGGTCGATGGCATGGAAGGCTGGCGCAATCTGCAAGTCAATGGCATCAACGAGGCTGGCCAGATCGCCGCCAGCCGCTGCAACGACCGCTTTTGTGAAGTGATCCGCCTCGACCCGCTCAGCGCCGTGCCGGAGCCTGAAACCTATGGCATGTTGCTGGGCGGCCTGGCATTGCTCGGCTTTGTCAGCAGGAAGCGCCGGCAGCGCCAGGTCTGACGCCGGAGCCGTACGCCGCGTTGCTGGTGGCCACTAGCGGTGGATCACCACCAGCAGCGCTTTTCCTTCCGTCTTGCTCAGGTTGCGTATCGTATGCGGCAAGTCCGCCGGATACCTGGCCGTGCCGCCATTCTTGACCTTTTTCTTCGCCGTCCCCACTTCCAGTTCCAGGTTGCCATGGATCACCGTCAAATGTTCGGTGGTACCCGGATCGTGCGGCTGCGACGCCAGCTCGCCGCCCGGCGCCAGGGTCACCTCATACCATTCATATTTGCCGGCCAGTTCCATCGGTCCGAGGATGCGCAGCACGTAGCCCGCGTGGTCGCCGGGCAGGGTGGGGGTTTCGTGGGCGTCCGTGATGCGGATGGTTTCCACGGCTTTTTCCGCGCTGGACAGCAATTCGCCGATCTGCACGCCCAGGGCGTTGGCCAGGCGCCACGTGATGGCGATGGTGGGATTGGCCTTTTCGCGCTCGATCTGCGACAGCATGGACTTCGAGACGCCCGCGATGCGCGACAAATCCTCCAGTGTCAGGCCGCGCGCAAGGCGCAGCCGTTGCAGGGTGGCGCCCACTTCGGGCGGAGAATTGGTCGAAACGCTGGTTTTCATCGGCAGGTGGCTTGCAAAGTTCAAAAGGCTTGGGTAATATCCACTATATTGAATTTCAGTTCGAAATAGTGGATTTTGAGGAAAAACACGGAAACGTGTAGACTTCAAACAGCGCTTCACGGTACAGCATTGTGCGCGCACCGGTCAAGCGGGCGCCTTTCCCTATGGCAACTGAGCTCACCCGGATAGCACACATACAACAGGGACACACAAGGATCATCATGAGCGAGCAAGCGAAGAACACCTTTTTCAGCGGTCTGCAACAGAATCTCGATCAACTGCGCCAACAGGGCTTGTACAAGCCCGAGCGCGTGATCGCCTCGCGCCAGGGCGCTGAAGTGGTGTGCGACGATGGCCGTACCCAGATCAATATGTGTGCGAACAACTACCTGGGCCTGTCCGGCGACCTGCAGACGCAGGAAGCGTCTATTGCCGCCACGCAAAAGTATGGCTACGGCCTGTCGTCCGTGCGCTTCATCTGCGGCACGCAAACCGTGCATAAAGAACTGGAACAGGCGATTTCCGCTTTTCTCGGCACGGAAGACACGATTTTGTACGCGGCCGCATTCGACGCCAACGGCGGCGTGTTCGAGCCCCTGTTCGATGAAAATGACGCCATCATCTCGGATGCGCTGAATCACGCTTCCATCATCGACGGCATCCGCCTGTGCAAGGCTGGCCGCTACCGCTACGCCCACAACGACATGGCCGACCTGGAAGTGCAGCTGAAAGCGGCGATTGCCGCCGGCAAGCGCCATAAAGTCATCGTCACGGACGGCGTATTCTCGATGGATGGCACGATCGCGCAACTCGACAAGATCTGCGACCTGGCCGACCAGTACGGTGCGCTGGTGATGATCGACGAATGCCACGCTTCCGGCTTCATGGGCGCGACGGGCCGCGGTACGCACGAACACCACAATGTGATGGGCCGCATCGACATCATCACGGGCACCCTGGGCAAGGCCCTGGGCGGCGCCATGGGCGGTTTCACGTCGGCACGCAAGGAAGTCATCGACACCCTGCGCCAGAAATCGCGCCCTTATCTGTTCTCGAACACCCTGGCGCCATCGATCGCCGGCGCCTCGCTGTCGGTACTGGAGCGCCTGGCCAAGTCGACGGAACTGCGCGACCGCCTGCATGAAAACACGGCTTTCTTCCGCAGCGAAATCGAGCGCATCGGCTTCACCATCAAGCCGGGCACCCATCCCGTCGTTCCCGTGATGCTGTTCGACGCTCCCGTGGCGCAGAAATTCGCCGCCCGCCTGTATGAACTGGGCGTGCTGGTGACGGGCTTCTTCTACCCGGTCGTGCCGATGGGCCAGGCCAGGGTGCGCGTGCAGCTGTCGGCCGCCCACACCCGCGAACAGCTGGTGCAAGTGCTGGCCGCCTTCGAGCAGGCTGGCAAGGAACTCGGTTTGCTGACTACCACTACCAACTAACAGGAATTCAGGAAAATAGCATGGAACGCATCTTAGTCATTGGCGCAAACGGCCAAATCGGTAGTGAACTGGTGGGCGCACTGGCGCAGCAGCACGGCGCGGACAACGTCATCGCCAGCGACATCGGCACGAATAATCTGTACCAGGCCAAGCGCTATGCGCAATTGAATGTGCTGGACAAGGACGGCCTGGCGAAGATCATCGCCGACGAAGGCATCACCCAGGTGTACCAGCTGGCGGCCATGCTGTCGGCCACGGGCGAAGCGGCGCCGTTGAAGGCGTGGAGCCTGAACATGGACGGCTTGCTCAATATCCTGGAACTGGCGCGCGAGCGGGGCGAAGCGGGCAAGCCGCTGCGCATCTTCTGGCCGTCGTCGATCGCCGCCTTCGGCCCGAACACGCCGCAGGTGAACACGCCGCAAATGACGGTGATGGACCCGACCTCGATGTACGGCATCAGCAAGCTGGCCGGCGAGCGCCTGTGCGAGTACTACTTCAACAAGTACGGCGTCGACGTGCGCAGCATCCGCTACCCGGGCATCATCAGCTACAAATCGCCTCCGGGCGGCGGCACCACCGATTACGCCATCGCCATCTTCCATGCGGCCTTGCGCGGCGAGCGCTATGACTGCTTCCTCGATGCGAACACCACCTTGCCGATGATTTACATGCCCGACGCCATCCGCGCCACCATCGAACTGATGGATGCGCCTGTGGCCCAAATCAAGATCCGCTCCTCGTACAACGTGGCCGGCGTATCGTTCAACCCCGAGCAGCTGGCCAAGGCCATCGTGCGCATGGTTCCGGACTTCAAGATCAGCTACAAGCCGGACAGCCGCCAAGCCATCGCCGACAGCTGGCCGCAAAGCCTGGACGACAGCAAGGCCAGCGCCGACTGGGGCTGGAAGGCGCAGATCGGCGTCGAGCAGATGGTCACGGACATGCTGGCCAATGTCGACGTGGGGCATGCCGCCAAGGCAGCCTGAATCCAGCACCGGCATTCATAAAAACATACTAATATAAAGAGACACTACATGGACATGAGCGTATTTGACCTGTTTAAGATCGGCATCGGGCCGTCGAGTTCCCACACGGTGGGGCCGATGGTGGCGGCGCGGCGTTTTCTGGTCGAATACGGTCCGCTGGACCAGGTGGTGGGCGTCGAGGCGGCCCTGTATGGCTCGCTGGCGCTGACGGGCGTGGGCCATGCCACGGACAAGGCCGTGATTCTGGGCCTGATGGGCGAGACGCCGCAAGACGTGGCGCCCGATGCCGTCGACAGCAAGCTGGCCGCCATCGAGGCGGCCGGTGAAATCGCCTTGCTGGGCACGCACGTGGTGCCGTTTACGGCCGCCACGGGCTTGATCTGGCACAAGAGCGAATCCCTGCCCGAACATCCGAACGGCATGCGCTTTACCCTGAAACTGGCGGACGGCAGCCGCGTCGACAAAGTGTATTACTCGATCGGCGGCGGCTTTATCCGCGAAGCGGGCGAGGCCCAGGCCGAGGCGGCCGTGGAGTCGGCCGCCAGCGCGCGGGTCGTCTTCCCCTTCGATACCATGGAGCAGTTGCTGGCGCACGGCGTGGAAAGCGGCCTGTCGATCCCGGAAATGCTGCGCGCGAACGAATGCGTCAAGCGCAGCGACGATGAATTGAACGAGGGCCTGGACCGTATCTGGCACGTCATGCGCGACTGCATCGCGCACGGCCTGGAAACGACGGGCAACCTGCCGGGCGGCTTGAACGTGAAGCGCCGCGCCGCAAAATTGTGGCGCCTGGCGCAGGAAGCGAAAGCATCCGATAACCGCGCCAACGACTTGCCGCACGACGCCGTGCACCTGGTCAGCCTGTACGCGATGGCCGTCAACGAGGAAAACGCGGCGGGCGGCCGCGTGGTGACGGCGCCGACCAACGGCGCCGCCGGCATCATCCCGGCCGTGCTGCGCTACTACGCGCAGGATTGCCGCCCCAGCGACCCGGTCGGCGGCGTGCGCCGCTTCATGCTGACGGCAGCCGCCATCGGCATGTTGTGCAAACGCAATGCCTCGATCTCGGGCGCCGAAGTGGGTTGCCAGGGCGAAGTGGGCGTGGCGTGCGCCATGGCGGCGGCCGGCCTGGTGGCGGCCCTGGGCGGCACCAATGAGCAAATCGAGAATGCGGCCGAAATCGGCATCGAGCACCACCTGGGCATGACGTGCGACCCGATCGGCGGCCTGGTGCAGATTCCCTGCATCGAGCGCAACGGCATGGGCGCCGTGAAAGCCATCACGGCCGCTTCGCTGGCGCTGAAGGGCGACGGCACGCACTTCGTCAGCCTCGACGAAGTCATCGAGACCATGCGCCAGACGGGCGCGGACATGCAGGACAAGTACAAGGAAACGTCCTTGGGCGGGCTGGCAGTTCATGTCATTACCGTGAACCACGCCGCATGCTGAGGGCGACGTCCCGTACGATTCCCTAACATCGTGCATGTCGGCTTGCCGCAGTGCGCAAGCCGGCAGCTTTACTCCTCCTCAAACAACTGCTCCAGCCTTCTCGGGTAGTTATTCAAAAAATCGCGCGTCACGGCGTAGTGTTCCGTGTCTTCATACGCCACTTCGTGGATGCCGCCGCCCGTAAAACTGAGGATTTTCGCATTCGGGTAGGCCAGCAGGATGGGCGAATGGGTGGCGATGATCAATTGCGAGTCGTCCTGCACCAGCTGGTGGATCACGGACAATGCTGCCATCTGGCGGCTGGGCGACAGGGCCGCCTCGGGTTCGTCCAGCAGGTACAAGCCTTTTCCCTGCAGCTTGTTGATCAGGGTGGCCATGAACGCTTCGCCGTGCGATTGCGCGTGCAGCGACTTGCCGCCGTAGCTGGCCAGGTATTCCGGCATGTCGTCCATGTAGGTGGCGACGTTGAAAAAGCTTTCGGCGCGCAGGAAATAGCTGTCCTCGGGTTTTTTATAACTCTTGCTCAGGCGCAAGTGCGCGTGCAAGCCCGATTCCTCGTCCGACGGCAGGGCGATGCGCACGTTGCGCGTGCCGCCATCCTTGCCGAAACCGAGGGCCACGGCCAGCGCTTCGAGCATGGTCGACTTGCCGCTGCCATTCTCGCCCACGAAAAACGTCACGTCGCGGTGGAAGTCCATGTGCACGAAATCGCGGATGGCGGGAATGGTGAACGGATAGTGGTCCAGGTCGACGACGGCGTCAGGGCGCAGCGCGGCGCTTTGCAAATACGGTTTTTTACTCAGCGACATGGCCGGTTCCATGAATGACCCGGAGGCGGGCCGACGGGTACCAGTGTGGCGCAAATCCGGCGCACGCGCCAGCACGCGCGCCGGATTTTTTGATATTACAGGTCGTTCAGGCAGTTGCCGAAGTAGTCGTTATAAAATGCTGTGGGTGCACCATTCTTGTCGAGCAAGCCAAAATGTCTACCGACATTGAGGCCTACACGATACAAAGTGTCGGCCGAGTTTTCTGTTCCGGCATAGCCTCGCTCCATCAATAATGCTTCGCGGGCATTATCCGTTAGGTGGGCAACTCGTCCTGCAAGCAGTGCGTCAAAAAGACAAATGTGTTCGCGTTCGTCACTTTCCTTGTACGCATCTTTACTGCCGACAGCCATGTATAGGCCAGCTTCGCCACCAGCGCTGATGCACTCCAGGTCAGCAACTGATCGTTCATGGAGGCCGAATTCGCCCTTTGCCAAAGGAAAACAATAGCTGTTTGCACTACTTTCCTTCAGCGTCTTTGTTTTATAGTTGTTCGTAAGCCATTTGGAAAACGCGGAAGAGCTTGGCTGGCCGCCCTGGCGACGATAGGCGGTATAGTAAGTGAGTACGGTCGAAAAAGGGTGGCCGCTAGGTACGGCTCCGAATGTTCCTGATTTGGCTACCGCCGGCATCGTGGCTGCAACCGTATCTGCTGGACCAAAACACCGCAAGTCATACCCCAGCATGAACAAACTCGCTTCGAAGGCATGGCAGCGGGCGGCCATGTCGGCGCTGTCCGCCTTGAACCAGTCGCACTTTTCCAGCACGGCGCGCAGGATCCAGCCCAGCTTGACCTGCCACTGCGCCCAGTCCTGGCACGACACGGCCTTGCCAAAGAATTGCGGTGCGCCGGCAAAGCCGCTGTCGATACCCTTGGGATTGCGGATCTGCTTGCCGCGCGCGGCGCCCGAGGGGAAGGCCAGCCAGTGTTTCTTTGCCAGTTTGGCGCCTGCCTGGCTGCGGTACTGCGCATACAGCATGGCCATGGCCGCGCCCACGCGGCTGTCGTAGATGGGCGAGCCGCTGTCATCAAACAGGGCGTGGATCTTGGTCAGACCCGCGTCGAAGCGCTCCACGCTGTCCGTATCGAGCGCATCGAGCGGCGCATCCGAGTCGAGCGACATGAATGGCGCCAGGCGCGTGAAGTAGGCGGCCAGGCGGCCTTGCGCATGCAGGCGCTTCAGGAAGACGATGGCGCCGCGCACGCCGCCCCATTCGAGGATGGCCAGGCAGGCGGCCAGCACCTGGTCTTCATCCTGCCGCGCGATGGCGTCCTTCAGCCAGCCGCGCAGCAGGCCCAGCGAGGCGGTCGTCTCGCGCCAGTTGCCCGAGACGACCGCCTTGCCGCGCGCATCGGTCCAGCGGGTGTTCCACACATAGTGCCCCAGCACCGCTTCCAGGCCCGTCGCCTGCACGTCCAGGCCGCCCGGCACGAAGCGGCTGCGCGCCATCTTCAGCTGAAAGCGTTTGACCGGCAGTTCGGCCGCCAGCCAGTCGATAAAACCGCGTACATCGTCCTGCTTGAGAAAATCGTCACGCTTCGTGTGGGATGGCTGTGGCATGGTCGTCATGGGCAGGGTTGGCGCCCGCTTGGTCTGGAAAGCGGCCATGATACAGTTGCCGTGCGACAAGGTGTGTCGTTTGGCAACAGTCGCCGCTCGTATCAGGACGGCGGTGCCCGGGCAAATGCCACGCGATTCGCCTTGGACGGCGGCTGGCACTATAATATCCGCTGCCATTCATGATCAACCGCACTCAGCTCAACTGGACTCTTCAAATCTATGCACTACGTGTCTACCCGCGCTGATAAAGCGCCAATGAATCCGCAGCAATTCTCCGACATCCTCCTGGGCGGCCTGGCCCCCGATGGCGGACTGTATCTCCCTGAACACTACCCGCAAGTCACTGGTGCCGAGCTGAACGCCTGGCGCACATTGTCGTATGCCGACCTGGCCTACGAAATCCTGAAGAAGTTCGCCACCGATATCCCGGCCGCGGACCTGAAGGCGCTGACGGCGAAAACCTATACCAAGGCAGTCTACAAGAACGCCCGCGCCGGCGAAAACGCGGCCGACATCACGCCGCTGCGCGTGCTCGAAGAAAACGTCGTCAAGGGCGGCCAGACCACCCTGATCCTGCAGGCGCTGTCGAACGGCCCGACCCTGGCCTTCAAGGACATGGCCATGCAGCTGCTGGGCAACCTGTTCGAATACACGCTGGCCAAGCACGACGCCGAACTCAATATCTTCGGCGCCACGTCGGGCGACACGGGCAGCGCGGCCGAGTACGCGATGCGCGGCAAGAAGGGCATCCGCGTCTTCATGTTGTCGCCGCACAAGAAAATGAGCGCGTTCCAGACGGCGCAGATGTTCAGCCTGCAAGACCCGAACATCTACAATATCGCCGTCGAAGGCGTGTTCGACGATTGCCAGGACATGGTCAAGGCAGTGTCGAACGACTTGCCGTTCAAGGCGAAGCAAAAGATCGGCACCGTCAATTCCATCAACTGGGCAAGAGTCGTGGCGCAGGTCGTGTATTACTTCCGCGGCTACCTGGCGGCCACCACCAGCAACGAGCAGAAAGTGTCGTTCACGGTGCCGTCTGGCAACTTCGGCAATATCTGCGCCGGCCACATCGCCCGCATGATGGGGCTGCCCATCTCGAAACTGGTGGCCGCGACGAATGAAAACGACGTGCTCGACGAATTCTTCCGCACGGGCGTCTACCGCGTGCGCAAGTCCGCCGAAACGTACCATACGAGCAGCCCGTCGATGGATATCTCGAAAGCGTCGAATTTCGAGCGCTTCGTCTACGACCTGGTGGGCCGCGATAGCGGGCGCGTGCGCGCGCTGTTTACGAAAGTGGAAACGCACGGCGGCTTCGACTTGTCCGGCAAGCCGGGCAGCGATGGCGACGAGTTCAAGCTGGTGGCCAAATATGGCTTCAAGTCGGGCAAGTCCACGCACCAGGACCGCCTCGACACCATCCGCGACGTGGCCGACGACTACGGTATCACCATCGACACGCACACGGCCGACGGCATCAAGGTGGCGCGCGAGCACCTGGAGCCGAACGTGCCGATGATCGTGCTGGAAACGGCGCTGGCGGCCAAGTTCAACGAAACCATCCTCGAAGCGCTGGGCGTGGATGCGGAACGCCCGGCCGGCTTCGAGAACATCGAAGACTTGCCGCAAAAGTTCGTCGTGATGGATGCGGACGTGGAAAAAATGAAGGCGTACATCGCCTCGAACACGGGACTGTGATGACAGACGCGAGCACTGTACGTAAACCCATGCTGTCGGTGGCCGAGGCGCAAGCCTTCATGCTGGGCGCGGCGCGCCCGGTGGCCGACGTGGAGCTGGTCGACACCATGCGCGCCAACGGCCGCGTGCTGGCGGCCGCGCAAACGTCGACCCTGAACGTGCCCGAGCGCGACAACACGCAGATGGATGGCTACGCCGTGCGCGCGCAGGATTGCGCCAGCGGCGCGGCCAGCCTGCCCGTGTCGCAGCGCATCGCGGCCGGCCACGTGGGCCAGCCTTTGCAGCCGGGGACGGCGGCGCGCATCTTCACGGGCGCCCTGATCCCGGACGGCGCCGATTGCGTCGTGATGCAGGAGCAGTGCACCTTGCTTGATGGCGTGGTGACGGTCAATCACGTGCCGCACGCGGGCGAATGGGTGCGCCGCCAGGGCGAGGATATCCGCGCCGGCGGCGAGATCCTCGGCGCCGGCCGGCGCCTGCGCAGCCAGGAAATGGGCCTGGCCGCCTCGGTGGGCCTGGCGCAAGTGCCGGTGCTGCGCAAGCTGCGCGTGGCCGTGTTCTTCACGGGCGACGAGCTGGCCATGCCGGGCGAGCCTTTGGCGCCGGGCGCCGTCTACAACTCCAACCGTTTTACCTTGCGCGGCTTGCTGGAAAATCTGGGCTGCGAGATCACGGACCTGGGCATCGTGCCCGATAGCCTGGACGCGACGCGCGCCGTGCTACGCCAGGCGGCCCAGGGCAATGATTTGATCATCACTTCGGGCGGCGTGTCCGTGGGCGAGGAAGACCATATCAAGCCGGCCGTGGAAGCGGAAGGGCGCCTGAACATGTGGCAGATCGCCGTCAAGCCGGGCAAGCCGCTGGCGTTTGGCGAAGTGCAGGACGCGTTCTTTGTCGGCTTGCCCGGCAATCCCGTCTCCAGCTTCGTCACCTTTTTGCTGTTCGTGCGTCCGTTCATCCTGCGCCTGCAGGGCGTGGCGGGGAGCCTGGCGCCGCGCAGCTACAAGCTGCCGGCCGCGCTTGAACGCCTGAAGGCGGACAAGCGCAACGAATTCCTGCGCGCCAAGGTCAATGACGAGGGCGAGCTGGAACTGTTCGCCAACCAGAGTTCGGGCGTGCTGACGTCCACCGTGTGGGGCGACGGCTTGATCGATTGCCCGCCGGGGCTGTCGATCGCGCGCGGCGACATGCTGCGGTTTATCCCGTTTAACGAATTGCTGTACTAAGGAAGTCTTGATGAAGATCAATCTGCGATTTTTTGCCAGCGTGCGCGAGCTGGTGGGCACGGGCCAAGAAGCACTGGAAGTGGCCGGGCCGCTGACGGTGGGCGAGGTGCGAACCCTGCTGATCGCCCGCGGCGGCAACTGGGAATATGCGCTGGCGCAGGGACGCGCGCTGCGCATGGCGCATAATCAGGTGATGTGCGATGCCGATACCGTGACAGGCGACGGCGACGAAGTGGCGTTCTTCCCGCCCGTGACGGGCGGCTGATCCCGCGCGCCAAATGAAACGGCCACTTCATCGAAGTGGCCGTTTTTTCATGGCGTCTTGGTTTTCGGCTTGCTGGCCGTGGTATCGCCGCAGGTGGCGCAGGCGATGGCTTTCTTGTAGCGCCAGTATTTCGAGCCGATGAAGATGGCTGACGCCACCAGCGACCAGGCCAGCGCGCTGAGGATGTCGGCGCGGCTGGTGGTGCCCTTGCTGTACTCGACCACCGTCAGGATGATGAATAAAATCGAACTGGCCAGCAAATAACGGGAAATCCAGAATCCTGCGCCCATGTGTTTCTCCTCTTGTCGTCGCGTTGTCTCGTGAAGTCGAAGTGCCGATCGCTGCAGCATGTCCGCGCAGTATGCATCATTTTTCGGCCTTCTTGCCATCCGCCGGCCTTATCTCGACTAAAATGCCGGGGTTTTCACCGTCTTTCCAGCTCGCCATGACCCAAACCAGTTCCCCTCCGTTTCACATCGCCGTCATCGGCGGCGGCCCCGCCGGCCTGATGGCCGCCCAGGCGGCCACCGACCAGGGAGCCAGGGTGGAGCTGTTCGACGCCATGCCGTCCGTCGGCCGCAAATTCCTGCTGGCGGGGCGGGGCGGCATGAATATCACGCATGCGGAAGGCTACCAGGCCTTTGTCTCGCGCTACGCCAGGCAAGCGCACCGGGTGAAACCGGCGCTGGACCAGTTCGGCCCGCAAAAGGTGCGCGACTGGGTGCACGGTCTGGGCGTGGAAACCTTCGTCGGCTCCTCGAACCGCGTCTTCCCGACCGACATGAAGGCGGCGCCCTTGCTGCGCGCCTGGCTGCACCGCCTGCGCGAAGCAGGCGTGCAATTTCACATGCGCCACCGCTGGACGGGCTGGCAAGACGGCCGGCTGGCCTTCGCCACGCCGGACGGCGAACGGCTATTCGCTTTCGACGCCGTGATCCTGGCGCTGGGCGGCGGCAGCTGGGCGCGGCTGGGATCGGATGGCGCCTGGGTGCCGCTGCTGCAAGGGCGCGGCGTGGCCGTGACGCCCCTGGCGCCGGCCAATTGCGGCTTCGACGTGGACTGGAGCGAGTATTTCCGCAGCCGTCATGCGGGCGAGCCGCTGACCACCGTGGCCATCACGGCGCGCGACATCGATGGCTTGACGATCAAGCGCCAGGGCCAGTTCGTCATCACGGCGGGCGGCGTCGAGGGTAGCCTGATCTACGCGCTGTCGGCCGCGCTGCGCGAGCAGATCGCCGCCGAGGGCAGCACCACCATCTGGCTCGACCTGGCGCCCGACCACAGTCATGAACGCGTGTTCGAAGAAGTGACGCGCCCGCGCGGCGCCCGCTCCATGTCCAGCCACCTGAACAGCCGCCTGGGCATCAAGGGCGTGAAATCGGGCTTGCTGCGCGAATGCCTGAGCGCGGCCGACTTTGCCGACGAAGCCAAGCTGGCCGCCGCCATCAAGCTGCTGCCAGTCACCTTGCAGCGTCCGCGCCCCATCGATGAAGCCATCAGCAGCGCCGGCGGCGTGGACTTCGAAGGCATCGATGGCAGCATGCTGTGTGCCATGCCGGGCGTGTTCCTGGCGGGGGAAATGCTGGACTGGGAAGCGCCGACGGGCGGCTACCTGCTGACGGCCTGCCTGGCGCAAGGCAAGGCGGCCGGCGAGCAGGCCGTGGCATGGCTGGAAGAGAATTCTTGAAATCACAACGGCATTGAATCGTTGGCGCCACGACGCCGCTCACCATCGTAGCGAGCAGCGCCAGCTGCAAATCGCGCCGCGCAGTCGATTGTGAGCGGTTGTCCTCATCAGTGCCAGATGATGTCGCCCGAGCCGCTCTTCTGCGTCTCGCGCTGGCGCGGGTTGCCGTGGACGTGGATGTCGCCACTGCCGCGCACGGTCAGGTTGGCGGCGTCGCGCACGAAGACGGTGCTCGTGCCCGAGCCTTGCAGGCTGACGCTGGCCTTGTCGGCGGCCAGGTGCTCGGCATCGATGTCGCCTGAACCGCTGAGGTCGGCGCGCAGGAATTTCGTGTTGCCGCTGGCGGCGATGCGCCCGGAGCCTACCATTTCCAGCACCACGCTGTCGCTGTTGCCGGCATTGATGTCGAGGTCGCCACTGCCGTTGACGGTGGCTTGTACCTGCTTGTAGCGTCCCGTGAAACTGACGTCGCCGGAACCCGTCAATTCCAGGATGAAACTGTCGCCGGAAAAGCCCGTGATCTTGCTGTCGCCATTGCCGTGCACTTCAACGCGCACGAGGGCCGGCAGCACCAGTTCCACCTGCAGCGGCTGGCGATGGTGGAACAGCATGCCTTTCGGGCCGATATGCACGGTCGTGCCATCCTGCGTGGTGTCGACGTTCGACAGCAAACGCTGTTCGCCGCTGACCTTCAGCGATGGCGTGGCGCCGCGGCGCAGCACCAGGTCGATGGGGCCGGCCAGGTCGATGCTGGTGATATCGGCGGAAATCGGGCGCGTTTCGCTGCGCACGGCGCGGCCGGCAGCGCTGCTGGGATTGCTGATTCCCTTGGCGCGCAGCGCCGCATACGACATGGCGATCAGGACCAGTGCCAGCAAGAGCATGGACAGGCCAACTTTGAGCAAGCGTTTCATGGCAGCCTTTCTAGTGACCTTTGAGCAGGGAAACATTCATGGCAACGTAGCGCTTGATGCCGATCAAGGTATAGCGCGTTACGACCAGACTGAGCAGGAAGATGGCGATGCCGCCGAGCAGCATGCCCACGCCAAACACGGTTTGCGTGGTGCGCGCATCGCGGTCCATGTCGGTGGAGATGCGGATGCCGCCGCCGGCCAGCGCTTCGGCCCGCTCCATCATGCGCGATGAGGCGCCCGGTGCCTCGGGTGTGGACTCGGCCTTGACGGGACCGGGCACGTGGTCGACTTCGATGCCCGTGTCGCCGATGGTGATGCGCGTTTCGCGCCGTTCGCCGCCTTCGCCGCCGTCATCGTCATGGATGAAGACGTGGCGCAGGGGGCCGTCGAGCACCAGTTCGTTGGCGCCGGACAAGCCGCTGGCCGTGATGGCGATGCCGGCCAGGTAAAAGCTCAGGCCGACGGCGTACAGGGTGGCCAGCAGGGCCGCGTAGACGGCGGCTGGCACGACCATGAACAGGTTGAAGATGGCCAGTCCCACCAGCGAGACGAGCAGGCGCAGCAGGTTGACGGGCGTTTTCTTTTGCTCGAAAGCCTGGCGATGGGTGCTGCTGCGCAAGGTGAGGGCGATTTTTTTCGGGTCGCCCAGGTCGTCGGCGATTTCGTGCTCGCTGCGGCCGGCCGCAGCGCCTTCGATGAAGGTCTGTTCGTAATAATCGAGGGTCTTGGCCACCAGATCCGGTGGCAAGCCCGCCAGTGCGCGCCGCAGCGCGTCGAGATAATCTTGCTTGTTCATCATATTCTTCCTGTCCGCCGCTTCAGCCCACTGCCGGCAGCAACATGCTTGCCTGGCTCAGCAGCAACGGTGCCTGTGGCCCCTGCTGTACCTGCATGACGATCAAGGTGGCCAGCGCCACACCCGCCAGCAGCGCCAGGGCTTTCAAGCTGTTTTTCAAGTGCAAGGTGGTGTGCATGGTATTCCCCGTGGCATGGCCGTTGTCGATGATCAGACTGTACCCAAGCGCACGCGAGCACACCAGCGCGGTGCGACAGAATGCAATTTCGCGGGGGCGAGCGACGCCAGGGGAGGATGCACCGTCAAGTCTACTTTGCCGCTTTGCCCGTGGTGACGACCTTGGCGGCCGCCACGCCGCTGCGCACGGCCGCCTCGATGGTGGCCGGATAGTCTTGCGTGCGGTCGTCATTCGCCGTGTAGTCGCCGGCCAGCAGCAGGCCCGGCACGCCGCTGGCGTTGCCGGGACGCGCCAGGTCCGGCGTGCAGGCAAACGTGGCGCGCTTTTCCGTGATCAGCTGGGTCCACAGGGGCTGGGCCAGGGCAGGGCGCTGCAAGACCTGCGCCAGCTGGGCCGCGATGGCTTGCGCCAGCGGCCCGTGGCCTTGCTCGGCGGCAGGGCCGGAAGCGCTGATGACGACGGCCAGCAAGCCGGCCTGTTTGCTGTCGAGTTGGCCCCGGTCGAAGACGAACTGGCCCCAGTGCCGGTTCGCCGGCGTATCGACGAGGGCGTAGAACGGCAAGTCCAGGCGCACCGAGGCGTCGTATTGCAGGTAGCAGGTGCTGATCGCTTCCGGCGTGAAGGCTTGCATTTTGGTAATAACGTCATCGAGGCGCGCGTCCTGCAAGCCTTGCAGCAGGCCGGCCGCTTGCACGGACGAGGTGGCGACGATGATGCCGTCAAAGATTTCTCCATCGTCGACGCCGTCATCGAGTCGCCAGCGACCGTCGGGCAGCGCCTGCAGGGCGGCCACCTTGGCGCCCGTGCGCACTGCGCCGCCATGTTGTTTCACATAGCGGGCGGCCGCATCGGGCAAGACGCTGCTCAGGTCCGCCTTCGGGACCAGCATGTCCGAGGCGCGGCGGCGGCTGGCACCCAGGCTGTCGCGCAGCACGTTGAGGAAGACGCGGGCCGAGGCGCGCTCGGGCGGGGTATTTAATGCAGCCAGGCACAGCGGGTGCCACATCAGCCGGTTCAGGCGGTCCGTCTGGTCGAAGCGCTGCAGCAATTCGTTGACCGTGCAATCGTTGTACAGTTGCCAACCCATCGTCCGCATGGCGGTGGAAAAGCGCATCAGGGTCAGTTTGTCGGTACGCAATAATCCCGTGGCGCGCAGCAGGGCCCAGACCAGGTGCAGCGGCGCGGGCAGGCGGGGGGCGATGAAATCCATGCCCCCGGAGCCGGCCGGATAGCGCATCTGCAGGGGCAGCGTGAGGATCAGTTCGTCCGGGTCTTGCCCCGCCAGCTTGATCAGGCGCAAGGTTTCCGTGTAGGCGCCCAGCAAGATATGCTGGCCGTTGTCGAGCACCGTATTCTCTCTCTCGACGCGGCGCGCGCGTCCGCCCAAGGTGCGCGCCGCCTCGAATACGGTCACCGGGTGACCGGCACGCGCCAGTTCCATGGCCGCCGCGCAACCGGCCCAGCCGGCGCCGATGACGGCGTAGCGTTGCTTCACGATAGGCTTAGCCACGAACCCAGGTCTTCCAGGCCAGCCACAGTTTGCGGATCGGGGTGAGCGAGATGCGCTGTTTCAGCACGTGGTAGCCGTCGCGCTCGACTTCGTTGAGCAGGGTGCGGTAGATGGCAGCCATGATCAGGCCCGGACGCTGGGCGCGGCGATCCTCGGCTGGCAACAGCGCGAAAGCTTCGTCATACGCCTTTTGCGCGCGCGCCACCTGGAAACGCATGAGGTTTTCAAAGTTTTCGCTGTGGCGCGCGTTCAGCAAGTCGGCCGCCGTCACATTGAATTGCTGCAATTCGCTGATCGGCAGATAGATGCGCCCCTTGCGCGCATCTTCGCCCACGTCGCGGATGATGTTGGTCAGCTGGAAGGCGTGGCCCAGTTTTTCCGCGTACAGCAGGGTTTCCGGGCGGGTCGCGCCAAAGATGCTGGCTGACAAGATACCCACCACGCTGGCCACATGCCAGCAATAGCGGCTCATGGCCTGGTAATCGAGGTAGCGGGTCTGGTTCAAGTCCATTTCCATGCCGTCGATGATGGCCTGCAAATGCTTTTCTTCCAGTTGATACACGGCCAGATGCGGTTCCAGCGCGCGCATCACGGGATGCGTGGGGATGCCCTCGTACATGGCCTTGACTTCCTTGCGCCACCAGACCAGCTTGGTGCGTGCCACGGCTTCGTCCGTGCATTCATCGACCGTGTCATCGACTTCGCGGCAGAAGGCGTACAGGGCCGTGATGGCCTTGCGGCGCTCGGCGGGCAGGAACAGGAAGCTGTAGTAGAAGCTGGAGCCGCTCTGGGCGGCCTTTTGTTGGCAGTATTCGTCGGGAGACATAGTCAAAAGAGCAAGGGTTGCAGATCGAAGCCGCTATTCTATCGTCTTACAGAGTGGGCGACGGGGGAAAAGCCGTTTTTACTTGTGTCTCTTGATGCAAGCTTTTGCGCGACATGCGCAGGGCGCGCCAGAAAATGATCAGCCAGTCGCGTTTCTCCAGCTTGGGACGGCGCCGGAACACGTCGTAATTGACGGCTTCGATGCATTCGAGGATGCGCAAGCCGCCTTGCACCACCAGGCGCAATTCCCAGCCGATGCGCCCGCGCAAGCGCAGGGCCAGCGGCGCGCCGGACAGCATCAGGGCGCGCGTGCGGGCCACTTCGAAGCGCATCAGGGCGCTCCACTTGCCGTGCGCCTCGGGCCGCTCGAAGGCGGCGGCGGAGACGGCAAAGCGGCTCAAGTCTTCCATCGGCAGGTAGATGCGCTCTTTTTGCTGGTCGATGGCGACGTCTTGCAAGAAATTAATTAGTTGCAAAGCTGAACATATCGCATCGGAATCGCGTACATTCTGTTCATCGGCCGCGCCATACAGGTGCAGCATCAGCAGCCCCACGGGGTTGGCCGAGCGGGCGCAGTAATCGAGCACATCGTCATAGCTGGCGTAGCGCGTCGTTTCCACATCCTGTTTAAATGCCGACAACAGATCGTAGAACGGCTTCAGCGGCAGCTGGTGTTTGGCGATGACGGCGGCCAGGCGCTCGAACATGGCGGCGTTCTCGCCGGCATGGCCTTCGTGGCGGTCCATGCGGCCCAGCGCTTCTTCATAGGCGTGCAGGGCGGCCAGGCGCTCGGCCGGCGTGGCGTCGCCCTCATCGGCCAGGTCGTCGGCGCTGCGGGCGAAGGCATAGATGGCTTCGACGGCGGGCACCAGGCGGCGCGGCAGTAAAAATGATGCAACAGGAAAATTTTCGTAATGGTCTACAGGCATGAACACACTTCTCTAGTCTTGCGTTTGTCCGGCACCCTCACACGCTGGAATGGGGCCGGACGTTGTACGTCTCAAGATTAATGACGCAAAAGTCACTAAAAACTTTTACGCACGATTATAATTAATAACCAGAAAGTCATTAGGGGAAAATCGCTCCCCGCGATGACCAAGCTGATATTGTCACAAATTTAAGGATATCGCGTGCGAAAAAGTTTGGCTTGGCCCACAGGACAAGCAAAAAGTTTCTCCGCATAAAAATATTGCAGCCCGCATAGTAAAGGAAAATACCTTGTTTGCCCTGAAAACCCTGCGCCGCGAGACCGGCGCTCCCGCACTTCCCGCCCTGCGGCTGATTGCCGCCGCCGCCCTGGCGCTGACCCTGGCGGCTTGTTCCAAGCCTGCCGTCAAAGTGGAAGACGTGCGCCCCGTGCGCGCGATCGTGTTGTCTAGCAGTAATGTTGACGTGAGTGCCGAGCTGTCGGGCGAGGTCGTGCCCCGTGTCGTATCGCAGCTGGGCTTCCGCGTGGGCGGCAAGATCGTCGCGCGCAAGGTGGACGTGGGCGCCAGCGTCAGGAAGGGGCAAGTGCTGATGCAGCTCGACCCTGCCGACTTGCAGCTGTCGCAGGCGCAGGCCAAGGCTTCGCTCGTCAGCGCGGAAACGAGCCGCGACCTGGCGCGCGCGGAATTGAAGCGCTACCAGGATTTGCGCGAGAAAAATTTCGTCAGCCAGGCCGTGCTTGACGGCAAGGACGCCGCCTACAAGGCGGCGCAGGCGAACGTGGAAGCGGCCCAGGCCCTGTACCGTGGTCAGGCAAACCAGTCCGGCTATGCCAGCTTGCTGGCCGACGTCGATGGCGTCGTCACGCGCATCGAGGCCGAAGTGGGGCAGGTGGTGGCGCCCGGCGCGCCCGTCGTGCAAGTGGCGAAGAGCGGCGAGAAGGAAGTCGTGATCGGCATTCCTGAAGACAAGGTCGAGACCTTGCGTGGCGTCAAGGATGTGGTGGTGCGCCTGTGGGCCGACCCGAAGCAGGGCTTGCCGGGCAAGATACGCGAAGTGTCGCCCGTGGCCGATGCCGCCACGCGCACCTATATCGCCAAGGTCAGCATCCCGGACGCGCCGCAGGCACGCCTGGGCATGACGGCCGTGGTGCAGTTCGCCTCGCAGACGGCCACGCCGCAGATCAAGGTGCCGCTGACGGCCCTGTTCAATGAGAAATCGCAAAGTTCCGTGTGGGTGGTGGAAAACGGCGCCGTGAAGCTGGTGCCGGTGACGGTGGGCGGCGTGGCGGGCAATGAGCTGCTGCTGACTTCGGGCGTGAAGGCGGGCCAGACCGTGGTCACGGCCGGCGTCAACCTGCTCAAGCCGGGCCAGAAAGTGACCATCCTCGGCGCCGAACTGGCCAGCAAGCCAGCCGCCGGTGCCGCCGCCGTCAGCGTGGGTGCGGTCAAATGAAGGGCGGCTTCAATCTGTCGCGCTGGGCGCTCGAACACATCCCGCTGACGCGTTACTTGATGGCTGTGCTGCTGATCGGCGGCATGCTCAGCTACGCCAGCCTGGGCCAGGATGAAGATCCTCCGTTTACTTTCCGTGCCATGGTGCTGCAAGCGTACTGGCCCGGCGCCACGGCCTTGCAGATGGCCGAGCAGGTGACGGACAAGCTGGAAAAGAAGCTGCAGGAAACGCCGTACATCGACGAAATCACCAGCTATTCGAAGCCGGGCGAAACCCTGATCCTGCTGGAACTGCGCGAATCGGCGCCGCCCAAGGAAACGGCCGCCGCCTGGTACCAGGTGCGCAAGAAGATCGGCGACATCCAGGGCACCTTGCCGGCCGGCGTCGTGGGCCCGTTCTTCAATGACGAGTTCGGCGACACGTATGGCTCCATCTTCGCCCTGTCCGGCGACGGTTTTACGTACGCGGAAATGAAGGATTACGCGGACAAGGTACGCCAGGAATTGCTGGCCGTGGGACAGGTATCGAAGGTGGAACTGTTCGGCGTGCAGGATGAAAAGATCAATATCGTCTTTTCTCACAAGAAATTTGCCCAGCTGGGCATTCCTTTCGACGCCATCGTGCAGCAACTGTCCGCGCAAAACAGCATCAACGCCACGGGCGTGCTGGTGACGCCGACGGACAATCTGCAAGTGCGCGTGACGGGCGCCATGCTGACCGTCAAGGACCTGGAAAACCTGGAATTGCGCGCCAACGGCACCACCTTCCGCCTCGGTGATTTTGCTACCGTGAAACGTGAACTCATCGATCCGCCGAAGGACAAGATGCGTTTCAACGGCAAGGAAGTGATCGGCCTGGGCGTGTCGATGGAAAAGGGCGGCAATATCATCGACATGGGCAAGGCCTTGCAGGCAACGGTCACGCGCATGAAGAGCGAGTTGCCGGTTGGCATAGAGCTGCAGCGCGTGTCGAACCAGCCGGAAGCCGTGTCCGCCTCCGTGGGCGAGTTCGTGCACACCCTGGTCGAAGCCATTCTGATCGTGCTGGCCGTCAGCTTTGTCGCGCTGGGCTTGCACACGAAACCGCTGCGCATCGACGTGCGTCCGGGCCTGGTGGTGGCGCTGACCATCCCCCTGGTGCTGGCCGTTACCTTCCTGTTCATGCGCCTGCTCGACATCGACTTGCACAAGATTTCGCTGGGCGCCCTGATCATCGCGCTGGGCTTGCTGGTCGATGACGCCATCATCGCCGTCGAGATGATGGTGCGCAAGATGGAAGAGGGTATGTCGCGCTTCGACGCGGCCACCTTCGCCTACACGTCGACGGCCATGCCCATGCTGACGGGTACCCTGATCACGGTGGCGGGCTTCTTGCCCATCGGCCTGGCCAAGTCCGCCGCCGGCGAATACACGTTCTCCTTGTTCTCTGTCAATGCGCTGGCCCTGATCATTTCGTGGGTGGTGGCCGTCGTCTTCACGCCCTACATCGGCTATGTCTTGCTGAAAGTCAAACCGCACGCGCATAACGACCATGAATTGTTCGATACGCCGAACTTCCGCCGCTTCCGCCGCGCCGTCACCTGGTGCGTGGAATGGCGCAAGACGACGATCACCGCCACCCTGGCCATCTTTGCGCTGGGCATTTACGGCTTTAACTTTATTGAAAAGCAATTCTTCCCCGATTCCAGCCGTCCCGAACTGATGGTGGAGCTGTGGTCGCCGGAAGGCACGACATTTGCCGCGAATGAAAAGCAGGTGAAGAAATTCGAAGCCTTCGTGGGCAAGCTCGACGGCGTGGAAAGCGTTACCAGCTATGTCGGCACGGGCAGCCCCCGTTTCTACTTGCCGCTGGACCAGATCTTCCCGCAGACCAACGTGTCGCAAGTGGTGGTCTTGCCGAAGAGCCTGGCCGACCGCGAACGCTTGCGCCAGCAAATCGTCGATGTCTTCAAGAAAGATTTCCCGGAAGTGCGGGGCCGCGTAAAACTGTTGCCGAACGGACCGCCGGTACCGTATCCCGTGCAATTTCGCGTCACGGGACCGGAAGTGGCCGGTGTGCGCGCCATCGCCGACCAGGTCAAGGACATCATGCGCGCCAATCCGAACACCCTGGGCGTGAACGACAACTGGAATGAATCGGTGAAAGTATTGCGCCTGGACCTGGACCAGGACAAGATGCGCGCGCTGGGCGTCACGTCGAAAACGGTGATGCAGGCGGCCAATACGATCCTGTCGGGCACGGTCATCGGCCAGTTCCGCGAAGACAATAAGCTGATCGATATCCAGGTGCGCCAGCCACTGGAAGAGCGGGCGACGATTTCCGTGTTGAATGACACGAATATTCCTACGGCGACGGGCAAGTCCGTGCCCATCTCGCAACTGGCCCGCGCGCATTTCGTGTGGGAACCGGGTGTCGTCTGGCGCGACAAGCGCGAATGGGCTATTACGGTGCAGTCGGATGTGATCGACGGCATCCAGGGCGCCACCGTATCGACGCAGCTGGCGCCGCAGCTGGACGCCTTGCGGGCCAAGTTGCCGGCCGGCTACCGCATCAATGTGAAGGGCGTGGCGGCCGACAGCGGCGAAGCGGAAGCGTCGATTTCGGCGAACTTGCCGTTGGCCATCTTCATCATCTTCACCTTGCTGATGCTGCAGTTGCACAGTTTCTCGCGTTCCCTGCTGGTCTTCCTGACGGGGCCGCTGGGCGTGGCGGGCGCCGCGTTTGCCTTGCTGCTGCTGCACCGTCCGCTGGGCTTCGTGGCCAATCTGGGCGTCATCGCGCTGTTCGGCATGATCATCCGCAACTCGGTGATCCTTGTCGACCAGATCGAGCAAGACATCCGCGATGGCTCGGCCCCATGGGATGCCATCATCGACTCGGCCGTGCGCCGCTGCCGTCCCATCGTGCTGACGGCCGCCGCCGCCGCGCTGGCCATGATTCCGTTGTCGCGCTCCGTGTTCTGGGGGCCGATGGCGGTCGCCATCATGGGCGGCCTGATCCTGGCGACGGCCTTGACCCTGCTGTTCCTGCCGGCCCTGTATGCGGCCTGGTTCCGGGTCAAGAAGCCGGCGCCGGCGACCGCAAAAGAAGGCTAGCAGCCAGCGCCAGGGCATAGGCAAAAAAAGGCGGCATTCCTCTGGGAAATCCAGTAGAATGCCGCCTTTGCTTTACCGAGGGCTTGCTCGTTGAGTCTGCGGTAGCCAGATCGCTCCCGAGTTGTTAAAATCAGGGAGGCGCAGACGACAGTCTGCGCGGCGGCAGTCTGTTGCTGGTAGTGAAAAAATGCGGATGTGGTGGAATTGGTAGACACGCTGGTCTTAGAAGCCAGTGCTTCGGCTTGGGAGTTCGAGTCTCCCCATCCGCACCAATCCGGGTTGTTCCAGCCC
This sequence comes from Janthinobacterium sp. SUN137, assembly GCF_030587265.1. Taxonomy (NCBI): domain Bacteria; kingdom Pseudomonadati; phylum Pseudomonadota; class Betaproteobacteria; order Burkholderiales; family Oxalobacteraceae; genus Janthinobacterium; species Janthinobacterium sp. SUN137. The sequence goes on along the minus strand of NZ_JAPWHZ010000002.1, from coordinate 1,190,087 downwards.
GGACGTGCAGCACCATCAAGTTGTTCTTCAGCCTCGTTCAGGCATCTTCCGGTTTTTCTTCCCGTTCTTCCCGTGTTTTCGTCATGGGATGCGTCTTCCATCGCGCTATTTTTCGTCCGGCACGGCAGGATAGGACGGGGTATGGGCGGCGATTTGCCTGAAAAATGGCCAAATTGAGATAAATCAAAGGTTTTTTGCCCGAAATCTTCGCTATGAGCGCATTTCTTTGTTTCGGACGGGGCGCCAGTTCGCATATACTAATGAACGAAGCAGGCTGGAAAGCCTGTCTCTGGCGAAACAAAGAATGCCGGGGCAAGAGTAAAGACAGGGCACCCCCAGGCTGTGGCGACTCGTTCGCCGCCGCTGGTATCCTCTGTGGCCGCGCTGCAAAGCCAGCCACTTTCCCGAAGTCCTTTGTTATAATGCCACGCTTTACCGAATGATGGCCGGCCCTGCATTTACTTAGAAGCAAGGCTGGACGCTCGGAGCCCTGTCGCAGTACTGGAAGCGGCGGATTGTTTGGTGCCTGGTGCGGGTTTTCCCACTGCCGGGTAGACCAGGTCCATTGTCCTGTTTGCAGTACTTTTACAGATGATATATGCGAGCGAGTGAAGCTGGACCCATGTCTTGCCGCCAGTGATGGCGCAAGGGGTCGGGTCTTCTTTTCTCGCACCAACAGTGTTTATTTTTTGGACGATTTTTTACATGGCAACTGCAGTCGAAACCTTGGGCAAACTCGAACGTCGTATCACGATCTCCTTCCCGCTGACGGACGTCCGCACGGAAGTTGAGAAGCGCCTGAAAGTGCAAGCCCGTACGGCTAAGGCACCGGGCTTCCGTCCGGGCAAAGTGCCGTTGAAAATGGTCGCAGCACAATACGGCTACCAAATTGAATCCGAAGTGCTGAATGACAAAGTCGGCCGCGCGTTCAACGACGCCGCCAACGAAAACAATCTGCGCGTGGCCGGTTTCCCGAACATCGTGCCGAAAGAAGAAGCAGCCGAAGGCCAGCTGGCTTTCGACGCAACGTTCGAAGTGTATCCGGAAGTCGCCATCGGCGACCTGACGGCCGTTGAAATCGAAACCGTGCAAGCCGACGTGTCGGAAGCCGAAATCGACAAGACCATCGACATCCTGCGCAAGCAGCGCGTGCACTTCCACACCAAGGGCGAAGCTGGCGAACACGGCGACGGCGGTGAGCCGATCGCTGCCAACGGCGACCGCGTGACCGTCGACTTCGTCGGCTCGATCGACGGCGTTGAATTCCCAGGCGGCAAAGCTGAAGGCTACGCTTTCGTGCTGGGCGAAGGCCGCATGCTGCCAGAATTCGAAGCAGCAACCCTGGGCCTGAAAGTGGGCGAGTCGAAGACTTTCCCATTGTCGTTCCCTGAGGACTACCACGGTAAAGACGTAGCCGGCAAAACCGCTTCGTTCACCATCACCCTGCAAAAGCTGGAATGGGCGCACCTGCCGGAAGTCGATGCTGAATTCGCCAAATCGCTGGGCGTTGCCGATGGCGACCTGGCCAAAATGCGCGAAGACATCAAAGTCAACCTGCAGCGCGAAGTCGCTGGCCGCGTGAAAGCACGCAACAAGGAAGCCGTCATGGACGCGCTGATCAAAGTTGCTGAGCTGGAAGTGCCAAAAACGCTGATCGCTCAGGATTCCGAGCGCCTGGCTGAAATGACCCGCCAGGACATGGCGCAGCGCGGCATGAACGTCAAGGACGTGCCTTTCCCAGCAGAACTGTTCGCAGACAAAGCCGAGCGTCGCGTACGCCTGGGCCTGATCCTGTCGCAACTGGTGGGCGACAACAAGCTGCAGGCTACGCCTGAGCAAGTCAAGGCGCAAATCGAAGATTTCGCTCAAAGCTACGAAGATCCACGCGAAGTGCTGAAGTACTACTACAGCGACCGTCGTCGTCTGGGTGAGATCGAAGCCCTTGTATTGGAAGAAAACGTCGTCACTTACGTGTTGGGCCTGTCGAAAGTCACGACGAAAGCAGTTGCTTTCGACGAACTGATGGGAAGCAACGCACAAGCGTAAACCAGTTGGTATTGGGATGCCGCCTCTTGCTGCAAGGGAAGCGGCGTCTCCCCTAACTGCTTCACAAGGAAATGAAATGACAGGTATGAACCGTAACCCAGCGCTGGACACAGAGATGCTCGGCCTGGTGCCGATGGTGGTGGAACAAAGCGGTCGCGGCGAGCGCTCGTATGATATTTACTCGCGCCTGCTGAAGGAACGCTTGATTTTCATGGTCGGCCCGGTCAATGACCAGATGGCCAACCTGGTTGTCGCCCAGCTGCTGTTCCTGGAAAGCGAAAATCCGGAAAAGGAAATCTCGCTCTACATCAACTCGCCAGGTGGTTCGGTCTCGGCCGGCATGGCCATCTACGACACCATGCAGTTCATCAAGCCGGACGTATCGACCCTGTGTACGGGCATGGCTGCTTCGATGGGCGCTTTCCTGCTGGCCGCTGGCGCCAAGGGCAAGCGTTTCTCGCTGCCGAACTCGCGCATCATGATTCACCAGCCGTCCGGTGGTTCGCAAGGCATGGCGTCCGACATCGAGATCCAGGCAAAGGAAATCCTTTACCTGCGCACCCGCTTGAACGGCATCATGGCCGAGCGCACGGGCCAGACGATCGAACAGATCGCCAAGGACACCGACCGCGACCGTTTCATGTCCGCCGACGAGGCCGTTGAGTATGGTTTGATCGACAAAGTGTTGACCAGCCGCGCTTGATGAGCCCCTACCGGTATTGCTAAGTACGTAAGTAAACGCCCGGGCGCTCAAACGTTCGGGCGTTTCGCTTTTATTTCGGGTAGCATGGAGCTTGTGCACGTTGTTGACTTGCGCCATGGGGAGTTGCCTTAACGGGCGGCAACCATCATCCGGCTTGCGATTTTGCAATATTGTTAATGCAGTTCCAACCAAAATGCCTTATGTCAGACAAAAAATCCTCTAGCGGCGAAAAATTACTGTATTGCTCGTTCTGCGGCAAAAGCCAGCACGAGGTGAAGAAACTCATCGCCGGCCCGTCCGTATTCATTTGCGACGAGTGCATCGACCTGTGCAACGACATCATCCGTGATGAAACGTCGAGCATCGAGACGGTGACCGGTACCAAATCCGACCTGCCGACGCCGCAAGAAATTGCTGCCTTGCTCGATCAGTACGTGATCGGCCAGCAGACTGCCAAGCGCATCCTGTCGGTGGCGGTGTACAACCATTACAAGCGCCTCAAGCACCTGGGCAAGAAAGACGACATCGAACTGGCCAAGAGCAACATCTTGCTGGTCGGTCCTACCGGCTCGGGCAAGACCCTGCTGGCACAGACCCTGGCGCGCATGCTCAACGTGCCGTTCGTGATCGCCGACGCCACCACCCTGACCGAAGCCGGTTACGTGGGTGAAGACGTGGAAAACATCATCCAGAAGCTGCTGCAAAGCTGCAACTATGACGTCGAGAAAGCCCAGCGCGGCATCGTCTATATCGATGAAATCGACAAGATTTCGCGCAAGTCCGACAATCCGTCCATCACGCGCGACGTGTCGGGCGAGGGCGTGCAGCAAGCCTTGCTGAAACTCATCGAAGGCACGATGGCTTCCGTACCGCCACAAGGCGGCCGCAAGCATCCGAACCAGGATTTCGTGCAGATCGACACGACCAACATCATGTTCATCTGCGGCGGGGCCTTCGACGGCCTGTCGAAAGTGATCGCCAACCGTTCCGAAAAGAGCGGCATCGGCTTCTCGGCTACGGTGCGCAGCAAGTCGCAAAGCTCGGCCAGCGAACTGATGCTGCAAGCGGAGCCGGAAGACCTGGTCAAGTTCGGCCTGATCCCGGAACTGGTGGGCCGTCTGCCCGTCATCGCCACCCTGGCGGAATTGACGGAAGAGGCGCTGATCCAGATCCTCGTCGAGCCGAAGAATGCGCTGATCAAGCAGTATTCGAAGCTGCTCGAGATGGAAGGCGCGGAACTGGAGATTCGTCCGGCCGCCCTGCATGCAATCGCCAAGAAAGCGCTGGCGCGCAAGACCGGTGCCCGTGGCCTGCGTTCCATCCTGGAACATGCTTTGCTGGACGTCATGTACGAACTGCCGAGCGAACAAAATGTGGTGAAAGTCGTCATCGACGAAAATACCATCACCAGCGGCGCCAAACCTTTGTTGATTTATCAAGAGACTGCCAAAGCCTCCGGAGAAAATTGAAAACTGCCGAGACAAATGCATAAAAAGGGTTTTGATTCCTTAATGCATGGCAGTACAATTTAAATCAATGAGTGCAGGCTTCAATCGGAAAGCCACTCGCGGCGCTTAGCTGCGCGTGGCTTTTTTACTGTGAAAACTGCATTTATTACCGTCATGCGGGTGTGTTTTGCGAAATAAACAGAAAAATGTTTGTTTCACAGAATTATTTATTCTCGCCGGTCTTGTGTTTTGGCAGCGAGCGCCAACATCGTAAACACGCTTTCTATAAGGTACGCCATGACAACTTCCAAATTAACTGAGCAAACTCAACTGCCGTTATTGCCGTTGCGGGATGTCGTCGTTTTCCCGCATATGGTGATACCGCTGTTCGTTGGCCGTCCAAAGTCGATCAAGGCGCTGGAAGCTGCGATGGAGCAGGGCAAGAGCATCATGCTTGCCGCTCAAAAAGCAGCCGCGAAGGACGAGCCGTCTCCTTCGGATATCTATGAAATTGGCTGCGTTGCCAATATTCTGCAAATGCTGAAGCTGCCCGATGGCACCGTCAAGGTGCTGGTCGAAGGCGCGCAGCGTGCCCGTATCAACCACATCAGCGATGCCCCGACGCACTTCATCGCCGACCTGACGCCGCTCGAGTCCGAGCCGGGCGACGAGTCGGAAGTCGAAGCCATGCGCCGCGCGATCGTGCAGCAGTTCGACCAGTACGTCAAACTCAACAAAAAAATCCCGCCGGAAATCCTCGCTTCCCTGTCGGGCATCGACGATGCCGGCCGCCTGGCCGACACGGTGGCCGCGCACCTGCCGCTGAAACTTGAGCAAAAACAAGTCATCCTGGAAATTTTCAGCGTGGCCAAGCGCCTCGAGCACCTGCTGGGCCAGCTCGAAGGCGAACTCGACATCCTGCAGGTGGAAAAGCGCATCCGCGGCCGCGTGAAGCGCCAGATGGAAAAGTCGCAGCGCGAGTACTACCTGAACGAGCAAGTCAAGGCGATCCAGAAAGAACTGGGCGAGGGCGAAGATGGTGCCGACCTCGACGAGCTGGAGAAAAAAGTCGCTTCGGCCAAAATGCCGAAGGAAGCGCTCGACAAGGCTACCAACGAGTTGAAAAAACTCAAGCTGATGTCGCCGATGTCGGCCGAAGCCACCGTCGTGCGCAATTACATCGACACCCTGGTCAACTTGCCTTGGAAAAAGAAATCCAAGGTCAATAACGACCTGGCGAACGCTGAAAAAGTGCTCGAGGGCGACCACTACGGCCTCGACAAGGTCAAGGAACGCATCCTGGAATACCTCGCGGTGCAACAGCGCGTCGACAAGCTCAAGGCGCCTATCCTGTGCTTCGTCGGTCCTCCGGGCGTGGGCAAGACCTCGCTGGGCCAGTCCATCGCCCGCGCGACGAACCGCAAGTTCGTGCGCATGGCCCTGGGCGGCGTGCGCGACGAAGCGGAAATCCGCGGTCACCGCCGCACCTACATCGGCTCGATGCCGGGCAAGATCTTGCAATCGCTGTCGAAAGTCGGCGTGCGCAATCCCTTGTTCCTGCTCGATGAAGTCGACAAGATGGGTGCCGATTTCCGTGGCGACCCGTCGTCGGCCCTGCTGGAAGTGCTCGACCCGGAACAGAACCACACGTTCTCCGATCATTACATCGAAGTCGATTTCGACTTGTCCGACGTGATGTTTGTGGCCACGTCGAACTCGTACAACATTCCGCCAGCCTTGCTCGACCGCATGGAAGTGATCCGTCTGTCCGGTTACACGGAAGATGAAAAGACCAGCATCGCGCAGCGTTACCTGCTGCCGAAGCAGATCAAGAACAATGGCTTGAAGGAAGAGGAAATCTCGGTGGCCGAGTCGGCCTTGCGCGACATCATCCGCTACTACACGCGGGAAGCCGGTGTGCGTTCGCTTGAGCGGGAAGTGTCGAAGATCTGCCGCAAGGTGGTCAAGATGCTGCTGCTGAAGAAATCCGACAAGAAAGTCATCGTCAACTCGAAGAACCTGGATAAATTCCTCGGCGTGCGCCGCTATGATTTCGGTGTCGCAGAGAAAGAAAACCAGGTAGGCCAGGTGGTCGGTCTGGCATGGACGGAAGTGGGCGGCGATCTGCTGACCATCGAAGCCGTGTCGATGCCGGGCAAGGGCGGCATCATCCGCACGGGTACCCTGGGCGACGTCATGAAAGAGTCGATCGAGGCAGCCCGCACGGTGGTGCGCAGCCGGGCACAGCGCCTGGGCATCAAGGCGGACGTGTTCGAGAAGAGCGACATCCACATCCACGTGCCGGAAGGCGCGACACCGAAGGACGGTCCTTCGGCTGGCGCGGCCATGACGGTGGCGATGGTGTCGGTCTTCACGGGTATTCCCGTGCGCGCCGACGTGGCGATGACGGGCGAGATCACCTTGCGCGGCGAAGTATTGCCGATCGGCGGCTTGAAGGAAAAGCTGCTGGCGGCCCATCGCGGCGGCATCAAGACGGTCCTGATTCCAGAGCAAAACGTGAAAGACCTGGCCGATATTCCGGACAACGTCAAGAACAAACTGGAGATCGTGCCGGTGCGCTGGATCGACAAAGTGCTGGAAATCGCCCTCGAACGCATGCCTGAAGCGTTGGCGGACGTCGCTGCGGTGGAGGCTGTCACGGCTGCCGCGGCCAAGCCTGACGCGGCCGGTGAGGTAGTAAAACACTAACGTTTTACCCCTGTTTTCCCCAAACAAGCGCTTTTAGAGCGCTTGTTTTATATTGAAACGTGAATTGCGCCCCCAAAGCGCTTGACACATATACAGTGTGGCTTGTTTAATACGCCTGCACATTTTTTTCGCCGGACAGCTGTGGTGCCAAAAGTGCCGCAACGATACGGTAAACGTTTTATACCTTTGTAATTGGGGATGCTAGTGAACAAGACTGAATTGATCGACCACATTGCTGAAAAAGCTGACATTTCCAAAGCCGCCGCTGCGCGCGCACTCGACGCTGTTATCGGCGGCGTGACGGAAACTTTGAAAAACAACGACAGCGTGACGCTGGTTGGTTTTGGCACTTTCTCGGTCAGCGAACGCGCTGAGCGTACCGGCCGCAATCCGCGTACCAAAGAAGCGATCACGATCGAAGCAGCAAAAGTTCCAAAATTTAAAGCTGGTAAAGCTTTGAAGGATGCTGTAAACTAACGGACTTCGGTGAGGTGACAATCACCGGAAACATTTGGCGGCGCCTCCGGGTGCCGCGATTTCAGGATCGACGTTCTTGAATGGCGATCCTGGATGCAAATGCAAGTAGTACTGTGTATTTTTCGGAGTGGTAGTTCAGTTGGTTAGAATGCCGGCCTGTCACGTCGGAGGTCGCGGGTTCGAGTCCCGTCCGCTCCGCCAAAAAATACGCTCTTAAGGAGTGGTAGTTCAGTTGGTTAGAATACCGGCCTGTCACGTCGGGGGTCGCGGGTTCGAGTCCCGTCCGCTCCGCCAGAATATAGAAGCCCGCGCTGCTGAATAAGTAGCGCGGGTTTTTCTTTTTCAGCGCCAGATTATCTCGGCGCGCCTGCTTTTTAAAATTCCCGCCTGCCGTGTTGAATAAAAACGCCGGCGTTTAAATCCCCTTTAAGCTGCATCGGGTTAAATGCCCGAGTCCGGCGCCTTGCCATCCAGGCGGCGCCAGGGCAGGGCGCGCGCCCTGATTTACTCTTGCTATAGCGCTATGGGCATTGTAGAATCAGGAGATAATGGCTTGGGCGTCAGAATCCTGCTTTAGTTCCAGCGCCAAGTTGTTGAATCTAAAGGGGAAGTGGACATCTGTCCCGTCCATTCCGCCGAAGAAATCAAGGCGAACGCATGTTCGCCTTTTTTTATAGTGATCCACTCATCCCGAATTGGCTGACCATGTTTGAATTTATTCGTACCCATCGACGCTTGATGCAGTTTCTCCTGATGCTGGTCATCGTCCCGTCTTTTGCACTGGTCGGTATCAGCGGCTACCAAAGCTTCGGCGATGGCGCGAACACCATCGCCAAGGTCGGCGACCAGGTCGTTACGCAGCAGCAATATGAAGAAGCGCAACGCCAGCAGATCGACCGCTACCGCCAGATGATGGGCGAGCAGTTCGACCAAAAAATGTTTGACACGCCGGAAGCGCGCCAGAGCATCCTCGACAACCTGATCGCCGAGCGCGCCGTGGCCGCCGAAGTGGGCCGTAGCCATCTCGTCATCAGCGATGCCGTGCTGCAAAAGGAAGTGCTGGAAATCCCAGGCTTGACCTTGCCGGACGGTAAATTCGACCTGGAACGCTACAAGGCCATGCTGGCTGCCCAGGGCATGACGCCGCAGATGTACGATGCGCGCCGCCGCAGCGACCTGGCCCTGCAGCAACTGGCCGGCGCCGTGCAAGGCACCGCCTTCGCGCCGAACACCGTGTCCAAGCGCCTGTCCGACATCACCTCGGAAGAGCGTGAAGTGCAGGAACTGCTGTTGCCGATCGCCCAGTACGTGTCGGAAGTCAAAGTGACGGACGCCATGATCAAGGCGTTCTATGACAAGAACAGCAAGTTCTTTGAAATCCCGGAACAAGCCAAGATCGAATACGTCGTGCTGGACGACAGCGCCGCCGGCGAGCAAGTCGACGTCAGCGACGCGGACGTGACCGGCTACTACGCGAAGAACCAGAAAGCCTACACGACGGAAGAAGCGCGTCAGGCCAGCCACATCCTCGTAGCCGTCAAGAAAGACGCCTCGGCCGCCGACAAGGCAGCCGCCAAGGCCAAGGCTGAAGCGATCCTGGCTGACGTGCGCAAGGCGCCTGCCAGCTTTGCCGCCGTGGCGAAAGCCAAGTCGGAAGACCCGGCCTCCGCGGAACAGGGCGGCGACCTGGGCGTGATCGGCAAGGATGGCTTGCCGGCACCGCTGCTGAGCGCTGTTTCGAAACTCAAGCAAGGCGAAATCAGCGATGTCGTCGCTTCCGATTTCGGTTTCCACATCCTGACCGTCACCTCGCTCAAACCGCAGCACGTGCGTGCGCTCGATGAAGTGCGCGGCGAAATCACGGCCGACCTGCGCAAGCAATTTGCTGCCAAGAAATACTCGGAAATGGCGGAAACGTTCACCAACACGGTCTACGAGCAATCGGACAGCCTGAAGCCGGTGGCCGACAAGCTGAAACTGAAAGTGGAATCCGTTGCCAACCTGTCGCGCACGCCGTCGCCGGCACTGGGCAAGGCGCCGTTCAACAACGCCAAGTTCCTGGCCGCCATCTTCTCGAACGATTCGCTGAAAGACAAGCGCAACACGGAAGCCGTGACCGTCGCACCTAACGTGCTGATCGCTGGCCGCGTGGTGGAATTCAAGCCGGCAACGAAGCGTCCGCTGGCCGAAGTCGAAGCGATGATCCGTCAGCGCGTGACCCTGGAAGAAGCGGAAAAGCTGGCCAAGAAGGCGGGCGAGACCAAGCTGGCCGCCTTGAAGGCGTCGGGCGATGCGACGGGCTTCGGCGCGGCGCAATGGGTATCGCGCAGCAAGCTGGACGGCATCAACCGTGCCGCCATCGCGCAAGTCATGAAGGCCGACACGAGCAAGCTGCCAGCCTATGTGGGCGTGGAGCTGCCAGCCCTGGGCTACGGCATCTACCGCATCGGCAAGGTGCAGCAGCCGGCGCAAGTGGACGCGGCACGCCGCCAGCAAGAGAAAGACCAGATCAGCGGTATCCTGGCGCAACAGGAAATGTTCGATTACGTCGAGTACCTGAAAGCCAAGGCCAAGGTGAAGATCGTCAAACCGCTCACCGCCCCAGCCGTAGCAGCGCCGGAAGCGCCGTAAGATTTAGTTTCCACGCATAAAAATAGCCGCTTTCGAGCGGCTATTTTTTTGTCTGCAGAATGTGTGGACTACTTGGCTTTCAGCAAAGGCGCCAGTTGCGGCCAGATGTTTTTCAGAATCGTCGGATGCGCCTTGGCATTCGGGTGCATGCGGTCGGCCTGGAACAGCTGCGGCTGGTCGGCGATGCCTTCGAACATGAAGGGGACCAAAGGCGCCTTCCATTCCTTTGCCAGCTTGCCGTACACGCCATAGAACTGCTCGCCGTAGGCACGGCCATAGTTGGGCGGCATGCGCATGCCCACGAGCACCACCTGCGCGCCCGATTTTTTGGCCGCCTCGCCCATGGCGCGCAGATTCGCTTCGGCGGCCGCCACGGGCAAGCCGCGCAAGCCGTCGTTGGCGCCCAGTTCGATCAGCACGACGTCGGGCTGGTGCTTGGCCAGCAGGGCGGGCAGGCGGGCGCGGCCGCCGCTGGTGGTCTCGCCGCTGATGCTGGCGTTGACGATGCGCGTGTCGTTCTTTTGCGCTTGCAGCCGCTGTTCCAGCAGCGCCACCCAGCCCGTGCCCCGCGCCAGCCCGTACTCGGCCGACAGGCTATCGCCGAGCACCAGCAGCGTTTTTGGTGCAGAATAGGCGTTCGTCATGCCTGACACCAGGAGCAGGGCTGCCGCAGGAAGCAAGGACAGGGTGCGCCGCCGCATGCGGTTGCCGCCCTCGACACTTATTTGTTCACGAAATTTTTTAAGATAGATCAGCATGCCCGAATTCCCTAAAGCGACTTCCACCAGTTTTCTCCCGTCCGACGCGGCCGCCCAGCGGCCTGCCGCACCTAACAGTCAAAACAGCCAAAATGCCCGGCCGGCCATCGAAGTGGTCCAGCTGGCCAAGCGCGTACCCGATGCCGATGGTGAACTGACCATCCTGCATCAAGTCGATTTTACCGTGCAAACGGCTGAGACGCTGGCCATCGTCGGCGCCTCCGGTTCCGGCAAGTCTACCTTGCTGGGCTTGCTGGCCGGCCTGGACACGCCCAGCGAGGGCAAGGTCATGCTCGACGGCACCGATATCTTCGCCCTCGACGAAGACGGCCGCGCCGGTTTTCGCAAGGAAAAGCTCGGCTTCGTGTTCCAGTCCTTCCAGCTGCTGGCCCATCTGACGGCGCTGGAAAACGTCATGCTGCCGCTGGAATTGCGCGGCGACCCGGACGCGAAAGAGAAGGCGCAAGCCATGCTGGGAAGGGTGAACCTGGGCAGCCGCCTGAAACACTATCCGAAATACCTGTCCGGCGGCGAGCAGCAGCGCGTGGCGCTGGCCCGCGCCTTCGTCACGGAACCGCCGCTGCTGTTCGCCGACGAGCCGACGGGCAGCCTGGATGCCGCCACGGGCGAAGCCGTGATCCAGCTGATGTTCGAGCTGAACCGCGAGCGGGGCTCGACCCTCGTGCTCGTCACGCACGACAGCTCGATCGCGGCGCGCTGCGGGCGCACGATTACGATTGCGGCGGGCAGGCTGGTGTGATTGGTGCTGCTGATTGTCGGATTACGCGCTGACGCGCTAATCCGACCTACTTGCTGTCAGATGTCGTGACATTCCTTGTAATACGTCGTTATTACACCGACAAGGCATTGATCAACCGGCGGATGGCCGGTATCAATTCCCCCGCCGTCAACCCGATGGGGCCGCTGCCTGCCGCCACCAGCGCATCGGCCGCCGCGCCGTGCAGCCACACGGCGCCCAGCGCCGCTTCCCATTCCGGCCAGCCTTGCGCCAGCAGGCTGCCGCACAGGCCCGCCAGGACGTCGCCCGTGCCGGCCGTCGCCAGCGCGGGGCCGCCCGTGTTGTTGACGATGACCTGGCCGTCGGGCGCGGCGATCACCGTGCCCGACCCTTTCAAGACGACGATGACGCCCAGCTGGGTGGCCAGCTGGCGCGCCGCGCCCAGGCGGTCGGCTTGCACTTCGGTCACCGTCATGTCGAGCAGGCGCGCCGCTTCCAGCGGATGCGGGGTCAATATCGTCGCCCCCGCACCCGTGCGCACGGCCAGCGCCGATTGCAGTTCCGGTTCGGCCGCCATCAGGTTCAGCGCATCGGCGTCCAGCAGCAGGGGGCTGTCGCTGTCGAACGCCCGCAGCAGCAGCTCCACCGTGCCGGCCTTGTCGCCGAGGCCGGGGCCCGCCACCAGCGCCGCGAAGTGCAGGCCGGAGAAATCCACGTCCCGGGCGTGCCGGCACATGAGTTCCGGCTGGCCGCTGTCGAAGGCGGGCGGTGCGTCGGGAAACGCGATATACACTCTTCCCGCGCCCGCATGCAGGGCCGTGCGGGCCGCCAGGATGGGCGCGCCGGCCATGCCTTGCGCGCCGCCGATGATGGCCACGCTGCCGTAGCTGCCCTTGTGCGTGTTTTGCCGGCGCGGCTGCAGCTGGCGGGCGAACAGGTGCAGGCCGCCCAGCTGCGCCTTCGCCGGCAGCAGCAGGGCGGGATCGATGGCCAGCGCGGCCACTTCCACTTCGCCCGCATGGTCGCGGCCATTTGCCGTGTGCAGGCCAGGCTTGTCGCCGATGAAGGTGAGCGTATGCGTGGCGCGGATGGCGACGCCGTCGATGGCGCCCGTGTCCGCGTGCAGGCCGCTGGGCACGTCGAGCGCCAGCACGGGGCAGTCCAGCTGGTTCACCAGCTGGACCACGTCGCGGCATTCGCCGTCCAGGGGACGCGACGCGCCGATGCCGAACAGGCCATCGATGACGAGGTGCCAGGGCGCGGCACCCACGGCGGCCGACGCCGTGCTGGTTGCCGCATCCATGCAGCGCGCGGCGCTGTTGCGCGCGCGGCTCAGCGCCTGTTCGCGTTCGGGCGACGTGGCTTGCGCCGCGGGCGCCAGCCAGACGAGCACCTCGGTGCCGCTGCCGGCCAGGTGCGCGGCCGCTTCCAGCGCGTCGCCGCCGTTGTCGCCGGGGCCGGCCAGCACCAGTACGCGCCGGTGGCCCGCATCGCTGCCTTCTTCCTGGGCGTGCAGCAGCTTCAGGGCGGCACTGGCGGCCGCCTGGCCCGCGCGCTGCATCAGCAGCCCTTGCGGCAAGTCGCGCATGGCCGCCTGTTCGATGGCGCGCAGTTCGGCGATGGAGTACAGCGGTGTTGCAGAGTCGATCAGGGGCATGGAGCGTGTTCCGTTAGTCAGCATGTCTTCAACATAAGGCCGATGCGGGCGAAAGGCAAGGCGCGCACGCCTGAAATGCGCGCCTGTTTGACGGCTACAATAGCCATCTCACATAAGCGCGGGGGCAAGGCGATGGACTGGCAATTCTGGATCGACCGTGGCGGCACCTTTACGGACATCGTGGCGCGCCGTCCCGATGGCAGCCTGGCCACCTGCAAGCTGCTGTCGGAAAATCCGGGCCAGTACCGCGACGCGGCGCTGGCCGGCATGCGCCGGCTGATGGGCCTTGCGCCCGGTGCGCCGCTGCCCGTGGAGCAGGTGGGCGCCATCAAGATGGGCACGACGGTCGCCACCAATGCGCTGCTCGAACGCAAGGGCGAGCCCACCGTGCTGGCCATCACGCGGGGTTTTCGCGACGCCTTGCGCATCGCCTACCAGAACCGTCCGCAATTGTTCGCGCGCAAGATCATCCTGCCCGAACTGCTGTATGGTGACGTGATCGAGATCGACGAAAGGGTGGGCGCCCACGGCGACGTCGTCACGCCGCTCGACGAGGCGGCCGCGCAGGCCGCGCTGGCGCAAGCCCATGCGCGCGGCGTGCGCGCCATCGCCATCGTGCTGATGCACGGCTACCGCCATCACGCGCACGAGGCGCGGGTGGCGCAGCTGGCGCGCGAAGCCGGCTTTGCGCAGGTGTCCGTGTCGCATGAGGTCAGCCCCATGATGAAACTGGTGGCGCGCGGCGACACCACCGTGGTCGACGCCTATCTGTCGCCGATCCTGCGCCGCTATGTCGACCAGCTGGCGATGGAGCTGCCCGGCGTGCACCTGCAATTCATGCAGTCGAACGGCGGCTTGACGGATGCGCGCGCCTTCCAGGGCAAGGACAGCATCTTGTCCGGCCCCGCCGGCGGCATCGTCGGCATGGTGCGCGCCAGCGCGCTGGCCGGTTTCGACAAGGTCATCGGCTTCGACATGGGCGGCACTTCGACGGACGTGTCGCATTACGCGGGCGAGTTCGAACGCGTGTTCGAGACGCAGATCGCCGGCGTGCGCATGCGCGCGCCCATGATGAGCATCCACACGGTGGCCGCAGGCGGCGGCTCCCTGCTGCATTTCGACGGCGCCCGCTACAAGGTGGGGCCGGACAGCGCGGGCGCCAACCCGGGCCCCGCCAGCTACCGGCGCGGCGGCCCGCTGGCCGTCACCGACTGCAACGTCATGCTGGGCAAGCTGCAGCCCGCGTTCTTCCCCCGCGTCTTCGGCCCCGACGCCGATGAAGCGCTGGACGCGGCCACGGTGCGCGCCCAGTTCGAAGCGCTGGCGCGCACGGTCAATGCCACGCCGGAAGAAGTGGCCGAAGGCTATGTCGCCATCGCCGTGGGCAATATGGCCAACGCCATCAAGCAGATTTCCGTGCAGCGGGGCCACGACGTCACGGAATATACGCTCACCAGCTTTGGCGGCGCGGGCGGCCAGCATGCCTGCCTGGTGGCCGACGCGCTGGGCATGCGCACGGTGTTCATCCACAGTCTGGCCGGCGTGATGTCGGCCTACGGCATGGGCCTGGCCGACCAGAGCGCCATGTGCGAGCGGGCCATCGAAGCGACACTGGGGGCCGACCTGGCGCGCGATTTCGCCGCACTGGGAGAGCAGGCGCGGGGCGACTTGCTGCGCCAGGGCGTGGCAGGCGAGCGCATCGCGCTCGTGCACCGCGTGCACCTGCGCTACGAAGGCACGGATTCGGCCCTCGTCGTGCTGTTCGATACGGTGGCCAGCATGCAGGCGCAGTTCGAAGCGGCGTACAAAAAACGCTTTTCCTTCCTGATGCCGGCGCGTGCCTTGATCGTGGAAGCCATCTCCGTGGAAGCCCTCGGCGCATCCGATGCGCCGCAGCCGGCCACGCCGGCGTATGCGGCCCGCGCTGGCGCGCTGGCGCCCGTGCAGACGGTGCAGATCTACTGCGCCGGTGCATGGCGCGACAGCGGCCTGTATGCGGCGGACAGCCTGCGCCCCGGTGATGCCATCGACGGCCCGGCCATCGTCAGCGACGCCAACGCCACCACCGTGATCGAACCGGGCTGGCGCGCGCAAGTGACGGCGCACGGCCATTTGATCTTGCGCAGGGT
Source organism: Janthinobacterium sp. SUN137 (assembly GCF_030587265.1). Lineage (NCBI taxonomy): Bacteria > Pseudomonadati > Pseudomonadota > Betaproteobacteria > Burkholderiales > Oxalobacteraceae > Janthinobacterium > Janthinobacterium sp. SUN137. The sequence continues at coordinate 1,174,790 of NZ_JAPWHZ010000002.1, read as the reverse complement.
CGCCGCCTTGCCGGAGCGGCGCGCCATCGGGACTGATGCCGACCCCGTGATGCTGGAAATTTTCAACAACCTGTTCATGTCGATCGCCGAGCAGATGGGCCTGCGCCTGCAAAATACGGCCCATTCCGTCAACATCAAGGAGCGGCTCGATTTCAGCTGCGCCATCTTCGATGCGCAAGGCCACTTGATCGCCAATGCGCCGCACATGCCCGTGCACCTCGGTTCCATGGGCGAGAGCATCCGCACCGTCATGACGCGCAATGCGGGCGCCATGCGGCCGGGCGACGTCTTCATGCTGAACGACCCGTACCACGGCGGCACGCATCTGCCCGATGTGACGGTGATTTCGCCCGTCTTCGATGAAAAGGGCGGTGCCATCCTGTTCTACGTGGGCTCGCGCGGCCACCATGCGGACATCGGCGGCACCACGCCCGGATCCATGCCGCCGGACTCCACGCGCATCGAGGAGGAGGGCGTGTTGATCGACAATTTCAAGCTGGTCGACGGCGCCACGGGCGTGATGCGCGAGGCGGAAACACTGTCCCTGCTGGCGGGCGCCAGCTGGCCGGCCCGCAATCCGCGGCAAAACCTGGCCGACCTGCGCGCCCAGGTGGCGGCCAACCAGAAGGGGGCCGAAGAACTGCATAACATGGTCGCGCATTTCGGCTTGCCTGTCGTGCAAGCCTACATGGGCCACGTGCAGGACAATGCCGAGGAAGCCGTGCGCCGGGTCATCACGACCCTGAAGGATGGCAGCTATGCGCTGGACCTGGACAACGGCGCGCGCATCCAGGTGGCGATCAAGGTCGACGTGGCGCGGCGCAGCGCCGTCATCGATTTCACGGGCACCTCAAGCCAGCTGCCGAACAACTTCAATGCGCCGTCCGCCGTCTGCATGGCGGCCGTGCTGTACGTGTTCCGTACCCTCGTCGACGACGAGATTCCCCTGAATGCCGGCTGTCTGAAACCCTTGACCGTGATCATCCCGCCCGGCTCCATGCTCAACCCGCGGTATCCGGCTTCCGTCGTTTCGGGCAACGTGGAAACCTCGACCTGCATCACGAATGCCCTGTATGGCGCGCTGGGGGCCATGGCCGCCTCGCAGGGGACGATGAACAATTTCACGTTCGGCAGCGAGAAATACCAGTATTACGAGACGATATCGGGCGGCTCGGGCGCCGGCCCCGGCTTCGACGGCACGGACGTGGTGCAGACGAACATGACCAATTCGCGCCTGACGGACCCGGAAATCCTCGAGTGGCGCTTCCCCGTGCGCCTGGACAGCTACAGCATCCGCGCCGGATCGGGCGGGGCGGGGCGCTGGCACGGCGGCAATGGCGGCGTGCGCCGGGTGCGCTTCCTGGAAGCGATGACGGCGGCGATCCTGTCGAACAACCGGATTATTCCGCCGTTCGGCATGGCGGGTGGCGAGGCGGGCGCGCTGGGGCGCAATTACGTGGAGCGGGCCGATGGCACGGTGGAGCACCTGGCGCATATCGGCAAGACGGCCATGCGGGCGGGCGACGTGTTCGTCATCGAAACGCCGGGCGGCGGCGGCTACGGCAAGACGGAATAGGCCAGGTCAGCACTGGCACTGGCGGCACCGGCGCCGCTGAGCTGCGCGCGCACCTGGCCCACGTCGCGCATGGGCGCGCGGCCGAACTGGCGGCTGTATTCGCGGCTGAACTGCGATTCGCTGGCGTAGCCGACCCGGTAGCCGGCCGTGCCCGCGTCGATCTGCTCGACCAGCATCAATCGCCGCGCTTCCTGCAGCCGCAGCAGCTTCTGGTACTGCATCGGCGTCATGGCGGTAATCGCCTTGAAGTGGTGGTGCAGCGACGACATGCTCATGTTCGCCATGCCGGCCAGGTGCTCGATGCGCAGCGGCTGCGCGTAATGGTGCTTGATCCAGTCGATGGCTTGCCCCACCTGGTGCGACTGGCTGCTGGCCAGCGCCATGTGGCGCAAACGCGCGCCCACGGGGCCATTGAGCAGGCGGTAGGTCAGCTCGCGGCGGATCAGGGGCGCCAGCGCGGCGATCTCCCCCGGCTTGTCGAGCAGGCGCACGAGGCGCAGCATGGCGTCGAGCAGCTCGGGCGACACGTCGCTGACGGAAATGCCGCGCGCGGCGGGCAGGATTTTCTGCTGCGCGGCGCTGTCGCCGCCGCTTTCGCTATCGAGCAGCGCGGCCACGTCGGCGATGTCGATGCCCAGCACCACGCACAGGTGCGGCTTGTCCACGCTTGCTTCCACCACGCGCACCTGCACCGGCAGGTCGACGGACGTCAGCAGATATTGCATGCGGCTGTAATGGAAGGTTTCCGTGCCCAGGGTGACGTCCTTCGCTCCTTGCGCGATGATGGCCACGCTGGGGCGCGCCGCATGGAACAGCGACTCCGTGACGGACGACTGGCGGTGGAAGGTGAGGTTGCCGATGGCCGTCGCGTAGTCGCCCGTGCGCGGCGCGTGGCGGCTGATCAGGGCGGCGATTTCATCTTGGGGCAGGATTAAGGTAGGCATGGGTGGCAGTATGCGTCAGGCGAGGGAGGGCAGGGGTTGATCTTACGCAGATTTGGAGGATCGTGCAAAGGTCTTGCAGGATCGCGGTAACGGCGGGGCAGCTTCTCGGGCACACTTGTGCAATCGCATGCATGGCACGCGTCCCCCCTCGTTACACACATATAGATACAGGAGTTTTCATGACCACCATCGCCAAAGGCTACGCCGCACTGGGCCCGACCTCCGCACTGCAACCGTTCACGTTCGAGCGCCGCGCCCCGCGCGAAGACGACGTGGCCATCTCGATCAAATACTGCGGCGTGTGCCATTCCGACATCCACCAGGCGCGCGATGAATGGGGCGGCGCCGCCTTCCCGATGGTGCCCGGCCATGAAATCGCCGGCGTCGTCACGGCCGTCGGCGCCAACGTCAGCAAGTTCAAGGTGGGCGACCACGTGGGCGTGGGCTGCTTCGTCGACTCCTGCACCACTTGCAAGACCCGCAACGTGGACCTGGAACAGTATATGCCCGGCCTGATCCAGACCTACAACGGCGTCGAAGCGGACGGCAAGACGGCCACGCAGGGCGGCTACTCGGACAGCATCGTCGTCAAGGAAGGCTATGTGCTGTCGATTCCCGACAACCTGCCGCTGGACGCGGCCGCGCCGCTGCTGTGCGCCGGCATCACCCTGTACTCGCCGCTGAACCACTGGAAGGCCGGTCCTGGCAAGCAGGTCGCCATCCTGGGCATGGGCGGCCTGGGCCACATGGGCGTCAAGATCGCCCACGCCATGGGCGCCGAAGTGACGGTGCTGAGCCAGACCCTGTCGAAGCGCGAAGACGGCCTGCGCCTGGGCGCCGATCACTACTACGCCACCAACGACGCGGAAACGTTCAGCAAACTGGCCGGCACCTTCGACCTGATCATCTGCACGGTGGGCGCGTCGATCGACTGGAACCAGTACATCAACCTGCTGAAGGTCGATGGCAGCATGGTCATCGTCGGCATTCCCGACGGCGCCGTGCCGCCGATCAGCGCCTTCGGCCTGGTGGGCGCGCGCCGCAGCCTGTCCGGTTCCATGATCGGCTCGATCAAGGAAACCCAGGAAATGCTGGATTTCTGCGGCAAGCACAATATCGTCTCCGACATCGAGATTATCCGCATCCAGGATATCAATGAGGCGTTCGAGCGCGTCGTCAAGAGCGATGTACGATACCGCTTCGTCATCGACATGGCCTCTTTGTAACACCCGAGAAAACGCCCAGGGCGTTGTTGCTCCGCCTCGCCGTACTATTCGTACTGTCTTCGGCGGGGCGCCTAGCCCTGGGCGTTTTTCGGGCGTTCCAACGGCATTTGTTTAAACGTCAAAAGCGGCAGCACCACCTCCCATCCCCGCCAAGAATCAAGCTCCCACATCAATTTTTCTTTCCTTGCGTCAAAAATCGGCATAAAATGAAACCGTACAGTACAGTTTCACTACGTAGATTTAAAAAATCAGCCATCCCCGCATGTTGGCCTGGGCAGGGGAGGCGTCATGGATAAAAAATGGACACTTCAACAAAGAATGGAGCGGCGGCGATCCCGGCGGTCTCCAGGGGCAAGCGCATTGCCCTGGCGGTTTTTGGCGTTTTTCTCGGACTTTCCGGCCTGGCCCTGGCGGCGGGCGGCATCGAACTGATTAGCCTCGGCGGTTCCTGGTATTACCTGCTGGCCGGTCTCGGTTTAATATTGGCAGGCGTGCTGTATGGGCGCCGCAAGCCGCTGGCCAGTGGCGTTGTCGCCGCGCTGGTGCTGGCTACCTTGCTGTGGGCCGTGTGGGAAATCGGCTTCGCCTTCTGGCCCATGGTGCCGCGCCTGGCGCCATTCCTCGTCATCGGCCTCGTGGCCGCCTTGCTGCATCCGTGGCTGGCAGGCCGTGGCCATGGTGGCCAGTCGCGCGGCTTCGTGGCCCTGTTTGCCGTCGTGCTGGTGGCCGGCTTTACCTCCATGTTCCAGCCGCACGGCGTGCTGGAGGCCACCGCGCAGCCGCAGCACGATACCGTGACGCCCGTCAATGACGGCAGCGCCAAATGGGCGCATTATGGCCATGGGCCGAAAGGCACGCGCTTCGCGCCGTACACGCAGATCGACCAGCAGAATGTCGGCCAGCTGCAAGTGGCGTGGAGTTACCGCACGGGCGAGCTGGCCGAGGGCGCGTCCGAGTCGCAAAACACGCCGCTGCAGATCGGCGACACCATCTATACGTGCACGCCGACCAGCAAGGTCATTGCGCTGGACGCGGACACGGGCAAGGAGCGCTGGACCTTCGATCCGAAGCCGGCCAACACGAAGACGTGGAACCGCTGCCGCGGCGTCGGCTACTACGAGCCGGCCAAAGTGACAAAGCCGTTCCGTGTCGAGGGCATGCAGGCGGCCGGCGCGCCGGCGGCGGGCGCGTGCGCCAGGCGTATCGTGCAAGTGACCATGGATGCGCGCCTGATCGAGATCGACGCGCAGACGGGCAAGCAGTGCGAGGGCTTCGGCGACAAGGGTTCCGTCGATCTCACCGTCGGCCTGGGCAAGGTGAAAATGAACGTGCCGTACTACGCCTACACGTCCGCGCCCACGGTGGCGCGCAATCTGATCATCCTCGGCGGCTGGGTCTTCGACGGCCGCTCCACCGATGAACCGTCGGGCGTCGTGCGCGCGTACAGCGCCGACACGGGGGAACTGGTGTGGGCCTGGGACCTGGGCAATCCGGCCATCACCAAGCTGCCGCCGGAAGGACAGACCTACACGCGCAGCACGCCGAACATGTGGTCGACCCCGGCCTTCGACGACGAATTGGGCCTCGTCTACCTGCCGACGGGGAACGAGCAGCCGGACTTCTGGGGCGGCAAGCGCCCGCCGCTGACGGAAAAATACGCGTCGGCCATCGTCGCCCTCGACATGGCCACGGGCCGCGAACGCTGGACGTATCAAACCGTCCACCACGACATCTGGGATTACGACGTGGCGGCGCAGCCGGCCCTGTACGACGTCCCGGACGGCAAGGGCGGCAAGATTCCCGCACTGGTGCAGCTGACCAAGCGTGGCCAGATCTTCATGCTGGACCGCCGCACGGGCAAGCCGATTGCCGAAGTCATCGAAAAAGCCGTGCCGCAGGAGCACGCGGCCGGCGACTGGGTGGCAAAGACGCAGCCATACTCCACCGGCATGCCGGCCCTCGGCGCGGAAACCCTCACGGAGCGCGACATGTGGGGTGCCACCTTCTTCGACCAGCTGGCCTGCCGCATCAGCTTCCGCAAGCTCAATTACAAAGGGGAGTTCACGGCGCCAAGCACGCAAGAGACCTTGATTTATCCGGGCTACTACGGCGGCTTCAATTGGGGCGGCGCGGCCGTCGATGAAAGCAATGGCTATATGTTCGTCAACGATATCCGCATGCCGCAAGTGGTCAAGCTGGTGCCGCGCGAAACGGTGGACGTGGCCAAGCTGACGTCGGGCCACGGCGTGGGCAGCACCTATCCGATGGATGGCACGCCCTTCGTCATCGACCACAAAGCCTTCAATTCGCCGCTGGGCATACCTTGCCAAAGCCCGCCGTGGGGCGTGTTTGCCGCCATCGATTTGAAGACGCGCACGAAAGTGTGGGAACGTCCGGCCGGCACGGTGCAGGACGCCGTCATCAACGGCGTGCGCGCGCGGCTGCCCATCCCGCTGGGCATGCCCACCCTGGGCGGCGGCGTGAGCACGGCGTCGGGCCTCGTGTTTTATGCGGGCACGCAGGATTACTATCTGCGCGCCATGGACATCGCCACGGGACGCGAAGTGTGGAAGGCGCGCATGCCCGTCGGTTCGCAAGGCACGCCGATGACCTATGTGTCGCCCAAGTCGGGCCGCCAGTACGTCGTGGTGGTGGCGGGCGGCGCCCGCCAGAGCCCGGACCGGGGAGATTACGTGATAGCATACGCGCTTCCCAAGACACAGTAAGAGTTTGCTTCATGCCCCAGTTGCGCACCGTTCCAGCTTCCCCGAGTACCCGAAGCGAGGAGCGGCGGCGCAAGCTGCTGGTGGCGGCGGCGGACCTCTTCCTCGCCTCCGGCTACGACGGCGTCAGCATGGACGCCATCGTGGCCGAGGCGGGCGGCTCGAAGGCCACGGCCTACCGCTACTTCGGCAGCAAGCAGGAATTGCTGGTGGCGGTGGTCGAATACCTGTGCGCCGATTTCATCATCGACCTGCGCCGACTCGATACCTCGCAAGCGGGCCTGGAACAGGGCTTGCAGCTGATCCTCGATGAACTGGTGGCCGTCGTCACCAGCCCCCGCCACGTGGATTTCTACCGCCTCGTCGTCACGGGCGCGGCCGCCGTGCCGGCCGTGGGCCTGACCTGGTACGAACACGGTCCGCAAGTGTGGCATGCGCTGATCTTGCGCCTGCTGGAACAGCAGCGCGCCCAGGGCCGCATCGCGGCCGATACCTCGTTTTCCAACCTGCCGCAGATCCTGTTCGACGCCGTCTTTTCGCACCTGACCACGCGCACCGTCATGTTGGGGCAGGGCGGCAATGCGGCTACGTTCCGGCCCTTGATCGCGGAGCTGATCGAGCTGGTGGTGGCAAGGGTGGCGCGCAAGGCGGAGTCGGCCCGATAGGACCGTAATCCGAGAAGAGTCTGTTGGCCGCTGGTATTCGGATGACGCGCTTGCGTGCTTCGGCGGCCCTGTTAATCCGATCTGCGCGACCGGGATGCGGTTGGCCGGCTTTCGGCGATGTTGATGAGCAATTCTGCGGTGTCGTGTGAACCCGTTGCAATCCAAAAAAATATTTTTGCATAATGATGCAAAATAAATGCGGTTTCCATCTCCGAGAAACGTCTGGCTTATGTAAGTCACTATTTACATAAGGTTGCATCATCAATGGCTCAAAATTTAGTAGTCCCTCCCGGATTCGTGCCCTATCCTGATCCAGACGACGTCTTTATGGAAGACGTCGGGCTCCATCTGAAAGTGTTCCATCCTATTCTAACCATACCCGCAGCACAGGTCGACCCTACGTGGACGGGGCAGTTCCACTTCGTCTTGCCCATAGAGCCGTATGATGGTGCTTTGGGCGAAGGCAGCACGGATTACTACGGTCCTCACTGTGGCGAAGCATGGATTAAGTTCGTTCGGATAGGATCAAAGTATCGATTCGCCGGGGATTGGCGCTATTTTGCGATTAATCGGGAGCATGATGTGGAGGCTGATTTTTGGTACGGGGAGGCCAACAAAAGCTATGCCGAGCGTAGGCGCGCATGGCATGAGCAGGGTCTCATGAATAGGCAATCTGACAGCTTTGGTTGGGGCACCGCTTTTGGAGGAAATGCCCTGGCCGGCAACTGGACCAACGATCTCTCCTTGCCTGATGAGGTGGCTAAATGGGGATTCAGGCCATCTCGGATGATGCGCGAGGACGAGACGGTTAATGGCGTCAACTTCACTCATCCGCTAAACGAACAGGGGCAGCGATATCGATTAATTGGGATATTGGTTGGATATCGCTATCGGGACCATGGAGCAGATAAACTTTTGATGTTCTACGACACTCCATCGAGTACTATTTTAATCATGTTGGACTTTAGCTAAGCCGGCCTGTTGCACCTGCCTCGGAAAGAAATAAGAGTCACCTGCCTGCGAGTTCCGCCGGAGCGCACCATCAGCAGAGCTTAAGCGGCCAGGGCTGGCGTCTATGTTGGCGTGATGCCGCCAGGGGGCGGATGATATAGTGGCGGGAATGTATACACTGAAAGAAACTGCCATGAAAAACGACGCAACCGCGCGCCCGCAAGCCAGCCAGACGCCTGCCAGGCTCAGCAAAGGGGATTTCGTCACCGCATTGCGCAAACTGCTGGAAGAAGAGGGAAAGGCCGGCAAGACCAGCGTGGACGTGCGCGCTGCAACCCTGCACACCGACGTCGGCATCTATCCGGCGCGCGGCCACTCGATGCCGACCTGTTGCACGGTGATGTATGAAGAGATGCTGCCCGGTGACGAGATACTGCTGACGCCATCCGGCGGCAAGGGACCTACGCTGCTGATACGGTACAAATTGCCGCGCTGACAATCGCGGTCCTGGAAACAGTCTATAACCTGGCGTAAATGCAGGCGATGACTTGTAGCGCGCAGTAGCTGGCGCGCTGCTGATGCCAGCCCGGTCGGGCAGGGCATCCTAAGCCATCCGTCAGGGCGGGGATGCCCCGTTGGCCCCAGACGCCATCCATCCGTTTTCCACCTCATCTCGTCTCTCACCTTCCTGGGTTCCACGCGGCAGCCTCCGGCGGCGGCTGCCGCTAGCGTTTTCAAATATGTAAAATATTTATATAAGCTCTTATGTAAATGGTGCTACCATGGTTCCATGAAACCTGGACTCGGCACACAATTACGACATCTCATCGAACTGCTGGACGGCGCGGTCGAGCAAGCCTACGTGGACGCGGGGCTGGACTACCGGCCGCGCTATACGCCGGTGATGCGGGTGCTGGCCGAGCAGGCTAGCGCGACCATCGGCGAGCTGGCGGCCCTGGCCGGCCTCACGCAGCCGGCCGCGACGCAGACGGTGGCCCTGATGGTGAAAAAAGGCCTGTTGACGGTGGCCGCCGGCGGCGCAGACGGCAGGCAGCGCGTGGTGCGCCTCAGCGCCGCTGGCGAAACGCTGCTGCCGCGCCTGCGCGTGTGCTGGCAGGCGACCAAATCGGCGGCCGACAGCCTCGATGCGGAACTGGCGTTTCCCTTGTCCGCCTGCCTCGGACAGGCGATCGCCGTACTCGAGACACGTTCCTTCGGCGCGCGCATCCGCGACGCCAACTTGCAGCGCCTGCGCGACGGCGGGCCGCAGCTCGATACCGCTCCGGCGCAGGCACGGCCACACCTGGACGATCAACCCGAATGATGCAGGCTTGCCTGCCCAGGCGCCGCTTCGATGACGCGCCCGGGGGGCATCACGCGTATTTTTCACATAACGATCAATCGCTTCGCAGTCCAACTTGGAGGAATGTATGTCAGGTAGCAAGAAATTTGTCGCAGCTGTCGTATTGGGTACGCTGGTGTCGTTTCAGGCTTTTGCGGCGGCGGACACCGCGTTGAACGCGTCCGGCCGCGCTGCGATCGTGCAGACACTGGTTGCGAAAATGAACGCGAATTACATCGAGCCGGCCGTGGCCGAACGGGTCGGCACTGCGATCGCCAGGAAAAATGCCGAAGGAGGCTATGCGAGCGCCACCAACACCCAGGCGTTCAGTACGGCGCTGGCGAAGGACTTGCGGGAATTGAGCGGCGACTTGCATTTCGGCACTGCGGTGTACGAAGGCCTTCGCGAGCGCAGCGCCAACCCCGAGCTGCCTAGCCGCGCCAAGACGGACGAGTGGCGCGACCAGACCGCGCGGCGCGGCTATGACATCGAGAAGATCGAACGCCTTCCCGGCAACGTCGGCTATATCGAGCTGCGCGGCTTCGGCGGCCCGGAATACGTCAGCGCGGCGTACACGGCGGCGATGTCGCTCATGGCGGGGACGGATGCGCTGATCCTCGACCTGCGCCGCAATGGCGGCGGCAGCCCGGCCAGCGTGGCTTACCTGATGAGTCATTTCTTCCCGCTCGGCGACGAGCGTCACCTGATCGACATGTACGATCGCCCGACAGGTCTGACGCGGCAGTTCTGGACCGTGAAGACGGTCGCACAGCGTTACGACAAGCCCGTGTACGTGCTGACCTCGGCCCGCACGTTTTCCGCCGGAGAGGACTTCTCCTATGGCATCCAGGCGCAAAAGCGCGGCACGGTGGTCGGGGAAACCACCGGCGGCGGCTCCAATCCCGTGAGCTGGTACAACCTGGGGCAGGACATCATCGTCTCGATCCCGACCGCGCGCACGACCAATGTCGTCACCAAAACCAACTGGGAGCACGTCGGCGTGAAACCGGACATCGCCGTGCCTGCGGCGCAGGCGCTGCAGGCGGCGCATGTCGCCATCCTGCGCAACCTGGCGTCATCGGCCAAGGAGGGCAGCGAGCGCAAGGAACTGCAGCGCGTGCTTGCGATGGCGGAAAAGGGCGAATCCGAGAAGCCGGTCTACACGCTCAGGGGAGAGCCTTGATACAAGCCGCCGGACATGCCCGCGAAGAAGCGCGCGGCTCGCTAATCCGACCTGCGCGTTTTTGACGCCAACGCACGTCACGACGCCTCTGGAAACCGTCGCGAGCAAGCCCAATGTCGGGTTGAGTAGCGCAGCCGTACTTTAGTACGGTGAGCAACGCCAACCCGAGAGTGGGCTGCGCAGAAGGTTTGCAGTGCGTCCCTCAGATCAGGTCGCAATACCATATTTGTGCTGCGTGGCCGCATACTGCTGCTTGAGCGATTCCAGCTTCGGATGCTTGGGGTCGATCTTGCGGATCACCTGCATCTGGTGCTGCGCCTGTTCGGCCAGCGGGGCTTCCCAGCCCAGCATATTGAGCTGGCGCAAGATGGCGTCGACGGAGGCGAACAGCACGGGCAGGTTGCCCGGTGTCTTGCGCAGGGCCTGGCGCAGCACGAAGACGGCGCCCTTGAGCTCTCCGCTTTCCGACTTGCTGGCCGCATCCTGCATCAGTTCCTGCACCTGGTTCGTGATCTGCTGGCCCATGCCTTGCGCCAGATCATGGCGGCCCGCCTTTTCAAACACGTCCACGGCCGCTTCCATCGTCACCTCGCTGTCCGCTTCGTTGACGAGTTTCATCATGACGTCGGACGCCGCCTGTTCCAGGTTGTTCTTCAGGCAGCTTTGCACGAGGCCCACCTTCAGCTGCGTCGACAGGCCCCGCGCCGTGTCCAGGGCGGCGGCGGCCAGTTGCAGTTCGCTGGCGGCGGCGATGTCGTTGCCCGACAATTCATGCAGCATGGCGGCCGAGATGGCGCGGCACGCTTCCACGTTGGCGCCGCCGCGCAGCGAGCGCTCCATGTCGCGCAGCACGCCGCTCGCCTGCGGCGCATCGCCTTTCTTTACCAGCGTTTTCACCAGGTTGACGTGGTCTTCCGGATCGCGGAATTCGGAGTACTTCGCTTTCGTCACGACCTGCTTATACGCCCGTTCGGCCGCGCCGATGTCGCCCGTGTCATACGCGATGCCGCCCAGGTGGCGCAGGCGGCGCACCATGTGCGGCGAGATGGCCACCGCGTCTTCGAGGATTTTCTTGGCCTGCAGCTGCTGGCCCATGGCTTCGTGGTTCTTCGCCAGCAAGTCGTAGGCGGCCATGAAGCGGGGATAGATTTCCACCAGTTCCAGCAGCGCATCCTGCGCCTCTTCGTGGCGCTGCTGCTCGAACAGGGTGCGCGCCAGTCCCAGGTGGGCCCAGGCCATGGGGCGCGTGGCCAGCATGTCGGCGTACAGCTGTTCCGCTTCCTTCCATTCGCCCAGGGTGAGGTGCAGCTCGGCGCGCAGGCGGGTGAAATCGGCCGCCAGGCGTGGATGCTGCAGCTCGGCCGCGCGGCAGCTTTTTACGGCTTCGCGCAAGTCGCCCTTGTCGATCAGCTGGTACGTGGGCAGGAACATGGCGCGCCGCTCGATGGCGCGCGCGATGCGTCCGCTCAGCACGTCGACGGTGAACGGCTTTAATATGTAGTCGGACGGGGTCAGTTCGGCCGCGCTGATCACCTTGCTGTGGATGGCTTCGGAAGTCAGCATGATGAAGATCGTCCACAGGCCGATCAGCTTGTGGTGGCGCAAGTCTTCCAGCAATTGCTGGCCATCCTGGCCATCCGTGCCACTACCAAGATCGTATTCGCACAGGATGATGTCGAACGGTTTCTTCGTCAGCAAGCGGATGGCCGTGCCGGAATTGACGGCATATTCGACCTTGGTGATGGCCGCCTGGTTCAGCATATTGTGCAGATTGCCCCGCATGCTGGGGTTCGGGTCGACGATCAGGACAGATAAGTCGCTAGTTTCTGGCATTGTTCAGCTCTCGTTCATCTGTGTATGGCTCTGCGGCTCGATGGTACGACGGTCTAATAATATTACTATTTGTCAGCATACTGCAAAGCCAGTGCAAATCGCTAACAAAATGCAGGCGAGTGCGCGCGGCGCGACACGGCAGGCGCGCGCGCTTGCGGGCAGGGCAGGCGCGGCGTATCCTAAAAGCAACCTTTTGCGTTCGCTCATGCCTGACACCACGCCTGGAAAGCCGCCATGTACTTGAACGACACTCGCAGGCAAACCCTGCACCACCTGCTTTTCGGCGGAGGACGGGCGCATGCCGAGAAGTATTTTCCCGAATTGCGCCGCATGGCCGTCGTCAGCGAGTCCTTTGGCCTGGCCAGTATCTTGTTCGTGTGGGCTTTTATTCCGCATGTCAATACGCTCGACAGGGGCGCGCTGCTGTATGCGCTGGCCGGCATCGTGCTGGCGATCGGCATCAATGTGGCCGCGCGCGCTATCTGGGTGCTGAAACTGGGGGGCGCCGTGGGCATGTGCGCCATTGCCTTTTGCTTCCGCCTGCTGGCGGAGGCGGCGGGGCAGGCCGAATTCTGGATGCAGCCCGTGGGCGTGTTCATGGTGCTGCTGGCGGCGCCCATCTTCAATGGCTGCGTGGTGTATCTCATCGTTGCCGCGGCAGTCTGGCTGATACTGGGTTACGGCCATTTCCCGATCGATCCCGCCATGGCGCATGCTGCCTGGGCGAACTTGCTGATCGTCTACAGCATGCTGTTCGGCCTGGTCCTCAGCATCAGCTTTAATCTGTTGCGCCTGCGCGACTTCCGCGCCAGGGAGGCGCTGACCCGCCTGGCCTACCAGGATGGCTTGACGGGCTTGAATAACCGCCGTCGCTTTACGGAATTGACGCAGCAATTGCAGCAGCGACCGCAACCGATGTACTTCCTGATGATCGATATCGATAATTTCAAGAAAATCAACGATACCCTGGGCCATGACGCGGGTGACGTGGTGCTGGTCAAGACGGCGGGCATCATCGCCGATGCCTGCGGCGGCCACCTGTGCGGACGCCTGGGCGGCGAGGAGTTCGGCATCGTCTACGCGGGGGACCGGCGCGCCGTCTGCCAGTTCGCCGCCAGCCTCGTCGATGCCGTCTACCTGGCCTTCAATCCGGGGCAGGCCGTGTCGATCAGCGTGGGCATTGCCGAGCTGGCCTGCGACACGGAGCTGGCGCACAGCTACCGCCTGGCCGATGCCTCGCTGTACCAGGCCAAGCACCAGGGCAAGAACCGCTATGTCATTGCCTGACGGCATGCACATGAGTCTTGCGGAGGCGCCAGGGAGCGGGTATTCTGTTTGTATTAATATATCAGCCGCAGGCAGGCGCGATGTGGCGCAGACGCAGAGTTTCACCGTGACGTGACCGCTGGCGTTTTACCTTTACCAGAGAAAATCCAGCCTTCGTGATGCGCCTTCCTTCCATGAGTACCCTGCGGCGCATTGCCGTCCCCCTCGCTTTTGGCGGCAACAGCGAGCAGCAGCACACGTATTTCGCGGAATTGCACCGGGTCGGCATGGTGACGCAGCTGCTGGGCATCATCGCCTACAGCCTGACCTGGCTGCTGATGCCCGATCCCTACCATCCTAATTTCTCGCATGCCGTGCTGGCGCTGCTGGGCATGTTGACGAGCCTGATCGTGCGCTACCGCTGCACCACCTTGCCCGTGCTGACCATTACGGGCGCCTGCGCCGTGCTGACCCTGACCTTCGGCTTGCGCACCATGGCCGACGCCGTCCATCACGCCAGCTTCTGGGTCTTGCCCGTGGGCGTCTTCATGACCCTGGCCATCGCCTCCATCTTCAATGGCGGCCTCAGTTACCTTGCCGTCGTGGCCGGCGTGTGGTGGAACGTGGGGCACGGCCTGTACCCGGTGAACGCGGGCTTGCCCGACGAATCCTGGGCGCCGCTGATGATCGCCGTCAGCGTGCTGTTCGGGCTGGCGCTGAATGTCAGCTTTAGTTTATTGCGCTTGCGCAACTATCACTCCAAGGTGGAATTGACGCGGCTGGCCTTCCAGGACGGCTTGACGGGCCTCAATAACCGCCGCATGTTCACGCAGCGCGCCCAGCAGATGCATGGCGCGCCGCACGGCGGCATGCTGTACTTCCTGATGATCGATATCGACGATTTCAAGATCATCAATGACCAGCAGGGCCACGATGCGGGCGACGAGGTGCTGGTGCGCACGGCCGCCATCATCGCCGACAAGGCGCAAGGCCATCTGTGCGGGCGCCTGGGCGGCGAGGAGTTCGGCATCGTCTACGCGGGCGACCGCGACGCTGCGCGCGCCTTTGCCGGCGCCTTGGTCGAGGCCGTCAGTCAGGCTTTCCATGCGGCACAGTTTGTGTCGATCAGCGTGGGCGTGGCCGAGCTGGACCGGGGCAAGGAGCTGGGCCACAGCTACCGGCTGGCCGACGAGGCGCTGTACCTGGCCAAGCGGCAGGGCAAGAACCGCTACGTGATCGCCTGATCGTCGGCTGACGGTGTTGTTGTCGCGTCATAAATGGCCGCTGTGCGGGGCAAAAGGGTGGCAAAGGCCCAAGTTCCGGTCATAAGGCAGGGGTAAAACGGGTATAATGCGCGCAAAGGAAATTTGCCGTACGAAAGATATTGTCATACCTACCTTTAACCCGCAGCCACGCTGCATCAACCACCTTCCAATCATGTTGATACTGCCGGGTTCCAATGCCCTGTCCCATTTCCGTAGCCACCGTCTGTTAAGCCAACTGCAAGCCGTTTCGCCTGCGATTGTTGCCGTGCAAGCACGCTATGTCCATTTCATCGATGCCAGCGCGCCTCTCACCAACGACGACAGCACGCGCCTTGGCGCCTTGCTGACGTACGGCGAGCCGGCCCACGCTGACAATACGGAAGGCGCTGCCGAAGAATTCTTCGTCATCCCCCGTTTCGGCACGATTTCGCCGTGGGCTTCGAAAGCCACCGACATCGCGCACAACTGCGGCATGGCGCACATCAAGCGCGTCGAACGCGGCATCGCTTTCCGCATCAACCTGAAATCGGGCATCCTGGGCAGCGCCATCGGTGCCGGCAAACTGACGGACGAGCAAGTGCAAGCCGTGGCCGACCTGCTGCACGACCGCATGACGGAATCCGTGCTGCGCAGCGCGGACGACGCCAAGGACCTGTTCCGCACCCTGGAAGCACGTCCATTGGAATCGATCGACTTGCTGGGGCAGGGCAAGCGCGCACTGGAAACGGCGAACACGGAACTGGGCCTGGCGATGTCGGAAGACGAGATCGACTACCTGGACGCCGCCTTCACCAAGGCCGGCCGCAACCCGACGGACGTGGAACTGATGATGTTCGCGCAGGCGAACAGCGAGCATTGCCGCCACAAGATCTTCAACGCCGACTGGACCATCGACGGCGTGGCGCAGCCCAAGTCCCTGTTCGGCATGATCAAGAACACGCATGAACTGCAGCCGAAAGGCACCGTCGTCGCCTACAGCGACAACTCGTCCATCATGGAAGGCGCCACGGTGTCGCGCTTCTACCCGCGCGGCGCCAGCCACGAATACGCGGCGTCAAACGAACTGACGCACACCCTGATGAAGGTGGAAACGCATAACCACCCGACGGCCATCTCTCCATTCCCCGGCGCCTCCACGGGCGCGGGCGGCGAGATCCGCGACGAAGGCGCAACGGGCCGCGGCGCCAAGCCGAAAGCCGGTTTGACGGGTTTCACCGTATCGAATTTGTCGTTGCCGGATGCTGTGCGCAGCTGGGAAACGGCCGCTTCCGTGACGGCGCCATTGGCCGCGCGTACTGATGCAGATCAATACGGCAAACCGGAACGCATCGCTTCTCCCCTGCAAATCATGATCGAAGGCCCATTGGGCGGCGCCGCGTTCTCGAACGAATTCGGCCGTCCTGTCCTGGGCGGCTACTTCCGCACGTATGAACAGAACGTCGGCACGGACAAAGACGCCGTCTTCGGCTACCACAAGCCGATCATGATCGCTGGCGGCATCGGCAATATCTCGGCGCAGCACACGCACAAGAACGACATCCCCGTCGGCAGCCTGCTGGTGCAGCTGGGTGGCCCGGGCATGCGCATCGGCATGGGCGGCAGCGCCGCCTCGTCGATGACCACCGGCAGCAACACGGCCGACCTGGACTTCGACTCCGTCCAGCGCGGCAATCCGGAAATGGAACGCCGCGCCCAGGAAGTCATCAACGCCTGCTGGCAAATGGGCGCGGACAACCCGATCATCTCCATCCACGACGTGGGTGCGGGCGGCTTGTCGAACGCGTTCCCGGAAATCACCAACGACGCCAAGCGCGGCGCGATTTTCGATCTGCGCAAAGTGCCGCTGGAAGAATCGGGCATGGCGCCGAAGGAAATCTGGAGCAATGAATCGCAGGAACGCTACGTTCTGGCCATCGCGCCGGAAAGCCTGCCGCTGTTCAAAGCCATGTGCGAACGCGAACGCTGCCTGTTCGCCGCCGTGGGCGTGGCCACCGAAGAGCGTCAATTGAAGCTGATCGACCCGGAACTGGGCAACGAGCCCGTCGACATGCCGATGGACGTCTTGCTGGGCAAGCCGCCCAAGATGCAGCGCGACGTGGTCCACGTGGCCAACGATTTCCCGGCCATCGACTTGACGGGCATGGACCTGGTTGATGTAGCGCAAAAAGTGCTGCTGCTGCCGACCGTGGCCGACAAATCCTTCCTGATCACCATCGGCGACCGCAGCGTGGGCGGCATGACCGTGCGCGACCAGATGGTGGGACCATGGCAAGTGCCGGTGGCCGATTGCGCCGTCACCACTATGAGCTTTGAAGGCTACCTGGGCGAAGCGATGGCCATGGGCGAACGCACGCCGCTGGCCGTCATCGACGCAGCCGCCTCGGGCCGCATGGCCGTGGGCGAAGCCGTCACCAACATCGCCGCCGCGGCGATTGCCGACATTTCCGACATCAAGTTGTCCGCCAACTGGATGGCCGCCTGCGGCCAGCCTGGCCAGGACGCGGCCCTGTACGACACGGTAAAAGCCGTCGGCATGGACCTGTGCCCGGCGCTGGGCATCAGCATCCCCGTCGGCAAGGATTCGCTGTCGATGCGCACGACGTGGAAAGACGAGGGCACGGGCGCGGCGAAATCCGTCACCTCGCCCGTGTCGCTGATCGTCTCCTCGTTCGCGCCGGTGACGGACGTGCGCAAGTCGCTCACGCCGCAGCTGAAGACGGACAAGGGCGACACGTCGCTGATTCTGATCGACCTGGGCCGCGGCAAGAACCGCCTGGGTGCATCTGCGCTGGCGCAAGTCATGGGCCAGTTGGGCAATGAAACGCCGGACGTGGACAGCGCGGAAGACTTGAAAGGCTTCTTCGCCGCCATTCAAAAGCTCAACAGCGACGACAAGCTGCTGGCCTACCATGACCGTTCGGACGGCGGCCTGTACGCCACCCTGACGGAAATGGCCTTCGCCGGCCACACGGGCATGTCCGTCAACCTGGACATGCTGACCATGGAAGGCGAGCACTCGAGCGACTGGGGCGACGCCAAGAACTGGACGGGCCAGGTAGCGGAACGCCGCAACGAACTGACCCTGCGCGCCCTGTTCAGCGAAGAGCTGGGCGCCGTGATCCAGGTGCGCGCCGAAGAAAAGTCGCTCGTCATGGACGTGCTGCGCACCTTCAACCTGGGCGCCTGCAGCCATATCATCGGCAAATTGAACGACCGCGACGTGATCGAATTCACGCGCGACGCCAAGCTGATCTACACCCAGCCGCGCGCCGACCTGCACCGCCTGTGGAGCGAAACGAGCTGGCGCATCGCCCGCCTGCGCGACAATCCGGCCTGCGCGGACGCCGAATACGACCGCCTGCTGGACGTGCAAGATCCGGGCATGTCGCCGATCGTCACCTTCGACCAGAACGAGAACATCGCCGCGCCATTCATCGCCACGGGCGTGCGTCCCCGTGTCGCCATCCTGCGCGAGCAGGGCGTCAACTCGCACATCGAGACGGCCTACGTGATGCACCAGGCAGGCTTCACGGCTGTCGACGTGCACATGAGCGACCTGATTGCCGGCCGCGTCAAGCTGGACGACTTCCAGGGCGTCATCGCCGTGGGCGGCTTCTCGTACGGCGACGTGCTGGGCGCGGGCGAAGGCTGGGCGAAGACGATTCTGTTCAACGCCAGCCTGGCGGAACAGTTCGCGCGCTTCTTCAACCGCACGGACAGCTTCGGCCTCGGTATCTGCAACGGCTGCCAGATGATGAGCAATCTGAAATCCATCATCCCCGGCGCCCACGCCTGGCCTAAATTCACGCGCAACAAGTCGGAGAAATTCGAAGGCCGCTTTGCCATGGTCGAAGTGATGGATTCCCCATCGATCTTCTTCAACGGCATGGCCGGCACCCAGGCAGGCATCGCCATCGCCCACGGCGAAGGCTACGCCGACTTCTCGCAAACGGGCGACATCACCCAGGTCACCAAAGCCATGCGCTTCGTCGACAACAAGGGCTTTGCTACCGAAGCGTATCCGTACAACCCGAACGGCTCGCCGGAAGGCATCACCTCCGTCACCACGCCAGACGGCCGCTTCACCGTGCTGATGCCACACGCGGAGCGCGTGTTCCGCAGCGTGCAGCAGTCCTACCACCCTGAAGCATGGGGCGAGGATTCGCCGTGGATGCGCATGTTCAGGAATGCGCGGAAGTTTGTGGGGTAATTAGTTCGCTTGCAGTGCAGCGCTGGAGTTCAAGGCGCTGCTGCTGGGGTAGAAATGAGAAAGCCGCTGTCGGGAGACAGCGGCTTTTTTTGATCTTATCGATGTATAAACGGTGAAATTGTATTCTTAGTTATACACGAATCTTCTTTTGTATTTTGTCGAAACTATTTTTAGTTAATGGCCAGCCTGCCGAAGTTAATATTTCATTAAGGTCTTGACTCGTTTCTATGTAAATGGAATTAATAATTTCTAAATGTTTCTTGTTTATTAGTGATAGACGCATTTGTAATGCAAAAATAATTATTGGGTGGTTAATTTCTCTCGATAAAGTTAATAACCTATAGATTGGTGATTCTTTCTCGTCCTTGTACCCATCTGTCAGCCATATCCATACGTCGAAAAGAATAAGCCAGGCTGAAAAATAAATATCTTTTATATCTTCAGATTTTTCTTCTAGTCTTTTTATCACTGCGTCCCACTCAGTATGATTGAAAAAATAACTTATGGTTTCCGGTATGGATTTGGTTAGGGTTTCCGACAATGCTTCATTCCAGTGTGAGATATTTATAATGTCAAATGAATTTTGAATGCCACTAATGAATAAAGAGGAGAAAATTTTTGAGGATTGTAACATTTGCCAATACATAGCAGGATTCGTGTTGATTTTCTGTAAAAATATTTCTCTAATACTTTCAAGTTCTGCAATTTCGTCTTTATCATGAGAGATGCGTGCCATATGAGCTATTTCATATGGAATTTCAATTTCGTTAGTCCTGCGTTCTAATTCTTCAGAAATAATATCTGATAAATTGTAATTATTGTTTTCATTTCCTATTAAGCATTCCGGATGATTTAGTGTAATGAAATTCTCAAACAATTTTGATAATTCTTTGTTTGTGGATCTCCTTTTTGTTTTTCTTTTATTCGATAATGAGTTCTTTAGGGATTTTTTTAATGCGGAATGGATTTCAGTGTCTGCATATGCAATAGAGGCTAAGTTTAATCCGTTGTCATAGTGGGGGCCATGTGCTGCTATGCATAGTAGCGCAATCTCACGAGTTAATAATTTTTTTGCCACATCTATGTCGTCAAGTAGATTTGATGAGCAAAATATAATAGCCGAAGCTGCATTTGATTCCGGACGTATGAGCGCCCAATTAAGACTTAATAAGTTAACTTTTTCATTTTGCTTCTTACGTTTTGTTTTTTCTGCCGGGGAAAAAACAAAAGAACGTAATAAATTAACTTCATTTGTATGTCCTTTGATTTTTGATATTGTTATTTTCTGTTCGTTTGAAAATTGTCCTATTCCAATAGTAGGGCGTATTAAGGCGAGGGTAATTTTTTTTTCTGAGTTTGCCTTACTAAATATCTCATCAAACACAGATGTTGTAGTATTTAGGTTTTCTTGTGTTTTTGAAGTCCAATTTAGCAATGCTCTCTCTATAACGCGAATGTCATTTTCTTCATTTAGTAATTGTAGTGTTTCAATAGACTGTTGAATTATTTCTCGAGATTTATCTTCAGCAGGCTCTATCGCATCTCTGAGTAGGCCGATTAGTAGTAGGGTGGAATCCTTACTAGCCAGTTCTTTTTGTTTTATAAGTATTTTTTCAATGAAAAAATTTTGAGCGCTAGTTGATTTTAAACTTGCTACCAATAATCTTACGACTTCTCTCCATCTCGGATTTTGAAGGTCGCCTTCTAACTCATCCCAAATTGTTTGCGTTCCACCAATCTCACCAAAAGTTGAAAGGTATGTCGCGCAGAGATATTCTTGAAATGTTAAATGTATAAAGCTGTATAGCTCATCTCCAACTTCGATTAATAGCCCAGCAGAGTTTTTTATAAAATCAAGGAAAATTTCAGCCTGATCCTCAGCTGGAACTTCATTTTCTCTTATTTTCTCATTTGTCAATATGTAATTTTTTAAGAAGTTAAGTATTTCTTCCTTTGGTGCAACAGAGCGACCTTCATTTCCTAGACTCTCTTTATGCATCCAATAAGCTATAGCCTCCACTCTTAGCCTATTTCTTCTTTCGATACGACCTTTTACTATCTCCTCATCACGTCGTTTTGCCTTATACCAAGTATTTAATAATGTTTCCGTGCATTTTTGATAAAGCACAACTCGTTGATCTGGAAGTACTGCATCAATTCGATGAACCAATGCCACTATGGTCAATAATAGCGGATTTGTTGCCAAGGCTCGAATTGACTCATTATCTTGGTGTTTTATGACTCGAATAAGATCTGATGAATTTCTATTTCTCTCATCGGTGTCATTTGTTCTTATGGTGTACCAATCTAAAATAAATTTCTCAATTTCACTTTCTTTTAGTTTTGCCATTCTGAAATGATCGTATTGAGCATCAAATCTCATTTCTCCATCATAACCAATCAATCTAGATGTTATGATGATTGTATTTTCCGGGTAGTTCTTTGCAAATGAATCAATTCTTTGCTTGATGGTAATTTTAAAATCGCCACTTGGAAGTTCGTCTAGGCCATCAAATAAAACTATAGCTTGGCCACTTTCTATATAATATTCATAAAAAGATTTTTCTAGCGAATTCATCGTAAAATCAGCTATGGCGACTTCTAGTATATAGTCTAATAGTGGGAGGTTTTTTCTTGACTTTAACTCATCAGCATATCTACGTAATGTAATGAATATAGGTAGTCGTATATCTTCTGCGAAATTGCAACGTGATTGTAGTGCCTTATTTTTTCCGACCAATGCTAAGAAAGCCATCATTGTGGATTTCCCCGATCCTGGGTCGCCTAAAATTACCGTTTTTGATCCGGGTATCAGAAATTTCGTTGGGCTAATTCTTGGAGTATCTTCGTTTTCGTCAGTTTCTCGTTCGGATACAACAGAAAGAGGAATATAGATATTTTCTAGTGGTATTCTTTGCGATGCTTCCTCTTTGTAGATTGACATTCCTACAAATTCAATTTTCCCGTATTTACGACTCATGTTTTCATCATACTGAATTCTCAGTTCATTAATGCTTTTTCTTCGAGAAATGCCAGACGGTATTAATTCTGGATAGTAAAATAAACACAAATACTGCGTTTGCATAAAAAGTGACTGTAATTTACTATGCCCCAAGTGTTCTATTTCGAAAATGTCCTTATATTTCTCTCTTAAGTTGTCAAACCAAACCACATCTCCTCCCTCCTTTCGAAGAGCAGCATTTTTTAGATCATCTGGCGTAACAAGTACCCATTTTTTTAATGTGAGGTTTTTTGATCGTGCAATTGAATTTTCAATAGATAATTTTATTTGTTGTCGATGAGAATCTGTAAATGGTGAACTGAAAAATTTATATTGATAACCAATTACCTCTTTGGATTTTGATTTACTTGAATAGCTATCAAGGCCTTCATAGTCGCCAGACGAATCATCGAAAAGATTAAAATGTATGTCATTTATTCGTTCATCATTAAAAAGTAAAAGGCCAATTATTCGACTAAATTCTTTCCCGCCTTCGGTTCCTGATGGAAGAATTTTACTAAGAGGTTGAACTGCAGGAAGTCGATGTAGTCTTGTCATGAAGTGGATCCTTAAATATTTTGCGGTTGAAAAAATATTTCGTGCATCTTAATAAATAATAATTGTAAAGAAACCTTATAATATTAATTTCTTGGTATGTTTTATTGTTTTATCTGAATTTCAACTTCATAATTTTATGATATTAAGATATCTTTAATTTTTTGTGTTTTTAACTGATTGAGTGAAAATTTTATGTGATCTGGATTCGGTTTTTTAAGGAGTTTTAAAATTGAAATCTTTTTCAATGAAAAAAGTTGTTGTCTTGCGCTGGTGAAATTTATTAATTTTATTAATATTTCTTAATGCACCTTACTAGTAACTAATTGATGTTTGCAGGAAGATGTATTGTCTATCAAAAAATCATTAATTATGGTATGCAGTGTGGGCGAATGCCAGCAGCGCTTAGAAGTAAGTAACTGCTGATTATATGGATAATAATCGTCAAGCTAAGAATCGAAAGTAACTGCATGCCCATGAATACCTTGCTATATGAAAAAATGTTATACCATGCTGCCACGAAGTTACTTATTTTTCAACTGAAAATTATTTAACGTTGCTTGTGGCTCAATTGGTGTTGGATTGCAGTTGTTTTTGAGGGCAAGGCATGGCGATCGGCAAACGCGGCGCGCTCAGTGGCGTGCTTGTTGCTCGTCCCTTGCTTGTATTTCAAGCTTGCACCCTCAACTATCCCAGGTGGCGGCAAGACTTGCCGCTCGATATGCACCAACCAACCCGGAGGTACACCATGAGTTTCGATTCCTTTCTGTCCAAACTGAAGAGCAAAGCCAGCGAACTGAAAACCGAGGCACTGAAGTACAAGAACAAGGATTTCCTGAATGCCGCGATGGCGGGATCGGCCCTGATCGCCATGGCCGACGGCAGCGTCAGTGCGGAAGAGAAGCAGAAGATGGTGAAGTTTATTGAAAGCAATGACGCGCTGTCCGTGTTTACCACCACGGACGTGATCAAGGCTTTCCAGGAATATGTCGGCCAGCTGGAGTTCGACAAGGATATCGGCGAAGCCAAGGCGTATCAGGCGCTGGGCAAGATGAAGTCGAATGTGGAGGCGTCGCGCTTGCTGGTGCGCATGATTATCGCCGTCGCTTCGTCGGACGGCAATTTCGATGCTAACGAGCAACGCGTGGCCAGCAAGATCGCGCGCGAGCTGGGCTTGACTCCGGCGGAGTTCGAGCTGCAGTAAGCGCCAGGCTAGCTTAATCCTTGTCCCACCACGGCGGTGCGCTCTCCGACCTCGGGCATGCCATCTTCAATGGACTTATCTTGTAGCGGATCTCGATCACCTGCCCTTGGTGAAACGGACCGCGTATCCAGTCGCCGGAATTAAAGAGGTAGGACTTGCCATTGATGCAGCGTTCGGTCGGCAGGTCGCCGATGGGGCCGGTCGAACGCAGGGTGACGCGCACTTCGCCAGTGGCATCGAGCGGCGCGTCGGCGCTTGCATACAGTATATCGATGCCGACATCGCAGACAGTGGTGCTGCCTATCTTGCTGCAGTACTTGGTATACGTTTCCTGGCGCGCCATGACCATGTGATCTTCATGCCGCATCGGCTTGCCATCGTCAAAGGTAAAGCGCAGGATGACTTGCGTGGGCTCGCTGGCAGGATGGCGCGTGGTGCTGGTGCAGGCGGCGCTGACCAGGGCCAGCAAGGGCCAGGCCAGCAGGCGCAGGACGCGGCGCAGCAGCGCCGGGATCGGGTTGTTGCCGGATGGATGCTGCATGTAGCGTTACCATTTGTCTCATGAACGGGGCGCCGATCATAGCATGCACCGGCGGCGGTTCCGCTAGCACGCACCGCGATTCAATTCCTGCAACACCTTCTTGCACAGCACGCCATAGCCCACGCCCGTGCCCCGTTTGTGAGCGGCCAGGTCGTAGCCGGCGCTGATGTCGTCCCACGCCACGCTGCCGGGCAGGGGGCGCAAGTCGTCGTCCAGGTCCATCTCGAAATGAATGAAGTGGCCATCGGCGCTCAGCAGCTTGCCGTACACGGCGGGCATGCCGGGGCAGGCCAGTTTCAGGTCGAGCATGAGGGCCGTGCCCAGCGCCACGCCATGGCTGGCCGCGCACTGGCGCAAGGCGTCGGGCAGGGGGCGGGCGCGCCACCAAGCCGCCGTCTGCTTGATGGCGGCCTGGGTCAGCGCGTTTTGCTGTTGCACAGAATACTGTTTGCTCATGGCTGTCACCCATGCGGCATGCGGCTTGCCGCCCTAACGCGATGCCAGGCTCATGCTTTGCACATGGGCGGGCACAATTTCGCCGCTGGCCAGTTTTTCGGCCGGTACCCGCATCAGCACTTCGCCGCCCACGCTGCCGTCGTCGCGCAAGTCGATGCGCATGGCCAGCTGCTGGTCGAGCGCCACGAAGCTGTCGCTGCCGGTGGCGACGATGCGGTGTTCTTCCTGGTCATTGATGCGCGCGTACATGATGGCGCCGATGTTGCCCGCATTGCGCAGGTAGAGCACTTGCCCATTCGACAGCTCATAGCCGCCGCGGAACGGGGCAAAACTTTCCGCACTCATGAAATGTCTGTGTGCCGGCAATTCGATCGTTTGCAGGCGTCCGCCGGGAACGACGACGGTCTGGTTGTCGGGGAGCGTTTGCGCATTTGCCAGCAGGGCGCAGACGCCCAGGGTGCCGGCCAATATCCATGTTTTCATTTCTTTACCCATCCTTGAACTGTGGTGCCGTCCGCTGCCGGCGCGGCGATGTTGATGTGGGTGACAGGGAAACCGAACCGGCTGGTCCGCAAGCGCTGCTGTCACACTGGCAAGGCGCGGGCTGCCGGTCTTGCCAGTGTAGGCAGGCAACATGCGCCGCGCATCATCCGATCAGATGACACGGCCTCATGCATCGAGTACGGCCAGGTGCGCCGTGGCGCCGTGGATCAGGGCGATCAGCTCGCCCTGGCGCCGCGTATCCGTCTTTAAATAGGTGTGGTGCAGATGCGTCTTGACGGTGTTGACGCTGATGCCGCCCTGTTCGGCGATTTCTTCGATGGTGGCTCCCTGCGCCAGCGCCTTGCCCACTTGCGCCTCGGCTTGCGTCAAATCAAACAGTTGGCGCAAGGCAGGGACAGACGTGCACGTTTTCGTGGGGTCGCGCGCGATCAGCAGGGCGCAGGTGGGCTGGCAATCGGCAAGCGGGGTGACAGTCAGGGCCAGCGGCGCTTGCTGCTTGCGCGGCAGGCGCAGCGACTGGCATTGCGTAGCGCCACCGGCGCTGGCGATCACCAGGCGCACGGCGCGCACCAAGGCGGGCGGGGCCGCGTGTTCCAGTTGCGCCGCATGCAGGGCATGTCCGGCGGGGGTGGCGAAGCGCAAGGCGAGGTTGCCATCGAGCACCAGCACGGCCGCGCCCATGGCGTCGAGCGCCGCCAGCGCGCAGTGGCTGGCCAGTTGCGCCTCGCGCAAGCGTTGCTGCAGGCACAGTGCGCGTTGCAGATGCGGCAAGAGTTCCTGCCATTGCTGGCCGTTCAGTCCAGCGTTGTCGAGCTGCGGCCAGTCGCCCGTGCCGCAGGCCGAGTCGTACATGGCGCCGATCAGTTTGCCCACATCCGCGGTGACTGTCCCTGTGTGCATGCTTGCCCCCAATCCTGATTACATCAGTGTGCCGCAGGCGTGCAGGTGCGGAACTGGGTAAGGGCGGTGTTGCGCAGCGATCAGCCCCACCTTTGTGAGGAGGGGCAGGTCGCTGCCTTCTGTCCTGGGCAACTATCAAGATAGTACATGCGCGGCGCCACCGCAATGCGGCGCCGCCGATGCAATCGTGCTCCTGGATAAAAAATTCCCCGATATAATAAAAAATTATCAAAAATATAAATTCCAAGTATGGGGCGGGAGTCGCATGCCATTCACCTAGCGAAAGTTCTTATGCAACCAAGCCAGCCTTACCCGACGACCCTCCCGGCGCTGGCCCTGTGCGCGGCGCTGGCGTTTATTGGTGGCAACCCCATGGCGCAGGCTGCCGACAAGGCGGCGCCGCCCGCCTCCAGCGGTGCGCGGCAGGTCAAGGTCAAGCCTGCCGATACCGCCAACCTGGTCAGCCATCTGCGGCGCGTGATCACGGATGAAACGAATGACACGCCGCCGCGCGTGCTCAATGCTTTTGTTGCCAAATACCAGCAGCGCGCGCTCGATGCGGGAATCGATGACCTCGACCGGCAGACGCAAATAGGCAACCGTCGAGGCGTGACAACAATGCAGAATTGACAGCGTCATTCATACGCGATTGCCGAGGGCATCCCATGGTCAAGAATCTTTTTTCGATGAAAGCGGTGCTGATCGGCTTCCTGTGGCTGTTCACGGCCTTGCCGCACGCCGCACAGGGCAAGGAAAGCCGGGAGCTGACGGTGAATCTGAGCGGCTACAACCATACCGATCACGGGGTGGGAAGCTATGAGGTGACCTTGCAGAACGGCGCCACTGCGGGGGCGGGCTATCTGGACGCGGGCCAGGGCGGCGGCGGATTGACGTGCTGCCTTTCCATTCCCCGCGTGTGGCAAGCGGGAATGACGGCAAATATCGTCATGCATACCATCAAGAATGGCAAGGATATCCGCGTGGAACAAACCGTGCCGGTGCCGAAGTATGCTCCCGCCGATGCTGGCCGGTTCGTCGTGCATTTTCTGCGCAACGGCAAATACAAGGTGTTTGTCACCCGATACCTGCTCGGCCATCGGAAATACCCGCTTTCCGGAACAGAGGCACAATTGGAGCGCGGCGTTCCCATTGAAATTATCTGGGAGTGAAGACGCTGCGTGGCAGAGGTTGCATGCACATGAAATTCCCTGTCATAACTGGCTGGATTGAGGGCTAAATGATATTTTTCTCGAAAAGTAAATATGCCGCCTGCTTCGTGTGCATGGTCTTGTCGCTTTTGAATGCCGGCTGTGCGAGGAGTGAACGACAAATCGCCGTGAGCCTGACGGCCTACAACCATGGCGAGCATGGCGTCGGCAGTTATATGGTGACACTGGCCGATGGTTCGTCGGCGGAGGCCGGTTATCTTGCTCCTGGCGAGGGTGGCGGAGGAGACACTTGCTGCCTTTCGATACCGGCGGCATGGAAGCCGGGGATGCAGGCGGCCGTCGTCATGTATACGGTAAAAAACGGCAAGGATATCCGCGTGGAACAAACCGTGCCGGTGCCGAAGTATGCTCCCGCCGATGCGGGCCGGTTCGTCGTGCATTTTCTTCACGATGGCAGCTATAAAGTCTTCGTGACCAAATACTCGCTGGGGCATCGAAAATATCCGCTTTCCGGCAAGGAGGCGGAGCTGGAGCCGGGCGTGCCCTTGGAAATCATCTGGGAATAGTGCTGTTAACCTGCGGCTGTACGTCGCACACCGTCGGCTATCAGGCTTTGCAGCAGCATGCGCGATTTCGCGTCCGTGACGCGGACATCCTCTATCCTCGCGAGCAACTCGCCTGGATCAAATTTTTTAATTAATTTGCAATAATCTTCTGTTTCTCGCGGACAGAATTCGAGTTCCAGCAACGCAACGGTTTTTGCTGTCAAGACACGTCGCTGCCTCTCGGACAGCAGCTCGGCACGTTGCTTTAACGCCCTGGCGAAACCGCTCTTGATGAGTTTGCCGAAAGGCATGCCAGGATCTTTTGTCAGTATCTGGACGGCGACGCGCACGGCAGTGGCGTTGCCGTTGCGGATTTCCAGCGCCACCTGCCTGCACACCTGCGACAGCCGCAGCCCTGGATGCGCGATTGGCGGCCCAGCATCGTACGGGTCCAGTTTTTCTCCCAGGAATTCTTCCAGCGCTTCCAGGTTGGCGATCGGTGTCATCATCAAGTTTGCTTGTTTGGCCGTTGCCGGGCGACCTGAATGGCGCAGTGTACGAGGTTGTTGCTTTCAGAGCAAGTTTGCCTGGCGCGCGTTGGGGGAGGGGTGAAAAAATCCCTGAAAATTAGTACTTTGATAGCGCATGGCGCAATCCCAAGCAATCGGACGCATGGAAAACATATCCATAGGGTAAGCTTCGGGGCTAGGCTATTTCGCAACTCTATCAAAATTACATGACTTCCATAATGATCCCCGACGTCGCCCTGGTCGACAATACCGAACAACGCACGCCGCTGGTGCTCGTGCTGGACTGCTCCGGCAGCATGGATGGCGAACCCGTCTCGCTGCTGAACGAAGGCCTGGCCTTGCTGGAACAGGAATTGAAATCCGACGTGATCGCCGCCAAGCGCGTGCGCATCCTGGTGATTCAGTATGGCGCCCACGATGAGGCGGTCGTCGCCAGCAACTGGTGCGACGCCATGGATTTCACGGCGCCTCGTCTGGAAGCGAACGGCACGACGCCGACCGGCGCGGCCGTGGAACTGGCGCTGGCGGAAATCGAGCAGGAAAAGCAGCGTTTCCGCCAGGCAGGCGTGGCGTACACGCGGCCGTGGCTGTTTTTGATGTCGGACGGCGAACCGACGGACCGCTGGCAGCATGGTGCCGAACAGGCGCGCGCGGCCGAGCAGGCGAATAAAGTGGCGATCTTCCCCATCGCCGTGGGCGACCATGCAAATATCGATTCCTTGGGCGAATTCTCCAGCCGTGGCGAACGGGGCGTGAAGCAGCTGAAGGGCTTGCAGTTCCGCGAACTGTTCCTGTGGCTGAGCGCCAGCATGCAAGTGGTGTCGCAATCGCGTCCCGGTGCGCAGGCCCAGCTGGCCTCGACGGACGGCTGGTCGGTCGTGAATACGTGAAAGCCCGCTGATCCATGACTGCAGTACAGAATATCTGGCGCGTGTTCGGCGCCTCCGTCACGGGCAAGGCGCACCTGGATAAAGACATCGCTTGCCAGGATGCGCACGCGCACGCCGTCGTGAACGACGTGCTGGTCGCCATCGTCTGCGATGGCGCCGGTTCGGCCAAGCTCAGCGAGCAGGGCGCGCAGTTTGTTGCAACGCAAACCGTGCAGGCGCTGGCCGGACGGCTGGAGCAGGGCGCCACCGTGCAGGATTTGCATGACGGCGCGCTCGCGGGCACCCTGGCGCAGATCCGCGCCGCGCTGGACGACATCGCCCGCGCCGCCAACGCCACCCTCGACGACTACGCTGCCACCGTCGTCGGCGTGGTCATGGGGCAAGATACAGGCTTTTTCTTCCACCTGGGCGACGGCCTGGGCGTGGCGCAACTGGGCGATGGCGGCGAACTCATCTCGTTGCCCGCCAACGGCGAATACGCCAACGAAACATATTTCATCAGCGGCGAGCGCTGGCGTGAACAGCTGCGCCTGTTGCCGATTCCCCAGTCCGCGCGCGGCGTGGTGCTGATGTCGGATGGCTGCATGCCCTTTGCCATGAGCAAGAACAATGGGGGCTTGTACGCGCCGTTCATGGATGCCGTGCAAGGCTATCTGCGCACGGTCGAAAGTATCGAGCTGGGCAATACGGCGCTGGCGTCCACCCTGGCCGACCCGCGCACGCACCAGATCACGGGCGACGACAAGACCCTGCTGCTGGCCTTGCGCGCATGAGCCGGAAGCAAGGCGTGACACCCGGCCTGAGTCCGGGTGGAAAAATATGGCTGGATAAAGTGCGCAGTTTGATCCTGGGCAAACTCGTCAAGAGCGGCGGCGCGGGCAGCGTGTACCTGTTGCCGGGCGCGCCCGCGCAGGTTGCCAAGCTATACCACCCGCACCTGGACCGGGCCGCCAACCGGCGCAAGCTCGAAGCGATGCTGGAATTGTCGCCCGAGCTGCCCGATCAAGTGGAAAACGGCAAGCGCTACGTCCAGATCGCCTGGCCGCAAGCGGCCGTGTTCGATGGCCAGGGCGGCTTTGCCGGTTTCGTCATGCCCTTGCTGGACATGGCGCAGACGGCCGAGCTGGAACAGATCATGCAGGAGCGCCAGGCGCGCGCGGCAGGATTGCCCACGGGACTCGGTCCCAAGCTGACCCTGGCCGCCAACCTGGCCGCCGTCATCGATGCGCTGCACCAGCAGCAGCATTACGTGGTCGATCTGAAACCCGTGAACCTGCGCTTTTACCGCGATTCGCTGTACATCGCCATGCTCGATTGCGACGGCTTCAGCATCCAGGGCCATGCGGAGCGATTTCCTGCCGAGCAATTCACGGCCGACTACCTGGCGCCGGAATTCCAGCGCAAGGGCATGTCGGCGGGCACGGAAATGGCGCAAGACCGCTTCGCCCTGGCCGTCATCATCTTCCAGTTGCTCAACTTCGGCATCCACCCGTACAGCGGGCGGCCCGGCAATGCGCAAGTGGCGACCGACATTCCCGGCCGCATCCGCGACGGCTGCTACGCGTACGGCGTGAAGCGCCACAAGCAGCTGGCGCCGAACGCCACCAGCGGCCATGCGCTGATGCCGCCCGAATTGCGCGCCATGTTCGACCGCGCGTTTTCCCAGTCGCCGAAAACCCAGCGGCCCGCGGCGGCCGACTGGGCGCAGTTGCTGCGCGGCTATGCGCAGCGCAGCGGGGGCAAGCTCGTCGTGTGTGCCGCGCATCCCGAACACCAGCATTTTGCGGGCCTGGGCTGTGCGGCCTGCGCGCGCGACAAGGTCATCGGTGCGGCCGCGCAAGCGTCCGTGCAGGCGCAGCAGATGCAACTGCAACAGCCGCCGCAGCGCAGCGCGCGCCGCACGGCGCCGGGGCAGGCGCCCGTCGCCATTCCCGCTGCGAACTGGGCCGGCAATGTGGCCGGCAATGTGGCGGGCAACGCGGGCGGCGGCATCACGGGCAAGGGCTGGGCCGTGGTGGTGCTCTTGATCGTGCTGTTCCTGATCGGCTTTACGGCCTGGACCTCGTCGTCCGATGAAGTCAAGGACAAGGCCAACTTGCAGGCGCAAGCCGACCAGGCGGCTGGCCTGGAAGTATTTCGCTGGCGCCCGCGCAAGGCGACAGGTTTCCAGCCGTCCGATGCGCGCAAGGCCGTGCGCAGCCTGTCGCAAGCCGTCACCAAGGGCGACGATGACGCCGTCACGCGCGGCTTGCAACTGCTGTACCGGGCCGGCGAAGAAAAGCAGTCCGGCTACGGCGGCGACCGCACGCAGGCGCAGCTGCGCGCCTCGTTGCTGGAAGGCCTGGGCTGGGTGCCCGGCTATCAGCCGGCGCTGGTCGCCAACTATCTTGATCTGCTGCAAGCGAACCCGCGCGACCATCTGGTGGCGGCGGCCATGGGCCGCATGCACCTGAGCGTGAACGAACCGCAGGCGGCGCGCCAGTACTTCGAGCAAGCCGTGTGGGCGCGCCCGACCGATGGCACGGCCTGGCTGGGCATCGCGGCTGCTGCACAGCTGCGCGGCGGCGACGAGCGCGACGCCGTCAATCTGGTGGCGCTGGCGCGGTTGACGGCTTACCGTTATGCCGTGCAGAACGCCTTGCCGGCCGACCCGGGCGAGCCGGCCGACAATGGCGTCGCGCGCACGATGCAGCGCATGGACCTGACCGCCAGGGTGTTGCGCCTGGCCCAACCGGGCGCCTACCAGAAACGCTGGGACAAGACGCTGGCCGATGGCGTGCTGCTGGCGCAAAAACTCCAGGCCATGCCGCCGCTGCGTGACCAGGTCGGCGGCGTGCAGCGCGAGACGATGACGACGGTCGATTACGGCGTGCTCGATGCAAAGCACGCGACGGGCGAAAACCGCTTGATCCTGTCGATTGCCGCCGATGGCAGCCTGACGCTTGCGACAGCGGAATTGCCGATGGAACCCATGCTCAACAAGGCGCTGCTCGATAGCGTGCAGCGCTGGACCTATCTGCCGGCCGTGCAGCACGGTCAATTGATGGATGCCAAGGTGGTGGTGCTGGTGCGTTACCGCGATGGCCGGGTCAGCTTCGTGCCGGGCGGTATAGCCGTCACGGCGGAAAATTAAAGGAATAGCATGAAAATCAAGACGATATGCGCCGTGCTGGGCGCTTCCTTGCTGTATTCAGCCATGGCGCAGGCGGAAATCGTGCAGCGCCTGGTGGTGACAGCGATGGCCAGCGAGCCGGATAGCGAAGGCGGCGATGTGTTCACTATTGCCGGCTCGACGGCCTGCGGCGGCAAGCAGATACGCATGGATGCGCGCTCGGTGAACCTCGACGAGGCGCCGTACGAGGCGCTGAAAGTCCGGCTGGCTGAACGCATGCGCGCCAGGACGCCCATGCTCGTCACCGTGAAAAAATGCCCGGAGGATGCGAGCGTGCCCATCGTGCGCCAGATCGCCGCCTGCACGCCGGCCGCCTGCGCCGATGGCCGGGCGCGACTGTACCTGCACGAGCGTTTCTACCCCGTCGAGCGGGAAAACGCGCCGAACGTGCTGCTGTTGCCCTTGCCGAAAGGCAAGCTGCCGGGCACGTGGAAGGTGGAGATTGTCAGCGTGGCAGGCGGCAAGCTGCGCCTGTCGGGCCAGGTCAACCGCGCCGATTATGCGCAGGGCGAGCTGGTGGGCGGCTATGTCACGTATTACCCGGATGGAAAAATCGAGAAACAGGTGGCGCAGGATGGACAGGGACGGCAGGATGGCGTCACCAGCCTGTATCGCGCGGATGGCAGCCTGGAATCGCGTGGCAACTGGCGCCATGGTTTGCCGGAAGGCACGCACCAGCAATATCACGCCACGGGCCACCTGCGCGAGGCCAGCGTGTACCGTAACGGACAGCGCGTGGACGGCCCCGTGCAGACGTTTGACGCGAATGGCAAGCTGAGTACCAGTTACGTGCTGCGCGATGGCCGCATGGAAGGCGAACTGCTCTCGTATTTCCCGGATGGAAAAGTAGCCGGCCGCACGCAAGTGAGCAAGGGCAAGTTCAATGGCCGCAGCGCGGAATACTATCCCGATGGCGCCGTGCGCGCCACCATGAGGCAGGTCAACGATTTGCCGGTCGGGGAAGCGCTGGAGTTCTATCCCGACGGCAAGGTGCAATCCCGCCAGCAATATGGCGACGAAGGCGGGCTGCTCAGCGTCCGGCGCTACAGCCCCCAGGGCGTGCTGGTGCTGGAAAGACGGTGGGATGCGCAATTGCGCGAGCAGGGCACGTCGCGCTCGTGGTATGAAAATGGCAAGCCCGAGCAAGCCATCGAGTACGTAAACGACCGGCGCGACGGCTGGAGCCGCAGCTGGCACGAGGATGGCAGCTTGAAGGGCGAGTGCGAGTATCTGGCCGGCAAGGCCCAGGGTGACTGCGGCGAAGCGCCGCCGGCGCCGGAACTGCAGCGCAAGGAGCAAGCATGGCGCGCACTTTGAAACATTTGTTTGGCGCCATGCTGCTGTTGCCGGCGCTGGTCCACGCCGAGATCGTGCAGCGGCAAGTGGTCACGGCGATCACGGCCGCGCCCGGCGGCGGCGATATCCTGACCGTGGACGAGGACACGGGGTGTGGCGGCAGGCAGCTGCGCATGGAGGAAGGGGAGCTGGCAAAGGGGGATGCGTATGCAGCGTTGAGGGCCACGCTGGCCAGGCGTATCCGCGACAAGACGCCGATGCTCGTCACATTGGCCCGGTGTCCGGTGGGCGCGACAGGCGATGCGGCCCTTCCGCTGGTGCGCAAGCTGGCGGCTTGCCAGCCCGGTGCTTGCGCCGATGGCAAGGCGCGCCTGTACCTGGATGAACATCTGGTCCCGCAAGAAAAACGGCTGGCACCTTATATGCTGGTGTTGCCCTTGCAGCCAGGAAAATTACCCGGTGCGTGGCAGGTGGAGATTGTTCACGCAGTGGATGAGCAGAAACCGCGTATGTCGGCCCAGTTCGATGCCGCCGATTTTGTGTCGGGCAAGCCGGTGGGCGGCTATACCGCCTATTACGACGATGGCAAGATCGAAAAGCAGGTGGGACTGGATGCGCAGGGCCGCAAGGATGGCTTGAGCAGCAGCTTCTATCCCGATGGTCTCCCGGAAACACGCGGTGCATGGCGTCACGGTCTGCAAGAGGGCGTGCATGAAACGTTTCATGCTACGGGGAAGCTTTTGGAAGCGTTCACCTACCGCGACGGCATGCAGGTCGACGGGCCGTTCGAGGCGTTTGACGAGGATGGCAATCTGGTTGCGCGCCAAACCTTGCGGAACGGCAAGCTGGACGGTGAAATCATTACCTTTTTCCCTGATGGCAAGGTTGCCAGCCGTGCGCAAGCCGGCGATGGCATGCTCAACGGCCTGTGCACCGAATACTATCCCGATGGCAGCGTACGCAGCACGGTCACGCGAGTCAATGATAAGGCCACCGGCGATGCTCTCGAATATCACCCGAATGGAAAACTGGCCAGCAAGCTCACATACGGCGATGACGGCAAGCGGCGCAGCGCCCGCAGCTTCAATGAGCAGGGCGTGCTGATCCTTGAAGAAGCGTGGGATCCACAGGAGCGCCTGCAGGGGACGATCCGCGCATGGCATGACGATGGCAGCGTGAAAAGCGAATGCCTGTACGTGGCCGGCAAGGCCCAGGGCGAATGCGGAGTGGCGCAGCCATCTCCGGAAACATTATGAAAGGAGCAAGCATGGCGCGCACTGAATTGAAACGCCTGCTTGGCGCCATGCTGCTGTTGCCGGCGCTGGCCCATGCCGAGATCGTGCAGCGGCAAGTGGTCACGGCGATCACGGCCGCGCCCGGCGGCGGCGATATCCTGACCGTGGACGAGGACACGGGCTGCGGCGGCAGGCAGCTGCGCATGGATGCGGCGTCGGTCGGACTGAACGAGGAACAGTATGGCGTCATGAAGGCAGAACTGGCCAACATGATACGCGACAGGAATCCCTTGCTCGTGCGCCTGCGCGCCTGCCCGGTACCAGATCAGGCCAAGGCCGAGGCCATTCCCGTCATCCACATGCTGCGCGGTTGCGATGCGCACTGTGCCGACGGCAAGGCGCGGCTCTACCTGAACCACAACCTGTCGCGCGGCGAGGTGATGGAAGAGGCGCGCTATGCGCTGGTCCTGCCGCTGCCGCCCGGCAAGACGCCCGGCACCTGGCAAGTCGCGATCTATCATGTGCGCGAAGGCGAACCGAAGCGGCTGATTGGCCATGTCAACGCTCCCGATTACCTGCGCGGCAAGCTGGTGGGCAACTACAGCATGTATTACCCGCATGGACAAGTCGAGATGCAGATGGAGCGGGATGGGCGCGGCGTGCAGGAGGGTGTGCAGACTCTGTATTACCCGGAAGGCAAGGTTTCCATGCGTATCACGTGGCGCAATGGCGTGCAGGACGGGGAGGAGCAGACTTATCACCAGAATGGCAAGCAGATCGCGTCGCGCACCTACCGCAACGGCGCCCGCGCCGATGGTGTGATGGAAACGTTCGACGAGGACGGCAAGCTGAAAACGCGCACGACCCAGGTCAAGGGCCGGACGGATGGCGAATTGTTGCGGTTCTATCCGGACGGCGCCGTGGAAAGCCGCAGCCAGCATGACAACGGCGTCATGACGGGACCGAGCATCGGATATTTTCCGGATGGCAAGGTGCAGCGCACTGCCAACTACGTTGACGGCAAGCCTGTCGGCGAGAGCGTCGAATATTACCCGGAC
Organism: Janthinobacterium sp. SUN137; assembly: GCF_030587265.1. Classification (NCBI taxonomy): domain Bacteria; kingdom Pseudomonadati; phylum Pseudomonadota; class Betaproteobacteria; order Burkholderiales; family Oxalobacteraceae; genus Janthinobacterium; species Janthinobacterium sp. SUN137. The sequence goes on along the minus strand of NZ_JAPWHZ010000002.1, from coordinate 1,138,550 downwards.
GGCAAAGTCGCCAGCAAGCGCACGCACATCGATCACTTTGTGTTGCGTAGCGAACAACGCTTCAGCCGGGCCGGCGTATTGATCGTGCACAAACTATGGAACGCGGGCGGCCGCGAGGAGGGCGCCTTGCGTTCCTGGTATGCCGACGGCAAGCCGAGGCAGCTGATCGAATACGTGGATGGCGAGCGCCAGGGCTGGACCCGGCACTGGCGGGAAGATGGCAGCGTGGAAAGCGAATGCCGCTATGTGGCGGACGAGCCGCAGGGCGCATGCACGGGCGAGTCGGCCAAGATGTCGTACACGGAGGATGGGATCGAGTTTGAGATGCCGGAAGAATAATGCGCGCCGGTACCAGTCCGGCGCGCATTCCAGCCGCGGTTAGCGGTGCGGCGGCGTCAACACACTCGCTATCGCCTTCGGTAACGTTTCCGGATAATCGCGGCTGAAGTGCAGGCCGCGGCTTTCGCGGCGGGACAGGGCGCTGTTGACGATCATCGAGGCCACGTCGACGAGGTTGCGCAGTTCCAGCAAATCGTGGGTGATGCGGAAGTTGCGGTAGTACTCGTCGATTTCTTCCTTCAGCAGGGCGATGCGGTGCTGGGCCCGCTCCAGGCGCTTGGTCGTGCGCACGATGCCTACGTAATTCCACATGAAGCGGCGCAGCTCGTCCCAGTTGTGGGAAATCACCACTTCCTCATCCGCATCCGTGACCCGGCTTTCATCCCAGTCGGGCAGGTATGGCGTGCCCAGCTTTTCCTTGCTTTCGATGTCTTGCGCGCAGGCGCGGCCGATGACGATGCATTCCAGCAAGGAATTCGACGCGAGGCGGTTCGCGCCATGCAAGCCCGTGCACGCCGTCTCGCCCACGGCGTACAGGCCCGGCAGGTCGGCGCGGCCGGACAGGTCCGTCACGACGCCGCCGCACGTGTAGTGGGCGGCGGGCACGATGGGAATCGGCTGCTTGGTGATGTCGATGCCTAGTTCCAGGCAGCGCGCGTAGATGGTGGGGAAGTGTTCGATGAGGAATTCGGCCGGCTTGTGGCTGATGTCCAGGTGCACGTAATCGAGGCCCCGTTTCTTGATCTCGAAGTCGATGGCGCGCGCCACCACGTCGCGCGGCGCCAATTCGGCCCGCTCGTCGTGGGCCAGCATGAAGCGCGTGCCAGCCGCCGCGCCCGCTTCGGGCGGCAGCTTCAGCAAGCCCCCTTCGCCACGGATGGCTTCGGTGATCAGGAAGGATTTTGCGTACGGGTGGTACAGGCAGGTGGGGTGGAACTGGATGAATTCCATGTTCGACACGCGGCAGCCGGCGCGCCAGGCCATGGCGATGCCGTCGCCGCTGGCCGTGTCCGGGTTGGTGGTATATAAATACACCTTGCCGGCGCCGCCCGTCGCCAGCACGGTGTGCTCGGCGGCAAAGGTGAGGACTTTCCCCGTTTGCTCATCCTGCACATACAGGCCGTGGCAATGCGGTTGCGCGTTGCGCTGGGCCGGCTTCATGCCCAGCTTGTCGGAAGTGATCAGGTCGATCGCGCAATGGTGTTCGAACAGGCTGATGTTCGGGTGGGCGCGCACCTTTTCTTCCAGCGTGACTTGCACGGCGTGCCCGGTGGCATCGGCCGCGTGGATGATGCGGCGCTGGCTGTGGCCGCCTTCGCGGGTCAGGTGGAAACCCAGTTCGGCCGTGGCGTCGCGCGTAAACGGCACGCCTTGCTCGATCAGCCATTCGATGGCTTCGCGGCCGTGCTCGACGATGTAGCGCGTGGCGCTCTCGTCGCACAGGCCGCCGCCCGCGATCAGGGTGTCTTCGATGTGCTGCTGGTGGCTGTCGCCCGAGTCCAGCACGGCCGCGATCCCGCCTTGCGCCCAGTTGCTGGCGCCATCGAGCAGCGCGCGTTTGGAAATGATCGCGACGGTGCGCGTCTCAGCTAAATGCAGTGCAACCGATAAACCCGCCAGGCCACTGCCGACAATCGCTACATCAAATTTCATGACATTTATCTTTTTTCAGGGGAAGCATACTATAGTCCATTTCACATCAATCGGTAATGTGTTGAGATAAATTCTGCCGGTGAAAGATAGCTGGGGCCGTAGCTTGTGGCGTATCAATGTCCTCGTGGAACAGTTCGCCATGATGGCAGGAGAGCAGCAGGCCGCCATGAGCGCGGCGTGTCGCCTTTGCCGCAGGAGGCCCCCATGATCCGCATCTTCAGCCATTACGTCTCGAAAACAGCGTTTATCTTGCTGTTGCTGGAAATCCTGATCCTGCTGCTGTCGGCCACCCTGACGTCGCTGCTGTGGCTGGCGGATGGCAGCCGCCTCGTGCGGGCGAGCGAGGTGTATTTGTCGTCCTCGATCTTTGCCCTGGTCATCGTTTTCAGCATGAGCGCGCTGGGCATGTACCAGCACCGCTCGCGCGAAGACATCCGCAACACCTTGCTGCGCATCCTGCCGTCGTTCGCGCTGGGTTTTGCCGTGCTCAGCGTCTTGATCCGCTTTATTCCTTCCTTGCATTTCGGGCGCGGCAGCGTGCTGATCTTCGGCCTGGGCGCCATCGGCGTGCTGCTGGCGCGCCTGGTGGTGTTCAAATCCTCGCAATCGGCGCTGATGGAAGGACGGCTGATCCTGGTGGGCGGCGGGGCGCTGGCGCGCGAATGCATGGACTTGGCGGCGAGCAAGATCGGTTTCCACCAGTTTACCGTCGTCGGCTGCATCGATGTGGCTGGCGAGCAATGCTGCGTACCGGCTTCGGCCTTGCTGCCGGCGGAACCGTCGCTGCTGGCCATGGCCCAGCGCCATGCGGCGCATGAAATCGTCGTTTCCGTCAGCGACCGGCGCAATGGTGCGTTTCCTGCCAAGCAACTACTGGAATGCGCGCTGGGCGGCGTGAAAGTGATCGACGCGGCCACGTTTTTCGAGCGCGAAGCGTGCCAGATCCGCATCGATTCCTTGCAACCGAGCTATCTGATCTATGGCGGCGGCTTCGACCAGAGTTTTTTCCGCGCCGCCTCGAAGCGGCTGTTCGACCTGGCCGCCAGCGGCGTCATCTGCCTGGCGGCGCTGCCCGTGATGCTGGCGACGGCCGTGTGCATCCGCCTGGAAGACGGCGGCCCCGTGTTTTACCAGCAAGAGCGGGTGGGACGCGACGGCTTGCCCTTCAATGTGCTGAAATTTCGCAGCATGCGCTGCGATGCGGAGCGCGATGGCAAGCCCATCTGGGCGCTGGACAACGATGCGCGCATCACGCGCGTGGGCAAGCTGATCCGCAAGCTTCGTATCGACGAGCTGCCGCAGATGCTCAATGTGTTTCGCGGCGAGATGAGTTTCGTGGGGCCGCGCCCCGAGCGCGCCTACTTTGTCGAGCAATTGAAGCAGCAGGTACCGTACTACAACATTCGTCACAGCATCAAACCGGGTATCACGGGCCTGGCGCAGGTGCGCTATCAATATGGCGCCTCCGTCGACGATGCCGTCAAAAAACTGCAATACGATCTGTATTATGTGAAAAACAATAGCCTGTTCCTCGACTTGCTGATCTTGCTCGACACGGTGCAGGTGGTGCTGTTTGGCAAGGGCAGCCGATGATGCGGGCGCAGTCGGACTGGCTGGCGGCGGCCGATGCGGCGGCCCTCAGCCATGGCCTGGCGTCGCTGGCCTTCTTCGTGCTGGCGCTGCTGCTCATCAGCAACTGGCGCGCGCGGCAAAACGTGCGCGCCTTGCTGGTCGCCTGCCTGGCGACAGGTGGCTGGGCGACGGGTACGGTCGTGCTGGTGCTGCTGGGGCAGCGCGCGGCGCTGGCCGGTGATGCGCTGGAACTGCTGCGCACCCTGGCCTGGCTGGTGTTCTTGCTGCTGCTGATCGAACCGGCGCGGCCCCGTTTGCGCCTGGTGCTGGCCGGCATCGCCCTCACGGCGCTGGCGCCCTGGCTGCTCTCCATGGCCTCGTCCTGGCTGGCGCTGCCTTTGCCGGCGCGATTCATCGCCAGTGTCTGCCGTTTGCTGCTGGCCGTGCTGGGCATGTTGCTGGTGGAACAGTGGTACCGCAATACGCCGCCCTTGAAACGCTGGGGCATCAAGTTTGCGTGCCTCGGTGTCGGCGGCCTGTTCGCCTATGATTTCTATCTGTACAGCGACGCCTTGCTGTTTCGCGCGGTCAACGATGACATCTGGGCTGCGCGCGGCATCGTCGACGCCCTGTGCGCGCCGCTGCTGGCTGTCTCGGCCGCGCGCAATCCGGGCTGGGCGCTGGGCTTGTCCGTGTCGCGCCAGATGCTGTACCGCTCGGCCGCCTTGCTGGGCTCGGCCATCTATTTGCTGGCCATGGCGGCCAGCGCCTACTATTTGCGCTACTTCGGCGGCACCTGGGGTTCCTTGATGCAAATGGCTTACCTGGGCGGCGCGGCCTTGCTGCTGGCGGGCGTGCTGTTTTCGGGCAGCTTGCGCGCCAAGCTGAAGGTGACGATCAACAAGCATTTCTACAATGCCATCTTCGATTACCGCGAGGAGTGGCTGCGATTTACGCGCGCGCTGTCCGAAGACGGGCCGGACCTGGGCGAACGCACGATACAGGCCATGGCACAGCTGGTGGAAAGCCGCGCCGGCGCGCTGTGGATCTTGCGCGAGCAGGGCCAGTTCGCGCCGGCCGCCAGCTGGAACTGGCCGCCGGGCACGTGGAGCGAGCCGGCGTCCGGCCCCCTGTGCCAGTTCCTGGAAGCAAGACAATGGGTGATCGACGTGCCCGACTGGGTGCAGAATCCGGACCAGTACGGCGGCTTGCCTCTGCCGCCCGCGCTGCTGGCGCTGCCCGACGTGTGGCTGCTGGTGCCCTTGATGCTGCATGGCCAGCTGTTCGCCTTTGTCGCGCTGGCGCGGCCCCGTACGCGCATCGGCTTGAACTGGGAAATCCGCGACGTGCTGAAAATTGCCGGCAGCCAAGCCGCCAGCTACCTGGCGCACCGCGAATCGCTCGCCACCCTGACAGTGGCGCGCCAGTTCGATTCGTTCAACCGCATGTCCACCTTCATCGTGCACGATCTCAAGAATTTGGTGTTCCAGCTGTCGCTGCTACTGAGCAATGCGGAAAAGCACCGCGCCAATCCCGCCTTCCAGGAAGACATGCTGGGCACTTTGGACCATTCCGTGCAGAAAATGAAGACCTTGCTGCAGAAACTGGCGCGCGGCGAAGCGCCGGAAGCACCGGCGCCGCTGCTGCTGGACGGCTTGCTGCGCCAGGCCGTGGCGGCCAAGGCCAGCCTGGCGCCGGCCCCGTGCCTGGAAATCGTCGATGGCGAACTGACGGTGCTGGCCAACCGCGCGCGGCTGGAGCGGGTGCTGGGCCATTTGATCCAGAACGCCATCGAGGCCACGGCCAGCGACGGCAAGGTGGCCGTGCGCTTGCGGCGCGTGCAGCATACGGCCGTCGTCGAGCTCGACGATACGGGGCAGGGCATGAGCGAACAGTTCATCCGCGAACGTTTATTCACACCGTTCGACACGACCAAGACGGCGGGCATGGGCATCGGCGTGTTCGAAAGCCGCGAATACCTGCGCGAAGTGGGCGGCAGCCTGGAAGTGCGCAGCGAGCCGCAAGTGGGCACGACGTTTCGCGTGATCTTGCCGCTGCATGCGGCATAGCAAAGGAGTGCCATGGGCAAACAAAAACTGCTGGTCATCGAAGACGATCCCGGCCTGCAAAAGCAGTTGCACTGGAGCTTTGACGGTTACGACGTCTTGCTGGCGGGCGAGCGCGAGGCGGCGCTGGCGCTCGTGCGGCGCCACCAGCCGGCCGTGGTGACGATGGACCTGGGCTTGCCGCCCGACCCGGACGGTGCCACGGAAGGCCTGGCCACCCTGCAGCAAATCCTCGCGCTGGCGCCGGACACGAAAGTCATCATCCTCTCGGGCAACCAGGAGCGCGCACATGCCTTGAAGGCCATCGCGCTGGGCGCCTACGATTTCCACCAGAAACCGTTCGAGGCCGACATGCTGGGCCTGGTCATCGCGCGCGCGTTTTACTTGCACGCGATGCAGCAGGAAAACCGCCGCATGCTGCAGACGCAGGCCGATTCTCCCCTGGCCGGCATCGTCAGCCGCGATCCAGGCATGCTGAAACTGTGCCGCAACGTGGAAAAAGTGGCTCCCTCGTCGGCCAGCGTGATGCTGCTGGGCGATTCGGGCAGCGGCAAGGAGTTGATCGCGCGGGGATTGCATGCGCTGTCGAGCCGCCATGCGCAGCGTTTCGTTGCCATCAATTGCGCGGCCATCCCGGAAAACCTGCTGGAAAGCGAGCTGTTCGGCTATGAGCGGGGCGCGTTCACGGGCGCGGCGCGGCAAACCCTGGGCAAGATCGAACTGGCCCACGGCGGCACTTTCTTTCTCGATGAAATCGGCGACATGCCGATGCCGCTGCAGGCGAAATTGCTGCGCTTCCTGCAGGAGCGGGTCATCGAAAGGGTAGGCGGGCGCGCCGAGATCGCCGTCGACGTGCGCATCGTCTACGCCACGCACCAGGACCTGAAGGTGCTGGCGGAACAGGGACGTTTCCGCGAAGACTTGTTTTACCGCCTCAGCGAAATCGTCTTGCGCATTCCGCCCTTGCGCGAGCGGGCCGGCGATTGCACCTTGCTGGCGCAGCATTTCAAGAACAAATTCTGCGCCAGCGAGGGCCGCAGCAACCTGCATTTCAGCGCGGGCGCGCTGCAGCTGATCGAAAGCTATGGCTGGCCCGGCAATGTGCGCGAAGTGGAAAACTGCATCAAGCGGGCCGTCATCATGTGCGACGGGCCGCAGATCGCCGCCGACGACCTGGGCTTGCCCGCCAGCGCCCGGGCGGCGCCCCCGGACGAGCCGCTGAACCTGCGCCAGGCCCGCGAAGGGGCCGAATACAAGGTGATGGTGCGCGCGCTGGCGCGGGCCGACGGCAATATCGCCAAGGCGGCCGAGCTGCTGGGCGTGAGCCGGCCCACCCTGTACGACCTGATGGGCCACCACGGCATCAAGTAGGCGAATGTATTAAAAATCAAGATTGTGTAAGGCGTCGCACATACGCTGGCGCCGCCGTGGCGCATCCTTGCCTCATCCACAACGAGGAGGCGCCATGAACGCGATCAGTTTATTGATGCAGGACCATAAGGCCGTGAAGGCTTTGTTTGCACAATATGAAGGCTTGAGCGACCGCTCATTTGCCACCAAGAAAAAGCTGGCCGATCAGATCTGTCAGGAATTGACCGTGCACACGCAGCTGGAAGAAGAAATCTTTTACCCGGCCGTGCGCCGCCCCATCCACGATGGCGATCTGATGGATGAAGCCGTCGTCGAGCACGCGAGCGCCAAGGAACTCATCGCGCAGATCGAAGCGATGGACCCTGCCGACGACCTGTACGACGCCAAGGTCAAGGTGCTGTCCGAACAGATCGAGCACCACGTCAAGGAAGAAGAGGGCGACATGTTTCCCAAGGTGCGCCACACGGCCGTCGACCTCGATGCGCTGGGCAAGGAAATGGCCGCGCGCAAGGAACAGCTGACGGGCGTCGCCGCCTGAACGGCTTAAACAATCAACAACCAAGGGAGTATTCCATGCAAGCTACACAACTGTCCGTCTCGGACTTGAACAATCCGGGCGTCTCCTGGGGCGCCGTGCTGGCGGGCGCTGCTGCGGCGGCCGCCTTGTCCTTCATCCTGCTGATCCTCGGCGTGGGCCTGGGCCTGTCGTCCGTGTCGCCGTGGTCGTTCAATGCGACGGCCATCGGCGTGTCGACCATCGCCTGGCTGGCCTTCATGCAACTGGCCGCGTCCGGCATCGGCGGCTACATGGCGGGCCGTCTGCGCGTGAAATGGAGCTCCATCCATACCGATGAAGTGCATTTCCGCGATACGGCGCACGGTTTGCTGGCCTGGGCCGTGGCCACCCTGATCACCGTGGCCGTGCTGGCCGGCGGCACGCGGGCCGTGCTGAGCGGCGCTATCGATGCGGGCAGCGGCGTGGCGGCTGCCATTGCCCCCGCAGCGGCAGCGGGCGCAGGTGCTGCTGGCGCTGCAAGCGCCAAGCAAGGCGAGGGCAGCGGCGCCAATCCGCTCGACTATTTTTCCGACATGCTGCTGCGCGCCGCCCCGGCACCGGCCGCGACTGCTGCGCCAGCGGTAACGAACCCAGGCGTGACGGTCGCCGACCAGCGTTTTGAAATCGGCAAGATCTTCGCCACCGGCCTGTCCACGGGCAGCCTGGCCGCCGATGACCGCGCCTACCTGGGCCAGGTCGTGGCCAGCCGCACGGGCTTGACGCAGGCTGAAGCGGAAGCGCGCGTCGACGCCGTCTACGCCCGCGCCGCCAAGGCTGCCGCAGACGCCAAGGCGCAGGCACAGCAAGCGGCCGAAGCGGCCCGCAAGGCCGGCGCCCACACGGCGCTGTGGATGTTCGTCGCCTTGCTGCTGGGTGCTTTCGTGGCCAGCCTGGCCGCAACGTTTGGCGGCCGCCAGCGCGACCATGAGCGCGTGCTGCGCCATGTGACCATTTAATTCACCGATTTAATCCACCAATTCAATCCAGGAGACTGCCATGCGTTCCATCCTCTTGCTGTTGCTGGGCATTCCATTGCCCATCGTTATACTGATCGCCCTGTTCGTGCGCTGACACGGCAAACATAGGAACCGGCGCCCGCTGCAAGGTGGGCGCCGGTTTTTGCGTGAAAGCGGGCGCATGTGTAATATGGCGCCATCTTTCCACCGAGACTATCCATGAACGTGACCGCCTTTCGTCCCTTGCTGAAAACCGCCGCCATCGCCGCCTTGGCTTGCAGCGTGCTGGCCGCGTGCTCCACCCTGATCGGCCCGCGCGACGTGAATGTGTCGCTGAGCAAGATGCAGCAAGGCCTGGAGCGCCGCTTTCCCATCGATAAACGGGTGCTGTCCGTGCTGGACGTCAAGCTGACGCATCCGCAATTGTCGCTGCAGCCCGAGCGCGAAAGAGTCGCCCTCAGCGTGGACGCCAGCGTCTTGCCGCCATTCATACGCCAAAGCTGGCGCGGCAGCCTGGCCATGTCGGGCCGCCTCGTGCTCGACGCCCAGCGCAACGCCGTCTACCTGAGCGAAGCGAGCGTGGACAAGGTGACCATCGACGGCATGGACGAGTCGCAGCAGCGCCAGTTCGCCAAGGTGGCCAGCCTGGTGGCCGACCAGCTCATGCATGAAACGCCGATCTATACGTTCAAACCCGACGAATTGCGCTATGCGGGCGTGCAATTCGTGCCCACGCAGATCCGGACTACGGGCAACGGGTTGACGGTGACGTTCGAGCCGGTGAAATAAAAGGCTAGGCCTGGAACGCGGGCGTGGTGATTTGCGTGGCCGTGTTGTTGCGCGGTGTCGCCTCTTCATGGAACAGGTCCGCCAGGTATTCGCACAACGCATCGCCTTGAATATCGTCGGGAATGATGAAATCGGCGGGCCTGCGCTTGCCTTCCGCGCCGAGATAGAAGGCGCGCCATGCTCCTTGTTGGCCCCGGACGGCAATCAGCGTGCCGAAAATATTGAATCTGCATTCCTGCATCAAACTTCTCCAGTCCAAGAGCCAGGCAAAAAAGGTGGTGAGCGACAGGTATGGCTATTGCTAGATGGTAACATTTGCTGATCATCGGCGCGGGCGCGAGGCGTGCTGCAGCGAACATCGGATCACCGGGATTGTTCAACCGACATTGTTTCCCCACAAGCATGCCGACTATAATCCGGCCTCTCATGCCTGGATACAGCATGTTCCCCAACATGAAGTCAAAACAATTAAAGGAATCTTCGTGAAACGTTCGCTTATCAGCGCCGCCTGCTGCGCCTTGTTCGCCTTGTCTTCGCCGTCGCTGCACGCCCAGCAAGGCGCTACCGCCGCCGCACCCGTCTCCGGCATCGACCTGAAAACCCTGGACCCTGCCGTCAGCCCCCGTGACGACTTCTACGGCTACGTCAACGGCGTGTGGACCCGCAATACGGACATCCCGGCCGACAAATCCGTCTGGGGCACGTACATTGAATTGCGCGAAATCGCGCAGGGCCAGTTGCGCGGCCTGATCGACGCCACCGTCAAGAACCCCGGCAAGCCCGGCAGCGAGGCGCACAAGATCGCCGACCTGTACACGAGTTTCATGAACGACAAGGCGCGCAATGCGGCCGGCTTCAAGCCGCTGCGCGCCGAGCTGGCCCGCGTGGCTGGCGTGAAAGACAAGAAAGACTTGCCGGCGCTGTTCGCTTACCTGCAGGGCAATGGCGTTGCCACGCCATTTTCCGCCTACGTGGCGCCCGATGCGCAAGACCCCGAGCGCTACACGGTCAACATCAGCCAGTCCGGCCTGGGCTTGCCTGACCGCGATTACTACCTGAAGGATGACGACGCCAAGCTGCAAGCCGTGCGCGCCAAATACCTCAAGCACGTCGAAACCATGCTGGCCATGAGCGGCGACAAGGCCGCTGCCGCGCACGCGGCGCAAATCCTCGACCTCGAAACGCGCCTGGCGGCGGTGCAGTGGACGCGCGTGCAGATGCGCGACCCCGTCAAATCGTACAACCGCGTCGATTTCGACAAATTCGCGGCGCTGGCGCCGGCCTTCGACTGGAACGCCTACTTTACGGCTGCCGGCCTGGCGCCGAAAGCCGCCTCGGCCGTGGTGCGCCAGCCCAGCTTCATGACAGGTTTTGCCGAGACCGTGGCCACCGTGCCGCTGGAAGCGTGGAAAAGCTACCTGAACTGGCGCATCATCGAAAGCTATGCCTCCTACCTGGACAGCGCCGCCGTCAAGGAACGCTTTGCCTTCGACGGCACGGTGCTGCGCGGCGTGCCGCAAAGCGAACCGCAGTGGCAGCTGGCGCTGCGCTTCACGGATAACGCCATCAGCGACGCCGTCGGCAAGCGCTACGTGGAAATGTATTTGCCGCCGGAAACGCGGCCCCGCGTGATGGCCATGTTCGACAATTTCGTCGCCTCGTTCAAGGATGGCATCGAGCAGCTGGACTGGATGGGCCCGGAAACCAAGAAGGAAGCCCAGCTCAAGCTGGCCGCCCTGAAGCCGAAGATCGCGTATCCCGCTACCTGGCGCGACTACGGCAGCATGAAGACGCAGCCGAACGACTTGATCGCCAACGTGCGCGCTGCGCGCGCGTGGAGCCGCCAGCAAAACCTGGCCAAGCTGGGCAAGCCGGTGGACCGCGACGAATGGTCGATGACGCCGCAAACCGTCAACGCCAGCTACAGCCCGGCCCTCAACGCCATCACGATCCCGGCCGCCATTTTGCAGCCGCCGTTCTTCAACGTGAAAGCGGAAGACGCCGTCAATTACGGCTTGCTCGGCATCACCTTCGGCCATGAAATCAGCCATGCCTTCGACGATTCGGGCAGCCAATATGACGCCAAGGGCCGTCTGCGCAACTGGTGGACGGCGGAGGACCGCGCGGCCTTCAAGGCGCTGGCGGCCGGGCTCGTCAAGCAATACGGCGCCTACAGCCCCGTGCCTGGCTACCACATCAATGGCGAGCTGACCCTGGGCGAAAACATCGGCGACAATTCCGGCCTGTCGATCACCTACAAGGCGTATCAGCGTTCGCTCGGCGGCAAGCCGTCGCCCGTCATCGATGGCTTGACGGGCGAACAGCGCCTGTACATCGGCTTTGCGCAGAAATGGCGCGCGAAATTGCGTCCGGAAGCGGCCATCGCGCAGATCAAGAGCGACCCCCATTCGCCGGGCGAATTCCGCGCCAAGGGCACGGTCAAGAATCAGCCCGGCTTTTACGAAGCGTTCGGCATCAAGCCGGGCGACCCGATGTATCTGCCGCCCGAGCAGCGCGTGATCATGTGGTAATCAGCTAGGGTAGCCGGGCAGCCGCGCCGGGGATTATTCCTTGGCGTGGTTGAGCGTGTACCTGGGCAGTTCAAGCGTCAGGTCTTCCTGCGCCATGCGCGCCTGGCAAGACAGGCGCGAGTGGGGCTGCAAGCCCCAGGCCTGGTCGAGCATGTCTTCTTCATTGTCGCCAAGTTCGTTGAGCGAGTCGAAACCCTGCACCACGACCACGTGGCAGGTGGAACAGGCGCCCACCTGGCCGCAAGCGTGTTCCATGTCGATCTTGTTGAGCAGCAAGGCGTCGCAAATGCTCATGTTTTGCGGCGCGTCAAACACGGCGCCTTCGGGGGCCAGCTCGGGATGGGGTAATACGGTGATGGTTGGCATACGATAATCTCCTTGAGTACCGCTACCTTGCACCTTCCCGTCTGGACAAGGTCAAGCGCAATGTTGCGCCTGACGGGGATGGCTTGCGCCTACAGCTTCGAGGCCGGATGTTCCGCGAGCGGGACAAACTGGCCGGTAGACTCGTCGAGCGCATCGAGCGAGCCATTTTCGATGTCATACACCCAGCCATGCAGGGTCAGGCGCTTTTGCGTGATGCCCAGCGCCACCGAGGGGTGGGTGCGGATGTTGTTGAGTTGCGCCACGACATTGGCCCGCACCATGCCGTCGATGCGGTCCTGTTCCGTCGCATGCTCGATCGATTCATTGATCATGCGCGCCGCGTCAGAGTGCCGCAGCCAGTTCTTGACTGCCGGCATGTGGTCGAGGCAGGTGCAGGTGGCGATGGCTTTCATCGCGCCGCAATCGGAATGGCCGCAAATGACGATGTCCGTCACATTCAGGGCCGCCACGGCAAATTCGACGGACGCGCTCACGCCGCCCGGTTCCGGGCCGAACGAGGGCACGATATTGCCCGCGTTGCGGATCACAAACAGTTCGCCAGGTTCGCGCTGCGTCACCAGTTCCGGCACCATCCGGCTGTCGGAGCAGGAAATGAACAAGGCCTTGGGCGTCTGTCCCGTGGCTAGTGTCTTGAACAGCTCTCGGCGTTCAGGAAAGACTTCCTTCTGGAAACGTAGAAACCCGGCAATGATGTCGCGCATAAATAAGAGAAGAGAGTGGTGTGAACCCGTATTATCGCCTATGTCAGCGCGGCTGGCTTGCCGGCCGGCCCGTTTCAGGGGCCGCCGTGCAGCGCTCGACATGCTCGAGCAATTGCAGGAACACGCGTTTGTCGGCCATGTGGTTCAGCGTGTTGCTCGTGAAGACGTCGCTGGCGGCCGCTGCCACGGCGTTGCGGGCTTGCGCGCAGGCGGCGTGCAGTTGCGCGCGGTCAAGGTCTACCAGCGCCGCAGCGATGCTTTCGGGCGTGAAATCGAAGGCATCCATGCCGCAACAGCCGGCCACGCAATAGGTTTCCAGGCGGCAGATCAGCGGCCACAGTTCGTCCAGCAGGGCATCGATGTCGATGGCCTGGTCATAGCGGCCGTCAAGGCTGATGAACTCGATCCATGCATCGTCGCCGATCTGGATATCGTACTGGCGGTCGCGTTCGGTCATTTGCAGATTCTCCTGGTGAGTGGCATCGCATTATAAAAAAAACCGCCCGAAGGCGGTTTTTGTCAAAGAAGCGATGCCGGCATCTAGATAAAGTAGATCAGCGCGATCACGCCCACGACGAGGGCCACGCGGGTGACCTGGTACGCCGTCTTGTTCCACGCCTTGAAGCGGCGACGATACTGGCCCATGGTCCAGGAAATCTGGAACAGCTTGCTCACGCCGCCCACCTGGTCGCCCAGCTCGTTCGGCGAGGCGGCGGCCGTCATCAGGGTGCGGCCCAGCCAGCGGTTCAGCGCTTGCGCCCAGCGGTAGCGCATCGGGCGTTCGATATCGCAGAACAGGATGATGCGGTCGCTGTCGGCGTCGTTGCGGGCCCAGTGGATATACGTTTCATCGAACATCACGGCCTGGCCGTCGCGCCAGCTGTGGCGCTCGCCATCGACGTCGATGAAGCAGCGGTCGTCGTTCGGCGTCTGCAAGCCCAGGTGGTAGCGCAGGGAGCCGGCGAACGGGTCGCGGTGCGGGTTGAGCTTGCCGCCCTGCGGCAGTTCCGCGAACATGGCGGCCTTGATCGACGGAATCGATTGCAGCAGCGCATAGGTTTGCGGGCACATCTGCTGCGCCGACGGGTGGTTCGCGTCATACCATTTCAGGTAGAAACGCTTCCAGCCATACTTGAAGAAGGAATTGAAACCCACGTCATTGTTCTTTTCGGCCGCCTTGATCTTTTTCATTTCCTGCATGCGCAGCGCTTCATCGCGGATGATTTGCCAGTTCTGCTGCAGCGGCGCCAGTTCCGGGAATTGCTCGACGGCTAAATAGGGCGTGGCCGGCACCTTGGAAAAGGTGTGCATGAACAGGTTCAGCGGCGCCATGAACGAGGAGTGATCGAAGATCTGGCGGCGGAACGGCAGGCGCACCTTGCCACGAAAATGAATATGTAAAACAGAAAACACAAAAATGCCCAGCAAGGCCCACTTCATACACAACCTCGTTTTTAAAGAATGGGGCAATTATAACCAGTTAATGCCGGCGCCACCCCGTGCCACGGTGAAGGAAAGATGAAGCGGCGCGCGGCAGCGCTCTGTCCTACAATGGCTGTTCTCTCCACTGATATGAGGTAACGATGGAAATCTGGCACGCACCGCTCGACCTGGCCACCCTCAACGCCGCTAGTGTAGGCACGGCCATGCGCCACCTGGGCATCGAATTTAGCGCCTTCGGCCCCGACTGGATCGAAGCGACCATGCCCGTCGACCACCGCACCATGCAGCCTTTTAAACTGCTGCATGGCGGCGCTTCCGTGCTGCTGGCCGAAACCCTGGGCAGCATGGCCGCGAATGCCTGCCTCGATTCCAGCCGGCAAGTGAGCGTGGGCCAGGAAATCAATGCCAACCACGTGCGCGGCGTGCGCGGCGGCCAGGTGACGGGGCGCGCCACGCCGATCCACCGGGGCCGCACCAGCCAGGTCTGGGAAATCCGCATCACCGACGACGACGGCAAGCTGTGCTGCATCTCGCGCATCACCATGGCCGTCATCGATACGCCAGGCCAGCGTTAATTGTCTTTTTTGATATGCGTCAAGGCATTAAAAGTGAGCGCGTGGAATCATCCGTAACGCTGTTCGCTTATAATTCAGTGTGCTGTTGTATGGCGCAGGGTATGTCCCGCGCGCCTGCATTGCCCGAAATTAGAAGCTGACTGCCCAAAAAACGCCAGTTAGAGACCCATCCTGCGCCATGCAGGAAAGGCAACACGACGGCGAGCAGATCGCTGGTTTTTAAATAACCAGCAACAATCAACTTTATTTACAGGGCAATAACAACAATGATGTCATTCAATCGTTTGACGATAGGCGCGCGCCTGAGCGCAGGCTTCGGGCTGCTGGTGGTATTCATGCTGGTGCTGGCGGCTTTCGCGCTGCTGCGCATCGGCGCCATCTCCGGCGCCATGGACGCGCAAGACAAAGTCCAGCTGGAAAAACTCGAACCGCTGTACGTGGCGCGCGAAGCGCTCGACCAGACGGGCCTGGCCGCCCGCAACGCGTATATCTTCCATGACCAGGCCGCCGCCGAAAAAGAGCTGGCCATCCTCGACAGCCAGAAGGCGCTGTACCTGGAAGCTCTGGCCAAGCTGGCGCCGCGGTTCGCCGGCGATCCGCAATTCGAGAAAGTCAGCGCGGGCTTGAACACCATGGCGCAGCAATTGCAGCGTCCGCGCCAGTTCCGCGCCACGGGGCAGATGGAACAGTACGGCACCTTCCTCGTCGAGGAGTGCAGCCCCCTGCGGCGCCAGATCGTCGCCGACATCGATACCGTGCTGAAAAACGTGCAGCGCGAATCGGAGCAGGCCAGCGTGGCCGCGCGCGCCATCTATGGCCAGTCGCTGCGCTGGATCGGCGTGCTGGCCGCCCTCAGCGTGCTCATTTGCATTTTTGTTGCCACCGTCATCACGCGGGGATTGCTGCGCCAGTTGGGCGGCGAACCGGGGTATGCGGCCTCGATCGCGGGGCGCATCGCGCTCGGCGAACTGGCCATCGACGTGCACACGCGCCACGGCGACGACAGCAGCCTGCTGTTTGCGATCAAGACCATGCGCGACAACCTGGCCGCCATCGTCGGCAAGGTGCGCCACGGTACGGAAAGCATCGCCACGGCTTCGACCGAGATCGCCTCGGGCAACCGCGACCTGTCGCAGCGCACGGAGCAGCAGGCCGGCTCGCTGGAAGAGGTCGCCTCATCGATGGAAGAACTGATTTCCACCGTGCGCCAGAATGCGGACAATGCTCAGCAGGCCAACCACCTGGCGCGCGAAGCGTCGAAGGTGTCGGAGCAGGGCGGCAAGGCGGTGGCCGAAGTGGTGCACACCATGAGCCTGATCAATGCCTCGTCGAACAAGATCGTCGACATCATCGGCGTGATCGACAGCATCGCCTTCCAGACGAATATCCTCGCCTTGAACGCGGCCGTGGAAGCGGCGCGCGCGGGCGAGCAGGGACGCGGCTTTGCCGTCGTCGCCACGGAAGTGCGCAACCTGGCGCAGAGGTCAAGCGCCGCCGCGCGCGAAATCAAGCTGCTGATCGACGATTCCGTCAGCAAGGTGGGCACGGGAACCTTGCTCGTCGAGCAGGCCGGCGTCACCATGCATGACGTGGTGGCCGGCATCGGCCGGGTGACGGGCATCATGGCCGAGATCAGTCACGCCACGCAGGAGCAGGGCGCCGGCATCGAGCAAGTCAACCGCGCCATCGTCGACATGGACCGCGTGACCCAGCAAAACGCGGCCCTGGTCGAGCAGGCGGCGGCCGCCGCGCATGAATTGCAGCAGCAGGCGGCGCAGCTGGAACAGGAAGTGGGCATCTTCAAACTGGCCAAGCCGGCCAACGGCCCGC
This sequence comes from Janthinobacterium sp. SUN137, assembly GCF_030587265.1. Lineage (NCBI taxonomy): Bacteria > Pseudomonadati > Pseudomonadota > Betaproteobacteria > Burkholderiales > Oxalobacteraceae > Janthinobacterium > Janthinobacterium sp. SUN137. The sequence continues at coordinate 1,121,781 of NZ_JAPWHZ010000002.1, read as the reverse complement.
TGCGCCTGGCGGCCTGACGCCGATAGCGCGGCAGCGCGGCGCGCCATGCGCCGCGCTCCACAGCCATGCGCGAACAGTCCTATTCCGCGCTACAATGAGCGCTGGATCACCGCCAGGACTACTCATGCAAGTGCGCAGCAGCCATGATCTCTCCAGCCCGGACGACGACGGCCCGGCGCCTCCCGTGCTGCAGCTGGCCCTTGCCGGCCTCGGCTGGGGGTTACTCACTTGCATGCTGTGCTTTGCCATCCTGTTCCTCACCAAATGGCTGTTGCCGCCCGAATACTGGGGCGCGCACACGGGCTTGTCCAAGTTCAAGCGCGAAATGTCGCTGCCGCTGCTGGTGTTCTGGGTCGTCATCTATTCCCCCATCCTGGAAACCTTCCTCGGCCAGCTGCTGCCGCTGGAAATCCTCCGGCGCCTGGGCGCCAGCCGCCAGCTGAGCATTTTTATCGGCGCCATCCTGTGGGCCATCGTGCATTTCATCAGCGGCGGCTTGCTGCACGCCATCGTCGCGCTGGGTTCGGGCGCTATGTTCAGCTTTGTCTACCTGCGCTACCGCGGCCCGAGTGTGGCCGTGGCCTACGCCACAACGACATTCTCGCGCGCCTGCAATAACATCGCCATCCTCGTCGCCGTGTTTTACGGCCTGGACGCCTAGGACGCCTGCCCAAACCTGCTGCGCGTCGGTATAGATGGCCTGCGATGCTCACCGTACCTGAGTACGGTTGCGCTTCTCGACCACCTCTACCTTCCGCTCGCGACGGTTTTGTCAAGCGTCGTGAAGTTCTCTTTTCTTGAGTAAATACGGCACCAGCGCCGCCAGCCCCACGGCCAGCACGGCCAGGCCATTGAGCAAATGGCGGAAGGCGGCGTCATAGCTGGCGCGCAGCAGCGCTTCGTGGCCTCCCAGCAGTTGTGTTGCCTGTTGGATATCACCGAGCGCGGCGCGGCTGGCGGCGGCCAGCACGGGCAGGCCGGCGGGCAGCTGGTGCTGCAGCGCGGCGCCGATCAGGCTGGCCAGCACGGCGCCCGCCAGGGCCAGCGCCACGCCATCGGCGCTGATGCGCACGGTATTGAAGATGCCCGTCGCCATGCCGGCCCGCGGCGTGTCCACCACGTTCAGGGCCATGCCGTCCATCAAGCCCCACGGCAAGCCGATGCCGGCGCCCACCAGCAGCAGCGGTCCCGCCAGCGCGGCGGTGCCGCCGTTGCCCAGCACTTGCGCCAGCCAGGCCAGTCCGGCGGCCGCCAGCAGCAATCCCGCCGCGCACACGGTGCCGGCCTTGAACCAGCGCAATAGCAGCGCCGCCAGCATGGGCACGACCAGCAGGGGCGCGGCCAGGGCGATCATCAGGCGGCCCGCCGCCAGCGGCGACACGCCGTCGATGCCGATGAAGCGCCCCGGCAGCATGACGATCAGCACGATGAACAAAAAGGCGGGCGAGGCGGCCAGCACTTGCACGGCGACGAAGCGGCGCTGGCGGAACAGGGTCAAGTCCAGCATGGGCCGCGCCGTCCTGCGTTCGACCGCGACAAACACGCAAAACAGCAGCGCGGACGAGGCGATGGACAGTTGCACGGCCCCGCTGCGCCAGCCTTGTTCGGGCGCCAGCAGCATGCCCAGGGTCAACAGGGACAGCGCGCCGCTGAAGCTGAGGGCGCCGGGCCAGTCCAGCCGCCCTTGGGCACGGGGCGCATCGGCCGGCACGCTGGCCAGCACCAGCAGCGCGCCGATGGCGCCCAGCGCGGCCGTGGCGTAAAAGATGGCGGGCCAGCGGGCCAGTTCCAGCATGGCGCCGGCCGCCAGCGGGCCGAAGGCCAGGCCCAGGCCGAACGTCGTGCCCAGCACGCTCATCACCCGGCTGCGCGCCGCGCCGTGGAACAGGGACGCCAGCGACGACATGGCGGCGGCGAACGCGGCCGCGCCGCCCAGGCCCTGCACGAAGCGCAGCGCGGCGACCAGCGCGACGGACGGGGCCATGGCGATGGCCAGGGTGGCCGCGCAAAACAGGGCCAGGCCCGCCAGCCAGACGCGGCGCCGGCCCAGCACGTCCGTCAGGCTGCCGGCCACCATCATGGCGCTGCCATAGCTGAGGATGTATGCATTGATGACCCAGTTCAGGGCGGCGGCGCTGCCGCGCAATTCGGCGCCGAGGGCGGGCAGCGCCACGGCCGGGCCCGTGAAGCACAAAGGAATCAGCAAGCCCGTCAGGCAGGCGGCCAGCACTTGCAGGGCAAGCGTCAAACGTGGGGAAGAGGGCATGGAAGTGGGCTCGGAGAGAAGGAGCGGCAAGTATGGCGCACCCGTCATTGAAGAAAAATAGGCTAAACTGATCAACATATCGGACACATTTGTCTTTAATGGGGAGCGCATGGATAGTCTCGGCGGCATCGCCATGTTCGTACAGGTGGCCGGCAGCGGCAGTTTTTCGGCCACGGGCCGGCTGCTGGGCCTGTCTTCGTCGGCCGTGGGCAAGAGCGTGGCGCGCATGGAAGCGCGGTTGGGCGCGCGCCTGTTCCAGCGCAGCACGCGGCACCTGGCGCTGACGGCGGAAGGGGAAAAATTCCTGCAGCGCTGCAAGCGCATCCTGGCCGAGGTGGACGCGGCCGAACGGGAATTGAGCGAGGCCAGCAGCGGCCCCAGCGGCCGCCTGCGTATCAGCCTGCCACGCTACAGCGGCTTGTTCGAGCCGGCCATCGGCGCTTTCATGCAAGCCTATCCCGCCATCGAACTCGATCTCGATTTTTCCGACGCCATGGTCAACCTCGTCAGCGACGGCTTTGACGCGGCCGTGCGCACGGGCGAGCTGGCCGATTCAAGCCTGATGCGGCGCAAACTATGCACGTTCCGCCGCTTGCTGGTGGCGTCGCCCGCCTACCTGGCGCGCCATGGCCAGCCCGCCGATGGCGCTGCGCTGCTGCGGCACGCCCGCCTGGACTACCGTTTTCCCGCCACGGGCCGCCTGGAGCCGTGGCCGCTGATGGACGCGCTGGCCCAGCCGGCGTCCGGCATGGTCTGCAACAGCGTGGAAATGCGCGTCTTCCTGGCCTTGCAAGGGCAGGGCATCGCCTACCTGCCCGCGTTCGCCGTGCAGCGCGAGTTGGCGGCGGGGCAACTGGTTTCGCTGCTGGACGCGCATACGCAGGCGCGCACGGCATTCTGGCTGCTGTGGCCAGCCAGCAGCCATCTGCCGCCGCGCTTGCGCGTGTTCATCGATTTCCTGGTGGCGCAGCTGCAGGATCAGACGTTCGGCGCCCGGCCGTCAAGCGAGAGTTCTGTCCCTGCCGCCTGAAACCATACGCCATCGCAGCGGGCGCGCCCGCGCGCTTCCTTCCCCGCCTCCCTTCCACCATGCAGTGTGACATTTGCATGACAAATAACAGTGCTACACCCGCTTGAACGTCAATACGGCGTGCATGCGAGGCGGCGTTCAATCGCGCGCCGTCCCTGCGCCGAAAGTGCCGGACCGTTGAAGGTGCACGCTGAACTGCAAGTGGAGGCGGCCGGAACTTTTGCCTTGCATGTCAGCTTGCGCCGACATATTCACTCTTGGTTTTGACGTTTAATGACAGGAAACTGCAACATGACTGAAAAATTTGCATCGCAAACTTCCACCGCTGCCGACGGCATGTCCGCCATCGAGGCATACCTGAACAGTGTCGCGGCCGCCCCGCAGCGCTTCATCGGCACGGCGAACGCGGATGTGCTGACCGGCACCACGGGCGCGGACGTGCTCGAAGGCCTGGCCGGCGACGACACGTATTACGTCAACGACAGCGGCGACGTGATCGTCGAACTGGCCAACGGCGGCAACGACAGCGTGTACACCAGCGTCAATTACACGGTGGCCGAGAACGTGGAGAAAGTCTACCTGACCGCCGCCGGGCTGACCGTCACGGGCAGCGCCAATACCAATAATATCTTTTACGTCGACACGGCCGGCGGCAACAGGATCGATGGCGGCGGCACGGGCAACTCGGTCGTGTATATCGGTTCCCGCACGGGCGTGACGGCAACGCTGCTGGGCGCGAATGACCCTCTGACGGCGCCAGGGGGCAGCGACGTGCTGCTCAACTTCGCCAACCTCATCGGCAGCAAATTCGATGATGTGCTGACCGGCAATGAACTTAAAAACAGTCTCCTGGGCGGTATTGGCAACGATACCTTGCGCGGTGGCCAGGGCGATGATCACCTGATTGGCTTGGGCGGTGACGACACCTATATTTTTGCCCGTGGCGATGGTGCAGATTTCATCACCGAAATGGCCGAAGCGGGGGCGCACAACGTCGTTTCCTTCCTGGCCGGCGTCAGCGCCGACCAGCTGTGGTTCCGCAAGGTCGGTTCGAACCTGGAAGTGAGCACCATCGGCACCGGCGACAAGATCACCATCGGCGGCTGGTACAGCGAGGGCATCGTGCCCCGCATCCAGGAATTCCGCACGGCCGACGGCCGCGTGCTGCTGGGCAGCGACGTGCAAAACCTGGTGCAGGCGATGGCGGGACTGACGCCGCCGCCGGCTGGCCAGCTGACTTTGCCTGTCTACGAAGCCACCGTCCTGGCGCCCGTGCTGGCGCAGAACTGGCGCATCGAGGGACCAAACCAGCCCGGCAATGGCGTTTTCACCGGCACGGCGAACCCCGACATCATCAAGGGCACGGCGGGCGCCGACGTGATGGCGGGCCTGGCCGGCGACGACATTTATTACGTCAACCATGGCAACGACGTGGTAACTGAACAGCCTGGTGGCGGCCGCGACACTGTCTACACGACCGTCAGCTACACCATGGCCGCCAACATCGAGGAACTGCACCTGGCCGCAGCGGGCCTGGGTGTGACAGGCAACGGCAGTGGTAACGTCTTTCACGTCGACGTAGCCGGCGGAAACTTGTTGTATGGCATCGGCAGCAATAATTCCGCCACCTATGCCGGTTCCAGGGCGGGCGCCACGGCGACCATCGCTCCCGCCGGCGGCAGTACCGCATTCCTGCCTGGCAGCGATGTGCTGGTCAATATTTCCAGCGTGACAGGCAGCGCCTATGACGATGTGCTGATCGGCAACGAACTGGCCAACAGCCTGTCCGGCGGCCTCGGCAACGACACCTTGCAAGGCGGCCAGGGTGCCGACACGCTGGCCGGCGGCCTGGGCGACGATACCTACGTGTTTGCCCGCGGCGACGGCGCCGACGTCATCACCGAGCTTTCCGCCGACGCCGGCTACGACGCCATCGCCTTCCTGGCCGGCGTGAACATCGAGCAGCTGTGGTTCCGCCAGGTGGGCGCGGACCTGGAAGTGAGCACCATCGGCACGACGGACAAGATCACCATCCGCGCCTGGAACGCGGCCGCGCCGAACATCGAGGAATTCCGCACGGCGGCTGGCCACGTCCTGCGCGGCGCCGACGTGCAAACGCTGGTGCAGGCGATGGCGTACCTGGCGCCGCCTGCGCTGGGCCAGCTGACCTTGCCTGCCGCCACGGCCGCCGCCCTGGCGCCCGCGCTGGCCCAGGCCTGGCACTTCAACGGCCCCACGCAGCCGACGGGGCAAACCTTCACGGGCACGGCAAATGCCGACGTCATGTATGGCACGGCCGGCGCCGACCTGCTGCAGGGCCTGGGCGGCGACGACACGTATTACGTCAACCACGGCGGCGATTTCATCGACGAACGGGACAACGGCGGCAACGATACCGTGTTTACCACGGTCAACTACACGGTGGCCGACAACGTCGAGAATGTGCGCCTCGGGGGCCCTGGCCTGACCGTGACGGGCAGCTCCTTCACCAACAACATCTTTTTCGTCACTACCCCCGGCGGCAACGTGCTCGACGGCGGCGGTGCGGGCAACGCGCTCAATTACGTCAACGCAAGCGCCGGCGCGACGGTTGCCTTCGCAGCCGTAGGCACGGCACTGGCGGCGCGTCCGGGCGTGGATGTGGTGGCCAATTTCAACGCGGTCGTCGGCAGCAAGTTCGATGACGTGCTGATCGGCAATGAACTGAAGAACACCCTGCTGGGCGCCCTGGGCAACGATATCTTGCAGGGCGGCAAGGGCGACGATGTCCTGGCCGGCACGCTGGGCAACGATACCTATATCTTCGCCCGCGGCGACGGCGCCGACATGATCAACGAGGCCAACGAGGCGGGCAGCCGCGACGTGGTGTCCTTCCTGGCCGGCGTCAGCGCCGAGCAGCTGTGGTTCCGCCAGGTGGGCACGGCTCTGGAAGTGAGCACCATCGGCACCAGCGACAAGATCACCGTCACCGGCTGGTACGAGAGCGCGGAGCGGCGCATCGAGGAATTCCGCATGGCCGATGGCCGCGTCTTGCTGGGCAGCGACGTGCAAAAACTCGTGCAGGCGATGGCGGGCCTGACGCCGCCGCCGGCTGGCCAGCTCACCTTGCCTGCCGGCACGGCCGCGACCCTGGCGCCCGTACTGGCGCAGAACTGGCGCGCTGCGCAACAAACCCAGGCCGCCAGCTCGGGCGGCTTTGCCGGCTGGCAAGCGGATGCCGCGCAGCTGGTGCAAGCGATGGCCGGCTTTGCCGTGCCGGCGGCCGCATCGGCGCCGTGGTCGGCCCATGGCGGCCCGGCGTCGCAGATCCAGCTGGCGGCGGCCCACTAACGGCTAGCTAGCCGTAGTGCCACTTACGCAGCCAGGCCGGCTTTGCACGCGCCGGCCTGGCTGCGCCATTGAATTTCTGACATGATCCGATGACCGCATTTTCCTATCGCCACGATACGTCCCCCCTGGAACCTGCCGCGCCCGACACGGGCTTGCTGTCGCTGCTGCTGATGGCCAGCCTGCATGGCATCGCTGCCGACGGCGCCCAGCTCAAGCACGCATTCGGCCAGTCCGTGTTCACGCGGCAAACCGTCTTGCTGGCCGCAAAACAGCTGGGCTTGACGGCCAAGCTGGTGCAGCAAGCGCCTGAACGGCTGGCGCAGGCGCCGCTGCCGGCCATCGCCATCGGCCACGACGGCCGTTTCTTTATCCTCGGCAAGGTCGACACGGGCGACGGCGGCGTGAGCAAGGTGCTCGTCCAGCATCCGGGCCAGCCGCCGCAAATCCTGGGCCGCGACGATTTCCTCGCCATCTGGTCGGGCGAACTGATCTTTTTCACCAGCAAGGCCAGCTACGCGGGCGAGACGGCCCGCTTCGACTTCAGCTGGTTCATCCCCGCCATCGTCAAATACCGCCGGCTGCTGGGCGAAGTATTGCTGATTTCCTTCGTGCTGCAGCTGATCGGCCTGGCCACGCCCCTGTTTTTCCAGGTGGTGATGGACAAGGTGCTGGTCAACCACGCCATGCAGACCCTGAACGTGGTGGCCATCGGCCTTGTGTGCGCCATCGTCTTCGAGGCCGTGCTGGGCCAGATACGCACCTATGTCTTTGCGCGCACCAGCAGCAAGATCGACGTGGAACTGGGCGCGCGCCTGTTCCGCCACCTGCTGGCCTTGCCGATCGCGTATTTCCAGGCGCGCCGCGTGGGCGATTCCGTGGCCCGCATCCATGAACTGGAAAGCATACGCTCCTTTCTTACCGGCAACGCCATGACCCTGGTGCTCGACGTGCTGTTTTCCTTCATCTTCATCGCCGCCATGCTGTGGTACAGCGCCGCGCTGAGCGTGATCGTGCTGGCTTCGATTCCCGTGTATGCGGCCCTGTCGATGCTGCTCACGCCCGTGCTGCGGGGGCGCTTGAACGACAAATTCAACCGCAGCGCGGAAAACCAGTCTTTTCTTGTCGAAACGATCAGCGGCGTCGACACGGTCAAGGCCATGGCCGTCGAGCCGCGCTGGCAGCTGCAGTGGGAAAAGCAGCTGGCCGGCTACGTGTCGGCGGGCTTGTCGGCGAACAACATCGGCATGCTGGCCAGCGGCGGCGTCACCCTCGTCAGCAAGCTGGTGACGGCCGCCATCATGTGGTGGGGCGCCACCCTCGTCATCGACGGGAAAATGACGGTGGGCGAGCTGGTGGCCTTCAATATGCTGGCCGGGCAGGTGGCTTCGCCCATCCTGCGCCTGGCGCAGCTGTGGAACGATTTCCAGCAAGTGGGCATTTCCATGAGCCGGCTGGGCGATATCCTGAATGCCCGCACGGAATCCGGCGGCCTGGGCGGCAGCCAGAAGGCGCGCATGCCGCGCATCGCGGGCGCCATCGAATTCCAGCAGGTGGGTTTCCGCTACCGGCCCGACGCGGCCGAGGTGCTGCGCGACGTGTCGATCGCCATCGCGCCCGGCGAAGTGATCGGCATCGTCGGGCGTTCCGGCTCCGGCAAGAGCACCCTGACGCGGCTGGCGCAGCGCCTGTACATCCCCGAACGGGGCAGGGTGCTGATCGACGGGCAGGATATCGCCGTCATCGACACGGCCTCGCTGCGGCGCCAGATCGGCGTGGTGCTGCAGGAAAATATCCTCTTCAACCGTTCCGTGCGCGACAATATCGCGCTGAGCGACCCGGCGCTGCCCATCGACGCCGTCATTGCCGTGGCGAAACTGGCGGGCGCCCACGACTTTATCTGCGAGTTGCCAGAAGGCTACGACACCATGGTGGGCGAGCACGGCACGGGCCTGTCGGGCGGCCAGCGCCAGCGCATCGCCATCGCCCGCGCCCTCGTCGGCAATCCCCGCATCCTGATTTTCGACGAAGCGACGAGCGCGCTCGACTACGAGTCGGAAAAAATCATCCAGGACAATATGCGCGGCATTTGCGCGGGGCGCACCGTGCTGATCATCGCCCACCGCCTGTCGGCCGTGCGCGAGGCGCACCGCATCGTCGTCATGGAGCGGGGCCAGGTGGCCGAACTGGGCACGCATAAGGCGCTGCTGGCCAGGCCGAACGGCATCTATGCCCATTTGTACGGCTTGCAGCAGGGAACGACCGGGAGCGCCGCATGAGCGCCGGCCACCGCCTGGCCGCGTATGGCGAACTGCTGGCCCGCTATGGCCAGGTGCTGCGGCACAGCTGGCGCAGCCGCGCCACCCTGGGCGGTCCCGTGCTGAGCGAGGATGAGGCGGCCTTCCTGCCGGCCGCGCTGGCGCTGCAGGAGCGGCCCGTGTCGCCGTCGCTGCGCTTTACGGCGTGCGTGCTGATGCTGCTCGTCGGCTGCGTGGTGCTGTGGGCCGTCTTCGGCAAGGTCGACATCATCGTCAATGCGGCGGGCAAGATCATTCCGTCCGGCAATACCAAGACCATTGCTTCCGTCGACGTGGCCGCCGTGCGCGCCCTGCACGTGCGCGAAGGACAAGCCGTCACAGCGGGCGAGCTGCTGGTGGAGCTCGACAGCCGCGGCCCCGACGCGGAGCGCGACAAGGCTGCCGGCGACGCCGTGGCGGCCGCGCTGCAGATGGCCCGCTCGCGCGCGCTGATCGCCGCCGTCGACGCCGTGCGCGCGCCGAAGTTGGCGCCGCCCGCGGAGGCTTCCGCCGCCGACGTCGCCGCCGCGCAGGCGCATGTGGACGGCCAGTACGCGAGTTTCCGCGCCAGGCTGGCCCATTTCGACGGCGAAATCGCCCGCTATGCGCAGGCGCTGCCGCTGGCGGTGCAGCGCGCCGGCGATTACCAGGCGCTGGCAGCCACGCGCGACGTGGCCGAACACGCGTGGCTGGAAAAGGAGCAGGCGCGCATCGACCTGGCCGGCCAGCTGGCGTCGGCCCGCAGCGAACGGGCGGCCCTGGTCGCGCAGACGCGCAAGGATGCGTACGACGCGCTGGCGGAAGGCGCCAGGGTGGCGGCCGCCAGCGGCCAGGATGCGCGCCGCGCCGGCGCCCGCGGCAGCCTGCTGCGCTTGACGGCCCCCGTCGACGGTACGGTGCAGCAGCTCAAGCTGCACACGGTGGGCGGCGTGGTGCCGGCCGCGCAGGCGCTGATGCAGATCGTGCCGCGCCAGGGCAGGCTGGAAATCGACGCCATGCTGGAAAACCGCGACGCCGGCTTCGTGCAGGCAGGGCAGGCGGTCGCCATCAAGGTCGATGCCTTCGACTACACAAAGTATGGCACCGTGCCCGCCGTCGTCAGCAGCGTGTCGCGCGACGCCATCGAGGACGAGAAAAAGGGTCTCGTCTACGCCGTTCGGATCACGCTGCAGCAGCCGGCCATCGCCGTCGACGGCAGATTGGTGCCGCTGTCGGCCGGCATGGCCGTGCGCGCGGAAATCCGCACGGGCACGCGGCGCGTGATCGAATACGTGCTCTCGCCGCTGGTGCAGCACCAGAAGGAGGCGCTGCATGAACGCTAGATGCCGCGCCGCCTTGCTGGCTGCCGCCTTGCTGGGGACCTTGCCCGTGCGGGCGCAACCGCTGCAGGAGCTCGCCGCCGCGCCATGTCCGCCCAGCTGGGAGGCCGAGGTGCCATTGAGCGTGCCACTGAGCTTGCCGGCGGCCGTCGACCTGGCCCTGTGCCGCAACGCGCAGGTGCACGGCGCCTGGGCCGGCATCCGGCTGCAGGCAGCCGGCGTGGGCGAGGCCAGGGCCGCCTATCTGCCCACCCTGAACGGCAGCCTGAGCCGCGTGCATGACCGCACGGCCTATCCCGGCGCCAGAACGGCTTCCAGCAGCCTGGACAGCAATACGGGTTCGCTCAGCCTGTCCTGGCGTCTGTTCGACTTTGGCGGGCGGGCGGCGGGCCAGCGTTCGGCGCAGGCCTTGCTCGATGCGGCCCTGGCCAACCGCGACGCCGTGCTGCAAAAGACCCTGGCGGCGACGGTCAGCGCGTATTTCGATGCGCAGACGGCGCGCGCCAGCGTGCAGATGCGGCAGGCGTACGAGGCGCTGGCCCGGGAAACGGTGCAGGCGACGCAGCGGCGCGCGCAGCGGGGCCTGGGCTCGCACAGCGACACCTTGCAAGCGACGAGCGCCCTGGCCAAGGCGGCCCTGGGCGCCAGCCGCGCGGACGGCGACGAGCGCAAGGCCCGCGCCGTGCTGGTGTACACCCTGGGCTTGCCGGCCGGCACGGCGGTGCTCGTGGACGACGACGGGGATGGCGCCGGGGCGGGCTTGAACGCGGGCTTGCGCGACGACTTGAGCGCCTGGCTGGCGCTGGCCAGGGAACGGCATCCGGCCATCGTGGCGGCGCAGGCGCAGCTGGCGGCCGCGCGCGAGCGGGTGGCCGTGGCCCGCTCGGAAGGCCGGCCCAGCATCGACCTGACGGCGAATCTGTACCAGAACGGCCGCCCCAACCAGGGCCTGTCGCCCGCTTCCACGCGCGAAACCTTGGTGGGCATCTCGCTCAACATCCCCCTGTTCGACGGTTTTGCGCGCCATTACAAGGTGCGCGGCGCGCAGGCGCAGGCCGAGCAAAGGGAAGCGGAGGCGCAGGAAGTGCAGCAGCAGACCCTGATGGATCTGGTCAGGACGCATGCGGAGGCGAGCACGGCCCTGGCCAACCTGTCCGCGGCGCAGACGTGGCTGGACGCGGCGCAGGACGCGCTGGCCAGCGTGCAGCGCAAGTTCGGCCTGGGCGCGGCGGACATCCTGGAAATGCTCAATACGCAGTCGGCGCTGCTGGAAGCGCAGCAGGAGCGAATCCGTTGCCAGGCGGAATGGCGCTCGGCCCGGCTGCGGCTGCTGGCCAGCGCCGGCATGCTGGGACGCGCCGATATCGCGCAAGAGGGTGGCGCAAGCGGCGGCACAGGCGGCGGCAAATTGCGCGCCTCGACGGCGCGATAGTGACTATGATGGAGCACTGGCCTTCCCGCACAGGGAAGGTGTTTCTACTTCGGCCAAGGGAGACATCATGCACAGCGTACAGAAGATTACCCCATGTTTATGGTTCAACGGCAACGCCGAGGCGGCGGCCCGGTTTTACACTGAAATATTTCCCAATTCAAAGATCGGCCAGATCCTGCGCTACGGCGAAGAGGGCAGGGAAATCCACGGCCAGGAGCCGGGCAGCGTGCTGACGGTGGCCTTCGAGCTGGACGGCCAGACGTTCACGGGCTTGAACGGCGGCCCCCTGTTCCAGTTTTCCGAGGCGATCTCGTTCCAGGTCAATTGCGAAACCCAGGACGAGGTCGACCATTACTGGCGCCTGCTGTCCGAAGGGGGGCCGCCGGAAGCGCAGCAATGCAGCTGGCTCAAGGACCAGTTCGGCGTGTCCTGGCAAATCGTGCCCACCCTCATGATCAAGCTGCTGACCGATCCCGATCCCGTCAAGGCCGGACGGGTGATGAAGGCCATGATGGGCATGAAAAAGATCGACATTGACGAGATCAAGCGGGCGTACGCCGGTTAGAAGCTGGCCCGCAAGGTCAGCTGCGCGTTGCGCGGATCGCCATAGTAGCCGCTGCCATACAGGCCGTAGCCACTGTAATAACGCTTGTCGAAGACATTATTGAGATTGAGCACGGCACTGAGCCCCTTGCCGAACTCGTAGCGCGCCATCAGTCCCGCCACGCCAAAGCTGCCTTCGTCGGCGCGCGCCGGCACGTCCCCCGTCAGGACGGTGTGGTAATAGGTCCGGCCTTGCCAGTTGATATTGCCGCCCACGCTCAAGCGGCGCCAGTCGCCGCCCAGGCGGTAGCTGGTCGCCAGCTTGACGCTGCGTTCGGGGCGCGTCGTATCGATGCGCTGGCCATCCTTGTCGCGCGGGCGGCTGAACGTCGCGCCCGCCTGCACTTGCCAGCCCGGCAACAACTGGCCCGCCACTTCCAGCTCCACGCCGCGCGTGGTGGTGCCGTCGATGGGGCGGTAGACTTCCCGCTCGTTGGCGTCCGTGCCCACGTAATCGGCCAGGTTGTCTTGCTGGATGTGAAAGATGGCCACGCTGGCGTTCAGCTTGCGCTCGAAAAACTCGCCCTTGATGCCGCTTTCCCAGGATTTGCCCGTGGTGGGCGGCAGCGCCCTGGCATTCGCGTCGCTGACCGATTGCGGCTCGAAGATGCTTGCATAGCTGAGATACGCGGAATACGTGCCGTTCAAGTCGTAGACGGCGCCCGCATACGGCACCAGCCGGTGTTTTTCCTTCGCGTCGTCGCGGCCCGTGCCGCCCCATCCGTAGATCAGGTCGCCCGTGCGCTCGTAGCTGTTCAGGCGGCTGCCGACGATCAGCGACAGACCATCGGCCGGCTTGAAGCGGGCCGCGCCGTACGCCGCATACTCCTTGAAACTGTATTTTTGCGTCAGGCTGACGGCCATGCTCGCCGGCAACGGCACGTTGTTGTTCCAGTGGCGGTAATCGATTTCCACATTGCCGCCGCCATACGCCAGGTAGTCGGACGTGCGGTGACTGGCGTTGACGCCCAGCACCAGTTCATGCTGGCGGCCCAGCCACTGGAATGGTCCCGTCGCGTACGCATCGAGCGAATTGCTGTCGATGACATAGGTTTTCGCTCCCCGCTGCACGGTGGCCAGGCCCGTGGCCGGGTTTGGATACGGCCCCCAGCTGATGATGTTCGCCTGCAACTGGTCCGTATCGCCTTTCCAGTGGCTCGCTTCCGCCTTCACTTGCCAGCCGTTGTCGAACAGGTGCTCGGCGGCGGCAAACACGCGCGTGCTGGTGCTGCCCGCGTCCGTCCAGCGCGCGGCGGGGTTGAAGGCGCGCGCGAACCGCGTGCGGCTGCCATCGGCGTAAAACAGGGGATTCTGGCCGAACGACGACCCCTTCGAATCGATTTTCTGGTAATCGATGCCGGCCAGCACGCGCGTGCGCGGCGTCACATCGGCCTCGATGACGCCGTACACCACGCTCTTGTCCTGCTGGTAATAGTCGATGTAGGAGCCGTGCTCCTGGTGCGCGGCCACCAGGCGCGCGCGCACGGAACCGTCCGCATTCAAGGGGCCGGAGACATCGGCTTCCGCGCGGTAGCGGTCCCAGCTGCCGATGCCCGCCTGCGCATACGCCTGGAACTGGCGCGTGGGTTTCTTGCGCACCAGGTTGACGGCGCCGGCCGGGCTGCCGGCGCCGCTCATCAGTCCATTCGCGCCGCGCACCACTTCCACCCGGTCGTAGATGGCCATGTCGCGGATGCCCAGGCCGTTCGAATTGGTGCTGAAATCGAAGGTGGGCACGCCGTCATACTGGAAACTGTTCAGGCTGAAGCCGCGCGCATAGTAGTTGTAGCGCTCCGTATCGTCGTGCGAGACGGTCACGCCCGGCGTCTGCTGCAGCACGTCGGCCAGGCTCAGCACGCCCTGATCATCCATCTGCTGGCGCGTGATGACGGTCAGCGATTGCGGCGTTTCGCGCGGCGACAGGGTAAAACGCGTGGCCGTGCCGGCCAGCGCCGCCGCATAGGCGCCGCTGCCTTCCGTTTCCAGCGCCGGCTCGCCGCCGGCCGTGACCGTGATTTCGGCCAGTTGCTGCGCGCCATCGGCCGCCGCGTTCGCCGACCTGGGCAGCGGGCGCAGGACGAAATCGTTGGGCGCCAGCCGCAGCGCCGCCAGGCCGCTGCCGGCCAGCAGCGCATCGAGGCCGGCCGCCGCGCTGTAGTTGCCGGCCAGGCCGGCCGTGCGCAAGCCGCGCACCTCGGCCGCCTGGTAGGTGAGCGTCAGGCCCGCCTTGCGCGCCAGCTGTTCCAGCGCCGCATCGAGCGGGCCGGCGGCGATCTGCAGGGTGTACGTGGCGCTGGCGCTGCTGGCCTGCGGCGGCTTGTGCTGGGCCAGGACGGGCGCCGCGCCGAGCAGCAGCAGGGCGCCGGCGACGGCGCCGGCCAGGCGGGAGCGGGCGGGAGACCGGGCAGGAAAGCGGGCGGGAAGTGGGGGAAATGGCTGGGGGCAGGGCAGGAAAGAGTGGTTCATAATCGCTATCAAGTTGGGGGGGTATCAAGCTGTATGCCGTGCGGCCAGCCCGATCCCCTCATCTTTTTTACGCTTTTTTCAGCGTGACCCAGAAGCGCGTGCGGTACACGGCCACGATGGGCTGCGTCTGCAGCAGCACGCGCAGGGCACGCTCGGGGTCGTCCAGCTGGAAGACGCCGGAGACGGGCAAGCTGGCGATATCGGCGTCGCACAGCAGCAAGCCGTGCCGGTGGCGCGCCAGTTCTGCCACCAGCTGGCCCAGGGGCATGTCGCGCGCGGCAATCACGCCGTCGAGCCAGGCGGCCGGATCGTCATGCGCCGGTTCGCGCCAGGTGCGCGCGCCATCCGTCACGACGCTGTCGCCGGCCCGTACCAGCACGGGACTGGCCACGCCTGTGCTTGCGCCGGCCTGCAGCTGCACCGCGTGTTCCTGCACGGCAAGGCGCGTCAGCATGCCGTCGGCGCCGGCGAGACGGCGCACCGTGAAGCGCGTGCCCAGCGCCAGCATGCGCGCTTCGCCCGTGTCGACGAGAAACGGCCGGCGCTGCGGGTCGGCTTGCGTGGTGACGGCCAGCTCGCCATGCAGCAAGGTCAGCAGCCGTTGCTTGCCGTCAAAGCGCAGCCTGACGGCCGTTCCCGCATTCAGGTGCAGCAAGCTGCCGTCCGGCAGGCGCGCGGCCAGGCGCTGCCCCGTGCCCGTGCGGTAGTCGGCCTGCGTATCGATGGCGAACCAGGCGGCCGTGCCGGCAAAGCCGATGCCGGCCAGCACTTTCAAGGCTTGGCGGCGCTGGCGGCGGCGCGCCAGGCTGGCGTCGAGGGTGGCGCGGCTCGCTTCCGGCGGCAAGCCCGAGAATTGATTGCCGATGGCGGCCAGGCGCTGCCACGCCTGTTCGTGGCCGGGATCGGCATCGCGCCAGCGCTGCAGCGACTGCAGGGCGTCCGGCGTGGCGCCGTGCATCTGCAGGCGCACGGCCCAGGCGATCGCTTGCTCGACGGGGTCATCCTGCAAGGCGGCCGTCACTGGAAATACACGCGGTAGCAGGCGCGCCAGGCGCTGGCCAGGTCGCGCTCGACGGTGGCCAGCGAGACGTCGAGCCTGGCGGCGATGGCGGGCCCCGTCAAGCCGTCCAGCTGGGCCAGCAAAAAGGCCTGCCTGGCGCGCGGCTTGAGGGCGTCGAGCGCCGTATCGAGGCGCACCAGGGTGTCGATGATCAGCAGCCGCGTTTCGGGCGACGGCGCCGTCTGTTCGGGCAGGGCGGCCAGCGCCTGCAGGTAGGCGTATTCCACGTCGCGGCGCCGGTAATGGTCGATCACCAGGCCTTGCGCGATGCGCGTCAGGTAGGCGCGCGGTTCGCGCAGGGCCGGCTGCGGCCGTTCGCGCCGCTGCAGCAGGCGCAGGAAAGTGTCGTGCGCCACGTCGGCCGCATCGGCGCCGCAGCCCAGCTTATGCCGCAGCCAGCCCTGCAGCCAGCCGTGGTGGGCGCGGTACAGGGTGGCAAGGTCGGGCGGTGCGGCAGGGTTCATGGCGGCAAGGACGATGGTCGGCGATGGTTAATTGAGAATCATTCTCAATTATTGCATTGACTGCGGGCGCTGGCAAGTGCCGCCGCCAGCGCCTGCACGGTTGGCGCACCCTGTCCAAGCGGGCCGGCATTTGTTATAGTCCCAGCCATCTTTCCATCTGCCTACAGACCCTGCCATGACCACTAGCAACACCAGCAGCACCATCGCGCCCCGCACCTTCGGCACACCGCTGTCGTCCACCGCCATCAAAGTCATGCTGCTCGGTTCCGGCGAGCTGGGCAAGGAAGTGATCATCTCGCTGCAGCGCCTGGGCGTGGAAGTGATCGCCGTCGACCGCTATCCGAACGCGCCGGGCCATCCGGTGGCGCACCGCTCGCACGTGATCGACATGAGCGACGGCGTGGCGCTGGCCGCCTTGATAGCCCTGGAAAAGCCGGATCTGATCGTACCGGAAATCGAAGCCATCGCCACCGATACCCTGGCTGCGCTGGAAGCGGCCGGGCAAATCACGTGCATCCCGAACGCGCGCGCGGCCGTGCTGACGATGAACCGCGAAGGCATCCGCACGCTGGCCGCCGAAACCCTGGGCGTGGCGACGTCGCCGTACCGCTTCGCCAGCAGCCTGCAGGAGTTGCAGGATGCCTGCCGGGAAATCGGCTTCCCGTGCGTGGTGAAACCCGTGATGTCGTCGTCGGGCAAGGGCCAGTCCAAGCTCGATAGCGCCGCCGAGGTGGACGCGGCGTGGGCGTATGCGGCCAGCGGCAGCCGGGTCGATACGGGCCGCGTCATCGTCGAGGGTTTCATCGACTTCGATTATGAAATCACCCTGCTGACGGTGCGCGCCGTGGGCGCTTCGGGGCAGGTCGAGACGCAGTTTTGCGAGCCGATCGGCCACCTGCAGGTGCACGGCGACTACGTGGAATCGTGGCAGCCGGCCCGCATGGCGCCGCTGGCGCTCGAACGCGCCCGCGAGATCGCGCGCAAGGTGACGGACAACCTGGGCGGCTTGGGCCTGTTCGGCGTAGAGCTGTTCGTCAAGGACGACATGGTGTGGTTCTCGGAAGTGAGCCCCCGTCCGCACGACACAGGCATGGTCACCATGGCCAGCCAGGTACAGAGCGAATTCGAGCTGCACGCGAAAGCCATCCTCGGCTTGCCCGTCAACGTGGCGCTGCGTTCGCCCGGCGCCTCGGCCGTCATCTATGGCCAACTGGAAGCGAAAGGCATCGCCTTCGAAGGCGTGGCCGACGCCTTGAGCGTGCCGGGCGCGGACTTGCGCCTGTTCGGCAAGCCGGAATCGTTCGCCCGCCGCCGCATGGGCGTGGCGCTGGCCACGGCCGACGATATCGACACGGCCCGCGCGCGCGCCGTGCTGGCCGCGTCCAAGGTCAAGCCGGTCGCGCCGTAAGCGTGTTGGCCGATACAACAGTCATCAACATGGAAGCCGGCGCATGACGGAACTCGATCATTATCTCGCGCAGCACTATCTGGACGAGACGCAGCTGGCGGCCGCCGCCGCCATGACCATGGAAGAAATCGACGCCCTGATCCAGGCTTGCCTGGTTCCCGCGCCGGCATACGTGGTCGATGCCAGCGGCAATCTGTGCTCGTTCGTCTTTGGCTCCATGGCGGCGCCTGGGTCCAGGGCCGGCCGCTATTTTCCGCCGTCCCAGCTGGCCTGGATCGCCGTGGCGCTGCACGCACTCGCCGAGGGGCCGGAAACGGCGCAAGCGCGCCTGCAGGCGCAATTTGCTTCCCGCTACGCGGCCGCGCTGGCGACCCTGAACCTGACGACCTGGCGCCTGCGCGACAGTTTCGACGACAGGGGCGCGCCGATCGCGGAGGGCTTGCGCGCCCGCACCGACAGCGCCTGGACGTATTTTTTGAACGGCACGTTTTCCCTGTGCGTGGCCAATCCCATGTCCGAGGCGCACATCGCCTGGAAGGAAGTGCTGCAGGAAAAGCTCGCGCAGCAAAGCGGGAATGGCAGCAAGACGCTGTTGGCGCAAGCGCAGGCGCAGCAGATGCATGCGCTGATCGATGCCTATGCCACGGCCGCCATGCCTTTTTCGCCCATCGAATACGCCTTGAGCAGCCGCAAGCGCCTGGTCGAGGATCTGCGGGCGAACCTCCGCGTGAGCGACGCGCAGGAGACGCCCGCATGACGGCATCAGCGACGCACAGCCTGCCGCAGGCCGATGCGGGCGGCGACGATGTCAAGCGCAAGCTGCGCGGCCACATCGCGCGGCGCAACCTGGCCGGCGGCGCCAACGACTGCAAGTGGAACGCGTTGCTGGCCTTCATGCGCGGGCAGCCCGACTGGGCGCCGTCCTACCGCTACGGCTCCGTCACCGGCTATGTCTCGCGCTGGGATACGGAATGGGATTACCACCCGCCGTTTCCGTTCCTGGGCGTGGAATGGTTCGACATCAGCCTGTACTCGGAAGAACACGTGGGCATGCTGCTGCCCAAGAAAATCATCGACCACGGCGTGTGGATCGTGCCGGAACTGGCCCGCATCGGCTTCGATTTCGAGGTGCGCGACCGGGTGGCGCGCATCTGGGGCTATCTGCCCCGTTCCTATCATGACTTTCCACCTGCCGACTAATTCAAGAGTATTCCCATGTCTCAAAACGAACACGATATTCCCCAGGTAGCGCAACCGGACGACGCCGTCGTCGGCAAGGAAGCGGGCGCGCGGATGCTGGCTGCGGCCTGCGCCGCGCGCGACGCCTTCTACGCCACCCTGGGCACTGTAGATGCCGACGTGCTGGCGCCCCTCGTCAATCCCGCTTTCATGGGAGGCCCGCGCTGGCCATCGTTGCGCCAGGCGTGGCGCGTGATCCGCCGCGCCGAGTCGATCATTCTCGCCAGCGATGGCTTGAGCGATCCGTTCGAGGATGACGACGACGTGTTCGTCCCGCGCGGCCACCTGCTGGAAGTGTGCATCGAAGCGCCGCTGTCCGCCTTCGACGACCAGGAAGTGGCGCAATCGTGGCTGTTCGACGTGATTTACCAGGTCAGCCAGAACGTGGCCGACCACGGTTCCATCGATTTGCTGGTGCAGCGCCACGGCAGCGTGTCGATGGTGCTGGACGTGCAGGATGCTCCGGCAGGACTGGAAGACGAAAACGAACAGGTGGGCGTGCTGCTGGCCCAGGGCGTGGCCACCATTCCCCCATCCTTCGACACGCCGTACGGCGAAGTGATGCTGCTCACCGCCACCGTGCTGCAGCCGGCGGAACTGGCGCACATCGGCAATGCCGCCGACAAGGCGCAGTCGCGCCGCGACCTGGCCGCCGCGCTGGCCGCGTCGCCGACCGGGCATGCGAGCGTGGCCGGGCGGCCGGCCGTCATTCCCCGCTAGGCTGTTCGACCGGCGGCACGGCCGGTTCTGTTGATGCCTTCGGTGCTTCCTGGGCTTTCACGGCGGCCGGCGCCGGCTCTTTCCACTTGCCCGCCGCCTTCAGCTTGTTCTTCAGGCCCGGCAAGGGAAAGCCCAGTGCGTAGGCTTTTTGCGCGTGCGCGCTGGCCTTGTCGTATTCCTTCTTTTTCACATACATCAAGCCCAGGTTGTACTGGATGGTGGCCTGGTCGGGCGCCAGGCGGCTGGCGGAGTCCAGCTGTTCCAGCGCCGCCGCGTCCTGGCCCGTGGCCAGCAGGTAGCTGCCGTACACCATGCGCGCCGTCACGTCGTGCGGCGCGAAGGCGATCGCCCGTTCGAAGTAGCAGTTGACCGTGTAGCGGGCGCCGACGGGTTGCGCGCTTTTCAGCCGCAAGCCGAGTTTTGCCATCGACGCCAGCGCCCGGTGGTGATTCGGGAAGTGTTCGAGCGTGTAGAGGAATTCCCGCTTGACCTTGAGGATTTCGATCATTTCCAGCATGCCGCGGCTGGCCGCGTACACGGCGCCGGACCACGACCAGGCGCGCGGATCTCCTTCGTCGCCGTATTGCGCCACTTTCGACAGGTCGACGGAACCGACCAGGTCGGCCAGGTCGGCCGTCGTGGGATCGTGCGGCGCATACGTGCCGATGCCGCAGCGGCCCGCCTCGGACAAATGGATGCGCTCGACGGGCATGCGCAGGAAGTCGCCCGCATACTGCTCTTCCAGGCGGGCGCGGCAATGTGGACACAGTTCGCCCTGCAGCTCGGCATCATAGCTGGCGCGAAAGTCGGCGCGCATGCTGTGCGGCACCAGGTGCAGCGGCGATTCGTGCACGGGACAGCCTGCGATGCCGTACAGCGCGCCTTCGCTGCTGTGGCTGTATTCTTCCAGGCCCCGCTTGAGCAGGATCACCATGGTCGACTTGCCGCCCGATGGCGGGCCCAGCAACAGCAACATGCGCCGGCCCACTTCGGAGCCGGCGGCGGCCGCCTTGAAGTAGGCGGCGACCCGGTCGATCGCCTCGTCGATGCCGAACAGCTCGTCGTCGAACAGGCGGCAGCGGAAGCGTCCGTTGCCGTCGGTCTGGCCATTCCAGCGCATCATGTCCCACAGGTACTGGTGCGCGCTGCGCGTCAGCAGGGCGGCGCGGCCGGGCAGGATTTGCTCGAGGAAGTCGGCAAAACTGCCGCGCCAGGGAGTGATGCGGTGTTTTTCCGCCCAGGCCGCCATGCCGTGCACGAAACCCGCATGCTGGGCCGCGCCACCGGCGTCCGTCGTATTGTCACCGGCTGTATTGGCGCCGGCTGAGGCCGCTACCGCAGGGGCGTCGTCGGATTGGCGTGTCATACCAGGGCTCGTTATTGCAGGGCTCGTCATTGTTTCCCCATCCTTGCTGTTGCTGGCGTTGCTGCCGTGGAGCAGGCCCGGTTCCAGCCTGTCGGCCAAGTATACGGCGGCGCCTCTGCCCGCACGCCTGATCCCGCTCAACATTGGCGAGGGAACTATTTTTGTACTCGCTGGCCCCCATTGGGGCAGGGTAGCCTGGCATCCGCGCGGTTCAATCCAGATCAATACCGGCCCGCGCAGCCCGTCCACACTGGAAGCTTGCGGCGACCCACGAGGAGAACACGATGATAGGCAACGAGAATGGTTTCAGCGCCCCGCCCGGCAGCAGCGGCAGGGGACAGAGCGCGGACGATGAAGAGGCCGTCGGCCAATTTTCCGTCCCCGGCGAAGACGACAATACGATCGAGAGCGCGTCCGTCGCGGATGTGCCCGACGCCCTGAGCGGCGTCAGCATGGAATTGCTGGAAATCAAGCGCAGCATCGAGGACGGCATGCGGCAAAGCATCGCGCAAGCGGGCGGCGCGCGCGCGGCCGACGCCTTCAGCGACAGCGGCAATATCCAGGGCGTGTCCATCGGCCTGGGCGAGGGCGCCAGCGACAGCTCGTCCGGCGAGCCGGGCTTGCCGGCCCTGACCCTGTACGTGGCCGAGCCCACTTCCGTCGACCGCGCCAAGGCTGCCATCGTGGGGGCCATGGGCGTGCGCGCCGTGGCCAGCGACAAGGTACCCGTCAACATCGTCGTCACGGGCGTGATCGATGCGCAGCCCCACCGTTTCCGCCTGCGCCCGGCGCCGGGCGGCGTGTCGGTCGGGCATTTCCGCATCACGGCCGGCACCATCGGCTGCCTGGCCGTGGGGCGCAGCGCGCCGCGCAACAGCCGCCTGATGATTCTTAGCAATAATCACGTGCTGGCCAATTCCAACGGCGGCGTGTTCAACGACTGTATCGTGCAGCCTGGCCCCATCGACGGCGGCCGCTGCCCGCAAGACCAGGTGGCCGTGCTCGAGCGCTTCGTGCCCATCAATTTCAGCGGCGGCGTCAATTTTGTCGATTGCGCCACCGGCTGGGCCTGGCCAGACAGGGTGCGTCCCGAACTGGTCTACCTGAGCGGCGGCGTGCCCGCGTACTTCCGCATCAGCAATGCGCTCGTGGCGCCCGCACTGGGCATGATGGTCGGCAAGTCCGGCCGCACGACGCAATTGACGCAGGGCCGCATCACGGGCCTGGGCGCCACCATCAACGTCAATTACGGCGGCGGCCGGATCGCCCTGTTCCAGGACCAGATCGCCATCACGGGCGTCAGCGGAGCGTTCAGCGCGGGCGGCGATTCCGGCTCGTCCATCTGGACCTGGAACCAGCAGCGCAATCCCGTCGGCCTGCTGTTTGCCGGCGGCGGCAACATCACGTTTGCCAACCAGATGCGGCGCGTGGTGGTGGCGCTCGACATCAATTTGTATACCTGAGCACGCTTTAGGAGCCGGCCGGGCGGCCCCGCGCCGTCCTGCCCGGCGCTGTTTTTTGCACGATGACGATTTTGCTCAAGTCTTGCTCAAGTCTTGCGCAAGGCCGGCGGTCGCGCATGGTCTTGGCCGGCGAAGCGTGCTGCAGCGCCGGATGGCCGGGTGTATCATGCAAGGCATCGGGAGGGTTTGTCATATCAGGAGGGTGTGTCATGTCAAACAGTAAGTTCGCACAATCGCCATATGCCGTCTTCGAGGACGCCGCCATGCCGTATTTGCCGGATGCCCCCCCTGGACAGGGCCCGGGGCAGCATGCCCAGGCCGCACCTCAGGGCCGCCTGGAAGCGGCCCGGCGACGCAACGAGCGGGCGCTGATGGCCATCGACGGCGTGGAAGGCGTCAGCCTGGGGCAGACGGCCGTGGGCAAGGAAGCGCTCGTCGTGTACCTGCGCGACTCGTCCGTCAAGCGGCGCGTGCCGTTGCAGGTCGAGGGTTATCCGGTAGAAACGAGCATCACGGGCCAGATCGATATCCAGCAGCGCTAGGCCAGCGGGCCTGGCAGTGGGGGCATCAGGCCGCGGATGGCGGCGGAAGGCCTGTCGCCAGGCCTTCCGTGTTTACTGTCAGCCTGGGCTCAGGCGGCCGATCGCTGCGGCCACGCCCGCGCCATAGGCGGGGTCGCACAGGGTGCAGTTGCCGATGTGGCGTTGCTTGACTTGCTCCGAGGCGCCCGAGATGGCGCGCGCCGTATTGTCGAACAAGGCTTGCTGCTGCGCCGCGGTCATCAAGCGGAACAGGGCGCGCGGCTGCGAATAGTAATCTTCGTCGACGCGGTGGTTCCAGTGGTCGGCCGCGCCTTCGATGCTGAGCGGCGGCTCGCGGAAATCGGGCTGCTCGGCCCATTCCTGCTCGCTGTTCGGTTCATAGCCCAAGGTCCCGCCCTGGTTGCCGTCGACCCGCATCTGGCCGTCGCGGTGGTAGCTGTGGAACGGGCATTTCGGCGCGTTGACGGGGATATGGCTGTGGTTGACGCCGAGGCGGTAGCGCTGTGCGTCGCCATACGAGAACAGCCGGCCTTGCAACATCTTGTCCGGCGAAAAGCTGATGCCGGGCACCACGTTGGCCGGATTGAAGGCCGCCTGTTCCACTTCCGCGAAATGGTTGTCGGCATTGCGGTTCAGTTCCAGCACGCCCACCTCGATCAGCGGATAGTCGCCGTGCGGCCACACTTTCGACAGGTCGAACGGGTTGAGGTGATACGTGCCTGCCTCTTTTTCCGGCATGATCTGCACGTACAGGGTCCAGCGGGGGAAATCCTTGTTTTCGATGCTTTCATACAGGTCGCGGTGCGAGCTTTCGCGGTCCTTGCCCACCAGCGCCTCCGCTTCGGCATCCGTCAGGTTCTGGATGCCTTGCTGGGTTTTGAAGGTGAACTTGACCCAGAAACGCTCGTTTTGCGCATTCAGGAAGCTGAAGGTATGGCTGCCGAAGCCGTGCATGTGGCGGAAGCTGCGCGGCAAGCCCCGGTCGCTCATCACCACCGTCACCTGGTGCAGGGCTTCCGGCAGCGAGGTCCAGAAGTCCCAGTTGCTGTTGGCGCTGCGCAAGCCCGTGCGCGGGTCGCGCTTGATGGCGTGATTCAAATCGGGGAATTTCAAGGGGTCGCGCATGAAGAAGACGGGCGTATTGTTGCCGACCAGGTCCCAGTTGCCTTCTTCCGTATAAAACTTCAGGGCGAAGCCGCGGATATCGCGTTCCGCGTCCGCCGCCCCCCGTTCGCCCGCCACCGTGGAAAAGCGCGCGAACATCGGCGTTTGCTTGCCCACTTCGCCAAAGATTTTCGCCCGCGTGTAGCGCGTGATGTCGTGCGTGACGGTAAACGTGCCGTGCGCGCCGGAACCCTTGGCATGCATGCGGCGCTCGGGAATGACTTCGCGGTCGAAGTGGGCCAGCTTTTCCAGGAACCACACATCTTGCAGCAGGGCGGGGCCGCGCGGGCCGGCCGTCTGGATGTTCTGGTTGTCGACTACGGGCGCGCCAAAGGCGGTGGTCAGCTTTTTCATTGGACTCTTTCTTTATAGGGGAGGTCAACGGACGAGCCAGGGCCTACCCAAACACTGGCTGGGCTGAGCGTGTACGACGTGCTCACCGAGGCTGGTCCAGAGTAACAAATTTCTAAAAAGCAAATTCAGTGTAATCCATTTCGGAGCCGGCAACAGCCCCGCCGCGTCCGGGGAAGCGGCTTGCCCATCATAGCCTCTCGGCCTTGTCCAGCCCAACACGATTGACCTGGCGCAAAGCGCAGCGTGATTTCCGACGTATTGGCGATATGTATTGGCCGTATCAGCGATATTGGGCCCAGTTCGCCCGCAGCCACGTCAGCACGGCGGCATGGCCGCGTATGTCGGCGGGCAAGTGGCGCTGGATCAGGCGTTCGCATTTGAGCGCCGTCGCCAAGCTGCCGCCGGACCAGCTGTTGCAGCTGTATAGCACTTCATACCATTCGTGGCGGTTCAGCAAGGTGCTGTCGGGGATGCCGCGCTGCGCCGGGTCGTCGCCCGCCGCCGGGCCATCCGGATAGCTGAACTGCAAGTCGCTCTTGGTCATGGGGCCCAACCGGTGATCTGCCATGCCTGCCTCGCGATGAAGTTGTGCGCGAACAGCCGTCCGTGCCAGGCAAGCTTATGCCACCGGCAAGCATTCCATTTGGCAATATGGGCCGGCCTTGACCTGGCTTAAAACTTGTTCCAGTTATTGTGCCGGTGCTCCGTCGCCTCCTTCATCAGGTGGCCGGCGCGCAGGGCGTCGTCCGCTTGCACCGTCATGGCCAGTTCCTGGATGGCGGGCGGGTATTCGTGGTGGGCCGCTTCTTCCAGCAATTCGCGGCCTTTCGCCAGGTCGCGCGGCACGCCGCGGCCTTCGCGGTAGGCGTTGTACAGCAGGAACATGGCGTGTGGATTGCCCAGCTCGCTGGACTTGTCCAGCCAGTGCGCGGCGGTCACGGCGTCTTTCGGCACGCCTTCGCCATTCGCGGCAAGCAAGCCCAGCATCAGGGCCGCCTTCGCGTGGCCTTGCTGCGCCGCCTGGCGGTACCACAGCCAGGCCTGGGCCGGCGTGGCCGCGCGCAGCATCTGGCCCAGCTCGAAGGCCGCTTCCGTGTCGCCCGCGCGGGCCGCCTGTTCGAACAGGCTCAAGGCCTCGGCACGGCGTTCGGCGCGGGGCTGGTAAATCAGCGCCAGTTCGCGTTCGGCGACGGGCATGTCCTTGCCGGCCCAGCTGCGCACCTTGCGCTCGGCCTGGTGGTCGCCCGCCTGGCGCGCATGCATGGCAACGGCTTCGATTTCCGCCGCCGTGGGCGGTGGCGACGCCTGGCAAGCGGCCAGGACGGAGGCCAGCACGACGGCGGGCAGGGAGAGTGCGTGTTTCATTGTGATCAACTTTCATCAAAACGGGCCGGAACTGCGCTTGTTCCGGCCCTCGGACCTTATTTGCTCAGGTCGATGCGGTACTTGGCAAAGCCGCTGGCGTCGAGTCCGCCTTCGGCCGCCACGTTGGTGATGCCGCTGCCTTGCGCCAGCGCCAGATGGCCGGGCGCCGAGCGCAGGATCACGGGACCGGCCGTGGCCGTCTTGACGAAGCTCCAGCTGCGCGCGCTGCCATTGTTGGCCAGAGTCACCTTGCCGCCCTTGGTGCTCAGCGACGCCAGGTAATTGCTGACCACGGCCTGGTTCGCATCGGGCGACTTGATGATGGTCTTGCTGCCATCGATGCCCGGCACGGCGCCGCCGCCGCCGGCGCGGTAGTCGTTGGTGGCGACGATGAAGTCATCGCCATCGGCGACCGGTGCGCCCTTGTACGTGAGGTTGACGATGCGGCTGCCCGGTTTTTTCGTCACGTCGATCTGGTACGTCAGCGCATTGTTTTCCGCGTAGAACACGTCATAGTTATAGATCGTGCCATACGACGGCACCAGGTCTTGCTCGGCGCTGCTGGCCGGGTCGATCTGGTTGAATTGTTTGGCCGACGTTTCCAGCCACGCTTTCAAGTCCGCACCCTTGATCTTCACGGCTTGCAGGTTGTTGTTGCTATATAAATACAGGTCGCCCGGATTGCGCACTTGCAAGCCGACCGGTGCTGCAGGGGAAGCGCCAGCGGCCACGTCCGTGAAGTCCGATGGTCCGTTGCGGCCCGCCTTGAATGGCGCGCTGCAGGAAATGACGGGGATGTTCTTGTAGCTGGACAAGGTGGCATCCGTGCTGGTGGCGATGAAATTTTTCACGTAATCGAGTTGCGCCTGGTTCACCAGCTGGATGGCGCTGACGTCGCCCACCAGCGCGAAATAGGCGGACATCTCGAAATCCGTGCTGATGCCCAGCGGTTGCTTGGCGTAGGCGATGGTGGCCGCGTGCTCCGTGGCGACCAGCGGCGCGATGGCCGGGTCGGCGTTCACGAGGGTCTTGCCATCGGTGTATTTGAAGCCGCGCGATTCCACCGTCGTCTTGGCCGGCTGCACCACCCACTTGCCGTCCTGGTAGGCCATCGTCAGCTTGATGATGCCCAGGCGGCGGCCCCAGCTTTGCGCCATGACGGTGGGCACGCCATTGACGAAGCCTTTCTCGGCATCGATCTTGGCGCTGGCGGGGAAGGCGGCAAACGAGGCATCCAGGGCGGCCGCGCCCGTTTCCTTGCCTTTCGGGAAGATCAAGTGCGAGTGGCCGATCATCAAGGCATCGATGCCCGTGCTGGTCAAATGATAGCTGCCGTTTTCCATCTTCGGGCTGTAGGGACTGGTATCCAGGCCGCCATGCGACAGGGCCACGACGAGGTCGGCGCCCTTGCTGCGCAATTCCGGCACGTATTGTTTCGCCGCTTCCTGCACGCCCGTCACGCTGACTTTGCCAGCGAGTACTTTCTGATCCCATTCGAGGATTTGCGGCGGTACAAAGCTCAGCACGCCCACATTGATCTTCACGGTCAGCTTGCTGCCATCGGGCGCCGTGGCGGCGAAATCGCGGGGCAGCAGGGTGTAGGGCTGGAAAATCGGCTTGCCGCTGGACACGCCGACGACATTGCTCAGCACGGAAGGGAAGGCGGGCGCGCCGCACGTGCCCGTCGGCTTGGCCACGCCGGGAATGCCGAAATCCGTGTTGGTGATCTGGCTCAGGTAAGGCAAGCCGTAGTTGAATTCGTGGTTGCCCATGCCGCCCGCATCGTATTTCAGCGCGTTCATGGCCTTGTGCACGGCCAAGGTGCCGCTGCAAGGCACGGGCGCGGCCACGGCTTGCAGGTCGGCCAGCAAGGTGCCCTGGATGACGTCGCCATCGTCGAGCAAGACGTTGTTCGGATTTTCCGCGCGCGCCGCCTGGATCAGGGTCGACGTGCGTTCCAGGCCCAGGCTCGTGTCTTCGGCCAGCGCGTAATAGTTATAGCTGAGGACATTCGAGTGGATGTCCGTGGTTTCCAGCAAGGCGACGGTGACCGTCGTGCCTTCGGGAATGGCCGGCGCCGTGTTTGAACTGCCGTTGCAACCGACGAGACCTGCACTTGCCAGCGCCGCCAGCATGATCCAATTTGTTTTCATTGCCGCCCTTAGAATGATTCAAAAGACGCGACTGTAACGCCGGCATATGACGCCACCATGACAGTGTGGCAGGGCGCATGGCGTCGTGCCGGCGCATCAATGCGCCGGCAGCTTTATCAACACCTCATTGCTGAAGTATGGTTCATCCTCCACCCAGAAAATATAGTCCAGGCCCAGGTAGTTGCGGGCAAAGTCGAGGACATCCTCGACCGAGTTTTTTTTCCCGGTGCGGGGATTGATCTGGCGCAGATTGCCGTCTTGCACGGCCATGCCTTTGACCAGATCGGCCGGGTAGTCCTTGATGAAGCCGTAGCTTTGGCCCATATGGCTTTTTCGATACGGCATCAGGTCGGGGCCGCCCACGCCCATTTGCAGCGTTTGCGCTTGCGCAAACACGCTGCGCATATAACCCTTGTCGCTCCACGGAAGCCATTCACCTGGCAAAAAATTCAAATACACCATGGTATTGGTGTGAGGAAAGGCGCCGGCCAGCACCCGCATGTTTTCCTTGATGGCATCGACATACTGTTGCGGCTTGAAATCATCGGGAAAAATCGTATTTCCTTTACCGTCTTCGACGCCGATGTCGATCGAGCTTTCGCTGAAATTAATGCCCTCGATTTTTCCGTCGAATTCCTGGCCCAGCGCCCGGATCAAGCGCTGGTAACGGTCGCGCACCGGTTGTTCCCACATCTTTGGCGACCAGCCGTATTCATCATCCGTCACCGGTTTGTGCGGGTCGCGCTCCGGCGCCGAGAGCATGCTTTGCTTGATGATGCCGCCCTGGTAGCGAGGATCGCTGAGCAGATAGGCCGGCACATTATGGCGCGGCGTGAAGGATTTTTCCTGCAGTTGTATCCACAGTTTTTTGCCGATTGAATCGAGATAGGCGATGTCGTGGCGGATCGCCGAAAAATCATACCGGTCCTGTTGCGGCTCCAGGCTGCGCCAGGTGTAGACGATTTGCGCGCCACGGAAGCGGGCATCGTTTAACGCTTTATCCGAGCGGATGTTTTCCCCGTTCAGTTCACGGTGACTAAAGTAAAGATAGTGCTGGATCGGCTTTTTTATGTCTGCGGCAATGGCGCTGCCCATCATCAAAACAAGTACGGCAAGAAGCCTTATGGAGTTGCGCAAGAACATCGATTCCTTGGTGATTGTGAAAATTGAACTGTGGCAAGATGGAGTATCTTCACGCGCCATGCAAGCACAATTGATCAAGCGCGACAAAATCTAATTTTGTATCAAATCTATATCTTCTGCTGATCTTTTGGCCAATTCAGGATTATTGCTATTATTTAAAACCCAGAGAGCAAGCTTGCCATTTTCAATAATTTCTTTTTTGGAATAGATTGTACTAAAATAATCCTGTAGTTTGTTATTGTCTGTCGGTAACGGCAAATTTTTCATCTCTTCAGGGATATCTTCGAAGTAATACCTTGATTTTTCCAATGAAGGATACTTCTTTAGCAAATAATCATTCACGGTATATGGCTCATAATTTCCCACGAATAAGTCTTTTGTCAAAATTCCTGTAATTGTAATTTTATTGATATGTTTTTTTAAATATTCAAAATTCTCTTTTGTGGTCGAGAAGTCGGATTGTAAAATTGTGTTATTTTTCGACAATTGCCTGACCACAGAAAGCCGAACATGATCGCCATTGATCTCTATTACTTTGAAAATGTAATAATCCGTTTGAATGCTTTGGCTTCCACCATTAATCCCTGTTGTTTTGTTGAAAATAAAACTTCCAATTTGCAATTTATGCTCAGGGCTGTTAATGGTTTGTTTCCATATATACGGGTTGTAAATCATTTTCTTAAAAGAATATATGGAGATGAGAGCGAACAGGCTTATTATCAGTATTTTTTTCATTGGCTAGGCGAGAATAAAATATTTAAGAGCGGCTTGCTAAGGGCTAATAAAATCGAAGCCAGCCGATGTGATGCTCGCGCGGCCGCACGGCTGAGAAGCACGGCTGTATGTCTGCACGGGGGGCAGAATCAGTCTTCATC
The DNA here is from genome assembly GCF_030587265.1 of Janthinobacterium sp. SUN137. Lineage (NCBI taxonomy): Bacteria > Pseudomonadati > Pseudomonadota > Betaproteobacteria > Burkholderiales > Oxalobacteraceae > Janthinobacterium > Janthinobacterium sp. SUN137. The sequence goes on along the minus strand of NZ_JAPWHZ010000002.1, from coordinate 1,091,725 downwards.
GCATCATCCAGGGGCTGTCGACAACAGTTCAGCCGCCACGCGCTTACTTCGATGGCATCGCCGACGAGTTCGCACTCTAGCACGTCGAGGGCCGGGATACTGATCCTGCTGGTAGCGCATGGATTCCTCTTTTTCACGGTGGCAGGCAAAGATCGCCAGACAAATGCAAGTTGGTTGCATTATAATTCGAAAACGCAATTCATTTGCATTAGTGCGACCTTCGCCAACTCAGCCAGCCTAAGGAATCCCCATGCCACAGCGCAAACTCCCTGTCACCGTCCTGTCCGGCTTTCTCGGCGCCGGCAAGACCACCTTGCTCAACCACATACTGCGCAACCGCGAAGGCAAGCGCGTGGCCGTCATCGTCAACGACATGAGCGAAGTCAATATCGACGCCTCGCTCGTCAAGGACAGTGCCGAGGCGGCCGGCGCGGCCCTGTCGCGCACGGAAGAAAAACTCGTGGAAATGTCGAACGGCTGCATCTGCTGCACCCTGCGCGACGATCTGTTGCTGGAAGTGCGGCGCCTGGCCGCGGAAGACCGCTTCGATTACCTGCTGATCGAATCGACGGGCGTGGGCGAACCGATGCCCGTGGCCGCCACCTTCGACTTCGAGGATGAGCACGGCGACAGCCTGAACGACGTGGCGCGCATCGACTGCATGGTCACCGTCGTCGACTGCGCCAACCTGCTCAACGATTTCCACAGCGAAGACAGCCTGGAGCAGCGGGGCGAAATCGCGGGCGAGGGCGACGACCGCCAGCTGGCCAATTTACTCACGGAACAGATCGAGTTTGCCAATGTCATCGTCCTCAACAAGGTCGACATGGTGGCGGCGGACGAGCGCCTGCACGTGCTGGCCATTTTAAAAGCCTTGAATCCCGGCGCGCGCATCATCGAAACGAACCAGTCCGTCGTGCCGCTGGACGCCATCCTGGGCACGAACATGTTCGACCTGGAGCAGGCGGCCGGCATGCCGGGCTGGGCCCAGGAGCTGGCCGGCGTGCATGCGCCGGAAACGGAAACGTATGGCATCAGCAGCTTCGTCTACCGCGCCAAGGAGCCGTTCCACGCGCAGCGCCTGCACGATTACATTGCCCAGCCGATCAAGGGCGTGGTGCGCAGCAAGGGCTATTTCTGGCTGGCCAGCCGGCCCGAATGGGTGGCCAGCCTGTCCGGCGCGGGCAAGCTGATGAATATCGAACCCGTGGGCCTGTGGTGGGCGTCCGTGCCGAAGGAGCGCTGGCCCACGGATGCGGCCTCGCTGGCGGAAGTCAAGGCGGGCTGGAGCGAGCCATATGGCGACCGCTACCAGGAGCTCGTCTTCATCGGCCAGGACATGGACCAGGCCGCCATCGAGGCCGACTTGAAGAAATGCCAACTCAACACCACGGAAACGCGCCAGGGCATGGCCGCCTGGCGCAAGCTGCCGGACCCGTTTCCCCAATGGCAGCGCATGGAAGAACTGGAAGATTAACCATCGATAGGAAAGACATATGACAGAATTGATCCCCGTCACCATCATCACGGGTTTTCTCGGCAGCGGGAAAACCACCTTGCTCAAGCGCATATTGCAGGGCGATCACGGCGTACGCATCGCCGTGATCGAAAACGAATTCGCCGCCGAAAGCATCGACCATGGCTTGCTGGTGCAGGACAGCGACGAGCAGATCGTGGAAATGAACAATGGCTGCATCTGCTGCAGCGTGCGCGGCGACTTGATCCGCATCCTGGGCGAGCTGCACGCCAAACGCGAATCCGGCACCATCGTTTTCGACCACGTGATCATCGAAACGACAGGCCTGGCCGCGCCCGGCCCCGTGGCGCAAACCTTTTTTGCGGAGCCATCCGTCAGCGAGTACTACATGCTCGACGCCATCCTGACGGTGGTCGATGCTCGTCATGCGCAGCAGCAATTGACGGCGCACAAGGAAGCGCAGGAGCAAGTGGGCTTTGCCGACCGCATCCTGCTGTCGAAGACGGACCTGGTCGGCAAGGACGAGCTGGCCGCGCTGCGCCAGCGCCTGGTCGCCATCAATGGCCGCGCCAGCATCCAGAAAGTGCGCTTTGGCAATGTGCCCTTGCGCGACATCCTGAACATCCGCGGTTTCAATTTGAACGCCATCGTCGAGCTGGAGCCGGATTTCCTGGGAGAACTGGGCCACCGCCATGGCGACGGCGTGCAATCGTTCGTCTATCACCAGTCCCGGCCTCTCGATTTGCTGCAGGTGGAGAATTTTCTCGACGCCGTGGTGCAGCTGTTTGGCAGCCAGCTGATGCGCTACAAGGGCATCCTGTACGTGGCCGACGTGCCGTGCCGCGCCGTCTTCCAGGGCGTGCACATGCTGATGGGCTCGGAACTGGGCGCGCCGTGGAACGACGGGGAAACGCGCGCCAGCAAGATGATCTTCATCGGCCGCGACTTGCCGCAGGATATGCTGACCCGTGGCCTGGACCGCTGCGTGGCCAAGGCGGACAGCCCCGCCGAGGTGGCGGCGTGAGCGTGGAAGCGGGCTTGCCCGCCCTGGCGCTGATCTTTTTGCTGGGCATGCGGCACGGGCTGGAACCGGACCACCTGGCCGCCGTCGATGGCCTGACCCTGCGCAGCCAGGCCGCGGCGCCCCGCTGGACGCCGTGGATGGGCGCGCTGTTTGCGCTGGGCCATGGCGTCACCGTGTTGGCCATCGTGGCCGTGGCCGCCGTGGCGTCACAGCAATTTTCACCGTCGGAAACCGTGTTCGGCTGGCTGGAATGGCTGCCCATCGGCTTGCTGCTGCTGATTGCGGCCCTGAATGCGCGCAGCTTGCTGGCCGGCGCGCAACTGGCCGAGGTGCGCGGCCGGCTGCTGCCGCGCTGGCTGCGGGGCGCATCCGGGCCGCTCGCCGCCATTCTCGTCGGCATGCTGTTCGCGCTGGTCGTCGACACGGCCTTGCAGGCGGCCGCCTGGGGCTATGCGGCCGTCGCGCTGGGCGGCATGCAGCCGGCCTTGCTCACGGGCCTGGTGTTTGCCGTCGGCATGGGCGTAACGGATACCTTCGATGGCTGGGTTACGGCAAAAGTCATGCGCACTGGCCAGATTGACCTCGTGCGCGCCTTCCGGCGCCGCCTGGGCTGGCCCATCGTCGCCATCTGCGTGGCCATGGCCGCCTGCATGGCGGCCGGCAAGCTCGACCCGGCCTGGTCGTTGCCGGAAAGCTGGACGGCGGCCCTCGGCGCGGCCATGGTGCTGCTGATGGCGGCCCTGTACGGCTGGACCTTGCTGGGTTTGCGCCGCGTGCGTGCCTGAGGCGGGGGCGTGGGTATAATGGGAAAAAACTGCCGGATTCCACCATGCCCGCACCTGAAATCGTCATCCGCCTGCTGACGCCGGCCGACACCGCCGCCTTTTGCGCGCTGCGCCTGCGCGCCATACTCGATTCGCCCAGCTCGTTTTCCTCGTCGCGCGAGGATGAGCTGGCGCGCGCGCCCGAAGAACACGTGCAGCGCATCGCCGACGGCCCGCTGCACCGGGCGTTCGGCGCCTTCGATGGCGAACGCCTGGTCGGCTTTGCCGGCTTGCGGCGCGAATCCATGCGGCAACTGTCGCACAAGGCCTTGCTGTGGGGCGTGTTTGTCGATGTGGCGCAGCGGGGCAAGGGCGTGGCGCGGCGTCTCGTGAACGCCTGCATCGCCCAGGCCGAAGCGGACCCCGCCGTCATGCAAGTGCATTTGAGCGTGAATGCGGAAAACAATGCCGCCCTGGGCCTGTATGAATCGCTGGGATTTATCGCGTATGGTACGGAACCGCGCTCGATGCGCGTGGGCGAGCTATTCTATGACGAGCATCACCTGGCTTTATTGATCAGGTAATGCTGCCGCCGATTACTTGCAGCGCGGGCACAGGCCCTTGATCAGGTAATCGACTTCGCCGCCGCTGAAACCTTCCGGCAAGAGCACGGGCGGGGGCAGCTTGACTTCATTGAAGCAGGTGACGTTCGCGCATTTCGTGCACTGGAAATGCGCGTGTTCGTGCGCCTGGTGGCCGGCGCCCGCGCTGAAGCGCCACACCTGGTCGGCGCCCGCGATGCGGTGCACCAGTTCATTTTCCGTCAGCCACTCCAGCACCCGGTACAGGGTGACGGAATCGATGTCGCTGTCCTGCGACAGCGCTTGCTGGATTTCATGGTGGGTCAGCGAACGGCTTTGCGCCATTAAAAAGTCGAGCACCTTCACGCGCGTCTTGGTGACGCGGGCATTGGTGTTGCGGATCAGCGATTCGGCTTGCGGTGTAGAAGATGATGTCAACATGATAGGCCTGCTTGCGGGGGATCGGCTGGCGGCGTCATCGCCGTGCCCGTTGCCACCCTCTGGGCCGTATCTTAGCATGCGTGCCGTACTCGATGGAACGGCGTCACGGTTTGAACGTCCAATAGCGCCCGGCCACCGTATCGACGGGGTCGAGAAAGCGCTGGTCGGCGCGCGCCTGGTTGCGTATCAGATAAAACATGTCGGACAGGGCCGAGCGCTTTTCCGCAAAGTAAGAGTGCTTCATGAAACTCGTGTCGACCCCCGTGGCGTCGATGGTTTCCACGCCCGCCACGATCAGCATGCCGGCGCCGCTGTCGCCCGCGCGCGGGTAGCCGTGCACGGCTTTCGAGGCGGCCAGGGCCAGATCTTGCGACGAGGCATACAGGGTGACGGGGTTGCGCGCGGCGGCCAGTTTCGGCGCGATATCGTGCTTGAAGATGGCGGCGTCGATATCGGGCGCGGACAGGATGATTTCCGTGATCTTTTGCGCCAGATGCGGCTGCGCGGCCAGTAAGTCGGCCACGGCCCGCGCCAGGCCGCGGCTGCCCATGCTGTGGCCCACCAGATAGACTTGCGCCGCCTCCGTGCTGGCGAGAAAGTCGCTCAGGAAGCTGGCGAGGTGGGGCGTGCTCCACTCGATATTGTTTTCATCGATGGTATAGCCGGCCACCTCGCCGCGCGACGGCCAGCTGTAGAACACGGGCGCGCCGTCAAAGCCCAGGTCGTAGGCCATCTGTCCCGTGCGCCGCGCCGCATCCTCGAAACTCACGTTATAGCCATGCACGAAGATAAAGGCGCTCCTGCCGGCCGAGGCGCGGATCTGGGTCTTCAAGGCGGCAAAGAAGTTGCCGTGGTCTTGCACGTCGGCCGACAGCACCACCACGTGCTTGGCCGGGTCGTCGCGAAATTCCAGGCGCCACAGCGACGGCGATTCCAGCTGCCCCATGCGATGGTCGCGGGGGATGCTGATGTCGCAGCTGCCATAGCTGAGGGGGCCATTGCCGCCCATGATGTTGCGTTCGCCGCTGAAGCGCTGGGCCGGCGGCTTGCCCACGTCGCGCTGGCGGTCCGTGGCGAAATACACTTTCACCACCGCATAGTTCGACACGACGGCGCCCTGGTCGGCAGGGGCGGGCGACGGGGGAAATGGACGCAGCGGGGGCTGCACCGCATCGAGCAGGCCTTGCGCGGCAAACAGGGTTTCCATGTCGTCCGGCACTTTCGCGGCCGACAGGGCGGCCGACAGGGCCAGTTGCAGCCGGGTATCGGCAGGTTCGGTTTCCAGCGCGGCGATGGCGGCCAGGATGGCGGCGGCGCTGTCGAACTTGGCGATGGCTTGCTTGAGCCGTTCATAGTGGCTGGCGACGGCTTCGGGAGCATGGCCGGGCGCGCCATGCCCGATGGCTGCCACGACGGCGGAAGTGATCAAGTCCATGCGCCACCTGCCTTTCAGGTCAATCTGGATTGAATGTCAACCCATATTGCCATAAAAGCACGCGGAAAGCGACTTGTCCAGCGTCCCGCGCAGCGGGCCTGTCAACGGTCAATGCTGCTTGTCGTCGCTGAACTGCTGCGCCAGGGATTGCAGGGGCGCCACGGTCAGGCCGCCGCGGCTCACGTGCTCGGGGATGGCCACGCGCACGGGCTTGCTTTGCATGTTGGACGACGATAATACGTTGGTCGTCGTTTCCGGCGCCGCATTCCACACGGGATCGACGATGCCTTCGAACACATGCTTCAATTGTTCGCCCCACGTATCGCGGATCATGCGGAAATACTGGTTCTTTTCATCGATGGTGACGAAGCGCGTGACGGCCAGGCTGCCCGTCTCGTAGACGAGCAGGTCCAGCGGCAAGCCGACGGAAATGTTCGAGCGCAGGGTCGAATCCATGGAAATGAGCGCGCACTTGGCAGCCTCGTCCAGGCGCGTGAACGGATTGATGACCCGGTCGATGATGGGCTTGCCGTATTTCGCTTCGCCGATCTGGAAATACGTGTTTTCATCGTGCGATTCGATGAAATTGCCGGCCGAATACACCTGGAACAAGCGGCAGCGCTCGGCGCCTATCTGACCCCCGAGAATGATGCTGACATTGAAATCGATGCCGCAGTCGGCCAGCGCCTTCGCTTCGCGCAGGTGCACGGTGCGCACGGCTTCGCCCACGATGCGGGCCGCGTCGTACATGCTGGCCACGTTCCAGATGCTGCGTCCGTCCGCATCCACGTGCTCGGACACGATCTGGCGGATCGCCTGCGAGATCGACAAATTGCCGGCCGTCATCAAGACCAGCATGCGGTCGCCCGGGTTTTCGAACACGCTCATCTTGCGGAAGGTGCCCACCTGGTCCACGCCGGCGTTGGTGCGGGAGTCGGACAGGAAGACCAGGCCTTCGTTCAGGCGCATGCCTATGCAATAAGTCATCGTCGTAAATCAAATCAAAAGGGGAAGCATTTTACACCAGCCGGGCCCGGCCTACCGCCTGCAAGCCCCGGCCAGCCTCATTCCTGCCCGTTTACACGGGCACGATCTGCACATCGACTCGTAATGTTTCCGTGCCGCCACCCTGGCGCACGCCCCGCACGGGCGCGGCCGAATCGTAGTCGCGTCCGATGGCCAGGCGGCAATACGCATCCGTCATCAGCCGCGCATGCGTGACGTCGATGCTGACCCAGCCCGCGAAATCCGTGTCTTCCGCCCAGGCGTCGACCCAGGCATGGCTGGCCGCGTGGCCCGTCGTGCCCGGATCGATATAGCCGGACACATAACGGGCAGGGATGCCCCAGGCGTGGCAGCACGCGAGGAACAAATGGGCGTGGTCCTGGCACACGCCGCGCCCCAGGGCCAGGGCGTCGCCGGCCGTGGTGGTGACCATGGTGGCGCCGCTTTCATACGCGACCTTGCCGACGATGTGCTCGGCCAGGCGCAGCAAATGGCCCGTGCCGGCCGTCACGCGGCGGTCCGGCAGGCTGGCGGCCGTCAGTTCGAGGATGGCCGGATTGGCCTGGGTCAGCGGTGTCGGCATGGTAAACAACAGCGGCGACAGGGTATCGACCAGGTTCAGCCGTCCCTTGTGCGGGTAGATGGTTTCCACCACGCCGTGCGCCACCAGGCTCAGCGACTGATGGCTGCCGTTAATCGTCAGCATGTGCGACAGATTGCCGTAGGCATCCGTGTAGGCGTGGCACTGGCCCGGCGTGGAAATATGCCAGGACAGGGCGCGCTGCTGCGGCTCGATACGCGGCGTCAGGTGCAACTGCTGGATGGTGTAGGCCAGCGGCGCACTATAGGCGTAATGGGTTTCGTGGCGGATGGTGAGCTGCATCAGGCCGCCAAGGGAACGAGGAAGTCGCGGCTGACCCGGTTGCCCAGGTCATAGATGTTTTCCAGAAATTCCGTCAATGTATGGTGCAGGCCCGCCTTCATGATGTCGTCGATATGGCCGAATTTCAGTTCCGCATGCAGTTTGCCGGCGAAACGCTCCGTATCGGCCGACACGTCGTTGCGGATATGTTTCAGGTTTTCCACCACGTCATCCATGCAGGCCAAGAGCGACCTGGGCATGTCGCCGCGCAGCATCAGCAATTCCGCCACCCGTGCCGGGGTGATCACGTCGCGGTAGACCTTGCGGTAGATTTCGAAGCCGGAAACGGAGCGCAGCAGGGCCGCCCAGTAGTAGAAATCGCGCTGGGTGATGTCTTTCGACGTGTCGCGCGCGCCGTGGAACTTCACGTCGAGGATGCGCGCCGTGTTGTCGGCCCGCTCCAGGAAGGTGCCCAGGCGGATGAAGTGGATGGCTTCATCCTTGAGCATGGTGCCCAGGGTCACGCCGCGCGACAAATGCGAGCGGTATTTCACCCATTCGAAGAACTGGCTGGGGTCCGTTTCCAGCAGATTGCTCTTCAGGCGCTTTTGCATGTCGAGCCAGGTGGCGTTCTGGATTTCCCACACTTCCGTCGTCAGGGTGCCCCGTACGGCGCGGGCGTTTTCGCGCGCGCCCGTCAGGCAGGCGAGGATGGAAGACGGGTTGTTCGGGTCGCGCACCATGAAGTCGAGCACGTCGCGCGTGTGGAAGCGGCCATATTTATGGTCATACGCGCTTTGCAGCTCGGAAATACCCAGGGTGGCGCGCCAGCCCTGTTCCGCGTCCTGCTCCGATTGCGGCAGCATCGACGTCTGCATGTTGACGTCCAGCATGCGCGCCGTGTTTTCCGCCCGCTCCGTGTAGCGGGCCATCCAGAATAAATGATCGGCGGTGCGGCTCAGCATGTTTTTTCTCCTGCAAAAGCGGATGTGGCTTCCAATACCCAGGTATCCTTGGTGCCGCCCCCTTGCGAGGAATTGACCACCAGCGAGCCTTCGCCGAGGGCCACGCGGGTCAGGCCGCCCGGCACCATGGAAATTGTCTTGCCGGACAGCACGAACGGCCGCAAATCGATGTGGCGCGGCGCAATGCCGGCCTCGACATACGTGGGGCAGGCGGACAGGGCAAGTGTCGGCTGGGCAATGTAGCCGCCCGGATTGGCCAGCAGTCGCTGGCGGAAATCCTCGATCTGCGCCAGGCTGGACGCCGGCCCCACCAGCATGCCGTAGCCGCCCGCGCCATGCACTTCCTTCACCACGAGTTTGGGCAAATTCGCCAGCACGTAGGACAAATCGGCCGGTTTGCGGCATTGGTACGTGGGCACGTTGTTGAGGATCGGCTCCTGCGACAAGTAAAACTTGATCATGTCGGGCACAAAAGGATAGATCGACTTGTCGTCGGCCACGCCCGTGCCGATGGCGTTCGCCAGCGTGACTCTTCCTGCGCGATACACGGACAGCAAGCCCGGCACGCCCAGCGACGAATCGGAACGGAAGGCCAGCGGGTCGAGGAAGTCGTCGTCCACGCGGCGGTAGATGACGTCCACGCGCTTCGGACCGCGCGTGGTGCGCATGTAGACGGAGTTGTCGTTGACAAACAAATCCTTGCCTTCCACCAGTTCCACGCCCATCTGCTGGGCCAAAAACGCGTGCTCGAAGTAGGCGGAGTTGTACATGCCGGGCGTCATGACGACGACGGTCGGGTCGTCCACGCCCATGGGCGCCACGGAACGCAGGTTGTCGAGCAGCATGTCCGGATAGTGGTCGACGGGGGCGATGCGGTTGCGCGCGAACAGTTCCGGGAACAGCCGCATCATCATCTTGCGGTCTTCCAGCATGTAGGACACGCCGGAGGGCACGCGCAAATTGTCTTCCAGTACATAGAATTCGCCCTGGCCGGCGCGCACGATGTCGACGCCCGCGATGTGGGCGTAGATGTCGGAAGCGACGGAAATACCCTGCATTTCCGGTCGGTACTGGGCATTCTTGTAGATTTGCTCGGCGGGAATGATGCCCGCCTTGATGATGTTTTGCTCATGATAAATATCATGGATGAACATGTTCAAGGCTTGCACGCGCTGCACCAGGCCCGTCTGCATCTGCGCCCATTCGGCGGCGGGGATGATGCGGGGGATGGTGTCGAAGGGAATCAGGCGTTCCGTGCCGGCATCGTCGCCGTAGACGGCGAACGTGATGCCGACCCGGCGGAACGTGAGGTCGGCTTCGGCCCGCTTGCGGGCGATGGTCTCGGGCGATTGCTGTTCCAGCCAATTGCTGAATTCACGATAGTGTTCACGTACCTTGCTGTCCGTACCCACTTCATTTGCAGTCATTTCATTGAAAAAATTTGCCATGTTGTGATTTCCCTTGAGCCGTGTCTGGGTATAGCTCAGCAGGAAGCGTGCCAACGGGGCGGGCGTGAACAGGTGTAAAGATGACCACTTTTGTGGCGTCGCGCCATTCCTTGCACCAATTCGGTGCGCTAGGCGCCACTCTTGGGGACGTCGGCGGACGGGACGAAGGGGCGGCAATCGACGGGCACGTCGAAGATGAAGCTGGTGCCCGTTTCGGACGCGCTGTCGACGGCGATGCTGCCGCCGTGGCTTTCCGCCACGCTTTGCACGAAGGGCAGGCCGATGCCCCAGCCTGGCGCGGGGTTGTCGTTTTCGCGGCGCAAGTAGTCGAAGATGCGGGCAGCCTGTTCCGGCGCGATGGCCTGGCCGCCATTGTGGACGGTGACGATCAGGCGTTCGTGGACCGCTTCCACGTGCACGCTGATGGGCGTGTCGTCGCCATACTTGAGTGCATTGCCGAGCAGGTTTTCCAGCGCGCGCCGCAGCGAGTTCTCGCACCACCAGCCGGTGACGGCTTGCCCGCTGACCCGGCATTTGTCCGGCCGCTGCAAGTTGACCTGGCCGGCCACGGCGTGTACCAGCGGCAGCACGTCGAATTGGCTCAGCACCAGCGGCAGCTGCTGGCCCTGGTGGTAGCTGAGGCCATCGAGCAATTCCTCGATCATGCTGTCGAGCCGCTTGCTGTGCTCGACAATCTTGTGCGCCAGCAATACTACCCGTTCCGGGTCGGCTGGCCTGAACAGCAGCTGGGCGCTGGTGCTGATGACGGCCAGGGGATTGCGCATGTCGTGCGACAGGCCGGCCGCGACGCGGCGCCGGAAGCTTTCGTGCATGCTGGTAAATTCGCGTATCGATTCGCGGATGCCCACGTCGATCGACTTGTTGATCACTTGCCAATCCTTGCTGCGCAGGGTGATGCCGGACTCATGCGCAGTGGCGGCGAAGCAGTCGCGGAAGATCTGGTATTCCTGGATCACCTGTTCCGGGCCGTAATTGGTCATGCGCGCCCGTTCGTTGCCATGCACGGCGGGCACGTTGCTGTTGCTGGCGGCGTTGTCGCGCGGGTGGCCGGGGGTGAGGGCTTCGGCCAGATTGTCGAAAAAGGCCGGCAAGGTATTGATGAGTATGGGCGTGAGCAGCTGGTCCGCGCCGCGCACGCTGGCGCGCACACGCTGTTCCCAGGCCTCGAGGACGGCGTCGCGCATGGCGAAGATGCGCTGCGCGCGCTGCAATGGCTGGTGCGCGCCGGCCTGGCGACCCGCATGCTGATCCGTGCTGATGCTCACCTGGCCTCCCTGACCGCAGTGACTATGCTTGCAATAGTATGCACCTAATCAGCCGGCGGGGAAACGCTTTATTGTCCAGTCTCGGCCTGGCGCAAGGCCGCATACAGGCGGGAAAGCGAGGCTGACCACTCGGTCAGCGAAAAGTTCTGTGGGTCATCATGACCATTCGCAAACCCTGTATCGAGCACGGCGTGGAAGGCGGGAATCAGCCACGTTCCCTTGCGCACGCTGGCGGCGATATACAGCAGGGCCAGGCGGTCGTATTGGGCCGGCGTAAAGCCGGGATCGGGCGCCAGGCCATCGTTGCCCTTGCCGCCGCCGGGCACGGAGTTGCGCGGTTGCACCAGTTCCACGTGCAGGAACAGGCCCGTCAGCGAAGGCTTGTCCTTTTCCAGCTTGCTGGCATAGCTGGCCATGCCGAAATCGCGCACCTGCAAGGAACCGCCCAGGCGGTTCACGTAGACATGGCCTTTCGGACCGCCGCCCAGCGCCGGATTGCGCAAGCTGAAGTCGTTGAAATCCCAGCTGGCGTCGTTGATGTGGCCGGGAATGGCGTCAAGCAGGAAATTCGGGTAGCTGGTGTCGTGGATGACGAAATAGCGCGCCATCGGCGCGGCCAGCCGGCCCACGGCGCGCGACAGGGGCGCATCGACGGCGCCGCCCACGTCCGCCTCGGCGATGCCCTGTTCCGCCAGCCAGGCGCGCAGGCGGGCCGGGGCGATGCCCGCGCGCTGGCCGATGCGGGCGGCCAGAAAGTCCGGCAGCGGCGCGCTGTCGCCCAGGCGCGCATACAGCTTGACGGGACGCAGCAAACACGTGGCTTGCGCCAGCGCATCGCCCTTGAAGCCGCTTTTCCAGGCGGCGTACGGGCAGGCGGCTTGTTTTTGGGCAAGGGCCGGCAGGGACAGGCAAAGCAACAGCAGCAGGGCAGGGAGTCGTTTCATGTCGGCATTGTCGCCGAAGCGGGCCTTGCGGCACAGGCGCACACACATAAAAAAAGCTGCCCGAAGGCAGCTTTTCATCGTGCGGCAGGCGCGCGGTCGTTAAAACGCCACGCTGGCCGACACGACCACGGTGCGCGGCGCGGCCAGCACCAGCGAGCCGATATTGAAGGACGACACGGCTGACGACCAGTAATTGCGGTCCGTCGCGTTGTCCACGCGGGCGCGCAAGGTCACGTCACGGCCCGCCACTTGCGTCAGGTAGCGCGCGCCGATGTCGAGGCGGGTCCACGATGGCAGTTGCCGGGTGTTGGCCAGGTCCGCGTATTGCGTCGAGGTGTAGATGGTGCGGGCGTTCAGGGTCAGGCCTGGCGCGCCGGGCACGTCCCATTCGCCGCCCACGCTCATCTGCGTTTCCGGTGCGCCGATGGGTTTCTTGCCATTGTTGGCGGCCACGCCGGTATTGCTGAGCTTTGCATCGAGCCAGGTCAAGCCGCCCAGCAGGCGCACGCCCTGCATCGGCGTGCCGAAAATCGACAATTCCAGGCCGCGGTTGCGTTGCTCTCCATCAAGTTCGGCCCGCTTGCCGAGCACAGCCAGCAAAGGCTTGCTTGTCGTGAACAGGGCCGCGCTCATGCCCAGCTTGCCGCCGTCATACTTGACGCCGATTTCCTTCTGCTTCGATTTATACGGCGCAAACACCTCGCCCATGTTGTCGACATTGACATGTTGGCCGTTTTCCAGATACGTTCCCGTGGCCGTCGGCCCCTTGACCAGCGCTTCGATGTAGTTGGCGTACAGCGACACGTCCTTGCGGGCCTTGAAGACGATGCCGGCCACGGGCGTCGTGGCGCTCTCGTCATAGGCCTTGCCTTGCGGCGCCGAGGTGTTGTAGTCGTAAGCGGCATCCTTGATCTGCTGGCGGCGCAAGCCTACGGTCAGCAGCAGCTTGTCGTCGAGGAAGGCCATGGTGTCGGCCAGGGCGTAGCTGTTGAGGATGGTTTTCTGGGTGATGCGCGGGTCGCTCATGATGCCGCCCGTGTAGGGCGCCGGCGGCGCCGTCACGTTGACCGGTGCGTAAATGTTGGTGGCAAACTTGTCGCCGATCGCATACGCATTCTTCGCTTCATTCCAGTGCCCGGACCAGCTGGCCACCAGGGTGTGCTTGACGGCGCCCGTAACGAGCTTGCCGCGAATGCCCAGTTCGCCCGTGCGGATTTCTTGCTTGCGCGCATTGTCGAAGCGCGACACCGTGGCGTCGCCATTGATCGAAGTCAACGTCGGCTCGGCCAGGCTGTTGGCTTCCTTGGTCGAGCGGGAGCCAAATGCGGCCCAGGCCACGACATCCTTGGCCAGGTCCACTTCGGCGCGCGCCGTGCCGAACACATCGTGTTCCTTGGAATAGCTCCACGGCTGGGCAAAGTTCTTCGACGCATCGGGTGCGGAGGGCAGCACGGCCACGCTGCCAATGCCGACGGACGGGCGCGGCGATGTCAGGTCGAAATTCTGGTAGCCGGCGTCGGCCGACAGGCGGTAGCCGCTGCCGCGGTAGTCGAGGCCGACCGAGAACATGCCCACGTCGTGGTCTTCGCGCTTGATGCCGGTCTCGCCCTGGCGCTTGGCGGCGTTGACGCGCACGCCGAATTCCTGGCGCTCGCCAAAGCGGCGCGCCACGTCGATGGCTGCATAGGCGTGGCCGCCCGATTCCACGCCCACCGTCAATTCCGTCAGCGGCGCATTGCCGGCGCGCTTGGGCATCAGATTGATGGCGCCGCCGATGCCGCTGCCGCCCGGTGCCGCGCCATTCAGGAAGGCGCTGGCGCCACGGAACACTTCCACGCGCTCGATCAATTCCGGCGATACATATTGACGGGGCAGCACGCCGTACAGGCCGTTGTACGCCACGTCGTCGGAATCGAGGGCGAAGCCGCGGATCACATACACTTCCTGGAAATTGCCATAGCCGCGCGACATGCGCACGGCCGGATCGCTCTGCAGCAAGTCGCCCACGCTGCGCGCTTGCTGGTCGGCAATGAATTGCTGCGTGTAACTGGTGCTGCCGAATGGCGAATCCATCATGTCCACGGCACCGAGGATGCCCATGCGCCCGCCGCGCGCCACCTGGCCACCCGCATACGCCTTCGACAACCCTTCCGCCGACGCATCGGCCGAGGCATTGACGACTACCGTGGGCATGGTTTGCGCGTCGCCGGCCGGCGCGGTGGTGGTGGCTTGGGCGTGGGCGGCGCTGGCCAGCAGGAAGGCGGCCAGGGCGAACGGGGTAGGGACGAGGTGGGAGGTGCGCATGGTATTGTTTGGATATTAATGAGAATGATTATCATTATATTCCAGCGTGGCGCAGCGCGTGGGAAAGTGTGAGAAAGCGGTCAAGAAAGTCGCCATTCGTACAACACCGGGCAAGCCAGGGTGCTGGAATCTGGCGGAAAAAGGCGCGCCAGGCGATACCTTATGGATTTATTAATGCACATATTCAAGTTTCGCTAGAATAGGCCATCGCGCCCCGCGCCCACAGGACACCGCATGCCATTGCTTCGCCATATACCGTCCGCTTCCATGCGCATGCGCATACGGGACGGCTTGAGCCTGAAAGGCGCGGCCGTCGCGCTGATTCTGGCCATGCACGTGCTGGGCCTGTATTTCCTGCTCTTGCCGGCGCGGCAACTCAAGCAATACACGGAAGTGGCATTCATGACCTTGCTGCCGCCCCGCGCGTTGCCGCAGACGCCGCCGATGGCCTTGCCGATGCCCATGCCGGCTCCTGCGCCGCGCGCGCGGGCTGTCGCGCCGCCCGCTGCGCCGCCCGTCTTCTTCGCGCCGCCGCCCGTGGCGGCCGAAGCGATCACCGTACCGGCCGAGGAATTTCCCGCCGCGCCGGCCACGGCGCCTGCCACGGCCGACTTGCGCACGCGCGCCCGGCTGGCGGCTGGCGCCGCCGACAAGGCCCTGCGCGGCGAACGCAGGCAAGACCAGCCGTGGCTGGCCGCTGCCGACCTCAAAAGCGAAAGCACCTTCCAGAAACTGGTCGCCTCCGCCTGGCGCGGCGGCCCCGTCACCCGCGTGGAGGACTACCTGACGGCAGACGGCCGGCCCGCCACGCGCGTCGTCAGCGCCGGCGGCGCCACGTGCTTTGGCATGGCCGAGAATCCGGGCTCGGGCGCCGATCCGGCCAGGACGGGCGGCAAGGTCAAACGCGTGCCTTGCCCGGGCTAAAGTTTCCAAGCGGCACACGGTTTCCACGGCATACGGGGCGCTCAGTCCCGGCCGGTTCCCAAATATGCTAAGTTGCGTCTGCTAATCCTGTCGACACCAACCTGGACGCCCATGCTCCCCGAACTCCTCATCCTCGCTCCCAGCCCTTCGGCCGCCGTCAACGCGCAACTGGAGCAGCACTACACCTGCCACCACGCCTGGCAAGTGCCGGCGAACGAGCGCCACGCCTGGCTGGCAGAACGGGCGCCGGCCATCCGCGGGGTCGTCACGACGGGCGCGCTGGGCTTGAACGCCGCCGACATGGCCTTGCTGCCGAAGCTGGAAATCGTCGCCGTCAATGGCGTCGGCCTCGACGGCGTGGCGCTGGACATGGCGCGCGAGCGGGGTATCGCCGTCACCACCACGCCGAACGTGCTGACCGATGACGTGGCCGACGTGGCGCTGGCCTTGCTGCTGGCCAGCGCGCGGCACATCGTGGCGCTCGACCGTTTCGTGCGCGACGGCGGCTGGGAACGCCGCGAGGCCATCGTCCCCGCGTCCAGCCTGCGCGGCAAGACGGCCGGCATCTTCGGTTTCGGCCAGATCGGGCAAGCCATCGCCCAGCGCCTGGCCGCGTTTGGCGTCAAGGTGCGCTACTTCCAGCCGCGCGCCATTGCCGGCGCGAGCGCGCCACGCGCCGCATCGCTGCTGGCCCTGGCGCAGGAAAGCGACTATCTGATCGTCTGCGCGCCGGGCACGCCGGCCACGCGCCAGATCGTCGAGCGCAGCGTGCTCGACGCGCTCGGCCCGCAAGGCACGCTGATCAATATCGCCCGCGGCGCCCTGATCGACGAAGACGCGCTGATCGCCGCCTTGCAGGATGGCCGCCTGGGCGCGGCCGGCCTCGACGTGTTCGCGGACGAACCGCGCGTACCAGCCGCCTTGCGCGCCTTGCCGAACGTGGTGCTCACGCCGCACGTGGGCAGCCTGACCGTGGAAACGCGGCACGCCATGGGCCAGCTGGTGCTGGACAATCTGCAAGCCCACTTTGCCGGCTTGCCGCTGCTCACGCCCGTGCCTTGACGCTGCGCCGCCGCGTCAAGGCCGCACCACCCAGCGCACGTCTTCGAGCGACAGCAGCAGTTGCTCGGGCGCGCCGTCCGTAAAGAAGTTCAGGCGGAAATCCATGGCGGCGCCGCCATCCGTGGTCGGCTGCTGCGCGTCATACCATTGCTGCACCTGGGCCACCAGCGCCATGGGCGCGGCGGGAGGCTGGGCCGCATCGATGGGCGCGAGCACGGCCGGCAGCAGGCTGACCGGCAGCGAAGTGCGGGGAAAGCCCGCCACGGCCGGCATCACGCTGTAGGAATAGCTGCCATCCATGGCGATGCGCACGCTGCCCGAGGCGCCCGTGAAGAGGGCGTTGAAGAAGCCTCGCATATAGGCCGCCACGTCGCTGCCGCCCACCGGTGCGACTTGCCGCAAATCATAACCTTGCCAGCTCAGGCGTGGCAGGATGGGGTCGCTGAACTTGACGACCGGCGTCTGGTACAGGAAGGCGTGCATGGTCGACACCTGCGTCTGGCTGGGCGGGCACAGGTAGCGGTTGCGCTGCACGTACAGTGAAGCCTGGGCGTTCTTGTACACCATCACGTTCAGCCCCGGCATGCGCACCTCGCGGCCGGTATTGGCCAGCGCGGCGGCAAACGACAGGTCGGGCGCGTCGGCGGCGATGGCCGCGTAGCGGTAGGCCAGCAGCGCATCGGGCGGCGTGGGCGTGGCCGGCGTGGCCCGGTACTGCTGCGCATCGATGTCGAGCACGGGCACGGGCACGCTGACGGCGCCGTTGCTCAGGGTGCCGGACAGCGGGTTGTAGGTGGCGGGCACGCCGCCGACGGTGACATTGAGCAGCGCATACCAGGCGTCGCCGCCATGGTCTTCCAGGCGCGCGTCGAATTCCACGGCCACGCTGGTCTCGCCTTGCGCCGCCGCCAGCCGCGCCGTGCCGAAATGCTGGCCATAGCTGGCCGCCACCTGGGTCACCAGCTGCTGGAAGGCGGTGGTGGCCAGTGTTGCCTTGGCGACACTATCGGGCGTATCCTGCTTGCCGTCGAGGGGCGCGAGGAAGGCGTCGAGGTCAGCCGAGATCAGCGGATAGTTGCTGACGAAGGCGGCCAGCGCCGTGAACAGGTCGGGACCGGTCGCCGCGGACAGCCTGGCAACCTGCGACGGCACGTTGAGTACCACGCTGACGTGCACGGCATCCTGCGCCGCCTGGCGATAGGTGTAGCTGAAACCGTAATCCCACTGGGCCAGCTGGGCCGGCTGCAAGCCACCGGCGGCCAGGCGCATGCGGCCGCCCTGCGGCGCGGCGGACGCGGTGGCGGTCTGCCGGTTGACCGTGGGCGGCACGGGCAGGGCGCGGTTCAGCACGGGGATATATTGCGTGCCATTGCCCAGCGGTACCTCGAACGGACCGGTGATGAACAGCAGCCACTGGCTTTGCAGGTATTTTTCGATGCCGGGCACGGGGCGCTGGTCGAATTCCATGTGCGTGATCTGGTAGCGCAAGTCCAGCGGCACATAGGCCTGGCCTTCGACATTCTTCGAGATGAAGTTGAATGACAGCCGGCTCTGGTCCAGCGCGGCCGTGCCTAGCAAAGGCAGCCGGGTCGGGAACAAGGTGTAGTTCTGGTTGCCGTCGCCGGCCGCGCCGTCGGCTGTGCCTGCGGCGGCGGGCTGGCCGTACAGCGCTGGCGGCGCGCCCTCGTCTTCGTCGTCCGCGCCCGTGACCTGGTCGACGCCGTACACCACCACGGCGCCGGCGGCAAAGGCCGGCCCCAGGGTGGTCAGCAGCTGCTGCCGCATGGTGGCGGCCGCGCTGACGCGCGTGGCTTCGTCCCCGGCGCTGCTGCTGAGCACGGGGCTGACCGTGGCGCTGATGACGTCGGCCAGCGTCTGTTTCGCCTTGAGTACGAGGCCCAGCTGGCCGCTTTGCAGCGGATCGGCGACGCCGTTGAGGCGATCGAGGATGTAGGCGGGCGGCGCATAGGTGGCCGAGAGGAACTTGTCGATCGCGTCGAGACAGCTTTGCAGCCACAGGTTCAGGTCGACGCTATTGAGCGTCAGCGCATGCGGCGTATTGGTCGGATAGGCGTCGATACTGACCGTGCGGCTTTCCAGCGAATTGGCGACGGGCAACGGCGCGTAGTAGCTGGCTTGCTGGCCCAGGCGGAAATGGATGCCCTGGCCGGGCGTGTCGCTGAAACGCACGGCGAACAACTGCTGCGTCTGCTGTCCGGCGCTGCCCACGCGCGTCAACCCCGCGCCTGTGCGCATCGACCATTGCGGCGTCTTCAGGCACGCTTCGAGCGCCTTGGCAAACGTGGTGAAGCTGGACGCGCCGCCGTTCGTGTCGGCCTGCGGCAGCACGGCGCTGATCACGCTGGCGCCGTCCGGCAGGGCCGCCAGCGCGGGATCGAGCAGGATGGCCTGGCGCGTCAGCACCAGCGCCACGTCGAGCGCGATGCGGTTGGCGCTGGCCAGTTGCGCCAGCGGTACCGGCACCGACAGCGTGGCGGCGGGCGCCGTGGCGCTGCCGCCATTGGCCAGGGCTTGCAAGTAGATGGCGCAGGCGGCGGCGAAGTCGCGCACCTGCCGCGACCGGGCCTCGTCCAGCGGCTGCAGCGGCGTGGCCAGCAGCGAGTTGCTGAGGGAAATGCTCACCGCATTGCCGCTCAGTCCGGGCACGCCCAGGCCCGTATAGTCCTGGTGCAGCTGGAAGTACAAACGTTGATAGAAAGGCAGGTCTTGTGCCGCATCGGCTGGCGTGGTGTAGGCCAGGCCATCCATGCGCAAGGTCAGCAGCAGCGCGGGCGCGCCGCCCCCATCCGTGCCATACAGGTAGCTGGCCTGGACTTTCGGCCAGGCGGACAGGCCCAGCAGGCGATCCGTGTAGCGCAGCGGGGTGGGGGCCTGGTCCAGCGCTCCCGTGTAGCCGGCCGGCGGCGCTTCGAACGGCGTGACGGTGGTGTTGCCGAACAGGTCTTGCCAGCGCAGGGCCAGCGACGCATGGCCGCCCACGCCCAGGTAGGGATTGTCGGCGGCGGGCGGCAGGCCGGCCGGCGGATTGGCCAGCGCCGCATTGAGCGTGGCGAACGGCCGTCCCTGGCTGTTGTTGCCCAGGTAGCCCAGCGCCTGGCGGTAGTCGTAATCGGCCAGCGCCGCGGCCGCATAGCGCCGGCGGTGGGTTTCGCCATCGTCGCCGCCGTCGCTGTCATTCGCATGGTCCTGCGGTCCGAAGGGCAGGCTGTAGGGACTGGGCAGGAAAAACGGGTTGTGGCCCAGGCCGGCCGACAGCGTGTTGTACAGCGCGGACAGGGTCGCTTGCGCATATTGCTGCTGTTGCTGCGGCGTAGGGTTGGGCGGCAGCACGGGCACGCCGTCGTTGGTGCGCTTGAGCTGGAACGACAGGTTGCCTGGCGCCAAGGTCGCTTGCGCATCGAGGGCCAGGCTGTCGACGTCGAGCACGGCGCCATCGGCGTACAGGCCTTCGGTGTCGGCCGCGCCCAGGGCCAGGGCGTCCACCGACAAGCCGTAGTAGGCGGCCAGGGCGGCGAAGGTATTGCCGGGACCGCCAGAGTTGGCGGGCACGCGGTAGACGAGCGGCGGAATGCGCATGGTCGCGCCCAGCGCCACCGTCACGCCGGGATTGTAGGCGGCAATCTGCGCCGCGCTCAGCGGGGTGGCGCCGGCTGAGTAGTACGCCGCCAGCTGCTCCAGCGCTTGCGCGGGCGCGGCCATGTCTTGCTGGTTCAGCTGGTGCAGGATGCCGGCCACGGGCACGCTGGCGCCGGCGCGCAGCGGCCGCGCGGCGTTTTGCCGCGCCAGCTGTCCCACGCCCATGCCGTATGTGGCGGCCACGGCGCTCAAGGTGGTCTTGGCGGCCAGGGCCAAAGGCTGGCTCTTGGCCGGCTTGCTCAGCGATTCGAACACCAGCACGTCTTGCTGCGGATCGATCGCTTGCGTCGTCAACAGGGCGTTGACGAAGTTCGGCACGGTGTCGGCGGCGCCCGCCGCCTGGCGCGCCAGCGGCACCACCAGGGTCAGCGTGGCCGTGCCCGTGGCGTCGAAGACGGATGGGGGCAAGCCGGCGCCCGACACCATGTCCTCGAAATACAGATAGTAGCCGCCGCCGCGCACCACCGATTGCTCCCACAGCAGCTTGATGAATTGCGAGGGGCTGTTGGCTATGCCGCGCGGCAAGACCGTCCCCTCCGCGTCCAGCAGCATGCGGCTGGCCGGCGGATGGCTTTCCGTGGACAGATTGGTTTGCGTCAGGAAGCACAGGTAGTCGGCATCGGCCTGGCCCGTCAGCGCCACCTGGTCGCTTCCGCCTTCGCTGTACAGCAGGAACAGGCCGGCCACCAGGGTTTCGCCCACGGCGGCCATGCCGCTCAGCAAGTATTCCAGGCGCTGGGCATCGGCGGCCGACGGTCCCACCAGCTCGTATACGTGGGCCAGGGTGGCGGCGCTGGCCAGCGCGGTGCCGCTGGCGTCGTTGGTGGCCACGGTGGCGGCCGGCATGCGCGTGATCTGGAAGTCCACGCGCGTGGCATAGGCATAGCCGCTCAAGTCCTGGAACACCGTGCTGCTGCTGTTGGGCGGCGTGTTGCCGATGCGGGGACGATAGGCGGGCATCAGGGCCAGTATGTCCGCGTATGGCGCCTGGGGGTACAGCGTCTGCAGCGTATCCTGGCGCTGGGTGATGCTGGCCAGCATGGCGTCGGGCAATTGCCACAGATACGGCGCGGGCGTGGCCTGGCTGGCGGCGGCGCGCGCCCCTGGCGCGGCGCCGGACGTCACGGCCGTCAGGCGCGCCAGGTCGGCGGTGATCCAGGCGGCGTAGCCTGCCGCAGGGAACTGGCGCGGCTGCAAGGACGCCAGCGGCAGGATGTGCAGCGCAGGCGACGGCACGAAGTTGCCTGCCTGCGCATACGCCAGCACGCCCGACAGCAAGCCGTATGCGGCGCCCAGGTCGATGGGCAGGCTGGTGCCGGGCGCGCCGGCGAAGGTGATGAAATCGAGGGCGACGCCATGCGAAACGGCATTGCGTCCCAGGCCGATGCGGTAGCCTCCGGCGGCGCTGGCGGGCGTGGGGAATTGCTGGCCCGTCAGCTGGTACAGCGCGTAGTCGGTCTGCGTCTTGCTATACAGGAAGGATGGCGACAGGCTCAGGCCCGCCGCCACCGGCAGGCGCAAGCCATAGGTGATGAAGCGCGCGACCTGGCCGGCGGCCTGGGCCACGGCGCCGCTCGCCTGCACGCCGCTCCACAGCTGCTCCAGCGGCAAGGCGTCGAGGTGGGCGATGGCCAGCCGGCCCGGGGCCGCGGCGAACAGATCGGCGACGCCGGCATTGTCGCGCCCCAGCGCGGCCGTCGTGGCGGCGAAGCGGCTGGCGATGCCGGACAGGGTGTCGCCGGCGACGGATGCATAGGCCAGCGGCGGCACGGCGAGGATGGCCGTCGGCAGCAGCAGGTCGGCGCGCGCATACAGCGATGCCTGCTGCGCCAGGGTGGCCAGCGGCACGCCCAGCGCGGCGGCGATGGCGCCGAAGCTGTCGCCGGGCGCGGTGACGTGGCTGACGGCACCGGCGCCGAAGTCGAAGACCAGCGTCACGCCCGTGCGCAGTGCGCGCGGCTCGGCATTCGCGCCGATGAGCTGGGCGGCGGTGGTGTGCCAGCGCCCGCCGGCGCCGGCCGGATCCGTGTAACGGGCGGCGATGGCCGCCAGCGTATCGCCGGCCTGGATCACGGCGGACAGGCCGCCGACCTGCAGCGGCAGCGCGCCGTTCAGCGGATACGCGGCATTCGGCAGCGACACGTCGTCCGCGTCGATGGCGTTGCCGGCCCGGTTGAAGGCGGCGACGATGCCGGCGATGCTGTCGCCCGGCTGCAGCGCATAGCTGTAATTGTCGAAGGCATCGATGGCCGATTGCAGCAGCGCGCGGCCGATCAGGCTGAAGACGTCGACGAAGATGAAGGCCGCCATCGATTCGGGCTCGGCGTCGTCCTGCGCCAGCAGCGCGGGCTTGGCGGGCGCCTTGCCCACCTTGGCGGCCACCTGGCGCAGCACGCCGGCCACCGTGCTGCGGTACTGTTCCGTCGCCGTCGCGTAGGTCTCGAGGTCGATCGCTTGCGTGCCGGCGCCGCCTTGCGGGTCGGGGACGTCCAGCCGCAGCCCGTCGAACAGCGGGAAGAGCGTGGCGCCGTCCATATTGGCTCCCGGCGCGCTGATGTTCACGATGAAGCTGTCGGCGAGGAAATGCAGCAGGTCGCCCATGCCGAATGGCTGCATGGCGGGGTCGGCCAGCACCTGGATGCCCGCCACCAGCTGCGCCAGCGTGACGCTGGCGGTCGCGGCGGCAGCCAGGTCCAGCGCCTCGGCGTCGGCCCGCACCGCCGGCTGCAGGGCGTCGAGCAGCCACGGGAAATACGCCTTGCACAGCAGGTCGAACGAGGTCGTGCCGGTGCCCGCGCCGCCGGCGGCCGGGTCCGGCGCATCCATGGCGAACAGGCAGACGAACGCGCCTTGCTGCGCGCTGCTGGCCGTGGCGCCCTGCGGCGCCAGCACCGTGAATTGCGGCGCCGTCACCAGTTGCAGCACCGGCTTGGCGTCGGTGCGCAGCACGCGTCGCGGCTGGCGGCGCGGCGCGGCGCGCAGCATGGCGGCCTGCAATTCCATCGGCAGGGTGCGCGCGCGGCCGCGCGCCAGGCTGTCCAGGCGCAGCGCGCCGCCGCCATCCCACGGCGCCCGGCTGTCGTCGCCGATGCGGAATTGCGCGCTGACGGTGGCGGAAAAGCCCACGGAAATGGTGAAGCTGAAGATGCCCAGGTCGATCTTGACGCGCAGGCTGATGCGCACCGAAGCCGTCACGGACAGGGGGATGGCGCGGTAGGATTCGTAGCCGATCTGCACCGACACGGTGATATTGACGAGCAGCGAAGCGCTGATGATCTTCAAGTCCACTTCGCCGTACAGCATGCCGATCACGCCGAACGTGCCCGTCAGCTTGAAATAGCTGCTTTCCTGGACGCTGCCGGAGGCGCCGGCGTTGGCCAGCGCGACGGCGTTGCTGCGGTCGTACGGATGGTAGGTGGCGATCACGCCTTCGATGATGCCGAACACGGTCAGCGCGAAGCCGGCTTTCAGCGGCCCCTTGACGAAGTTGTAGCCCAGGCCCAGCTGCAGGCCCAGGCCGAAGACGATGACGGGATTGAAATACCCGAGATCCGTTTTCGGCACCTGCGTCGCCGTCGCGCCCGACAGCTTGCCGAAATACACGCCGCCCGAGCCCAGCACCGGCACGCCGTAGACGATGGCGCTGAAGCTGAACGAGCGCGTAAAGTCCATATTGTAGGGAAAGCCGATGTCGATCAGGAAGTCGCCATTCGTGTAGATCTTGATGCCTATCATCGGCAGCACCACGCTGACGGCGCCGAAGTTCAGGTTGCGGATGCTGTCGGGGAAGGTGAAGTCGATCTGGAACAGGCCCACGTCGTCGCTGATTTTCTTGTACAGGATGTCGACCACCAGGCCAGCCAGACCGCCCATCTTGGGGCTGCCCAGGGTCAGGCGCAAGCCGTACAGGTTGGGATCGTTGAAGACGATCTGGACGTCGACGGCCCACACGCCAGCCGTCTGCAGCACGCCGAAATGCGCGGCGATCAGCCAGTTGCTGTCCGGCTGGTAATACGGCTGGCCGTGCACGCCGCTGCCCGGGTTGACGGGATTGTTCTTGCCCGTGGTGGGCGGCACGCCGGCCAGCGCGTCGATGACGGCCTTGGTCGAGCTGAAGTCGGACGCGCCGTTGATGGCCACGCGCTGGCCCAGCATCAGCAGGAAGACCTTGAAATAGCTGGAACCGGCGCCCGGCACGCTGGGCATCTCTTCCACGTCCTGTCCCTTGTCCGGGTCCAGCAAGTCGCCCATGCTGCCTTTGAGCAATGGCGGCACGGTGGCGTCCAGCGCCAGGGTCACCTTGCCGTCCGTATTGCGCTTGAAGACGATGCTGCGGATGACGATGAAGCCCAGGTTGAGGGGGGAACTGAGCGTGTAGGTGGCGCTGAGGCGGTTCTTTTCGCCGGTTTTCAGCGACACGTTGACGGACAGGCCGTCCAGCGTGACCTGGTTCAGCAAGTCCCACGGCGACGGCAGCACGAAATACGGATCGCCCAGCGTGCGCACGAGCGCCTGGATCAGGCTGCCCAGGGACCAGCCCGCCAGGGTGAAGCTGAGCATCTCGTTGCCGCTGGTATAGGTTGCCGTGAAGCCTTCCCAGCTCACGTACAGCGTGTGGTTCGGCCCCTTGTCCGTCGGCTGGAATGCATAGCCGAAGCCCAGCTTCAGATTGATGGCGGTATAGATCCATACGGCGTCTGCCTTGCCCGAGAATTGCTGCGCGGCCGGCTTGGCGCCGTCATATTGCACCGAGAGCGTGGCTTTCTGCAAA
This sequence comes from Janthinobacterium sp. SUN137, assembly GCF_030587265.1. NCBI lineage: Bacteria > Pseudomonadati > Pseudomonadota > Betaproteobacteria > Burkholderiales > Oxalobacteraceae > Janthinobacterium > Janthinobacterium sp. SUN137. Next base: position 1,066,775 of record NZ_JAPWHZ010000002.1, on the reverse strand, counting down.
CCGATCTGTTGCTGGCCAAGCAAGAACAGCCAGGTAAAGGTGGTGTCGACCGTGTAGCTGGTGGCCAGGTCCGTGCTGGGCTTGCCGCTGGGAATGACCGCGTCGATGGCGAACGCGGAAATCTTCAGGTTGCCTGGCAAGAAGACCGGGAAATCATAGATGCCGCCGGCGGCAAAGAATTGCTTGATCATCTCGCCCACGTCGAGTTCCTGCGCGAGCGAGGCGGAGAGGGTCCAGCGGGGCGGCGTTTCCTGGCTGCTGTAGGCCACGCTGACGGCCGCCTGCAGGCTGGCGCCCACGCCCAGCAAGCCGGAAATGGAACCGGCCCAGGCCGTGCCGGCGCCCGCCTTGCCGGCCTCGACAAGGGCCAGCGCGCCTTCCTGCTTGTCCGCGGCCACCGTGGCGCTGATGCCCGACAGGCTGATCTGGCCATCCGAAATGCTCAGGATGGGCGCGCCGCCCACCGTCAGGAAGGACAGGCTGATGGCGTAGTCGCTGGAAAACGCGAAGGACTGGGCCGCGCCGTCTATGCTCAGCGCGATATTCGACACCTCGGCCTGGATGGTGTCGGGCAGGCTGACGAGGCCGTTCGAGACGACGGACAGGAAGTCCGACAGCGTGGCCTTGCCGGGAAAGCTGGCCTGGAACAGTTGCGCCGAGTTGAACTGCACGTCGAATTCGCCGCCCGGCGTGCCGTCGAGGTTGCGAAATACCGTGGGCAACAGGGTGAAGGTGGTGCCGAACAGGTATTCATAGCGCGACTTGCCGCTGGCCTTGCTCGCCAGCGGCTGGTAAGCCGTCCAGTCGAGGAAGAACGAGGTGATGGTAAAGCTCAGCGCGGGCGTGGGCGCCGGGATGGGCTGCCAGCTGAGATCGCGCACGCTGCGCAGCTGCAGCGTGACCTGGTCCACCGTGGGCGCCGCCTTGGGCGGGATGCTGCCGCTGATGGTCATGCCGCCGAGGCCGAACGACGTCAGGAACTCCTGCAGCACGGCCGGGGTGGCGCGGAAATAGCTGGCGCCCCCGCCGATCAGGCCGATGGCGGCGGCGGGACTGAGGGGCGGCCCGTCGCTGCCCGCTTCCAGGCTGACCGCGTAGTTGCCGTCGCCGTCGGCGTTCGATGGCTGCAGCAGCAGCGACAGCGTGTAGTCGGCGGCGCCGGCGCCTTCCACGCTGAGCGTGGCCGTCAGGGCCAGCGTGGCGGCCTGGTCGCCGTCGGCCGCTTCCTCGTCGTCCGCTTCGCCGGCGCCGCGCAGCAGCAGCTGCATGCCGCCGTCGAGCAGTAGGGCGTCGGGCGGCGGCGCGTCGACGGGCGGCGGGATCGTCACGGTCAGGCTGGGCGCCGCCACGCGCAGGTAGCCGGCGAACGTGCAGTCGAGCTCGCTAAGCGTGGCCGACAGCACGCCGCTGGGCATCAGGCCGCCCAATTCGAACGTCTTGCCGTCGTACAGCGCCATGTCCAGGTAGCCGCCGATCTGCAGCTTGCCCGGCGGCGCCGCCAGGTCGGAAAACAGTTCCAGAAACGGCGTCACGAAGGCGGGCAGGGCCACACTGGCGCTGAGGTTCTGCTTGGCGCCGCCCGTGACGGACAGCGCGCTGTCGCCGCCCCATGGATAGACGCCGTCGGCGCTGGAAAACACCAGCAGCGCGCCCGACAGCGGCAACTCGCTGAACGGCCAGCCGCCCATGAAGGGAAAGCTGCTGTCCCAGTTCCAGTCCGCGGGACTGGCGGCCACCTGCACCACCAGCACGGCCGCGTCATCCCCTTCGTCGTCCCCGTCGTCGCCCGGCGTGCGTGCGGCGGCAGGCTGCGTGGAAAACACCAGCGTGGCCGGGGTTTGCAGCAGGCCGCCGATGAAGGGCAGGCTGGCCTTGCTGACCGTAAACACACCGTCGCTCACGGCGCCCACGTCGGCTGCCGCGCAGCTGATCAGGAACTGCGCCGCGTCGATCTGGAATGCCTGGCCGATGATGGCGTCGAATTTTTCGGGCGGCGCGACGTCCGGGTCGGCCAGGCCCGCTTCCAGGAAGGCGGCATCGAGGGCGAACGGGCCACTACTGGCGGCGTTGACGATGGCTTGCTGCAGGTTTTCCAGCGCGGTATCGGTGGTGGCCATACGAACTTGCTCCTTGAATCAGTCATGATGTCCAGGGCGGACGCTCGCACCCGCCCGGACGCTCTGTCTACAGCACGGCAAACAGCGCCAGGTGGTCGCTGGTGCTGCGCAGGTAGCCGTAATTGGCCCAGCCGTTCAGGGTGCGCGCCTGGCCTACGGCATACACGGCCGCCGGCGATTGCGGCCAGGCCATGCCGGCAGGCACGTTCGGAAATTGCGCGGGCAGCGGGCGCGTGCCGATGGGTACGCCCGGAGGCATGCCGCCCGCCACCGTGAACGGCGTGCCCGACACGGGGTTCATCACCGTGAACTGGTAGCTATTCGCCGGCACCAGCGGGTTGACGAGCATGTTGTCGATCGAGAAAAAGTTGCTCACCATATCGCTGCCGATATAGTTATAGCCGGGATACGGCGCCGCCACCAACGCGCCGCCGGCCGTATTGTCGGACCACAGGAAGCGCGATTGCTGCGTCAGCTGCTGCTTGGTGCGCTTGGGGCGGATATGCGTGGCCAGGTAGCCCTGATACGCATCCAGCGTCAGGTTCGGCGCCACCGGCATGGCGGGCGGCGGGTCCAGCAGCGGTATGTAGTTGATCGCGCGCAACTGGTCGTAGGCCGTCGTCCGCCCGCCCGCGCCGGGCGGCTGCGCGTAGATGGCGTTCAGGTTGAAGTCGCCGCAGATCAGCTTGACTTCATTGTGCGGCGCGCCGGCGGGCGGCGCCGCCACGTCGAGCACGCCGCGCAGCAGGATGTTGATGAAATTGGTGGCGCCGCCGTGGTTGGGCGGCGCATGCACGGCAAACAGGGTCAGGTTGCGCGTGATGACGTCGGTCCGGTTGGTTTCCACGAAAGTGACCATGAAGGGCTGGCGCAAGCCGTTGAAATTGACCAGGCCGCCAACGACGGGCGGCACGGCCGGCGCCGGCGCGGGGGCGAAGGCGATGCGCGCCGCCGCCATGCCCTCGGCCAGGCCGCCGTTGTACTGCGCGCCGGCGGGGATGGTGCGCGCCGGCTGGCCTTGCGGGTTGAGCAAATCCTGGATGTCGGGCGCGCCGGCGCCCCCGGCCGGGTAGGCGGCGGGCACGGCGCCGGCCGCCACGGCCGACACGCCGCCGCCCGTCCATACGTTCGGCCCCGTGAAATAGCGCCGCACTTCCGTGGGCGTGCCAACCGTGCCCGATATGCCGCGGTACAGCACGGCGACCGATTCCGTGCGCCCGCCCGTGCCCACTTTCAGCGGCGGCACCATGCGCCAGGCAGCGCGGTTGGGGTCGGCGGGGTCGGTGCGCAGCTGTTGCAGCAGGAAGATCGCGCCCTGCAGGCCGCCCGTGTCGGGCGCCAGGTCGCCGGCGCCGGCCGCGCTGGCCGACACCTCGATCAGGACGAAGATATCGGGCTGCGTGGCGCGCAGGATGGTCAGGATGTGGTTGCGGCGCTGCAGCGCGGCCACGGCCGGCAGGTTGCCGCCGCAGCGGCCGCCTTCGCCATAGCGGGGCCGCTTGCGGCTGGGGTTGTTGACCTTGTTGATGCCGAAGTTCTCGATATTCCAGTACACGACGTTGGTCATGCTGCGCTCCCCAGTGAAATAGCCGGCAATGGCAGCGCGGCCAGTGCCTGCTCCTGGCGGGCGGCCGCATCGGCGATATACGCGGCATACCAGCCCAGGCTGCCCGTATTCTTCGGGTCGCCAAACAGGAAGAACTGGATGTTCGCGTCGGGCGGCAGCTTGGCAATGCCGAGGAACTTGATGGCGATATTGTCGAGCCGCAAGCAGTAATAGTAGGAGTCGCCGTCGGGCACTTTTTGCCGCATCAGCCCGATATTGTCGATGGCCAGCTTGAAGATGCCTTGCAGGCTGATCAGCCTGGCGCCCGGCGCCGCGCCGGGCAGCGACAGGCCGACGAAGACGGCTTGCTCGTCGTCGTCGGCCGTGCTGGCGGGCGACCAGGCCAGCAGCAGGGTCGAATGGAAGCCGGCGGCCGAGACGAGCGCGCCCGGCCCGCCCATGGTGACGTCGTACACGATGCCGTGCCATGGCCCGTCGAGCGTGCCCAGGTTCAGCGCCGTGCTGACGGGCAGGAAGCCGAAATCGGCCGGCTTTTGCCCGTCGGCGGCGGCGATAAAGCCCGACAGTTCCTGGCCGAAGCCCTTGAACAGGCTGTCCGGCCTGGCCTGGCTGGCGTCGAGGTCGTAGGCCAGGTTGGCCGTCACCTCGTCGAAGCGCACGGCCGACGGCGTCGTCTGCGGATAGCGCATGTCGATCACCAGGTTGGAAAACGCCAGGCCTGCGCCGTCCGGCGGCAGGTCCGGCGCCAGCGCGCCGAACGACAGCAGGTCCAGCACGGCGCCCGTGCGGTCGTCCAGGCTGGCGAAGTCCAGCGTGCCCCAGACGGAAAAACGGTTCAGCACGGTCGCGCCCGCGTCGGTGGTGCCCAGGCAGTTGAACTGGATGCGCTGGAAAGCCACGTGGCGCAGCAGGTTGCTGTCGAGGCTGAATATCGACGGCGTGGCTTGCTCGAAGATGTAGATGCCGGTGCCGTTCTGGTCGATATAGCTGCCGTCGAGCACCACGCCGTTGTTCGGCATCGCATTGCCGCCGAAGGTGGTGGCCGTCACGCGCGAGCCGAGCAGGCCGTTGACGGCCAGCTGCACGTAGCTCTTGAAGGTCTTGATGACGGCATTGTCGAACAGCACCTGCAATTGCAGCACGCGGAATGCATAGTTGTCGGTGTCGGGCAGGGCGATGGGGGTATCGGGCGGCAAGCCGTTGCGCTGGCCGGCGGCGAAGGCCGGATCCTGGTAGTCGACCAGGCCGAAGGTGCTGGAATTGCCGTTGAGGGTGATGCTGCCGTCGCCGTGCACCGTCACGCGGCTGGCCGTGAAGCCGAAATGGTGGGCGACGAAGCGCGTCAGGTCGAGGCCGGCCGCGATGCCTTGCAGGCCGGGCGGCAGGCTGGACGGATCCAGGTCCGCCTGCAGCACCAGCACGCCCGTCCAGGTGGGATCGCTGACCAGTTCCAGGAAATGCCGGTACGGCGATTCGGGCTTGTCCGCCGCCAGCACCTCGGCCGCTTCGATGACATCCTGCAGCCACTGCGACAACCCCGTGTAGGCGATGCCCTGGACGTCGGGGCCGGCGTCGGCGGCCAGCGAAAAATCGGGTGCGCCCGACCAGGCGTTCGGATTGGCGACGCGTTCCCTGACGCTGCCGCTGCAATACTTGAGCAGCATCACGTTGCGGTAGGACGTGGGCGTCACGCCGACGCCCACCTGCGCTTGCATGGTCCAGCCCGCGATGCCCACGGTATTGTCGAAGTGCGCGGCGCCGTCCGACAGGTGGGCCGCGTTGACGGCCACGAGGAACAGCTGGTTGGTCTGCAAGGCATCCTGCAAGGTCGCGTCCGGGAAGCGGAAGCCGAACGGCAAGACCTGGCCGCCGCCGCCCAGGGTCTGACCCAGGGTCACTGACAGGAAGGCGTCCTGGTCCTGCGCCTGGCTGGACACGGTGGCGACCGCGCCCTGCGGCGTGGTGCGGTAGTGCGGCGCTTCCGCCACCGCGTCGCCGGCGGCCAGTCCGCGCACGCGGCGGCTGGCGGCCGCGCGCGCCTGCCAGGTGGCGCTGGCGCCGCTGGAAATGACGGCCTTGCGGGTGGCGGCCACAATGCTGCTTTCAAAGCTCGACAGCAGGGCGGCGCTGACATCCAGCGGGCCGCCGCTGACGGCGCCGCCATACGGCAGCAGGGGAAAGGCGTGCGCGGCGCCCTGCGGCACGGGCAGCGAGGGCGGGGTCGAGGCGAGCACGGTATCGGCGGCCACGGCGCGCAGCAAGGCGGCGGCCCGGGCGGCCGGCGGCAGGCCGTACATGGGACTGCCCGCCGGCTCCGCATGGTATTGCGGCATGGCCGCGCCGCCCTTGAGCACGCTGGCCCAGCAACCGAGGTAATCGGCCGTCAGCGGCGTGGCCACGTTACCGGAATCGGGCAAGTCCAGGGTCGCGGTCTGGAACGGAAAGACGGACGCGTAGGCGGGCGAGGCGGGCACGAACAGCAGGCTGTCATTCTCCGGCGCGGCGCCATCATAGGTGGTCATGCTCAGCTGTTCAGAGCCGAAGATGCCGCATAACAAGTTTGTCTGCGCCCCGTCAGCCTGGCCGATGGCGCTCAGGCCAAAGCGCCCGGCCGGCGTCAGCAGCGCCTTGCTGGTGGCGGGCTGGGAAGGCGACTGCGCGGCGCAGCCGAAGGCCAGGGCGCCCGACTGCAGGCCGATCACGGGCGGCTGCCCGCTGGCGGCGCCCAGCGGCCGCAAGGTCGTCGCATGGCCCAGCGCAGTGCGGTATGTGGACGGCAAGGCGGGCCGGTCGGCCGGCAGCAAGCCGCAGCGCAATACGCCTTCCAGCCGCGCCTTGGCGGACAGCTTCTGATTGTAGGGATCGAGCGGGTCGACCGTGCCGACCCAGGCCAGGCTGGCCGACAGCTTGGCGGGCGCGGTAAGCGCCGGGTAGAACAGCTGCTGCAGCTGGCCGCTGGCCGTGTCGCGCGCGGTCATGGGGAAGCCGACGGCCAGGCCGCTTGGGCCGAAGGTGACGGGAGGGTTGACGGTGGCCGTAAACGTCAGGCAGCCCGCATTCGCGCCCGCCAAAGGCACGAACGTGCGGATCGTGCTGCCGCTGCCCGTGACGCGTATGCCGATATCGCTGGCATTGCGCTGGAAGGCCAGCGCCGGCGGCGTAGCCAGCGGCGCGGCCAGCCGCAGACTGCCGCTGGCGGCGTCGATGGACAGGCCGACACCGGACAGCACGTTGAACAGCAGGTCCTGTCCCAGCCGGAAATTGACGTTGGTGCTGGTGGCAAAGCCCTTGGTCAGCTGGTTATAGGTGTAGCTGCAGCCATAGTTCTTGAAGGAATCAGTCGGCGCAGCATCGGTGTCGCGCAGCCACAGCAGCGCGTTCAGGTTCAGTCCCGGCGCCGATGACTGCCGGTCGATATACGCGACGAGGGCGGCGATGAAGGGGCCGGGCGCCGCGTCTAGCGCCGCCGGACGGGCGCTGGCAAACACGTAGCTGCCCATGCGCTGCGGCGACAGGCTGTCGGCATAGCTGATGCTGTCCGGGGGCGTGGCCGGCGGCGCGACGGGCGGCAGCAGGTAGCCGGCCCACGCATGCTCCGCCTGCGGCGGCGATTCATACAGGCTGACCTTGCTGGCGGGATCGGTGGCGACGAAACTGAAACCCATGACAACCTCCACTCAAGACGCGACTCGGGCTGCGATGCGGCGGCATGGCTGCCGCGCGGCAACGCAATCGTTTACAACGGGTGGGCCCGGAAGGGCGTCGGATGGCCAGGCGGCTTGCCTGGACGCGGTGGCGGGCGGCCATCCGGAGCGCCCGCCCGCAGGCGGGCGCGGAACCGTCGCTTACTGCGAGTTGGAGGTAAAGGTGGCCAGCACGAAGCCCGTGTAGCTATACAAGGTGCCGCTGTCGACGATGTCGCCGGAGAGCAGCACGTTATACAGGCCCGTGCTTTGCGGCGAGTAGGTGACCGTCAGGCCGGCTTTCCACGTGACGACGCCGTTGCCCGTGTCGCTGGCCAGCTTGGCCGTGGTAAAACCCGTGGTGACGCTGGGATTCCAGTACGTGGTGCGGCCCTGGAACTGGAAGGCGATGCCGGTCTGGTTGTTGCTGTCGCCGCTGGCGATGGACAGCGCGATGCTGTTCGGCGTGGTGTTGGTGGTGACGCTTTGGCCGGAAGCCAGCGTATGGTTGGTGACTTCGACGCGAGGTAAGTTAGACATGACATTCTCCATGAGGTGATATCGGCCTGCACTTGCGGTGGGCGCCCCGTGGCCGACAGGTTCGGGGCAGTTGGGTAAGTCGGTAGAAATGGTATTGCGACGGCTTTGCGACCATGCCATAAAAATATGGCAGGACAATACACAATTTCAAATAAAGACAAGACATTTGATATTAATCAATCCGGAATTGATTAATATATTTCGTATTTGCTTATTCAAAAAAGTAGTTTCCGGCTATTCGTAATATAACCATGCCGGCTCTTGCGCATGACGAGTAGCGATTCTATGCCTATTTTTTTGCGCGATTCTCTCGAATTGTCGCGAAGGCAAGAATAATGCGGCTTCCGGACGCGGCGCGGGAATGTGCTGCCGGCCATTTTGCGCGGCGGCAGGCAAGCGGAATAGGAAATGCAATTGAATATAAACGGTTTATTGATTTAAATAGATGGCCTGCGCGGCTTTATTGCGCGGCCGGCGCGGGCGGGGCCGGACAGCGTTCAAAAACGGCTACCACCTTGCCAGTCAGCGTGTATTGCGTGCCGTCATCGAGGATGGGGCCATCGATGAGGATTTGATATTGCTGCGGACCGAGCGCCTGGAAACGCAGGGTCAGTCCTTTCTGGAACGTCACGATGGTATCGCCGCGGTCGGCGCCCAGCTGCAGCAGGATATTCGCTGTCGACAATAAAACCGTCCAGTAGGCGGTGCCGTTGGCGCGCAGCGCCACCAGGGTATTGTCATTGATATCGTTGCTGGCCGTGGCGATGGCGTCGCTGTTGACCGTCAGCGCCATGGTTTGCGGCGCCCGGCACGCGGGGGCCGGTTCGGCCAGCTGGCGCGCCAGCGCCGGGGCGTCGCCGCCGAGCGATAGCAGCAGCACGGCAGCCAGCCAGGGGCCGCGCCAGTTCAGCTGATACATGGTGGAGGTGGTGTCCCGCGCATGCGACCCATCGTAACGAAATTCGGCCGGAAGAGCAAACGCATGCCGACCGCAGGGCGTCGCCATGGCCGCCATCCCCATCTGCTATCATCGTGCCGTTTTGGCCAGCGCCGCGGGCGCCGGTCCGGTATTTATGCAAGGAAAAAAATGAATAATCGCATTTCCCTGCTGCGCCAGCGCGGCGTGCAGGACAGCGGCAAGGTGGGCATGATCGAGCTGTTCTTCGACCTCGTGTTCGTATTTGCCGTCACGCAACTGTCGCACGGCTTGCTGGCGCACCTGAGCGCCATGGGCTGGCTGCAGACGGGCCTGCTGTTGATGGCCGTCTGGTGGGTGTGGATCTTTACCTCGTGGATCACCAACTGGCTCGATCCCGAACGCATCCCCGTGCGCATCAGCCTGTTCGCCATGATGCTGGGCGGCTTGCTCATGTCCGCCTCGATTCCCGAAGCGTTCGGCACGCGGGGCCTCGGTTTTGCCGGCGCCTACGTCGCCATGCAGGTGGGCCGGCCCCTGTTCGCCTGGTGGGCCGTGCGCCATGAGGAACTGTCGCGCCGCCGCAATTTCCAGCGCATCGCCCTGTGGGCCGTGCTGTCCGGCATCTTCTGGATCGCCGGCGGCATCGCGTCGCCCGAGCAGCGCATCTTCTGGTGGGGCGCGGCCCTGCTGATCGACCTGGCCGGTCCCTGGATGCAGTTCGGCATGCCGGGGCTGGGCCGTTCCTCGACGGCCGACTGGGATGTCGACGGCGGCCACATGGCCGAGCGCTGCGCGCTGTTCGTCATCATCGCCCTGGGCGAATCGCTGCTGGTGACGGGCGCCACCTTCGCCGGCCTGGAATGGACGGCCGCCAACTGGCTGGGGTTCCTGTCGGCCCTGGTCGGCAGCATCGCCATGTGGTGGATCTATTTCGACACGGGTGCCGAGGCGGGCCACCACCGCATCGCCCACTCGAAGGATCCGGGCCGCATCGCCCGCAAGGCTTACACGTATATCCACGTGCTGATCGTGGGCGGCGTGATCGTTTCCGCCGTGGCCGACGAGCTGGCCCTTGTGCATCCGGACGAAGCGAGCTTCGCCGGCATCAGCGCCTTGCTGGGCGGCCCGATCCTGTATCTGCTGGGCAATGCCTTGTTTAAATGGGTCAGCAACGACCGCGCCACGCCGCCGCTGTCGCACCTGCTGGGCATCTTGATCATCCTGGCGCTGATCCCGATGGCGTATGGCCGGCTGTATTCGCCCCTGACCCTGGCCTGCATCACCAGCTGCGTGCTGGTATTGGTGGCCGTGTGGGAACATATGGCGCTGCGCCGTCCGCCACCGGAGATCGACCCTTGATATTTGTTTGACCTCAACCGGGCGGCGCAATGCCGTCCGGATCGCTGCGCGTATCGAGCTGCAGCTGCAGGAACGCCAGGTCCAGCCAGGCGCCGAACTTGGTGCCCACCTGGCGCATCAATCCCACCTCTTCGAAACCCAGCTGCTTGTGCAGGGCGATCGAGCCGGCATTGCCCGCTTCGATGCCCGCCACCATCACGTGTTTGCCCAGGCCGCGCGCCCGCGCGATCAATTCCCCCATCAAGGCCTTGCCGACCCCGGCGCCGCGCCGATCGGCGCGCACGTACACGGAATGCTCGACCGTATGCCGAAAACCTTCGAACGGGCGCCAGTCGCCGAACGAGGCGTAGCCGGCCACATTTTCTTCCGCATCGATGGCGACGAGCACGGGGTAGCCGGCCTTTTCGCGGTCGGCCAGCCAGGCGGCGCGGTTGGTCGCATCGACCGTCCGTTCATTCCAGATGGCCAGGGTATTGCTGACGGCATCGTTGTAGATGGCCGTGATGGCCTCGATGTCGCCCGCGTGGGCATCGCGTATCTGCATGTTGCTCTCCTTGCTAGGCGTCTACTATAATGGACAAATCATAGATTGCCGCCCACGCTTTTGTCCAATAAATCCTGATTATGTCCACTAAACCAGACGAATTGAACCAACGCATCGGTGCCAGGGTGCGCCTCGAGCGGGAAAGCCTGGGCTGGTCGCTGACGCAGCTGGCGGCCCGCTCGGGCGTGTCGCGCGCGATGGTGCACAAGGTGGAGCGGGGCGATTGCAGCCCCACGGCCACCTTGCTGGCGCGCCTGTCTGGCGCCTTCGACCTGAGCATGTCCGAATTGATCGCCCGCGCCGAGATGCGCGCGGGGCGCTTGCTGCGCCAGGCTGACCAGCCCGTGTGGATCGACCCGCAGAGCGGCTATGTGCGGCGCCACGTGTCGCCCGCGTCCGACATGCCGCTCGACCTCGTGCATATTACCTTGCCGCCCGGCGCCGTGGTGGCCATGCCGGCTGCCGCCTATGCGTCGCGGCGGCAACTCATCTGGTCGCTCAGCGGCAGCCTCGTCTTCCTCGAAGGGGAGACCCGCCACGTGCTGGACGAGGGCGACTGCCTGGAACTGGGCCCGCCGGCCGACTGCGTGTTCAGGAATGAAACGGCCACGGCCTGCACCTATGCCGTGGCCGTATTGAAAGGCGTTTGACCTTAAGTCAGCGCCGCCGCGCGCAGTTGGGCGATGAAGGCGCGCGCGGCGGGCGCCTGTTCGTGGCGGCGGAAGGCCACGGCGATTTCCGAGCTGATCTTCGGCCCTTCCAGCTCGCGGAAACACACGCCGGGCAATTGCACGCTGGCCATCACCGAGTGGGGCACGATGGCGCAGCCCACGCCCAGCGACACTTCCGTCAGCACGGCCACCAGGCTGCCCGGGCGCGACACCACCTGGGCCGCAAAGCCGCCGCGCCGGCTCGCTTCCAGTGTCCCCAATTCCTGTTCCGGCACGATGAACGCCTGCTGCGCCAGTGCGGCCGGCCCCGCCACGCCGAGGCGGGCCAGCGTGCTGTCCGCTTGCACGGCCAGTACGAAGCGGTCGCGCAGCAAGACCACGCTGTCGAGTCCATCCGGCAAGTGCAGGGGCGGGCGCACGAACGCCAGGTCCACCCGGCCCTGGTCCAGCAAGCCGGGCAGGGCATCCATCGCGTATTCGCGCGCACCGATGTGGATGCCGGGGTGGCTGGCGCGAAAGCGGGCGAACTGGTCCTGCAGCACGCCTGAGTAGGCGGCCGAGGCCACATAGCCGACTTCCAGCCGTCCCAGCTCGCCCCGTCCCGCCCGCCGCGCCACTTCCTGCGCCTGCGCCAGCTGCCCCAGCGCGCGGGTGGCTTCGATGACGAACAATTCGCCGGCCGCCGTCAGGGCCACGGCGCGCTTGCTGCGCTGGAACAGGCGCGTGCCGAGCAAGCTTTCCGTTTCCTGCACCTGCTTGGTCAGCGCGGGCGGCGAAATGCCGAGTTCCGCGGCGGCACGCGCGAAGTGCAGGCTGTGCGCGACGGCCAGCACGCAGCGGAAATGCCGCAATTCCATGTCTTTTTCTGTATTCACCATGGGTGAATTATAAGGCGATCATCTTATAACAGGAAATAATACAAGCGTGCTTACAATCGGGGCATGAAGAATACCAACTGGACCTTATATACGTGCTCGGGCGTGTGCGCGCTGATCATGCTCGACACCAACGTGGTGGCCGTTTCCCTGCCGTCGATCGCCCGCTCGCTCAACGCCAGCTTCGTCGACGTGGAATGGGTGGTCAGCGCCTACATGCTGGCGTTCGCCTCGTTCCTGTTGCCAGCCGGCAGCATCGCCGACCGTCTGGGACGGCGCAGGGTGATGCTGTTTGGCCTGGCTGTGTTCGCGCTGGCGTCCCTGCTGTGCGGCCTGGCGTGGACGCCGTTCGTGCTCAACGTGGCGCGCGCCGTCAAGGGACTCGGCGCCGCGCTGCTGCTCACCTCCGCGCTGGCCGTCATCGGCCACACGTTTCATGCGGAAAAGGAGCGGGCGCGCGCCTGGTCCGTGTGGGGCGCAGCCATGGGCGTGGCCATGACGGTGGCGCCGCTGCTGGGCGGCCTGATCACGAGCGCCATCAACTGGCGCTGGATTTTCTACCTGAACCTGCCCGTCGTCGCCATCTTGATGTGGCTGGTTAGCAGGCACGTGGATGAATCGAAGGATGCATCCAACGCCAGCTTCGACCCGGCTGGCGCGCTGCTGTTTTCCGCCGGCCTGTTCTGCATCATCTGGGGCTTGATCGACGCCAGCGTGGCGGGCTGGTCCAGCCGCGCCACCCTGCTGCGCTTCCTGGCGGGCGCGGCGCTGCTGCTGGTGTTCGTGCTGGCGGAGCGGCGCCAGCGCGCGCCCATGGTCGATTTATCCCTGTTTGGCCGGCGCGTGTTCGTCGGCGCCGTGCTGGGCATGTTCGGCTACGCCATCGCCGCGCAAGTGATGATGACCTTTTTACCGCTGTATCTGCAGAACGCCTTCGGCTTTTCCGCCGTGCTGGCCGGCTGCGCCATGCTGCCGTTTGCCGTCGCCATGGTCGTGCTGTCGCGCCTGGCGCCGCGCGCCATGCATTACCTGGACGACCGCGGCATCCTCGTGACGGGGCTGCTGATCGTCGCCGCGGGCAACGTGGCCACGGCCCTGGCCGCCGCCAGCCTGCAGTATGGCTGGGTGGCTGCCGGCATGGTCGTCACGGGGGCGGGCGCGGGATTGCTCAACGGCACCACGCAAAAGGCCATCCTCGCCTGCATCCCCAGGGAACGCACGGGCATGGGCTCCGGCATCAGCACCACCACGCGCTTCGTCGGCATCGTGCTGGCCGTGGGCGCGCTGGGCGCCGTGCTGGCCATGCGCACGGCCGCCTCGTTCGAGCAACTGGCGTGGCTGCACGGCTTGAAGGCTTCGCCGGAAATGATCGGGCGCATCGTCGCCGGCAACGCGTCCGACGCCTTCGGCCAGCTGCCGCCCGCCCTGCAAGCCGTGGCGCAGGAAGCGGCGCGGCACGCCTTCATCGACGGCTTTGCCAGCGTGCTGTACCTGGCTGGCGGCTTGGCAGCCGTGGTGGCGGCGCTGGTGTTCGTGCTGGCAAGGCCGCTGGAAAAAGTGTAACTGTTCAGCAAGTTCTGCGTGCGCGGCCTCTGCTTGTAATATGATGCCATCAGGAAATACATGGCATTCATATAACTACCGCAGGTAATCACATGCGCAGAAAACGCATCATCATCACCAGCGTGCTGGTGGCCGTCATCGGCGTGGCCGCTCCCCTGAGCCTGGCCTTTTACCTGTCGTCCGTGCGGGCCGAGCAGGGCGAGCAGGAACGCCTGCGTCTGCTGGCCGGTTACGCGCTCGAGCGCGCCCACCGTTCGATCGCCTCGGCCAGCATGGCCCTGCGCAGCGCCGATGCGCTGGAGCTGGCGCCGTGTTCGGAAGCCCATGTCCAGCAATTGCGCCGCATCACCATCACCACGCGCAGCATCGACGATATCGGCTATGTGGAAAACGGCTTGCTCAAATGCACATCCACGGGCATCGAGGAAGAGCGCATCGCCGTCACGCCCGCCGACTTTACCCTGGACAATGGCATGGGCCTCGATTTCGACCTGCGCCCCGTCGTCAGCGGCGGCAAGCGCATGGTGGGGCTGTCGTATCGCGCGTACAAGGTGCTGATCGATCCCGTGCGCTTTTCCGACGTCATCGTCGACAGCGACATCCAGATGGCCGTGGCCATCGGCAAGCGGGGCGTGCTCGACACCTTGCACCATCCGGACCCGGCGCTGGTGCAAGCCTTGCTGGCCGGCCAGCCGGCGGCGGCCGGCGCCGTGCCGGACGGCAGCATCCATGCCATGCTGTACCGCGATGGCTTGACGGCCGTCATGATCGAACCGCGCAGCAAGCTGAACGACAGGCTGCGGCGCGAACAGCTGCTGCTCTTGCCGCTGGGCCTGCTGATGGCTGCCTTCCTCGTCGGCATCGTCGTGTGGCTGTCGCGCCGCCGTTTGTCGCTGATGGGAGAGTTGCGTATCGCCATCGACCGGCGCGAATTCTTTGTCCATTATCAACCGATCATCGCCCTCGACACGGGCGTGTGCGTGGGCGCCGAGGCGCTGATACGCTGGCGCCGTCCCGATGGCAGCATGATACGGCCCGACCTGTTCATTCCCGTGGCCGAGGAAGGCGACCTGATTCTACCCATCACCGACCAGGTGATCGATTGCGTCATCGCCGACATGCGCGCCGCGCTGCTGGCCGACCGCGACCTGCACATAGCCATCAACCTGTGCGCCAGCGATATCGAAACGGGCCGCGTGCTCGACGTACTGGAGCGGGCCCTGGCCGGCACGGGCATCGAGGCGCAGCAGATCTGGCTGGAAGCGACGGAGCGGGGCTTCATCAACGTGGAAGCGGCGCGCGCCACCATCGAAAAGGCCAGGGCGCGCGGCCACGCCGTGGCCATCGACGACTTCGGCACCGGCTATTCCAGCCTATCGAGCCTGCAAAACCTGCCGCTCGACGCCTTGAAGATCGACAAATCCTTCGTCGACACCATCGGCACGGACGCCGCCACCAGCAGCGTCACGCCGCATATCATCGCCATGGCCCGCACCCTGAACATGCTGATCGTGGCCGAAGGCATCGAAACGCAGCAGCAAGCCGATTATTTGCTGGAACGCAAAGTCGAATTCGGCCAGGGCTGGCTGTTCGCCAAAGCGCTGCCGGCCGCGCAATTCCTTGCCTTTTATCAAACGCGCCGCGTGCCGCCGTCCCCATGAAACCGCCACGTTTTCCCTACCCATTACAGCCGCTGCGCGTACCGGGCGGCTGGCACATCACCGTCAACACCCTGTTCGAGTTGGAACCGGGCCCGGACACCATGGAATGGTTCAGCAGCGCATTGCTGCTGTGGGGCAGCTGCCGCGACAGCGGTTACTGCTTCAATTCGCATTTCGAGCCGGAAGACGACCCGCAGGGCGAATTCGTGCTGGAGATGGGCAAGGTGGCATACGACCGCGACGGCAAGATCGTGCAGGGCAGCGACGCCTTCCTGGGCGAGTTTCGCACGCGCAGCAAGGCGGCGTTTGTCGCGCGGGTCGAGCAATTCATGCAAGACCCGGCAGCTTGATCGCTACGGTTTGCGCGGCAAGACCGTGTCCTGCCCGCTTTGCTTGAGCACGGCGCTGGCGATCTTGCCCGCCGCATCGCGCGTAAACGCCAGTTCCGCGTCGATGGCGCGGAAGAAGAATTGGTCTTTCGCGCTGGCAAACAAGGGGGCGGATCCCATGCCGGTGCCGGCCGCTTCCAGACCTTGCTTGCCCAGGCTCACCGTCAAGGTGAAATCCTTGTCCAATGGATACTCGCCAACGTACTCGGCGAGCGCGGCGCGCGGCACGTCGATGGCCGCTTGCGGCTTTTTCAGCGGCGGCAGGGGCGTGCCGGGCAGCAAGGTGGACAAGCCCAGCGCATCGACGTCGCGCGCCGTATTCGTCAGCACCACCACGCCGCGCTTGCCGTCCGTCGTGAACGCCGCATAGCTGCTGTAACCGCCCGTCTGGCCGCTGTGCCAGGCGTAGGCCTGGCCCTGCCGCTGTTCCAGCAGCCAGGACAGGCCGATTTTCGTGTCGTCGCCGGACGCCACCGGACGCTGCGGCTGGATCGCCAGCGCATACGGACGCAGCGGCTTGAACATATATGCCTGCAGGTAGGCGACCATGTCGCGCGCGCTGGAATACACGCCGCCGGCCGGCGCCACCACATTCAAATCCCAGGCGGGCGTGGCTTCGCCCGACAGCAGATGGCCGGGCGCCAGGCGCGCCAGCATGCCGTGCGTGGGCTTGTTCGAGGTGGAGCGCATGCCGAGCGGCACGGCGATGCGCTTTTGCAGCAGCGCTTCATAGCTGGTGCCGGCCTGGGCCGCCAGGGCCGTGCCCAGCACGGCATAGCCGATGTTCGAGTAGTCAAAGGCCGTGCCTGGCGCGCGCGGCAGGTGGTAGGCGGCAAGAAACTGCCGCTGCTTCGCTTCCGTGTAATCGGCATACGGGTTGGCCGGGTCCTTGGGCGCGAAGTTGTCGGGCAAGCGCGGCAGCGAGGAATAATGCGTGGCCAGGTCGAGCAGGCTGATCGTTTTTCCATCGAAGGCAGGCACGGTATAGCCCGGCAACAAGGCCGCCACGGGCTCGTCGAGCTTGACCTTGCCATCGACGACGGCGTTGGCCAGCAGCAAGGCCGTCATGGTCTTGGTGACGGAACCGATCTGGTAGACGGTGTCGGCGCCAGGCTTGGCGCTCTTGCCTGCATGGCTGCTGCCGAAACCATACACGGCGCTGTCCTTGCCTTCGATCACGGCGATGACGATGCTGGCGTGCAAGCCCGTGCGCGTGAGTTCTTCCGCGCGCTGGCGCACGGCGTCGTCCAGCGCGGGCGCGGCCAGTGCAGCGCTGCCGGCGAGGCAAAGGGGGAGGAGGGCGAAAGTGGGTGTCATGGGTAACCTTGTCCAGAGTGGATCGAAGGCACGCCGGCGCATGGGGAAGGTGGCTGGCATGCCTGGTGAAGGATACGGGCCCAACATGAAGGTTGCCTGAGTTTTATGTTTGCCGGTATGGCAAGGCTTGCGTTTGCTCAATGTTCAGCCATCGGCGCTTCCAGCAGGCACGCCAGCTGCGCGCGCATGTCGGCAGACATGCATTGCAGCAATTCACCGCGCCGGCGCGCATCGGCCCGTTTCTTCGATGGCACGTCAGCCAGGTCGGGCGCCCGGTAGGGGGCGCAGGGCAGGTGATAATTGCCGTCGCGCATGCGCAAGGCATGCAATTCCTGCCACGCCAGGTCGTAATCGGCGGCGATATGGCGCCGGCGCCGCGCATTCAGGGCGATGCGGTTGTCATTGCTGATCAAAAACAGGTTATTGCAGGCAAAAAAATCGCCGAAATCGCGCAGGGCCGTCACCATCAGGTTTTTCGGGCGGCAACCGTGCAGCGCCCGCGTGGCCGCCTTCACGGCTTGCGCGCCCGCTTCCGAGCGCAAGCCTTGCAGCGCGCCCAGTTGCAGGGACACGCCATCGGCGCGCGGCAGGAACAGGAAGCTGGCCAGGTAGAACGGCTGGCCGTCGCGCGTCAGGCGCAGGCACAGTTCGCCTTCGCGGTAGCTGTCGTGGATGGCCGTCAGCTGCAAGCGGTACAGCGCCCCATCCTTGCCTTCGAACGCGGCCAGCACCACGGGCTGGCGCGCGGCCCGCTCGACCAGGGCGCGCGCCCCGGCTTGCCACAGGAAACGGTAATGGCCTTCCAGCAAGGCCAGTCTGTCCGCGCAACCGAGCCGGCGCGAGGCGTAAGGGCGGTAAATCTTGAAGCGCAAGCAAGGATGCAGCTGCGCCAGCGAATTCAGGCCGGGCATGCTGCCCAGGAAAGCTTGCCAGCGCGTGCGCTGGCGGGGAAAGAAGAGGGCGCCCAGCGCCGCTTTCAAGCGGTGGCCGCTGGCAGGGTGCGGCACGGCGGCGCCGTGGTGCAGGGGTAAAGCGATGTCATTCATGATTCAGCCGGAAAAGGGCAGGCGCTGCACAATGAGAGCCTTGCCAATCTGAATGCTACGCGGGCCAGGTGAATTTCCTATTAAGAAGCCACGCACGCGGGCTTTAGAGGATGGCAACTAAACATTTGCCTTCTGGCAATATGGACGGTTATGCTCGCGGCACCTTCACTCCTCGACTGATGCTGCTCATGAATCACCGCCCATTGCTTGCCATTCCCCTGCTCGTTGCCGCCCTGGCCGCCCAGGCGCAAGACCGCACGGCCGATCCCCTGGGGCCGTTGGCGCAATGCATCAACCGCAGCGAGTTCCAGTTCCGGCAGCAGGACCGCCTGCCCGCGCACGTGACGACGCGCAGCGTCAAGCTGGCGACGGGAGAGGGGCAGGTATCGACGGCCGATGGCTATCGGCTGATGCTGTTCCACAAGGGCAGCTTGCCCCTGGTGAACCTGAAAATCGAACGCAGCGCCGCAGGCAGGTTTGCCGCCGACCGCGACACCATCGTGGCGCAGATGCAGCAGATGGCCGCCAACAGCAAGGCGCCCCAATTGGTGTCGCTGGAAACGGACGCGCGCCAGGGCGTGGAAGTGCTAGGATTGAACAATCCCAATGTTACGCAATCGGCGGGCATCATCAGTCTATACACCTTGCTGCATGCCGCCAGCGGGACGGTCGCCACCGCCTATCTGCTCAACCAGCCGGCGGACAAACGGGAATTCGCGACGGATGCGCAGTACCAGGCCTTGCGCGACCAGTTCATCAGCTCGCTGGCCGCTTGCATGGCCGATCCCGCGCCGTAAGGCAGGCGCACACAGGCACAGGCAGGCCAGGAAAGGAGATCACCGCCATGAAAAAAGCAGAGCCAACTACGCAGTCCCAGGATGGCGCGGTGAGCGCCGAGTCCGCTACTCGCCAGATCGACGCGAAAATCGCCGCGCTGGCCGACTGGCGCGGCAAGACGCTGGCCACGGTGCGCGCACTGATACGCCAGGCGGACCCGGACGTGGTCGAGGAAGTCAAATGGCGCGGCGTGCCTGTCTGGTCGCACGCGGGCATGATTTGCACGGGCGAAACCTATAAACTGGCCGTGAAACTCACCTTCGCCAAGGGCGCCGCCTTGCCCGATCCGGCCGGCCTGTTCAATGCCAGCCTGGACGGCAGCACGCGCCGGGCCATCGACCTGCACGAAGGCGCGCACTTCGATACGGCAGCATTAAAGGCGCTGATACGCGCCGCTGTGGCGCTGAATACGACACCGAAACCCAAACGGACTCCGACTTGAGACATTATCTGTATCTGTGGCACGACCCGGCCGAGCGCATGCTGGTCGCTTCCGGCATCGAATTCAAGGATTTTCTCCCCGCCCTCGGCGAGTCCGGCGGCATCGTGCTGCGCAAGGGCAGCGCCGGGACGGCCAGGAAGCCGGCCGGCTACCAGACCCTGGCGCGGCAACAGTTGCCGGCCCTGGCCCAGGAAGACCTGCACGCCTGCGGCAGCCATGCCTGGGCCGACTGGCAGGGCGCGGCGCCGCCGCCCCAGGATGGGGACGTGGCCGCGGCGCTGGCATACCACGATGCCGCGTCGCGGCGCACGGGGCTGGCCGCCCTGCAAAACCGCTTCCTCGCCTTTGCCCACGACGACGGCTGGTACCTGAAACTGTTGTATGCGGCCTGGGACGATGCAGCCGCTGTTCTCGCCGGCGCCATCCCTCCAGCGCTGGGCACGCTCGATCTGGCTGCGCTACGCCAGGGGGACGACGGTTACTGGCTGCAAGACGGCAGGCTCGAAGTGGAATTGAAAACCCACGATATCGACAGCGTGCTGAACCGCCGTTTGTGACCGTATAATGGCATTCCGATAACTGATACGCGCCCGCCATGCTTCGTCCTCATTTCGCCACAGCATCGCCTCGCTTGCGCGCCGCCGCATGATGCCAGCCACGCTTCGGCCATTCGCGCTGGCGGACACGCCTTCCTGCGCCGCCATCCTGGCGCTGGCGGGGCGCGACACCTTCGGCCCTGTCGCCAGCGCCGCCGCTTTCACGGCAGCGACGCAGGGCGAAGAAATCCTCGTTGCCGAGCGTGACGGCATCGTCGCCGGCTTTGCGGCCGTGCACACAGGCGACGCGCCCGAGCATTTCCTGCACCATTTATATGTGCACCCGGCGCACAGCGGACTGGGCATCGGTACACAGCTGCTGGCCGCCGTGGCGGCGCGCTTCGGTCCCCGGCTGAGCCTCAAGACGCAGCTGGCCAACACGGGCGCGCGGCGCTTGTATGCGCGCGCGGGCTGGGTCGAAGACGCCGGCGACGGCGGCGTGGACATCCTCGGCGCGTGGATACGGGTGCGCTACCGCGCCGCACCGCCCGTACAATGAAAGACCCTGGCGCCATCGATCCCGCCCTGGCGAGAATGATGGGCTGGTTCCTGATCCTGCTCGCCCTTCCCACCGCGTATTTTTCCTTCTGGCGCGCGTATGACAAGCTCGCCTCGCCAGCCTGGCCCGTGACCAGCGCCGAGATCGTGCGCAGCAGCATGTATCAGCGCACGGGCAAATCGCAGGACTGGTGCGTCAAGCTCAGCTACCGCTACAGCGTGGATGGCAAGGCCTACCGCAGCTCGCGCATCGGCGTCTCGCGGATCGGCAACGCCGGCTGCCACCGCGACCAGGCCGTCACAGCCTGGCGCCTGGCCAGCATGGCGCCAGGCGCGCACATCCGCGTGCATTACCGGCCGCGCGACCCGAACGATACCGCCGTGTTCCTCGCCAGCCTCGACTTCCTCGATTATTTTGGCGTCGTGCTGTGGGTCGT
Source organism: Janthinobacterium sp. SUN137 (assembly GCF_030587265.1). Lineage (NCBI taxonomy): Bacteria > Pseudomonadati > Pseudomonadota > Betaproteobacteria > Burkholderiales > Oxalobacteraceae > Janthinobacterium > Janthinobacterium sp. SUN137. Next base: position 1,045,714 of record NZ_JAPWHZ010000002.1, on the reverse strand, counting down.
CCTGTTCGTGCTGGGCGTGTCGGAAGCGCGCAAGCAAGCGCCGCCAGCCGGGTCCGCTTTGCCAAACGTGACATCCATGGCAGCACGGTCATAGTTTTGCTCGAGCGGCGCGCCTTTCGGCGTCAACGTGAAATGCGGCGCATATTCGCCCCGTCGGCCGTCATGGGACAGGCGAAATAAAGGGACAAACCCCGATAGCGGGCGATGCCCGTCCTGGGACAGTCGTAGCTATCCCAGGCCACACGTGGAGGGGGTCAAACCCGGCGTTGCTCCTTGTTGTCGGTTAGCAGGGCCAGCCTGGCCGCCATGCCGGCATTGTCGCGCAGCAAGCCGTCGCGCTCCTGCGCCAAGGCTTCCATTTTCTGTTGCGATAGTTGCCCGTTTTCCGCCAGCATGTCGAGTTGCCGGTCTTGCGCGGCCAGCGCCACCTTGGCGTCGTTCAGCGCCAGCAGGGCCGTGTCGAGCTTGGCCAGCAGGGCGTCGGCGGACGCCGCCGCCTGCAAGTATTGAAATTCGAACTGGTCGCGCTCGGGACGCACGGTAGCGAGGGCTTCGCGGTCTGCCGCGGCCTGGGCCGCCAGCGTCGTTTGCTCCGCCTGCAGCTGGGCCAGGCGCATGTCCTGCTGCACCAGCGTCGCTTGCTGGCCTTGCAGGCGCTGCTGCAGCTGGGTGTTGTCCTGTTCCAGGCGACTGATCCGTTGCTGCGCCTGGGCCCGTTCCTCGCTGCGCTGCGTGGCGGCCGCTTCCTGGTAATGGTCGAACTGCGAACGCACCTGCGCCAGCTGGCGGTTCAGGGCGGCGATTTCCTCGCCCCGGTCGGCCAGGCGCTGCGTCAAGCCTGCGTTATCGCTGTGCAAGGTGGCCAGGGTGACGGCGCGGAAATGGTGCTCTTCCTTCAATTGCGCCAGCGCGTGCTGCGTGGCGCGCAATTCCTGGGTGAGGGCGGCGCGCGCCTCCGTCAGTTTCAAGCGCTCCGTTTCCGTCTTCTTCAGTTGTGCCAAAGCCGCGTCGAGTTCGGCGCGGTTTTCCCGCATGCCCGTTTCCAGCTGCTGCGCCACGTCGCGCTGCTGCTTGTCGTACACGCCGCGCATCGCTTCCATCAGTTCGGCCGGCAAGCCTGATTCCGTTTTCACGGCGCCCACGCCCTGGAACTCTTCCTTCCAGCGTTTCAGCAGGGGAGCGATGGTGCTCTTGCTGCCAGTGCTGCCCAGCGCTTCGCGCACGCTGTCGACCGTGGGATTGCGCCCATCGGCAGCGACGATTTGGGCTGCTTTCATAACATCAGAGTACAGAATGCCGGTGCGGGCCATGAAATCACCTATGAGCGAAATTTAGTAACGTATTACATGATACGTAATATCTCATAATATTACGATATAAATTTTGATCGTTTTTAGAAAATATATATCGCGATAAGATCGCTTATCGCGGGTTATGGGGGTGGTTTGCATGGTATTCTGCGTATTTCCCAGTACACCAGCCCGATTTCAGCGATTCCATGCCCGATTTGCCCCTTTCCAAACGCCGCGCCGCCGCACCCAAAAGCGCCGCCATCGCCGTGGCGCCGTTACACGGCGCCCTGATCGATGCCGAGCTGGCTGCGCGCCACCAGGCGTTTCTTGCCGCCGCCACGTCCGACAACACGCGCCGCACCTACCGTTCCGCCATCCGCCACTTCCAGGTCTGGGGCGGGGCGTTGCCCGCCGACGAGTCCACCGTCATCCGCTATCTGCTGGCGTATGCGGACAGCCTGAACGCCCGCACCCTGGCCCTGCGCCTGACGGCCCTGTCGCAATGGCATGTGTACCAGGGCTTTGCCGACCCCGCATCCACGCCCACCGTGCGCAAGACCCTGGCCGGCATCGCCCGCCTGCACGGCAAGCCGAAAAAGAAGGCCAAGGCCCTGCCTTTGGAAGATTTGGAAACGATCGTCGCCAGGCTGGCCACGCTGGGCAGCGTCAAGGCCTTGCGCGACAGCGCCTTGCTGCAGCTGGGTTTTTTTGGCGGTTTCCGGCGCAGCGAACTGGCGGGGTTGATGCTGGAAGACGTGAGCTGGGAGCCGCAGGGCATGGTGATCACCTTGCCCCGCTCGAAAACGGATCAACTGGGGGAGGGCATCGTCAAGGCGATCCCGTTTGGCGATGGCGTCTGCTGCCCGGCCACAGCCTTGCGCGCCTGGCTCGCCGCGGCGCACATCCGCACGGGGCCGCTATTGCGCCCCGTCAATCAATGGGGCCATGTCAGCGCGAAAGCGCTGCACGCGAGCAGCATCAATACCATACTGGAAAGCTGCGCCAGGCTGGCCGAACTCGATTACGTGCCGGAATTGTCCAGCCACAGCCTGCGCCGGGGGATGGCCACCAGCGCGCACCGGGCAGGCGCCGATTTCCAGGCCATCAAACGCCAGGGCGGCTGGCGCCACGACGGTACCGTGCATGGCTATATAGAGGAGGCAGGGCGTTTTGAAGAGAATGCGGCGGGAAGTTTATTGAAGGCGAAGAAGAAGCAGGCGGGCTGAGGGTGCCCGGCAAGACCTTGCAGCGTACATGTTCATTTCACATTCAACTGATGACATACCCTAGTAAATACAGGAGGACGGTAAGGACTGTCAGTATCAAGAGTCTGCCCAGTTTTTTAGATGTAGTAACGCCGGGTCGTGCGCTAACCCATCCCGTCACCGTAAAAATTAACGATGGGCCAAGAATATAGGCTACAAGCGCGGCAGTGACCCACCAAGATACCGAACACGGTCCTATTTCATAGCAAGCTCTGGAGTCGTGGTGTAACAGCTTGATATGAAACCTGAACGACATGTGACTGCCGGCGAACATCGCAGCCCAGGTTGTTAGCAGCCCAATAATGAGAAACCCCACCGACAGGCCAATACGTTTCACTTGACCTCCCAAAACAGGATGAGTGTCGCGTTGCTCAAGTCCGAGTAACCAATCGAGGTGCCGGGAATATGGACACTTGATACGCCAATTCTTCGGCCCACCACCGCGATAAAACCTTCAGCGCCGGAAACCGTCATTCGCTTGCCATTCCAAAGGTCAATATGGCCTCCGCTTGCGCTAGCAGGCGCTTCCCCGCCGCGCGTCCAGTATGCATGAAACATGATGATACCGGTACGCTCCTTGACCTTCGATTCCCAATCCTTGCCAGTGATGTCCTCGGGCTTCTTTGGCAAGCCGCAAAACGGCTGGAGCTTGAGCCATTCGCCCAGTTCGTAGGCCCGTGCGGCAGCAGGAGAACCGTTCAACATGACGCGTCCCAATACCTGTGTGCCTGGCATCGGCTTGACGGTTTTTTGCGAGAAGGAAAGCATTTTGATCCCTGTCTTGTGAAAAGTCGCGCTCATGCGTAAGGCGCACTGATTACTATAGTCCCCCTTGTCTCCTTCCCCTGGCTTGTATGGAGCGCCAGTAACATAGTTTTCCCAAAGGTCGGCGAATTTGACGACGGGCACGTCAATCTTGCACACAGACTCCTTCGTGGTGTTGGTCCTGATCTTCGCGTGTTGCTTGAGCGCCGCCGCCATCAGCCGATCTCTTCCATTTTAGCCAAGGCAACATCGCCCCAGTAGACGGTGTATTCCTCTTCGTTATACGTTTCCACGCGCGGCAGTATACCTTCCATCGTCGCGCGGCCAGAAAGGTGACGTCCGTCCTTTATTTCGACAAAATACGGAACGCCATCGATTCCGTCGGCGTTAAGCTGCGGCTGTTCGTCATAGCTCTCGGATGCATCCAAGGTTGTAGCGCGCGCGTTTTCAGGCAAAGCACCGGGCGCTAATTGCGCTGCGGCTCCTGCAATCGCGACGCTAGCAGAGCGCTCTGCTACACGCCCGGCGCCGGTGCTCCATTCCACTGTGTCGGAGAATTGGGAGGCGATAAGAACGGCGCCACACGAGGTTTTCATTCCAGCGACCGCTACACCTCGGCCATAGAGCGACGTTGTCGTCACACCTTCGGCGATCGGAAATACACCTTTGGACAGTGCACCTTGTGACCCAAGTAGGAGATCGGCTTGCCCATGCACAGGTCGAGCGGGGATCCTTCCAATACGGTGCCGCCATGGGATGTGGTGTCGCCCTGTCTGATTATCTCTGGCATGTCGTGCTTTCTGGAGAGGATGAAGTCTAATGCATTGCATTAATTGCAATACCAGATCACATCTCATCAAAAATGCGATGTCGAGGGCCGGAATGGCTCAGTGTATAGCGACATTGCTTATTTCACAAGTAATGGACAAACAAGCGGCTTTACGCAGCGTTCCAGGACAAAGACTTGATGAAGTAGATGCGCTCCCTGGCCTGACTGCCAAAGTACGCCACGGCGTGTATCCAATAGGCATTGCGAATCAGAAAGCGCAGCATGGCAGGTGCCGATTTCCAGGGAGGCTGGCGCCACGACGGCACCGTGCATGGCTATATAGAAGAGGCGGGCCGCTTCGAGGAAAATGCGGCGGGAAGTTTATTGAAGGCGAAGAAGAAGCCGGCGGGGTGAGGCGGCCGACAAGACCTTGCGGCGCGCCTTCAGCAGGTGACGGAACGCTTGATAATAATCATGAGTGCTGCTGCTTGTAGAGAAACCAGGTGAATACTGCCATGATCAGCAGAGAGAATAGGGTGCTGATGAACAGTATTCGTTGTGCGCGGGGCTTTCCAATCACGATTCCCAAGAGTCCAGCCCATGCGATTGGCAAGATCGCATAGATGACGACTGACACGATTTTTAGCGAGTTGGAGCATGATTCGCGACAAACGTTGCTCTTTGCAACGACCTCAACCGCATGAGGCACCATATCGAATGCGATGCCAACCAGGAACCCGAGGACAATAAAGGCGATCTTTTTAGCCATCATTTGACTTCAAAGAAAAGGATGCATTTCAAGTTCCGAAGGCGAGACCTGGCCGGCTGAAGCCACCTCAGATGCCATACTTGTTGTGAACAGCGGCCTTAAGCTCAGCCTGCGGCAAGCCTCCTCGCCGCCAAAACTCAAAAAAATACTCCAATGTTTCGGCAGAAGCGCCAATATCCATAGGATGCAAGGCGCAGATGGCAGTTCTTATTTTCAAAACGTCGGGCTCGTCCGATTGATCGCGCCCTTCAATTGCCCGCCAGAGGCGTACACGCTCAGCAATGACTTCCTCAGCCGTCGCCGCGCCGGTGATAAATCGATTCGCCACAGCTGCGGCTGATTTAGCAGCTACAGGCAATTGTGAAGTTACTCTTCCTATCGCCTCAATCATGAATCGCTGAGCTAAAAATTGTTCCGCAGGGTCATCCAAGTCCACCGCAGATGCAATAGCATCAAAAAGTCTCTTATTCAACATTTGCATTAAGTTTCAGTGATTGCTCGGGGCCCACACCGGGGCCGCTTCTGGTCGGTTGCGGTCAGCGGCGACTATCGCCCCACAGCGACCATTCGCATCATCGTGACAATATGTGAATTTTCTTCGTGAAAAATATGCTACCGTTGATCGGCTTACATTGAAAAGTAAGCAGAAACTGTAATTTTTGAACCACAAAGGAGAGCATTCATGGCACTTAAACCAGGACCAAAACCGATAGCAAAATCAACAGGGGAGCCGGATCAGCGCCGCCGTGATAACAAAACCACACCAGGGAATACACCGTCCCTCAAACCTAGCAAATCTAGCAATCCCCCAAAAAGTAAATGATAGGGGGCGTTACTTTACACTGCTAACCCGAAAGTCGGCGCGTCGATAACAACGGCGGCTTCACCACCGTGTGGGCGTTCATGGCCTCGGATGCCGCCTAAAAGATCGTCATGCTGCCAGCGCCAAACAAACGCGATGCGCTGAACTATAAGTGCCCGCGTAAGCTGCGGCGCGTACCTGACCGTCCGCTCCTGGTAGCCGATAGCGGACAGCCAAAATGGCGCAGTGTATAGCATTGTTGCTCTTTTAAGAAGTAGAAGACAGGAAAGTGATTTTACGAAGCGTTCTTGGACAATGCTTTGATGAAATGAATGCGCTCGCTGACGGGATCGCCAAAGTGCTCCACCAGTCGGATCTGATAGCCATTGCGGATCAGCAAGCGCAGCATGGCGGGATAGCGGTTCATCGATTTTACGGTGACGGCCGCAAAGCCGTGCTCGCGTGCCCAGGCTTCCTGGGCTTCCAGCAGCCACTGCGCCAGGCCCGTCTTGCGGTGCGCGGGCAGCACGCCGCCGAGCCAGCTATACAAGGAGCCATCCTCGGCGGCATACCCCAGCTTGAATCCGACGGGCTGGCCGTCAGCTTCTGCGATCAGCACCAGCGCGCCGGCGGGCAGGCGCTCCTGCAACTGCGCCAGGCTGCGCTCTCGGTCGAACTCTGGGATGGCCTGCAGCACCTGCCAGGCTTCCTCGATGTTGCCAATACGGATCATGCGGCCGCTTGCTCCCGGGGACGGATGATCATGCAGGTGGCCGTCGCGTGTGCATACACCTTACCGGCTTCGTCGCGGATCGTGCCTTCGGAAATGACCAGGTTGCGTCCCGCATTGATGACCTTGCCTTCCGCGTAGACCGTCACGTTGAAGGGCAGGGGGCGGCACATCTTGATGTTCAGGTCCGTCGTGCCGTAGCTTTCGCCGGCCGGCAAGACCGTGTGCGTGGCGCAACCCGTGACCGTATCGAGCACGGTGGCGGCAAAACCGCCGTGCACGCCGCCCATGGGATTGGTGTGGTTTTCATTCGCCGTCGCCGTGAAAATGACCCTGCCATGCTCGATCGTGTGGGCGTCCATCGGCATGGTCTTGGAAATGCCGGGCCGGGGAAACAGGCCTTGCGCGAAAGCTTGCATCAGTTGCAAGCCGGTCATGTCGTTGGGGTGCATGGTAACTCCTGTGGGGTGAGGGTTGGGTTAAACGTCTTGCCGATTAAATGTCTTGCTGGAAACGCAGGCGCGAGGCATGCAGCAGGAAGCGGGCGACGACGGCCAGTTCTTCTTCGCTGAAACCTTGCTTCAGTTGTTCATTCAGGCTGTCGAGCAGGGGCAGGGCGGCGGCCAGCACCTCGCCGCCCTTGGGCGACATGTGCAGGGTGCCGGCGCGCGCGTCGAGCGCCGACTGGCCGCGCACGATGAGGCCATTTTCTTCCATGCGCGTCACGAGGCCCGTGACGGCCGAGTTTTTCAGCTGCAGCGCCCGCCCCAGATCCTTCAATTGGCAGCCTTCCTCGCCTTTCAGGGCAAACAAGGCGACCACTTGCGTGCCGGAAAACCCCAGTTCGCTGGTAAACACGGCATCGGCCGAGCGAAACAGGTTCTGGCGCGCCAGATTGAGCAGATTGAACAGGCGCGGCGAACGCTCGCCCAGCGGGCAGGCGGCGGCATCGGGTACGTCTGGGGTGGGGGAGGTATTGGTACGCATGCGAAGTATACTACTACGTATGCGTAATAAATCAAGCGTGAATTTTCAGTCGCGCTGGTGGCGCCCGATATAGCGGGCGCGCGGGCGTATCAGGGCCGCGCTGTCTGCGTGCTCGGCCGCATGGGCGATCCAGCCGGCCGAGCGGGCCAGCGCAAACACGCTCATGCCCGTGCCCTCGGGCCAGCCGAACGCCAGTTCCATGGCGGCCAGCGCCAGGTCGGCGTTCGGTTTTACTTCGAGCAACTCGCCCGCCGTGGCGCAGGCGGCCAGGATGGCGTGCAGCTGCGGGGACCCGCGCGACATCGCGGACAGGCTTCCCAGCAGATACGCGGCGCGCGGGTCGCCGTGCGGGTACAGCGGGTGGCCGAAACCGGCGAATTCCGGCGCGATGGCTGTGTAAAAGGTAGCGATGGCAGCCCTGGCATCGGGCGCGGCCAGCGCCTGCGTCAACATGCACCTGGCTGCCGCGCTGCCGCCGCCATGCTTGTTTCCGGACAAGGCCGCCAAGCCCGCACCCAGCGCCGCCGGCAAGCTGGCGCCCGTCGAGGCGACGCAACGCACGGCAAACGTCGACGCATTCAATTCATGGTCGGCCAGCAGCACGAGGACGGCGCGCAGCAATTCAGACTGCTGCGCATCGGCTTGCCACGCCTGGGCCAGTTGCTGGTGCAGCGGCAAGGCGGACGGCGCCGTTTGCAGCAGGGCGGCGGCCAGGATGCGCATCACGGCGGGGCCGGATTGCAGCGAGTGCGGCATGTCCGCTGTCGTCAGCATGGCCATGGCAAGCATGGCGCGTGCCAGCGGCGGCGCGTCCGGCGCGCGGGTCAATCCTGGCGGCTGGGCAGGCGCGTCTTGCTGAAAATAGTCACTCGCACCATCGTCCCACAGCAGGCTGGCTGTCATTTCCAGCGTCGCGTGCCGCGCCAGCGCCGCCGCATCGCAGCCGCGGTACAGCAAGCGGCCATCGAGGATGTGGGAAATGCGCGTCTCCAGCACGGGCAAGCCCCAGTGCATGGCGGCCACGGCCGTCTGGCCACCGCGCTTGGCGTCATTTTTACGGGCCGCCAGGCGCAGCACGTCTTCCTGCGGATAGCGCTTGCGCCGCGATTCTCCATCGCTGACGGAAGCGAGCAAGCCCCGGCTCACATAGGAATACAGGGTGGGCAGGCTGACGCCCAGCAGGCGCGCCGCGTCAAGGGCGGACAGATCGTTGTTCATGACGGCCATTGTAGCGTTTGTCACTTTATATTGATTCATGGAATCAAGATTGACGGGCCGGGCCACGCGTCACTAGACTCATGCCTTTCCAGGAGTTTCCATGAGCACCTTTGCCATACGCACCCTGCGCCCGGACGACGCCGCGCCCTTGCTGGTCTTCGAGCAAGCCAACCGGGCATGGTTCGAGCGCCATATCGACCGGCGTCCGGACGCTTTTTACAGCATCGACGGCATCCACGCGCACGTCGCGCAATTCCTGGACGAGCACGCACAGGGACGCATGCACCCCTGCGTCATCGTGGACGAACACGGACAGTTGATCGGGCGCGCCAACCTCAAGGACATTGACCGGGAGCAAGGCGTAGCCGAAGTCGGCTACCGCATCGGGGAACAGCAGGCGGGCAAGGGCCTGGCCACGGCCGCGCTGCAGTACCTGATTGCCCTGGCGCAAGACGAATGGCGGCTGGCCAGCCTGTGCGCTTACGCCATCGACGGCAATGCGGCGTCGATCCGCGTGCTGGAACGCTGCGGTTTCGCGCAGGGAATGGCTGTGCCCGATATTGCCATCGTGGAAGGCAACGTCGTCGATGGCCACCGGTTTGCGCTGGAATTGCGGGCGGCTGGGGTAGACTCTGCCCTATGATAAATATGCAAAGTTGCCAGATATGAATCAAGAAACCTCAAAACGCATCGTCGTCGTCGGCGCCGGCATCGTCGGCGCATCGCTCGCCTACCACCTGGCCAGCAAGGGGGCGAAAGTCACCGTCGTCGAGGGGGGCGGCATCGCTTCCGGCGTGACGGGCACCTCGTTTGCCTGGCTTAACGCGTCCTGCGCGGGGGAGGATCCCATCTCGGCCCTGCGCGGCGGCGCCATCGCCGCCTGGCGCCGGCTGGAAACGCAGGTGCCAGGCTTGGCGGTGCGCTGGCATGGCGCCTTGTCGTACGGCACGCAGGATGGGCGCGTTTCTCCGTCGTGCATGGTGATTGACCGCACCCGCATCGCCCAGCTGGAACCGCAGTTGCGGCAACCGCCGGAACAGGCGCTGTACGAGCCGGAGCAGGGCGCCCTCGACGCCGTCGCCGCGACGCACGCTTTGCTGGCAGCGGCCCGGGCGCTCGGTGCGACGGTCCGCACGCACACGCCCGTGCTGGACTTTGCCGTCCAGGACGGGAAGGTGAGGGGCGTGGAAACGGCCGCTGGCCTCATCGATGCGGACGTGATCGTGTTGGCGGCAGGCACCGCCACTGCCGCGCTGGCGGAGCAGCTGGGCACCAGCCTGCCCATCCACGCCTCACCCGCCATCTTCCTGCGCTACCAGGCGCCGCCCGGCGTGGTGCGCGGCATTATTTCCAGCCATGCCATGGAAGTGCGGCAAGACGAAGACGGCGCCATGCTGGCGGCGGAAGATTACGTGGACGACGCGCCGGAAAACCAGCCGGCCGCCATGGCGCAGCGCGTGGCCGGCGCGATCCGCAGTGAACTTGAGGGCGCCGAGGCCATCGCGCCGGAATTTGCCTGCATCGGCCTGCGCCCCATGCCCGTCGATGGCGTGCCCATCATCGGCTATTTGCCGCAGGTCGAAGGCGCGTACGTGTGCGCCATGCATCCGGGCGTCGTGCTGGCAGGCATCGTGGGTCAGCTTGCCAGCGGGGAAATTGTTGACGGCCAGCCAGCGTCAGCCCTGGAAGCTTGCCGGCCCGCACGTTTTCAGGCGTAAATGGAGTGAAGACCCGGCGCCGCGCCGATTCCTACGGCACGGGCACGACAAATACGGGCAGGATGAACGGCGGCGCCTCTTGCGCATCGCCTTCCTCCGACGGCGCCTGCATAACATCCTCGTTGCGCCAGTCCCCGTTCACCACGCGGTCGGCGATCAGAGATAAATCCTGCGTTTCGCGCACCTCGCGGCGAAACGGCAGCCGGCCATGCGAGCGCGACACCAGGCTGAAGCGCAACTGGCGGCACTGCACATCGTGCCAGCAATAGAACAACATTTCCTCGCCAGCGAGCGCGTCGCTGCGTGCCGCGATCAATTCCTCGATGAATGCAACGATATCGGCTGCATGAATCTGCGGCGTTTCCTCATCCGTGGGCGAAAAGCTCCACATGTTCTCCATCGCTTCGCGGTTGATGTCGTCGGCATCAATGAACACTTCATCGTCTTGCGCCATTTCCAACCATGCATTGACTGTCCTGCAATTCATCATGTCGTCATGCATCCCATGTTTTAAAAGCCGTCCATACCGAGCGCCATGCGCCATGCGGAAGTTTGGCCTGCATGGAAAGTGACAGTCCGCCGTCGCCCATACGATCGCCTGGCTTCCATTGTTTATTCTTCAGATTAAGTGCCCGTGCTCTTCCCATGTCGACAGTTTTCATGTCTTTGATGTCATAGCCGACTTCCAATACGGGATGCAGCACTTCTCCATTAGCTGTCAAATATAAAGTATCGACATGGACCTTGGGTTTGTCAAAACGTTCGTAAAGCCTTGTTGCAGCGGATTTAAAACCCTGGCCAATGGCGATGCTGATGGTCGTTGGACCATTGCAGCCCAGAAGCGCGGCAAGCGCCCAATAATCATGATCAGCAGTGACAAGCCTGGCCAAACAGCGTTCTATCCATGCCAATTCATCAGTTCTGAATTCTTTCCAGTATGGAGCAAACGAATTCTGCAGGTAGCCGACTTCGTGCAGCGCGCCGACCAGGTTAATCTGCTTGTCCACGCAGCCAATATCGTGCAACAGATGGGCTGCAGCTGCGGCGACTGCATACTCGCCTTTGGCCATGGCCTTATCTTCGAGTTTTTTCAGTTTGGTGTTAATACTCATTATTTTCCTGGTGCGGACAATACCGCGCTCGTTGTGATTGCTGGCGTCTCTCGGAAGCGGGGACTGCGTTGATCGTCGTCGCGTGGCCCGCATTGGCGCAAGCTTGAGCGAACGCGACTAAAGATACGCCGGTCGCCAACGCTCCATGCCTTCCTCTTCATCATGCCATTCTTTTTTATCAATAAACCATTGCTGGTTTTTAAGACCAAATGTATATCTGTATCTATTCTTGAATCCCGAAGTCTGCTGCGTGGAAATGACAGCTTTACTTCCTGAGATGCATGAATTTAAAAATATTTCGGTGGGTGAGTATTCAGGAGGATCGCTGCAGAGCAATGACATCTGGCGACCTTGTTTTCTTTCTTTTTTGGTGCAAAAGCAATCAAAAATAGCATCAAGATCCTGCTTCATTTTTTCTTTGAGAGTAATCAGCCCTTTCTCTCGCACCTCGGGGTAGTAATGAAGTTCCCAACCATTCATGGCCAGAATAAAATCCTTCAATACATTTTCCACATCAACTATTTCAATACTCATCATTTCCCTTGGCTAGCAAATGTCGCTAGTGTCAATAAAGATGCCAGCGCCCGTCATTTTATGCTGCCATCTTTGATCATTCAAGTTCAGACCATTCAGGATTGTGCCACACCTCGGCATTTAACTCTGCTTCCTTGTCGCACCGGATCAGCACCCAGGAACTCGCCATTAAAAACATCCACATTTCTACATGGACTTGCATGCACTCACCCCCGCGGCCCATCCAGCAACAACTCCGCCAATCTGGTCGTCAGCCAGAAACTCGTCTCGCTGAGTTTCTTTCCATGTATCGATAGCCGCCGCACGGGCAGGCGCGACAAGGCCAGGGGACTTCCTGAGTTGTGGCTTCCCGCTGATTCACAGCAAAATTCTCGGCTGAATCGGGCTTGCGATGACTGCGACTGCAAAGCGTACTCCGTCGAAAAGTAATTCTTGAATTCAGGCCTGGGAAGTACATCAATGCTCAGCTCAGCTTCACCCGACTGCGGATTGCGGATAGACCATTCTAAAACCATGATGCTGAGATTGCATTTTAATGCATAATCCTTGATGGAAATTCTCCTGAGTCAGATCATCCACAATGCAGTGCAAGTTAACACCAGGTGGTTGAACGATCAATGTCAGTTGATAACTTAGGATTTCCTCATTCTCCGCGGAGTAATACGTTTTCATTGCCTTGTTTTTTACATATGCTCCGGCTTTTCTCAATGCTTCATTAATCAGGTATGTTATATTATCGTCCAGCGTCACATCCAAATTGTCAGGGCCATTATATTTGCATAGTATTGAAATTGGAAATTCCACCGCTATTTCAACTTTTCTTGCATGGTCGCAGTCTATTTTCATTATTGCATGTCCTGCTAGAAATTTAATTTTAAATAACTTTGTCTAATATCAATGGTTTGAATAAAATGCTACAACTCAAAGGCTGGCGCCGACTCAAGATGCTGCGCGGCAGGGAATGCCTGTACCCGGTAGCGCACTGGATAGCAATCGACTTCCTGCATCAGCTCACCGCAGATGGCCAATGCATCATTCCATGCCAGCATCTTGGTGGTGCTTTCGCCGCCGGCATCGTCAAGCTCCACCATGGCCACTATATCAGTGCGCGGCAGCAGCGTGTTGACACCGCGGGTCCAGCTTGCCGCAGATGTAACGCGCTGGCCATCTTTTGACTTTATCAACATGCAAGTGGCCACGAAAATATCCTCTCCAATGCTGTCGTTGACCCGATCCCACTGCTCTTTCTGCAGCTCGTAGTGATGTGCGCGCATTAACTGTTGAAAGTGCGCCAAGGCTCCGGCCACGGCCGCGTCCGATGGCTGGAACACGACGATTTTTCCCTGTTCAATGCGATACATGGTGGCCGAGACCAGGCGTCCCTCGTCCTGCACCAGCTGGTCGGCCAGGGAGATCATGCGCAATTGCCCCGCTACATTATGTGACGATGCCAGCAGGAAACGTCCACGCGAAGGAATCATCGCCAGCGGTTCGGCGTCTTTGCAGACGCGACTCAGCAAGTCAGGCAGCAGCAGGCGCGATGAATCATAGTCGTCCTGCCATTCGCCCATCAGCAGTCCATCGCCCAGATCCGTAAAGCTGTACGGCGTGCATTCGCGCAGATTGTCCATGGCCGCCGTCAGCGCTGCATCGAACGTCACGCCCCATTGCGCCAAGACGGCCTGGCCGACGATGGCCATGTGCGAGTCTGTGTTGTAGGCCAGCATGATGATCGTATCGTCGTCCAGTGAGCGGTAGGCATCGTTCACTTGCTGGCGCTCTGGCTGGGCCAGCGCCACCAGGCGCAAGTAGTCGCCTTGTGCCCGGCTGCGTACCACCGGCATCAGGCAGGGTTTGGCTTCGGCAAAGCTGGCAGGCAGGCCGGGCACGACCATGCTGGCCAGATAGTTTTGCAGCACTTGCGCACGCATCTTGCGCGGCGCGGCGCAATAATCGTGATAGGCATTATCCAGATTGAAGATATGCTGACTGTTTTCACCCATTAGAATACGAAACTGCTCCGCATCGTAAATCAATTTCTGTACCTGGCCGTCGGCGCGCGCTTGGCGCATGACTAGGGAGGCAAAAGAATCTGGTGAGGGACGCGTTCGGAAAAAATCGAGTAGATTCATGGAATTTTTAATTGAAAGATAAAAAGATCATGGCGGATTATAATCGTGATTAACAATGATTGTAATGCGCACTGTTCTTTCAATAAACGGGATAAATTCAAATTATATTGTCATGACCAAGGCCAGTGAATTTGTCGATCAATAGTGACTTTGTTGCACAAATAAACTCAGTGACTGCTTAAAAACTTCGTAGCAACTTTCCAGCCAAAGCATCTTTGATGTTTTGGGGCGAGTGGCGATGTGGACGCAAGTCTATCGGGTGCTTGCGCTTCCAATGTTCTGTATTAACTACATGACCTCACCCCCGCGGCCCATCCAATAGCAACTCTGCCAACCTGGTCGTCAGCCACAAACTCGTCTCGCTGAGCCTCTTGCCGTGGATCGATAAGCGCCGCACGGGCAAGCGCGACAGGGCCAGCGCAGGGCAGGGCACTTCCTGCAGATATCCCTTGTAGTTGTCGTAATTGGCGATGTTCAGGGGCAGAATTGCCCAGCCCAGCTCGTCCGCGACCATTTCCGCGATGCTGTAGAAACTGTCGGAAAACCAGACGGCGGGGCTGAACGCGTGTTCGCGGTTGAGCTCTGAATCCATGATCAGCTGGCGGTAGCGGGTCAGCTCGTTGCGGCTCACTTCCTGGCCGTGGGCCATCGCGTGGCCTTTGGCCACGAACACGCCTTGCGCCACGCTGCCGATGTGCTGCTGTTCCAGCACGGGCGAGATGGGGCCGCGGTCGAAGTGAAACGCCACGTCCGCTTGCTGCTGCTCCACGTATTGCGCCACTTCCGACGCCGTGGCGTTGAGCATCACCAGTTCCAGCGCCGGGTAGCGCGCCGCCAATTCCTTCACCAGGGTGCTGATGGCCAGGTAGGGCAGGGCTTCGTCCAGGGCCAGGGTCAGCTGCGCTTCCGGCGCCTCGCTCAGCAACTGGGCGCGCAGCTGCAGGCGCTCGGCCTGGCGCAGCAGTTCGCACGCTTCCAGGTGCATCACCTTGCCCGCTTCCGTCAGCACGGCGCTGCGGCGCGAACGGTCGAACAGTTCCACGCCGAATTCCGCTTCCAGCAGACCGATCGAGGTGCTGACCACCGATTGCGCGCGGCCCAGCCGGCGCGCCGCGCCCGAAAAAGAGCCGGCCGCGACGGCCGCCTCGAAGTAGCGCATTTGTTCCAAAGTCCATTGCATGACATCCACCTATCTGTTTTACAGATGGATTTTAACTTGAATGCCATTCAGGGGCGACATAAAATGCATTTACATTTTCAACAACACGAGATCCGCCATGAAAAACGCTCAAGCCCATACCCCCGTCATCAGCTTCAGCTGGTGTCACGACGCCACCGCCGAAGATGCGCTGTGCAAGCTCTACCTCGACAACGTCAGCGCCGACTACATCTCCCATTCGGAGCTGCAGGGCGAACGTGCCGATGCGCCGGGCAACTGGCGCGCGGACTTGCCTGAGGTCATACGCGGCGAAATCCGTGCCGCCCTGTCGCATGACTGGGCCCATGGCGATTCGACCCTGCTGGCCGTCGCCACTGCCGGCGACGCCGTCGTCGGCATGGCCTTGGTTTCCATCGACACGCGCCAGCGCGCCTCGAAATCGTTCGCCGCGCTGGACGACCTGGTCCTGCTGCCTTCCGTGCGCGGCAGCGGCATCGGCAGCCAGCTGGTGGAGTGGGTAGCGAGCGAATTGCGCAGCCACGGCATCGCCCGCCTGTTCCTCGAATGCGGCGCGCACAACCTGACGGCGCAGACTTTCTTCCAGGGACGCGGCTTCAAGCAAGTGTCCGTCGTCATGCTGCGCGAACTCGACGCGCCGGAAGTGACGGCCGCCGTGGATGACAAGGATGGCGACCGTGGCTGACGCCCGCCGCCTCCGACCAGCCCAGGCCCGTGGCAGCCTGGAACGTAAATATTTGCGCAGCACCAAATTCATCCATACCGATAGTTGTTAAAAGTTACACTAAAATCCATGAGTTGTTTATGCATCCAATGAAAAAATGGCTGACGCTGGCCATCGTCTCCAGCGCCTTGTTCCTCATCGTGGTCGACATGACCGTGCTCTACACCGCCTTGCCCGCGCTGACGCGCGACTTGCAGGCCACTTCCTCGCAAAAACTGTGGATCATCAACGTGTACGCGCTGGTCGTTTCCGGTCTGCTGCCCGGCCTCGGCACCCTCGGTGACCGCTTGAGCCACAAACCCGTTTTCCTCGCCGGCCTGGCCGTGTTCGGCATCGCCTCGCTGTGCGCCGCGTTTTCGCCCGCGCCGGAGTGGCTGATCTTTGCCCGCGTGCTGCTGGCCATCGGCGCCGCCTTGATGATGCCGGCCACCTTGTCCATCATCCGCCTGACCTTTACGGACAACCGCGAGCGTTCGTTCGCCATCGGCGTGTGGGCGGCCATCGCCTCGGGCGGCGCCGCATTCGGCCCCGTGCTGGGCGGTTTCCTGATGGAACACTACTGGTGGGGTTCCGTCTTCCTGATCAACGTACCCATCGTCCTGCTGACCCTGGTGCTGGCTGCCGTCGTCCTGCCGAAGCGGGCCGGTAACCGCGACAAGCCGTGGGACTTGAAGGGTTCGCTGCAAGTCATGATGGGCCTGCTTGGTGGCGTGTATGCGATCAAGGAACTGGGCAAGTCGCAGCCGTCGTACGCGCTGGCCGCCGCCTCGTTCGCCGTGGGCGCCTTCTTCATGCTGAAGTTCGTGCGCCGCCAGAAGCGGCAAGCCCGGCCGCTGATCGACTTCGCCCTGTTCCGCGAACTGCCGTTTTCCAGCGCCGTGGCCGCCGCCATGGTGGCGTCCGCCGCCCTGATCGGCATGGAACTGGCGCTGAGCCAGCACATGCAGCTGGTGCGCGAATTGTCGCCGCTGGAGGCGGGCTTGCTGTTGTTGCCGCTGCCGCTGGCGTCCGTGTTTGCCGGCCCGCTGACGGGTTTCATGCTGCCGCGCGCCGACAAGGCCAAGGTCTTGTGGGGTTCGTTGTTGCTGTCCGGCATAGGCATGGCATCGTATCTGCTGCTGCATGACGCCGCCGTCTCGGCCCAAGTAGCCAGCCTGGTGATCCTGGGCCTGGGCCTGGGTGCCGTCATGACGGCCGCGTCCAGCGCCGTGATGCTGAACGTGGCGCCGCAACAGGCCGGCATGGCCGCCTCGATCGAGGAAGTGTCGTATGAACTGGGCGCCGTGATCGGCGTGACCGTGCTGGGCACCATCTTGTCGGCCGTCTACAGCGCCACGCTGGTGATCCCGGAAAGCGCGGGCCTGCTGCCGAATGCCCATGACACGCTCGACGCGGCGCTGCTGGCCGCCGAGCAATTGCCGGCCGAACTGGGCTTGCAAGTGTCGGAACTGGCCCGCTCGGCCTTCGACAAGGCGTTCATTGTCGTGCTGGCCACGGCTTCCGCCATCCTGATGGCGGCCGCTGCCACCATCCGCCACCTGCATCTGCGGGCGCGCCGCGCCGCCTGATCGACCGCCCCTTGGGGTGCTGGCGCCGCCATGAGTGGCGGCGCCAGCAGGATTCGGTTTTGGACGAATGGTCGGATGCAAAACAATAGTTTTAGACAAAAATTAATAAATTTGATACAAGTGAGCCTGGCGGCCAGGCTTCGGGAACGGCCGCTATCGGCCAGGAGCGGACGTCTAACCTTAGCGTTTGTCGAGTGCGCAGGAAGCAAAATACGTGAATCGGTTAATGAAGAGCTTTGTGAGAGATAGGGAAATCACAACTTCCGATTCTTACATTTCATAGACTTTTGTGCCTACAACCTGACAAAGTGAATAAAATTGCGAAGGTCGGCTAGTACACGAAGATGTTATAGCTGAGTTGAGCTAACAATGTGCGCTTCATCGCGCATGAAAAAAATGAGGTTGAAAATGGCAGAAAAACTTGTATTAAACAAACATCAAGGTCAAAAAATTACTAGCTTTTGTCGTGACTGCCATCGTGAAACGAAACATGAAATCGTCAATGAAGCGATTCTGAGCGGTACCGAATATTCTAGCGGGGGGTATTCCACATATTGGTCGACTGAGCATCAAATCATAAGATGCCTTGGCTGTGAAACGTTCTCGTTTCGAAAAGTTGCGGGTACAGAGCACGACTTTGTGCAAGTTGGCGAGGACGAATATGAATATCAACCGATCGTAAATGTATATCCTAACCCTCGCGAGGGACGTCAACCACTTGCTGATGTAGGACTGCTACCTGATAAGATTCAACGGATCTATGAAGAAACGCTCCAATCTTTGAACGATACCCAGCCAGTGCTCTGTGGAATAGGAACGCGTGCAATCATCGAGACTGTCTGCAAAGACAAGAATGCGACTGGAGGCGATTTATACTCGAAGATCAATTCGCTTGTCGGACTTGGCGTACTGACACAGGATGGCGCCGACATTCTACATAAGCTGCGTACTCTTGGAAATGACGCAGCTCACGAGGTGAAGCCTCACTCGCTTCAAGAACTTGGTCTTGCATTCGACGTAGTTGACCACCTATTGCTGGGTGTTTTCATTTTGCCAGAACACGCAAAAAAGACTTTCAAATAAGGCCTACCTGGTTCCTGAGACGTTCCCGCAAAGACTTTCTCGTTTTAAACGCATCGCTCATATGTCTTCTTCAGGGCGTAACCTGCCAACGACGGCAACAGGCCTGGAGCGGACGGTCAGGTACGCGCCGCAGCTTACGCGGGCACTCATAGTTCAGCGCATCGCGTTTGTTTGGCGCTGGCAGCATGACGATCTTTTAGGCGGCATCCGAGGCCATGAACGCCCGCACGGTGGTGAAGCCGCCGTTGTTATCGACGCGCCGACTACCGGGTTAGCAGTGTAAATTAACGCCCCCTATCATTTATTTTTTGGGGGATTGCTAGATTTGCTAGGTTTGAGGGACGGTGTATTCCCTGGTGTGGTTTTGTTATCACGGCGGCGCTGATCCGGCTCCCCTGTTGATTTTGCTATCGGCTTTGGTCCAGGTTTAAGTGCCATGAATGCTCTCCTTTGTGGTTCAAAAATTACAGTTTGTGCTTACTTTTCAATGTAAGTCGGTCAACGGTAGCATATTTTTCACAAAGAAAATTCACACATTATCACGATGGTGCGAATGGTCGCTATGGGCCGAAAGCAGCCGCTCGTATAAGCTCAGGAAACAGCAGCTTGCGTCAAATGCTGCAACCATGGCCGCGGCAAGCTTCGACGCGCAATAGTGTCTAACATTCTTGCACGCGCGGCGCGTCGAAGTCGCTTGCCTCATGGCGGGCTTGCGTCGAACTTTATGGTTCGTCCACCTTACTCCGTGACAATGATCTTCCCATTCATCTCCTCGTGGCCGCTGCCGCAAAAGTTGTCGCATAAAAAGGCGTATTCACCGGCCTTGCCGGGCGTCAGCCTCACTTCGGTGACCTGGCCCGGCAGCAAGTCGGCGCGGATTTTCATGTCCGGGATGAAAAAACCATGGATGAAATCGATGGCCGTGAACGCCAGCACGACCGGCTCGCCTTTCTTCAAGGTGATCTCGTTCGGCGTGTAGACGAATTTCTTCGCCTGGATGGCGATGATTCTTTCCTTTGCAGCAACTTTCTTCACGCCCTGGGCGTCGATGGCGGCTACCGTCAGCAGCGCGCCGATACCGCAGGCCAACCTTGCGCATAGCTGTCTTCTTGCGCGGTCCATGGTTCAGCTCCTTGTCACGGGAAATTCCGTGAGCTTGTACTCCTTGTTTGCTTCCACCTCCACCTCGCGCAAGCCGAGGCCCTTGTTCGGCGCGGCCGGGTCCCAGGGCAGGGGCGTGCGCTTTTCCTGCGATCCTGGCGCCGGCAAGGGAAAAATCAGGGACTTGGCGGCGTGGTGCGCGATCTGGCCCGTCATGTGATGATGTTCCTGGTGGATATGGCCATAGAACACGGTCACATTGCTGTACGGCATCAATAGCGCCATCGCCTTGTCGCCGTCGCGCGTGGCCCAGTCCCATTTGGGCACGAGGTCGAACAGGGGCCGGTGGGTGAAGACGACGATGCGCGCATCCTTGGCCTGCTTGTCCAGGTCGTCCTTCAGCCATGCCAGCTGCGTGTCGCCGATGCGCGCGCCGGGGTCGGAGACGTTATCGAGGGCAATGAAATGCACGCCCTTGTGCTCGAACGCGTAGTTGGACGGGCCGAAGTTTTCCTTGTAGGCGGCGCCGTTGTCGAGCGAAGCGTCGTGCTCGCCGGGGATGAAGCGCACGTTTTTCACCGTCAGACCGGCCGCGATGTCCTTGAATTCGGCCATGCGCTGGCGGCGCTCCTTCGGGTCGTCCGTCGTATGCGTGAGGTCGCCCGTAAAGATGATGAAATCGGGCTGCACTTCCAGCGCATTCACGGTGGCGACGGCCTTCCTGAAGGTGTGGAGAGCGTCGGGGTTGGCGGCGCCCGTGAAACCCCAGTGCACGTCGGACAACTGGACGAAATAGAAATCCTCGTAGGGAGCGGCTGCCGTTTTTCCGGCCGCCGCCGGCGCATGCCCGTAGAGTCCGGACATGAACACGGCGCCGCCGCCGACGGCGGCCAGTTTCATGAAGCTTCTGCGGTCCATCATGATGTTTCTCCTTGAAATGCCTGGCAATGGCTGGCAGGCGGTGGCACAACTGTCTCTATTTGGTGGCCTGGGCAGGGCTGGCCCGTGCGGATTCCTGCTTCAGATAAGCGATCAGGTCGGCGCGGTCCTGCGCGGACGGCACCAGGTAGCCCATTTTTTGGCCGGGAATCAGTTTTTCCGGACCCGACAGCCATTGGTCCAGCGTTTTCTCGCCCCACACAATGGCGGACGCCTTCACGGCGGGCGAATAGCTGTAGTCGGCGACACTGCCGGCTTTCCTGCCGAACACGCCCTTGTGCGCGGGTCCCACGCCGTTGTAGTCGATCGAGTGGCAGGATATGCACATGCTCTTGTACAGTACCTGGCCGTGCATGGCGTCGCCGGCGGTGGCGGCGCCGCTGAACGCCATCAGCGTGGCCGCGGCCAGGCCAGGGAGGAAGCAGGGGTATTGCATGTCGAACTCCTTTCGCTTTGCGGTTGCCAGGCCCCGATGCAATCGGGGCCTGCACATGCTATAACTGCGAAGGCGCGGCAAATATTCCCGCCTGTGCCGGTTTATTTTCTGCTGTAAAAAAACCGCCATATCGGGAATAAACGGCAGGCAAAGCGAGTCTTGGGAGTTGAGACGCCAGACAGGCGGATGGGTGTTGATTTGAACGACATCGATAAAACCCGGTTCTTTGAAAAAATGGCCTTGCCTCACCTGGACGCCGCCTACAAGCTGGCACGCTGGCTCACGCGCAATGACCAGGATGCCCAGGACCTGGTGCAGACGGCTTTCCTGCGCGCTTACCGCTACATGGACGGCTACCATGGCGACGGCGCGCGCGCCTGGCTGCTGACGATCGTGCGCAACACGTATTACACGTCGCTGCGCGATGGTCGCGCAGAACACGCTGACATCGGCTTTGACGAGGAACTCCATGGCCACGATGAGGATGGATGCGGCAACCCGGAAGACATCCTGGCCCGCGCCGATGCGAAGGAGGCGGTCAACCATGCCCTGGATACGCTGCCGCAGCCATTCAGGGAAGTGCTGGTGCTGAAGGAGATCGACGATTTATCCTACAAGGAGATTGCGGACATCGTCGGCATCCCGATCGGCACGGTGATGTCGCGCCTGGCGCGCGGACGCAAGCTGCTGCTGGCGCGCCTGAAACAATCTGATGGTGAGAGCTGACATGGAGTGCAAGGAATCACAAGACAAGCTGTCCGCCTATGCCGATGGCGAGCTCGATGCCTCGGTCGTGGCGCAACTGGCGCAGCATCTGGCCCAGTGCCCGGACTGCGCCAAAGCCTGCGAACAGCTGTTTGCCCTGCGCGCGGCGGTGAAACAGCATGCCGCCGGCCATGCCGCGCCCGCTT
The DNA here is from genome assembly GCF_030587265.1 of Janthinobacterium sp. SUN137. Classification (NCBI taxonomy): domain Bacteria; kingdom Pseudomonadati; phylum Pseudomonadota; class Betaproteobacteria; order Burkholderiales; family Oxalobacteraceae; genus Janthinobacterium; species Janthinobacterium sp. SUN137. The sequence goes on along the minus strand of NZ_JAPWHZ010000002.1, from coordinate 1,023,682 downwards.
TCCTGCAGCAGCGCCTGCGCCAGGCGCTGCAGGAAGAGGGCAAGCAGGCAAGGAAAACCCTGCGCGGCCGCAAATGGGCGCAATTGCCGTGGGCCTGGATCAATTTTGGCGTGGCCAGCGTCAGCACGGCGGCCCTGGCCGTCACCCTGGCGCTGTATCTGTCCGTACCCTCGGACGCGGAACGGCTCGACCAGGAGATCGTCGCCAGCCATTTCCGTTCGCTGATGCCCGATCATCTGGCCGACGTGGCGTCCTCCGACCAGCACACGGTCAAGCCATGGTTCAGCGGCAAACTCGATTTTTCTCCGCCCGTGGTTGATCTGGCGCAAGAAGGTTTTCCCTTGATCGGCGGGCGCCTCGACTACATCAAAGAGCGTCCCGTCGCCGCTCTCGCGTACCGCCGGCATCAACACGTGCTGAACCTGTATGTCTGGCCCGACGGGGCACAGCGCGATGCGCCGCCGCGTCTGACTGTCAGGCAAGGCTACCATTTGATACGCTGGAGCCGCTCCGGCATGGACTATCGGCTCATCTCGGACCTGAATGTGGCGGAACTGATGGACTTCGAGCGGCGCTTCACGGCACAGATCGACAAGGAAAGTGTGCCGTGAATGCGCCGCGCCGCGCGCTTTACTTCAGCAGCGGCTCCACCTTGTCGCGCAAGACCGTCCATTGGGCGTCGTGCACGGCCTGGTTGGGGTCGTGTCCGGCCCGTTTCACCACGGTAAAATCCTTGGCCGGCGCCGTGATGCTGTCGAAGTAGCTGCGCGCGATGACGGGCGAGGTCAGCAAGTCCGCTTCGCCCATGATGAAAAATACGGGCAAGTCGAAGCGCGTGCCCAGCGCGGGCAGGTCGACCTTGGCAAACATGCCGTCGCCGCGCAGGCCGATGAACTGGATGTACGAGTAGTCATCGGCCGCCTCGGCATCGGCCAGCGCTTGCGGCGTGGCATAGAACGGCGCCGGCTGCCACCAGTGCTTGGGCGGCGCATCCGTTGCCAATCCCTCATATTTGCGGTCGAAGCGGCGCAGGATGCCGAAGTTGCGCGGATCGCGCCAGGGCGGTGCGCCGAGCGCCGTCAGCTTCTCCACCGTGGCGGTATCGCCGGCCGCTTGCGCCAGCGCAAGCACTTCCCGGTACATGCCGGTTTCGTTGGCCCGCGCATTGACCACCTGCGCCGTGCCGATATACGCGTGGAACAGCTCTGGCTGCGCCTTGGCCATGTGCACACCGAGGATCGAGCCCCAGGAACTGCCCATCAAAATGACTTTCCGCTGGCCCAGATGCTGCCCGATATAGCGGGCCACGGCGATGCCGTCGTCGCGCATCTGTTCCAGCGTCAAGGGCAGCTCTTCCGATGGGCGCTGTTTGCCATACGTCATGCCCGCGCCGCGCTGGTCCCACTGCACCAGCGTGTAGTGGCGTTCCCAGCCCGCATAGATGGCGTCCGCGTAGGGACTCAGCGCATTGCCGGGGCCGCCGTGGATGAACAGGATCACGGGATTGCCGCAGGCGGCGCCCTTGATCGTGATCCATTGCTCGATGCCGTTGATGGGCACATAGCCTTGTTCGCGGACGGACTGTGCGGGCGAAGCGCAGATGGACGGCGAAGCGGGCGGCGCCGCTTGTGCCGCGCCGAAACAAGATAACAGCAGCAATGCCAGGCCTGTGATGCGCATATCGTCCTCTTAGTTAGTTGGTGGGAATTGCAGCGTGCAATCCTGCGCCGGCTTGCCGGCGATAAAGCGGCTGCTGGCCTGTTCAAAACAGGCGGGCGCCGTCCACAGGAGGAAATGCGGGGCGTTGTGCACGGTGGACATGGCCACCGTGCCGGCCTTGTTCTGCGTCAAAGCCTGCACTTGCGCCTGCGCACCCGCGTAGGGCGTCTTCGGGTCCAGGGTACCCTGCAGTACCAGAGTGGGCGGCACTTTCGCCGGCAAGGCGCCGAAATAGGCGTCGCGCGGGTAGGTGGGCAAGCCGCCGCCCAGCAGGATGCGGGGCAGGGGACTGGTAAACAGCAGCTCCGCCTCGTCGCGGTCGATGTCGGTAGCGGCCCAGCCGGGGCGCAGCGACGCTTGCAGATTGTTTTCCGAATTGCTGATGATATTGACCAGCGGTATCGACAGCGGCGACTGGGGATAGCTGCCCAGGCCGGCCGCCGCCTGCGTCAACGTGGCGCGCACGGCCGCCAGTTCCCCATCCTTGCCCTGGTCCAGCTCCTGCAGCAGGTAGGGAATGCGGGCGCGGGCGGCGGGAACGTCGAGCATGCCGCCCAGGAAGTGCTTTAGGTTCTTGCTGGGGATCTTCGCCAGCAAGGCAGGGTCCGCTTGCGCCTTGTCCAGCACGCGGCGGTACAGGGTCACAGCCGGCTCGCCCAGTGCCGCGTGGCAAGCGGCATCCGCATCGCACCAGGCGAGCACTTGCATGCCGACCGTGTTGACCACGTGCGAGCGCTGGCTCAAGTCCCAGCGCGCATCCGTCTGCGGCGGCACCAGCGAGTCGAAGATGACGCCCTTGACGGGCAGCGGTCCCAGCTGCAAGGTGCGCAAGACCAATTGCGTGCCGTACGACACACTGTATACATACATCGGTGGTTTGTTCTTGCCCTGTTCGCCTGCGATCAAGGCTTGCAAGTCGCGCGCCGCCATGGTGATGGAAAACTGGCCCGCGTATTCCGGCATCAAGTTGATGCCGGCAAAGCAGCTGCCCCATTCGGCACCCGCCAGGGCGCGGCCGCCGGGACTGTGTTCCGACTCTTCCACCTTGCACAGGCGCGACGAATGCCCCGTGCCGCGGTGGTCGGGGATGAGGAATTCAAATCCGGGAAAGCTGCGGCGCAAGGTGGGCAGCAAGCTGTAGAACGAAGCGCCCGATTCGCCGGGGCCGCCCGCCACCAGCCACAGGGTGCCTTTGGCGGGCTTGCCGGCAGGCACGTCGGCGGCAATCTTGCGCACGAAAACGTGCATGGCGTCCGGATCACCGATGCCGCGGCCCTGGGCGTCGTAGCTGCCGGGCACGTTCAAACCCGAGCACAGACTGCCGGGCACGGCCGTATCGGAGCAGGGGGTGAAGTACATCGGTTCGGCATGCAGGGAGGCGGCAGCCAGCAAGGTGGCCAGCAGGGGGAGGCGGGGCAGAACGGTCATCGGCTACTTTGGCGAAGGTGGAGATCAAGTGCCAAAGTAGCGTTTTTTACAGCAATTGTCCAGATGGAAATATTTCTATAGAAACTTAATTAGGCTTGCTGCCACGCAGCAACCTGAGTCCATTGGCCACCACCAGCAGGCTGGCGCCCACGTCGGCGAAAACGGCCATCCACAGGGTCGCCATGCCGGCCAGCGCCAGGCCGAAGAACACGGCCTTGATGCCGATGGCAAAGCTGATGTTTTGCACGAGGATGCTGCGCGTGCGCTGGCTCAGGCTGATGAATTCGGGCAATTTACCCAGTTCATCGTCCATCAGGGCCACGTCCGCCGTCTCGATGGCCGTGTCGCTGCCGGCCGCGCCCATGGCAAAGCCGATGTCGGCCTGCGCCAGGGCGGGGGCGTCGTTGACGCCGTCGCCCAGCATGGCGACCACGCCGAACTGCTGCTGCAAGGCCTTGATTTCATCCAGTTTATTCTCTGGCAGCAATTCCGCCTTGACCAGGCTGACACCCACTTCATTGCCGATGCGCTGGGCCGTCAGCAAGTTGTCGCCCGTCAGCATCACGGTGGTCACGCCCAGCCCATTCAGGCGGGCAATGGCAGACGCCGCCGTCGGGCGCAGCACGTCGGCCACGGCGATCACGCCCAGCGCGCCGGCCGAGGTGGCCAGCACCATGGCCGTGTAGGCTTGCTGTTCCAGCCGCGCCAGGATGGCTTGCAGCTCCGGCGTCAGGGCGTTCAATTCCGTCATCAGGCGCGCATTGCCCAGGTAATACGTTTGTCCATCGATGCTGCCGCGCACGCCGCGTCCATGCAGGGCGGCAAACTGGGTGACGGGCAAGTGGCTGCTCGCGGGCGGACCCGCCTTGACGATGGCGGCGGCCAGCGGGTGGGCGGAATTGGCGTCCAGGCTGGCGGCCAGCAGCAGGATGGCATCGCGGTCGCTGCCTTCCAGGGCCACCACGTCCGTGACGGTCGGTTTGCCCATGGTCAAGGTACCCGTCTTGTCGACGGCGATGGCCTTGATGCGGTAACCCGTTTCCAGGAATTGTCCGCCTTTCACCAGTATGCCGCGCCGCGCGGCCGCCGTCAGGCCGCTGACCACGGTGACGGGCGTGGAAATGACGAGCGCGCACGGGCAGGCGATCACCAGCATCACCAGTGCCTTGTAGATCCAGGCCATGAAGGGCGCGCCGAAGAGCAGGGGCGGCAGCACGGCCACGAGGATGGCGAACACGACGACAGCCGGCGTGTAGTAGCGGGCGAAGTTATCGACAAAGCGCTGCGTGGGCGCCTGTTTTCCCTGAGTTTCCTCGATCACCTTGACGATCTTGGCCAGGGTGCTGTTGCCGCTGTTGGCCGTCACGGTGACATCGAGCAAGCCCCGTTCATTGATGGTACCCGCATACACGACATCGCCCACGGCCTTGTCCACCGGCATGCTTTCACCCGTGATCGGCGCCTGGTTGACGGACGATTCGCCGCTTTGCACGATGCCGTCCAGCGCGATGCGCTCGCCCGGCTTGACGCGCATCAGCGTGCCGATGGCCACCGTGGCAACGTTCACCTGGCTCCAGGCGCCGCTGGCGTCGGCCACTGTCGCCGTGTCGGGCGCCAGCTGCATCAGGCTTTGCACGGCGTTGCGCGCGCGGTTCAAGGACAAGCCTTCGATCAGCTCGGCAATGGCGAACAGGAAGATGACCATGGCCGCTTCCGGCCACTGGCCGATGGCGATGGCGCCGAAAACCGCTAGGCTCATCAGGAAATTGATGTTCAGGGTGAACGTTTTCAGGGCGATCCAACCCTTTTTCAGGGTCGGCCAGCCGCCCGTGGCGATCGACAGCAGGGCCAGGGCGATGACGAGGGGGGAACTGTCCGCATGCGTGGCCCACGCCAGCGCTTCGGCGCCCGCCGCCGCCAGGCCGGAGACGACCAGCAAGCCCTTTTGCATGCCGCTGAGACTGCCTTCGTCCGGGTTACGGGAAACGGCGGCGTCCGCCTCCAGGGGAATGGCTTGCATGCCGATGCCGTGCAGGGCCGCTTCCACCGTGGCCAGTGTAGGCAGGGTGTGGTGCACGTCGAGCACGCGGTTCATCAGGTTGAAATCGAGGCCCACGACGCCGGCCATGGTGGCCAGCTTGTTGCGGATCAAGCGCTCTTCCGTGGGGCAATCCATATTGGCGATGCGGTATTTGGCCGTATTGGCGCCGGCGATGGCGGCGCTGGGCAGCGCTGGGCCGGACGCGGCGGCAGGCGTGGACGTGCACGCATGCTGGCTGGAGCAGAAGCTGGCCGCCTTGGGCGCAGGGCTGGGTTCGTGCGCATGCTTGTGGTCGTGCGCATGGGTATGGTTATGGCTATCGTGCGGCATCGCATCGTCCTTCCGGTTTCGTGTATGCTTCCATTAGAAACCCTGTAGCGGCTACAGGGTCAAGCGGAATTTGCATGTTGGAATGAAAAAAGGGGATGCCATGCGTATCGGAGAATTGGCCAAACGGACAGATTGTGACGTGGAAACCGTGCGTTACTATGAAAAGGCGGGCTTGCTGCAGGAACCGGGGCGCAACAGCGCCGGCTACCGCGAGTACCGGGAAGAACACCAGGAACGGCTGCAATTCATCCGCCATTGCCGTTCGCTGCAGATCGGCTTGACGGATATCCGCGCCTTGCTGGAATTTAAGAACAACCCGGCAGAAGGTTGCCAAAGCGTCAATGAATTGCTCGACCACCACATCCTGCGCATTGCCGAACAAATGGCGAACCTGCAAACCTTGCAGCAGCAACTGGTGACCCTGCGCCACCAGTGCGACCAGCCGCAGCCGTCGCAAGACTGCGCCATCCTGCAAAACCTGTCCGAGGCGGCCAGCGGCCACGACTGCGCCTGCCACACCGAACTTCATTGACGATTGCTGCATGCTGAAACTGTTACCTAAAAGAACTTTACTGACCTTATCCCTGCTGTCGCCGCTGAGCCATGCCGCCGATGCGCCGCCCGCAGCCGGACACTACCTGACCCTGTACGCCGTGCCCGGCGTGCCGCAAGACGATGACCCGTACACCTGGAGCACGGCCGGCGGCAAGCAAGTGACGAAAGGCGTGACGAAGGCCGATGGCCGCGCCTATCTCAAGGGCGAGGAGGGCGAGGAAAACTATGTGCTGAAAACCGTCAGCATGCGCTGGCAGCTGAAGGTGCCGGCCAAGTGCTGGCAGGGGGCGCCGGAGGCTTTCCTGGACTGCGTGCAACTGGCCAAGACAACGAGCCGCTATGACGAGGAGCAGGAGGCGCTCAAGCTGGCGGAGCAGCAGAAGGAAACCAGGATGCAGGCCAGGATCGCCGCCTATGCGGTGGAGGCCCGTGCCAACGACGATGCGCTGGCCTGGCTGGGGCGTTTGCCTGCGAGCTGGACCCTGGAAGGGTATGGCAATCGTCTGCTGGGCATCGGCGACAAGATCGCCAGATACATCGCCGACGAAGTCCCGCAGGACGGGCCCGATGCGCGCCAGTTCGTCTGCCGCGCGCCCGCCGACTACGGCCCCGTGCCGGACCAGGCCTTTGTGGAAGCGTGGATGGCATTGCCGGATGAGGCACGCAAGGTGCGTGCCGGCCCTGCCTGGGATGCGCTGGCGGCGGCAGGCGGGAAGGGCAACTGGATGGCCCGCCTGGAACTGTATTACGCCTTGTCCAGCGTCAATGTCAGCGAATTGAGCTTGCTGGAACAGTACCGCATCGTGCAATTGATGGAATGGCTGCACAAGAAGAAGGTGGGCGGCCTGTACAGTTACTTCAGCGCCGCCATCCCGGCAACGCCTGGCAGCAATTACCACGCCGCCTGGCGTAGGCAAGACCAGGTTTTCCTGTATTCAGCCCTGCTGGGTGATTACCATCAGCAATACCGCATGGGCAATGTCTTGCTGCGGGACGCGGACCCCGCGCTGGTCGGGGCAGGCAAGGCCATGCAAGCCTGCGCCCGGACCGCCATGCCGCACCGGCGCTAAGGCGCCAGCAACGGCGCGCCGCCTTCCCCCAGGCGGAAGGCGTCGACCACGCGCAATAGATCATGCGCCTGGTCCTGCATGCTTTGCGCGGCGGCGGCCGACTGTTCGACGAGGGCGGCATTGCGCTGGGTCAATTCGTCCATTTCCGTGATGGCATTGTTGACTTCCTCGATGCCCTTGCTCTGGCGCTGGCTGGCCGCCGTGATGTCGTTCATGATTTCCGTCACTTGCTGGACGGAAGCGACGATATCGCCCATGGTGCGCCCGGCGCTGTCGGCCAGCTCGCTGCCCGTTTCTATCCTGGCCACGGAATCCTCGATCAATTGCTTGATTTCGCGCGCCGCCGTGGCCGAGCGCTGCGCCAGGCCCCGCACTTCCGTGGCGACGACGGCAAAGCCGCGTCCCTGTTCGCCCGCGCGCGCCGCTTCCACGGCCGCGTTCAAGGCGAGGATATTGGTCTGGAAGGCAATGCCGTCGATGACGGCGATGATGTCGACGATGCGCCCGGAACTGGCCTTGATCGAGCCCATCGTCTCGACCACCTGGCCCACGACGCGGCCGCCTTCCAGCGCCACGTTCGATGTCGACAGCACCATCTGGTTGGCCTGGTGCGCATGGCTGGCGTTTTCGCGCACGGTATCCGTCAAGGCATGCATCGATGACGCCGTTTCCTGCAAGGAATGGGCTTGCGATTCCGTGCGGGCCGACAAGTCCGCATTGCCCAGCGCGATTTCACTCGCTTCCACCGTGATGGTGGAGCCTGCCTGGCGGATGTCGCCCAATAAAGTGTTCCAGTTTTTCAGCACCGTGGCCAGGGCCCGCGCCAGCTTGCCCACCTCGTCGTCGCCCCGGGCGTCGATGCGCGTGGTCAAGTCGCCGGCGGCCAGCGATTCGGCGGCGCGGCAAGCTTCGTCGATGGGGCCCACCACGGAGCGCGCCACCCAGGTGGCGATCAGGGCCAGCAGGGCAAAGCCGATGGCCATGGTGCCCAGCGACAGCCAGCCGGCGCGCTGGCCCGCATTCTTGGTATCCTGCAAGGCATCGACAGTGCGGTGGTCGAGATTGAGCAACACCTGGCGCAACTGCCCGCGCACTTGCTGGTAATGCGTGGCGGCATTTTGCATCGCCGCCACGCCCGTATTCGGGTCCATGGACGCCAGGTCCAGCGCCTGCGCCACACTGGCACGGTAACGTTCGACACCCGGCAGCGCCTGGCCCGCTTCCGTGGCGGCGCCCGAGAATGTCTGCAATTGCTGCAAGCCTTGCGCGATGGCGTTCAACTGGCCATCCGTTTGCGCGCCGAATTGCTTGAACTGCTCATCCGACAGGCTGGCCGCGATGGCGATCTTCGCATACACGTCGGCGTGCACCTGGCCCAGGGCAATAGCTTGCTGGTTCGCAAGCCGCTCGGCCGTCAGGGTGACGTCTTTCAGTTCGCGCATGCGCTGCTCGTTCTGCTGCATGGCGAAGTAGGACAAGGCCCCCATGGCCAGCAGGCAAGCCAGCGCGACCACCGGGACGATCAACATCTTCTGTGCGATTTTCACATGCAGCCCCTATCGTCAAGAGAGCGGACAACCATCCCGGCGGCGCGGCGGCTGGCTACAGGTAGATGCCGCCGCAGACGACGGTCTCGGCCAGCTTTTCGCAGTACATCACCTTCGGCTCGATCTTCTTGGTTTCCGGATTCGTGAATTTGTATTCCTGCCAGAACGTGCCCTTGCTCTTGGCCAGGTCGACTCTTTCCTTGACGAAGGCCTTGCCGTCGATATCTTTCAAGTCGATCAAGTTCTTGCCCACCATTTTCGGGTTGGCGCCATGCGCGGCGACCGTGCCGTCGAGCTTATACACGACCAGGTACAGGTCATGCAGGATGAATTGCGGGGACTTGGCCGTGATCTCGCCATATGCCTTGGCGTCGCCGGCGCTCTTGATGTAGGCCACGCCTTTCTTGACCATGGCTTCGGCGTCGGCGCGCGTGGCGCCGCCCTCGGCAGCGCTGGCGACACCGGGCAAGGTAGCGGCGGCAAGCATGAGCGACAAGCACATGGCAGGGGCGAACTTGGGCATGAGAATCTCCTTCACATTGCGGCTGGGGGAAGCCGGCGGGGGAACCGGCGCGGTAAGCGGCGCCTATCGAAGTGCCGACGGCTCATGGTAGCGCGATGCCAGTGGGCATGCGCTGGTGCAACAGATATTTTTTCAGACGGGCGTTTTTGCAACGGCGCGTGCACATTGCCGCAATGGATATTTCATAGGGGAAAGGAGGGCGCAGCCTATCGTGTCGATAGTGTGGCGCGTGCGCCGCGCTACCAGCTGGCCGGGTCTTCCGCCGCCGCGCGCGCCAGGTCGTCGCGCCAGTCCTGCATCACCAGGCGGTAGATATCGGCAAAGAAGGCGCGCGGGTCGTGCATTTCGTCCCACAGGGCCGGCAGCGCGTGCGTGCTTTCCGGGTCATGTTCGAGGATGGCCTGGAAATCGTAATCAGGATCTTGCAAGGCCTGCGCCAGCACGGCCACCAGCGCATGGCGGTGGCGGTGGCTGAGTTCCTTGTATTGCGACGTGATGTCGCGCCGTATCAGCGCCGCGCGCTGGGCAGGATCGTTCATGTTCCAGGCATCCAGTTCCACGCCCAGGGTTTCTTCGCGGTCATACACGTCGAAGGGACCGAGGAAATGGTAAAGCGTGGGCTCGTACGGCAAATCGACCCATGGGCTGCGTAATCCCGCTGGCTTGGTTTTTTTCTGCATCATGGCTCCGGGATCACGCGCACTCGGGCAAGGTCCAGCCTTCATACCCCAGGTCGGTCGGGTAGATGGCGCGATTCTGGCCCCAGTGGGCATGGTCGAGGATGCCGTCTTCATGCATGTCCAGCACCCATTCCGTGCTTTCCAGCATGGTGCCATCCTTGTGGTACACGCGGAAGAAGGTGGACGTGCTGAACGCGCGCACGATGTTGTTCGGCACGCCGTTGCCGTAGTGCGGCACATAGGTCTTGATCACGCACGTGCCCTGGTCGTTCCACTGCTGGGCATACACGGTGGCATTGCGCGCCGCGCTCACCTTGATGAAGAGCCAGCCTGCCAGCAGGATGAGGAGCAGGAAGGCGGCGGCGATCAAGCCGGTTTTCTTGAGTAGCTGCATGAGGTCATGGCATGGCCGAAAACGAAGTTGCCGCATTGTATGTCAAGAGCAGAAATACTTGCTGTACAGCACGTACTGCAAGTATTTCCCCGCGTATGGCGCTCTATTTCGCCAATGCCGCGTGCAGCGCATGCGCCATTTCCAGGTGATGTTGCAACGCTGGCAAGGTCTTGGCCGCAAAGGCCTTGATGTCGGGATCGCTCGCCTTCTGGCTGGCATCCGTGAACAGCTTCACGGCTTCCTTGTGCGCCGCCACGCCGATGGTGGCCGCATATTCCCTGTCGAAGGCCTGGCCTTCCAGGCGGCCCAGCCGGTCGATCTGCGCCTTGTGTTTCGCGCCGGGCTGGTCGCTGACCTCGATCTGCTTGCTGCTGGCCAACTGTTTCAGCGCGTCGGCCACTGTCGTGTGGGCGGCGACCATGGCGTCGGCAAATTGCTTCACTTCCCCATTGCTGCTCTTGCTTTGCGCCACCTTGCTGGCGGCGATTTCCGTGCTGCCCGCATCGGCGGCCTTGCTTAGGAATTGCTTGTCGTACGCGCCCGGCGCGGCGGCGGCAATGCTGTTGATGGCGATGCCGCTCAACAGCGCCACGGCCGCGCCGATGACCACGCTTTTCAGGGAAGGGGTACGGGAACTGGTGGTGGAGATAGGCATGGGAAATCCTTTCAAATATGGCGTTTTATGCAAGCTGATGACAATGTTAAGTCATCAGCCTGCGCACACCCATAGGACAGGCACGGCCATGCCCGTAGGACTAGTCCTGTTCGTTAGCGCACAATTCGACTTGTTTAATAGCAAATAAAGCGGCGATGCCCGCATCGCGGCGCCAGGCGGGCATGCCGATATCGAGCCACTGCGCCATCGCTTCCAGGTGCGAGGGTTCCGAAACGCTGTGTTCGAGTTCCTCCAGCACCGTGTCGCGGTCGATATACAGGCTGTCCAGCCAGGCGTCGAACGAGGGCGCCAGTTCCATCAGGCCGTGGGCGCGCTTGCCCGTCCACTCCGGCAATTCCTGCACATAGGCCAGTACCCGGCCGCCGCCTTCTTCCGTCAAGTCCAGGTAGAGCATGGAATTGCCCCCATCGCGGGCGAACGGCAGGATGCGTACCGGCATGTCCGCATGCTTGCGTGCGGCGCGGATTTCGCCGACCAGGGTTTCATCGCAGAAATCGCCTTCGTCGGCGCTGAAAAAGGTATTGAAGCCCATTTTTTCCACGCCGCCATTACCGTCCGGCACATCGCACGTGTAATCGAACCAGGCGCCGTTGGCGACGCGCAAGAACGCCAGGAAGGCGGGCGGCAAGGACGCTTCCAGCAAGGTTTCGATGGCGGCAATCTGTTGCGCCGTGGGGGCAGGCTTGGCGCCCTCGAGCGCCAGGTGGCGGTATTGCGTGTAATGGTTGCTCATTGATACTCCTTGTCGTTATCCTTGTTCATATGCACTGGCGCCGCATCGTTGCAACCCGTCTCCACCTTGGCCAATGCATCGACGAGGCCGGCGCGCAGCACGGCCATCGAACGGGCCTTGTCATCGATCTGGGCAATTTTCTTTTCCAGCATGGTCCGTTTGGTCTGCGCATCGAGCGCGTTTTCTTGCCATACGGCAATGACTTCGGCGATTTCCTTCAAGGTAAAGCCCAGCGCCTTGGCATGGCCGATCAGCTCGATGCGCCGCAACGCTTGCGCCGAGTATTCCTTGTAGTTATTCGTCACGCCCGGCTGCGGCGCTTCCTCCAGCAAGCCCTGGCGCTCGTAGAAGCGCACCGTATCCTTGCTGACGCCCGTCAGGCGGGTGATTTCACCGATGCGCATAGTTTTTTGACTTTCTACTCATTTGTGGAACGTGAAAAATGTGCAGGGCAAGGCGTATAGGCGCAGACAGTACGGTAGTACGGCAAGGCTATGCAACGCGGCCATGCGCACTTTTTTGCGTTCTACGCTTGACCGTGGACTAAAGTCTACAGTTTACAGTGAAAACCTCATCTACTCCACACCGCTGCCATGACTGCTTTCAATTACACCAACCAAACCGTGCTGATCACGGGCGCTTCGTCCGGAATCGGCCGCGTCTTTGCGCAAACCCTGGCCGCGCGCGGCGCGCACTTGCTGTTGCTGGCCCGTTCCGGCGCAGTGCTCGACAGCCTGGCCAGGGAACTTTCCCAACGCCACGGCATCCGCGCGCACGCGCTGGTGGCCGACCTGGGCTTGCCCGGCGCCGCGCAAGACGCCCATGCACAGGCGTGCGCCTTGGGCATGCCGCCCGACGTGCTGATCAATAACGCGGGCTTCGCCACGCATGGCAGGTTCGAGAGCATCGACCTGGCGCGCCAGGCGGCCGAAGTCACCGTCAATTGCACGGCCCTCATGGAATTGACGCACTGCGCCTTGCCCCACATGCTGGCTCAGGGGCGGGGTGCCGTCATCAACGTGGCGTCCACGGCGGCCCTGCAGCCCGATCCCTACATGGCGATTTACGGCGCCAGCAAGGCGTTCGTGCTATCGTTCTCGGAAGCGCTGTGGGCGGAAAACCGCAGCCGCGGCGTGCGCGTGCTGGCCCTGTGCCCTGGCGCCACGGACACGGCCTTCTTCGACGTGGTGGCCGCGCCCGAAGCGGCCGTGGGCAAGCGCATGGCGCCGCAAGCCGTCGTCGATGAAGCGCTGCGCGCGCTGGACCGGGGCCGCAGCAGCCATGTGGCGGGCCGGCCGAATCGGCTGCTGGCCTGGTTGCCGCGTTTGCTGCCCCGCCAGACCGTGCTGGGCATCGTGGAAGGCATGCTCAAGCCGAAGACGGCCTAGGCTTCAAAACGCCATGGTGGCAAACATGGCCAGCACGGCCATTGCCATGACGATGGTCGACAGCCAGCCCAGCGCCCGCAGGCGTCTTGAAATGGTGAGCGTGCCCATGATGGCGGGGCGCGAGGCCATCACCATCATCAGGGCCATGATGGGCACGGAAATGACGCCATTGATGACGGCGCTCCAGTACAGGGCCTTGATGGGGTCGAGCGGCGTGAAGCACAGGGCCGCTCCGATCACGGTGGCCGTGACGATGATGCCGTAGAACTTCTTCGCGGCCCGGGGCGCCAGTTCCAGGCTGTTTTTCCAGTGAAAGGCGCCGGCCATGGCGTAGGCGGCCGACCCGGCCAGCACGGGAATGGCCAGCAAGCCCGTGCCGATGATGCCCAGGCTGAACAGGGCAAACGCGAACTCGCCGGCGATGGGGCGCAGGGCGGAGGCCGCTTGCGCCGACGTATCGATATGCGTGATGCCTTGCGCGCCCAGGGTCACGGCCGTCGTCAGCATGATGAAGAAGGCCACCAGGTTGGAAAAGCCCATGCCGATGGCCGTGTCCATCTTGATGCGCTGGAATTGCCGCGGCGCCTGTTCCGGCGCCCGGCGCAGGGCTTGCGCGCCGGCATCAGCCTGCAAGTCTTCCACTTCCTGCGACGCCTGCCAAAAGAACAAGTACGGGCTGATCGTCGTGCCGAACACGGCCACGATCATGGTCACCGAGGCGGCCGACCAGGCGAACTGGGGCCAGACGGTGCGCAGCGCCACTTCGCCCCACGGAATGTGCACGGTCAGCACGGTGGCCACATAGGCCAGCAAGCCCAGGGTCAGCCATTTCAGGATGCGCACATATTGTTGGTAGGGAATAAACACTTGCAGCAGCAGGGACAGCAGCCCGAAGCCCATGGCATACAGGTGGGTGGGACCGCCGATGATCAGGGTCAAGGCATCGCCCATGGCGGCCACGTCGGCGGCGATATTGATGACATTGGCCAGCAGCAGCAAGCCGACGATGGCGTACAGCAAGGATTTTGGATAATGGCGGCGGATATTCGTCGCCAGCCCATGCCCGCTGACCCGGCCGATCTTGGCGCTGATCACCTGGATGCCCAGCATCAGGGGGAAGGTCAGGCAGACGGTCCACAGCATGCCGAAGCCGAACTGCGCGCCCGCCTGCGAATACGTGGCGATGCCGCTGGGGTCGTCGTCGGCCGCGCCCGTGATCAGGCCGGGGCCCAGCTTGCCCAGCCAGGTGTCGGATGGGGCCGCCGCCTGGCGGGCGGCCTGCCGCGGTTCTGTGTCTTGTTCACTAGACATCTATACGGCCTGTTTTTGTGCCACGAAGGCGGCCGTCCGGTAGGGCACGCTGATGCTGTCCCGCCCGCGCAAGGCCGGCTCCGACGCGACCAGCTGGCCAATCTCGTCATCGATGCGCTGGCGCGCCTGCGGCGGCAAGGCGGCGATAAAACTGGTGGAGCGTACGCGGTTGAACAGCACGTCTTCGGGCGATCCCGTGTGTTCCTGGGAAAATTGTGTTTCCTGCAAAGGTGAAAAACCCGCATGGGGGAAGGCCCGGCGCCAGGCGCCCGTGTAGTAGCGGGGCGTATCGCCTTCCGCCTGGTTGACGATGGCGTCCAGTCTTGCCACCCAGGGCACGCTGGCGTCGCGCAGATTCCACACCAGGCCCAGCCTGCCGCCCGGCTTGAGCACGCGCCAGATTTCATCGAGCGCCTCCGGGGTGGCGAACCAGTGAAACGCTTGCGCGCAGACCACGGCGTTGACCGAGCCGTCGGGCAGGGGAATGGCCGTTGCCGTGCCCGCCAGCGCCTGGACTTGCGGCAAGGCCGCCGCCAGTCTTGCCAGCATGGCAGGCACGGGTTCCACGGCAATCACCGTGGCGCCCGTGTCCAGCAGGCGCGGCGTGAACTTGCCCGTCCCGGCGCCCAGGTCCAGCACGGTGGCGCCCGGCCCCAGGCCCAGGCTATCCTGCAGCCAGGCCGACACTGCGGGGGGATAATCGGGCCTACCTTTGACGTAGCTGGCGGCCGCCGTGGCATAACCGCCGGCTGCCGCGTGGTGGATATTGCTGCTCATGCAAGACTCCTTGGCGTGGTCGTGGCATGAGCGTAGCAGATTACGAACGCGATGGGGCGTCAGTAGCGCGCATCCTTGGGCTTGCCGCCCTTCGGCCAATCCTTGACCTTGTCGGGGAAGTCCGGGCGCGGCATGTGCGTAAAATATTCGGCCACGTCGACGGCGTCCTGATCGGACAGGTTGCCTTGCCCCAACGGGAATTTCTGGCCGTGGCCCATCACCATGTTCGCCTTGACGAAGCCGGCCGCCGTGTAGGTGCGGGCCATGCCGGCGCCGATATTGAACGAGCGCTCGCCCCACAGCGGGGGGAAGGCCACCACGCCGTTGGCGCCCCGGATGCCTTCGCCATTCGCGCCATGGCAGACGGCGCATTGCTCGGCGTACACTTTTTTGCCATGCACGGGGTCAGGCAGCAGGTTGCGGTCGATCTTCGCCACGCCCCGTCCCGGCACCTTGTCGTTTGCCTGCGTGGCGCCCTTCATCCAGTCGATGTAGGCGACCATCGCCTGCAGGTCGGGGCCATCCACGGGCAGGGGCTTGCCATGCATGGAGCGGCGGAAGCAGCCATTGATGCGCTCGCCCAGGCTGATGATCTTGCCGGCGCGCGGCGCTTCCGCCGGGAAGAAGGCGGAAATGCCGAGGAAGGGCGAACCGTTGGCCACGGTGCCGCCATTCAGGTGGCAACTGCTGCAATTGAGGTCGTTGCCCACGTTTTGCGGCAGGCGGGCGCGGGTTTCCGTCATCAGCTGCATGCCGTGGATTAATTGATTGGCGTTCGGATCGGCCGTCAGGGCGGCAAAGCGGGGCGTGACGAAGCCGCCCGCATCCGGCGCCTTGAGCTTGAGCTCCTTGCGCACCTTGGCGATGTGGCCGGGCGTGACGGGCGCGCCTTGATTCCCCCACTTGCCGCGCACAAAGGTGAGGATTTCCGCCAGTTCCGTATCCGACAGGCGGTCATACGCGGGCATGCCGAAGGAACGGGGCGACTGCTGCGTGACGGCCGACTGCCAGCCGGTCAATGCGATATGGATGACGGAGGTGGCATCCTTCGACTGCACCGAATCGTTCTGCGCCAGCGGCGGGAAGATGTTTTCCACGCCGCGGCCGTCGCGGCGGTGGCAGGTGGCGCAAAACTGCAGGTAGCCGAGACCGCCGCGCGTGTTGTACAGCGCGTCGTTGCCGGCCGCGACAGCAGGCGCCGGTTTTGCCTGCGGTGCTGGCGCGCCCGGCTTGGCCGGCAAGCCGTGCAGGTAATGCGCCAGCGCATCGAGGTCGCCGTCCGTGAAGTATTGCGTGCTGTGCGTGATGACTTCCGTCATGCTGCCGGCCGCCGTGCCGAAGCTGTTGCGGCCCGTTTTCAGCAATTGCACGATGTCGGCCGGCGTCCACAGATTGCGCAAATTGACGGCATGCCAGCCGTCGAAGGTGAAGCCGGACAGATAATGCTTGCCGCTGCCGCCATCCTGGCCCATGGTTTTTTCCTGGAAAGCCACGCCGCGCGGCGTGTGGCACGAGCCGCAATGACCGAGCCCCTGGGCCAGATAGCTGCCCCGGTTCCACATGGCCGACTTGGCGCTGTCGGGCTTGAATGGCGCATCGTCGAGGAAGACGGCGTTCCACAGCGACAAGCCCCAGCGCATGCTGAACGGCCATTTCATGTCCGTTTCGCGGTTTTGCTGCGCCACGGGCGCCACGCCCCGCTGCAAATACGCGTACAGGGCCTGCATGTCGTCGGGCGTGATCTTCGCGTAGGAAGGGTAGGGCATGGCCGGATACAGGTTGTGCCCGTCCGCCGCCACGCCCTTGCGCATGGCGCGGTCGAATTGCGCGAAGGTGTACGTGCCCAGGCCCGTCTTCGCATCCGGCGTGATATTCGTGCTGTAGATGGTGCCGAACGGCGTTTTCAGTTCCAGGCCGCCGGCCATGGCGGCGCCGTTCGGGCTCGTGTGGCAGGCCACGCAGTCGCCCAGGCGGGCGACATACTCGCCGCGCTTGATCAGCTCGGCCGAGGCCGTGGGCGCAGGTGCGGCCCAGGCGCTGGCGCAGAAGGCCAGCATGCCCAGGAGCATGACGGCAAGCCGGCCAAACAGCGAGGGGGAGGAAGCAGGAGGGCGGCGCGAGCCGCGATGCAGGATGGAAATGACGTTCATGGTGACCCTTTATTATTCGGGCCAAGCTTACGCATTCCTTCCCAAGGCGAAAATTGGGAGTTTCTTTCGGTCGACTAGGTAATTTTGCCTAGTGCATCGCGGCAACAATTCGTGTATGCCAACGCCCGCCGCCCGCCTGCCTCAGGCCATGTTCGCATACTCGGGCAGCGCGATGGCATCCGCCTTGGGCGTCAGGAACCTGGCCAGTATCGTCTTGATAATTGGCACGTTTGACATGCGCAACATCGCATGGCCGATGGCGATCCCGGCGCGCGAGTGCGGCGAGGCCAGGCGCGGCGCGAAGGTGGGCACGCTTTGCGCCTGGTCAACATACGGGCGCATGATCGCTTCATATGCGGCAAACGCTTGCGCGTGATCGTCATGGCGTCCCAGTTCCCCCGCCAGCACGTAGGCGCCGCACATGCCCAGGCTCGTGCCCATGCCGCTGATGGGCGAGGCGCAATAGGCGGCGTCGCCGACGAGGGCAATCCGTCCCTTTGACCAGCGCGGCATTTTGACCTGGGAAATCTGGTCGAAATACAGGTCGGTGGCGCCATCCAGGGCCGCCAGGATGCGCGGCGTCTCCCACTTCAGGGCGCCGAACTTCTGCTTCAGCAGGGCTTTTTGCTCGGCAATCTGCAGTTCTTCATAGGCGCTGGGCGCTTCCTGGAACGACAGCAGGGCACGCGTGGTGCCCAGGTTATCGGGACGCAGGCACACGCTCAAGCCGCCAGGGGCGTTGAACCAGCGCATCTGGCGCTCGTCGCCCGGCGCGCGCGGGATGGTGAAATAGGCCGTGTAGAGCTTGAACGAGCGGCGTTGGACTTCATCCCCGAACACGAGTTTGCGCGTATGCGAACCGACGCCTTCGGCGCCGATGACGAGATCGAACACTGCTTCGCCGCCCTGTTCGAAGCGCACCTTGACGCCATGCGGCAATTCTTCCAGCGCGGCGATGCTGTCGCCAAAGCGGTAGTCAACCGCGTCGCGGCCATGCTCGATCAGCAGCTTGGCCAGTTCCCCCCGCAGGATTTCCAGCTCGGCCACGGGGCCGTTGCCGCCAAAGGCCCCGATGCCGAATTCCGCCTGCGTGCGGTCTTGCGCGTCGACAAACCGGAGTCCATCCTCATGCGTGGTCTTGGCGCGGATGGCGCTCTCGAGCCCCATGCGCTGCGCCACCAGCTTGCCTGCGCCGCGCACGTCGATCGTTTGTCCGCCATCGCGAAACTCGGGCGCCCGCTCGACAACGGTGACGTCCATGCCCAGGCGCGACAGCCAGTAAGCCAGGGTCGGGCCGGCAACGCTGGCCCCCGTGATCAGGATTTTTCGTTTGATCGTCATTTGATTTTCTTTTCTGCTGTGGTTGGCAAAGTGGTCTGGTAAACCGTAATCACTTGCTGGAGAAAGTGTTCTATCGTCGTCCGTTCGCCGGCGGACAAGCCGCTCAGCACCGCGTCCAGTCCGTTGAGCATCGGCGCGATATGCGTGTAGGTTTGCGTCACCGAGGCTGGCACGGGATGGACGAGCACGCGGCGCTTGTCGTCTTGCTGGCGCACGCGCGTCACGTGGCCGGCCCGTTCCAGGCGGTCGATGACGAGCGTCACGCCTGCGGTGGTGACGGCAAGGCGCGCGGCCAGCTCATTCGGAGACAAAGGACCGTGCGTGATCAACTGCTCCATCAGGGCCAAATCGGTCTGGTTGATGCCCATCGCGTTGCTCAGGTGCAACGCCGTTTCACGGGTCAGGATCGCGATATCCTGCAACTGGCGGCCGATGACATCGCCGGCGATGTGCATGCCGCGGGGATCGTCGGCTGCGAATGCTTGATTGTGTGTTGGCTGGTCATGCATGATTTACCTCAAGTTCAGATTTTGCAGCAGTGGGAAAGAAGAACGTCACGCCCATGAAGGCGATGAGTATGCCGGTCTGGATCGTCAATGCGGCGCTGAGCGCCCGGTCCGGCGTCAGGGAGGGATGCGCGGCAAAAAATGCGCCGCTGAACAGGGCCACGCCGATCGATGCGGCGATCGATTGCACGGCAGACAACACGCCGGAACCGGAGCCGATCTGCTTGTTGTCCAGCGACGCCAGAATGATGCTGAACAAGGCTGCGATCACGAGGCCGGCCCCGATGCCGCAGACCAGCATGCCGGGCACGACATGCCATGCAGAAAATACCGCCGTATTGCCCAGTTCAAATTGCAGCAGCGCCACGCCGGCAAGCTGGACACCGGCTCCCAGTTGCAGCACCTTGCGCCCGAAACGGGCCGCCAGGACGGCGCCGCTCAGGGTGGCGCCGCACGCCGTGCCCACAGCGAATGGCAGATTGGCAATACTTGCTTCTCCCGCCGTCAATCCATGTCCAATTTGCAAGAAAAGCGTCAGCACCAGCTGCATGCCGACGAGCGAACAAAAGAACAGGGCAATGCCTGCCAGCCCGGCCGTGTAGGCGGAGCGCTGGAAGATCGACGTCATGATGAGCGGCGTCTGCCCGGCGCGCACCATCGCGGACTGGCGCAGGCCGAACAGGCCGAAACCCAGCACGGCCATCGCCAGCATCGGCCATCCCCACGCCGGCCACGCTCCCGCCTCGCCCAGCGGCAAGACGAGGAACACGGACGACAGCACCAGCAGGCTGGCGCCGGGGACGTCGATGTGGACGGAGCGGTCTCCCGGACGGTGGGGCAGGTAACGCCGCGCCACCAGGAAGCAGGCAATGCCGATCGGAATATTGATCAGGAACATGGCTCTCCAGCCCAGGCCGAACACGTTCGCTTCGAGCAGCATCCCGCCCAGCACGGGACCGAGTATGCCCGCCAGACCCAGGATGGGGCCGAAGATGCCAAACACCTTGGCCAGGGCAGCTCCCTGGTAGTTTTCACGCAGCAAGCCCAAGCCTTGCGGCAACAGCATCGCGCCGGCCAGCCCTTGCAGCAGGCGAAAGACGATCAACAATGCGACGGTCGGCGCCACGGCGCACAACAGCGAGGCGATGGTAAAGGCCGCCAAGCCGTATAGAAACATGGCGCGCCGCCCGTAGCGGTCGCCCAGCCTGCCGCCGAGCACCAGGCCGGCGCCCAGTGCCAGCGCATAGCCGCCGATGACCCATTGCATCTGGGCGGAACTGGCGCCCAGCGACTCGATCAGGGCAGGTCCGCCGACGTTGACGATGGTGGATGCGGCAAGGTCCATGATCTCGGAAACGATCATGACCAGTAAAATGGGCCAGCGAGGCAGTGCAGCAGTCTTCATTCTGATTAATAGCTAACTTAGTTAGTAATAAACCGAGACAGTATACGGCCTGGCCCTCTTTGTCAATGGCTCAAGCGGACTTTTCGTTCCACGCCATGATGCGTTCGCGCAGCCAGCGGTGCGCCGGGTCCAGGTGCATGCGCTCGTGCCACACCATCGCCATCTCGTAATCGGGCAGGGTGACGGGCGGCTCCCACGTGCGCAGGGCGCCCAAGGCGTTTTTCAGCAGGCGCGACGGCAGCAGGGCCACCATGTCGGACGCGGCCAGCAGGGGAGGAACGATGAGGAAATGCGGCACGGACAGCACCACCTTGCGCGTCCGGCCCAGCGTTTCCAGTGCCGTATCGACGTTGCTGCGGAAACCGCCGCCGTTGGGCGAGACGACGATGAATTCCAGCGTGCAAAACCGCTCGAGGTCGGGCGGCGCCTGCAGCAGCGGGTGGTCGCGGCGGCCCGCCAGCACATAGTGTTCGGTGAACAGGGTGCGGTGGCGCAAGCCGGGCGGCGCTTCTTCCTGCGCCAGGAAGCCCAGGTCGACCTGGCCGTTTTCCAGCGCGTGCGCCATGCGCGCCGGCACGGCTTCGAAGACGGCCATGCGCGACAGGGGCGCCTGCGCGCGCAGGGACGGCAGCATGGGCAGCAGAATCGCATACTCGGTGGCGTCGGCCGCCGCCAGATTCCAGCGCACCTCGGCCGTGGCCGGGTCGAACGCCTGTTCCGGCTGCAAGACTTGCTCCAGCTGGGCCAGCACGGCTTGCAGCGGCGCGAACAGGGCCAGCGCGCGCGCCGTGGGCAGCATGCCGCGCGGGCCGGGCAACAGCAGCGGATCGTCGAAGGCGGCGCGCAGCTTGCCCAGCTGCACACTGACGGACGGCTGGCTCAGGTGCAGCCGCGCCGCCGCCCGCGTGACGTTGCGTTCAATCAACAGGGCGTTCAGGGTCAGCAGCAGGTTCAAGTCCAGCTTGTGCAAATTGTTCATGGCTATACCTTGTATATCAACTATTCATTTCCACTATGATAGCGCAAGCCCTAGAGTAGTTCCTGTGATATCCACTCTTCATCCATTACAGGAATAAACTGATGCAACTCCATGAATATACAAGCTTTGATGGTCTTGGACTGGCCCAGCTGCTGCGCGACGGCGACGTCTCGGCTGCCGAATTGCACGACGCGGCCGCGCGCGCCTGCGCCGCCGTCAACCCGCTGATCAATGCCGTGGTCGAGCTGTGGCCGGCGGATTTGACTGCCATCGACAGCACACTCAGCACTGCGCCGTTCGCCGGCGTGCCCTTCCTGATCAAGGACGTGGCCGTCACGATGGCGGGCCGCCGCAGCGAAGCGGGCAGCCGCCTGGGCGCCGGCCATGTCGCCGCATTTGACTCCCACCTGATGACGCAGTTCCGCGCAGCCGGCCTGGCGACGTTCGGCCGCACGAGCACGCCGGAAATGGCGTTTGCCACCACCACGGAACCCGTGCTCTACGGCGCCACGCGCAATCCCTGGAACCTGTCCTTGAGCGCGGGCGGCTCCAGCGGCGGCGCGGCGGCGGCCGTGGCGGCCGGCATCGTGCCGCTGGCCCATGCGACGGATGCGGCCGGTTCCATCCGCGTACCGGCCGCCTCGACGGGCCTGTTCGGCCTGAAACCAAGCCGTGGCCGGGTCTCGAACGGCCCCGCCATGGACGAGATCTTCAGCGGCCTGGGCGTGCAGCTGGGCGTGAGCCGCACCGTGCGCGACAGCGCCGCCTTGCTCGATGCCGTGCAGGGCGTGATGGCAGGCGAACCGTATGTGACGAATCCACCCGGCCACAGCTGGCTGTCGCAGGTAGGCGTGGCGCCGGGCAAGCTGCGCATCGGCGTGCAGCGCGCCGCCAGCAATGGCGCCCGGCCCGTGCCCGCCATCGAAGCCGCGCTGGACGCCACCGTGCGCCTGCTGGAAAGCCTGGGCCACCACGTGGAAGAAGTGGCGCCCGCGCTGGGCGTGTCGTGGGAAGCGTTCGTGCACGCGAATGCCGGCATCTGGTGCGCCAACCTGGTGCCGTGGATCGATGGTCTGGCGCAGGAGAGCGGGCGCGGCGTGTCGCTGGAGACCCTGGAAGCGGCGACCCTGGCCTGTTACCGCCATGGCAAAACGGTCTCGGCGGTCGATTTCGTGGCGGCCCTCGACGTGCGCAACACGGTCACGCGCCACGCGGGCGCCTTGTTCGGCCAGTACGACGTGCTGCTGACGCCCACCTTGCCGGATATGCCGTGGCAACTGGGCCGCTATGGCGAAAAGGAGGAACAGCTCGACGGTGTTGGCTGGACGGCGCGCCTGTTCGAGCATTCGCCGTACACGCCGCTGGCGAACGTGGCGGGCTTGCCGGCCATGTCCGTGCCGCTGGGCATGTCAAATGAGGGCGTGCCGATCGGCATGCAGTTCATGGCCGGCTACGCCAAGGATGGCGTGCTGCTGCGCCTGGCTGGGCAGCTGGAGCGGGCGGCGCCGTGGCGGCAGCGTCGCCCATCCGTGTGGGCAGGGAATTAAGAAGGACGATTACAGGGCGGCGAGGCGGGCCGCGCCGCGGCTTTCCAGGCGAAAGCGGGCTTTTTCCCACAGCCGGTCGTGGAAGGGCAGGACGATCACGTTGCAGATCGGCTCGACCACGGCCAGCAAGCCGCCGAAGGCCATGGACCCCGTGGCCCAGTACATGACGCCGAAGGCCACGCCCATGTGCAGGGTGGTCTGGCTGAGCTTTTCGCCGGCCAGGGCGGCAAAGCCCAGGCCGCTGGCGGCGTAGCGGCGGCGGATCGCGTGCCAGGCTTTTTCATGCCACGGCAACAGGGCAACGTTGATGATCGGTTCGATGATCGCGGCCAAGCCACCGAGCGCCAGGGACCCCGTCAGCAAGTAGGCGAGGCCGAAGGCGATCGACATGTGCGTGCAGACCTGGCTGAATGTTTTGATGGCTGTGAACAAGGGATGCTCCTTTCTGTTGAATTCGCTTATCCTTGATTTAGATAGTAACGATTCTCATTTACAAAAGGAAGTAAAATATTTCAACCGAACCCATAGATTGAGGCTATGGTTTGAGAAATATCAATTGCCCCTGCTGCGCGCACCTCCCGCAGCCGCCATGGCCGTCAGCGTATCGCCGTCGCCTGCGACCACACGGCTTGCCAGCGCCCAGCGCGCCGCTCATAGCTATCGATATGCCAGTAGCGCGCGCGGGGCACGGCCTGGCCGGCGAAATGGATTTCAAGCTGGGCCTGGTAGCGCAAGACGGCCGCATCGCCATGCACGCGCACGGCGATCTCGCCCGGTTCCCAGCTCAGATAGCGCATGTGGCCCGCCGCGATGGCGCCCAGGTATTCCTCCCGCGACAGCAGGCTGCCGATGGGCGTGACCAGCTGAAAATCGTCGGCGTGCAGGGTGCGCGCCAGCGCCACGTCGCCGTCGACCAGCGCGCGCAGGCGGCCGCGTTCGATGTCGCGCAATTGGTCCTGCATGGCCGCCTCGGAGCCAGGGTGCTGTTCTTGCATGATTCCATCCTTCGCTGTGGGGATTGACACTTTGACGTAATTTGTCCAAAAACCATGTTGACACTATATATATAAAATGTCAATATGCCAGCATGTTACCCCAGACCCTCAAGACCCAGCGCATACTCGACGCGGCCCTGGCCGTGTTTTGCCGCTATGGCTACCGCAAGACATCCATGCTCGACATTGCGCAGGCGGCCGATATGTCGCGCGCCGCGCTGTACCTGCACTTCAAGAACAAGGAAGACGTGTTCCGCGCCGGGTCCGAACGGGCCCATGCTACCGTCATGGCGCAAGTGGCAGCGGCGCTGGCCGAACCCGGCCCCGTCTTCACGCGCATCGAAACGGCGCTGCTGGCATTCCAGCAAGGCTTGATGGCGGAAATTTCCGCCAGCGCCCATGGGCAGGAATTGTTCGACGCCAATATGACCCTGGCCGCCGACATCACCTTGACGGCGCGGGCAACACTGGTGGCGTCGCTGGCCGGCGCGCTGGAACAGGCCGAAGCGGCGGGCGATATTGCGCTGCGCCGGGTGGACGCGACCGCCGCGCAGGTGGCCGGTTTGCTGGTGGCCACCATGGATGGCATCAAGCATGCGCAAGGAGGAGGGGAGGCGTTGCGCCAGGGCGTGGCGCTGCACATGCGCTTGCTGGGCGCGGCGCTGCTGCGCATGTGAGCGGCCAAGCTCGCATGCGCAGTCGGGCCTGGGCCGTTACGGCAGGGTTTTCAGCACATTCTTCGTCGGCACGGAGAAATTATAGTTGTCGTGGCGGTCCCAGTTGATCGACCACGTCATCACGCCGCGGAAGTCCGGATACGCCTGCAGCGGCTTGATGGTGCCGCAATTGAGCAGGCGCGTCAGGCAATTCAAGGCATTGCTGACGTCGGCATTCGTCGTAAAGCCCGAACCGGCCGAGCTGCGGCCCGACGGCACGCCGAAGCCCACCTGGTCCGGACGCAGGCCGGCGAAGGTATTGCCGCCATAATTGAATCCCTCGATCAGCATGCGCGCCGTGGCCACCAGCTGGTCGGCCGAACCCGCCTTGATGGCGCCCGTCGCGTACGGCGTGTAGATGTCGCCATTGTTGTAGTACTGCGGGTGCAGCACCGTCAGCTCGCTGCGCAAGGCGTTGATGATGGGAATGTAGGCGCCCCAGATGCTGCCATAGCTCGTATATCCCCCTTCCACATACACCCACTCAGGCGCCATCGACAGGTAAAAGCTGCTGCCGACCTTGGTTTTCAGGTTTTTCACGGCGATCGGCAGATAGGTCTGGATGGCCGCGCCTTGCGCAACGCCGTTTTCCAGGTCCAGGTCGATGCCATCGAAACCATATTTCGTGATGATGGCGTACAGGCTGTTGGTGAAATTCGTCGCTTCGGCCGTGTTGCCGACGGAAACGGAACCGTTTTGCCCGCCCAGCGACAGGATGACTTTCTTGCCCTTGGCCCGCTTGGCCGCCACGTCAGCGATGAATTGCGCTTCCGTGCCCGCACCCGGATCGATGGTCAGGCTGACATTGCCGCCGCCTGCGTTGTCGCCGAACGAGACGACGATCACGTCCCAGTCATCGCTGACCTGGCTGATTGGATACGTGGCGCCGCTGGGGTTGGTGAAGTTGTGCCAGTAGCCGATCAGCGCGTGCTTGGCCAGGCCGGTGGGCGTCGGTGTTGGAGTCGGAGTCGGGGTAGGCGTCGGCGTCGGTGTCGGCGTTGGTGTTGGTGTTGGGGTGGGAGTCGGCGTAGGTGTTGGGGTAGGCGTGGGTGTCGGCGTTGGGGTAGGAGTCGGCGTGCCGCAGTCTCCCACCGCCGTCCAGGGCTGGCCGCTGCCGGCGCCGCCGCTGCTGGTCGATGGGTTATTGCCTTGCGTCCACCAGTTGGCCGTGTAATTGACGTTGTTGTAACTGGCCTGGCCGCCGCCGTTGTAGGCAGTCCCGCTATTCCACGGCGTGTAGCAGGCCACTGCTGCGGGCGCGCCGGCCAGCAGCTGGCTCGCGCCCCCGCTGGATCCGTCGCCGCTGCCGCCGCCGCAGGCCGCCAGGGTGCCGCCGAAGAGGGTAAGGATGAGGGTATTCATGACTGTCCGGTTCACTTGCATCTCCTTGTGTATTTTTTAGCATGGCCGGGCGGCTGGACACCGTCCGATTTTTCAGAGTGCAAGCATTGCAGGTGGTAGTCAACTGGTTTTATTCTTTGCGCAAGATCACAATACCAGTTGCGGCATTGCCCCAGGAGATGGGCAATGCGGGCCATACCAGTGCCTGTTTTCCAGTGCGCTGGTATGGTGTCCGGAATGGCGCCGGAAGCAGGGCGGGGAAGGGAGGTGGACGCCAGGCAAGGTCTATGGCACCGTTTCCTTGCGCAAATCGGCATACGGCACGCGCGACAGGTCCAGCAGCATTTGCGTCAAGGCCACGGTCTGGCGCTGCATCAGCCGGTAATCCAGCCGGGTCACGCTGTCGATGCCATAGTAGAGCAAATAGGTCGGTTGCGTGATGTAATGCACCGTGGGAATGCGCTGCGCCTCCCATAAATACTGGCCTGCGCCAGGCCAGGCGGCATTCTTCGGATTGCCATCGCCCGCAGGACTGGAGGCTGGCAGCACGAACGCGGGCGCCGCATCGGCCTGCTTCAGCATGGCGTAGGAGGCGTCCATCAGGGCTGGCGTGCGCGGTGAAAACACGGCGGCCGGCTCGAACCTGCCCGTGAGGCGCATGTAACCATTGCTGTCAGGCAGCACTTCCAGCGCGCCCAGGTTCCCGATGGTGAGCATTGTGGCGATACCTTGCATCAAGCCATCGTCCTGGTGGCGATCCATAAACTGCTTCATGCCCACGCCGCCCGCGAAATGGCCGCTCGTCAACAGCAGCATGACGCTTCGCGGCAAGCTGTCCTGCGGCAGGCGCGTCAGGTACTGGGCCATGTCGACGATGGCGTTCGGTCCATTGTCTTCCAGCGCGTTCGTGCCATCCGTGTGACTGCCCAGCACCATCAATTCCGCGGACTTGCCGGGGATGATGCCAACCAGGTTGCGCGTCTGCACCTGGCGCACGGTGGCAGCCATGGTCAGCCGCAAGACAGGCGCCGTGCCCGCCAGCACGCTCTCGCGCAGGCGCCGACCCCGGTCACGGTCGATAAACATGCCGGGCAGTTGGCGCACTTTGCCGTCGTAAGGCGCATACAAGCCGTTCATCGACATGGGCGGCGTATCGAGAATGACGATCACGCCCGCCGCACCGGCTGCCTGCAGGCTGTCCAGCAAGGTGATGAACGGCCCCAGCATCTGGAACTGGCGCGCATACGGCGTGTCCGGCCCCATGGCGTGGTCAGGATCGTGAATGTGAAGGGCAGATTGCTGGAAAACCTTGCCCGTCCACGCCACGGCGGGCATGTCGACGAGCACCAGCTTGCCGGCCAGGCTGGCATCGGGACTGGCCCCCGGCGCCAGATAGGCGATGCGCCCCGTAATGCCGGACGGCGGCGTCACGCCCGAATACGGAATGTAGCCAGCCGTGGGCAGCACGCCAGACCTGTCGTCGTGGACCACTTCCAGGCCCCAGTCTTCCGGCTGCACCGACCATTGCCGGAAGCTGACAGGCTCGAAGCGCAGTTGTTTGACACCGGCGCGCGCCAGGCGTTCATGCAGGACGTCGATATACGCTTCATGCCGGGGCGAACCCGTGGCGCGCAGGCGGCGTTCGTCCAGGTCGACTTGCCAGTCCACCAGTTGTTTTCTGGACAGGAATTGCGTGGCATCGACCGTCACGGCAGCCGACGCCGGCAGGGCGCGCGCAGGCCAGGGCCCAGGCTTGCTGGCACAGCCGCACAAGGCGGCCGCGATGGCCAGCGCGCCGGCAAGGGACAGGAAACGCTGGCAAGGCGGTAAAAGCAACGCCGTGCGTGCAGGCTGCTGGGTCATGCGGATCTTGAGACTTCTCATGCAAAATAGTCGGCAAACGCCTGATTTCATTGATATTGTAGGTATTGGAGATACTTCTCACGGACTGCAATTTACCACGAGACAAGGCGCCGGGCCGGCACGCCTCACCGGATTCCATGTCCTGGTTCACGCCAATCTGCTGGGCGACGACATGGAAGACCAGGCCAACAGCATCATTGCCCCCATGTGGGCCTCCGGTGTCGAACGACAGGTTTTCATCCTGTCGATGGGCATCTACGGTGAAGTTCCCGGCACATTCGGCGAATGGACCAACGCCAGGCTGGCACAACACCTGAAACCATTCCGCCGCTCCGCCGACGCCATCGAAGCACCGGGCTTCGCATACATGATCGTGCGCCCAGCCTGGATGACGAACGAAGACGAAGTCGGCGACGAACGGACGACGCACGCGCCATTCAACGGCACCGTGGTCTCGCGCAGGAGCGTGCCAGACCTGATCGCCAACATCATCGCAATGCCAGATTTGCACCTGCACGAGAATCTGGGCGTGAGCAAACCGCACATGGACGGGGACAAGCCGTGTATTTCATGCAGCTCGTTCAAGCGCGGCGGCGCAGCATCAGCGACAGCGGCGCGCAGAGGGGGAAAATCGCATTTGCAATTGGGGAACTGGCAAAATGGAGGTTTTCTCAAATCCATCCATAACTTCGCATAATTTATATTATGTAAAATTGATGGTGAGGAGTGGGAGGTACTTTTGGTACTTAGTAATACGCCGACAGTTTGGTCTCAAAAAGATCAACTTGCTGTCGAAATGTCGATATTTTGATTGCCAAGAATGCTGTCGGCATACTCGACAGCATCTCAACGTCCACCGCCTACCTCAGCCCCCTCAAAGATTTTGCCGTTCCGCCCGCTTGTGCCGCTGGTCTTTTCGAGACGCCTTACTATCGGCCTAAATGTGCAGACTTGGCTTCAGGATATCCGACGCTCGACCATCCGCCGTACGCAATCTTCAACTGCTTCAAGGCCAACCTGAAAACCGTTAAACGATGCAAATAGTGGCGCAACTGCGGCAGCGACGTGGGGAGCCAATGCAGAATGTGGGGTATCAAGAGGGATTTCCACGAACGAATTGGCATGCAAAGTATTCGAGACTCCAGAAGCACCAAAGAAGAATTGATTTGGATTAGCCCAAGCGTGAAGGCTACGTCCTTCCAACCCCGACCATTTAAAAGCAAATCCTGCCTTTTCACTTTGATCCCATCCAGTCGCTCTAGCTATGCTAATCCCCACTGCCAATACCTCCGCCACTCGATAAACCATAAGCAATACATCTAGCGCTGTACCTGGCGTTATTCTGCTTGGCATTAAATCATCTTGCATTACTCTTCGCAAAAATAATTCACCAACTGGGTCAATTCGCATAAATTCAAAATTCGCAGACCAATCATTTATGTCGTTAATGAATGTTTGCCAAGCCCCATCAACTACCATCGGGCGGTCGCTAGTCCTCTGGAAACCTCGAGTATCCATCCAAACTGGCCAACCTGTGTATTGCGGATTGGCCGAGGCGACGGTATTCATGAATTCTTGAGTCGGTAAGCTATCTGCTTTTTTGGGATGTAAGACAAGTCCAACACTCATGGTTAGAAACGTTAATGCGATGCTATCTTCTTCGCTTAATGGAGCTTTGCTGAGAACTTTCTCAAATGATTCATCGCCTTTTCTGATTACGGACAACGCTCGATTTTTAAGGTTATCTTCGTTAAAATTCCGTCCCATCAGAAAATTAGCAAGGTTAGAAGCATCTGCTGATGCCAACTGTCTTCGGAAGAATCTTCCAATGTCTGCTTCGCGGTTGTCGAAACAGATATCTAGGATGGAGGATAAATCTCGAGGCGACATTTTTGCACTGCTGGGTACGCCATTAGCATTTAGTGTGCGGAAATAGATATCACCAACTGCTAGAAGATATTTTCCTTCGCCCCCTTTAAGGTCGCTTTTCACCGACGATGGGACCTTGACGCCCTCTGGAATAACGATAATTGGATGTATCTGATTGAAAAAAGCTCTCAGCTCAACCAAAATCTCAAAAGGTTCATTTGCATACCTTGATACTAGTTCTTGGATTTTATCGAGATGAAATAGTTGCGCTGCCGGTACTTCGTATGGGTAGTTGTCTGGCCGAAGCGTATCATTATCTAAGCCAATAACCAAAAACCCCCCGTTACGATTCCTAATCGCGAAAACCCCTTTAACTATCTTTGCGATGCCCTCAGGAGCACGCGGATCGATCCAAGTTTTCACTTCGACATTTAGGCTTTCTGATGGATGCTCTAACAGACGATCAATTTGATCTTTTCGCACAGTCACGTTGCACTCTCCATTCGTATGATTTGCTGTATGAAGTAATTACTTAGGATAACAGGTTACAACAGGACTTTGGCCAATCAGCACCGACTAATAACTGCTGGCGTAGACGCCGCTCTATCCACTTCATACTTGCTCCAGTCCTTGAACTGGGCAAGCGGCACCCTCCCCCTGATCTGTCTGCGAATACGCAGCGCTCGCAACTGCCCATCGGCAAACGCGGGCAATTCCCGCGAAACCGGCCTGCTTGCTAATTCTTACCGACGATGCCCATGCTTTCCATGACCCTGGCAGCATTGTCCTTGCAGTCCACATCCTCCGGTTTTGCATCGATCAATTGAATCAACGACAAAAGATGGGCCTTGTTTTGCGCCAGGCGTACTTCCAGCGATTCGATATCGGCGATCTTCTTCTTGAGCGCGGCCATCAATTCATCATGCTTCCATGATGAACTGTCCTCTGGCAAGACTTGCTTGATTTCGTCGAGAGAAAAGCCCGCCTGCTGCGCGTCGCTGATGATGGACAGTACCGCCACGGCTTCCAGCGGATAGTCGCGGTAGCCGTTCGACTGGCGGCTCACGGCTTTCAACAAGCCCTTGGATTCGTAGAACCGGATCGTGGACGCCGCCAAGCCGCTGCGCTTGGCCAATTCGCCAATTTTCATTATTTTTCCCGCTGAAGTTGTAGTTTGTTATTCTCTAAAGCCTTGAGCAGAGCTTGCGCCACTTCCTTGCTGGAACCAGGGTTCTGGCCGGTGACGAGGCGGCCGTCCGTCAGCACGAAGCTGCCAAACGGGAAAAATCCTTTGGCATACAGCGCCCCTTTGCTCTCGACCTCGCTTTGCAAAAGGTAGGGAACCTGGTCCTTAATGCCGGCAAGCGATTCTTCCAAGTTGGAAAATCCTGTCACGCTGCGCCCTTTTATCAGTGGCTCGCCCTTCTCGTCCTCCAGATCCAGCAAGCCAGCGGCGCCATGGCACACGGAGGAAACGACGCCGCCGTTGCGGTAGATGGCCTCGGCAATGCGCTTGAGGTCCTTGTTGCCCTTGAAATCCCACATCGTTCCATGGCCGCCCGTGTAGAAAACAGCCCCATAGGCAGCGGGATCGATGTCGGCCGCAGCTTTTGTCGATTGCAGCAATGCCATGAAAGCAGGATCACTCAGGTGACTTTTTGCTGCCTCATCCATGTACAGCCATCCCTGGCTGCGTTCATCCAGCGGCACCACACCGCCGCTGGGACTGACGAAGTCGATGCCATACCCGGCTTCCTGCAGCACATCATACACATGCGTCAATTCCGTGAGCCACAGCCCCGTATGGTCGTTTCTGCTCGGATATCGGGAATGATTGGTCATGACTATCAGCACTTTTTCCATGGCCGGATCGCGCATGGGGGACACCGGTTCAGCAGCAACCATCTGCAGGAACAGCAAGGGCATGACAGCCAGGAGCAGTTTCTTGAAAACAGACATGGGATCGTCCTCCGAATAGTTGAGTAGTCTGGGCCATGTCCGCCGAACACAGCGTGATCAACTATAAGCTTAAAGCCAACTTGAATGTCAAGCGGCAGATCGGCTGCCACGGGATTTTTGTGGTTCGAGGGGAGCGACCCTTCTTCCAACCAGTGTCCCGAACGCGACAGTGCGATTTTTTTTCATTTCAGGGCTTGACCTTCAAGTTAGCTTAAAGCTTATCGTGAGGCTATCGCAACCTTGGAGATCAGCATGAAACCCTTTACCGCACTGACATTGCCCAATGGGACAGTCATTCCGAACCGCCTTGCCAAAGCCGCCATGGAAGAAAACATGGCCGACAAGGACCACGCGCCGTCAAAGGAACTGATCCGCCTGTACCAGTCGTGGGCGGACGGCGGCGTTGGCCTGATGATCACCGGAAACGTGATGATCGACCGCCGCGCCATGACGGGACCCGGAGGGGTGGTGCTTGAGTCCGAGCAATTTGGCGCCCGCTTCGAGCAATGGTCCCGCACCGCACGGTCACGCGGGGCGCAGATCTGGATGCAGATCAACCATCCAGGGCGCCAGATGCCCGCCGCCCTGGGGCAGGAAACCATCGCGCCGTCTCCTGTGCCTATGGATATGGGCAACTTTTCCAGGCAATTTTCGGCGCCACGCGAGATGACGGAGGCCGATATTGCCGACGTGAAGCAGCGCTTTGTCAACAGCGCCCGGCTGGCCGAGCGGTTTGGCTTTACGGGCGTGCAAATCCATGCCGCGCACGGTTACCTGATCAGCCAATTCCTCTCCCCGCTGACCAATCAACGCACGGACCGCTGGGGCGGATCGCTGGAAAACCGGGCGCGCTTGCTGGTCGACGTCGTCAACGGGGTGCGGCAAGCCGTCGGCAAGGGCTTCGCCGTCGCGGTGAAGCTCAACTCGGCGGATTTCCAGAAAGGCGGCTTCAGTTCGGAAGATGCGAAGGAAGTCGTTTCCATGCTCAACACCCTGGGCGTGGACTTGATTGAGTTGTCCGGCGGCAGTTATGAAGCGCCTGCCATGCATGGCCAGACCCGCGATGGCCGCACGCTGGCCCGCGAAGCCTATTTCCTGGAGTTCGCCAAGGAGATCGCCACGGTGGCCAGCATGCCCCTCATGGTGACGGGCGGCATACGCCGCTACCAGGTGGTGGAGCAAGTGCTCGACAGCGGCATCGCCATGGCCGGCATGGGAACGGCGCTGGCGATCGATCCGCAATTGCCCAAGGCATGGCGCGCCGATCCGTCGGCGAGCCCCCTGCTCAGGGCCATCACGTGGAAAAACAAGGTGCTGTCGTCCATCGCCTACATGGCGATGGTCAAGTACCAGCTGCGGCGCCTGAGCCAGGGCAAGCATACCAGGCCCCAGGTTGCGCCCGCCCTGGCGCTGCTGATGCAGCAATGGGAAACCGCCATCAGGAACCGCCAGTATCGCCGCAGGATGAATAGCGGGATTTGAACTGAATTTTTCCACATCCAACATTGAAGGTGCAAGCCATGAACATGAAAAATGCCGCGGCAGTCGCCGCCTCAGTATCGACGTTGATGCTGAGTCTAGCCGCAAACCCGGCGCGGGCCGAAACTCCTGCCGAAAACACGCCCGTCATCATCGATATCGCCGGCCATGCCGTCCCCGTGGCGGCTGGCGGCCTGTACGAGCGCTTCCGCTCGAATCCGCCCTTATCGGTCATCGCGTCGGAAGCGCCGGACCTTGACCTGAGCTGGTTCAAGGGCATGCAGAAAGAAAAGGTCGACATCGGCTTTGCCTCGTATTCGCCGAATTTCTATTATAAGAACCGCAAGATCACGGCGGTATTTACGGCCGATCTTGCCCGCTTGAAGGAATTGATGCCGGAAGACATATTGAAGGCAGTCCAGCCGCTGCAAGTGTGGCCAGGCCGTGGAGCCGTGGCGTTGACGGCTTACGCCTACGAATACTGCGACAACGACAGCTACAATGAAATTTCATTGGCGATTGTCACCAACAAGCCCGGCGCCACCAGTTTTGGCCCCTTGACCTTGCTGGGCCAATCGCTGTCCCATGATTTCTGGGGCTATGTGCTCAAGCTTCCCGTCAATACGGAACTGGCCAGGGTGCGGGGCGTGGTCGGCTACAACTTGCCCAAGTGGCTGACCGGTATCGACATACAGGAAACTGATGCAAGCGTTTCCTTTGCCGTCACGGACAGCGCAACGGGCAAGCTGGATTTTGTTTTCGAAGGTAAAAAGCTGGGCGACCTGTCGCACGAGGCCGAGGTGGTGAGCAACAGCTTCACCAACAAGGATGGCGCCGGCAAGCTGACGTATGGCTATGCCGTTTCCCGCCTGCTGAGCCATGCATCGAGCATGCGCGCGGAATCGGTCGACCTGAAACTGGGCGACGGCAGTTTTTCCACGTATATGAAATCATTGAAATTGGGGAAGATGATGAGCTATGAATACGTGCCGGCCTTCCAGAATGCGCTGTATGCCCCGCAGCCGCTGGCAACCCTCGGAGCCGGCAAGTGATTGGCTAAACAGCCGCCAGCGAAAAAGCACCGTTCCAGGTGCTTTTTTTATCGCCTTCCCTCTCGGTATATGTTGATGTAGATCAATCAATTTTCCTATTGTGTGCAGCAGAATATGATCATTCGCAAGCCTCTGTTGAACAGACCATGGCAGAGCGCCTGCGTCCTGCATTTGCCACTACATAAGGAATAACATGATCCCCACCACCATGAAAGCCGCCGTTGTCGAACAGCTGGGTCAACCGCTGGTGCTGCGCGACGTCGCCGTGCCGGTGCCCGGCCCCGGCCAGATCCTCGTCAAGACGGAAGCGTGCGGCGTGTGCCACACGGACTTGCATGCGGCGCGCGGCGACTGGCCCGTCAAGCCGACGCCGCCGTTCATTCCCGGCCACGAAGGCATCGGCCTCGTGGTGGCCGTGGGCACGGGCGTGACGGAAGTGCAGCTGGGCGACCGGGTCGGCGTGCCCTGGCTGTATTCGGCTTGCGGCCATTGCGAACATTGCCTGGCAGCCTGGGAAACCGTGTGCGCCGAGGCGCAGTTCGGCGGCTACACCAAGAATGGCGGCTTTGCCGAATACATCCTGGCCGACCCGCGCTACGTCGCGCACATTCCGGCCGGCTTGTCCGCCGTGCAGGCGGCGCCCATCATCTGCGCCGGCGTGACCAGTTACAAGGGCATCAAGGAAACGGGCGCGCGGCCGGGCCAGTGGCTGGCCGTGTCCGGCATCGGCGGACTGGGCCACCTGGCCATCGAATATGCGGTGGCCATGGGCTTGCGCGTGGCGGCCGTCGACATCGATGAAGGCAAGCTGGAGCACGCGCGCGCCCTGGGCGCCGAAGTGACCATCAATGCGCGCCAGGGCGACCCGGTTGCGGCCTTGCGCGAAGCGACCGGGGGCGGCGCCCACGGCGTGCTGATCACGGCGCCGTCGATCGATGCCTTCCAGCAAGGCGTGGCGATGACGCGCAAGCGCGGCACCTGCGTATTGGTCGGCTTGCCGCCGGGTGACTTCCCGACGCCGCTGTTCGACGTGGTCGCCAATTGCGTGACGATACGCGGCTCTTTTGTGGGCACGCGCCAGGACATGGCCGAGGCGCTCGCCTTCGCCGCCACCGGCAAGGTCAAGGCCGGCGTGGAATTGCAGCCGCTGTCGGCCATCAACGAGATCTTCAGCCGGCTGGAACATGGCCAGGTTGCCTCGCGCGTGGTGCTCGATTTCAGCGGCAGCTGAGCGGCACGCCACCGGCAGGCTGCGCGGTGTGTCGTGCGACGGCAATGCGATTGATGTTGCTATGATGGCATTTCCTAAAAGACACACCGAGGATACACCGATGAAGAAATCCCTCTCCCGCCTGCTGGCCTGCGCTGCCCTCGCCTGGTCGTTTTCGGCCAGCGCGGCAGACTCGGCCCCGGCTTCGCTGCCCGGACACTATTACCTGCAAGGCGTCATGGAAACGGGTTCCGAACTGCTGCTGAAAAAGGACGGCACCTTCGAATGGATGCTCAGTTATGGCAATACCGACGAGCAAGCCAGCGGCGAGTGGCGCGTTGCCGACGACCTGGTGACCCTGGAGACGGGCAACGGCGGCAAGGAGCCGCAGTTTCGCGTCTTCGAGGAAGCGGAAATGCGCATCCAGAAACCCGCCGAAGCGGGCATGTGGGTGGCCATCGTCGGCTACCCCCAAGTGGGGCCGATGCCCGGCGTGGAAGTGAAGTTCGAAGCGCAAAGCGGCAAGACGGTCACGGCCGTCAGCGTGGCGAACGGCGACGCCATCGTCCGCATGCCGGCATCGGAACACTGGGTGCGCGCCGGATTGCGCCGCCAGGACTCGAAGGCCGACTATCAATGGCTGGCCGTGCCGGCCGAGCGCGCGCAGGAACGCATCGCCGCGTTCGCCGTCACCGATCCCCAGTGGTTGCGGGGCCAGGCGTTCCAGAAGCTGGCCTTGCGCGTCGTCAAGGGCGGCCTGAAGGTCGACGATGCGGACAACGGACTGGCCAGGGGCCTGTACGCGAAAGCGGCATCGAAGCAATAACCTTCCCCCCTCGTTTCATTCTCCATGCACACCGTCCTGGTCAAGCATATTGACCAGGATAGCGCTGTTTGCGCCCGCGCACGCCCGTGCGCCGTTGACACCCCGCACTGTCTGTCCTATAGTCGCCGGGTTAACGACAAATGAGAATGAGAATCATGTTCAGTTCTATCAAGAAATGGCTCGTGTGCTATCCGCTCGTGGCGGTCAGCCTGTTGCTGGCAGGAAGCGCGCAAGCGCAAGTGGCCGACCAGGGCGCCGGCGCCAAGCAGTTGTGGCAATTGATTGATTATGTTGCCGTCGATTACAGCGGCGCCGTCGAGCACGGCAAAGTGGTCAGCGAAGCGGAATACGCGGAAATGCTCGATTTCACGGACAACGCGACGACGCAGATCGCCGCCCTGCCCGCCCACGCCTCGCAGGCGGCCATTGCCGCCGCCATCGCCGACCTGCGCGCGGCCGTCGTCGCCAAGGCGGACGGCGTGGAAGTCAAGCGCCTGGCGCGCCACGCGAACGGCTTGCTGATTGCCGCCTACCCGATTCCCGTGGCGCCCAAAGTGCTGCCCAACCTGGCGCGCGGCGCGGCCCTGTACGCGGCCCAGTGCGCGTCTTGCCACGGCGTGGCCGGCGGCGGCGACGGCCCGCTGGCGGCCAGCCTGGAACCGAAACCGATCGCCTTCACGGATGCCGAGCGGGCGCAGTCGCGCAGCCTGATGGCGCTGTACCAGGTCATTTCGCAAGGCGTGTCCGGCACCTCGATGGCCAGTTTCGGCCAGCTGTCCGACAACGAACGCTGGGACCTGGCGTTCTATATCGGCGGCATGTCGCACGACGCGGCGGCAAGCGCGCGCGGCGAAAAGCTGTGGCAGGACGATCCGCGCAGCAAAAAACTGTACGCGGACCTGGCTGCCGTGACGACGCTGACACAGGAAGCCGTGGCCGCCAAGCTGGGCGCGGACGAAGCGCAGGCGCTGACGGCCTACCTGCGCAGCCACCCGGACAAGGCCGAGGCGCACAAGCCGGCCGGCCTGGCCCTGTCCCGCTTGCGCCTGGCGGAAAGCCTGGCCGCCATGCATGCGGGCGACCGCGCGGGCGCCACGCGCCTGGGCCTGTCCGCCTACCTGGACGGCTTCGAGCCGATCGAGCCGATGGTCGGCGCGCGCAACAAGTCCTTGCTGCTGGCCGTGGAAAACGCCATGCTGGCGTACCGTTCCGCCGTGGCCAAGGGCACGGTGGCCGAGGCCGAGGCTGCGGGAGAAAAGCTGCAGCAACTGTTTACCCACGTGGAAGCGGAGTTGGGCGACGCCAAGGCCGAGCCGATGACGACCTTTATCGGCGCCCTGACGATCCTGCTGCGCGAAGGCGTGGAAGCGCTGCTGATCGTGATCGGCATCATCGCCTTCCTGCGCAAGGCCAAGCGCAACGATGTGCTGCCCTACGTGCATGCGGGCTGGGCCAGCGCGCTGGTGGCAGGCGGCCTGACATGGGTGGCGGCAACGTATCTGGTGACCATCAGCGGCGCCAGCCGTGAAGTGAGCGAAGGACTCGGTTCCGTGTTTGCGGCCCTGGTCTTGCTCAGCGTGGGCTTGTGGATGCACCAGAAGAGCAGCGCCGGGCGCTGGCAGGAATACCTGCACGAAAAACTCACGGCGGCGATGTCGCGGCGCTCCGCCTGGGGCCTGTTCGCCCTGGCCTTCATCGCCGTCTACCGCGAAGTCTTTGAAACCGTGCTGTTCTATTCCGCCCTGGCGGCGGACGGCAATGGCGGTGCCTTGCTGGGCGGCTTCCTCGTGGCCATCGTGCTGCTGGTGGTGATCGCCTGGGCCTTGCTGCGCACGAGCGCCCGCATGCCGATCGGCAAATTCTTCTCGTGGACGTCCGCCTTCGTGGCCGTGCTGGCCGTGATTTTGATGGGCAAAGGCGTTGCCGCGCTGCAGGAAGCGGGCTGGGTCGGCGTCACCCCCGTCGATTTCATGCGTATCGACTTGCTGGGCATCCTGCCGACCCTGGAAACCTTGCTGGCGCAAGCGGCCATCCTGGCCATCATCGTCGCCGGCTATGGCTGGAACCGTTTCTCGGCAGGCAAGCACAAGCTGGCCTGACCCTGTGACGCCCCGCAGTAACTGAAAGCCCCCGATAGCTGCCTGCAGCTATCGGGGGCTGTTACGTTTACAGCCGCTTATCGCGTCACTGCCCCTGCGGATGTGGCGGCGTTGTGCACTTTCACCCCTGCCAGCCAGGTTTCCTCCACCACGATGTCGCGCAGCTTGCGCACGTTCTCGTCCAGCGGGTCTTGCGCCAGGATCACCAGGTCGGCCCGCTTGCCGGCTTCCAGCGAGCCCACCAGATGATCCATGTGGCAATGCCAGGCGGCATCAAGCGTGACGGCGCGCAATCCCGCCATGCGGCTGATGCGCTCATCCGGATTCAGCACCTCTTTCCCTGGCGCACCTTCCATGGTGCGGAACACCGCCTGCTCCATCATGCGCAAGGGGCCCAGCGGCGAGACGAAATGGTCAGAGTGCAAGCTGATGTGCATGCCCGCATTCAATGCCGAGTGGCAACGGTCCAGCAACTGGGCCCGCTCCTGTCCAAAAATGGTCTGCTGGAACGTGTGTCCCCAATAGCCGACGTGGCCGATGAGGAAACTGGGGTTCAGCTGCAGTGTCGCCATTTTCGTGATGGCCTCGTCATTCAGCAGCGATGCGTGCTCGACGCGCAGGCGCAGCTGGCGCCGCTTTTGCGCTTCCTCTTCGCTGATGCCGCCTGGCCGTGGCGTCAGTACCTTGTCGTAGCTGTGCAGCACATATTCCACCGCTTTGTCGCCGTTGGCGTGGACCAGCACGGGCCAGCCGCGCCCCACCGCCTTGTCCAGCATGCGGGAAAACACGGACGTGTCGGGGTAATTGCTCAAGCCGGTGGGCGGCACCTCAGGTATCGAATGTTCATCCGAGCAGGCATAGGGCTGGCTCTGATAACCGGTCAAGCCCTGGTTGGAGCCGTCCGCGATCAGCTTGATCGCCTTGATGCTGAAACGCTGGTCGCCGTGATTGTCCAGGTCCGGCTTGTAATGATCGAGCCAATTGTCCAGTGCTTTTTCGTCGGGTTTGGTGAACAGCGCCGCACCGATGCGCACGGGACCGAGATGGGCCGCCAGCTTGAGCAAACCGATTTCCACCAGCGGCGCATCGGTGGCGCCCAGGCCCGCGTCGAAGACGCTGGTAAAGCCCATGGCCGAGGCGTTGTCCAGCACCTGCTTCAGGCACGCGATAAATTCCGGCAGCTTGGGCAGCGGCGCAACCAGCAGCGCCTTGGCGATCCTGATTTCGGTCAGCACGCCGGAAGGACTGTCCTCGATGTTCGCCGCCTTCAGTGCCGCGGTATTGAGATAGGCCAGGTGGCCGGACGAGTTCATCAGCAGGATGGGCACCGTGCTGCTCAGCTTATCGAGCTCGCTGGCGGTGATGTCTTCCCACGACTGCATCAGCGAGGGATCGACGCCGAAGCCCAGCACCCAAGGGTTGCCTTTCTTGTCTTTCGGCAGCTGGTCCGTCTGCCCCAGCGCCGCGCCGATTCGCCAACTGATGCTCTTGAAACTGTATTCCGGATCCAGTTCCTGCTGCCGGGGTGCGCTCAGGAACGGCGTGAGCGACAGCCAGCTCTTGTACAGCGCGCTGGGCAGGATGTGCATATGAGGTTCGACGAAGCCCGGCAGCAAGGTACGGCCGTCCAGGTCCACCTCGCTTGCCTGATGCGGCTGCATGGCCTGGCGCACCTCGTCCAGCGTGCCGGTGGCAATG
Organism: Janthinobacterium sp. SUN137; assembly: GCF_030587265.1. Taxonomy (NCBI): domain Bacteria; kingdom Pseudomonadati; phylum Pseudomonadota; class Betaproteobacteria; order Burkholderiales; family Oxalobacteraceae; genus Janthinobacterium; species Janthinobacterium sp. SUN137. Next base: position 983,475 of record NZ_JAPWHZ010000002.1, on the reverse strand, counting down.
ATGGTGCCGCCGGCGATACCCAGCGCCGCCACCTGGTCGCTGCCATCCGCAGCCATGGTATGAATGTTACCGTTATGGAAAATCGTCGCTTGCGGCGTCAGTTTCTGGGCGTGCTGGGGATATGCCTGCTGGAACGCCGTGTCCAGTTCGCCGCTGAGTGCGGTTCCAGTCAACAGGCCGCTTGTCAGCGTAGGCAGGTGAGGCAGGTTGCAGCAGGCGCAACCGAGGTGGTCATGGCTCATGCAGATTCCTATCAGAGGTTAATGATTTAAATCAATGAAGTCATCCTTTATTCCGGCTCGAATATACCCAACAACAGAATATCGGGAAAACGCGACGCCTGGACTGGCTTGCTTGTTGCCAGTAACTTCTTCGAAGCATAACGAATTGCCGGTCAAAAAAACTCAAACATTGTCACGTTAATGCAAATGGCGGCGCGGCTGCTTTCCATTCCTTGTCCTGAATTTATTTTCCGCAATGTCTTTCATATAGTTTCCCTGCGGAAAATACATGGCTATTTATCGGTGCGTGACAATTGAATAGTAATTTTTAAAAAAATCCAACTATATTCAGCATTGCAGTGATGACACCGGCCGCCCGGATTCCGGCCGCATCCGCAATAGCCCATCCATTGAACGCAGCACCAACGAAAGCTTACCGATGAAAATTCAACGCGCAACAACCTGGTCGCTTGGTCTTATCGTGGCAGGCGCCCTGTTCTCTTCCCAAGCCTATGCGGCAAAAATCCCCGATTGCGGCAAAAGGGAACCCAGCAAAACCCTGCCCACCCCGCAAAATAGCGAATACGACGCATACCGCAACGCGAAAACGAGCGCGGTGGCGGGCGGTCCGGGCAATACCGTCTTCAATAATAATGAAAAGCGTCTCCCTGCCGCCGGCAAGGACGAGATTTATTATGAATATTATCTGGGTATCGGCGGCGATGGCGGAGCAGGTTCGCATCGCGCGGTATTGCTCGTGCAGACTCCGGCGGGCAAACGCAAGCTGGTGGAACGCTATTACACGCAAGACCACTATGCTTCCTTTTGCAGCCTGAAGAATTAATCGTTCTTTATTAATTTCCAGCGTGATTCAAGCGGCTCAGGTAAATACCTGGTGCCGCTTGAAATACCCGCATATCAGGCTCGATATTCAACTGTGCTGACTGCGCCCATTTAATGGATATTAACGTAGGTCCGCAAAACAGGCTTTGATCTACAACAACTCATCAAGCGTGCATGCGGGAACCGCCCACTTGCGTATATGATGCCGCCTGGACAAGATGAAATGGAAAGGCTGGCGGCGGGAATGACAACGATCACCGGGCGATTGCAGGAATGCGGCATCGATGCGGCGCAGGCAGACGCCCTCGCGCAAGATATTCAACACAAGAAATATGGTCCCTTGCTGCAGCAGTTGCTGCTGCGCGGCCTGTGGTCCAACGTCGTCGACGAGTCCATGCCGCAGCCGCTGTGGCTGGAACGCTGGCGCGAACTGGGAGAATCAGGCTTTCCCTTCATCAACTCCCCTGCCCTGCAGCGCCTGCTGGACGCGGGCGTCGACGTGCACGACCTGACGGACGTCGTGCGTTCCGCGCAGGTATTGACGATCTATAACATCGCCCAGTTGGTCGACGAGCCTTGCGGCGACCTCGGTTACGACGTCGCCGATACCCCCGACGTGCAACTGGCGTATGTGGATGAGGCCGGCACGCCGCACCAGCCCGGCAGCCTGCATGATGCGCTGGAAGAAAACGACCCGGCGGGCCGCCACGGCCAGCCCCGTACACTGGAACTGCGCCAGTTCGGCGGCTTGCCGGGCGAATTGCAGAGAGAAATCAAGGACTTGCTGGCGCAAAAAGCGTGGTCGCAGGCGGCCGCCCTGTGGAAGCGCGCCGCGGGCGGCGAGCTCAAGCACTGCCTGGCGACGGTGCAGAGTCTGGCGCGCCAGCTGTAGCGGCGGTGACAGCCTGCGTTACCAGTAGCCGAGCACTTTCCACCAGGTGGTGCCCACGACGGCAAAGATCAGCAGTTCCACCACGCACATGATGAAACCGACGCGCCACCAGTTGCCCATGGTCACGAAGCCGCTGCCGAAGATGATGGGCGACGTGCCCGTCGCATAGTGGGTCAGTGTCATCATGATGGCCGAGCCGGCCGTCATCATCAGCATGAACGGCACGTGGTATTCGGCCGGGATCAGGTGCAGACCCACCGTCAGGAAGGCCAGCAGCATGGCGCTGATGTGGGCCGTCGTGCTGGCAAAGAAGTAATGCGAGAAGACAAAGACCAGCACGAGGACGCCGGCGATCGGCAGCCAGTCCATGCCGCTGGCGATAATCGCCGCCTTCATGCCGGCCGAGAACCAGGCGATCACGCCCGTCTTGTTCAATTGCTCGGCCATCATGACGAGCGCGCCGAACCACACGAGGGTATCCCAGGCGCTCTTTTCCGACAGCACGTCATCCCAGTCGATGGTGCCGGTAATGATCAGCACGAACAAGCCGACAAAGGCGACGACCGTCGCATCGAGCGAAAACGCGGGACCGAACAGCATGGCTGGGACGTTGGCCCACAGCAAGAGCAGCAAGGCGAAGGTGCCCAGCATGACTTTTTCCGACGGTGACAGCGGGCCCATGCTTTTCAGTTCCGCCTTGGCATAGGTGACGGCGTCGGGCGTGGCTTTCAGTTCCGGCGGCGACAGCCAGTAGATGATCAACGGCATCGCCAGCAGGCAGACCAGGCCCGGCAGCAGCATGCACAGGGCCCAGGTCGTCCATGTCAGGTGGAAAGCCTGGCCGCTGGCCTTGGCCACGAAGTCGACCACCAGCGGGTTCGGCGCCGTGGCCGTCAGGAACATGGCCGACGTGATCGGGTTGGCGTGATAGTTGACGAGAGCCAGATAGGTGCCCACCTTCTTTTCCGTGCCCTTGGCCGGGTCCGAATCGAAGGCGTTGGCGATCGATTTCATGACGGGGTGGACGATGCCGCCGCCGCGCGCCGTGTTACTTGGCGTAAACGGTGCCAGCACCAGTTCGCAAATCGCCAGGCCATAGCCGATGCCCATGGTGCGCTTGCCCAGCAGCGAGATGAACAGCAAGCCGATGCGGCTGCCCAATCCCGTCTTTTTCAAGCCGCGCGAAATCAGGATCGCCACGACGATCAGCCAGATCAGGGGATTCGAAAAACTGCTGAGCGCATCCGTGATGGCGCCCTTGGACGAGGTCGACGTCACTTGCGACAAGGACACGATGACGATGGCCATCATCGCCATCACGCCGATCGGCATGACTTTCAGGATGATCGCCAAAATCGTGGTGAGGAAGATCGCCACCAGGCCCCAGGCCTTGGGCGTCAAGCCATCCGGCGCCGGCAGCAATAGCATGCTCACCAGCAAGGCCGTGCAAATCAGGGCGGGGACGAGGCGGAATGGGACGGCTTCCTTGAAATGCAGGAACATGTCGCGCACTGTTTTATACATCTTTATTACCTTTCGCTGTGGGTCAGGCATCCTCGCGGTCGGAATCGTGCACGCAGATTCATGGGCTGGAAGGCGCACAAACCACGCGCCCGCAAGATGGCAGATGCCCAACAATTCTGTTCGGCAATATCATACACGCAAGGTTGGTGCGGCCCCTGCCCTGCAACGCCGCCCGCCTCAACTAACTTTCAAATCGTTGATCTGGGCGCGGCATGCCACATCAAAACCACTGGCGGGGCACCCGCCTGACGAATCAGAACCGCGGGAATTTATTTCAGACTGCAAGCCTTCTCCGCATCTGCTGTTCCTGCGCGCACGACCGCCCCCGCTCCTTCAACGATCTGAAGTTCGACACGGCGGCCTTGCTCGAAACAGGCGTTCTGCTTGACCGCCTCCTTGATCTCGCCACAGCCACTGATGTTATCGCGATCCAGGCGAACATCGATCAACGCCTCCGTCTTCTCAATCAATTTATCTTTAACCATTTGATGATATATGGTGCATGCTCTTTTATGCGCCAATACAAAATTTCCGTCTTTTTCGCGTGGCATGGGATCGGCGAATCCGACAATAATTATCTTCTTTTTTCTTTTTTTATTTTCCGTGCGCATAAATTCTTCAATTAACGGTCGGGCAACTTTCAGCTGATTCTCTTTAAGGGAATCCTTCCCCGAATCAAAGTAGATCCCGTTCTTTAGTTCCCCGCACATTTTCACCTGGCCGCCCCTTGCAACCCTAATGCCGGCACTATCGAGTTCAATTTTTATATTATTCTCATCAACCTTCTTTTTCTTTCCTACTTCAGGCTTATCTGTAGCTTGCTTCGCCTCTTCTTTCTTATACTCCCCCTTCAATTCAATATAGCTGCGAAGGCCAATTCCATGCCACAGCACCCGCACATTGCTGATCGAGTAGCTATCGCTATCAAACTTGCAACCATGTAGCAAGATACCTTTAGCATCAGCTACAGCTTGCATTGTCGAAAAGTTCGTTTTATTGACGACCAGTACGGCATCGGATCGAAAACCTAATCCACTCATTACATAATTAAAACCATGTGGGACCACCATCAATGGGATATAGGCAAACAGGAACCCCAACGCGATAAAAGAATAAGCTTCCCGTGCATGAACGCTAAGATTGGCAGTGGCGGGGCTGGCTGTAGCTGGAGGTACGGGCGGTATGACTATGGAGAAGTTGGAAATTCCAAGGCTTAAGAGCATTCCTGACATTATAATAATGCCTGGGAAATGAAAATTTTTAAAAATAACTTTTTCATCGCCAGAGCCAAAAAGAATAGCGATGTATGCCAATGCAACTGTGGAAATAAGCCAAGGAACAATACAAAAGCTGGCTATCGAACTGTCTTCCGTCAACTCGTGAGCTACTAGCCAATATAAAACAACAAGAGAAACAAAAAACAATATCAATAAAATTAGTTTGCACCCGGCATCAGTTGTATCTCCAGTGTATCTTAAAATTTGAAAGAAAAATTCAGACATCAACACGGAAAGAAGTAACATCACAAACAACAACCACTTTCCCTTCAAAGACCCGCTTGACAGAACTTTTTGTGTAGACCATGGGATAAAAAGAAAAAATCCCATGACAACCAATAGCGCTCCGACACAAGAAAAAGCTAGCGTCACAAAAATAAAAAGTAATGTATCCCCCACGCTCAATCCTGAAGGAAAGAAACCAATCACGAAGAAACAATAAACAAATACCACAATCATCCCGAAAGCGGAGCTGAATCCGGCAAATAAAGTGCTCATTGTTTTAAATCGGTCCGCCCTGAGGTTTTCAATCTCGGCTATTTGCTTCTCTTCAGCCAGTGTCATAATATCAAGCGATTGGTTAACGTTTTAATATTATAGTGCAACTTTCTTTCCTGGCGCCAATAAATTTGCAAAATTGGCATGTATGGTGAAATTGAAAGCACGGACCGTCTTATCTGGAACTCCCTGTCCGGTATGTACCCCAGGCATTGAACGATGTTTGTCCTGCCTGGGCGTCAAAAACTGAGCCAGGTCAAGAGTCCGCATGCCGCCTGCGTCTTTCACGGTGGTTTTCAGCCCAAACTTGCCAGCCGCACTATAATGTTGGCACCGTGTGCGGCAGCATTGGCGGCGATAGACGGTAACAATTTCGTGTGGAGGCCGGTACAATAGCGTCTGGGCCTACACAGGGTTTCACTTTTGCCAGCAGTTGCCAGCAACTAACCATTTTTTTGACCAGCCAACAAATACTATGAGTTCGATGAATGAAGAGCGCGTTTTAAGCGTGCACCACTGGACGGATACCCTGTTCTCCTTTACCACCACGCGCGACCCGTCGCTGCGTTTCTCGAATGGCCACTTCACCATGATCGGCCTGCGCGTCGACGGCAAGCCATTGCTGCGCGCCTACAGTATCGCCAGCGCCAATTACGAAGACCACCTGGAATTTTTCAGCATCAAGGTACCGGGCGGTCCATTGACGTCGCGTCTGCAACACTTGCAAGTGGGCGACACCGTCATCGTCGGCCGCAAGCCGACGGGCACCCTGGTGTCCGACTACCTGCTGCCAGGCAAGCGCCTGTACATGCTGTCGACGGGCACCGGCCTGGCGCCTTTCCTCAGCATCGTGCGCGATCCGGACATCTACGAACGCTTCGACGAATTGATCCTCGTGCACGGCGTGCGCCAGGTCGATGAACTGGCTTACCACGATTTGCTGGAAGAGCACCTGCCGAAGCATGAGTTCCTGGGTGAAATGGTCAGCGACAAGCTGCGCTACTACCCGACCGTGACGCGTGAAGACTTCCGCAACATGGGCCGCATCACCGAACTGATCGAAAACGGCAAGCTGGCCGAAGATCTGGGCGTGCCGGCACTCAATCCTGCCGAAGACCGCGTCATGATCTGCGGCAGCTCGGACATGCTGCGCGACCTGAAAGAAATGCTGGAAGCCCGTGGCTTCAAGGAAGGCAATACCTCGACGCCTGGCGACTTCGTTGTCGAGCGCGCGTTCGCCGAGAAGTAATCCGCAAGGTATCCGCAAGACCCGAGGCCCGGTCCCGCCGCACACTGCGGCGGCGCCGGGCCTTTTTTATTGCCGCGTCAGCGGGCCAGCCGCGCGCTGGTAGCGCAAGCCATTCATGAAGCGCTGTACGGGCAAGAAGGCGCTGCTGAGGATATCGTCCTGCGCCGCGTAATAGCGCGTCTCGATCCTCAGCAAGCCCAGCACGGTCGCATCGAGCTTGTCCGTCTGGTAGGGCCGGTTTTCTAGCGCGACGCGCGCGGCCGCCGATTGCGGCGCCTGCCGGTTATTCCAGATCAACATGGGAATTTCATAGCCGCTCTTGTCCGAGGCGGAATGGCCCGCGTGATTGCGGTTGTAACCCACTTCCTGCCCGTGGTCGGAAACAAACAGCAGCGACGCGGCGCGGTCCGTCTTGGCCTTTTCCGTCATGCCGATCAGCGTACCGAGCACATAATCGCCATAGCGGATGGCGTTGTCGTACTCATCGCGCTGACTGCGTATCCAGCTTGACCTGCCCTGGTGTTCCATCTGTACGCTGACGGCGTCGTGCGCCCGGTCGAAATGCGCAAAGCGGCTGGGGTAGCGCATGTCATAGCTGGGATGCGCACCCAGCAAATGCACGACGATGAGCTTTTTCGGTGCCTCGTCGCGCAGTGCATGGGCGAATGGCTGGAACAGGTTGCCATCAAAATTGTTTTCGCCACGGCCGGTGCCGTAGTTGATGAAGTCGCTTTCATCGGCCTCGCCCGCCAGCAGCCCGATCCAGCCATCGTTGCGCGTCTGGTTCGACACCCAGAAAGTCTTGTAGCCGGCCGCCTCGGCCAGCATCAGCAAGTTCGGCTTGGCCATCCACGCATCGGGATTGCCGATATCGGCCGGCGTGAGCATCGTCATCATCGACTCCACCGTGCTGGCGGCCGGCGAGATCACATCGTTAAATACCAGCAGCTTCGACCGCAGGGCGTCGAGCTGGGGCGTGGTGGCGCGCGGATAGCCATACAGCGACATCGAGGCGCGGTTGGTGCTCTCGCCGATCACCAGGATGACGGTGCGGGCATCCTCGCCCGCATAGCGCACGTTCCAGTCGCGCGGCGCGGCCATGGCCGCCGTCAGCGCGTGCTGCATGGACTTCATCGCCTCCAGTTGCGCGCTGTATTGCTGGTAGCGCAGCGGCCAGAACAGGGCCGGATTTTCGCGCCGCATGGTGGTATTGACGTGCAAGGACACGAGCAATGCGGCCATGAAGACGGCAAAGCCTTTTTGCGGCAAGCCCGGCGGCGTACTGTCGCGCCCGGCCTGCCGGCGCTGCAGCTGGCAGTCGGCCAGCAGCACGGCCGCCGTCACGAGCACGAACCAGCCGGCCGCTTGCGCCAGGGCGACGCTGTTGTGCAGGAAAAACTCTCCCGTTTCGGCTTGATCTGTCGCAAACATCGCCTGTAAAACCGCATTGGGATTCGGCCGCATGCCAAAATAGCCACGCAAGAAGCCCTTGATGGCGGCATCGAGGTAAAACACGGGCACGACGACGCGCACCAGCACGGTAATCGCGCTGGCGCTGGCATTGCCGCGCCACGCATACAGCACGCCGCCCACGCCCAGCAGGCTGGCCGCCAGCAAGACGCTCAATTTCAGGCATTCGTTCGCGCTTAACTGATCGAAGAGGAAGAACAGCAGCAGGCCAGCAATGCTGAACAGGACACGGCAAAACAGAATCAGCATGGAGGCGACAAGTAGGAGGTAATCAACAAGCGTACATGGAACAGGGTCATGCCCGCGGTAACGGGCCTGCGATTGTAGCGCAGGCTGTTGCAACTCGTGCCATCATTTTGCGTGGGCTCCTGACAGAAATTGTCAGTGCTTTTTATTATGCTTTCGGCACCGACAGGCCAGCCAGCCTGTATTCATATTGATATCTCCACCTGCGACAGGACTTTTCATGACACGTGCCATTACCATTCTGACCGAGAACTTTGCCGATTGGGAAACCGCCCTGATCAATTCCACGGCGCGCCTGTACTACGGCTTCTACACGCAGTTCGCCACGCCGGGCGGCTTGCCCGTCACCTCCTCCGGCGGCATGCTCGTCACGCCGCAACTGGCGCTGGAAGAAATCAATCTCGAGGAACTCGATTTGCTGATGGTGTGTGGCGGCAGCCACTGGCAAAGCGGCAAGGCGCCCGACCTGGGCCCGCTGCTGCGCGCCGCCCGCGACAAGAATGTCGTGCTGGCAGGCATTTGCGACGGCACGCGCGTGCTGGCGCAAGCCGGCGTGCTCGACACCGTGCGCCACACTTCCAATTCCGCCGACAACCTGGCCGGTACCGGCTATGCGGGCGCGGCCCTGTACCAGGACGTGCCGTGGGCCGTGGCCGACCAGCGCATCATCACGGCGCCCGGCACGGCGCCCGTCACCTTCACGCGGGAAGTCTTGCGCGCCCTGGACATCGCCGATGACAACCTGGCCGCCTACCTGGCCATGCACGGCGCCGAGCACGGCAAGACGGCACCTTAGTTGGCGCCCAGCACGCGCAGGCGCTCGGTGGCGTGCGTATTGCCCGGGTCCAGTTCCAGCGAACGGCGGTAATGCGTGATGGCTTGCGCCTTCGCGCCGTCCGCCTCGTACGCTTCGGCCAGGCTGTCGTGGCCATTCGCCCCTTGCGGGTACAGTTGCACGCCCAGCTCGAAGACGGCGGCCGCCTGTTTCGGCTGCTGCCGACCCAGCAGGCGGTAGCCCCAGGCATTCAAGTCGTCTTCGCTGGGGGCGGACAAGCCGTGCTGGCGCCGGATAGCCGCCAGTTTCTTGTCCAGCCCGTCGAAACCGGCGCTGGCCGCCTGCTGGCGCAACAGGTGCGCCGCATACGCGCCACCGCGCTGCTGGCGCAGGGCGGGAAGGTAAAAACCGGCGACGGTATCGATCAGCTGTTCCGGCTGGCCGCCGGCCAGGTTGCTCAGGATAACGACGGCCAGGCCATCGTCCGGATACACATAGAAAGCCGAGCGGGCGCCGCCGATGCCGGCCACGGCGCGGTGCGCATCGCGGCCGATGGCGGGCCAGCCCAGCGCCCACGCCCCCGGCTTGCCATCCTTCAGGCTGGTCGGCTGCCACAGCCGTTTCACGCTGGCGGGCGCCAGCAAGCGCCCCGACTGCAGCGCGACAAGCCAGTTGGCCAGTTCGCCCGCATTGCTGTTGATGCCGGCCCCGGCCCGCATGAACACGGGGAAATCCTCGATCACGTTGCGGTAGCCCTTGCCTCCCCGGTCCAGCACGTAGGAACTGGCCTTGTTGGCGACCACGTCCTTCGCATCGCCAAAGCCGCTGTGCGGCATGCCGGCCACGTCGAATTGCCGGCGCTGGATGAAAGCGGTAAAGGGCTGGCCGCCTTGCAACTCGATCAATTGCGCCAGCAACACGTAATTGGTCTGGTTATAGCGATAGCGCTCGCCTGGCTGGGCTTCCACCGGCAGCGCCTGCACGGCAGTCCACGCCGCAGCGGCATCGTCCGGCTGCGGCCCCACCAGTTTGCCGCTGCGCTGGTCCAGCACGTCGGGCAAGCCTGAAGTATGGTTGAGCAATTGGGTCACCGTCACGGCTTGCCAGGCTGGCGGCAAGCCCGTCAGGTACTGGCCGATGGGTGCCGCCAGGTCGATCTTGCCCTCTTGCACCAGTTGCATCACGGCCACGCCCGCAAACGCTTTCGTTGCCGAATTGATGGAAAACAGGCTGGCATCCGTCACCGGCACCTGGTATTGCAGGCTGGCCACGCCGAAATTGCGCGACAACACGACCTTGCCATGCTGAATCACTGCCAGTTGCAAGCCAGGAATCTGACGCTCCTGCATTTCGCTGCGCACAAAGGCGGCGATATCCTGTTCCGCGCGCAAGGCTTGCGGCTGGCTGGTGGCAGCGGCAGCCGCGGTGACAGGAGCAGCCACGGCAGCGAGCGCCATGACGAGCAGGAAAGACGGGAGGCGTGGGTTCAAGATAAGGCTTTCGACAGTTGAAAACGGAACAGCAGCATCCCATACCTATTTATCAACGTCAACGACAATCTTGCCGGTCGGAAAGTTACTCTTCCAGCCACACATCCTCATACCCTTCCCGGTCGAGGATGAACTTGGCGCCGCTGGGCAAGGCCAGGTAATCGACCACCTGCGGCAGCATCTCGCGCAGGTGGTCCGCATGCAGGGGTTGGTAAAAGCCGCTGGCATCGTCGTGCTCGCCGCAGTGGATGAACCAGCTGATGGTGCCGTTTTCCGGCAGCACGATGCGCGTGCCGTAGATGGGCGACTGGTCCAGGCTGCCGATGGCGAGGGCCACCATGGGTTCGGGCGCTTGCGCGGGCAAGCCGAATTTGTCGCAGATGCGCTGCTGTGTGTCGCTGATCGGTGCGGTCATGGTGTTCTCAGGATCCGATGTAGTGGTAATGGAGGCGCAGCGCGCCGTCGTGGCTGGACATTTCCAGGTGCAAGGTTGCCTCGCCCGGCTGGCCATCGGCCAGCAACAGGCATTCCAGGCCCAGCGGTCCGGCATCGGTGGCATACACATCGACGGCCACGCGGCCACCCTTGCCCGGCACGAAGGCTTGCGCCAGCGGCGCCAGGGACAGCGCCTGGTTTGCCGCAAAATAACTGTCGAGCATCTCGATGATCTCGTCGGCCACGCCGGGCGACAGGCCCCAGTCGCGTTGCAGCGCAACAGGATCGCGCGTGTCGAGCGTCTGCACGAACGCGGCGGCCTGCGCATATGCCAGCTGCCGCAAGCTGTCTGTGATGGCCATGTCCATAGAGCGATTCCTGCCTTATCCATTCAACAGGCGCCATTATAGTGCGTGCCCGCGCACATGGTCGATCCGTTTTCCATCGATAATCAGGCATATTGCCGCCCATTTAAAATGGGCAGATATTATTTATCGCACTGCCATAATACAAATGGCCTGCGTGATATTTGGTGAGTATTTCAGAAAGATAATCGCGAATACGATTCAATTCAAGTTGACGCTTATTTATTCCAGCGCTAAGATCGAATGGCCATATACCATGGCATACAACGCAAGCAGTACTTAACCATCACAAGAGGATAGTACAATGCAAAATCAAACCAAATTGTTCGCATTCAAACTGGCAGAGAAACAGGAACAAAAACCGGCGGTGCCCGCCACCGCCTGGAAAGTGCGCGACGGCGTCGCCGTGGCCGGCTGCACCGCGGTGCAAGCTGAGCAATACCGCGACTCTTCGCGCTTCCAGCCGAACGACCGCGGCCAGTATTGCTGATCCCCGGCACGCCATAACCCCCGCCAGGCGTGGGGGTTTTATTCAATCTTCCATATTCAAACTGGCGCCGGTGCCAATTCCGGCGCGGCTTTTCTGCGCGCAATGCATAGCGCCATATGATCGCCTTTCAATTGGCGATTCCATTTTTTAAATATGTATTCATCGGTAAACATCGGAACATAACCATTCACAGAGGATATTCCCATGCATAAAGAAACCAAACTATTCGCATTCAAACTGGCGGAAAAGAAGGAACAGGAAAAACCGGCCCTTCCCGCGCCCTGGAAGGTGCGCGACGGCGTCGCCGTGGCCGGCTGCACGGCGGTCGACAGCGAAGAGCAATACCGCTATTCGCGCATCGGTTCCAGCGATGGCGGCGAGTTCTGCTGATACGTTCCAGCTGAAAGCCTTGCCGCGGCAAGGCTTTTTCACCTTCCCTTACGCAGGCCCCCTCCATGCACAAAAAGGTCTTGATCATCAGCCATAGCGGCGATCTGCACGCCGACCTGGTCGGATCGCTCCTCGCCGCCCGCGGCCATGCCCCTTTCCGTATCGACCTCGACGCCTTTCCCCGCGATTACCAGCTGTGCCAGCGCGTGCAGGACGGCCGCGCCAGCGCGCGCCTGCGCCGCCTACCCGACGGCGACTGGCTCGACTTGCAGGACGTGGGCGCCGTCTGGCTGCGCAAGGCAGCCAACTATGCCTATGCCAGCGCCGACCTGACGCCGCAGGAACGCGCTTATGCCGAGCTGGAAACGGAGCAAGCCGTCTTCAGCGTGCTGTACGGTCTCGATTGCTACTGGCTCAGCCATCCGCTGGCCCTGCGCGGCGCCCAATGGAAAGGCGAACAGCTTGCGCGCGCCGCGCGCATGGGCTTTCGCGTGCCCGCCACCGTGATCACCAACGTGCCCGACGACGTGCGCGCCTTCCGCGCGGCCGTCAAGGGACCCATCATTTTCAAGTCCATGTCCACGCCCAGCCTGGCCGCCGAAACGGTCGAAGAGGTTGACAGGGTCAGCGCCGGCATCGGCACCACCATCGTCGACGACGCCATGCTCGACAGCCTGGACGCCGTCGGCGAGCTGAGCTGCCAGTTCCAGGAATATATCGCCAAGCAATACGAACTGCGAATCACCGTGATCGGCAAGCAATTGTTTGCCGCGCGCCTGTATTCCCAGGACGATGCCCGCACGGCCATCGATTCGCGCGACATGTCGGCCCCCATCCGCTATGAGGCGTGCACCTTGCCGGCGGAAATACAGCAGCGCTGTCTCGCTTTCGTGCACAGCTACGGCCTCGAATATGGCGCCCTGGACCTGATCGTCACGCCGGAGGGCGAGTATGTTTTCCTGGAAAACAATCCTGTTGGTCAATTCTTGTACGTACAACAACTGGTGCCCGCCCTGCCCCTGCTGGAAAGCGTGGCCGATACCCTGATCGAAGGAGCCGTATGCCGCAGCCCGACCTGAACCGGATCCCCGTCCAGCTGCGCGAGCTGGAACAAGTGCGCGACAGCCGGGCCATCGTCCTGGCCGCCTCGCACCTGGACATGGAACTGCTGCCCGCCTTGTACGAGCTGTGCCAGGGCATCGGCCCCGTGGCGCGCCTCGACGTCGTGCTGCACGGACGCGGCGGCATCGTCAACGCGGCGCGCCGCATCGCCCTTTTGCTGCGCCAGCATGCGCGCCACCTGAGCTTTATCGTGCCCTTCCACTGCCAGTCGGCCGCCACCCTGCTGGCCCTGGGCGCGGATGAGATCATCGCCGGCGACCTGGCCCTGTTCTCGCCCATCGACCCGCAGCTCGAAGGCGCGGATGGCGGTGCCTTTTCCAGCCTCGACATCAAGGTCTTCGGCGATATGGCGCAGCAATGGTTCGGCGTGGATGCGGCCGAAGCGCGCCAGCAATCGCTGTCTTTGCTGTGCGGCAGCATCTTTCCCCCTTCCCTGACGGCGTTTTACCGCACCACGCTGGAACTGACGCAGATCGGCGAGGAATTGCTGGCGTGGCAATTGCCCGATGCCACACCCGAGGCGCGGCGCGCCATTGTCGCGCAACTGGTGACGGGTTATCACTCGCACAACTATTCGTTGACGCGCGAAGAGCTGGCCCGGCTGGGCTTGCGCATGGAGCGCGATGCGCATGCGGAACGGCTGGGCTGGGCCATTTCCACGCAATTGCAGGCCAGCATAGGCGGCGCCCTGCGCAGCGCGCCGGACGAGCCGTGGAACGACGCCCTGCTGGCCACGCGCGACGGCGTGCAGCTGCGGCGCCAGCGTCCGGGCGGCTTTGCGCCCGTGTGGAGCACACAATGCTGACGTCCGTGCTGGCCACATTACTGGCCGACACCGCGCGCTATTGCATCGCCTTGCTGCTGCTGGCGGCCAGCGTGGGCAAGCTGCGCAGCTACGGCGACTTTCGCGGCAACCTGGCCACCTCGTTCGGCGTGCCGCCGGCCGCCGCCAGCCTGGCCGCGCCGGCCCTCGTGATGGCGGAATTGTCGCTCGCCGGCTGGCTGCTGGCGGGCGGTACCCACATACCGATGCTGCTGTCGCTCTTGCTGTTGACTACCCTCACGGCCGTCCTGGCCTGGCGCTACTTCACGCACAGCGTGGTGCGCTGCAGTTGCTTTGGCGAAGCGGCGCGGCCCGTGTCGCGGTACGACTTGCTGCGCAACGTGTTGGCGGTGGGCATCAACGGCGCCTACTTTGCGCTGGCACAAGAAACTGCCTTGCCCGTCGCCACCACGGCATTGGCAGCCGGACTGGCTGCCATCGTCTGCGTGGCCACGATTTCCCTGCACGACATCGCCACCCTGGCAAAGGCCGACTGATGGATGCCACGACCTTGCAATGGGTGCTGGCGGCCCTGGCGTTTGCCGTTGCGGGCAATATCTGGCTGAGCCTGGCCGTGCTGCGCGCCGGCCGCCGCGAACGCCTCGCGCCCATGGCCCTGGAGCCGGGTCAGCCCCTGCCCGCCGTGCAAGCCCGTCCGCTGGCTGGCGGCCCGCGCTTCCAGCCGGGCGCGGCCGGCCAGGCGGCCGTGCTGCTGTTCCTGGCCAGCCGCTGCCCGAAATGCGGGGAAAAGCTGGCCGGCATCGAGCGGCTGCTGCCGCTGGCGCGGGAAGCGGGCCTGGCCCTGTGGCTGCTCAGCGAAGAGCCGGCCCGCCGGCTGCGCGCCTTCTTGCCCGGCGACAGCCTGCGCTCGGCCACGGCGCGGCTTGCCCTGCGCGACTACCGGCGCGTGAATCCCCTGATGAGCTCGCCATCTTATGTCTTTGTCAATTACCAGGGACAAGTGGAAGCGGCCGGCCTGATCGGCGACGAAGACTGGCTGGCCCTCGTCGGGCAATTGCACGCCGAACCGTCGCAGGAGCGCGCCGCATGAGCCATCTGAATGTCGGCCCCCATCTCGAACGGCTGCGCCTGCTGTATCCCGTGCGCTGGCGCATCGCCGCCGGCTTGCTGTGCATGGCCCTCACCGTGGGCGCGCAGCTGGCCTTTCCGCAAGCCATCGCGTATTTCATCGACAACGTGACGGAACTGACCCGGCGCGGCGTCACGCCGGGCATGGTCGCCGCCATGCTGGCCTTCAGCCTGCTGTATGCGCTGATCACGACCGCGCGCTTCTATCTGCTGCAGTCGGGCGGCCACATGATCGTCATGGGCGTGCGCCGGCGCCTGTTCGACGTGGTGATCAACCAGCCCATCGCCTTCTTCGACAAGCACCATGGCGGCGAACTGAACAGCCGGCTCACGTCCGACGTGTCGGCCCTGCATGAAAGCCTGACCATCGGCGCGGCCAACGCCTTGCGCTCGCTGTGCGTCTTCGTGGGCGGCATCGCCATGCTGCTGCATCTGTCACCGATGCTGAGCTTGCCGCTGGCCCTGTTCATTCCCATCAGCCTGTATCTGGGCAAGTTGTCTGGCAGTAACTACCGACTGCGCGCGCGGGCCATTTCCGCCAGCCTGGCCGCCAGCGGCAAGGTGGCGCAGGAATACTTTGCCCATGCGCGCCTGGTGCAGGCGTTCAACCAGCAAGGCGGCGCCATGGCCCGCTACGCGCAAGCCATGCGGCAACTGCTGGAAGTCTCCCTGGCCGGCACGCGGCTGCTGGCCGTGTTCCAGGGCGCGCAGGGCTTGCTGGCCTTCGTTGCCCTGCTGACCACCCTGTGCTTCGGCGCCCACCTGATCGGCCAGGGCCGCTTGAGCGTGGGCGAGCTGACGGCCTTTGTCATCTATGCCAGCATGGTGACGGACACGGCCGGCTCCATCAGCGAATTCTGGAACACGTGGATGCGCACCATGGGCTCGACCGACCGCATCTTCGACATCCTGCGCAGCCACCGCGCCGTGCCCGAGGCGGAGCCGCAGCCGCCGCTGGCCGGTCGTATCGCGCTGCGCGACGTGCGTTTTTCGTATCCCGAACGCGCGCAAGTCACGGCGCTCGACGGCGTCACCCTCTCCATCCACGCGGGCGAAAAGATCGCCCTGGTGGGGGCCTCGGGCGCGGGCAAGTCCACCATCGCCAGCCTGGTGCTCGGCCATTACCGGCTTGACGGGGGCAGCCTGCAATTCGACGGCATCGATGCGCATGTGCTGGGCGTGACGCAGCTGCGCCGCCAGATGGCCGTGGTGGAGCAGGAACCGGCCCTGTTTTCCGGCAGCATCGCCGACAATATCGGCTTTGCCGTGCCGGACCGCCAGGTGACGCGCGACGAGATGCTGGCGGCGGCGCGCCTGGCGCACGCCCACGATTTTATTGCGGCCTTTCCGGACGGCTACGAAACCCTGGTGGGCGAACGGGGCGTGCAATTGTCCGGCGGACAGAAGCAGCGCATCGCGATCGCCCGCGCCATCTTGCGCGCGCCGAAAATCCTCATCCTCGACGAAGCCACCAGCGCGCTCGACGCCGCCAGCGAACAGCAGGTGCAGCTCGCCCTCGATACCCTGATGCAAGGGCGCACCACCATCATCATCGCCCACCGCTTTTCCACCATCGTGAAAGCGGACCGCATCATCGTCATGGACAAGGGCCGGATTTGCCAGCAAGGCACGCACGCCGAGCTGCTGCGCGCTGGCGGCCAGTATGCGCGGCTGATGCAGCAGCAACTGTCGCAATTCCAGCAATTGCATGACAGCACGGCAACGCTGTAAAGTAAGACACGATGAAAAAAACCTGTCATGGCAGTTGCCACTGCGGCGCCGTGCGCTTCGCGGCCGAGATCGACCTGGCGGCGCCCAGCCTGCGCTGCAACTGTTCCTATTGCCTGAAAATCCGCTGCTGGGCCAGCCAAGTGCCGCCCACGGCCTTCCGCCTGCTGGCCGGCGAGGCGGACTTGAGCGAATACCGCTTCGGCGCCGGCCGCGAACGCCACTACTTTTGCCGCCACTGCGGCGTGCGCCTGTTCGGCCGTGGCGATTCCGCCCGCAGCGGTCCGTTTGTCGGCATCGGCGTCAACTGCCTCGACGATGTCTCGGCGGCCGAACTGGCCCGGGTGCCCGTCACCTTTGTCGATGGCTTGCATGACGAGTGGAATGTGCCGCCGCAGGAAACACGGCATCTGTAGGGCGTAGGCATCGCTGGGAAGGGAAATGCGGGAGCGCCGCGCCGCGGCCGGCCAGATAAGCATGCGCACCCCGTTGTCTGGATCGGCATTCTGGGCGATAATTACGCCCATGAACGATACCACCACCTTACCCCCATTGCCCGATCGCCTGTCGATCGACCCCAGCAGCCCTTACCACGTTGCAGCCGTGTTCGAGAACGACGTCGGCATCCGCTTCAACGACAAGGAACGTCTTGACGTGGAAGAATATTGCATCAGCGAACGCTGGATCAAGGTCGCTTCCACCAAGTCGCTGGACCGCCGCGGCCGTCCGCTGCAGATCAAACTGAAGGGCAAAGTCGAAGCGTTTTACCGCTAAGCAACGCATTCAGCTGTCATCGAGGCCGATTTTCATCGGCCTTTTTTGCGTCCGCCGCTTGTTTTTCAGGCATCGCAGGCGACCAGACCGGCCGCGGCCGCCGTAGGCAGCCACAGCATGGCATCGGCCAGCACCTCGTCCGCCGCCCTGCCGCTGGACTGCGCCGCCTGCCGCGCGCACTGCGCCAGCGGCGCGCCGCCGGCCAGCGCTTGCAGCCAGTAAAATTGCCAGGGCTGCAACTCTTGCATGACAAGCCGGTAATGCATGCGCGTAATGGCGACAAAGGCGGGACTTGCCTCCGGCTGGGCCGGCACGGCGTCGCCGGGTGCGGCCTGCGCCCGTTGCCAGTAGTCGCACAGGGGGAAGGACAGGGCCAGCAACCGGGTGCACGGCGCCAGGCGCCAGGCAGGTGTATTTCCTAATAGCAAGTCCAATCCGGAAGGCAGCATGGGCGGCGCCAGCTTTTCCAGGCCCGGCGCCCTGCCCGCCTCGCTGCGCGCCCGCTCCAGCTGCGCCAGTTCCACGGGAAAGCGCAAGGCTGCCCCTTGCGCGCCGGCGGCACGCTGGCTGGCGGCGAGAAAATCAGCAAAACCGCCGCCCAGGTCATACAAGGTCGCGGAGGCGGACGGGTGGCGCCAGACATAGGCGCGGGCAAAGAAGGCGAACAGCTCGTCGCCCATGACCTTGCGCAAGACGGGATAGTCGGCTTGCAGACATTCGAGCAGGCGCAGCACATAGCCGTCCGCATGGATGTGCAGCGGCGCCGGCCCGCCCCTGGCCCGTTTCAATACTTGCTCCTGCGTCAAGCCATGGCGCTCGCTGGCCAGCTGGACGCCGCGCGCCGCGCCGCCCGGCGCCGTCATCGCCGTCAGGAACCACGCTTGCAATTGCGCCAGCGGTGCGCGGGCGTCGCCTGCCCCCTCTTCGTCCCCGGACACGCTATGGGGCATGGGCCGCCTCCAGGTGAAAGCCCAGCGGCGCAGACACGGCGGCGGCAGCCGTGGCGGGCGCTGCATCCGCGAATTCTCCCCGTTCGGCCGCGCGCGCCTTGTCGAGTTCGGCCAGCAGTTGCGGGTACGGGGGAATGCCGGCATCCCATTCCAGCAGGGCCGACACGCCGCCCGTCAGCCGCTGCGCCAGCGCGTACAGGCGCCAGACGGCGGCCGGCACGGGCGCGTCGTGGGTGTCGATCAGCACGGCGCCGCAGACGGTCGGCCCGGCCAGGTGGATCTGCACGATGTGCGCGTGCGGCAACTGGCGGATGTAGGCGGCCGCGTCATAGCCGTGGTTATGCGCGCTGACGTGGACATTGTTAACGTCAAGCAATAGCCCGCAGCCCGTGTCCTCGGCCAGGCGGCCCAGGAATTCCCATTCCGGCATGCTGGACTGGGCAAACTCCACATAGGTGCTGGGGTTTTCCAGGACCAGGGGACGGCCCAGGAATTCCTGCACCTGCCGCACGCGTCCCGCCACGTGGCGCAGGCTGGCCTCGTCCAGCGGCAACGGCAGCAAGTCGTGGCTGTTGAGCGAGGCGGCGCCCGTCCAGCACAGGTGGTCGGAAATCCACGCGGGCCGGATCTCGCCGGCCAGCTGGCGCAGCTTGCGCAGGTAGCCGAGATTGAGCGGATCGCTGCTGCCGATCGACAGCGAGACGCCATGCATGACGATGGGCACCTGCGCCGCCACCTGCTCCAGCACATGGCGCGCATAGCCGTGGTTGTCGATGAAGTTCTCGCTGATGATCTCGAACCAGTCCACCTGCGGCCCGTGGCGCAGGATGTGTTCATAATGCGGCGGGCGCAGCCCCACGCCCAGGCCCAGGTTCGGCAAGCCCAGGCGTGGCGGCACCCCGTGCGTGGCCCGCATCAGGTCGACGGCGGCAAGGCCAGGCGCAGGTCGGTGGGCGGCGGCGGCGCTCCCACCGGCGTGCCGCGCGCCGCCATCACCTTGCCATAGGCTTCCCAGGCCTTGTCGTAGACATTGTCGCCCAGCGCAAAGCTCATGGTCTGGCCCAGCGGAATGCTGCGGTGGTCGGGCGCGGGACCGAAATCGTACAGGGTCATGGTGGCGGGCTCGGGCGGTTCCTTGCCCGAGGTGTTCGGATACAGTTGCGAGGCCGAAATCGGCACGGCGCAGCCGCCGAAGCCGCCGCATTTGTTGTCGCTGGGCGCGCTGTAGACCTTGTCGGGCTGCGGCGGAGGCGGCGGCACGTAGCACGGCGTGCCCGGCGACGCGGCCAGCTTGACCGAATGGCCGCAGGACGAGCCCCCCGTGTCGGCCTGGGCAAAGCCGCAGCCGCCCTGGGCATGGCAGCCGTTGGAACCGCGGCAGGTGTGGTAGACGGCCAGTGCGGCGCAGGTGGACGACGCTTCGCCCTCCAGGTGCATGCCCTGGCAGGCGTGGTACAGCACGCTTTTCTCGGCCAGTGGCACGCCCGTCGCCAGGTTCGGCGCCTGGCCCAGCACGGCCCAGCAGATGGCCATGCGGTCGCCCGCGCCCACCATCGACGGATACGGGAAGTCCAGGTCCTGGTTCAGCCAGTACTTGTCCAGCACGGAAGTGATGCCATAGATGGCGCCCGTGGCGACCGTGCTCAGCATCCCCAAGGTGCCGCTGCTATCCTTCAGGCGGTTCAGGGCGCCCGCCACGGCCGCCGGCGCCGGGATATTCTTTGGCGCGGTGGCCGGGTTGTAGCGCTCGTTGGTCAGCATGGCCTCGCTCCAGCGCCCCCCGTCCTGGTGCCAGCCGGCCCAGGTTTTTACGGGCAGCATGGCCTTCACCTGGCCGAAACGCTCGTAGTGGTCGAACGGGGCGCTGTCGTGGCGCGCCTGCGCGTCGCGCGATTCCGCATCCTTGCCATTGTTCGCGTAGGACGGATAATCGCACTTCAGGGCGGCCAGGTCTTCGCGGTAATCGGGCTGCACGGCCATCAGGCGCTGCGCCGCGTCGCGGCGGTAGCGCTGGATGGCCGTTGCGCTGCCTTCGCCCTGGTCCGTGATGGCCGCCATCATGTCGATGGCCTTGTTGAACGAGCCCGT
The DNA here is from genome assembly GCF_030587265.1 of Janthinobacterium sp. SUN137. NCBI lineage: Bacteria > Pseudomonadati > Pseudomonadota > Betaproteobacteria > Burkholderiales > Oxalobacteraceae > Janthinobacterium > Janthinobacterium sp. SUN137. The sequence continues at coordinate 962,736 of NZ_JAPWHZ010000002.1, read as the reverse complement.
CTGGCCGCCATCCTGGTCTTGCGGGCCGAAGCAGGTGTCGAACTTGGGAAATTCCGCCCGCGCATGGCCCTGCACCTGGCTGTTGAACATGTCTTGCTGCACCGAACCGTTGACGAACAGCTTTTGCCACAGGGTCTGGCCATCCGCGTATTCGATGCCGATGTAGCGCGCATAGCATTCGTACATGTAGCCGATGGTGCCGAACAGGGGCAGATCATGCACGTGCTTGCCCGGCGTCCAGCCCACGAACGGCACCTCGGGGAAATATTTGGTGTGGTTGTGCTTGTCGAACTCGGCCAGCTGGGCGCGGGCCTGCTCCTCCGGCTGCTCGATGGCGAGGAACAGGTCGCACTGGTTGGCGTTCAGCTCTTCCAGGTTGACGCGCACGTGGCGGTAGCCGGACGTGTCCTGCAAGTCGACGATGTGCGGGATCACCGTGCAGCTCTTGCCATAGCAGGTCCAGCCGTGGTCCTGCGATTGCAGCTCCGAACCCGTGAAGCATGGCGCCGTGCCGATGGCCGTGGCCAGGTTGGCCGCCATCTGCAGGTGCAGCATTTCCTGGATGAAAACGCTGAAGATGATATTGAAGGCCTTTTGCTCCGCCAGTTCGGGCCGGGCCGTGGTGCCCATGCCCGGCCACTGGCGGCCTTCGTAATACGTGATGCCTTTCGAGTTGATCTGGTGCGTACCCTGGATCGAATACATGGTGGCCATGTACAGGGGAATGGTGAACAGCTCGACGCTGACGGCCGCCTGGGCGATGGCGCGCACGGCGGCCTTGTCGGTGTCCAGCATGTCGAGCGGACGCCTGGTGATGGCGGGCTGGGTGCTTCCTAAAACGGGCATTTTCATTCTGTATCTCCACAGGAAGGATGCGTTTCGGATATCGGGCCGCGCCGCGCCATCTGCGTGCGCCGATCACGGCACAGAAATCATACGCCTGAGAAAGATACTTTTGCGGCAAGATTTATGCGCCGATCCAGACATTGACCTGCGTCAATATCGCCACCCTTACGCCGTGAAAATAGGCGTTTTAGGCGGTCATTCGATGACAATTGAATAGAATCGGCAAAACGCGCGCGTGTATAAGCGGCGCGCCGGCAAACGCCGGCGCGTGGCTTGCATGGTGATAGTCAGGCGCCGGGCGGCGGCTGGAAGGCGCAAAAGCCGGGCCACTGGTCGCGGCTGTCGCACACTTTCAGGCAGCCTTTGTCATCCTTGAACGTGGCGACCACCTTGATGTGGAAACCATATTTTGGCGTGGTGGCCAGGAAGGCGGACGGGCAGCTTTGCTCGTTGCTGAAACGGAAAGTGATTTCTTCGCGGCGGCCCTTGCGCTCAAAGCCCAGCATGAAGGTTTCATTGCTGTTCCACTGCGCCTTGCCCGGCACGCGGAAGCGGTAGCGCGGGCTGCCCTGCTGCTGGCCGTCGAGTTTCTGGCCGAAGACGCGGCTGCTGGCCGTGGCCGTTTCGACCTTGGCGATCGGATAGGGTACGGCAAACATGTAGGTGCCGGCAAAACCCTGGTCGAAGCCGAGGCCCTTCTGGTAAAACGGTACGACGATATGCGGCGCGCCCGTGTATTCCACGGTATTGCGGGCCGTTACGCGCGACGTCAGCTTGTCATCGGGTGCTTGCCCGAAGACCACGTCCAGTTCCAGCAAGGCTTGTTGCTTGTCGATGTCTTGCGCCAGATAATCCTGGGCGAATATTTCCCCGTGCACGCAGCCTGCCAGCAAGGTGGCGGCGAAGCAGCCGGCGATCAGTCCAGGTATGCTCATGGCTGTTCCCCCTCGGGCGGCGCGGAAATGAGGCCCAGCCCCGTCACCTGCAAGCCGTTCTTGCCCTGTTTCCATTGAAATTGCTGGCCGAACCAGGCCAGTTCCAGCTCGCGCCGGATGCGGTTCGAATCCGTGCGGCCCTGGCGCGCCTTGATGGCGGCGCCCGCCTGTTCGGCAGCGGCCTGCGACAAGGGCTTCAGCCACCGTTGATAGGTGTCGGCCGGCAAGGCCAGGACGCCTGCCACGCCGTCGTCGCGCGTGGCGACGACGACCTCCACGCTGGTCGCCCTGCGGGCCAGATAGGCGCCGCGCCGGCTGTCGGGCGAGACGGAGACCAGCATGGCGGGCGCGTAATCGCCCGTGACGATGCCCGGCATGTCAAACCACAGCAGTTCGCCCGTGTCCGTATCGAGCGCGCGGCCGTCGCGGGCAAACAGCAGTATTTCGCTGCGGCCCGGCTGCGGCACGCCCCATTCGGGGTCGCGCTCCGTGCGCACCATGTCGTCGCGCCGCAAAGGACTGACGGGGCGCATCAGCGGTACGCCGTTCTGCACGCCGATCAATATCGTGCCCTGGCCCGTATAGCCCTTGGTAAAGGCCAGCAGCATGGGCTGGCCTTCGCGCCTGGCCTTGAGGGACCGCACTTCCACCACTTCGCGCGCGCCGCCGGGCCAATAGCCGTGCTTGCGGAAAGACAAGTTGACGAGCGGGTCGTGGCGGTCGCGCGTGACGACAAAGTCGCCGTATTGCTGCATCACCGGCACGTATGGCGTTTGCGCCTGCGCGGCAGGCAAGACGGCGGCCAGCAAGCTGGCGGCGGCCGCCAGGCGGCATAAAGGAAGGAACGGCATGGCATCCTGCAAGAGTCGCACGGGGCGAAGGAACAGCATCATAGACGATTCTTCGCTAGCAACACTGTCCGATAGGAAACATCAGTGGCGCTGGATTTCGATCAGCTCGATCTCGAACAGCTTGGGCCACAGTTTCCCCGTGACAAACAAACGCTTGCCGCGCGCATCCCAGGCGATGCCGTTGAGCACGGCGTCGGGATTGGCCGTGCCCCGCTGCTCGGGCGGCAGCAAGCCCGTCAGGTCGATCCAGCCCACGACTTTACCGCTGGCCGGGTCGATGCGCGCGATCACGTCCGCGCCCCACACATTGGCAAACAATTGCCCGTCGACCATTTCCAGTTCGTTCAGGCGCTCGATGGGACGGCCCTCGGCCTTCACTTCGAAGCGGCGCACCTCGGCCAGGGTTTTCGGATTGAGCACGCGGATGGCGGCCGTGCCGTCGCTCATGTAGACGAACTTTCCATCGCTGGCCAGGCCCCAGCCTTCGCCCTGGTAGCTGAATTTGCGTTTCAGCTTGAACGTTTTCTGGTCGAACACATAACCGGTCTGCGAAATCCACGTCAGTCCCAGGATTTCATCGCCCACGTCCGTGATGCCTTCGCCAAACACATTCTTGTCCAGCATGCTTTTCTGCAGCACCTTGCCCGTCGTCAATTCCACCTTGCGCAAGGACGACTGGCCATTCTGGCCCGTGCTTTCATACAGATGGCCATCCTTGAACAGCAAGCCCTGGGTAAACGCCTGGGGGTCGTGCGGATAGGCATTCTTGACAAAGTATCCATACACGGGAATGGCGGCCTGGGCGTAGCCCATTTCGCTCATCAGGCCCACGGTGCATAACAATCCCAGCAGCAGCGAGCCGGCCGTGCGTTTGATTTTGGCTGTAACCTTGGCGTTGATGTTCATCTGGTCAGACGGAAGTTGGCGAGCGCCTATTGTAAACGTGCCGCGTCCGTCATGCGCGCCCTGACGAGCTCCAGCCAGGCACGGGCGGCAAACGACAGCCGCCCGCCGCGGCGCCAGGCCAGCATCAGATTCCATTCCACGGGCGGGCCGGCCAGGGGAATGACGGCAAACTGCGACGGTTCCAGGGTGTCGCAATACATCTTCGGCAACAGGCAGATGCCCACGCCCAGCCTGACCAGCGAAGCAATAAAGTCCCACTGGCCGCTGCGGCCCGTGATGCGCGGGGCAAAACCGGCACGCTGGCAGGCGTCCAGCACGATGTCGTTCAGGGCAAACGCGGCGCCATAGAAAATGAAGGGGCTGTCGGCCAGTTCGGCCAGGGCGACGGAAGCACGTCCCTGCCACGGCGAGCCGGGCGCGGCCAGCAGGCACAGCGGCGAGCGCACGAGGGGCAAGGCTTCAAAATCCTGCCAGGTGGCCGCATTGCCCGGATAGTCGAGCATGGTGCCCAGCTCCACCGTGCCCGTGCGCAAGTCGCGCTCGATCGCTTGCGTGCCGCTTTCGTACATTTTCAGCTCGATGCCCGGATAGCGCTGGTGGTACTCGGCCAGCCACGGCGCCAGGGTGGAATGGGTTTGCGGCGACACGCCGACCCGTAGCTCTCCCCGTTCCAGATGTTGCAGGTCGCGCAACTCCACCTTCAGTTCCGCGTGCAGGGCCAGCAATGTATGCGCGCGCGACAGCACCACCTTGCCCGCGTCCGTCAGGGTAAAACGCTTGCCGGCGCGGTCCAGCAAGGCCAGGTCCAGCGACTGTTCCAGCTGGGCAATCATCTTGCTCACTGTCGGTTGCGTCACGTGCAGCCTGGCGGCCGCGCGCGTAAAACTGTTCTGTTCCACCACTTCGACGAAGTAGCGCAGCGAGCGGATATCCATGATGCATTCCAATATCGAATGATTTTCATGAGTTTAAGTCATTTTATCTTTTGATGTGGGGTCTCTACAATGAAAACTTCCCCCTGCCGTTTGAAAGCCTGCCGTGAAAGCCTTGCACTGTTCCACCGCCGCCCTGCCCGCCATCCCTGCCTGGCGCCAGCCCGCACAAACCGTGTGGCAAGTGGGTGTGCTGATCGCCGCCTGGTGGCTGGCTGATGAGGCCGCCTCCGCCCTGCACCTGCCATTTTCCGGCGGCGTCGTGGGTCTGTTCGTGCTGGTGGCCCTGCTGCTGGCGGGCTGGGTGCGGCCAGCCGCCATCGAACTGGGCGCGAACTGGCTGCTGGCCAACATGCTGCTGTTCTTCATTCCGCTGGTCGTGTCCGTGGTGCAATTTACACAGCTGCTGAAGTCGCAAGGTCTGATGCTGTTCGTGAATATCGGCCTGGGCTTTGCCAGCGTGATGCTGGCCACGGCGTTGACGGTGGAATGGGTGTGCCGCTATGAGCGCAAGTTGCGCCTGCAGAAACTGCTGCGCCAGCGCGCGGCGAGGACGGCGGCATGAATACCCTGCTGTTGTCCCTGTTGTTTTTGCTGCTGACCCTGGTGCTGTTCTACGTCAACCAGGCGCTGCACCGCCGCCATCCGCACTTCCTGCTCACGCCCGCCATCTGCACCTCGGCAATATTGATCGTCATCGTGCAGGCGACGTCGACGCCGTTCGCCACGTATTTCGGCGAAACGCGCTGGCTGCCGTGGCTGCTGGGCCCGGCCACCATTGCGTTTGCCCTGCCCATCTTCCAGGAGCGCAAGCTGATCCGCAAACACTGGCTGGCCCTATCGCTGGGCAGCTGCGCCGGCATCGTTGCCTCGGTGGCCGCCACCCTGCTGCTGGACCGTCTGCTGGGCGTGCATGGCGACATGGCGCGCAGCCTGCTGGCCCGTTCCGTGTCGACGCCGTTCGCGCTGGAAGCGTCGCGCCACATGGGCGGCTCGGCCCAGCTGACGGGCATCTTCGTCGTGATGACGGGCTTGTTCGGCTTGATGCTGGGCAAACCGCTCTTGAAATTGCTGCCCTTGCGCATGCGCATCGCCCGTGGCGCCCCGTATGGCGCGGCCGCGCACGGTTTTGGATTATCCGTGGCGCGCCGGGTCGGCACGGAAGAAGGCGCCGTGGCCAGCCTGACGATGATTTTCTCGGGCGTCGTCACGGTATTGCTGGCGCCATTGCTGGGCAGATTGTTGGGCTAACGGTCCACGGGGAAGGCGTTTATCGGGGATAATACGTCTTTCCCCATTCCAAGCATCCGCGCCACGATGAAATACCCTGCAGTGCTTCCCTTCAGCGACATCCTGCCGCGCCTGAATGAATTCGATGCCATCATCGACGTGCGCAGCCCGTCCGAGTTCGCGGAAGACCACTTGCCGGGCGCCATCAACCTGCCCGTGCTGGACGACGAGCAGCGCGTGCGCGTCGGTACCCTATATAAACAGACCAGCGCCTTCGAAGCGAAGAAGCTGGGCGCGGCGCTGATCGCCAGGAATATCGCGCAACATATCGAAGACGGTTTCCTCGGCCACCCGCAGCACTGGAAACCCCTCGTGTACTGCTGGCGCGGCGGCAACCGCAGCGGCGCCATGGCGCACATCCTCGCGCGCATCGGCTGGCCCGTCACGCAGCTCGAAGGCGGCTACAAGGATTACCGCCGCCACGTGAATGCCGAGCTGGCCACGCTGCCCGAACGCTTCGACTTCATCAACGTGCTGTGCGGCCCCACGGGCAGCGGCAAGAGCCGTTTGCTGCAAGTGCTGGACAGGCAAGGCGCGCAAGTGATCGACCTGGAAGACCTGGCGGCGCACCGCGGCTCCGTGCTGGGCGGCTTGCCCGAGGCGGACCAGCCGGCGCAAAAAGCGTTTGAAAGCGCGCTGTGGCAGCAACTGCGCCATTTCGACCCGCAACTCCCCGTCTTCATCGAATCGGAAAGCAAGAAAGTGGGCCGTTTGCGCGTGCCCGATGCGCTGATGGACAAGATGCGCGCGGCTGCCTGCACGGACGTGCGGCTGGCCACGGAGCAGCGCGTGCAATTGCTGATGCAGGACTACGAGCATTTCGTCGGCGATGCGGCGCGCCTGAACGTGCAGCTGGCCCTTTTGACGCAGCTGCATGGCAAGGAAAAAATTGCCCACTGGCAGCAGCTGGCCACTTCCGGCCGCATGGCCGAGCTCGTGGAAGAGTTGCTGGTGCAGCATTACGACCCCGTCTACCGGCAATCGATCGCCCGCAACTTCAGCCGCTACGCCCAGGCGACGCCGCTGGTCTTGCCCGACATTTCAGAACATGCCTTTGAGCAAGCCGCGCGCGCATTATGTGCTATCGTCGGCGAACACCGTGCCGCCAGCGCCGCGTAAGCGCCGGCGCAGCTTTTGATGACCTTTTTGAGCAGGATGACGACCATGTCCGATAGCGCAGCAACACCCGATACCCCCATCCGATTGACCGAATTTGCCCATGGCGGCGGCTGCGGCTGCAAAATCGCGCCGGGCGTGCTGGCCGACATTTTAAAGGGCAGCGGCGGCTTTCCCTTGCCGAAGGAATTGCTGGTTGGCATAGAAACCTCGGATGACGCGGCCGTCTACCAGCTCAACGACGAACAGGCGCTGATCGCCACGACGGATTTCTTCATGCCCATCGTCGACGATCCGTTCGACTTCGGCCGCATCGCCGCCACCAACGCCATTTCCGACGTGTACGCCATGGGCGGCACGCCCATCATGGCGCTGGCCCTGGTCGGCATGCCGATCAACAAGCTGCCCGTGGAAACCATCGGCCTCATCTTGAAAGGCGGCGAAACCATCTGCGCCCAGGCCGGCATCCCCATCGCGGGCGGCCACACCATCGATTCCGTCGAACCGATCTATGGCCTGGTCGTGCTGGGCCTGGTCCATCCCTCGCAAGTAAAACGCAACGCGGGCGCGCGCGCCGGCGACAAGCTGGTATTGGGTAAACCCATCGGCGTGGGCATCTTGTCGGCCGCGCTAAAAAAGAACGCGCTGGACGCGGATGGCTACGCTTCTTTAATCGACAACACCACCAAATTGAATACCCCGGGCAAGAAACTGGCCCTGCTGGACGGCGTGCATGCGCTGACGGATGTGACGGGCTTCGGCTTGCTGGGCCACACCCTGGAACTGGCGCGCGGCGCCAAGTTGCAGGCGCGCATCGCCATGGACGACGTGCCGCTGCTGCCGCAAGTACAGCAACTGGCGCAGAACGGCAATATCACGGGCGCCTCGAACCGCAACTGGCAGGGCTATGGCGCGCAAGTGGCGCTCGGCGACAGCCTGAGCGCCATCGACAAGGCGATTTTGACGGACCCGCAAACGGCCGGCCCCCTGCTGGTGGCCTGCGCGCCGGAAGCCGTCGAGCAAGTGCTGGCGATTTTCCGCGCCGAAGGCTTTGGCGACGCCGTCGTCATCGGCGAGATGCAGGAAGGCAGTACCGGGGTTTCCGTAATCTAATGAATATTTTTTGCAAAGGCAGTCCCATGACCACATTCTCGAACTCATTTAGCAAGTTCCCCGCCATCCTGGCCACCGTCGCCGCCACCCTGGCCATCCACAGCGGCCTGGCGCAAGCGCAGCAAGTGCTGCGCGTCTCCGCCATCCCCGACGAAGCGCCGACGGAATTGCAGCGCAAGTTCAAGCCGCTGGGCAGCTACCTGGAGAAAAAGCTGGGCATGAAGGTGGAATTTACGCCCGTCACCGATTACGCGGCCTCCGTCGAAGGTTTGATCAATAACAAGCTGGACATGGTCTGGTTCGGCGGTTTTACCTTCGTGCAAGCGAACGTGCGCAGCGGCGGCAAGATCGTGCCCCTGGTGCAGCGCGAGGAAGACACGAAGTTCCGCTCCGTGTTTGTGACCACCAGCAAGGACATCAATCAATTGTCCGACCTGAAGGGCAAGAATTTCACGTTCGGCTCGGAATCGTCGACCTCGGGTCACTTGATGCCACGCTACTACTTGCTGGCCGCCAAGATCAACCCGGACACGGACATGAAGCGCATCGCATTTTCCGGCGCGCATGACGCCACCGTGGCGGCTGTGGCCGGCGGCAAGGTCGATGCGGGCACCTTGAACATTTCCGTGTGGGAAAAGCTCGTCGAAGCGAAAAAGGTCGATCCAAGCAAGGTGCGCGTGTTCTACACGACGCCAGGCTACTACGATTACAACTGGAGCGTGCGCGCCGACATGAACCCCGTCGTGCGCAAGAAGCTGACGGACGCCTTCCTGGCGCTGGACCCATCGACGGCCGAAGGCAAGGAAATCCTCGAACTGCAGCGCGCCACCAAGTTCATCCCGACCAAGGCCGAGAACTACAAGGATATCGAAGCGGCTGCGCGCGATGCGAAGTTGTTGAAGTAACTGCTGAAACTTGCCGGATGGCGTCCTGCGGACGCATCCGGCACACTCCCCCACACCGAAATCTCGCATGACATTCCAACTTCACAAGGTCAGCGTCCACCACGCGGGCGCCCCCGGCAATGCGCTGGCCCTGCGCGACCTGGACCTGGACGTGGCCCAGGGTGAGCAGATCGCCCTGATCGGCCCGTCCGGCGCCGGCAAGACCAGCCTGCTGCACACCTTGGCGTGCGCGCTGCGTCCCGAATCCGGCACCTTGGACATCCTGGGCATTTCTCCCTGGCAAATCGGCAGCGCCGAGCGCCACGCCTTGCGCGCGCGCCTGTTCCTGGCGCCGCAAACGCCACCCTTGCCGCCGCGCCAGCGCGTCGTCAACGCCGTGCTGGCGGGCCGCTTGCCCCAATGGAGCTTGTGGACGGCCATCCGTTCGCTGCTGGCGCCCGTCGACCCGCGCGCCGCGTGGGAAGCTTTAGGTAAATTCAACCTGCAGGATAAGCTGTATGCGCGCGTCGACCGCCTGTCCGGCGGCGAACGCCAGCGCTGCGGCATGGCCCGCGCGCTCGTGTCAGATGCGCAAGTCTTCCTCGTCGACGAACCGCTGTCCGCGCTCGACCCCACGCTGGCCTTGCAGACGATCCACGTGCTGCAAGCGGAAGCGACGGCGCGCAACGCCACCCTGATCTGCAGCCTGCACCAGGTGGAAATCGCCCGCGCCTGCTTTACGCGCATCGTCGCCTTGCGCGACGGCAAGATCGTCTTCGACTTGCCTGGCGCCCAGGTCAGCGACGCCATGATCGCCGAGCTGTACCGCAACAAGGCGGATACGGCGCCGCAGTTCGAGGCCGTGGAAACGCAGCTGGACGCCGCGAGGCCCCTTTGCTGACGAGCACCGCCATGCCGCGCGACCCCGCCTGGCGCGGCCGCCTGACCGGCGCCGCCATCGTGCTGCTCGTGCTGTGGCCGATGCTGGTGCAGGCGGAATTCAAGCCGTGGATTTTATGGGATGCGCAAAGCTTGGCGGCCACCTGGCAATTCCTTGCCAGCTTCGTGCCGCCCGCCCATTCGCTGGAATTCCTGCAACTGGTGGCCATTTCCAGCTGGGAAACCATCGCCATGGCCACGGCCGGCATGGCGCTGGCCATGCTGGGCGCCATCCCCCTGACCTTGCTGGTGACGGAGCGCCTGTCGATTTCGCGCCTCGGCTCCGGCCGGGTGGCGCCCCTGGCCGCCGCCCTGCGCCACGCGGTCCGCGCCTTGCTGGTGCTGCTGCGCAGCGTGCCGGAACTCGTGTGGGCCTTGTTATTGGTGCGTATCGTGGGACTGGGGCCGACGGCGGGCGTGATCGCCATCGCCCTCACCTATTGCGGCATGCTGGGCAAGGTGTACGCGGAAATCCTCGAATCGTCGGATGCGTCCGCCTGCAACGCGCTATTGCACAACGGCAGCGGCCGCCTGAAAGCCTTGCTGTACGGCGCCCTGCCAGAATCGGCCGCCGAACTGGTGTCGTACACGATTTACCGCTGGGAATGCGCGATCCGCGGCTCCGTCGTCATGGGCTTTGTCGGCGCGGGCGGCCTGGGCCAGCGCATGGATGAATCGATGAAGATGATGGCGGGCAGCGAACTGGCCACCATGCTGATGGTCTTCGTGCTGCTGGTGGCAGGCGCCGACGCCGTCTCCGCCATGCTGCGCCGGAGGCTGGCATGAAGAACGACACGTTCATGCTGCCTGTTTCCGAGCCTGTCCGTTGGTCCACCTGGGCCTTGCTGGCCGGTTTGTTGCTGCTGGTCATCGCCAGCTTCGCCACCCTGCCCCTGAAATGGGGCGAGTTCTTCAGCGCGGACGCCGTGCGCACGAGCGCCGACTTCCTGCACGGCTTCGCCCCGCCCGAGCTGGCCAGCCCCTTCCTGATGAAGGTCGGCGTGGCCACGTTCGAAACCCTGGCCATGTCGGCTATCGGCACGGTGATCGCGGCCGTCCTGGGTGCGCTGCTGGCCCTGCCCGCCAGCGGGCGCTTCGGCAACGTGGCGCGCAACGCGACGCGCGGCGTCTTGAATGTGCTGCGCTCGATCCCGGAACTGGTCTGGGCGTCGATCTTGCTGATCGCCGCCGGCCTGGGCCCGTTCGCGGGCACCCTGGCGCTGGCGCTGCACACGGTGGGCGTGCTGGGCCGCTTGTTTGCCGACGCCTTCGAGAATTGCCCGCCCTTGCCGGCGGCGACCTTGCGCATCAACGGCGCGCGGCCCGCCGTGGCCTTCCTGTACGCGACCTTGCCGCAATGCAGCCCGCAAATGATGTCCTACACCCTGTACCGCTGGGAAAACAATATCCGCGCCGCCGCCATCCTTGGCGTCGTCGGTGCGGGCGGCCTGGGGCAGATGCTGAAATACCATCTGTCGCTGTTCCAGATGCAGAACGCCGCCACCGTCATCGTCGCCATGCTGCTGATGGTGGCCGCCGTCGATGGCCTCAGCTACCTGCTGCGCCGCGCCATGACCCGTTAATTTTCACTTTTCGCAAGGATAGCCCATGTCAGGCTGGTGGACCATTATCTCGACAGAAACGCCGGAACAGCTGGCCGACATGACGAAAATCAACAAGGACGCGTTTCTCGCCACTTGGGAAGCGGGCCTGTTCGGCGCCGACTGGATCGCGCAGCTATGCACACAAGGCAAGGCGACCCAGCTGTCGTCGAACGGTTTTCCCAACCGCTACACGGCTTCGGCGGACGTCATCGCGCCCCTGCTGCAGGCGGGCATTGCCGAGGCGCAGCATGGGGAATTTCCGCAAGATACGCTAACTGGCTGGCCCGGCAGCATTACCGTGCACCGGGAACGCGTCGCCGCCTGCCAGGCCGGGCAACTGCTGACGATCGAAGTGTGGGACCAGTCATGACGCAAGCGTTGATCATTCGCAAGGAAACCCCGGCCGACGTCGACGCCATCGACCGCATCACGCGCGACGCCTTTCTGTATGCGGAACACACGGACCATACGGAACAGTTCATCGTCAAGGCCTTGCGCGACGCGGGCGCCCTGAGCGTGTCGCTGGTGGCCGAACTGGAAGGCGCCATCATCGGCCATGTGGCCGCTTCCCCCGTCAGTATCAGCGACGGCACGCCGCGCTGGTATGGGCTGGGTCCCGTTTCCGTTGCTCCTGGCCATCAGCAACAGGGCGTGGGCAGCCAGCTCATCGGGCAATTGCTGGACGACTTGCGCCAGCTGGGCGCAGCCGGCTGCGTGGTGCTGGGCGAGCCACGGTATTACGGGCGTTTCGGCTTCCGCGCGGACGCTGCCTTGACCCTGCCGGGCGTGCCGGCCGAGTATTTCCAGACACTGCATCTGGCGGGGCCCTTACCAACAGGAAACGTGACCTACCACCGCGCGTTTGAGGCCAACAGCTAGGCAAAGTCTTACGCGCATACAACACTGCAGCATGCACGGGCACCGGCAAGGCATTGATGCTGTTAATATTGCCAAATACTTAAATGACTGGCGCCATCCATGGACGCGCGCCACGCCATTCAAGCATGATGAACGTCTTTCCCGCCTATGCGGGCCACCCTTGCATGGAATTGCCGGCACCATGAAAAAATTGTTTTTTGGTATTACCACCGCCTGCTGCGGGCTGCTCACCAACGCCAGCGCCGCCCCTGTCGAAGACTTTATCGGCACCTGGAAACTGGAACGCACCACCGTCCCGAACTATGTTGTCATCAAGCACGATGGCGACCGGCTCGTGGCCCTGCGCTACTCGCGCAATGTCCTCACCAACAAGATCGTCGAACGGCGCTTTCCCGCCAGCTATGCGGACGGCGACATCACCATCGCTGCGGGCGAGACAGTCATCGAAGCGCGCAGCGTGAACGACGTGGCGACCGTCACGATGCTGGCGGAAGCGTACAGAAAGATTTCCTCGTCCACGGACGCGCCCACCAATTAAGGAATGTCGCAGACTTGAATCACATCCTCATCCGCCCCACCGGCGCCGCCGACTGGCCGGCGCTGAAATCCACGCGCCTGGCCGCCCTGCTTGACGCCCCCACGGCCTTTGGCGCCAGCCACGCCAGCGCGGCCGCTTTTTCGGACGCCGACTGGCAGCAGCGCGCCGTCAGCACGCCGCAGCGCACGTTTTTCCTCGCCTTTGACGCAGAACAACCCATCGGCCTGGCCGCGCAAGTGGTGGCCGGCAATGGCGAATGCAACCTGATCGCCATGTGGGTGGCGCAGCCATACCGGGGCCAGGCCGTGGCACAAGAGCTGGTCGAGGCCGTGAAACGATGCGCCGTCGGCAATGGCCACGCGCGGCTGGTGCTCGACGTCGCACCGGAAAATGCGCGCGCGGCCGCGTTTTACCAGAAACAGGGCTTTGTCTTTTTACCGGAATGGGAAGCGCTGGAAAGCCATCCCCATATCCGCGTGCAGAAAATGGAATGGCTGGCGGTGGCATGAGTTCGATCACTGCGCGTAGCGGCCATTCTTGCGCCCCCCCGAGGATGAATCGTGTTTGACTGGATTTTTGACGCCATCGTCTGGATCGTTCGTCTGCTGATCTATAACCTGTTAGGAACGGTCATTGAAAAGCTGTTCTATTGGCCGGGCTGGGCAATACTACGACTACTCACGCTGGGCCACTACCCGCCGGCGAGAGCGTTGCCGCATAATCGCTTTGCCGTCGCCCTGTTTGCTGCGATAGTCATCGCTTCCGGCCTGTTGATGGCATTGACGTAATACAGTGTTTTAGCGAGTAAATCATTCATGGCAGATACGCGCATCGACGCGGCATCGGCACAACGTTGCTTTCTTTCCCCAGTGCCGCTAAAAAAACAGCTGATTCAAGCATTCCATTGCTCCAGATTGACACTCTGTCCTAAAAATCCCCATTCATCGCCATTCTTTTCTACACTCATGTTTCCTTGAATGGGCAGGAAAAACAGACTGCTCTGACTTGATAAACAATGACATGAGAGGCAAATGAACAGGATGAATATGCGTGCAATCGCCGGACTTCTGCTGTGTGCGTGCGGCGCCGCCGTTCACGCCCAGGCTGATGTAGAACAAGCCGTGGCGACGGCCGTGGAACAGGCTGAACCGGATACGGCGGCGTCCGTCAATGTCAAAGGCATCCGGGATCCGGATTGGAAACCCTACAGTGCCATGCTCAAGGGGGTGAAACGCTTCGAGGAAAAACACGGTCTGGCGCCTGGCGCCGAATTGCGCTTCATCCTGGAGCCGCGCCGTGCCGATGTCGACATGCATGCCATCGCGCTGCGGCTGGAAAGCGACGAGGCGGGTATGGCGATACCGCTGGGAGAGCGCAATATCTTCAGCTTGCCTGTGGAACAGGGTGCGCTGTATGAGAAGGCCGAGCTGACCGTCAACCGCAAGGCGGGGTCGGTCAGGTGGATACCCTACGTCAGGAGCGCGGCCACCAGCGACACGCTGCGCCGCCTGGGCGACCTGCGGCTGGCGTGCGAAGTGCATTGGGCCATCGACAAGGAAACCTTGCCGTTTGCGATGCGTACCACGATGAGCGCATTGGGCGGGCCCTGCAATTTCGTGTCGCAAAAGGGAACCTACAGCTTTTCCGAACCACGGCGCATCGCGGCGGCAACGATCAGTTTTAATGGCAAGAGCGCACCCGTGCCCTTCAGCGGAACGTCGTTCACGCCGCCGCTGCGGGAACAGGACTGGGGCGACGACAGCGTGCTCGCACTGACGTTTGAAGACGAGAAATAAGGTTTTGTTCCTGCCGGCATGGGCGCAACGGGAGAGCCGCCCGCATATTCAGGCGCAGAATGTGCACTGAAACATGGTTCCGTACGTTGCGCAGGACTTGCATAAAACATCATCAACAGGAGCTTGAAAATGGTTTTATCAATATTCAGGGAATTACATCATGCAAAGTAAAAAATCCAAAGGCCACAAAATTGGATTTTTTGGTTTCCTGACTGGGATGATTGGGTATTTGACGATCAAATATTTATCCGAATCTTTCGGATTTTTCCTGATATATCTGGGATTCGTTCTGTCACTCTGCGGTATCGTCATGGTGTGGATCAATATCCTTGCCAAGAATGACTCCAATTGATGCGCCATGCCGTGGCGGGCCAAAGCTGCGGGATGCCTGTCTATTTCACCCGCTGCTTTTCCAATTTGCGCGCCAGCGTGCGCCGGTGCATGCCCAGGCGACGTGCCGTTTCCGAGATATTGAAATCCGTCTCGGCCAGCATTTCGTGGATGCGTTCCCATTCCAGGGTCTTGATGTTGGTGGCGCGGTTCGTCAGTTCGATGTCCGCGTTGCCGGCCACGTGGCCGAAGGCCGCTTCGATGTCGTCCGTGTTCGACGGTTTCGCCAGGTACTGGCAGGCGCCCAGCTTGATGGCTTCGACGGCCGTGCCGATGCTGGCGTAACCGGTGAGCACGACGATCAGCATCTCCGGGTCGTGCTGGTGCAGCATCTGCACGCAAGCCAGGCCGGAGGTATTGCCGTTGAGTTTTAAATCGACGACGGCGTAGTCGGGGCAATGCTGTTCCAGCAAGGCGCTCGCTTCATCGAAATTGGTGGCCAGGATGACCTGGTAGCCGCGCCGTTCGAACGAGCGGCCCAGGGTGCGGGCAAACGCGGCGTCGTCTTCCACGATCAGTAACAGACGGTCATCCTGCATGGTGGTCGCTTTCTCTTTCCAGTTTGATGGCCGCCAGCGGCAAGGCCAGGTGCACCACCGCCCCGCCCTGCACCCTGTTGCGCGCCGTCACCGTACCGCCCAAGGTACGCGCGACATTCACCACCAGGAACAGGCCGAGGCCACCGCCGGGCTTGCCCTTGCTGCTTTGGTACGGTTTGCCCAGGTGCGTCAGCATCGACGGCTCGAAGCCGGGGCCCGCATCGGTAATGACCAGGTGCAAGGCATCCGCTTCGCGCGTCGCTTCGAAGCGCAGCCAGTCGGGCGACGCTTCCAGTGCATTGTCGAGCACATTGCAGATGGTTTGTTTCAGGGTCGAATCGAAGACGACGGGTACGTCGTGCTCGATGCGGTTATCGTACTCGAAATCCTGGATGGGGCGGCTGCTGCGCCACTCGTCGACCAGGTCGTTGAGGAAGGTGTTGATCGTCGTTTTCACGGACGATTCGCCGCGCGCTTCACCCGCCGACAGCAAGATGCCGCTGACGATGCTCTTGCAGCGCTGCAATTGCGCCTGCATTTCCGTGATTTCTTCCAGCAATTCGCTGTTCTTGCTCAATTCCGGCATGCGGCGCCAGTCGCCGAGGATGACGGACAGGGTCGCCAGCGGCGTGCCCAGCTCGTGCGCGGCGCCCGAAGCCAGCAAGCCCATGCGGATGATGTGCTCCTCTTCCGCCGCGCGCTGGCGCAAGTCGGCCACCTTGGCGTCGCCGGCGCGCTGGTTGCGGTTGATGCGCGTAATAAACACCACCAGCAAGGCGGCATTCAGGATAAAACAGATCAGCAAGCCTTGCACATACAGGCTGGAAAAGCCCCGCTCCGGGTCGATCGGCAGGATCAAGGGGCCGGGCAGCAAGGCCAGGCCCGCCAGGCACAAGCTGGTGATGGCCACCATGATCCAGGTCGACCACACTTCCAGCAGGACGGCGCTGAGGATGACTTGCAACAAGTACAGGAAGGCAAACGGGTTGCTGATGCCGCCGCTCAGGTAAAGCTGGGCCGTCAGCACGGTGACGTCGACCAGCAGAGCGAGGAACAGGGCCGTGTTGGACACGGGCTGGCGTTCGTGCCAGCGCAGCAGGCTGGCTAAATTAAAAGCGATGAGGCAGGACAGCACTTCGAGCATGTAGGGCACGGGCAAGGCGATGCCCAGTCCCACGCCCACGCCGAAGATCGTGCTGATCTGGCCGATCACGGCCAGCCAGCGCAGCTGGATCAGCAGCTTCATGTTCTGGTGGCCGGCCGGATGTTCCATCTCGGCCGCCACCGCACCGCGTTCTAATACCTCGCGGTTGGGCAGGATCTCAATCCTGCCCGGCATGGTCGCTTTCTTGCGATGGATCAAGGTGCTGTTGGGACAAGCTGGCCTTGCGCGCGCGGCGGCGTTTGTCTTCGCGCACGATCCACCAGCTGATACCGGCTACCATCAAGGCCAGGGTGAACCACGTCAAGGCGTACACGAGGTGGCTGTTGTGGAAGGAAATCACGGTCAGTCCGCCGACGGGGGCGTCCGCAGCCGTTTCCGACTTTGCCTTCGCATCGACGAAGTATGGCGCCACGTTGCTCAGCATGTGCGAGGCGCCGATGGCGGCCACGTCGCGCGAATACCAGTGCTGCGTGGCAGGACTATTTTCGCGCAGGAAACCGCCGCCCGTCTCGCTGACGCGCAGCAAGCCGTCCACGTGGACGATGCCGGCCGGCGTGCTGGCGGCGATGCCTTCGCGTTTGGGCACGAAGCCGCGGTTGATCAGCACGGTGCTGCCATCGGCCAGGCGCAAGGGCGTCACCAGCCAATAACCGCTGCCCAGTGCCGTCGTTGCTTGCACCAGGGTATTGAAAATGGGGAGATACGTACCGGAGAGTCGCACATGGCGGTATTCATCCGTTTGCTGCGTGACACTGGCCCAGGCTGCGGGTCCAGGCGCGTCCGTTGCGGGCGCATGTACGCGTTGTTCGACGCGCTCGATCAGGTCAAGCTTCCAGAACAGGCGCTTGACTTGCCAGGTGCCCAGAGCACAGAAACCGGCAAATAAGATCCCCGCCAGCAAGGCCAGTGCAATTTTTGAATAATGCACAGCCATGCCGCGTGGGCCTGGCGCGGCATCTTGCGATGCGGCGCCAGGGGCGCGCCCGGTGTTGCTTGGGCGCGTATTACTCATCATGGAGCCGTTTTCGTATGCATGTACTCAGGCATCAGATCCGGCATCATGTTGTGGTTCATGTGGTACATGACCCACAGGGAACCGGCCATGGCAATACCCACGATCATGATCGTGAAGATCAGCGCCATCATGTTCCAGCCGCCTTCGGACTTGGTGTTCATGTGCAGGAAGTACACCATGTGTACCACGACTTGAACGGCCGCGAACGCCAGCAGGACCAGGCCCATGGTGCCCGAGTTGGTGATGGCTTTCGTCATCACCAGCCAGAACGGAATGGCCGTCAGGATCACCGACAGGATGAAGCCGATGGTATAGCTTTTCAGGCTGCCATGATCGTGATCGTCATGGTGGTGGCTATCGCCGTGTGTGTGGTGGTCGCTCATGGCAGCACTCCCATCAGGTAGACAAAGGTGAAGACGCCGATCCAGATGACGTCCAGGAAATGCCAGAACAGCGACAGGCACATCATGCGACGGCCGTTTTCCGGGGTCAGACCATGCTTGTTCAACTGGAACATCAAGGTCACGAGCCAGATCACGCCGAACGTCACGTGCAAGCCGTGGGTACCGACCAGGGCGAAGAACGACGACAGGAACGCGCTGCGCTGCGGACCGGCGCCTTCGTGGATCAGATGAATGAATTCATACATTTCCAGCGACAGGAAGGCCAGGCCGAACAGACCCGTGATGCCCAGCCAGACCAGGGTGCTGCGCAATTGCTTGCGCTGCATGGTCAGCATGGCGAAGCCGTAGGTGATCGACGACAACAGCAGCATGGCCGTGTTGACGGCCACCAGCGGCAGGTCGAACAGCGCGGCGCCCGTCGGGCCGTCCGCGTAGCTGCGGCCGACCACGGCGTACGTGGCGAACAGACAGGCGAAGATCAGGCAATCGCTCATCAGGTAGAGCCAGAAACCCAGCAGGCTGCCGTTTTCCGGATGGTGCTCGCGCACAAAGTAGCTGCGCGGGCTTGGTGCGGCGCCAGCGGCGCCGGTGTTATGGGCGATGGTATCAGACATGGCTGCTCAGCAATTTAGTATAAGCGTCTTCGGTACGGACCACTTCTTCCGCAGGAATGTAGTAATCGCGCTTGTAGTTAAAGGTATGGACGATGATGGTGACCATCATGATCACGAAGCCAACGCTGGCGACGAGCCACATTTGCCAGATCAGGCCAAAACCGACCAGTGCGGACAGTGCGGCGATCACGAAACCAGCCCAGGTGTTCTTCGGCATGTGGATCTTCGTGAAACCGGACGTCGGACGCTGGTAACCGTGTTTCTTCATGTCGGTCCATGCATCGAGTTCGTGCACTTGCGGCGTGAAGGCGAAATTATAGTCTGGCGGTGGCGACGACGTCGACCATTCCAGCGTACGGCCGCCCCATGGGTCGCCGGTCACGTCGCGCAGGGCGTGACGGTTGCGGTAGCTGACGAAGAACTGGATCAGCATGGAAGCGATGCCCAGTGCGATCGAAACGGCGCCAAACCAGGCGATGATGGTCCAGATTTGCAGCGATGGATCTTCAAAGTGGTTGACACGACGGGTCACGCCCATCAGGCCCAGCACGTACAGCGGCATGAAGGCCAGGTAGAAGCCGACGAACCAGAACCAGAACGAGCACTTGCCCCAGAACGCGTCGAGCTTGTAACCGAAGGCTTTCGGGTACCAGTAGTTAATCGCAGCGAATACACCGAAGACCACGCCGCCGATAATCACGTTATGGAAGTGGGCGATCAGGAACAGGCTGTTGTGCAGCACGAAGTCCGCTGGTGGTACGGCCAGCAATACGCCGGTCATGCCGCCAATGGTGAAGGTGACCATGAAGCCGATCGTCCACAGCATCGGCAGTTCGAAGCGGATACGGCCGCGGTACATGGTAAACAGCCAGTTGAAGATCTTCGCGCCCGTCGGGATCGAGATGATCATCGTCGTGATGCCGAAGAAGGAGTTGACGCTGGCGCCTGAACCCATGGTGAAGAAGTGATGCAGCCATACCAGGTACGACAGGATCATGATGACGCAGGTGGCGTACACCATCGAAGCGTAGCCGAACAGGCGCTTGCTGCTGAAGGTGGCAACGACTTCCGAGAACACGCCGAACAGCGGCAGGATCAGGATGTAGACCTCTGGGTGACCCCAGATCCAGATCAGGTTGACGTACATCATGGCGTTGCCGCCCTGTTCCGTCGTGAAGAAGTTAAAGCCTGCAACGCGGTCCAGCGACAGCATGGCCAGCACGGCCGTCAGCACCGGGAAGGCGGCGACGATCAGGATGTTGGTGCACAGTGCGGTCCAGGTGAAGACCGGCATTTTCATCCAGGTCATGCCTGGCGCGCGCATCTTGACGATGGTGGCGATCAGGTTGACACCGGACAATAGCGTCCCGACCCCGGCAATCTGCAAGGACCATATGTAATAGTCTACCCCCACGTCCGGACTGCCGACGATGCCCGACAGCGGTGGATATGCCAGCCAGCCCGTGCGGGCGAATTCGCCGACGAACAGCGAAGCCATGACCAGGGCGGCGCCCATGGTGGTCATCCAGAAGCTGAAGTTGTTAAGGAAAGGGAAAGCCACGTCGCGCGCGCCGATTTGCAGCGGCACCACGTAGTTCATCAGACCCGTCACGAAAGGCATCGCGACGAAGAAGATCATGATCACGCCGTGGGCGGTGAAGATCTGGTCGTAGTGATGCGGTGGCAGGAAGCCGGCATTGTCGCCAAAGGCGATTGCCTGCTGGGTGCGCATCATGAGCGCGTCGGCAAAGCCGCGCAGCAGCATGACCAGGCCCAGGATCATGTACATGATACCGATTTTTTTATGGTCGATACTGGTAATCCAGTCGCGCCACAGGGTACCCCAGACGCGGAAATACGTCAGTGCCGCAACGAGTGCGATACCGCCCAGGGCGACCATTGCAAAGGTCGCCAGCAGGATAGGTTCGTGAAATGGAATTGCATCCCAAGTCAGACGGCCGAATATAAGCTTCGTCAGATCAATATGGTCTAGCATTGTTACTCTCAGAGAAAAAAGGGAGGCGCCAGGCAAGCGGCGCCAGTATCTGCAGCGCAATGCGCTGCGGGATTCATGCAGTCGTTACTTGGCTTGAACGCCCTTTTCAACTACTGCATCGCTAGCGACTACTGCCGTTACGGCCGCTACCGGGCTATTTGCCATCGTCAATTTGTATGGCTCGACCGGCGTCACGCACAGAGCGTCGGAAACGATGGTGCGGTTCAGAATTGCCTTGTACAGATCGCTAGGTACGGCGCTGTAGCGGCGGACCGGGTCGCGTTCGCTAGGCTGGGCCAGCGACAGGTAGTCGTCGCGGTTCAGCGCGCCGCCACCGGCACGTGCCGATTCCACCCATTTGTCGAAGTCCGCATCATTCACGCCGTGGAACTTGAAGCGCATGCCCGAGAAACCGGCACCGCTGTAGTTGGCGGAAAAGCCCTTGTAGACGCCAGGCTTGTTGATGACGGCATTCAACTGCGTTTCCATGCCAGGCATGGCGTAGATCTGACCTGCCAGTGCGGGGATGAAGAACGAGTTCATGACGGACGACGCGGTGATCTTGAAGCGGATCGGACGATCGACTGGCGCGTACAGTTCATTCACGGAAGCGATGCCTTGCTCCGGGTAGATGAACAGCCATTTCCAGTCCAGCGCCACGACTTCGACGATCATCGGCTTGTGGCTGGCAGGAATCGGACGGTTGGCGTCGATACGGCTCAGCGGACGATAAGGATCGAGGGTGTGGGTGCTGATCCAGGTCAGCAGGCCCAGCACGATGATGATCAGCAGGGGCGCGCCCCAGATGATCAGCTCGAGGCGAGTCGAGTGGTCCCAGTCCGGCTCGTATTTGGCCGCGGTGTTGTTTTTTCTATAGCGCCATGCGAAAAGCAGGGTTAGGGCGATTACCGGAACGATAATCAACAGCATCAGCAATGTCGAGATGACAATCAGATTGCCTTGCTGAACTGCGATGTCTCCGGACGGATTCAGTACCACCGTATTGCAACCAGCCAACAATGCGAGAGGTAAAAGAAGCAGTCCGCGACGAACTTTTAATGAAAACATACAGGAAAGTCCAGTACAGGGGATGAAGATATGGTACTGTATTCTCACTGGAGCGCGTTGGCAATTGGACGTTTTGTCCTACCCCTTGCTCGGATTTTCACTCGGTAGTTGCGGAGTTTTCCTACAGCTATCTATTGAATAGTCCTACTCCGGGCGTGAGACACCCGGGGTATGTTACGCGTTGGCCGAACTCGAAACTATATTGGAGACGATCATCATGTCCAGCACGCGCATACACAGCGGGGATGTACCCGCCGACTTTTCCCCTCACTCCCTGCGCGACGCAAGCGGGGCCGGCACGGTCGAATCGCATATCGACCCCGGTGAGATCGCCGTCGGCGTGATCATCGGCCGCGCTTCCGAATACTTTGACTTCTTTGTCTACGCCATCGCTTCGGTGCTGGTGTTTCCGCGCGTCTTCTTCCCATTCGAAGAACGCCTGGAAGGGACTTTATATGCGTTCCTGATTTTCTCGTTCGCCTTCATCGCCCGTCCGTTCGGCACCGTGATCTTCATGGAGATCCAGCGCCGCATGGGGCGCAGCGCCAAGCTGACCTTCGCCCTCTTCCTGCTGGGCGTGTCGACGGCCGGCATCGCCTTCCTGCCCACGTATTCCCACCTGGGTTTTGCCGCCATCATCTGGCTGTCCGTGCTGCGCATCGGCCAGGGCGTGGCCCTGGGCGGTTCGTGGGATGGCTTGCCGTCGCTGCTGGCCCTGAACGCGCCGGAAAACAAGCGGGGATGGTACGCCATGCTGGGCCAGCTGGGCGCGCCCGCCGGCTTCCTGATCGCCGCCGGCCTGTTCTGGTTCATGCTGACCACCCTGACGGATGAAGACTTCCTCGATTGGGGCTGGCGTTATCCTTTCTATGTCGCCTTCGCCATCAACGTGGTCGCCCTGTTTGCCCGTCTGCGCCTGGTGTCGACGAATGAATATGCGCGCCTGCTCGACGAACGCGAACTGCAGCCCGTGAGCGTGTTTGAAATGAGCCGCGGCCAGGGCCGCAACGTGCTGATCGGCGCCCTCGCCGCGCTGGCCAGCTATGCGCTGTTCCACCTGGTGACCGTGTTCCCGCTGTCGTGGATTTCCGTCTACCAGACCCGTTCCGCGCCGGACTTCCTGCAAATCCAGATGCTGGGCGCCGTGCTGGCCGCCGTCGGCGTGGTGATTTCCGGCTTGCTGGCCGATAAAGTGGGCCGTCGCACCACCCTGGGCGTGCTGGCCGTGCTGATCGCCATCTTCAGCGCCTTCGTGCCGACCCTGATGGGTGGCGGCAATACGGGCCAGGACGTGTTCATCCTCGTGGGCTTCAGCCTGCTGGGCTTGTCCTACGGCCAGGCAGCCGGCGCCGTGACGGCCAACTTCCCTGCCCGCTTCCGCTATACGGGCGCGGCCCTGACGTCCGACCTGGCCTGGCTGGTCGGCGCCGGCTTCGCTCCGCTGGTGGCGCTGGGCCTGTCAGCCAACTTCGGCCTCGCCTACGTCAGCTTCTACCTGCTGTCGGGCGCCGTCGCCTCGCTGGCCGCCCTGAGCCTGAACCGGGCACTGGAAATCCGCGACTGACATATATATAATGTGCAGTACGCACAGCACTGAAAAACGCCGGCTCCGTCCGGCGTTTTTTCATCTTCGCGCCAGCTTGACGCCACGCTTCCTGGCCACGCTTACTGTATCGCCAGTTGCCGCCCGCCCGTGCCTTCCTTCTTCGGCAAGTCCAGCAGCAGCACGCCATTTTCATAGCGGGCCTGTGCGCCGGCTTCGTCCACCTCATGCTGCAGCACGAAGCTGCGGTATTGCTGGCCGTACTCGCGTTCGCTGCGCACGACCTTGCCGCCGCCGTCGCGCGTCACCCTTTCATTCTTGAGTTCGGCGCTGATAGAGACGCGGTTGCCATCGATGGACACCTGGATATCGTCTTTATTCACGCCTGGAATGTCCGCCTGCAACAGATAGGCTTGTTCGGTTTCGGCAATGTCGACGCGCATGCGTCCATTGCCCACGTCGCGCACATGCAAGGCGGGCGCGAAAAAGTCGCGCATGAATTCTTCCATGTCGCTGAAGGGGTCGAAACGTCCCAGCGGGTGCTGCGGATCGCGGTGGATCAAATGATTGGCCATGATGTCCTCCTGCATGGGCTGGCTTGCACACGGCGGCCGCCCGCAAGGACGCCGCCACCTCCTGCATCTTAGGATGACAACAGCCAATCTCTTTGATCTGCCTCAATCGTGGCCAGCTTGATTTTCCCGCCACTTTGATCTGTGCGTTGCCTCGCCTTGCACAGGCGTGCGAGTCGGCAATTGGGCGCAAGACTGTTATGCTAGCGCACGCCATACTTGACCACCAGAAAACTTGCATTTCAATTAAAATTGATTCTTTCGCGACAGCCTTACACGGACATGATGAATACCAAGACACCGATCGATTCCTTCAGCTTTCGCCGCATCCTCGCCCGCAACGTCACCTTGCCGTTGGTCATCGGGGTCATCACGGCTCTCGTGTTCGTCGCCCTGATCGCCTACCTGCTGTCGGCCCTGCGCTCGGTCGAGCATTCCGAACGGGTGATCGGCAATGCGAACGAAGTCATGAAATTGTCCGTCGACCTGGAAACGGGCATGCGCGGCTACTTGCTGACAGGCGACGAAACGTTTTTGGCGCCATATAAATCAGGCAAGGCAAAGATCGCCGTCGAAATGAACACGCTGCTGGAACTGGTGTCCGACAGTCCCATCCAGGTCGACCGGCTGCGCCGCATCCGTGCGCTGCAAGGCCAATGGCTCGATTATGCCGAAGGCGTGATCGCCCAGCGCCGCAGCAACCAGGAATTCCTCGCGCGCGTGCGCCAGGGCGAAGGCAAGCTGGAATTTGACGAAATCCGCCGCGAATTCCTCGCCTTCCTGTCCATGGAGCAGCGGCTGCGCCAGGAACGGGCCGACACGGCCGAAAGCCGCACCATGCTGGCCGTGATGGTCTTCCTCATCCTCAGCCTGGGATTGTCGGGCTTGCTCGCCTACCTGGGACGGCGCGAACTGCTGCGCCTGTCCGACATCTACAACGATGCGCTCGAGCAGCGCGGCAAGGACAACGACGTGCTGCAGGAGCAGGCGTGGCTGCGCACTGGGCAGACGGAACTGGCGGCCCACACGAGCGGCCAGCTGGGCTTGCCGCAGCTGGGACGGCACGTGCTGGACTTCCTGGCTCACCGCCTCGACGTGGCCGTCGCCACCCTGTACGTCGTCGACGAGGATGGCAGCCTGCGCCGCACGGCCGTGTACGGCTTCAGCGACCAGGGCGTCAAGGACAAGCCCGTCTTCAAGCTGGGCGAAGGCCTGGTGGGCGAGACGGCGCGCGAAAAGCGCCTCAAGCATGTGCAGCAAGTGCCCGAGAATTACCTGACCGTGACGTCGAGCCTGGGCCACGGCACGCCGCTGGAACTGGTCTTGACGCCCGTCAACAACGAAGGCGTCGTCAACGGCGTCATCGAACTGGGCTTCACGCATCCCGTCAGTGCCCGCGCCAAGGAATGGCTGAACCTGATTGCCGCGAATGTCGGCACGTCGCTGGAAGCGGCCCTGTACCGCCAGCGCCTGCAAAATGTGCTGGAAGAAACCCAGCAATTGAATGAAGAACTGGAAGTGCAGCAGGAAGAATTGCGCACGGCCAATGAAGAACTGGGCGAGCAGTCGCGCGTGCTGGAACAGTCGCAAGCCCACCTGGAAGAGCAAAAGGCGGCACTGGAACAGTCGAACGAGCAGCTGGCCGTGCAGGCGCTGTCGCTGGACCAGAAAAACATGGCCATCGGCGAAGCCCATGCACAGCTGGAAGCGCGCGCCGAAGAGCTGCAGCGGGCCAGCCGCTATAAATCCGAATTCCTGGCGAACATGTCGCACGAACTGCGCACGCCGTTGAACAGTTCGCTCATCCTGTCGAAGCTGCTGTCGGACAATACCAGCGGCAACCTGACGCCGGAGCAAGTGACGTTTGCGCAAACCATATATTCGGCCGGCAACGACTTATTGACCCTCATCAACGATATCCTCGACATTTCCAAGGTCGAGGCGGGCAAGCTGGAATTGACGCCGGAAGCCGTGCCCTTCGACGAGCTGCTCAGCAGCATGAAGATGCTGTTTGGCGCCCAGGCGCAGCAAAAGAAACTCGTTTTAGACGTCAAGGTGGCGCCGGACGCCCCGCCCTCGTTCGTCAGCGACCGCCAGCGCCTCGAGCAAATCCTGAAAAACCTGCTGTCGAACGCCATCAAGTTTACCGACACGGGCAGCGTGTCCCTGCACGTGAGCACCGCTGCGGCCGGCCAGGTGCGCTTCCAGGTGCAGGATACGGGCATCGGCATCGCCGGCGACCAGCAGCACAAGATTTTCGACGCCTTCCACCAGGCCGACGGCACCACCAGCCGCCGCTACGGCGGCACGGGCCTGGGCCTGTCGATTTCGCGCGACCTGGCAGCCTTGCTCGGTGGCAGCATCGAGCTGGCCAGCACGCCCGGCCAGGGCAGCACGTTCACCCTCGTGTTGCCGGCGGTCATGCCGGAACGCGCGGCGGAAGCGGCCACCGTGCCCGCCGCCGCGCCGCAGGCGCCCGCCAGAATCGCGGCCGCCGCACCCAAGGCGGCGCCTGCCGCCAAGCCCGTGCCGCTGCCCACCTTCGAGGATGACAGGAATAGCGTGCCCGCAGCCAAGACGGGCCAGCGTTCCGTGCTGGTGATCGAGGATGAGCCGTCGTTTGCCGGCATCCTGTTCGACCTCGCGCATGAAATGCAATACCGCTGCCTGGTGGCGCACGGCGCCGACGAAGGCTTGCGCCTGGCGCAAGAATTCCTGCCCGACGCCATCCTGCTCGACATGGGCTTGCCGGACCGCCCCGGCTTGCTGGTCTTGCAGCAGCTCAAGGAAAACCCGCTGACGCGCCACATTCCCGTGCACATCGTCTCCGGCAACGACCAGATGCAGGAAGCCATGCAATTGGGCGCCATCGGCTACGCCACCAAGCCGCGCACACGCGAGCAGCTGAAGGAAGTGTTCCGCAAGCTCGAATCGAAGTTCACGCAAAAGATGAAGCGCATCCTGCTGGTCGAGGACGACGAACGCCAGCGCGAAAGCGTGGTGCACCTGATCAGCGACGACGACGTGGAAATCACGGCCGTGGCGCTGGGCGAACAGGCGCTGGAATTGCTGAAAACACAGATTTTCGACTGCATGATCATCGACCTCAAGTTGCCCGATATCCAGGGCAACGAATTGCTCGAACGCATGGAACATGAAGAGCTGTGCTCGTTCCCGCCCGTCATCGTCTACACGGGCCGCAACCTGAGCCGCGAGGAAGAAGCGGATCTGATGAAGTATTCGCGCTCCATCATCATCAAGGGCGCCCGCTCGCCCGAACGCCTGCTCGACGAAGTCACCCTCTTCCTGCACAAGGTGGAGTCGGAACTGTCGAGCGAGCGCCAGGGCATGCTGCAACAGGTGCGCAGCCGCGAGCGCGTGTTTGAAGGGCGCAAGATTTTGCTGGTGGACGACGACGTGCGCAATATCTTTGCCCTGACGAATGCGCTGGAACAAAAAGGCGTAGTGGTGGAAATCGGCCGCAACGGCTTCGAAGCCATCAGCAAGCTCAACAGCGTGGACGATATCGACCTCGTGTTGATGGATGTCATGATGCCGGGCATGGATGGCCTGGAAGCGACGCGCTTGATCCGCGCCGATGGCCGCTACAACAAGCTGCCCATCATCGCCATCACGGCCAAGGCCATGAAAAATGACCAGGAAGAATGCCTGCAGGCGGGCGCGTCCGACTACCTGGCCAAGCCGATAGACCTGGACCGTTTGTATTCGCTGCTGCGCGTGTGGATGCCGAAGATGGAACGCATGTGATGACACGCCATGCCCGGGAGCGGCGCTGATGTCCCAGCGCACCACGGACGCACAACTGCAGGCGCTGATGGAGGCAATCTATCAGCGCTACAGCTATGACTTCCGCGACTACTCTTTACCCTCGCAGCGGCGGCGCCTGCATCAGGCGCTCGAACGCCTGCATTGCGCCGACTTGCCCGCCTTGCAGCAGCTGGTACTGGACGATGCCGCCGCCTTTGGCAAGCTGCTGCAGATTTTGACCGTGCCCGTCACGCAAATGTTCCGCGACCCGGCGTTTTTCCGCGCCTTGCGCGAACAGGTGGTGCCCGTGCTGAAAACCTACCCGTCGCCGACCATCTGGGTGGCCGGCTGCTGCACAGGCGAAGAAGCGCTGTCGCTGGCCATCCTGCTGCACGAGGAAGGCTTGCTCGAACGCAGCACGATTTACGCCACGGACATCAATCCGCAAGCGCTGGCCACGGCCGCGCGCGGCGTGTATCCGCTGCACCGGCTCGATGAGTACGGCGCCAACTACCTGGCCGCGGGCGGCCTGGGCCAGCTGGCCGACTACTACACGGCCGAGCACGCCACGGCGCGTTTCCAGCAGCGCCTGCTCGACAGCATCAACTTTGCCGACCACAGCCTGTCCACGGACAGTGTTTTTATTGAAACGCAATTGATTTGCTGCCGTAACGTGCTGATTTACTTCAACAAAACCTTGCAGGAGCGGGCCCTGGGCCTGTTCCACAACTCGCTGTGCCACCGGGGTTTCCTGGGCCTGGGCAGCAAGGAAAGCACGCATTTCACCCGCTTTGCCGCCGAATTCGAGCCATTGCCGGGTCCCGAAAAGCTCTACCGCAAGCGTGCGCCATCGCACGCCGCTTCCCACTACGCTGGACGGCAAAGCCATGCCAGGAATGAAACATGATGAATGAAACAAGCACCAAACTGCTGATCGTCGACGACTTGCCGGAAAACTTGCGCGCGCTCAATGCGTTGATACGCGAGAGCGACCGCAGCGTCTACCAGGCATCCTCGGGCGAAGAAGCGCTGGCCCTGCTGCTGGAACACGATTTCGCGCTGGCCATCCTCGACGTGCAAATGCCGGAAATGGATGGCTTTGAGCTGGCACAATTGATGCGCGGCACGGAAAAAACGCGCCACATCCCCATCGTCTTCGTCACGGCGGCCGGCAAGGAAATGAATTTCGCCTTCCAGGGCTATGAGAGCGGCGCCGTCGATTTCCTGCACAAGCCGCTCGACATCAACGCCGTGCAAAGCAAGGTCAATGTCTTCGTTGCCCTGCACCAGCAGCGCAGCGAAACGCGGCGCCAGGTGCAGGCGCTCGAGCACAGCCGCCAGCAGCAGGAAGCGCTGCTGAAGGAATTGCGCGCCACCCAGGCGGAACTGCAGCGTTCGCTGCGCTTGCGCGACGAATTCATGTCCATGGTGGCGCACGAGCTGCGCACGCCGCTGAACACGCTGTTCCTGGAAACGCAGATGCGCACCGTCAACCTGGAACGGGGCAACCTGGCCGCCTTCGAACCGGAAAAGCTGGGCAAGATGGTGGCGCGCGACGGGCGGCAAATCCGCAGCATGGTGCGCCTGATCGACGACATGCTCGACGTGTCGCGCATCACCAGCGGCAAGCTGTCGATCCGCCGCGAAGCCGTCGACCTGACCAGCCTGGTACGCCGCGTGGCGGACGACCTGGTACCGTATGCGGCCGCCGCCGGCAGCGTGCTGGAAGTGCTGGCCTTCGAACCCATCCAGGGTTACTGGGATGCCTTCCGCGTCGAGCAGATCGTTGTCAACCTGATCAGCAATGCCGTGCGCTACGGCCAGGGCCAGCCCGTGGAAATCAGCCTGGCGCACACGCAGAACAGCGCCGTCATCGAAGTGCGCGACCATGGCATCGGCATCAACGCGCGCGACCAGGAACGCATCTTCGACGCCTTCGAGCGCGTCATCCACCAGGACCGCACGGGCGGCCTGGGCCTGGGCCTGTTCATCACCAAGCAGCTGGTCGATGCGCACGGCGGCGCCATCACCCTGCAAAGCCAGCCCGGCAATGGCGCCCTGTTCAGCGTCACCCTGCCGCTGGCCGGCAGCTGAGGCCCGCATGAGCAGCACTCCTGCCACCAGCAGCCAGGCCGGCGCCAGCGGCGTGGCGTTCCTGCTGCAACTGGAACGCCGGCTGCGCCTGCTGCAAGACACGGGCGAGATCCTCGCCCTGTCGGCCCAGCTGCTGGGCCAGCGCCTGGGCGCCCAGCAAGTGGCGTGTTTCGATATTGACCAGGTCCTGCAGTGCCCCACCCTGCAGCATGCGTGGAGCGATGGCCTGGCGCCGGGCGCCGCCGGCGAATATTTCCTCGGCGATTGCGCGACAGGCCTGTCCGAGGCGCTTGCCGCGGGCCAGGCGCTGGCCGTCAGCGACGTGATGAATGACCCGCGCACGGCCCAGCCCGCCGCGCAAGCCACGTTTGCGCGCCTGGGCATCCGTGCCTTCCTGAACATTCCCATTGCCAAGGATGGCAAGCTGGCGGCCCTGTTCGTCGTGCACAGCCGCGCGGCCCGCCTGTGGCATGCGGACGAGATCGAACTGGCCGTGCAAGTGTCGGAGCGGGTCTGGTCGACCATTTTGCGGGCCCAGGCGGAATCGCGCCTGCGCGCCCTCAGTGCCAGCATGGAAACGCAGGTGGCCGAGCGCACGCGCGAATTCGGCCGCACCTGGAACGTCAGCCCCGACTTGCTGGGCGTGCTCAACCTCGACGGCTATTTCGAACACTCGAACCCCGCCTGGCAAGCCACCCTGGGCTGGTCGGCAGAGGAAATCCGCACGACGAAATTCCTCGAACTGATCCATCCGGACGACTTGCCGCGCACCCATGCGGCCTGGGATGCAGCCAACCAGGGCCAGCCCGCCTTGCGCTTCGAAAACCGCTACCGCCACAAGCTGGGCGGCTGGCACTGGCTGTCGTGGGTGGCCGTGCCCGAAGGCGACAAGGTGTATTGCAGCGCGCGCGATATCACCGTGGAAAAGAAGCTGGAAGCGGACCTGGCCGCGCGCAACAGCGAGCGCGAGCGGCTATGGCGCAGCGCGCAAGACTTGATGGTGGCCATCGATGCCGAAGGCTGCTTTGCCGCCGTCAACCCGGCCGCCGGCGCCATCCTGGGCTGGCTGCCCGAGGAAATGCTGGGCCGCAGCATCTTCGACTTCGTGCTGCCCGAGGATGCCGCCGCCACTCGCCAGGCTTTGCTGCAAGTGGGCAAGGAGTCCATGCCCAGCTTTGAAAACCGCTACCGGCACCGCGATGGCGGCCACCGCTGGCTGTCGTGGGTGGCGGCAATCGAAGGCGACCTGGTGTTTGCCACCGGACGCCACGTCACCCTGGAAAAGGAAGCGCAAAACACCTTGCGCCGCATGCAGGAATCGTTGCGCCACAGCGAGATGGCCCTGCTGCAATCGCAAAAGCTCGAAGCGCTGGGCAAGCTGACGGGCGGCGTAGCCCACGACTTCAATAACGTGCTGCAAATTATCTCGGGCAATTTGCAATTGCTGCAGCTGGGCCTGGACAACGACCCGCTGGCCGCCAAGCGCATCGCCAGCGCCTCGGCCGCCGTGGAACGGGGCGCCAAGCTGTCGGCCCAGTTGCTGGCCTTTGCGCGGCGTCAACCGCTAAAACCGCTGGTGACGGACCTGGCGCAGCTGCTGCGCGCAACGGAAGAGCTGCTGCGGCGCGCCACCGGCGAAACCATCGAGACGCGCTTGCTGCTGGCCGACGACTGCTGGCGCGCCCTGGTCGATCCGCACCAGCTGGAAAACGTCATCCTCAACCTGGCCATCAACGCGCGCGACGCCATGGAGGGCGAGGGCCAGCTGACCATCGAACTCAGCAACAGCGTGCTGGGCAGCGACTACGCGGCGCGCCATGCGGACGTGGCGCCCGGCGACTACGTGCAGCTGGCCGTGTCGGACACGGGCACGGGCATTCCCGCGGAACTGCTGGACAAGATTTTCGAGCCGTTCTTCACGACCAAGAAAGAAGGCGAAGGCACGGGACTGGGTTTGAGCATGGCATACGGCTTCCTGCGCCAGAGCGGCGGCCACCTGACGGTGGACAGTCTGCCGGGCCATGGCAGCACCTTCCGCATCTATCTGCCGCGCTCGCTCGAAGCGGAAACGGAACTGCCGCTGCAGCTGGGCGGCCCCGTGCTGGGCGGCAAGGAAACCATCCTCGTCGTGGAAGACGACGTGCAGGTGCAGACGACGGTGGTGGACATGTTGCGCGGCCTCGGCTATGCCGTGCTGCGCGCCAGCGATGGCGAAAGCGCGCTGGCCATCATCGGCAGCGGCGTGCCCATCGACCTGCTGTTTACGGACGTGGTGATGCCAGGCAAGGTCGCCAGCACGGCGCTGGCGCGCCAGGCACGCGTGCTGCTGCCGCAGCTGGCCGTGCTGTTTACCTCGGGCTATACGCAGGACGCCATCATGCAGGGCGGGCGGCTGGAACCGGGCGTGGAATTGTTGAGCAAGCCATACCGGCGCGAAGACCTGGCGCGGCGCATCCGCCACTTGCTGGCGAATGGCCGCCACGTGACGGCCCTGCACCAGTACCGCGCGCAGCTGGCGCCGCAGCCGGCGCCGGCGCTGCCGGCAGGCCGCCATATCCTTCTGGTGGAAGACAATGCGGACGCGCGCGCCATGACGGGCGACCTGCTGTCCATGCTGGGGCACACGGTACTGGCCGTGGGCACGGCCGAGGAAGCCTTGCCCCTGCTGGACACGCCGGGGCTGGATCTGCTGCTGACCGATATCAGCCTGCCGCGGATGTCGGGCGCCGAGCTGGCCGAACTGGCGGCGCGCGACCATCCGCGGCTGGAAGTGGTGTTTTCCACGGGCCACGCGCCGGCCAATTCCGGCGTGCTGGACCCGCAAGCGCGCTTCCTGGTGAAACCATTTACCGTCGAGCAATTGCAGCAAGCCTTGCTGCCGACAGGCTAGTAAACGTCGAGCCGGCGCGCCTTCAGTGCGCCGGCCAGCTCTTCCAGGCCAAACGGCTTGCGCAGGAAGCGCGCGCTGGCGTCCTGCATCAGGCTGGCGCCCCAATCATGCCCGGAAGCAAATACCACGTCCAGCTGCGGCCAGTGCGCGCGCGCATGGCGCGCCAGTTCCAGGCCGGACATGGTGGGCAGGCTGATGTCCGTCACCAGCACGTCCAGGCCCGGCAAGGCCAGCAGGGGCAAGGCTTCCTCGGCGCTGGACACGCCGTGCACGGTGTGGCCCAGCATATTGAGCATTTCCGTCGTCATTTCGCGCGCATCGTCATTGTCTTCCACCAGCAGGATGCGCCGCCCGGACGGGTCGGGCGCGCCCACCAGGCGGCGGTCGGCCAGCACGTGGCGGATGCGCCGCGCCAGGTCTTCGCGCTGATAGGGTTTGCTCAACAATTCGACGCCCGGATCCAGCCGCCCGCCCTGCATGATGGCGTTGTGCGTGTAGCCCGACGTAAACAGGACGGCCAGTTCCGGCAGCAGCAGCCTGGCCTGCTGCGCCAGCTCCTTGCTGCTGACGGGGCCCGGCATGACGACGTCCGTAAACAGCAGGTCGATGGCCACGCCCGTGCCCAGCAGGGCCAGGGCCGAGGCGCCGTCATCCGCATGCAGCACGTCGTAGCCGAGGCCGCGCAGCATGTCGACCACCGTATGTTGCACTGGGGCATCGTCTTCCACCACGAGGATGGTCTCGCTGCCGCCCAGCACGGGGCCCGTCAGGCCCGGCGGCGGCTCGGCCAGCGTTTCCAGCGAACGGGGCAGATAAATCTTGAACGTCGTGCCGGCGCCCGGCGCGCTGTGCACCTTGATGTGGCCCGCGCTCTGGCGGATGAAGCCGTAGGCCATGGACAGGCCCAGGCCCGTGCCCTCGCCTTCGCGCTTGGTGGTGAAGAAGGGCTCGAAGATCTGGTCGATCACGTCGCGCGTCATGCCGTGGCCCGTGTCGGTGATGGTCAGCAGCACATATTGCCCTTCCAGCACGTCCGCATGCCGGCTGGCGTAGTCCGCATCGAGCGTGACATTGCTCAAGGTAAAAGTGAGGCGCCCGCCCTTGTCCATCGCGTCGCGCGCGTTGATGGCCATGTTCAGCAACACGTTTTCCATCTGGTTCGGGTCGACCAGGGTATGCCACAAGCCTTCGCTGATGAAGGTTTCCTCGGCAATCGCTTCGCCCAGGGCGCGGCGGATCAGCTCATGCATGCGGCGCAGCAGGCGCCCCAGGTCCGTCACCAGCGGCCGCAAAGGTTGACGCCGCGCAAAGGCCAGCAGCTGCGACGACAGCTTGGCGCCCCGCTCCACGGCCGAAGCGGCCGAAGCGAGGCGCCTGGCCGCCTGCGGATTGTCGGCCACGGTGAGTTTCAGCAACTGCAGATTGCCCGAGATAATCTGCAGCACGTTATTGAAATCGTGGGCCACGCCGCCCGTCAGCTTGCCGATCGATTCCAGCTTCTGTGCCTGCAATAAAGCTTGCTCGCTGCGCACCAGTGCCAGCCGCGCCTCCTTCTCGTCCGTGACGTCGCGGCCGATGGCATGGATCAGCTTTTGCGCCGGCACGGCCGTCCAGGAAATCCAGCGGTAGCCGCCATCGCGGCGCCGGTAGCGGTTTTCCATGCGCAAGGTGGGCGCGCCGTGGGCCAGGCGCGACAAGTCCTTCAAGGCCGCCATGCGGTCGTCGGGATGCACGAGGCTGATGAAATCCATGCCCAGCGACTCGATTTCCGGCCGGTCGAGGATCTTGCTCCAGGCGGGATTGACGGCGATGATCATGCCGGCCAGGTCCGCCACCAGCATGATATCGGTCGACAGCCGCCACATGCGGTCGCGGTCGGCCGTGCGGTTGGCCATTTCCACTTCCAGCGAGGAATTCAGGTAGGCCATCTTTTCCAGCACGTTCTTCTGTTCCTGCACGTCCGTATTCGTGCCCACCCAGCGCAGCACCGTGCCCGCCTCGTCGAACAGGGGCAAGGCGCGCGCCAGGAACCAGCGGTAGGCGCCGTCGCTGGCGCGGCGCATGCGGAATTCGTGTTCGTAGGCGCTGGCGGTGGCGACGGCCCGTTCCCAGCTCTTTTGCGTGGCCTGCACGTCGTCCGGATGCACGCAGTGGCGAAAACCGCTGGTGACCAGCGACTTCAGCGATTGTCCCGTGTATTCGCAGACCTGCTCGTTGACCCAGTAGGTGGCGCCGCTGCCATGCGCCAGCCAGGCCTGGTTGGGCATGGTGGAAGCGAGCGAACGGAACTGCGCTTCGCTGTCGAGCAAGGCGTTGCGCGCCTGCCAGTGTTCATCGATATCCTCGCACGAGCCATACCATTTCGCGGGCTGGCCGCGCTCGTCTTGCCGGCAGTAAGCGCGCGAGTGCATCCAGCGGTAGCGGCCGTCTTGCCGGCGCACGCGCATTTCCTGGTCGAAAGGCTGGCCGCTGCCCACGGCTTCGCTCCAGGCCGCCAGGGAATGGGGCACGTCCTCGGGGTGGATGGCGTCCAGCCAGCTGGTGCCCAGGCCGCTGCCGCCCGTCCATTCGCGCCAGCGCTGCGCCACATAATCGAGCTTGCCGTCGACGTCGGCCGTCCACAGCACTTGCGTGTTCAATTCTATGGCGTAATGAAAATGTTCGCGGCTGTCGTGCAGCGATTGTTCCAGCTGGCTCCGTTCGATGACATGCGCGGCTACGCGCGCGGCCAGCGCCAGCAATTCGGTCTCGGGTTGCGTGGGATGGCATGGCGCCTGGAAAAAAAGACCCAGCACGCCCAGGATATGTCCCTTGGCGCCAAAGACGGGGGCGACCCAGCAGGCGCGGTAGCCGTGCAGCATGGCTTCCTTGCGTCCGGCACTCCAGTTCACGTCACGCGTGATGTCGCCGCAATACACGGGCGCGCCGGAAAAGGCCGCCGTGCCGAACGGGGATGGCTGGTCGCCGCCGTGGCGCAGGGCCAGGCACAGGTCTTGCGGCAGGCTGGGCGCGGACAGGCCGCAAAAGCGGTCGGCTTCGTCGATGAGCACGAGGCAGGCATGCGCGCCGCCCTCGGCCAGGTCTTGCAGCGCCAGCAACAAATGCTCCAATGCATGAGCCAGGTCGGCACCGGCCGCGATGCTGCCCAGCGCAATATGCTCGGCGTCCAGCAAGGAAAGAATGTTGTTTGCGTGCACCGTGTCGATAAGGGGAAAACTGATGCCCGAAATATACCATGGGGCACCCCTCTTGCAGGAGGAAAACAGCTCAGCGCTTGATCTCTGCGTCCACGCGGGCCTATGCTAAAGTGTTGCTCTCTTCTCAAGCGAATTCCAGCATGCCTACCTCCTTGCCATCCTCCCTGATCGCCACCGCCCTGCTCGCCTCCGCCCACGGCGCCGTCGCCGCCCCCATGAGCCTGGACGACTACCTGGCCCTGAACGGCCCCCCGCCCACGGCGCAGATTGCGTATGGCCCCGCGCCGTCGCAATACGCGCAGCTGTTCCGGCCCGACGGCAACGGACCGTTCCCCGTCGTCGTGCTCGTGCACGGCGGCTGCTGGACGGTGGCCTTCGGCGGCATCCAGCAGATGCGCAACGTGGCCGGCGCCCTCGTCGCGCAAGGCATCGCCGTGTGGAATGTCGAGTACCGGCGCGTGGACGAGCCGGGCGGCGGCTATCCGGGCACCTACGAAGACATGCACTCGGCGCTGGACAGCCTGCAGCAGCACGCGCCCCAGTACCAGCTGGACGTGAACCGCATCGCCGCCATGGGCCACTCGGCCGGCGGCCAGCTGGTGCAGTGGATCGCAGGCAGGGAAAAGCTGCCCAAGACCAGCCCCCTGTATCGCGATAAGTTCCTGCCAGTGAAAAATATTCTCAGCCTGGGCGGCCTGGCCGACCTGCGCCATGAAAAGCACTTGATCAAGACCAGTTGCGAGCGCGACATCGCCCAGCTGGCAGGCAGCGCCAGCACCGAGCGCCCCGACATCTACAGCGACACCAACGCCGCCGACCTGACCCCCAACGGCAGCCGCACCGTCTTGATCACAGGCGAGCTCGACACCATCTCCCCGCCCCGCGTCGCGCACGATTACGCGGCCAAGGCAATCAAGGCCGGCGACCATGCGGAAGTGCTGATCTTGCCGGGCGCCAGCCATTATGACGAGATTGCAGCGACGTCGAATGCTTGGACGATGATTTTGCCGGTGGTGCGGGGGATGCTGGGGATGGAGAGCGACAAGAGCCAATAAGGCAAGCGATCAATGGATGCGAATACACAGTTTTCAGACCGGGTAATGAAGGTGAACCATGCGGGAGAGCAAGGTGCCATCGGCATTTATACGGGCCAGATCTTCATGGCACGTTGGACGGCAAGCCATATCGTGCAGGAACTGCGCGCCTTCAGGGCGCATGAGCGGGAGCACAGGACAATATTTCACGACGTTCTCAAGCGCCGTGGCTTGCCGCGCTGCCGCAGCTATTACCTGTGTGCGGCCGGAGGCTATGCGCTGGGCATCATCACGGGACTGTGCGGAGCGCGCGCGATCTCGCTGACCACCGTGGCCGTCGAACGGGTGGTCCTCCAACATCTGCGGCACCAACTCACCATGTTGAGCGAGGACGATGACGCGGTACACGCCATTGCAGCGATACTCAGGGACGAGCAGGAACATCACGACCAGGCATCGATCTACACGCAAGGCAGCGGGATGTTCGGACGCATGCTGAGCGCTGTGGTGTCCGGCGCCACGGAATCGGTGATCTGGCTGGGGATGCGCCTTTAAGCATCACGAAACACGACGATCTGCACCAGTACCAGTATCAATACTTATGATATCGAGGGCCACAAGATCGCGTTGTATTTACAGGTCTGCGTGCCTGGTGGATTGGCGAGGGAACGCATGCTCAATGAAGGCCGCGAATCTGCCGGCTGAGATTATCCGTTTCTCATTTCAACTGATACTATTGGCCCGGGCGGCAAGCGGCCAGAAGCGGTCATGCGAGTTGTATTCTAAAACCAAAGCCTTGCAAGGAAACACTTGGATTTCACAGAACTTGCTTTTAAGAGGATCGATGGATCCTGGATAAGGACACTCGACTACGTCGATTGGGCAAATGAGTTGCTGGAAAGCGGTTGTGATGCGCCTAGCATTTGGGAACTCGCTGTGTGCCGCTGGGACGACTACGTCGATTCGGATCAAGTTGAACGATTATTTCAGTCATGCATAAACGAACTAAGATTGGAACTCCCGAGTGACTGGTACAGCGCTCTACGTACTTATTCGAGTAGCATTTGTCAAAAGATGCTTCAAGGCTTACTTTTGCCTTGGGTATGCGTGCAAGAAATGCTAACAATTTCTGATGATTACAATGAGCCTTATATCCACTGGATCTGGCTGGATCTCGTAGACGACCTCGATCCAGCAAAAGCTCAAACCGGCTGCATAAAATTTAACGGAGCGCTTGACCTAAATAAACCCGAAGAGTGCATCCAGACAGTCGCTCAGCAATTCGTTTTCCTCTGTTCTGTATCTCTACCTGAAAGATTTCCGTGGATATGGCGCTGCGAAATGTGCCAGGCACTTAGCGAGGAAAACACATTTACGCAAACCAAGACATGCACCTGTACTCGCTGTGGGGGCATCGCCACAATGAAAAATATGCGATTTTTCGAAAATCGAGACGCATTGGTGAAAAGTCTCGACAGCGGCGAAAAGGCCGACGCAAAATGTTGAGCTGTGTCCGCTGTGGGGCGGAACTTGGCAACGACGGCAACCGGCCAGAAGCGGACGGTCGTGCAAACATGCGAGATGTAGCGCATTACAGTCATTCATCAGCTGAGTAGGGTTAGCAATGCAAGAAGAATCAAAAGAAGAAGTTCGCAGGATTTTGCAGGGAGCCTTTGGCAGCCTAAATCTCCATAGTGAGCTTCCATCAAGGGAGTTTTACGCGAGACTAAGCGTTGTTGGGCGTCCTGACGTATGGATACTGATCTATGGCGACTACATGGATTTCTCTTATACGGAAAATTCTTCACCAGCCCCACTCATCACCGAAGTTTTTGTAGTACTTCAGCCTGCACAGATCATCGATTGGTCGCCCGGCCGGCTGGCATGTGTTCAGTACAGGTCAGCTGACGCTAACATGCTATTTCAAGCGATCGATGCATTACTAAAGAAACTATATGGACTTACCGAATACAAACTCGCTGGCTCCCTAGAAAAGTTTGGACGCGCGTAAGTTTGTGGGAAAGATCCATTATGGGGCGGTAACAATCGGCCAAGAGCTGCGTTACGTTTCCTGCCCCCTGAAGCAGGGGGGGACCGGCGCAGAGAATTTGCCGTGCAAAAGTTGGGCAGATAATATGGAGCAATAATGTGCGGTACTTTTACAGTAATGGGGCATCGATACCGCTGGATGTTGGTCCGCGAGACAGCCGCGTATCCGGCTTTGACCCGTGCACTAATGCTCCCTCAGGTGGTCGATGTTCTTAGAATCGCAAGTGAAGATTCAGATTTTAATATCGTTATGCGAATAGACGGCACGGCCTATGTTGGGGACGGGAGCATTCATCTGGGTCCCATTCTCTGCATTGGAGATGTAGCCGTTTTAGCTCGGCCATCGAGATGGCCAACTGATGCTCTGCTGCGATTGCGGCCGAGGATCGCTCGGGTGCGCGAAGGCACGCCCTTTAAGGTTGCCGCTGAGCGAGTCGTTCAGTGGGTCACCAGTTGCGCCTTTAAAGCCGTCAGGGTCAAACCGACTGAGTGTCTCTGGGTAGATTACGAATAGTTCGGGAGTGTCTGCTTCGGGGCGTAAGCAGACCTTCCTCAACCGCAAACTGCCAACGATAGCAAGAACCCGCCCGCGCCTCAATCAAAGGCTCTCCGGGCCCAGCGGGCCTGAAAAATGGCCAGGG
The DNA here is from genome assembly GCF_030587265.1 of Janthinobacterium sp. SUN137. Classification (NCBI taxonomy): domain Bacteria; kingdom Pseudomonadati; phylum Pseudomonadota; class Betaproteobacteria; order Burkholderiales; family Oxalobacteraceae; genus Janthinobacterium; species Janthinobacterium sp. SUN137. The sequence continues at coordinate 923,128 of NZ_JAPWHZ010000002.1, read as the reverse complement.
CAAAGCGCGCGGGCGAAGACAGTACGCATGTACGGCGAGCCCAAGCAACGCAGCCATGGGCATTTTCTCAGGCCCGCGGCTCTGGCCCGCCGTTCTTAAATATTACTGAACACGCGCCAGGTACTGTGCCAGCTGGCCGAACGTCGCCTTGAATCCCTCCTTCATCGACTCAAACCCCTGCTTGAAAGTCTCATGCTGCTCATCCGTCGCCTTGTGCGGCGTCGACCGCAAGGTCATCGTCGTCTTGCCGTTTTCCTCCGTAAGGGTCATCACATTGAACGATTCCAGCGGCCAGGTGGCGCTGACCGGATGCTGCACCGCATTGCCCTGCTTGTCAGCGAATGACAAAATCGACACGATCTTTTCCGGCGCTTCAATCGCCTGGTAGGTGAACTTGCCCCACATCTCATAGCCATTGTCGGCGCGCATGCCGTAATGGAAAATGCCGCCCGGCTGCAAATCCAGCGCCAGCACGCTCAATTCGAAGCCGACGGGGCCCCACCATTGGGCCAGGCGCTCCGGCTCCACCCACGACTGGAATACCAGTTCGCGTGGCGCGTCGAAAGTTTGCGTGATGACAAAGTCGCTGCTGTCGCGGTGCTGTCCGTCCTGCTTCTGTTCTGCGGTGGTCATGGCGCTCTCCTCAGGGTGATGGTCTGGCACTAATGTACCAGCGGCGCAGATAAACGGGAAGGCCTGTACGCCTGTCAAACCAGCATGCTAAAATATTAGTTAGAGACCTAACCATTAGACGACTCACCTTATGACTTCTATCGAAGAGCGCTTTTCCGCCGCCCTCCACAAGACGGCGCGCGGCTGGCGCCATGCCATCGACCGGCGCCTGAAAGACCTGGACCTGGGGCAAGCAAGCTGGATGTGCATCGCCATGATCGCCAAGTCGCCCCAGCCGCCTTCGCAAAGCGAACTGGCCCATCAATTGGGCGTGGAAAACCCCACCATGGTGTCGATGCTGGACCGGCTCGTGAAATCGGGCTTCGTGCAGCGCCAGCCATCGGAAACGGACCGCCGTGTCAAGCTGGTGGTGCTGACCGAGGCGGGCATGCAGGTCTATGACACCGTGCGCAAGGAAGCGGACGGTTTCCGCAAGGAACTGCTGCATGGAATTGATCCCGATCAATTGCGGGCCGCCACCGAACTGCTGGAAGCCTTGCAGGCGGCCACGGAGAAATCCGCATGAGTTCGGCCACAGCCGGCGCCGCACCGGCGCTGCCCGCTTCACTAGACCCCAGCCTGAACCGGCGCATGATCACGATTTCGATCATGCTCGCCACCATCATCCAGGCGCTCGACGGCACCATCGCCAACGTCGCCCTGCCCCACATGCAAGGCAGCCTGTCCGCCTCGCAAGACCAGATCACCTGGGTACTCACCTCCTTCATCGTTGCCGCCGCCATCGCCACGCCCCTGACGGGCTGGCTGTGCGACCGCTACGGCCAGAAAAACACCTTCCTCGTTTCCGTGGCCGGTTTTACGCTCGCTTCCGTGCTGTGCGGCCTGTCCGGCACCCTGTCCGAGATCGTCGCCGCCCGTCTGCTGCAGGGCGTGTTCGGCGCGGCCCTCGTGCCCCTGTCGCAGGCAGTGCTGCTCGACATCAATCCGCGCGAAAAGCACGGCTCGGCCATGGCCATCTGGGGCATGGGCGTGATGATCGGCCCCATCCTGGGACCGACCTTGGGCGGCTGGCTGACGGACAGCTACAGCTGGCGCTGGGTCTTCTTCATCAACATCCCCATCGGCGCCATGGCCTTCTATGGCATCTGGCGCTACATCCGCAAGGACCCGCCGAACCGCCGCATGAACTTCGACATGTTCGGCTTTGCCACCCTGAGCCTGTCCATTGGCGCGCTGCAGATGCTGCTGGACCGGGGCGAGCAGAACGATTGGTTTTCTTCCACGGAAACGTGGATCGAAGCCATCGTGCTGGCCATGAGCTTGTGCTACTTCATCGCCCACACGGCCTTGCGTCCGGCCGGCAAGTCCTTCCTCGACTATCGATTGCTGAAGAACTCGAACTATGTGAGCGGCTTGCTGTTCATCTTCATCGTCGGCATGGTGCTGTTCGCTACCCGCGCGCTGACGCCGTCGATGCTGCAAGGCTTGATGAACTATCCGGCGGCCATCGCCGGCCTCGTGACGGCGCCCAGCGGCCTGGGCACGATGCTGGCCATGCTGATCGTCGGCAGGCTGACGGGCAAGATCGATACGCGCATCCTGCTGGGCGTAGGCTTTTCGATTACCGCGTTCTCGCTGTGGCAGATGGCCAATTTCACCCTGGACCTGGTGCCGAAGACGGTCGTGTGGAACGGTATCATCCAGGGCATCGGCCTGGGCCTCGTCTTCGTGCCCCTGAGCGCGGCCACGTTTGCGACCCTGTCGCCGCAGATGCGGGCGGAAGGCACGGCCATCTACAGCCTGGTGCGCAATATCGGCAGCAGCATCGGCATCGCCCTCGTGCAAACCTTGTTGGTGCGCAATACGCAGATCGCCCATGCATCCCTGACGGAACACATCACTATCGCCAACCCGGCCATGCATGACCCCGCTATTGCCAGCGTCTACAACTTGGGTACGGCTTCCGGCATGGCGGCCCTGAATGGCGAAATCACGCGGCAGGCATCGATGATCGCCTACCTCGACGACTTCTGGCTGATGATGTGGCTGACCATCCTCGTGCTGCCGCTCTTGCTCCTGATCAAACCACCGAAGAAGAATGCGCCCGTCGTGGTCGACCACGCGGCCATGGAATAACCCTCATGCACACACCTATGAAACTCTCCCTGAGCGTCCTGGCGCTAAGTTTGGCCCTGGCCGGCTGCGCCAGCATCCCGCCCGACACGCAACCGTTGCCGCAGCAAGACCTGGCCACGATGCATCTGGCGGCCGACATCCACCTGGCCAGCGAAGGCTGGCCCGCCGCTCAATGGTGGCGCCAGTTCCAGGACGATCAGCTGGACCAGCTGATTGAACACGCCCTGGCCAGCAGCCCCGGCCTGGACGTGGCAAATGCCCGCATCGGCTCGGCCCTGTCCGCGTTCGATGCCCAGCATGCGCAGCGCGGCCCCAGGATCGACCTGGGCGCGAATGCCAGCCGCCAGCGCTATTCGGGCAATGGCTTGATGCCCGCCCCCATCGGCGGCAATTACTACAATGAAACCACCGTGGGCGTGCAAGCCCATTACGACCTCGACTGGTGGGGCAAGCACAAGGCGCAGATCGCGGCCAGCCTGGGCGAAGTCAACGCGCGCCGCGCCGAATATGCGATGGCGGAGCAGATGCTGGCCGCCGAGATCGCCCGCCACTACTTCAGCATGCAAAATGGCTGGGCACGCATGGATAACCTGCATGCGCTCGTCAAGCTGCAACAGCAACTGGTGGTCGACAAGGAAAAGCGCATCGCCAACGGCCTGGGCGTCAGCGACGACCATTTGTCCGCGCAAACGCGTTTGAGCTTGCTGCAGCAGCAGATCGCCTTGCTGGAAACGCAAGTCGTCACGGAGCGGGAAGCCTTGCGCGCGCTGTTGGGTGCGGATGCATCGGCCCTGGCCAATCTGCAGCCGAGGCAGGCCCAGACGCTGCCGCACGCCCTGCCCGGCAAGCTGGGCATGGAATTGCTGGCGCGCCGGCCCGACTTGCAGGCGGCCCGCTGGCGAGTCCAGGCAGCCATGAGCACGATCGAGGCGGCGCAAGCCTCGTTCTACCCCGATATCGACCTGGGTGCCTCGTTCGGCCTCGATGCGATAAAACTGGGCAAGCTGCTGCAGTCGGGCAGCCGCACCCTGTTCATCGGCCCGGCCCTGTCGCTGCCCCTGTTCGACAGCGGCCGCCTGCAGGCGCAACTGGCTGGCGCCCGCAGCGAACGCAATGAATTGATCGCCGACTACAACCAGAACGTCTTCAATGTCGTGCGCGACGTGGCGCAGGCGGGCGCCAGGGTGCAGGGCGTGGAAAACCAGCTGCGCCTGCAGCAGGAAAACCTGCGCGCCAGCGAAGCGCAGTTGCGCAATGCGAATGCCCGACTCAAGCAAGGTCTGGCCGACCGCGCCACGCAACTGAATGCGGAAATGACCGTGCGCGGCCAGGTGGACCTGGGCATGCAGCTGCAAAACCAGCGCCAGGACGCGGAAATCAACCTGACCGTGGCCCTGGGCGGCGGCTACCGTGGCAGCAGCGATTTCGCCGCCAGCGCCGACACCGTCACCACGAAACAATAACCAACGATTACGGAACACATCATGAGCAGCGATACCACCTCCACCTCCGCACCTACCGACAACCCGGGCAAGCGCAAGACCGTCCTCATCGCCATCACGGCCGCCTTCCTCGTGGCTGGCGCGGCCTGGGCCGCGTATTACCAGCTGGTGCTGGCCAAGGAAGAAGTCACGGACAATGCCTACGTGGGCGGCAACCTGGTCACCCTGTCCGCGCAAGTGACGGGCAATGTCGACGCCATCCGCGCCGACGAGACGCAAATGGTGAAAGCGGGCGCCCCGCTGATCACCCTCAACGCCATCGATGCGGAGCTGGCCCTGAGCCAGGCCGAGGCACGATTGGGCAACGTCGTGCGCCAGGAGCGCGAACGCTATGCGAACGTGGCGCAGTACGACGCCGTCATCGAGCAGCGCCGCCTGGCCCTGGCCACGGCCCAGGGCAACCTGGCGCGCCGCGCGCCGCTGGCGGCGGACCAGACGATCTCGGGCGAAGACCTGGCCCATGCGAAACAGGCCGTCGACGATGCGAAAGCGGCCTTGACGGTGGCCCAGCGCCAGGCCGAGTCGGCCAAATCGGGCGTGGCCGGCGTCAGCCTGGCCAGCCATCCGGCCGTGCTGTCGGCCAGGGGCGACGTGCTGCAGGCGTGGCTGGCCGTGCGCCGCAATGCCGTGGTCGCGCCCGTTTCGGGCTATGTGGCCAAGCGCAGCGTGCAGCTGGGCACGCACGTGACGCCGGGCACGCCCTTGATGTCCATCGTGCCGCTGGATCAATTATGGGTCGATGCGAACTTCAAGGAGTCCGAATTGCGCAATATCCGTGTGGGCCAGGCGGCCACCATCGAAACGGACTTGTATGGCAGTAAGGTGGTCTACCACGGCAAGGTGCTGGGCATGTCGGCCGGCACGGGCAGCGCGTTTTCCCTGCTGCCGGCGCAAAACGCCACGGGCAACTGGATCAAGGTGGTGCAGCGCGTGCCCGTGCGCATCACGCTCGATCCGAAGGAACTGGCCGCCCACCCGCTGCGCATCGGCCTGTCGACCACGGTGACGGTCGATACCAGCCATGGCGAAGGGGCCACCCTGGACCAGCCGATGGTGACCAGCACGGTCTACACGACCCAGGCGCTGAGCCAGCCCGTGGATGAAGCGGAGAAGATGGCGGACGCCATCATTGCGCAGAACTCAAGCCACTGACGCCTACTTCGCCTTCCCCGCCGCCGCCACCTGGTCCAGTATATGCTTGGGCACAGCCGCATAGTGTTTGAATTCCATCGTGTAGGTGGCGCGGCCCTGGGTCAGCGAACGCAAGGTTGTCGAGTAACCGAACATTTCCGCCAGCGGCACCAGGGCCTTGACGATGCGTCCCCCGCCGCCGGGAATGTCGTCGACGCCCTGCACCATGCCGCGCCGGGCCGTCAAGTCGCCCATGACGTTGCCCATGAACTCTTCCGGCGTTTCCGCCTCCACCTGCATCATCGGTTCCAGCAGCACAGGATGGGCCTTGCGCATGCCATCCTTGAAGGCGATGGAGCCGGCCATGCGGAACGCGTTTTCGTTCGAATCGACGTCGTGGTAGGAACCGAAGGTCAGCGTCGCCTTGACGTCGACGACCGGATAGCCGGCCAGCACGCCCGACTTTAAGGTTTCGACGATGCCCTTGTCGACGGCCGGAATGAATTCGCGCGGCACCACGCCGCCCTTGATGGCGTCGACGAATTGATAACCGGTGCCTGGCGGCAAGGGTTCCAGCTTGAGCACCACGTGGCCGTACTGGCCCCGTCCGCCCGATTGCTTGACGAACTTGCCCTCGATATCGTCCACCGCGCGCGTGATGGTTTCGCGGTACGCCACCTGCGGCTTGCCGACATTGGCTTCCACGCCGAATTCGCGGCGCATGCGGTCTACTAAAATTTCCAGGTGCAACTCGCCCATACCCGACATGATGGTCTGGCCCGATTCCTCGTCCGTATGCACCCGGAACGACGGGTCTTCCTGCGCCAGGCGGTTCAGGGCGATGCCCATCTTTTCCTGGTCCGGCTTGGTCTTGGGTTCGACCGCCTGGGAAATCACGGGTTCCGGGAAAATCATCTTTTCCAGCACGATGATGTGGTCGATGGCGCACAGGGTGTCGCCCGTGGTGACGGCTTTCAGGCCCACGGCGGCGGCGATGTCGCCCGCATACACTTCCTTGATTTCCTTGCGCTCGTTCGCATGCATCTGCAGGATGCGCCCCAGCCGCTCGCGCGCGCTCTTGGTGGGGTTGTAGACCATGTCGCCCGAGTTCACCACGCCCGAATACACGCGGAAGAAGGTCAGCTGCCCCACGAACGGGTCCGTCATGATCTTGAAGGCGAGGGCCGAGAAATGCTCGTCGTCCGTCGGGTGGCGCTCCACCTCGTTGTCGTGCTCGTCGTGGCCCATGATGGGCGGCACTTCCATCGGCGACGGCAGGTATTCGATGACGGCGTCGAGCATGGCCTGCACGCCCTTGTTTTTAAAAGCGCTGCCGCACAGCATGGGCACGATCTCGTTGCGGATGGTGCGCGCGCGCAAGGCTTGCTTGAGCTCGGCTTCCGTAAACGTGTCGCCATTCAGGTAGCGTTCCGTCATCTCAAGCGTGGCTTCGGCCGCGTTCTCGACCATGTGGTCATGCCACTCCTGCGCCTGCGCCTGCAATTCGGCGGGAATCTCGCCATAGCTGAACTGCACGCCCTGGCTGGCGTCATCCCAGGTGATGGCGCGCATTTTCAGCAGATCGATGACGCCCGTGAAATGCTCTTCCGCGCCGATGGGCAGCTGGATGGGCACGGCCACGCCCTTCAGGCGCTCGGCGATCTGCTTGCGCACACGCAAGAAATCCGCCCCCACCCGGTCCATCTTGTTGATGAAGGCGATGCGCGGCACATGGTATTTGTTGGCTTGCCGCCAGACGGTTTCCGACTGCGGCTGCACGCCGCCGACGGCGTCGTAGACCATCACGGCGCCGTCGAGCACGCGCATCGAGCGTTCGACCTCGATCGTGAAATCCACGTGGCCCGGCGTATCGATAATGTTGATGCGGTGTTCGGGGAAGTTGCCGGCCATGCCTTTCCAGAAGGCCGTGGTGGCGGCCGAGGTGATGGTGATGCCCCGTTCCTGCTCCTGCTCCATCCAGTCCATGGTGGCGGCGCCATTGTGCACTTCGCCGATCTTGTGATTCACCCCCGTATAAAACAGGATGCGCTCGGTGGTGGTGGTCTTGCCGGCGTCGATATGGGCGCTGATGCCGATGTTGCGGTAGCGCTCGATAGGTGTTTTGCGGGTCATCACAATCTCCATGGCTAGCCCGGCGCGCCAGTGTCAGCACCGGTTTTCCAGTGTAGCAGACATCGATTTGGGCGGCACGGCGGCAAACCGTTTACCAAGCGCACAACACTGTCCGCCGCGCGCACGGTAGCCGCACGGGGTAAACAAGGTAATCCGCTATACTTTCATAAGTATTAATCTAATAAAGATTAATCAGGATCAAGACGCACGGTAATTTATCGTGTAAGGCGACGCCGCCGGCATGCAGCCCAGGTGCGCACCGAACGACATGCCCCACTCAGCCTATGACTATCCGACTAAGAAAAATAATTCTCTCTTCCCTGCTGGCGTCGCCGGCGCTGGCCATGGCCGGCGAACTGGAACAGCAAATGCAGCGTTGCGCCGTCCTCGGTGACGCCAGCGCCCGCCTCGGTTGCTTCGACACCCTGGCCAAGGCGGCGGAAAAGGCCACCATCGCCGCCGGCGGCGATCCCGCCACGGCGGCGGTCACCCTGGCGGCAGCCGCCGAAGTCGCCCCCCTCACGTTTGTCAGTCCGCCTGGCGTGGCCACGCCGGACGCCGTCAACGCCGCCATTCCCGCCATCGCGCAGGCTGGCGCGGCGCCGCCGGAAGCGCCAATTTCGCGCACGCAACAGTCCTGGGAGCTGAACGACGCCTCGAAGCGGGGCCTGTTCAACTTCCGCCCGCACCGCGACACCTATCTGCTGCTGGCCAATTACAGCGACGCATCCAATGACGAACCGTTCCAGGATTTCACGCCGGCCGGCATCAAGAGCCAGCACGTGGAATTGACGTTCCAGCTGAGTTTCAAGATGAAGCTGCTGGAAGATATCGCCGGCACGCCCATCGACATGTGGTTCGGCTACACGCAGCAAAGTTTCTGGCAGGCATATAACCGCAAGGCGTCGAGCCCCTTCCGCGAGACCAATTACCAGCCGGAACTGATGCTGGTCATGCCGATCAACAAGAATTTCGCGGGCATCGAATTCAATTACCTGAACTTCGGCCTCGTGCACCAGTCCAACGGCCAGACGTCGACCCTGTCGCGCAGCTGGAACCGCGTGTATGCCGAGCTGGGCATGGAGAAGGATAACCTGGCCGTCGCGGCGCGCGTCTGGCACCGCCTCGACAACAGCGCGGTCGACAATGACAATATCGACATCACCGATTACCTGGGACATGGCGACTTGCGCGTGAGCTACCGCAACAAGGGGCACGAGTATGCGGTGACGGCGCGCCGTAATTTCAGCAAGAAGCATGGCTCCATGCAGGCAAGCTGGGCTTTCCCTTTGAAGGCCAACCTGAAAGGCTATCTGCAGCTGTTCTCCGGCTATGGCCAGAGCTTGATCGACTACAACTATTCGCAGAAATCGATCGGTGCAGGTTTCATGGTTGACCTGTAAGCGGCACCTCAATGACAAATGGCGCCGAGGGCGCCATTTTTTATGGGGAAAACCAGTTTAGCGCCGCCCGCCGCCCAGCACGCGGGCCGGCAGCATGACGATGGCGCGCAGCAATTCGAACACGCCTTCCACGCCGATGCCGATCAAGCGGAATGGCAGCAACAGCAGCCAGGCCAGCGGATACAGCACGAGGGCCAGCAAGGCCAGGGGCCAGCACACCAGCAAGAGCAGCAGCCACAGCACGAATCCCAGCATTGCGTTCCCCCTAGAATGAAATGTGCGGAGCAAGCCGTGCTTGCCCCGCTACCGTGACAGCACTATAGTAAAGCGCCGCCACGGCGGCAACGGCCATGCGATGAACTGCGTACAGCGGGGATGAACGGTACGAAAACGGGAATGAACGGGGCTTATTGACCGACGCAAATCACTTTCGTGACGTATTCATGCGCATTCGGCTTCTTGCTGGTGGCCCATTTGATGGCCTGGTTGGCATCTTCGATGGTCATGACGGTGGCCTTGTCCTTCGACTTGATGAAGGACACGCCTTCAAACACGCCTTCCTTGCTGCGCATTACCTTGGCAAACACGGGCGGCCTGGTCTCGCCATCGCTGATTTTGTTCTGTTGCACGAGGTAACGCTGATCGATCTGTTCCATGATAGTAAAGCTGTCCAGTGGGTAAAAGACGAAATATACCCTGAATGGACAAACGCCGCAGGATGAAATCGCTGCGGCGTTGCCTTTACATTAATGATGCTTACGCATACACGGCGCTCTGCGTCACCGGCTGCAAGTTGACGTCATAGATGACCTGCGCGCGGATCGACGCTTCCAGCGAGGGAATCGAACCGCCCGCGCGGTACTGGAAAGTCACTTGCAGCACGTCGCCCGCCTTCACGGCGACCGGCGTGGCCAGCGGCAAGCACATGTAGTGGTTCAGCCAATCGATGGTGGTCGAACGCTCGGGCACGACGGCCAGGATGTTCTTGGTGACGAAACGCAAGGCGTTCAGGGTGCCGCTGCGCTCGACGACAAACTTGCCGTCGAAGCCGAACACGCTGTCCGTCGGCTGGCTGAAGTCGATGATGCTGTACACGGACGGCGGCGCCAGTTCCTGTACGCCAGGATGGATGGCCGTGGTTTCCTGGAATTGCACGATGGGCGCATAAAACCCTTCGAAATCGTATTCCTGCTGCATCGGCTGCACGGCCATGATGACGGCCTCGGGCAGGAAGATGGGCAGCGGGCCGCCGAAACGGGCTAGGTAGCGGCGCTTGAACGATTCGATCACTTCCACCTGTTTTTCGCGCAGCATGCCGACATGGATCATTTCGCAAATGACCACATCGACAGGCTCCGGCGGCAGGTATTCGAAGGCATCCGCGTGGACGACTTCGACTTTTTCACCGTTGGGGTTGAGCGCCAGCATCTTGCGCGCTTCCTTGACCATGTCCGGATTGAATTCCACGCACCACACCTTGTCGGCGCGCGCGGCCGCAAACCACGACAGCACGCCCGTGCCGCCGCCCAGTTCCAGCACCTTCATGCCAGGTTTTACCGCGTAATCGATCGCCGACTTGAACCCGTGCATGCGGTTCTGGTCCATCAACATATTGTGGTGGTAATGGACGGGGATAAATTGCCCCAGGTAACAACTCTCGATTTCTCGTTCATTCAGCATGTCTGTCCTCTTGGAGTCTGGCTCCGATGGCCGATCGGTTTTGTCATTCCAGAAAGCAGTGATATCGCACGGGCTGCGCGAGGGGCGGCGACAATACAGCCGGCGCCTGACGGTGATGTGATGACCCATGCGACGTATCTCCTGATTAATGCGACACAATCATTATCGTTAATCGGCAGGGAGAACAAAGGGCTGAGGTGAGAGGCAATTCCATGCCAGTTTCAGCGCTGGCATGGAAAGTATTGCAATTAAAGAATCATTTGCGGGCTGCACGCGCCTTCTGTGCCGCTTCGATGATGGCGACCACGCCGGGCTTGTCGCCCGCCTGGGCGAACTGCACGGCCGTCCAGCCATGGTCGCTTTTCAGGCTGGCGTCCGCGCCCCAGGACAGCAGCAGCTTGACGGCGCCCTCCTGGCCTTCGCGGGCGGCAAACATCAGCGGCGTGATATTCGCGGGGGCGCGCGCATCGACCATGGCGTCGCGGTCGAGCAATATCTTCATGATGGGCAAGTCGCCAGCCGAGGCCGCATAGTGCAGCGCCGTCCAGCCGCTCTGGTTGACCTTGGCGCCCTTGGCCAGCAAGGCGTTCACGGCTTCCAGCTTGTGCTTGTAGGCTGCCATCATCAGCGCCGTGTTGCCGTTGGCCGAACGGGCTTCGATATCGATGCCGGGCGAATCGAGCAATACCTGGAACACCCGGTCCGCATCGTCGCGCAAGGCCAGCACGAGGGGAATGTCGCCCCGCTGCGCGTCAGGCTGGTTCGGATTCATGCCTTCCGCCAGCATGCTGCGCACGCCGCTGACATTATTGACGGAGACGGCGCGGAAGAAAGCGTCCGGTTCCGGCGCCGCGTGGCTGGCGGTGGTGCAGCACAGCAGCATCGCCAACGCGAGTTTTTTCATCATGTCTGACCTTAAGAAGTTACGGCAACTGATTGAATAACTTGAAGAAATTATCCGTCGTCTGGCGCGCCACCTGGTCCAGGGGGATGCCTTTCAAGGTCGACAGGTATTCCGCCACGTGGGCCACATAGCCGGGTTCGTTCATGCGGCCGCGGAACGGCACGGGCGCCAGATACGGCGAATCCGTCTCGATGAGGATGCGCTCGAGCGGCACTTCCAGGGCCACGGCCTGCAAGTCTTTCGCGCTCTTGAACGTGACGATGCCGGAAAAGGAAATATAGAAGCCCATGTCGATGGCCGCGCGCGCCACTTCCAGAGATTCCGTAAAGCAATGCATGACGCCGGCCACGCCGCCGTCGGACACGCCCGCACTCTCTTCGCGCATGATGCGTATGGTGTCTTCACTGGCCGCTCTTGTGTGAATAATCAAGGGCTTGCGCGTGATTCTTGAAGCTTTGATGTGAGTGCGAAAACGCTCGCGCTGCCATTCCAGGTCGCCCGTCAAACGGAAATAGTCGAGACCCGTCTCGCCGATGGCGATGATCTTCGGATGATCGGCCAGGCGGACCAGGTCTTCCACGGACGGTTCAGGCGTGTCCTCGTAATCGGGATGCACGCCGACGGAAGCAAAGATATGCGGATACTGCTCGGCCAGGGCCAGCACCTGTGGAAAGTCCGGCAAGTCGACGGACACGCACAGCGCGTGCGTCACCTTGTTCTCGGCCATCTTGGCGAGGATCTCGGGCATGCGAGCAGCCAGCTCGGGGAAATTGATATGGCAATGGGAATCGATATACATAAGGCGGGATTGTACCGGAGCACGGGAAAACTGGCAGGGGGAAGGTGCAAATTCCTACTGCCGCTGACTGCTCCCGTGTGGTTCGCCTATTGCCCCTGCGGCGGCTGCCACAGCTCCACCTTGTTGCCCTCGGGATCGATGACCCAGCCGAACTGGCCATATTCGGAATTGGGCGCCTTTTCCAGCACGTTGCAGCCCTCGTCGCGCAAGGCTTGCAGCAGCGCGTCGAGGTCGTCGACGCGGTAGTTGATCATGAAGGAGGCCTTGCCGGGCGCGAATTGCTCGCTGTCCTTGGCCGCGACGGACCAGATGGTGGTGCCGCCAGTGGGCTTGCCATCGGCGTCCGTCCAGGTGAAGGCGGCGCCGCCCCAAGGCTGCACGTCCAGGCCCAGGTGGCGCTGATACCAGGCGCGCAGCGCAGCCGGGTCTTGCGCGTGGAAAAAGATGCCGCCGATGCCAGTGACTCGCTTCATTTGATGCCTCCGGTGCAGCGCTGCCGCGTGGTTTGCAAGGATGACTGACTGTAACACCGCGTTCCCGGCATGGCAAACGGACCTGGCCTGGGGAAGCGGCCAGCCTTGACTTGCATGGCTAGGCAAAAATATTATCAAGATGTATAGTGGCTTGCCGGAGTGCAACCATGGGGTTGCGCGCGGAACCGTGGAGAGTGTTCATGCTGAAAGTTGCCGGCCCTTTGATACTGCTGGCCTGCCTGGCCCTGACAGCGCATGCGCAAGACAAGCGCGATGCGCCGAAGGCCACCCCCGATGCCGGACTGTGCCAGCCCGTCTGCGCCTCGGCGCGCCAGGATTGCCGCGCACAAGCGCAAGGCGCCACGGAAAACGATGGCAGCCCCATGCTGTTGATGAAGCCGAGCAGCAATCCCTACGTTGCCGCTGGCAAAGAAGCCGGCGCCCAGTCGCAGCAGTTGCGCCCGACGGAGGCCGAAGCCTTCCGCGCCCGGCGCGCCGAGCGCCAGCAAGCCTGCGAAGTGCAGTACCGCAGTTGCACGCGCACCTGCGGCTAAGTCATTCCAAACCGGCAAAAAAGCGCACAATCCGGATTAACTTGGCAGCGCAAGTGTTTGATTTTATTGGCAACTGGATGCGTAGTCGAGCAGCATGTCTTCCAGGAACAGCTTGGGCGACAGCGGATGCTCGGCAATCGCCCGGCGTTCGTTGGCGGCCTTGATGGCGGCCATCAAACGGCTCACGTTGATGCGTCCCGCCAACGCTTCCAGTTCGCGCCGGTGGCGCGGGTAGTAGCGGATGGTGCCGGACAGCTTGACTGAAAACACGTCGTACAGCCAGCGCTGCAAGGAAGCGACCAGCGGCGCCAGCGGAGACTTCTGTAATTTGTCCGCCGCCTTCAGGGCCGCTTCCACGCCAGGGTTAGCCAAGACTTGCAACAATTGTTCCGTCTCTTCGCGGCCACCCGATTCGGACTGGGCTAGCGCAGCCAGCGGCGCGCCGCCCTGCTCGCGCAGCCAGCTGTCCGCATCGTTCAAGCCTTGTTGCTTGAGCCACGTCAAGGCTTGCTCATGGCTGGGCATCGGCAAGGCAAATTTCCTGCAGCGCGACAATATCGTCGGCAGCAGGCGGTCCAGGCTGTTCGATGCCAACAGGAACAGGGTGCCCGGCGGCGGCTCTTCCAGCGTTTTCAGCAAGGCATTCGAGGCAGGCGTGTTGAGCGCCTCGGCCGGGTACAGCACCACCACGCGCAAGCCTTGGCGGTGCGTGGAAATGTTCATGAAGTCGGCCAGGTTGCGGATCTGCTCGATCTTGATGTCTTTCGACGGCGTCTTGGTCTTGGCGCTTTTCTTCGCGCCTTCCCCCTCTTCGCCATCGTCCGCCACGTCGTCTTCCAGCGCTTCCGGACGGACCCGGCGGTAATCGGGATGGTTGCCCTGGCTAAACCAGCCGCACGAGGCGCAGGCGCCGCACGCATGGCCGTCGGCGCGCACGTCTTCGCACAGCAATGCTTGCGCGAAATGCTCGATGAAGTCGGCCTTGCCGATGCCCTGCGCGCCATGGAACAGGATGGCGTGCGGCATGCGTGGGCGCAAGGCTTGCAATTGCTGCCAGGCATCCTGCTGCCACGGATAGAGAGAAGTCGTCATTTTATTCTTTACAAATCAACAGGTTACGATGCTTTTCTCAAGTAACACGTCAAGCAGCTGCGCCAGTTGTACTTGAATATCGGCAATGCTTTGCGTGGAATCGATGATGCGGAAACGCTGCGGGAACTGGGCCGCGCGGCGCAGATACTCGTTGCGCGTGGCGGCGAAGAAGTCGGCCTGCTCCTGCTCGAACTTGTCGAGCGCACGCGTGGCGTCCAGGCGGGCACGGGCGACGGCCAAGGGCACGTCGAACAGGAACGTCAGGTCCGGCTGCAGGTGCGGGTGCACCCACGCTTCCAGTTGCTCCATCTTGCGCAAATCCATGCCGCGCCCGCCGCCCTGGTAGGCGAAGCTGGCATCGCTGAAGCGGTCGGAAATGACCCATTCGCCGCGCTCGAGCGCGGGCGCGATGACTTGCGCGATGTGTTCGCGGCGGCTGGCGAACATCAGCAAGGCTTCCGTTTCCAGGTGCATCTTTTCATGCAGCAGCAGTTCGCGCAGCTTTTCGCCCAGGCTGGTGCCGCCCGGTTCGCGCGACGAGACGAGAGTCACGCCCCGCTGCTGCAGGTAGTCGGTGACAAAGCCGATATGCGTCGACTTGCCCGCGCCATCGATGCCTTCGAAGGTGATGAAACGGGGTTGATAGTGTGGTGTCATGAAGCTTCTAGTTTGAAATAATTAACGCTGGTATTGATTCACGGCGCGGTTATGGTCGGGCAAGTTGGCCGAGAACTGGCTGGTGCCGTCGCCGCGCGCGACGAAATACAGCGCCTGCGTGCGGGCCGGCGCCAGCGCCGCCGTCAGCGATTGCGCGCCAGCCAGGGCGATCGGCGTGGGCGGCAGGCCGCCGCGCGTGTAGGTATTGTACGGGGTGTCCGCTTCCAGGTCGCGTTTGCGGATCTTGCCCTGGTAGTTGTCGCCCATGCCATAGATCACGGTCGGGTCCGTCTGCAGCAGCATGCCTGTCTTCAGGCGGTTGACGAACACGCCGGCGATCATGGCGCGCTCGGACTTTTGTCCCGTTTCCTTTTCCACGATGGAGGCCATGATCAGCGCCTCGTACGGGTTTTTATACGGCAAGGCCGGATCGCGCTTGTCCCACGCTTCGGACAGGCGGCCGATCATGGCCGCGTGCGCCTGCCTGAAAATCTGCATTTCGCTGGCGCCCTTGGCGAACAGATACGTATCCGGGAAGAACAAGCCCTCCGGCAACACATATTCCGGGCTGATTTTCGCCATCAGTTCCTTGTCGGACAGGCCCGCGGTATCGTGCTTGAGACCGGCATGGTTGGCCATGGCCATGCGCATCTGCTTGAAGGTCCAGCCTTCGATGATGGTCAGCGACTCTTGCGCGAACTCGCCGCGCGCCAGTTGCGTGATCAAACGCTGCGGCGTGGTGCCCGGTTTCAATTCGTAGGAACCGGCCTTGATCTTCGACGTCTTGCCTTCGATGCGCGCCAGCATGTTGAACAGAATGGGCACGATGGGCACGCCCGCGTCCGCGATCTGCTGGCCGGCCGCATGCGCGCCGCTGCCCGGGCTGATCGTAAACGGAATCGCGTCGCCGTCCGTGGTGATGGGCTGCTGCGCCCAGTACACAAAAGTACCACCGACGCCGATGGCGGCGATGACCGAGCTGACTACAAGTTTTTTAAAGAAAGCCATTGTTCCGATTCTTGTGATGCGGGCGCTGATGGCCAACGTCCGCTTGTTATGATCGTTCATTTGTGAAGCAAGTGCGCGCAAAGCGGCGCCAACACTGGCAATCTTGCCGCTGCCGACGCAATCTGCCCGACATCACTATAATGAACCCGTAATGATAATGCTTAATCGCTGATCTAATGGAAATTATGAATAACTGGAATCAATTTTTAACCGCACAAGGCGCCCGCCCCGTTGCCGCCGATGGCGCGCCTGACAGCACCGCCCCCATCGCCACCGCCCCTATCGCCGACTTCGGCCAGTCCCTGACAGTGTCCCAACTGCAAGAAGGTTTTGTCGCGGCCATCACGGACCAGGGCTTGATCGGCTTGATCGGCGACGAGGCAGCCAGTTTCCTGCACGGCCAGCTGACCAACGACGTGGAACACCTGAGCCCGGAGCAAGTGCGCCTGGCCGGCTACTGCACGCCGAAAGGCCGGATGCTGGCCAGTTTCCTGATGTGGCGCAACGCCACCACCATTTATCTGCAATTGCCGCGCGCCATACAGCCAGCCATCCAGAAGCGGCTGCAGATGTTCGTGCTGCGCGCCAAGGCCAAGCTGCACGATGCCTCCGGCGACGAAGCGAACCAGGTCGTGCTGGGCCTGGGCGGCAAGCACGCCAACGCGGCCCTGTCCGCCTGGTTCCCCGTCCTGCCCGCCACGCCGTTCAGCAAGGTCGAACACGCGTCCGGCACCCTGCTGCGCGTGGCCGACGCCTTCGGCAGCCCCCGCTATGAATGGCTGACGTCGGCCGCCACGGCGCGCGACGCGTGGCCGCCATTGACGGCACAGCTGGCCAAGGGCGGCAATGACGCCTGGCAATTGTCGGACATCCACGCGGGCATCCCGCAGATCACGGCCGCCACGCAAGAGCAATTCGTGCCGCAAATGGTCAATTTCGAGCTGCTGGGCGGCGTGAATTTCAAGAAAGGCTGCTACCCGGGCCAGGAAATCGTCGCGCGCAGCCAGTATCTGGGCAAGCTCAAGCGCCGCACCACCCTCGTCAGCATCGCTGACGCAAGCGTCGTCGCCGGTGGCGAACTGTTTGCCGTCAGCGACCCCGAGCAGCCTTGCGGCATGGTCGTCAACGCGGCGCCCAACGGCGACGGCGGCATCGACGCCCTCGTCGAAATGAAGCTGGGGGCGATCGAAGAAGGTTCAAGCGCCGCCGGCGCCGTGCGCTACGGCTCGGCCCAGGGCGCCGCCGTGCAGTTCCTGTCCATGCCTTACGTGCTCGACGCACTCGACTTGTGAGAATGCCATGAAAGATCTGTACGTTTACTATCAGGTAAAAGAAGAGCACGCCCAGGCGCTGGAAGCGCGGGTCCGCGCCCTGCAGGGCAAGCTGGCGGCCGCTTCCGGCGTGGCGCCGCAGCTGAAGCGCCGTCCGGAAGCCAAGGACGGCTTGCAGACGTGGATGGAAATCTACCCCGTCGTCGGCGAAGGCTTTACGGAACTGCTGGCCAACGTGGCCGAGGAAGCGGGCTTGCTGTCCCTGACGGCTGGCGCGCGGCATACGGAAGTGTTCATGGATTTGCCCCCATGTGCCTGATCGTTTTTGCCTGGAAAGTCAATCCGCACATCCCGCTGATTGCCGCCGCCAACCGCGACGAATTCTATGAACGCGCCAGCGCCCCCGCCGGCGCCTGGCCCGAGCACCCGCAAGTGTATGCGGGCCGCGACTTGCAGGCAGGCGGCAGCTGGATGGGCATCACCCAGGCCGGCAGCGGCAGCTCGCGCTTTGCCGCCATCACGAATATCCGCAGCCCGCAAGACCGCAACCCGGACGCCCCCTCGCGCGGCGCCCTGGTGGCAGACTATCTGGCTGGCGACATGTCGCCACAGGACTACATCGCGCAAATCCGCCCCGGCTGCAAAGCCTACAACGGTTTTAACCTGGTGCTGGGCGACGCGGATACCCTGATCTGGTTTTCCAACCGGGGCGACGGCGATGCGCGCAATGGCCAGCCCTTGGAACCGGGCATCTACGGCCTGTCGAACGCCCTGCTCGACGCGCCGTGGCCGAAGGTGCTGAAAACCAAGGCCCAGTTCGCCAGCCTGCTGTGCCAGGGCGCGCCCGACGAAGCGTATTTCGACATGCTGGCCGACACCACGCGCGCGCCCGACTTCCGCTTGCCGGACACGGGCGTGCCGCTCGACCTCGAGCGCGTGCTGTCCGCCGTCTGCATCGAAACGCCGGGCTACGGCACGCGCACGTCCACCGTCGTGAAGCTGTTCCCGGACTCTCCCGGCGAATTGCACGAGCTGGTGATTCAGTAATTGCTGCGGGGCCGGCACCGTCCGGCTCCGCCCCGTTTCCCTCATTCATTCCCTCCCGCGCGGCTTGCTTGCCTTGGCAAAATATCGTTCGCGCAAAAAAAGAAAGCGCTTGCGCAAGCGCTTTCTTTTGTTTACGATAGCTTCAATCGCGGCGACACAGCCGTACCCAATCGCAGTACACAATAATAAAAAAAACCTCAGGAGACACCATGGCCACCATGGAAGATGTAGCGCGGGCGGCGGACGTATCGCTGTCGACCGTCTCTCACGTAGTCAACGGCACCCGCAAGGTCAGCCCGAAAACCGTCGCCGCCGTCAACGCGGCCATGCAGCAGATCGGCTATGTGCCGAACATGCTGGCGCGCGCACTGGCAGGCTCCTCGTCGGGCACCATCGGCGTGGCCATTTCCGCCTTCACCAATCATTATTTCAGCGAAACCGTGCGCGCCATCGAGGCGGCTTGCACGCGCCATGGCTTGATGATGCTGTTTTCCGATACGCATGACGACCCCGAACAGGAGTTGAAGGTGGTGCAGAACTTGCACCAACGCCGCGTCGACGGCATCGTGCTGGCGCCGTCCGGCGATCCGCACAACCGCGCCCTCGACTATTTGACCAGCAACAAGATCGCTTCCGTGCTGGTCGACCGCATGTCGCCCCAGCCCTTCGACCAGGTGGGCGTGGAAAACACGCACGCCACGGCCGAGCTGGTCAGCCACCTGATCACGGTCCACGGCCACCGCCGCATCGGCTTCATCGCGGGCGCACCGGGCCTGTCCACGACGGACGAGCGCATCGCCGGCTACCGCCTGGCCTTGCAGCGCGCCGATATCGCCTTCGATGGGGACTTGCTGCGCTCGGGCGACTCCAACCTGGAGCGCAGCGGCGCGGCCACGCGCGAATTGCTGGCCCTGCCCGCCGCACAGCGTCCCACGGCCATCGTCGCCGGCAATAACCTGATGACCATCGGCACCATGCACGCCTTGCGCGACGCGCACATTGCGGTACCTCAAGACGTCG
Organism: Janthinobacterium sp. SUN137; assembly: GCF_030587265.1. Taxonomy (NCBI): domain Bacteria; kingdom Pseudomonadati; phylum Pseudomonadota; class Betaproteobacteria; order Burkholderiales; family Oxalobacteraceae; genus Janthinobacterium; species Janthinobacterium sp. SUN137. Next base: position 903,685 of record NZ_JAPWHZ010000002.1, on the reverse strand, counting down.
CGCTGGCCGGCTTCGATGATTTCGACTGGGCCGATTATTTCAGCCCCCGCCTGACCGTGATGGCGCAGCCGCTCGAAGAGCTGGGCGCCATGGCCGTCGACCTGTTGATCGACCGCATCGCCAATCCGGGCCGCGCCCAGCACGTGCAGCGCCTGTCGCCAACCTTGCGCGTACGCAACTCCTGCGGCTGCCCCTGACCTTCACATATAGACACACCATGCATCCAGCCATTTCCCTCGGTATCGACCTCGGTACCTCCGAACTGAAAACCGTGCTGATGGACAGCGCAGGCAGCGTGCGCGGCCAGGCGTCCGTGCGCATCGACACCAGCCGCCCGCAAGCAGGCTGGTCCGAACAAGCGCCGCAGGACTGGTGGGCCGCCTGCGTTCAGGCGCTGGACCAGCTGCGCGCCGGCTGGCCGCAGGACTATGCGCAGATCGCCTGCATCGGCCTGTCGGGCCAGATGCACGGCGCCGTGCTGCTCGACCTTGATGACAACGTCATCCGTCCCGCCATCCTGTGGAACGATGCGCGCGCCGAAGCCGAGGCCGCTACCCTGGCGCGCGACTATCCCGCGTATGCGGACGTGACGGGCAGCCTGCCCATGGCGGGCTTGACGGCACCGAAACTGCTGTGGCTGCAAACGCACGAGCCTGACGCCTTCGCCGCCATCGCCTGCCTGCTGTCGCCAAAGGACTATCTGCGCCTGCAATTGACGGGGATCAAACTCACGGACATGTCCGACGCGGCCGGCACCCTGTGGCTGGACGAGGCCCGACGCGCCTGGTTCGCACCCATGCTGGCCGCCTGCGGCCTGACGCCGGAGCAGATGCCGGCCCTGGCCGAAGGCGACGCTGCCACGGGCACCGTGCTGGCGTCCATCGCCGACCAGCTGGGCTTGCCGGCGGATGTGGTGGTGGCGGGCGGCGGCGGCGACAATCCCGTCTCGGCCGTGGGCATCGGCGCCGTCAACGGCGGCGACAGTTTTATCTCGCTGGGCACCAGCGCCGCCATCGTGTCCGTCACCGAAGCGCCCCTGGGCAATCCGGCCGGCGGCGTGCACAGCTTTTGCCACGCCCTGCCCGGCCGCTGGTATGCGATGGGCGCGATCCTGTCCGGCGCCAGCTGTTTGCGCTGGGCCACCGGCGTGCTGGACCAGCCCGACGAAGCGGCCCTGCTGGCGCTGGTGGAAGCGGGCTTGCCGCTCGACGCCCCCGTCGCCCCGTCCGCGCCCCTGTTCCTGCCCTATCTGTCGGGCGAGCGCACGCCGCATAACGACCCGCAAGTGCGCGGCGCCTTTTTGCAACTGGGCCACGACAGCACGCCGGCGCAGCTCGGCTACGCCGTGCTCGAAGGCGTGGCCTTCGCCTTGCGCGACGCCATGGCGGCCGTCACGTCGACGGGCGCCGTCGTTCCCCACTGCATGCTGGTGGGTGGCGGCGCGCGCAGCCAGTACTGGGCGCAATTGCTGGCCAATGTGCTGGGACGCGAAATGCGCACCCTGCACAACAGCGAACTGTCGGCCAGCCTGGGCGCGGCCAAGCTGGGCTTTGCCGCCATCGGCAAGCGCCAGCTGCTGCCCACCGGCTTGCCCATCAAAAACACTTTCCTGCCCGATGCCGCGCACAGCGCAGCCTTGAGCATCCGCTACGGCCGCTACCGTAGCCTGTTTCCCGCCGTGCAAGCCTTGCACCAACTCAGTGATAAGGAATAGTAATGAATCAGCTGCAACAATTGAAGCAACACAGCACCGTCGTCGCCGACACGGGCGACTTCCTGCAACTGGCGCGCTTCGCGCCGCAAGACGCGACCACCAACCCGTCGCTGATCTTGAAGGCCGTGCTGCAGCCCGATTACGCGCCCTTGCTGGAAAGCACGGTCGCCGCGCATCAATCCGCCAGCCTGGACGATATCGTCGACCAGGTGCTGGTGCGCTTCGGCCTGGAAATTTTGAAAGTCGTGCCGGGCCGCGTCTCGACGGAAGTCGATGCCCGTTTGAGCTTTGACCGCGACGCCACCGTCGCCCGCGGTCGCCGCCTGATCGCCCTGTACGAGCAAGCCGGCGTGGCCCGCGAACGCGTGCTGATCAAGGTCGCCGCCACCTGGGAAGGCATCCAGGCCGCGCGCGAGCTGGAAAAAGATGGCATCTTTTGCAACCTGACCCTGCTGTTCGCGTTTTGCCAGGCCGTCGCCTGCGCCGATGCGAACGTGCGCCTGATTTCGCCGTTCGTGGGCCGCATCTACGACTGGCACAAGAAGTCGCAGGGTGCGGCATGGGACGAAGCGGCGCGCAGCCTGTCCAACGATCCGGGCGTGCAATCGGTCACGCGCATCTTCAATTACTACAAGCAACATGGCATCGCCACCCAGGTGATGGGCGCCAGCTTCCGCAACGTGGGTCAGATCACGGCCCTGTCCGGCTGCGACTTGCTGACCATCAGCCCGGACTTGCTGGCCAAGCTGGAAGCGGCGGATGCGCCGTTCGAGCGCGCGCTGGGCGGCGACCTGGGCGCGGCGCAGCCGGCCGTCACCTACGATGAAGCGGCTTTCCGCTATGCCTTGAACGACGACGCGATGGCGACCGAAAAGCTGGCCGAAGGCATCCGCGGCTTCGCCGTCGATGCGGGCAAGCTGGACGCCATGATCGAGAAATTGCGCACTCGCTGAGTTTTCACCCAGTTTTTACCGTAGCACCGTTTGTTTTTTACAATAAAAACCCTTGGAGATCCTCATGAAAAAAGTCATTACCGCCTCCCTGCTGCTGTCCGCCGCCTGCGGCGCCTTCGCCGCCGACAAACCGCTGAAATCCATCGGCGTGAGCGTGGGCGACCTGGCCAACCCGTTTTTTGTCGCCATTGGCCGCGGCGCGGAAGAAAGCGCGAAAAAACTGGGCGGCCCTGGCGTGAAAGTCACGACTGTTTCCAGCAAGTATGACCTGAACACCCAGGTGGACCAGATCGAGAACTTCATCGCCAACAAGACCGACATCATCATCCTGAACGCCGTCGATTCCAAGGGCATCGCGCCAGCCATCAAGAAAGCGCGCAATGCGGGCGTGGTCGTGATCGCCGTCGACGTGGGCGCCGTGGGCGCCTCGGCCACCGTGATGTCCGATAACACCATGGCGGGCGACGTGTCGTGCGCCTACCTGGCCAAGCAGATCGGCGGCAAGGGCAACGTGGTGATCCTGAACGGCCCGCCCGTCACGTCCGTGATCGACCGCGTGAATGGCTGCAAGAAGACCCTGGCCGCGTTCAAGGATATCAAGATTCTGTCCGACAACCAGAATGCGGGCGGCAGCCGCGACGGCGGCATGACCGTGATGTCGAACCTGCTGACGGCCCATCCGAAGATCGACGGCGTGTTCGCCATCAACGACCCGACGGGCATCGGCGCGGAACTGGCGATCAAGCAATCGAAGCGCACGGACGTGAAACTGATCACGGCCGTCGACGGCGCGCCCGATGGCCAGAACGCCCTGAAAAACAAGGCCGGCCTGTTTGCCGCCACTTCGGCGCAAAACCCGTACCGCATGGCCACGGACGCCGTGCAGATGGGCTACGACATCATGAACGGCCGCACGCCGAAACAGACCATGGTGCTGTTGCCGACCCCGGCCATCACCAAGGAAAACGTCGCCACCTACACGGGCTGGGTAAAGAACTGATCTGCCTGACCTGAACCACGTGGCGCCGCCTGCGGACAGGCGGCGCCAGTTTCACCAGCAAGGAAGGACAGTCATGAGCGACGATATTATTTTTGAAATGCGCGGCATCGAGAAGCGCTTTGGCGCCACGCGCGCGCTGCGCGGCGTGCACCTGACGGTGCGCAGCGGCGAAATCCATGCCGTGATGGGCGAAAACGGCGCCGGCAAGAGTACCCTGATGAAGATTCTGTCGGGCGTGTACACGCCGGACGCGGGCGAAATCATTCTCGACGGCAAGCCGATTCGCATCCGCAACCCGGGCGAGGCACGCGCGCTGGGCATCAACCTGATCTACCAGGAATTGAGCGTGGCCAAGAACATGACGGTGGCGCAGAACGTCTTCATGGGCAGCGAGCCGCAAGGACCGTTCTGGACCGTCAAGGGCGGCGAAATGCGCGCGCGCACGAACGCCATCCTGGCCGACCTCGGTTCCCGCTTCGATGCCGACACCATGGTGTCCACCCTGTCGATCGCCGAGCAGCAGCAGGTGGAAATCGCCCGCGCCCTCGTGCACGAAAGCCGCATCCTGATCATGGACGAGCCCACTGCCGCCCTGTCCGACCGGGAAACAGAACAATTGTTCCGCATCATCGAAGAACAGCGCGACAAGGGCCTCGCCGTGCTGTACATCAGCCACCGCATGGCCGAGGTGGAGCGCCTGGCGCGCCGCATCACGGTGCTGCGCGATGGCGCCTATGTGGGCGAGCTGGGCAAGGATGAGCTGGATCAAAAGAAAGTCGTGCAAATGATGGTGGGCCGCCCCGCCGACGACTTTTATTCGCACCAGCGGCGCACCACGCGGGGCGCCGAGCGCTTGCGCGTGGAAAACGTGGGCGGCGGCAAGGTCAAGCCCGCCTCGTTTTCCCTGCATGCGGGCGAAGTCACGGGCCTGGCCGGCCTCGTCGGCGCGGGCCGCACGGAACTGGCGCGCCTGATCTTTGGCGCCGACAAGAAACAATCGGGACAAGTGTGGCTCGACGGCCAGGAAGTGCACATCCAGCGCCCGCTGGCGGCCATCCGCCACGGCATCGGCTACCTGCCCGAGGACCGCAAGAGCCTGGGCTTGTTCATGCAATTGTCGGCCATGGAAAACATGTCGATGAATATCCTGTCCAAGCATGCGACGGCGGGCGTCGTCAACCGTGGCGCCCTGACGCAGCTCACGCGCGAGGCGATCAGCAACCTGAACGTCAAGGTGTCGGGGCCGGATGGCATCGTCGGCGGATTGTCTGGCGGCAACCAGCAGAAAGTCTTGCTGGCGCGCTGGCTGGCCATCGCGCCGAAAGTGCTGATCCTCGACGAACCGACGCGGGGCGTGGACGTGGGCGCGAAGAGCGAGATCTACAAGATCATCCACCAGCTGGCCGATGCGGGCACGGCCGTGCTGTGCATTTCCAGCGAACTGGCCGAGCTGGTCGGCATCTGCGACCGCGTGATGGTGATGTGCGAAGGACGCCTGACGGGCGAAGTGACGGGCGACGACATCACGCAGGAAAACATCCTCGCCTATGCCACCCAGCTGGAAGCGGCATAAAAACACCTGTCAAAACCTACTGCGCGTCGCGGGTTGCGGTTTCCGATGCTCACTGACTCGGCGTCCCCGTGCTTCGCACAGTTCCGCGTCTCAACCACACCCCACATCCGCTCGCTACGGTTTTGTCAGGCGTTTTAAGAATACGTCTTAAATAATCATTCAGGAGACTCATGATGACAACTAGCACCACCCGCGGCGCCGCGCGCGCCGGCGAACCCTTCAATGCCTCGAACCTGATGCGCCGCCTGGGCATGCTGCCCGTGCTGGTGGTGCTCTATCTGGCCATGTATGGCTTGACCGTGTATTTCTCGGCCGACGGCACGTCCACGTTCATGACCAGCAATAACACCATGAACATCTTCCGCCAGGTGTCGATCAACATCGTGCTGGCGTCCGGCATGACCTTCGTCATTTTGACCAGCGGAATCGACCTGTCCGTCGGCTCCGTGCTGGCCGTCTCGGCCGTGGCAGGCATGCTGATGTCGCTGTCGGCGCAGTTCGCCGGCTTCTCGATTCCCGCCTTCCTCATCGTCGGCCTGCTGCTGGGCGCGCTGAACGGCGTGCTGGTGGCCCTCGTCGGCCTGAACCCCTTCGTCGTGACCCTCGGCACCATGACGGCCCTGCGCGGCGCCGCTTACCTGCTGGCGGATGGCACCAGCGTGCTGAACACGGAAATCCCCAGCTTCGAATGGATGGGCAACGGCAGCTTCCTGGCCGTGCCCTGGCTGATCTGGCTGGCGGCGGCCGTCGTCGTGCTGACGTGGTTCATCTTGCGCAAGACCACCCTGGGCCTGCATATCTATGCCGTCGGCGGCAATATCCAGGCGGCCCGTTTGACGGGGATCAAGGTCGGTCTCGTCTTGATGTTTGTCTACACGATCAGCGGCCTGTTCGCGGGCCTGGGCGGCGCCATGTCGGCCAGCCGCCTGTATGCGGCCAACGGCAACTGGGGTACCGGTTATGAACTCGATGCCATCGCGGCCGTCGTGCTGGGCGGCACCAGCCTGATGGGCGGCGTGGGTTCCGTCTGGGGCACAGTCATCGGCGCCCTGATCATCGGGGTGATGAACAATGGCTTGACGATCCTGGGCCTGTCGTCGTTCTGGCAGTATGTAGCCAAGGGTGTCGTGATCGTGCTGGCCGTGATTCTCGACAAATGGCGCCAGTCGCACGCGCAGAACTAGGAGCACTCCGCACGACGTCCATGGCTGCGTTGCATTGCCTAGCCGTACTATTCGTACTGTCTTCGGCAATGCGCCTTGCCCTGAACGCCGTGCGGGGCACTCCAGCATTCGCTGATTAAGTCAGCACCAGCCGCATTTCCACATGCGCAATCCCCGCCTCTTCGAATACTTCCCCCTGCTGCACGAAACCGTGGCGCGCATAGAATGGCGCGGCCACGGTTTGCGCGTTCAGCACCACGGCGGCATCGCCCCGTTCGCGGGCTTTGTCCATCAGCAAGGTCAAAATGGCGCCGCCCACGCCCGTGCCGCGGCCCGGCTGGCGCACGGCCATGCGGCCGATGTGGCCGTCAGGCAATAGCCGGCCCGTGCCGATGGCGTTGCCGGCATCGTCGTAGGCCACGGCGTGCAGGCAGACGGCGTCCATGTCGTCGAGTTCGATCTCGGCCGGCACTTTCTGTTCATCGACGAAAACTTCAAAACGGATGGCGGTGGCGTCAGGGCCCAGGGTGGCCCAGTCGCCGAGGCGGATGGTGTGCTTGGTCATGGTGTAATGTAGAAAGAGACAGGCCGCAATTGTCGCACGACCTGCCTTTCCACAGAGAGATCAGCTGAGCTTGACCAGTTGCTTGCCGAAGTTGCGCCCTTTTAAGAGGCCGATGAACGCTTCCGGCGCGCTGGCCAGGCCGTCAGCCACGGATTCGCGGAATTTCAGCTTGCCCGTCGCCACCAGCGTGCCCAGTTCACTCAAGCCTTGCGGCCAGAATTCCGGCTGCTCGGAAACGATGAAGCCGCGCACGGTGAGGCGGTTGGTGAGGATCAGGCGCGCATTGTCGAGCGGCGTCGGTTCGCCGTTGTAGCCGGCGATCCAGCCGCACACGGCGATCCGGCCAAACGCGTTGGTGCGCGCCAGGGCCGCATCGAAGATGGCGCCGCCCACGTTTTCAAAGATGGCGTCGATGCCGTCCGGCGTGGCCGCCGCCAGGTCGGACGCCAAGCTGCCCGTCTTGTAGTCGACGCAGGCGTCGAAACCCAGTTCATTCACCACATACGCGCACTTGTCCGCGCCGCCGGCGATGCCGACCACGCGACAACCTTTCAATTTCGCCAACTGCCCCACGACGCTGCCCACGGCGCCGCTGGCCGCCGACACGACGACCGTTTCGCCCGCTTTCGGCGCCATGATCTGGTTCAAGCCATACCACGCCGTCATGCCCGGCATGCCGACGGAACCCAGGTAGGCGGAAGCGGGAATGTGCGTCGTATCGACCTTGCGCAGCATGGTGCCGTCCGACACGGCCACTTCCGTCCAGCCCAAAGTGCCCACGACGGTGTCGCCCACGGCAAACTTCGGATGCTTCGATTCCAGCACCACGCCCACCGTGCCGCCTATCATGGTTTCATCGAGCGCCTGCGGCGCCGCATAGCTTTTATTGGCGCTCATGCGTCCGCGCATATAAGGGTCGAGCGACAGGTACTGGTTGCGCACCAGCAATTCGCCATCCTGGATGGCGGGAATCTCTTTGGTTTCCAAACGGAAATGTGCCGGCTGCACTTCCTCATTGGAGGCGGGGCGCGAGGCGAGGACGATGCGTTGGTAGGTGGTCATGATGCTCCTGTCAATAAAGTGAGAGAGTTACATGCTGATGAACAAGGTGTCTGCTGCGTAAAGACTAGATCTCATAATCCATACATTGTCTGGCTTCCCGCACGGCGCCAAAGAATGGCTTGATTTTCACGTGCTCGGGGTGGTACTGGTAAGCGTCGAGCGCCTCGCGGCTGGCAAATTCGCTGTACAGCACGATGTCGTAGGTCGCTTCCAGGCCCGGCTGGGCCACGGCTGCCTCGAATTTCAATATGCCCGGCACCAGGTCCGAGCAGGAATCGAGCAGGGCTTTCAGTTTCAATGCATTGGTGGCGCGGTCGGCGCCTTCGGCGTGGTCTTTGAGTTTCCAGAAAACGATGTGCTTGATCATGGCGGCAGGCTGCTTGTTTATTAATGAAGCATTACTGTAACCGCTATCGGCGCGTCTTGCAGGAACAGGGCGCGAAATGCAAACGGGCGGCCCTGGAAGCCGCCCGCGGACCAGGTTTACCTATATCACAGCACTTCGAACAGCCCGGCCGCGCCCTGCCCGCCGCCGATGCACATGGTCACCACCACGTATTTGACGCCACGGCGCTTGCCTTCGATCAAGGCGTGGCCCGTCAGGCGGGCGCCCGACACGCCGTACGGGTGGCCGACGGCGATCGCGCCGCCGTTCACGTTCAGGCGGTCCATGGGGATGCCCAGGGTGTCGGCGCAGTACAGCACTTGCACGGCGAACGCTTCATTGAGTTCCCACAGGCCGATGTCGGCTACCGTCAAGCCCGCCTTTTTCAGCAGCTTCGGGATGGCAAACACGGGCCCGATACCCATTTCATCGGGTTCGCAGCCGGCCACGGCGAAGCCGCGGAAGATGCCCAGCGGCTGCAAGCCTTTCGCTTCGGCCACTTTCGCATTCATGACGATGGCCATAGCCGCGCCATCGGAAAACTGGCTGGCGTTGCCGGCGCTGATGACGCCGCCCGGAATGGCCGGGCGGATCTTCGCCACGCCATCGTACGTCGTGTCCGCGCGGATGCCTTCGTCTGCCGAGATCGTCACTTCGCGCGACACCAGCATGCCGCTGGCCTTGTCGGCCACGCCCATGATGGTGGTCATCGGCACGATCTCCGCATCGAACAGGCCGGCAGCCAGGGCCGCGGCGGCGCGCTGCTGGCTTTGCGCGCCGTAGGCATCCTGGCGCTCGCGCGAGATCTGGTAGCGCTTGGCCACGGTTTCAGCCGTCTGCAGCATGGGCCAATACACTTCCGGCTTGTGCTGCTGCAGCCAGACGTCGCGGTACATATGCGTATTCATTTCATTTTGCACACAGGAAATCGATTCCACGCCGCCAGCCGCATAGATATCGCCTTCGCCGGCGATGATGCGCTGCGCCGCCAGGGCGATGGCCTGCAAGCCCGAGGAACAAAAACGGTTGACGGTCATGCCGGCCGTCGTGACGGGGCAGCCGCCGCGCAAGGCCACCTGGCGCGCGATGTTGCCGCCCGTGGCGCCTTCGGGAAATGCGCAGCCGACCAGCACGTCTTCCACTTCTTCCGCTTCGATGCGCGCGCGCTCGACGGCGGCCGCCAGCACATGGCCGCCCAGGGTGGCGCCATGCGTCATGTTGAACGCGCCCTTCCAGGACTTGGCCAGGCCCGTGCGGGCGGTCGATACGATGACGGCTTCATTCATGCTGTGTCTCCTTGTGGGAATGTTATATGGTCGGGTGATAGATCTGCGGAATCAGAATAGCACATTTAAGTACGGTCGTTCGCAAAGTTGAAATGAATGGCAACTTGTAAGCTTGCTGTAAGTTTCAAGCAAGCATGACGTAAGGTTCGGAGAACACACTCGCCTCCAGCTGTTGCAAGAATGGTCAAAAAGACCGCGGCAATGGTTCACTATAAAACATAGGGAGACAAACCATGGCATCACCATCCGGCTCTGCCGACGTACGGAAAATTTCCACCAAAGGAACGCCGATTACGCCAGAGGAACGCAAGGTCATCTTTGCATCCTCCTTGGGCACCGTCTTTGAATGGTACGATTTTTACCTGTACGGTTCGCTGGCATCGATCATCGCCAAGCAATTCTTCATCGGCGACCCCACCACCACCTTCATCTTTGCGCTGCTGGCCTTTGCCGCCGGCTTCATCGTGCGTCCGTTCGGCGCGCTGGTCTTCGGCCGCCTGGGCGACATGATCGGCCGCAAGTACACTTTCCTGATCACCATTCTGATCATGGGCGGCTCCACCTTCATCGTCGGCTTGCTGCCGGGCCACGCATCCATCGGCATCGCCGCACCGATCATCCTCGTCATCCTGCGCATCCTGCAAGGCCTGGCGCTGGGCGGCGAGTACGGCGGCGCAGCCACCTACGTGGCCGAGCATGCGCCTGAAGGCAAGCGCGGCGCGTTCACGGCGTGGATACAGACGACGGCAACCCTGGGCTTCTTCCTGTCGCTGATGGTCATCCTGGGCACCCGCCTGGCGACCGGCGAGAAGGATTTCGAGGCGTGGGGCTGGCGCATTCCCTTCCTGGTCTCCGTCATCCTGCTGGGTATTTCCGTATGGATCCGCCTGGCCATGAATGAATCGCCGGCGTTTGCCAAGATGAAGGCCGAGGGCAAGACCTCGAAAGCCCCGCTGACGGAAGCGTTCGGCAAGTGGAAGAACCTGAAGATCGTCATCCTGGCCCTGATCGGCTTGACGGCCGGCCAGGCAGTCGTGTGGTACACGGGCCAGTTCTACGCCCTGTTCTTCATGATCCAGACCCTGAAAGTGGATCTGGCAACGGCCAACGTGCTCGTCGCCGTCGCCCTGCTGCTGGCCACGCCGTTCTTCCTGTTCTTCGGCAGCCTGTCCGACCGCATCGGCCGCAAGTACATCATCCTCGGCGGCTGCCTGATCGCCGCGGCTACCTACTTCCCGATCTTCAACGGCCTGACCCACTTCGCCAACCCGCAGCTGGAAGCAGCACTGAAGAACTCGCCAGTGGTGGTGGTCGCCGATCCGGCTTCCTGCCACTTCCAGTTCAACATGACGGGTACCAAGAAGTTCCCATCGTCGTGCGACATCGCCACGGGCTTCCTGTCGAACAGCTCGGTGAACTACACGAAGGAAGACGCGCCGGCCGGCAGCATCGCCAAGGTGCGCATCGGTACGAAGGAATTTAGCTCGTTCAACGCCGTCATGACGGCCGACGGCCTGAACTTCGATGCGGACAGCAAGGCCCACGAAGCGGCGCTGAAGAAAGAACTGGGCGCCGGCATCAAGGAAGCGGGCTACCCTGCGAAAGCGGATCCGGACCAGATCAACAAGCCGATGGTCGTCTTGCTGCTGTTCATCCTGGTGCTGTACGTGACCATGGTGTATGGCCCGATCGCCGCCATGCTGGTGGAAATGTTCCCGACGCGTATACGCTACACCTCGATGTCCCTGCCCTACCATATCGGTAACGGCTGGTTCGGCGGCTTGCTGCCGACCACGGCCTTCGCGCTGGTGGCCTTCAAGGGCGACATTTATTATGGCCTGTGGTATCCGATCGTCGTCGCCCTGGCGACTGTCGTGATCGGCACCCTGTTCGTCAAGGAAACCAAGGACAACAATATCTACGCCGACGATTAAATGGATGCCGGCCCCGGCCGCAAGACCGGGGTCCGCAAAGCAAAACGCCGCTGACTGGTCAGCGGCGTTTTTTTATGTGGCGTCTATGGCGGCAGGCTTACTTGTCGTTTTTCTTTTTCAGCTGGTCGCGCTGCTGCACGTATTCCTGGTAGCTGGTCTGGTTGCGCTTGCGGCAGGCGTTGCGGTCGTCAAAATTATTGAGGCTGTTGCAATACTCGCCGATCTTGTCCCGGTTTGCGTCATACAGTACTTCACAGCCAGTAATGGCCAGCAAGAAGGGAATGATCAGATATTTCATTGCTACTCTCATGGATAGGGACGGGATTGCGCGAAAAACACCAGATTGCCCACTGGATAAGCGGGCAGCTTTATCTTAACGCGATCCTGGCGAAAAGTACAAGCGCTCGGTATTACTTATTAGAAAGGATTACCTGCGCGCGCGCCACTGCATGCTATGGTGGAAGTTTCTCCAACCGGATTCGTCCCCAGGCATGCCGACCATCGCCCCCGCCCCCTGCGGCCCGCTGCAGCAGCATTTCGACGCCTTGCTGCAAGACGTCTGCGCCAGCCTGGCTGCGCACGCCGGTCACTTGCTGGACGGCATATACCTGTACGGCAGCATCGCCCGCGGCGATGCCACGCCGGGCGTGTCCGACCTCGACCTGACCCTGGTGCTGCGCCAGCCGCCCACGCCGCCGCAGCGGGAAACGCTGGAAGCGCTGCGCCTGGCCCTGCAGGCACGCCACCGGGAAGTACTGAAAATCGATTTCGATATCGGCCACCGGGCCCAGGTGCTGGCGCCGGAGCACCTGTACAGCTGGGGCTACTGGCTCAAGCACCAGTGCCGCTGCCTGTGGGGCGAGGACCTGGCGCCGCACTTTGCGCCCTTCTCTCCCTCGCGCGCCATCGCCCTGGCCGTGAATGGCGACTTTGCCCGCGTGCTGGACGATTATGCGCGGCGCCTCGATGACGAGCGCGACCTTGCCGCCATCGCCCGCCTGCAGCGCGAAGCGTCGCGCAAGCTGATCCGTTCCTGCAACCTGCTGCGCCAGGATGGCGATCCCGGCTGGCCCGCCAGCCTGGACGAGCATGTCGCGCTGTTGCTGCGCCGCTATCCCGCCATGCAGGCGCAGGCGGCCTATTTTCTTGCCCAGGCCAGGCCCGGCGCCGCGCCGGCCAGCGGCTTTGCGCCGGCGCTGCGCCAGTTCACGCAGTGGCTGGCGCAGCAACAGGCGGGCTAGACGCCGGCCTCGTCGTTCAACAGCGGATTGCCGGCCGCAAACGCCGCCAGGTGCTCGAGCAGCACGCGCACGCGGGCCGGCAGGTAGCGCCGCTGCGTCCACACGGCGTACACGTGGCGGGGCTGCGGCATCCAGTCGGGCAGCACGCGCACCAGGCTGCCGCTGGCCACTTCGTCGCGGCATTGCAGAAGCGGACACAGCAGGATGCCGATGCCCGCATCGGCCATCTCCACGGCCAGGCGCATCTCGTTCACGCGCAGGCGCGCCTGCGGTTCGATCACCATTTCGGCGCCGTCGCCGGGCCGCCGCAAGCGCCAGGTGCGCAGCGGTTCGGCCACGATCAGCTCGTGCTTTTCCAGCTCCTGCAAGTCGCGCGGCACGCCGGCGCGCGCCAGGTAGCCGGGCGCGGCCACCATCACCAGCGCGGCGCTGCCCAGGCGGCGCTGCATCAGCGAGGAGTCGTCGAGCGAGCCCACGCGGATGGCCAGGTCGGCGCCGCTGCCCACCAGGTCTTGCAGCAGGTTCGACAGTTCCAGCTCCAGGCGGATGTCCGGATACTTCTGCATGAAGCTGACCCAGGCCGGCGTCAGCAAGCCGCTGGCGAAGTTGACGGGCGCCAGCACGCGGATGCTGCCCGAGACGGCCGACAGGCTGGCGTCGAGCTGCTGCGTGGCTTGCCGCAGGGCATGGACCAGGGGACGGCACTGCTCGTAGTATTGCCAGCCTTCCGCCGTCGGCTGCAGGCGGCGCGCGCTGCGGTTGAGCAAGCGGTAACCGAGCTGGCTTTCCAGCTTTTGCAGCCGGCGCGTGACGGTGGCGGCGGGCAAGTCTTCCTTGACGGCCGCCGCATGCAGGCTGCCCGCCTCGACAATGGAAACAAACAGGGCTAAATCATCGAGCATGATTGCATTTTCGGAATTTGAAATTAAAAATATGGCTCTAGTATAGATTGCTGCAAGTTGTTACGCTGCCCTTTCCTTACCATTTTGAAAGTGTCCCATGTCCGAAGCCCTGCGTTTGCGTTGCGTATTTGCCTTCCTGATGTCGCTGGTCATGACCCTGCTGATGAGCGCCTGGGTCACCTGGCTCAATATCGGCCTGCAGGCGGACTTCCTGCCCCGCTGGCGCCACGCGTTCTTCGCCGCCTGGCCCGTGGCCTTCTGCGCCGTGATGCTGTTCGCGCCCCGCGTGCAAGTCATCAGCCGCAATATCGTCACCCGGCTGGCGCGCCCGGCACCGACCTGCCCCGCCTGCGCGGCCGATGCGCCATGTGCGTGCGCCCGCCGCCCTTAACCAGCAGTCGGCCACCGGCAGTATCACTCGGTCACTCCCGCCCCCGGCCGCCCTGATCCGGGCTATGCTATGGCCGTCCTTGTTTTTACTGCGGAGTGACCATGCTCGACCACGTTTCCCTCACCGTCAGCGACCTGGAACGCGCCGAGCGCTTCTACGACGCCATCTTCGCCGCGCTCGGCGTGCCCAAGGTGGGCAGCGACCATGCCAATGCGTGGATAGGCTATGGCGAGCGCAGCGATGCCGAACACCCGGAACGCAGCTATTTTTCCGTGCGGCTGGGCCCCGCGCCCGGCGACGCGCCGCGCCGCCATTGCTGCTTCAAGGCCCCCTCGCGCGCGGCCGTGGAAGCGTTCTGGCATGCGGGGCTGGCGCAGGGCGGCATCGACCTGGGCGCGCCCGGCTTGCGCCACTATCACGCCAGCTATTACGCGGCCTTTTTGTTCGATCCCGACGGCAACCGCATCGAAGCCGTCTGCCACCGCGCCGACGCCGGCTGACAGGACGGGAAATCCACCTCTGTTCGGCATTTCCACTTCGTGACGATTTGCCTATAATGGCTGGCACGCCATACCGGTCCCCGGTCCCTGCACCAAGAAGGAGATTCATGCATCATCTATTCGTCGGCCGCCCCGCGCGCACCATGCTCCTCTCCAGCGCCGGCTTGCTGCTGGCAGGCTGTTTTTCCGGCTGCTCCCTGTTGCCATCGACCCCGGTCATGCCCGGCGTGCCGGCTACCGCCGCCCTGCCCGACGCCAGCATCGCCTACACCGTGAGCGGCCAGGGCGGCGTGCCCGTCGTGTTCCAGTCGGCCATGGGCGACGGCAAGGATGTGTGGGCCAAGGTGGCGCCCGAAGTGGCCAAGCAGCACCGCGTGCTCGTGTACGACCGTCCCGGCTACGGCGGCAGCAAGAAAACCACCACGCCGCGCGACCCGTGCACCATCGCCGCCCAGCAGCGCGCCCTGCTGGCGCAAGCGGGCCTGAAACCGCCGTATGTGCTGGTCGGCCATGGCTTGGGCGGGCTGTACCAGTATGTGTATGCGAAGCTGTACCCGCAGGACGTGGCCGGCCTGGTCTTGCTCGATCCCACGCACCCGCAGCAATGGAACCGCCTGCAGACGGACGCATCCACCTACGCCATGCTCGTCAAGACGCGGCGCAAGCTGATGTTCAACAGTACGGAATCGGCCGAATTTGATGCCCAGACGCAATGTCTGCAGCACGTCGACATGGGCAGCCCGCTGCGCGTGCCCGCCATGCTGCTGGTGCGCGACAAGTTTGGCATCGAGGAAATGGGCTCGTTTGAAAACGTGGTGCGGGCCCAGGAAAAGGATTGGCAGCGCCTGTCCGGCGCGCCAGCCATCGAGCGCATCACGGGCGCCGGCTACTACATCCAGAAGGACAACCCCGTCATCGTCAACGAAGCGATCAAGATGGTAGCGAAGAAGAAATAAAAAAAGGGCAGAGAAATCTGCCCTTTATCATTCAACAGCCCAACATCAACTATTGAAGCCCTTGCCCTCGCCCGCCAGCTTCACCAGCAGGGGCGCCGGCGTCCACGCTTCGCCATGGCGGCCTTTCGCATAGCCGGCGATCGTATCGAGCACGTTCGGCAAGCCGACCGTGTCCGCGTAGAACATCGGGCCGCCGCGGAACAGCGGGAAGCCGTAGCCCGTCAGATACACCATGTCGATGTCCGAGGCGCGCAGGGCGATGCCCTCTTCCAGGATGCGCGCGCCTTCGTTGACCAGCGCATATACGAGCCGTTCGACGATTTCCTGGTCGCCGATCTTGCGCCGCGCCACGCCGATGTCGGCGGAGTGCTGGACTATCATGGCGTTGACCTGTTCCGAGGCGTACGCCTTGCGGTCGCCCGGCTTGTAGTCGTACCAGCCGGCGCCCGTCTTCTGGCCATAGCGCCCCAGTTCGCACAGCAGATCGGCCGTCTTCGAATACGTCACTTCCGGTTTTTCCACATAGCGGCGCTTGCGGATGGCCCAGCCGATGTCGTTGCCGGCCAGGTCGCCCATGCGGAACGGGCCCATGGCAAAGCCGAATTTCTCGACGGCCTTGTCGACCTGCTCCGGCAGGCAGCCTTCTTCCAGCAGGAAACCGGCTTGGCGGCTGTATTGCTCGATCATGCGATTGCCGATGAAACCGTCGCACACGCCGGAAACGACGCCCGTCTTTTTCAGCTTTTTCGACAGCGCCAGCGCCGTGGCCAGCACATCCTTGCCCGTTTCCTTGCCGCGGACGATTTCCAGCAGCTTCATGACGTTCGCCGGGCTGAAGAAATGCGTGCCGACCACGTCTTGCGGGCGCTGGGTGAACGCGGCGATCTTGTCCAGGTCCAGGGTCGAGGTGTTCGAGGCGAGGATGGCGCCCGGCTTCATGACGGCGTCGAGCTGCTTGAAGACAGTTTCCTTGACGCCCAGCTCTTCGAAGACGGCTTCGATGACGATGTCCGCCTGCGCGATGTCCGCATACGCCAACGTGCCGGAAACGAGCGCGATGCGCTGCTCGGCCTTGTCCTGCGTCAATTTGCCCTTCTTGACCGTGTTTTCATAATTCTTGCGGATGGTGGCCAGGCCCTTGTCCAGCGCTTCCTGCTTCGTTTCCAGCAAGGTCACGGGGATGCCCGCGTTGGCGAAATTCATGGCGATGCCGCCGCCCATGGTGCCGGCGCCGACAATCGCCGCGCTGGCGATGGCGCGCACGGGCGTGTCGGCCGGCACGTCGGGCACCTTGCTGGCGATCCTCTCGGCAAAGAAGGCGTGGCGCAGGGCTTTCGATTCCGGCGACTGCACCAGCTGCATGAACAGTTCGCGCTCGTACTTCAAGCCGTCGTCGAACTTCATCGTCACGGCGGCCGCCACGGCATCGACGCATTTCAGCGGTGCGGGGAACGGGCCGGACATGGCTTTCACGGTATTGCGCGAAAATTGCAGGAACGCTTCGTGGTTCGGGTAATCGACCTTGCGCTCGCGCACTTTCGGCAGCGGGCGCACGTCGCCCACTTTCGTGGCGAAGGCCACGGCGGCGGCCAGCAAGTCCGCGCCGGGCGCGATGACTTCGTCGAACAGGGCCGTGCCGGCCAGTTTTTCCGACGCCACGGGCGTGCCCGAGACGATCATGTTCAAGGCCATTTCCAGGCCCAGCACGCGCGGCAGGCGCTGCGTGCCGCCCGCGCCCGGCAAGATGCCGAGTTTAACTTCAGGCAAGGCCATCTGCGCGCCAGGCGCTGCCACGCGGTAGTTGCAGCCCAGCGCCAGCTCCAGGCCGCCGCCCATGCAGACACTGTGGATGGCCGCCACTACAGGCTTGGTCGATTGCTCGACGACGTTGATCAAGGTATGTAGCGTTGGTTCCGTGAGCGCCTTGGGCGAATTGAATTCCTTGATATCGGCGCCGCCCGAAAAGGCCTTGCCGGCGCCCGTGATGACGATGGCTTTGACGGCGTCGTCCGCCAGCGCCTGGCGGATGCCGGCCACGGCGGCCGTACGCGTCGCCAGGCCCAGGCCGTTGACGGGCGGGTTGGCCAGGGTAATGACGGCAACGGCGCCGTTCACTTGATATTCAGCACTCATGTCTCTTCCTTGTTGGTCTATAGGTTTTTGCTTGGCGATGAGGTGGTTGCAAGGGATGAAGCTGCACTATACCGCATAAAAGAACGCTCGTATTATTTTTGTCGTGCGCGCGCAGGCGCCAGCATGGTACGCCATGGTACAACATCATTTGCGGAAAGATTCTGCTGCATGCAGCAAGGTCCAGTAGAAGCTATCACTTGAATATTCATTTAAATAATAAAAGCACAATAATAATAACGCCGTTTTATTATGTAAGAAAATGCGTTTGTTATATGCCGGCATGGGCCAATTGCGACAGTTTTTACATTATTTATTCCCGCCCCTTGTTTTTCGCCAGATGCTGGGGAATAATAAAATTGTTGATACAAATCAATACTCTACAATTTATCTACAATAAGGCATACCGCAGGAAAAACACTGGCGGCCGTTCTGCGCGCACATTCTCACCGATTATCACCAGATGTCGACCGCGGCAATAACATTGCTGCCTTTTATGGATAGCAGTAAAAGTAATAGCAGCGGCATTATCGTTCCCATTCCTCTTCTCACCCCGAAGGAAATACTATGGACGCAGCCAGCCATGTCAGCCACTCCCAGGATCTGGACTTACAAGCGATAAATACTGCATTGAACCGTGTCCAGGCCGTGATCGAATTCGAACTCGACGGCACCATCCTGCATGCGAACGACAATTTCCTGCGCGTCGTCGGCTATACCCTGGCGGAAGTACAAGGCAAGCACCATGCCATCTTCTGCGACCCCGAGTATGTCAAGACGGATGAATACAGCAACTTCTGGGCCAAGCTGGGACGCGGCGAGTTCGACCATGGCGAATACAAGCGCCGCGCCAAGGATGGGCGCGAAGTGTGGATCAACGCATCCTACAACCCCATCCTCGACGCGGACGGCAAACCGTATAAAGTCATCAAGTTTGCCACCGACATCACGGCCACCAAGCGCCGCAACGCCGATTACGAAGGCAAGATCGACGCCATCAGCAAGGCCCAGGCCGTGATCGAATTCCGGCTCGACGGCACCATCCTCGACGCCAACGACAATTTCCTCAAGTCCGTCGGCTACACGCTCGACGAGATCAAGGGCAAGCATCACCGCATGTTTTGCCTGCCCGACTACGCCAACAGCGACGACTATGCGCAGTTCTGGCACAAGCTGGGACAAGGCCAGTTCGACGCGGGCGAATACAAGCGCGTCACCAAGGACGGCCGCGAAATCTGGCTCAATGCCTCGTACAACCCCATTTTCGATACGGAAGGCCGGCCCTTCAAGGTGGTCAAGTTCGCCAGCGACGTCACGGCCCTGAAAAAGCGCAACGCCGAATACGAAGGCAAGGTCAGCGCCATCGGCAAGGCGCAGGCCGTGATCGAATTCGACATGCAGGGCAATGTGTTGGATGCGAACGACAATTTCCTCGCCGTCATGGACTATGACTTGAGCGATATCAAGGGCGAGCACCACCGCATGTTCTGCGAGCCCGAGTACGCGAGCAGCGCCGAATACAAGAAATTCTGGCAAAAGCTCAACCGCGGCGAATTCGACGCGGGCCGCTACAAGCGCCTGGGCAACCATGGCAAGGTGGTGTGGATACAAGCCACCTACAACCCCATCCTGGACCTCAACGGCAAGCCGTATAAGGTGGTCAAGTTCGCCATCGACATCAGCGAACAGGTGAACCTGGAAAACAGCATCCAGTCCAAGGCCGCCAACGACAGCCGCAAGGTCAATGCCCTGCTCGAGTCGGTGGCGCGCGCGGCGCAAGGCGACCTGACCTGCAATATCGTGCCCGAGGGCGACGAGCCGATCGACCTGCTGGCCGGCGGCATCAGCAAGATGATCATCGACTTGCGCGGCGTGATCGGCAACGTGGTGTCGGCGGCGAACGGCTTTGCCGACGCCTCGCACGCGATCGCCGAACGGGCCACGGGCGTGGCCGTGGGCACGCAGGCGCTGGGCGCCACGGTGGAAGAAATGAACGCCTCCATCGACGGCCTGACCTTTTCCATCAATTCCATCGCGGAAAACACCTCGAACGCCGATTACCTGGCGAAAGCCACGCAGCAGGAAGCGGAAGCGGGCGCGCGCGCCGTCGCCAAGTCGATCGAGGCGATGGACTTGATCAACCGCTCGTCGGAAGACATCGGCGAAATCGTCAAGGTGATCAGCGAAATCGCCAACCAGACCAACATGCTGGCCTTCAATGCGGCCATCGAGGCGGCCCGCGCGGGCGAGCACGGCCTGGGCTTTTCCGTCGTCGCCGACGAGGTGCGCAAGCTGGCCGAGCGCTCTTCGCAGGCGACCAAGGAAATTTCCAAGCTGATCAACGAGTCCGTCAAGCGCGTCTCGACGGGCAGCGAAATCTCCCGCCAGGCCAGCGACGCCTTCGACAAGATCGTCTCGGGCGTGGCAAAGACCACCCTGGCCATCTCGGATATCTCGAAGGCGGCCAACGAGCAGCTGCTGACGGCGCGCGAAGTCTCCACGGCGATCCAATACATTGCCGAGGAAACGGAAAAGTCGGCCGCCAACTGCGACAGCATCGCCCGCTCGACGGATGGCTTGAACGAGCGCGCGGGCAGCCTGAACCAGACTGTCTCCGGCTTCGTGGTGTAAGCCATGAGCCACGCGGCCACCTTGACGCCCGAGGTGCTGACGACCCTGATCGCGCTGGTGCGCCAGCATACGGGCATCGCCATGACGGCGCGCAAGAGCGTCTTGCTGGAACGGCGCTTGCAGCCACGGCTGCAGGCGCTGTCCCTGCACAGCTACCAGGCGTACCTGGACCGCGTGGCCAGCGACCGCGACGAGGTGGCCCATTTCATCGACCTGGTGACCACCAACGACACCCTGTTCTTCCGCACGCCGTCCATCTGGGATTATTTCCGCGACCGCTACCTGCCCGCCTGGGCGCGCGCGCATCCGGGCGGCTGCCTCGCCATCTGGTCGGCGGCGGCCGCCAGCGGCGAAGAACTGTATTCGATCGCCATGCTGTGCGAGCAATTCAAGCTGCAGGCGCCCGCCTTCCGCTACCAGATCCTGGCCAGCGACATTTCGCAGCAGATCCTGGGCGCGGCGCGGGCCGGCCAGTACAGCGGCCGCTCCGTCGAGCGCATCCGCCTGTCGCATCCTGACTTGCTGCGCAAATATTTCACGCCCGCGCCGCATGGCGTCAAGGTCAACGAGGAGTTGCGCCAGCACGTCAGCTTTGCCCAGCATAATCTGCTGGAAGCGCTGCGCCCGGCCCAGCGCTTCGACCTGGTCTTCCTGCGCAATGTGCTCATTTATTTCGACGCCGAGCACCAGGAAACCGTGCTGCGCCAGGCGCGCCTGAGCCTGAAGGACGAGGGCCGGCTGATCCTGGGCGAGTCGGAAACCATCGCCCGCCTCGGCACCGGCTATCAATTCGAGTTTCCCATGATTTATAAGGCGGGTACCGCATGAGCATCATCATCGAGCATAAGCTGCCACTGCAACATGTTGGCATGGGGCAACTCAGCGTGGGCACGCAGGGCGAGCAGCTGCAAGCCTTGCTCGGTTCCTGCATCGGCATCGGCTTCATCTGGAAGAATGGCCCGTGCTGCGGCCTGGCCCACTGCCTGCTGCCGGAAGCGCCCGGTACCGCCGGCGCCCCTGGCGCTCCGAATGCACGCTATGTCAGCCAGGCCGTGCCCTCGCTGCTGCGCCTGATGGGCGTGCGCCAGGCCGATTACGCCGATATCGAAGTGGTGCTGGCGGGCGGCGCCAGCATGTTTGGCCCGCGCAACGGGCGCTTGCAAGTGGGCCGACAAAACGCGGAAGCGGCGCAAAAATACCTGGACCAGTGCGGCTTGTCGGTGAGTTTTTGCGCGCTGGGCGGCCGCCACGGGCGCCAGTTGCTGATCGATTGCGCCCGGCACAGCTATGCCGTCACCGATGTGGTGGCGCAACCCGAATTGATTCCACGCAAGGAAGGCGCATATGGATATGCATGAAGCAACGGGCTTGCAAGCGCAGGGGGCCAGCGACACGGCCACCGAACTGTTCGGCTCCTTCCACCTGGGCGACGATGAATTCGCCCTGCCCGCCAGCTGCATCCGCGAGGTCGTCAATTACCCCGCCAAAGTCACCGCCCTGCCCCTGTCGCCCGCCTACCTGGAAGGCATGTTCACCTTGCGCGGCAGCGTCATTCCGGTGGTCAACCTGGGCCGCTTGTTCCGCGCCGACGCGCCGCGCGCCGTGGCCACGGACAAGATCGCCATCCTCGATTTCCAGCAGGTGCTGATCGGCATCGTCTTCCAGGATACGGGCGAAATCCTGCGCGTGCCCGCCAGCGCCCGCAGCGCCCTGCAGTATGCGGCCGGCGACAGCCACGCCGTCATCGCCGGCACGATCCTGCAGGACGGCGGCGCGCGCCTGCTGCAGGTACTCGACCCGCACGCCCTGCTGCGCATCGAAAACGTGCCCCACGTGCTGGCCCTGCAGGCCACGGGCGCCAGGCTGAGCACGTCCCGCTACCATGCGCAAAGCGAACGCCGGCAGTGCGTCAGCTTCCATGCGGCGGGCGCCACGTTTGCCTTCGAAATGCTGGCCATCCAGGAAATCATCCGGGTGCCGGAACTGCACAGTTCCCTGCTGAACAGCGAACTGTGCCTGGGGCGCATGCATTTTCGCGGCAGCCAGGTGGCCGTCGTCGATTTCGGCGCCCTGCTGCAGGCGGGCGAGCCCGGCAAGGCAGCCACCGGCGACCAGCGCATCATCGTCGTGCGCCTGGAGGACACGACCGTGGGCTTCCTCGTCGACTCCGTCGACAGCATCGTGCATTTCTTTGGCGACGAAGTGCTGCCGATTCCCCTGCTGAGCAAGGCGCGCGCCGCCATGTTTGCCGGCTGCATCACGAAAGAAGGCCTGGGCGACATCATTTTCCTGGATCACAAGGAAATCCTGTCGCAGGCGGAGATCGTCGAAATGCGCGACGGCCACGCGCGCCTGTACCCCAGCGACCCGGAAACGGCCACCGCCGCCACGCGCAAGGCGCAGCGCCGCGTCTACATCACGTTTACGGTGGAAACCCGCTTCGCCGTGGAAATCGGACAAGTACGCGAAATCATCGATTTCAGCGGCGCCATCACCATGCCGCCAGGCATGCCGGCCTGCATGCGCGGCATGCTGAATTTACGCCAGCAAATGATCAGCATCATCGACTTGCGCCAGCTGTACGCGATGCCGGCCTTGCCGGACGCCAGCGCGGGCAAGATCCTGATCGTGGAACGGGGTGACGAGCGCTACGGTTTTCTCGTCGACCATGTCGATAACATCATGACGATATCCGACAGCCAGCGCTTTGCGGCGCCGCAAATCATCCGC
This sequence comes from Janthinobacterium sp. SUN137, assembly GCF_030587265.1. NCBI lineage: Bacteria > Pseudomonadati > Pseudomonadota > Betaproteobacteria > Burkholderiales > Oxalobacteraceae > Janthinobacterium > Janthinobacterium sp. SUN137. The sequence goes on along the minus strand of NZ_JAPWHZ010000002.1, from coordinate 880,569 downwards.
ACGGGAGAGCATGACGACTTGCGCAGCGAAATGGATGAAATGATCGATATCGGCACGGATAAGCAGCGCCAGACCCTGTCCGTCTTCCAGTGCGATCATTTGCTGGAAAAGCTGGGGTCGGCGCTGCCGCAGGCGGCCTAGGCTGGATTACATCCCCGGCAGCTTGTGCCCCTTGAACTGCTCGCGCAGCTTGTTTTTCTGGATCTTGCCCGTGGCGCCCATGGGCAAGGCATCGATGAACAGCACGTCGTCCGGCGTCCACCACTTGGCGATCTTGCCTTCGAAGAACTGCAATAGCGCATCGCGCGTGACCGTCATGCCGGGACGCAGCACCACCACCAGCACGGGCCGTTCATCCCATTTCGGGTGGAACACGCCGATACAGGCCGCCTGCAGCACGGCCGGGTGCGCCATGGCCAGGTTTTCCAGGTCGATGGTGCCGATCCACTCGCCGCCCGACTTGATCACGTCCTTGCTGCGGTCCGTGATCTGCATGTAGCCGTCCGCATCGATGGTAGCCACGTCGCCCGTGGGGAACCAGCCATCCTGCAGCACCTCGCCGCCCTCGTTCTTGTAGTACGAGGAAATGATCCACGGCCCTTTCACCAGCAAATGGCCGTAGGCCACGCCATCCCACGGCAATTCCTTGCCATCGTCGTCGACGATCTTCATGTCCACGCCATAGATCGCATGGCCCTGCTTTTGCAGGATCTTGCGCTGTTCCTCCTTCGGCAAGTCCATGTGCTTGGTCTGCAAACCGCCTGCCGTGCCCAGCGGCGACATTTCCGTCATGCCCCAGGCGTGGATGACCTCGATGTCGAACTTGTCGATCAGGGTATCCATCATGGCGGGCGGGCACGCGGCGCCGCCGATCACCGTGCGGCGGAAGGTGGAAAACTGCAAATTATTCTGCAAGGCGTGATTGAGCAAACCCAGCCAGACGGTGGGCACGCCAGCCGAGAACGTCACCTTTTCCGCCTCGAACAGTTCGTACAGCGACTTGCCATCGAGCGCCGCGCCGGGAAACACCATGCGCGCGCCAGACAGGGGCACGGAATACGGCAAGCCCCACGCATTCACGTGGAACATGGGCACGACGGGCAGCACGGTATCCGAAGCGCGCACGTTCAGGGCGCTGGGCATGGCCGACGCATACGCGTGCAGCACGGTCGAGCGGTGCGAATACAGGGCGCCCTTGGGGTTGCCCGTCGTGCCCGACGTGTAGCACAGGGTGGCGGCTGCATTTTCGTCGAACAGGGGCCAGGCGTAATCGTCGGAATGCGTGGCGATCAAATCTTCATAGCACAGCAGGTCGGGAATCGTGCTGCTGGCGGGCATGCGGTCGCGGTCGCACATCAGCACGAAGTGACGGACAAACGTGCAGTCGGCGGCGATTTTCTCCACCACGGGCAAGAAGGTCAAATCGAACAGCAAGACCTGGTCTTCGGCATGGTTCGAGATGTAGGCGATCTGGTCGGGGAACAGGCGCGGATTGATGGTGTGCAGCACGGCGCCCGAGCCGGACACGGCATAATAGGCTTCCAGGTGGCGGTAGCCATTCCAGGCCAGGGTGGCGACCCGGTCGCCCATGCCGACGCCGAGGCCATGCAAGGCGTTCGCCAGCCGGCGCGCGCGCTGGTGGCAATCGCGGTAGGTGTAGCGGTGCATATCGCCCTCCACCCGCCGCGAAATGATTTCGCTGCCTCCATAATGACGCGCTGCAAACTCGATAATGCTGGAAATCAGCAGGGGCTGATTCATCATCTGGCCCATCACTGGACTCAAGGGAAATGCCGACATCGTGTCTCCTGGGTTGGATACTCGGTTATTGTTGGAATTTAAAGATTTTCCTTAGTTTCGTACGGTCGTGCGGAAATCGTCAACGCATTTCGATATTGCATTGCAGCATGGAATTTTCGATTCCGTTTTTTGCCGCCTTGGCCCCCATTTCCGCGCCCGCCACGCAGCTTGGCGCCGTGCGGTAAAATCGCCTTCCAGGCTGGCGCACCTTGCCGGTCCCTCTTATCTGACTGGAATTGCCATCACCGCTCATACCTTACCACTGGATAACGCCTTTGCGGCCTTGCCGCCCGCGTTCTATACGCGCTTGATGCCCACGCCCCTGCCCGCCCCGTATTTCGTGGCCGCCAGCGCGCCGGCCGCCAGCCTGGTCGGCCTCGATGCCGCGCGCCTGGACGGGCCCGATTACGTGGAGCTGCTGAGCGGCAACACGGTTGCCGAGCGCTCGATTCCCCTGTCGGCCGTGTATTCGGGCCACCAGTTCGGCGTCTGGGCCGGCCAGCTGGGCGACGGCCGCGCCATCTTGCTGGGCGATATCGCCACCGAACACGGCCCGATGGAGCTGCAGCTGAAAGGCGCCGGCGCCACGCCGTATTCGCGCATGGGCGACGGGCGCGCCGTGCTGCGCTCATCCATCCGTGAATTCCTGTGCTCGGAAGCCATGGCGGCGCTGGGCATTCCCACCTCGCGCGCGCTGTCCATCATGGGTTCGCAGCAAGGCATCATGCGCGAAACGGTGGAAACGGCCGCCGTCGTGACGCGCATGGCGCCCAGTTTCGTGCGCTTCGGCTCGTTCGAACACTGGTTTTACCGCAAGAAGCCGGACGAGCTGAAAATCCTGGCCGATTACGTCATCGACGGTTTTTATCCCCATTTGCGCGCCGCATCAAATCCATATCAAGCCTTGCTGGCCGAAGTGTGCGTGCGCACGGCGCACATGATTGCGCACTGGCAAGCCGTGGGCTTCATGCATGGCGTCATGAACACGGACAATATGTCCATCCTGGGCTTGACGCTCGATTACGGCCCCTTCGGCTTCATGGAAGCGTTTGACGCCGAGCACATCTGCAACCATACGGACCAGCAAGGCCGCTATTCCTACGCCAACCAGCCGCAAGTGGGCCACTGGAACTGCTATGCGCTGGGCCAGGCCCTGCTGCCGCTGATTGGCGAAGTGGAGCTGGCGCAGGCGGCGCTGGACAGCTACCAGCCCGCGTTTGCGGACAAGATGAATGCCTTGCTGCGCGCCAAGCTGGGTTTGCGCACGACGCAGGAAGACGACACGGCGCTGTTCGACAGCATGTTTGCGCTGATGCAAGCCAACCACGTGGATTTCACCAACTTCTTCCGCGCGCTGGCGACCTTGCAGGTGGCGGCCCCCGAACACGACACGATGCTGCGCGACATGTTCATCGACCGCCCCGCCTTCGATGCGTGGGCGACGACCTACCGCGCGCGCCTGCTGCAAGAAAAGAGTATCGATGCCGAGCGCAGTGCAGCCATGAACCAGGTCAACCCGAAATACGTGCTGCGCAACTACCTGGCGCAAGTGGCCATCGAGAAAGCCCAGCAGCACGATTACACGGAAGTGGCGAAATTGCTGGAAGTTTTGCAAAAGCCATTTGACGAACAGCCCGAACACCAGCACTATGCGGCCCTGCCGCCCGACTGGGCCAGCCACCTTGAAGTCAGCTGCTCATCCTAAGGAGTCCTTATGACCACGAATAAAGTCAAGAAAACCGACGCCGAATGGCGCGCCATGCTCGATTCGATGCAATACGAAGTCACGCGCCACGCGGCCACGGAACGGGCCTTCACGGGCAAGTTCTGGGACCACCATGAACACGGCGTCTACACCTGCGTCTGCTGCAACACGCCATTGTTTGCTTCGGACACGAAATTCGACTCGGGCTGCGGCTGGCCCAGCTATTTCCAGGCGCTCGACCCGGCGAATGTCACGGAAATTGTCGACCGCAGCCACGGCATGGTGCGCACGGAAATCGTCTGCGCCGTCTGCGACGCCCACCTGGGCCACGTGTTCCCGGACGGCCCGCCGCCGACCGGCTTGCGCTATTGCATCAATTCGGCTTCCCTGCGCTTCGATCCGCAGCCGTGATGCTGGCAATGGCTTGGGCCTTGCTCCTAAGCCATTCCTAAGATGATTTTAATAAGACCAGTGTAAAGTCTCGCCATGAAATTTCTATTCGACCTCTTCCCCCTGATCGCCTTCTTCACCGCCTTCAAACTGGGCGGCATGTATGAAGCGGCCACGCACGATTTCGTGCAGCAATATCTGTCCGGCTTCGTGTCCGGCGGCCTGATCAAGGCCGACCAGGCGCCGTGGATACTTGCCACCCTCGTCGGCATCGTCGCCACGGCTTGCCAGGTCAGCTATCTGCTGCTGCGCGGGCGCAAGGTGGACGGCATGCTGTGGCTGTCGCTGTTCATCTTTGTCGTGTTCGGCGGCGCCAGCATTTACCTGCATGACGATTTCTTCCTGAAATGGAAGCCGACCCTGATCTACTGGCTGTCCGGCCTGGCCCTCTTGATCGCCCACGTGGGTTTCAAGAAAAACCTGATCCGCAAGACCATGGAAGCGCAAGTGCAATTGCCGGAAGCCGTCTGGAACCAGCTGCTGGCCGCATGGATCATTTTCTTCGGCGCCATCGGTGCACTGAACCTGTTCGTCGCCTTCGTGCTGTACAAGGGCGACATGGCTGCCTGGGTCAGCTTCAAGGCGTTTGGCGCGACAGGCATTTTCTTTGCCTTCATCGTGGCGCAAACCCTGTTCCTGGCCAAACATATCAAGGAAGACGCATGATGCACACCACCACCGAAAATACTTCGCCGGAAACGCGCATGCAGCGCATTCGTACCCGCTTGGAAACGGCACTTTCCCCTCTGGAATGCGTGCTGGAAGACGACTCGGCGCGCCACCGGGGCCATGCGGGCGCCGCCTCGGGTGGCGGCCATTACAATCTACGCATTATTTCTAGTCAATTTGAGGGGCTCAGGCTCGTCATGCGCCATCGACTGGTGTATGATTCCGTGCACGATATGATGCATAATGAGATACATGCATTGGCGATTGTGGCATTGGCGCCATCCGAGGTAGCATAAGGATGGCGTTTTTGGCGTACCCGGATCACTTGGGTATGCCCTTGCTTCTGGCGCCATGCCTGGATTTCTTTCCATGCGTTTTTTACGAAACTTTCCCTAACAGGATTTAATAATGACTTTTAAGCCAGCCCGCTTGCTGATCGCACTACTCGCCGTTGTCGCGGTACCTGTTTTTGCGCAAAATGTTGCCGTTGTTAATGGCAAGCCTATCCCATCGTCGCGCGTTGATGCAGTCGTCAAGCAAGTCGTCGCCCAAGGCCAGCAACCGGATTCGCCGCAATTGCGCGAAATGATCAAGAAGGACTTGATCGGCCGTGAAGTGCTGATGCAAGAAGCGGAAAACAAAGGTTTCGGTAAAGATGCAGCAGTCAAGCAGCAAATCGAGAACGCACGCCAGGCCATCGTCATCAACGCCCTGGTCGGCGACTACCTGAAAAAGAACCCCGTCAACGACGCTGAAATCAAGGCGGAATACGACCGTTTCGTGGCTCAGACCGGCGACAAGGAATACCACGTACGCCACATCCTGGTAGCGACCGAAGCGGAAGCGAAAGACATCATCGCCAAACTGAAAGGCGGCGCCAAGTTCGAAGACCTGGCCAAGCAATCGAAAGATGCCGGTTCGGCCGACAACGGCGGCGACCTGGATTGGGCAGCACCATCGTCCTTCCCGAAAGTCTTCTCCGACGCCTTCGTGAAACTGCAAAAAGGCCAGGTCACCGACACCCCGGTGCAAACGCCTAACGGTTTCCACGTGATCAAGCTGGACGACACCCGCGCGGCAAAACTGCCGACCCTGGAAGAAGTCAAGCCACAGATCGCCGAAGCGCTGCAGCAAAAGAAACTGCAAGCGTATCAGGAAGAAATGATCAAAAAAGCGAAAGTTCAGTAAGAACTGACCTCCCCGGCGCCCTTTTCGGCGCCGGTCGTGTATTCTGCGCCTGAATGCGTACTGCACGGCAGTCGCGATCTTTTGTATCGGTTTTTGTATACTTATTAGGAATGAACATGATTTTGAAGCCAGCCCGCCTGATCTTAGCCCTGGTCGCCGTTGTAGCGATCCCTGCGTTCGCGCAAAACGTGGCCACCGTGAACGGCAAGGCCATCCCTTCGTCGCGCGTCGACCAGGTCGTCAAGCAAGTCGTTGCCCAAGGCAAACAAGCGGATTCGCCGCAATTGCGCGAAGCCATCAAGAAAGACCTGATCGGCCGTGAAGTGCTGATCCAGGAAGCCGACAAGCAAGGTTACGGCACCCGCCCGGAAGTCAAGTCGCAGATCGACAATGCCCGTCAAAGCATCATCATCAACGCCCTGCTGGCCGACTACGTGAAGAAAAACCCTGTCAAGGACGCTGAAATCAAGGCCGAATACGACAAGTTCAAGGCACAAGCGGGCGACAAGGAATACCATGCACGCCACATCCTGGTCGCCACCGAAGCGGAAGCGAAAGACATCATCGCCAAGCTGAAAGGCGGCGCCAAGTTCGAAGAACTGGCGAAAGTATCGAAAGACGGTTCCGCAGCCAATGGCGGCGACCTGGACTGGGCTAGCCCAGCTTCGTACGTGAAGCCATTCTCCGACGCCATGGTCGCCCTGAAACCAGGCCAGGTCACGCAAACGCCAGTGCAATCGCAATTCGGCTTCCACGTGATCAAGCTGGAAGAAACCCGTCCGACGAAGTTGCCGGCACTGGAAGAAGTAAAGGGCCAGGTGGCCGAGTCGCTGCAACAGAAGAAACTCGCCGCCTACCGCGATGAACTGATGAAGAAGGCAAAAATCCAGTAATATCGGATGAAGATGAAAAGGCGCTCCACGGGGCGCCTTTTTTACGCCTGGAGATACCATGAATCTACATCAAGAATTAAAAATCGCGCTGGAAGCGGTTGCCGAACCGGGCCGTGCGGGGCCCATGCAGGCCTACATGCGTGACCAGTTCGTTTTCCTGGGCGTGGCGGCGCCGCAGCGGCGGCTGGCCGCCAGGGGCTTGCTGGCGGGCTTGCAAGGCGTCGGTGCCGATGCCCTGCTGGAACACGCGCAACTGCTGTGGCAACAGCCGGAACGCGAATACCAGCACGTGGCGCTCGACATGCTGGCCCTGCACCGGCGCCAGCTGGGCATCGAACACCTCCCCGCCCTGCTGGGACTGGCGCGCCAGCGCGCGTGGTGGGACAGCGTCGACGGCATGGCGGGCATCGTCGGCGAGGTGCTGCAGACGGAACGGCAGCGCGGCGGCAACGGCCATGCGCACATGGAGGGCGCCTTGCGCCATGAGGACTTCTGGCTGCGCCGCATCGCCATGCTGCACCAGCTGGGCTGGCGGGCCGACACGGATGCGGCCTGGCTGTTCGGCGCGGCGCTGGCGCTGGCCCACGAAGACGAGTTTTTCATCCGCAAGGCCATCGGCTGGGCCTTGCGCGACTACGCGCGCCACGCGCCCGAGGCCGTGTCGGCATTTGCCGACGCGCACCGCCAGCAACTGTCGGCGCTCAGCTACCGCGAAGCGCTGAAGCACCAGCCACGCTGAAGGCCGAGCCGCCCAGCAGGCGCAGCGCGGCATCGATGCGCGGCGCGGCATCCCAGGCCGGCGCGGGCGCCAGCAAACCCAGCGCCATCTGCCGCAGGGGCTCGGCAATCACCATGGCCAGCAGCAAGCCGGCCAGCTCCCGCCCATCCTGCAGCGCCAGATGGCCGCGCGCGGCCTGACGCTGCAGCCAGTCGGCCAGCAGGGCCGTGCCCCGCTCGATGCCGTTGCGCTGATACACGGCAAGTAGATCCGCGCGGGCGGGAAACTCCGTGCACAGCAGGCGGAACAGTCCGACGGCGTCCGCCGTCAGCACGCGCGCCGCCATCGCCTGCAAGATCTCTTTCAACAGCGGCAACACCTCGCCAGGCCCGGCCGCATCGTGCGCCATGGCCGGCAGGAAAGCATCCGTCCAGCCGCGCACCACCAGGGCGACCAGTTCCTCGCGGTTGGCCGCGTATTGATACAGCGATTTCTTTGCCATGCCCGCGTGGCGCGCCACCGCTTCCATGGTCGTGGCCGCATAGCCTTCGTTCAGCAGCAGCCAGGTGGCCGCCTGCACGGCCGCCTCGCGTGCCTCCTCGGGAGGCCGCGCCGGACGGCCCCGTCCGCGCAATGCCTTGCTCTCTTCTTCCTGCATGCCAGCTCCAAGCTTGATCGATGAACAATTTTACACTGAAACATATTTAGGAAACGTTAAACGTTTCTTTAATATATAATTGGCTCACCTCAACAAAGGAGAACGACATGACGCAGCATATTGAATTCCCATGGAGCATTACCAGCACGGGCGACTTGCTCGACCCATTTCCCCTGCACCTGGAAACGGGCGTCACGCGCCTGGAAAACGGTTGCCTGCTGGTGGCGGCGCGCACGGAACTGCACGGCTGCAGCGGGCGCATGCTGGACTGGTGGTTTACGTTTTTCGAGACGACGCAGCACATCAAATGGTGGCACCCGCACGATCACGTGGCCCATCATGGCTGGAACAGCGCGTGGAAAAAGGGAGAAAGTTACTATGGCGCCTCGATCGAGGCAGTGGAATCGCTGGGCGACATTCCGCCCGTGAAAGCCAAGCTGAAGTTCCATGATCCGAAGGATGTATTTGATACGGCGCAACTGCAACAAGCCAGGGACAGCGGCGCCCTGTCGGCCGCCATCTGCGCGCGCATCGGCTTCGGCGACCACGTGGTGCTCGATCCGCAGGGCGACCCGCTCGATGGCGAAATGCTGCACCTGACGCGCGACACCCCCACGGGCTGCGTGCTGCGCAGCCGCTTCTTGCTCGGCCGCAATAGCCTGAACCCCGTGCGCGACGTGCCCGACGTGCTGGGCCTGAACTTGCTGCGCCATTGCTACAGCGAATTTACCTACCTGTCGCGCTTCCTGCCATCGCTGTATTACGGCGAGCACGCGAATGGAGAGCAAGCCCCGTTGCCCTGGTAAAACATTACAGCCGCTTGTGCATGCGCGCCAGCGGCAGTTTGATGCCGTCGGGCAAGTCCAGGTAAAAATCTTCCGTCACGGCAAAGCCGCTGGCCAGGTACAGCGGCACGCCGGGCAAGGTGGCGGCCAGTTCCAGGGCGGTAAAACCGGCGGCCAGCGCATGGCGTTCGCAATGGCGCATCAGCATGCTGCCCAGGCCCTGACGCGCGGCGCCTGGCTCCACAAAGAAGGCGCGGATGCGGCCCGGCTGGCTGGCCGGATCGAGCAGCGGGTCCGGGCCGCTCTTGGCGCGGTCGGCACCATACAGGGTGGCGCGCCGGCTCCAGCCGCCGCAGGCCAGCATGGCGCCCTCCCGTTCGATGAGGAAATACGTCTGGTCGGCAACGAGCTGCGTATCGACGCCGAACACGTGGCGCGTCACGGACTCGGCCTGTTCCGGCGTATAAAATCCCGCGCTCAGCGCCACGCCGGAACGGGCAATCAGCGCGTTCATGGCAGGCACGTCGGCCGGCAGCGCCACGCGCAAGCTGCTCAAAGCGCCAAAGCTGAACCAGGCGCGGCTGATGCGTCCCTGCTCCACTTCATACGTCGCCACCAGTTCCTGCGCCGACACGCCATCGTCCGTGTCGCCATGGACGATTTCATGGTCGATCACCAGCTTGCCGCAGGCGATGCGGTTGAGCAACTGCGCATGCGGTTTGCTGGCGGCGAAGCGGGCCGTGAAACGGGGGCCGATTTGCCCGCTGCCCGTGGCCAGCAAGGTATCGGGATGCTGGAATTGCTGTGCGTCATCGGCATAGATGGCCAGCAAGGCCGGCACGTCGTGCGCGTTGTAGGCGTCCAGTTGGGCCTGGACCACCGCGACGGGAGAAATGCGTGTATCGTTGGCAAGCGCCATGCGTGTACCTGTTGTGATGTGGGTGGAAAGTTGCAAAGCGTAACACTGTCGCTCCTGTCGCGGCGCGGTTTGCTGCGATAATTATAAGACTCGTCATAAGATTCGTCGCCAGACGCATCTTGCGACGTCACCAATCAATCGCAAATCGCAGCAGGAGTAGATATCATGAAATGGGAAGGCAATCGCGAAAGCGACAATGTGGAAGATCGCCGTGGCGAAGACGGCGGTGGGGGCGGCGGCGCTGGCGGCTTTGGTTTTGGCGGGCGCTCGATCGGCATCGGCACCATCGTCATCGCCCTCGTCGGCTCATATGTGCTGGGCGTCAATCCCTTGACCTTGCTCAACCTGCTCAGCGGCGGTGGCGGCCAGATCAGCACCCAGCAAAGCCAGTCGCCCGCGCGCCAGCCGCCCGAATCGGACGAGATGGCCCGCTTCGTGAAAACCGTGCTGGCCGATACGGAAGACACCTGGGGCGCCCTGTTCAAGGCGGAAGGCGGCAGCTATGTGAAACCCAAGCTGGTGCTGTTTTCCGGCAGCACGCCGACGGCTTGCGGCACGGGCCAGAGCGCCAGCGGCCCTTTCTATTGCCCCGGCGACCAGAAAGTCTACCTGGACCTCGATTTCTTCAACCTGATGCAGCAGCGCTTCAAGGTCTCGGGCGAATTTGCCGAGGCCTACGTGATCGCGCATGAGGTGGGCCACCACGTGCAAAACCTGATGGGCTTGTCCGAGAAGGTCGACAATGCCCGCCGCACGCAGTCGGAGCGCCAGGCCAACGCCATGTCCGTGCGCCTGGAATTGCAGGCCGACTGCTTTGCCGGCGTGTGGGCGTATCACGCGAACGCCGACCGCAAGATCCTGGAACAGGGCGACGTGGAAGCGGCCCTGAAAGCGGCCACGGCCATCGGCGACGATGCGCTGCAGCGCCAGTCGCAAGGCCATGTCGTGCCGGACTCGTTTACGCACGGCACCTCGGAGCAGCGCGTGCGCTGGTTCAGCAAGGGCATCGAGAGCGGCCAGATTTCCCAGTGCAACACCTTCGAGGCGCGCCAGTTGTAGGCCCTTGCCGGCCGGTTGCAGGCGCACTGGGCACGGCGCGCCTGCCCGTGCCACGCTACTTCACGTCGATGCGCCCATATTGTCCGTGCGCCTCGTCAGCCGGCCCTGCCGCATAGAACAGGGTATTGACGGGCTGGCTGTTGAGACCATTGCCGAAGGCGATGCCCCACAAGCCATCGATCACCAGCGGCGTGCCGTCGGGCTTGAGCAGCGGCCCGCCAGCCTTGCCCGTGACGGTGTCATAGGCGTTGATCTTGCCATCACCAAAATTCCCGATCAACAGCATATTGCTGGCAGAGCCGAAGTCGGCCGGCGCCAGCGCCATGCCCCATGGCGCATTCAAGGCCCCACCGCTCACCAGCCGCTTGATCAGCGTGCCGCCGGTGTCGTACACATTGACGATGCCCAGGCCCGCGCCCGCCTCCTCGTCGTCGTCGCTGGCTTCGCGCTTGGCATAGGCGACATAGATGCGCTCGCCAATGGCCTGGATGCCGAACGGCGCATAGCCGGCCGGCAAACCGGGATCGCTGAACGCGCCAGGCCAGCTGGCCCTGGCAAAATTGGCATCGAAGACGTCGACGCGCCCGTTATGGAAATCGGCCGCGTACAGGTAGTTGGCGCCCGCACGGGCGGCAATCGCCAGGCCCTTATAGACGCTGCCGCCGGCGCTGCCGTCATACACGACCAGGGCCGTGACGGGGCTGACCGTGGGCGACCAGGCCGAGATGCTGCCGCTTTCGCTGGCGAAGATGAAGGGGCTGGGCGCCGTCACGCCATTCTGGCTCAGCTTGAAATCCTGCGTGCCGTTGAAGACGATGCCCGTCGGCCCTGCCGGCGTGCTGACCACCAGCGATTGCGGCACGCCGTTGCCATCGTACAAGGTCGACTTCGCCGTGCCATTCGCCGCCACCCAGACGAAGCCGCGCGGATTGAACGCCACGCCCCAGGCATTGACGAGGTTGGGGTCCGTGTGCGCGGCCGGCAGCGCGGCCGTATCGGACACGAGGCTGGTCGCCGCATATGCGTTCAGGGCTGGCGGCTTGTGATGGTGGTGGCCGCCGCCGCAGGCAAACAGCGCGGTGGCCAGCGCGGCGGCGAGACAGGCGCAAACAATCTGCCTGGTGGTATGCGTTTTCATGGCGTTCCCCTTCTGCGTGATGGGCAGAGTTGCGCTGCCTGCCATCAGGGTATAAGCGGACCGTGCCGGACGCTTGAGCCGCGTCAAGCGCAGCGCAGATAGGGCTTGCGCCCCGTCAGGGTATGCCGACGTCGTAGCGCTTGCCCAGCTTTTTCAGTTCGCCTGTCTCGATCAGGCTATTCAATTCCTGGTCGAACTGCAGGCGCAGCTTGTCGAAGGCGGGCGAGCGGGGAAAGGCAAAATAGCCGTTCTGCACTTCTATGACTTTGGGCAAGGGTTTCACCTGGCGCCCATAGCCGAGGCGGGCGATCACGGGGTCGGTATTGCGGCGGTTGCTGACGAATACGTCGACGTGATTGTGCACCAGCATCTTCAAGCCGTTTTCCACGTTATTCGCCACGCTGACCTGCAAGCCGGGGCGCACGCGCTCCCAGTCCGCGCCGTAGGCCCAACCATTGAGCAGCACCACCCGGCGGCTCTTCAGCACCGCGTAGTCGCCATCCCAGCCGAAGCTGGCATCCTGGCGCGTATAAAAGACCATCTGGTCCTGGTAAAACGGCTTGTCGGAAAACGCCATGCCGGCGATACGCTCGGGCGTCTTGTAGGGCCCGATCAAGATATCGGCCTGGCCCTGTACCAGCATGGCTTGCGCGCGCGCCCACGGCACCATGCGAAAACGCACGGTATTGCCCGTGCGTGCCGCCATCAGGCGCAGCAGTTCCGCGCCCAGGCCGCCATACTCGCCGCTGTCCTGGTACTCGAAGACGCGCTCGAACTGCGCGCCCACGGCCAGCAGTTCGCGCGCCTGCAGCGGCGCGGCGAATGCCGGCCACAGCAGCGCCAAGGCCAGCAGGCGCCGCCCTGCTCCGCTCATCAGCCGACGATGCGCAAGGAGTAATCGGTGGCCCGCACGTCCTTGGTCAGGCTGCCGATCGAGATGCGGTCCACGCCCGTTTCGGCAATCGCGCGCACGGTATCGAAATTGATGCCGCCGGACGCTTCCAGCAAGGCGCGGCCATGCGTCAAGGCCACGGCGTCGCGCATCATGTCGTTGCTGAAGTTATCGAGCAAGACGGAAACGGCGCCCGCGTCCAGCGCTTCCTGCAATTGCGCCAGGGTTTCCACCTCGATTTGCACGGGCACGCCCGCGTCGAGGTTGCGCGCGTTTTCCAGGGCCTGGCTGACGCCGCCCGCGGCCGCGATATGGTTTTCCTTGATCAGGATGCCGTCATACAGGGCCAGGCGCTGGTTCTTGCCGCCGCCCACGCGCACCGCATACTTTTGCGCCAGGCGCAGGCCCGGCAAGGTCTTGCGCGTGTCCAGGATGGACGCCTTGGTGCCGGCGACCACGTCGACATACTGGCGCGTGGCCGTGGCGACCGCCGACAGCAGCTGCAGGAAATTGAGGGCGCTGCGCTCGGCCGTGAGCAAGGCGCGGGCCGGCGCTTCGATCGTGCAGACGACGCTGTCGGCCGTCATCATGTCGCCTTCCGCGTAATGCCAAACGATGTCGATGCTGCGGTCCAGGCTTTTCATGATGCCTTCGAACCACGGCGCGCCGCACAGCACGGCTGCTTCGCGCACGATGACACGGGCCGTGACGATATGGTCTGGCGGCACCAGTTCACCCGTCAGGTCGCACTGGCCCACGTCTTCCAGCAAGGCGGCCAGCAAATTGCCTTCGAATGCGCGCGCCAGGGCCGGATCGAAAGGAGCGAAAGAATTAACGAGGGTACTCATGCTGGACCGATTCCTTGGAACAATGTGGTTTCTTTTGCCAGGTCCGCGCCCGGCTTGAGGCCCGCCTTCTTGGCGGCGGCAAAATCGAGCATGCGGTTGATCGAACGCACGGCCAGCTGGCCGACGGCGGGATCGACGTGGATTTCGTTGTGCATGTTTTCCAGCGTCTGCGCCAGGTTCAGCAAGCCGTTCATGGCCATCCACGGGCAGTGCGCGCAGCTTTTGCAGGTGGCGCTGTTGCCGGCCGTGGGCGCTTCGATGAAACGCTTGCCCGGCGCGGCCGCGCGCATCTTGTGCAGGATGCCGTTGTCGGTGGCGACAATGAAAGTGTCCGCATCCATGGTTTGCGCTGCCGCAATCATTTGCGACGTGGAACCGACCATGTCGGCCAGCGCCACCACATTCGCGGGCGACTCCGGATGCACGAGCACCTTGGCTTGCGGATACTCTTCCTTGAGCAAATCGAGTTCGATGCCCTTGAATTCGTCGTGCACGAGGCAACTGCCCTGCCACAGCAGCATGTCGGCGCCCGTTTCCTTCTGGATATACGAGCCCAGGTGCTTGTCCGGCGCCCACAGGATTTTCTTGCCCTGCGCATGCAAATGGGCAACGATGTCGAGGCCGATGGACGACGTCACCATCCAGTCCGCGCGCGCCTTGACTGCGGCGCTGGTGTTGGCGTAGACGACGACCGTGCGGTCCGGATGGGCGTCGCAAAAGGCCGTGAATTCGTCCACCGGGCAGCCCAGGTCGAGCGAACAGGTCGCGTCAAGGTCGGGCATCAAGACCGTTTTTTCGGGACTGAGGATTTTCGCCGTTTCGCCCATGAAGCGCACGCCGGCCACGACCAGGGTCTTGGCCGGATGGTCGCGCCCGAAGCGGGCCATTTCCAGGGAATCGGAGACGCAGCCGCCCGTGGCTTCCGCCAGGTCTTGCAGGTCAGCATCAACGTAGTAGTGGGCAACGAGCACGGCTTCGCGCTCGATCAGCAAGCGCTTGATGCGCGTGATCAGTTCGGCTTTTTCGGCCGGGGAAGGCGTCGCTGGCGTGCGTGCCCAGGCGTGGGCAGTGCAGCTGGCTCCGTCTTGTGGATGTTCGTACTCGACGGATTTGATGGCTAAAGTTTGCATGGCTGTGTCAAACAAAAACGGGATAGACCGGCACGATTGCAATAAAGCAGGTGCGCCGGAACGAAAGGACCGCGGCGCGTCGGTGTGGTGATACCAGAGTACACCACCAGCTTTCCAAACGCCTGATAAAACCGTAGCGAGCGGCAGCGATTTGTGGCCGAGAAGCGCAACCGTGCTGAAGCACGGTGAGCATCACAGGCCGCAAAGCGCGACGCGCGAGGTTTGATCAGGTGTTTAATCAATACCCTGGCTCTTCAAATAGTCTTCGTAGTTGCCGCGGTAATCGACCACTTCATCTTCCTTGATCTCGATGATGCGGTTGGCCAGCGAAGAGACGAATTCGCGGTCATGCGACACAAAGATCAGGGTGCCCGCGTATTTTTCCAGCGCGATGTTCAGGGATTCGATCGATTCCATGTCCATGTGGTTGGTCGGCTCATCGAGCATCAGCACGTTGTGGCGGCCCAGCATCAGCTTGCCGTACATCATGCGGCCCTTTTCGCCACCGGACAGTACCTTGACGGCCTTCTTGACGTCGTCGCCGCCGAACAGCAAGCGGCCCAGGATGGAGCGCACGGCCTGGTCGTCGTCGCCCTCTTTCGTCCACTGGCCGATCCAGTCGGTCAGGTTCGTGTCCTTGGCGAAATCTTCCGTCGGATCTTGCGGCATGTAGCCCACGTTGGCGTTTTCCGCCCACTTCACGCGGCCCTGGTCAGGCTGCAAGCCGGCGATGTCGCCAGCGATGCAGCGCAGCATGGTGGTCTTGCCGGCACCGTTGGCGCCGATGATGGCGATGCGTTCACCCGCCTCGACCATGATGCTGAAATTCTTGAACAGCTGGCGATCGAAGCCTTTCGAGATATTCTCGACTTCCACGGCCAGGCGGTGCAATTTCTTTTCGCCGTCGAAACGCACGAACGGATAGGCGCGCGACGATGGCTTGATATCGTCGACCTTGATCTTTTCGATCTGCTTGGCGCGCGACGTCGCCTGGCGGGCCTTCGACTTGTTCGCGGCGAAGCGGCGCACGAATTCCTGCAGCTCGGCAACCTTGTCTTTCGCTTTCGCGTTGTTGGCCAGCTGCTGGTTGCGCGCCTGGGTCGAGGCGAACATGTATTCGTCGTAGTTGCCTGGATAAATCTTCAGGGTGCCGTAGTCCATGTCGGCCACGTGGGTGCACACCTGGTTCAGGAAGTGGCGATCATGGGAAATGATGATCATGGTGGAATTGCGCTCGTTGAGCACGTCTTCCAGCCAGCGAATCGTGTTGATGTCCAGGTTA
This sequence comes from Janthinobacterium sp. SUN137, assembly GCF_030587265.1. NCBI lineage: Bacteria > Pseudomonadati > Pseudomonadota > Betaproteobacteria > Burkholderiales > Oxalobacteraceae > Janthinobacterium > Janthinobacterium sp. SUN137. Next base: position 864,435 of record NZ_JAPWHZ010000002.1, on the reverse strand, counting down.
TTCGTCGGCTCGTCGAGCAGCAGGATGTCCGGGTTCGAGAACAGCGCCTGCGCCAGCAGCACGCGCAGCTTCCAGCCTGGCGAGACATTGCTCATCGGGCCTTGATGCAAATCAATGGCGACACCGGCGCCCAGCAGCAGTTCGCCGGCGCGCGATTCGGCCGTGTAGCCGTCGTATTCGGAAACTTTGCCTTCCAGCTCGGCGGCCTGCATGTAGTCGTCGTCCGTCGCTTCCGGGTTCGCGTAGATCGCGTCGCGTTGCTGGATGGCGGCCCACATTTCCGTGTGGCCCATCATGACGACGTCGAGGACGCGCATGTCTTCAAACGCAAACTGATCCTGGCGCAGCTTGCCCAGGCGCTCGTTGGTATCGAGCATGACGTTGCCGCCCGACGGGTCAAGGTCGCCGCCCAGGATCTTCATGAACGTCGACTTGCCGCAGCCGTTCGCGCCGATCAAACCATAGCGGTTGCCGTCGCCGAACTTGACGGAGATATTCTCAAACAATGGCTTGGCGCCAAACTGCATCGTAATATTTGCGGTTGAAAGCATGTGATATTAGGTCTTTATTCAGTTAAAACAGCTAGTTAAGTACTTTTCCCCCATTATACAGCACCCACCCTCTTCCACTCTATAGTGGCCCGGCAGTCGCAGCCGGAGCCCATGCGCAGGCATACGGCGCAGAAATAATGGCAAGAAAATATGATTGCCGTATTCCCATTTAGCAGCTACGCTGCGTGGCATTGTTTTCTACCCTTCACCTCACAGGCATCACTTGAAAAAAATCACCATCGCCGCCGCCGTGGCCGTCATTGCCGTTGCTGTCACCGCCTACGCTTCGCCCTACTACACCTTGCACCAGATCAAGGCCGCGCTGGCCGAGCGCAACGCCGATGCCCTGGCCGCACACGTGGACTTCCCCGCCCTGCGCGCCAGCGTCAAGACGCAGCTGGAAGCGAGCATGGCGCGCAGCATCGAGGCGACCGCCGGCAGCGGCAACCCGCTGGCCGCGCTGGGCCAGTCGATCGCCAGCGCCATGCTGGGCAAGATGGTCGACACCATGGTCTCGCCCGCCGGCGTGGTGGCGCTGGTCAACAAGAGCGCCGTCAGCCCGCAGGCAAGTGACACGGCAGATGCGCCCGCCGATGGCGCGCGCAAGAAGGCCGACTATTCAGCCGGCTATGCCGGCCTGAACACCTTCATCGTCCGGGCGAAGGATGGCAATGCGCAGGAAGGCGCGCTGATCCTGCTGCGCCACGGCGTGTGGGGCTGGAAGCTGAGTTCGATCGAGATTGCGTCGGCGATGGCCGCACGCTAGAAGAAGCGCGCATGCGCAGGCAATCTGATACACAATGCGGGCCACTTGTATCCGATTGCAGGAGATTTCATGCTGAAACACACGACCCTGGCGCTGGCCATGGCCTTTGCCGGCGCCGCACCATCCGCCCATGCCCACGATGGGATCGCCGCCGCCGAGCGCAGCCACTCCGTTGCCGCGCGCATGCAGGCGGAAACGTCCAGCGCCGCCGATCCGGACGCCCCGGCACTGCTGCCCATGCCCAGCGACATTTCGCTGGCCGAGCTGGAGCGCCGCCTGGCGCTGGGACAGGCGCAGGCCGCTGAAAAACACTATACCAGCGCGCTCGATCCGGCCGTGCTGAGCACCCTGGCGCAACAGATGGGCTGCGAGGATATCGTCGGCATGCAGCCGTTCGGTTTCCCGCTGGAACAAGCGCAAGCGACCGTCCTGAGCGGCGCGCACCTGCTGGCGCGGTGCCCGGACCGGGCCTATGTGACGATCACGGCCATGTCGATGGCCGGCAAGACGGGCAAGCGCGCCCACATTTCGCCGCAATCGTTCAAGCAGCAGGTCGATGGCAGGCCCGCGCGACGCCTGTACTACAAGGCGCCCAACGGCCGCCAGAAGGAGTCGCTGACCATCATCGACGGCAGTTATGCGTATGCGCTCGAGTACTGGTCGCTCGATGACAGCCAGCAACGCGGCATGGTCGGCATTCGCAGGATGGAAACATTGACGTTGCCGCAATAAAATAGACGCGAACAGGCGGAATACTGTATATTCATACAGTTATCTATTATCCCCTTTTCGAGCATGCCTGCACACCCGCCCATCCAATTACCCTACACCATCTGCGTCAGCGCCACGATCGACGCGGAAGTCGAGCAAACCATCCTCGAGGGCTTGAATGCCTACAACGATGCCATCACCGGCTATAGCGACAGGCAGGTATTGAGCGTCGTCGTGCGCGACCGCGACAGCCAGCGGGTGCTGGGCGGCGCCATGGGCCGGACTTCGCTGGGCCTGCTGTTTCTCGATTTGTTTTATTTGCCCGCCGCCTTGCGGGGACTGGGACTGGGCAGCCGGATACTGGCGCAGTTCGAAGAGGAAGGACGCCGGCGCGGCTGCGCCTCGGCGGTGCTGTACACCATCACCTTCCAGGCGCCCGAGTTTTACGAACGGCGCGGCTGGCGCCGCTTCGGCGAAATTGCCTGCAGTCCCGAAGGGACGAGCCGGGTATTCATGAGCAAGACCCTGTAGGCGGCATGCGACCAGGGCTGGCGGCAGGTTTGCCGCCAGCCCTGGTCAGCGACCTCTGCTTACATGCCCAGGGACTTGAGCAAGTCGGCGTTGTCGTCGTCTTCCGGTTCCGCGGCAGGCGCCGGGGCGGCGTCCCGTTCGCGGTTCGCGAATTCGCCATCCATCAGCGAGTCGGCGTCGACTTCGCGGGAATCGAAATCGTGCAACTTGATGAACTCGGTACGGTCGATCGCCAGTTCCAGATAGAAAATATTGTTCTTTTCCGTGTAGAAAGTGACGCGGCGCATTTCCGGGCGGTCCAGCGGCGTGTCGACGCTGAGCATCACCTGCTTGTTCAGCACCAGCATCTTCGGCTGGCTCTGGGTGATATTCGTTTGCAACTCGCGCCGTACCTTGCCCGTGAAGTCGCCCACGATCTGGTTCATCAGCTCGCCCATGATGTTCGACACTTCGTCCGATGTGTAGAAGCTGGCCAGCTCCGACTTCGGCATACCCATGTGCAACATGTAGCGCTCGTAGATTTCCATCGCCGTATCGGCGGCAAAATTGAGCACCACCAGGCCCGTGAAACCGCCATCGAACATCACGAAACAGCCGATATCCGGCTTCAGGCCCGTCTTGGTGATGCGCTGCACCATGCCTGAATAATTGACCTTGCTTTGCGTTGCAACGTTGAGCACCCGAACCACCGAGTTGCACAAACTCATCAACAAATCTTCTGTACCGTACACAACATCCTTTTCTGCATCCATGAGCAACCTCTCCTACTATTTTAAAGATGACAGCACTGTTCCCTGCCCGCCGCGAGCCGAAACCTGACAGTTTCGCTCAGCTGGCGGACGACTTCACCTTTGCATGCCTGACCTTGCGTGGCGGCGCGCGCCGCGTTGCCGCCGCCCCGAACCGCCCTCTTACCTTTTTCTGTATAGAAATAAGTATCATGCGCAGAATACCCAGATGTAACATTTCCGTCCAGCCATACCTGCATTTACTTGACGATCTGTGCGGAAATACCAATACACTGCAATGCAACATTATGCGGAAGATAAGCATGCAGGAAGATTCAGGCTGGCACGGTTGAAACCATGGCGAAAAGGCAGCATCACGTATACTGCCCCGCGGGACGCAACTACCGAAAGGCATGAGAGGATGAGTACACTGCAGGAACAGGCAACGGCGGAAATGATGGCGGCCGTGGAGGCGTGGTTTGTCGAGCGCCTGAAGCGCACCGATCTGGAAAGCGCCGTGAATCGGACCACCTTGCAAATGGGTATCTTTAACGATCTCTTGCTCGACTACAAACCCGGCCGCACCACGGCCGACGATTACCATCTGGCCGATGCCGGGGATTTCGCGCAGAGGACGCCATCGCGCCTCGATGAAACCGTCGTGCGCGACAGCATCGCGCCCCAGCTGGTTGCCATGGTGCAAGCAAAGCTGGCAACGCTGGCCGACACGCCCCTGATCGACTATCGCTTCAGCTTTCGCGGCAAATTCCAGACGGCACAGGGCACGCTGCACCTGAATCTGCTCGATCATGTCAACGAAGGCAAGCGCAGCGCCCTGCTCGCGCGCATCCACAGCTACGTCGAGCAGAAACTCGAGCGCGGCAACCGGCCGACGAAAAAGCTGGAAACCTTCTTCCTGGCGCGCCACCTGCTCGATCCCCAGCTGTTTCCGCAGCCCGACATCGCCTGGACCATCGCACAATTCGAGCGCATCGAACAGCTGAACAAGTCGCGGCCGCAAGTGCTGGCCGAACATCGCAGCGACATCATCCAGGCCGTGTCGGCCTGGGCGGAAAAACAGTTCTTGCCGCAGTTCTATGACGTGCAAACCTCAAGCTACAGCGGCACGGAATACACCTTGAAAGCGGGCGCGGCACCCGATGCCCAGGCGCTGGCGCCGATCGACCTGCTGCTGTACGGGGCCGTGATGATCTTGCGCCACGAACCGAGCTACGCCAAGTCGACGGGCCTGAAATTCCTGGAAATCGCGCGTGAACTGGGCAGCGAACGGGCCGTGCGCATGCTCAAGGAAGGCAGCGGCACCTTCCCCGACGGCGACATCCACGTGAAAAATGCGCTGCTGGAATGCCGCGCCAACGACGTGTTTGCCACGATCAGCATCACGATTGCCCAGGAAGAAGAAGGCGCGTATGCGCAGGCGCTGGCGTTCATCACGCACCTGCTGAACAACGGCTTCCCGAAAAGCTACCGGATCAAGCTCAAATCGAAGGTCAAGGAATATCTGCCCTTGAAAGGCCTGGCCCGCTCCGACACGCACCGCTTCTTTGCCAACGCCCTCGCCCATGCATCGCTGCAGCCGCAACTGGACGCGTATGCGCGCGCCGCCATCGGGCAATACGAGTTCTATGCCGACACGGAAGGCGAAAAGAATTGCATGCCCGGCAGTTACGCCACGTTTGGCCTGGGCTTGCTCGACGCACGCCATTTCTCGCTGGTGCAGCACTACATGGCCAACGTCGACGAGGAGCACCAGTCCGTGCAGGATCAGTTCACGGCCGCCTTCGCCGAACGGCATGGCGTGACGACGGAGTCCATCCCCGTGCTGGCGGCCTGCCTGCGCGCGTGCACGGATAACGCCAAAGTCAAAATCCAGGCGGAACTGGAAGAGGTGGAGAAACTGGAACTGTTCTGCCAGCAACTGCAAGGGCTGGAAGGCTATCTGGTCGAGCACATGCTGTATCCCATCTGGGGCAAGCTGGAAAAACTGGCGGCCCTGGCGCGCAAGGCGCAAGGCCGGCGCAGGGAACTGCTGCTGGCCTTGCTCGAAGCGGCCAGCAAGACCGGCGCCTAATGTGCGCAACGTTATGACTTTCACCATATATAATGCGCGGCGCCAGAGTTGCTTTAATGCATCTTTTGGCGCCTGACATTGAATCGTGGAGAAAATACATGCATCAAACACAACAAACATCGCGCACCTTCCTGCTGGCAGCAAGCTTTGCCGCCGCCGTGGCGCTGGCCCAGCCCGCCATCGCCGCCGACGCCGCGGAACTGGCCCCGCTCGATGCGGCCGACCTGTACATCAAGACCATCATCAACCTGGATGAAGCCAGCGTCGCCAAGCTCAACGCCTACCTGCGTCCCACCCGCCTGGCCGGCCACCAGAGCGCCGAATACGCGTCGTACAGCGACATGAAGGAAGCGGACGCCAAGTTTCCAACGGAAACGGGCAAGCTGATCGCCGACCTGTTCCCCGCAACCATGCGCGCGGCCGTGACGCCGGCCGCCGAATTGCTGGCGACGAACGTCATCGCCGCCAAGAAGGGCGCAGTGTGCCAGGCCACCAAGGCGGACCCGGTGACGGTGGAAAACGGCATCCAGACGGCCGCCGTCAGCTTCGAATGCCAGATCGTCAAGGTACCGCTGGCATGGGCGCCTGCCGCCCAGCAACTGGCGAAGAGCGGTTGCAAGGTCGAGCAATGCAAGGCCGGCCTGCAAAAGATCGCCGCGACCTACACGAACTCGCCGAAACAGACCTGGCGCGCCGTGTTTGCCGTCAGCCGCGAAAAGAACTCGGAAGCCTGGCGCAACGATTTCGCGCGCGAAACTTTCGATGAAATCTGGGAATACCTGTAATCCTTCACTCATCCCTAAGGCTGCCGGTGGATAAACCCAAACTGACACCCGTCGCCCAGCCGGCAGGCCTGGCCCTGCTGCGCCTGCTCGAACCGGACCACGTGGACGGTGCGCTGAGCAAGCAGGTATTGGCGCAAGACCTGGCCAGCCTGCACGGCAAGCAATTGCTGGCGCTGCTGCGCCGGCTGCGTGCCGCGCAATCCAACCAGCAGGATTATGCAGGCGCCAGCCCAGAGCAGGCCGAGCAGCAGTTCGGCGCCGCCATCGCCGCCGTCAAGGCGGTGCTGGCCACGCGCCCGCACATCCCCAACAAGCAGGAAGCGAAGGCCTTGCGCCAGGCGACGGCCAAAAAGCGTTAATCGAGGCGCAAGCCGGCCGCCAGCAAGGCCATGCCCTCGCCGAACGCGGGGGCGATGACGCGTACCTCGGTCGGATCGAGGTCGCCGAAGTTGACGTACGCCAGGGCCGGCGCCGCGCCCGCGCGATAATCGAGCAGCAGGCATAGCGGCCCGCCATCGGAACCGATCCCCAGGCACTGGCCGCCCAGGTAGCGCTGCAGTTGATACGCGCCATTCAGCGCCACCAGCTCGCGCGCGGGCCACAGCGACAGCGATTGCCCATCGACATCCCCTGCGCCGCCATCGGACCAGCACAGGAAGTCGTGTAAATCCGGCGGCAACGGCAGGCCCATGGCCTGTTCGATGGCAGCCAGGGATGCCGGCGTGGCGCCAGGATTGGCACGCCAGTACGGCGCGACGGCGGCGATGACTGGGGCAAGACGCATAGAGATGGGTTTCCTTTGAATGGGCGCGCGGCGGGCTGCCTCAGCGCGCCATCATCGGCGAGCGGACGCCGGGCGTCAAGCGGCCATCCAGCCGTGCGCGCAAGCTCGTCGGCCCCCTCCTATAATCTGAGGCTCTATTGTTTCCGCTACAGAAAGTTCCCCATGTTCATACAATTTCCCCGCCATGTCATCGGTTGCGCCGTATTGGCCTTTTCCGCTTTGGTCGCCATGCAGGCCGCCCATGCCGAAGAGACGGGGCCCATCGATGCGCGTGCCGTCTGGCAGGAACGCTCGCTGTCGGCCTGCCGCACCGGGCAATCGCACTCCGCGCCCGACGTCTGCCTGCTGCGCACCATGAAGCGTACCGGTGCGCCCCCGCAAGCCATCGCCGCCGCCAGGATGCTGGTCGGGGCAAACATGCCAGGCTACATCTCTGCCTGGCGCCCGCTGGGCAAGGTGGCGCTGGCCACCGTCACCTATCCGTTTCGCGCCAACACGAATGAAAGCACCTTGCTGATCGGCAGCGATGGCGCGGCCATCGATGTCGACGAGCACTCCGTGCGCGAGGAAGACCGGGCCACGCCTGCCTGGCAAGCGTTTACCGCCGCCCACCCGGACGCCATGCCGTTCGCGCCCGCCGAGTTCGTCGGCAGCACGGCCACCGGCGATGGCGGCCAGAGCGTGCTGTTTTCCACGCCCCTGATCACCTGCCACGCCTGTGCCGACGATGGCGCCCTGCTGGTCGCCTACACGATCGACAAGGCCGGTATCGTGCGCGAGCGAAAACTATTGACGATCAAGTAAGGCTGCATCAAAGACAAGAAAGATGAGATAGAATTGCTTGGTGGCATGTCTATACGAGTACATGCCATCGATCCAAACTTACTTATCACAGGAAACCATGCGCCGCTCTTGCCTTGCACTGCACCTCACCGCCGCCCTGCTGCTGTCCAGCCCCTTCCACCTCGCCACTGCCGCGCCCGCCGCTACCGCTTCCTCCAGCGCAGCCACGCCGCTCGTCATCGGCGAAAGTTTCAGCATCGATTCGCAGGCGCTGAAAGAAAAACGCCACATCAATGTGTACATGGCGCGCGCCTGGGATACGCCGCCCGACGCCCCGCTGCCCGTGCTGTACATGCCGGACGGCGGCGTGGCCGAAGACTTTTTGCACGTGGCCGGCTTGCTGCAAGTGTCGGTGGCGAATGGCACGATGCGCCCCTTCATGCTGGTCGGCATGCAAAACACGCAGCGCCGGCGCGACCTGACGGGCCCGACCGGGAATGCGGAAGACCGCAAGATCGCCCCCGTCGTGGGCGGCGCGGCCGCTTACCGGACCTTCATCCGCGATGAGCTGATGCCGGAAATCAAGCGCCGCTACCGCACGACGGGCGAGACGGCCATCGTCGGCGAATCGCTGGGGGGCCTGTTCGTGGTGGAAACCTATCTGCTGGAACCGCAACTGTTCGACCATTACGTGGCGTTCGACCCCAGCCTGTGGTGGAATCATGGCGCCCTGCCGCGCCAGGCGGCGGCCCTGCTGGCGAAAGGCACGCCGGGCAAGCACAGCCTGTACCTGGCGTCCAGCAGCGAAGCAGGCATCGCCGTGGAAGTGCAGCGCCTGGCCGACGTGCTGGAAAAACAGGCGCCGCGCGACTTGCAATGGCATGTGGAAAAGATGCCGGAAGAAACCCACGGCACGATCTATCACCCTGCCGCCCTGAAAGCGTTTCGCAGCGTCTTCAAGCCGGCCACGCCGCCGCAATAAGCGGGACGGGAACGGGGACGGCTACGGCGCCGGCAGCGCCTGCCCCATCTGCTCGCGCAGCCAGTGCAGCAAGGTGGTGCGGCGCGCGTCGCCATCGAATGGCAGCGGCGACAGCAGGAAATAGGCGCTGCCGTCGCGCCGGAAACCGAAGGGCGCGACCAGGCGCCCGCTGTCGAGGTCTTCGCGCGCCATGAAGACTGAGCCGATGGCCACGCCGAGGCCGGCGCAAGCCGCTTGCAGGCTCAGATAGAAGTGCTCGTAGGTCTGGCTGCCGCCCTGGCCGCCGCCGTCGGCATCCTTGCCGGCGGCGCGCCAGTGGGTCCAGGCGGCCGGGCGCGACGCCGTGTGCAGCAGGCGCCGCGCGGACAGGTCCAGCCTGCCTTGCCGCAGCAGGGCCGGCGCGCACACGGGCGCGATCCATTCATCGCATACCTTTTCCGCATGCAAGCCCGCATCCCACAGAAAATCGTTGCGGCGCAGCGCCACGTCCACCGCGTCGCGCTGGAACGCCACCGGCCCGCCCGAGGCGAACAGGTGCAGTGGCACCTCGGGATGCCGCTGGTAAAAGTCGCCGAGGCGCGGTATCAGCCATTTCATCGCGATCGTCGGCTCGCACGACACCACCAGCGGCCCCTGGCGCACCGGCTGGCGCACGGCGTCGAGGGCGGCGTCGAGCCGTTCGAACGCTTGCTGGACGGCATCGCGCAGCTGCGCGCCCGCCGGCAGGAGGAACACGCCGCGGTTGCGGCGTTCGAACAGGGGCGTGCCCAGCGACGTTTCCAGCAGGCGGATTTGCCGGCTGACGGCCCCGTGCGTCACGTGCAGCTCCGCGGCCGCCTGGACGAAACTGCCCAGCCTGGCTGCAGCCTCGAAGAACCGCAAGGTGCCCAGCGCCGCCTGCCTAGTCATGATCTGTCACTTTTTCTCACACATATCCGCAAGATATCATCGTTTTTCATGGAAGGCCATTCTAGCGATAATTTGTCTTCCGGCAGCCCGCATGCGCGCCGCGCCCTTGCCCAATAGGCGAGAAATAGTCACCGATGGCCGTGCGGGCGCCACCACTGCCCAAGGAAGACACATGATTGCATTGCTTGCCGTTGCCCTGATTACCCTGCTGGCCTCCATCGTCCCCGGCCCCGATTTCGCGATGGTCACGCGCAACAGCTATCTGCATGGCCGCCGCGCCGGCCTGCTGGCCGCGCTCGGCATCGCGCTGGGCGTGCAAGTGCACGTGTTCTATACGATGTTTGGCGTAGCGCTGCTCATCGCCGGTTCGCCTGCGATATTTACAGCGATCAAGCTGGCCGGCGCCCTCTACCTGGCCGTGATCGGCTGGAACACCTGGACCAACCACGCCGGACTCGTCATCGACCTGCACGGCGGCGCCAGCGTGCCCCGGCATAAAATCTTGCTCAACGGCTTACTGACCAATGCCCTGAACCCGAAAACGACCCTGTTTGTCATCAGCACCTACACCCAGGTGGTGCAGCCCGGCACGCCGTTGGCAGTCCAGTTCGGTTACGGGCTGTGCATGTCCGCCATCCACCTGGCCTGGTTCGCCCTGGTGGCCGTCTTTTTCTCGCAAGCGCGCTTCCGCATGCGCATGGTCAGCCACCAGCGGAGCATCGATCGGCTGATCGGCGCGGTCCTGATGGCGCTGGGCGTCGCGCTCGCCTGCGCCAACATGGACAAACTGTAATCTGGCGCGGGACGTGCCCGCCACATCCGGCGGGTAAAATCGGCGACCCTTCTCCCCCCGCCGAGTACAGATATCCATGAGTTTTTTACAACTATTTATTCTTTCCATCGTCCAGGGCTTCGCCGAGCTGCTGCCCGTGTCCAGCTCCGCCCACGTCATCATGGCGGAAAAGCTGATGGGCCTGGACCCCACGTCGCCGGAGCTGACCATGCTGCTGGTGATGCTGCACACGGGCACCATGTTCGCCGTCATCGTGTATTTCTGGAAATCCTGGCGCGCCACGTATTTCAGCTCGGCCACCGCCTTCCGCAGCAATGTGCTGCTGCTCGTGGCCGCCACGGCCCTGACGGGCATCGTCGGCTTTGGCTTGCTGAAAGGCATTACGCACGTCATGAGCAAGGATGCGCCCGGCTTTGAAATCGAGCACCTGTTCGGCAACGCGAAACTGATGGCCGCCGCCCTGGCCGCCGCAGGCGTGCTGATCATTGTGTCGTCGCGCCTGCAGGCGCGCCAGCATGGCACCTTGTCCATCGGCAAGGCAATGGTGATCGGCGCCGTGCAGGGACTGTGCCTGCCATTCCGGGGCTTTTCCCGCTCGGGCGCCACCATTTCCGCCGGCATCGCCATGGGCGTGCCGCAGCGCCGCGCGGAAGAATTCAGCTTCGCCCTGGCCGTCGTGCTGACGCCGGCCGTGCTGGTCAAGGAAGGCTGGCGCTTCTACCAGGCCGTGGCAAACGGCAGCCTCGATCATCTGGAGCACGGCAACAGCCTGCTGCACCTGCTCGGCCCCAGCCTGCTGGGCATGCTGCTGTCGTTCCTGGCCGGCTTGCTGGCCCTGCGCTGGCTGTCGGGCTGGCTGGAACAAGGGCGCTGGCATTTCTTTGGCGCATATTGCCTGCTGGCCTCCTTGGTGGTGCTGTACGTAGGGTAAAATCGCCGGGTTTGCGTTAAACGCCTATAAAACCTACTGCGCGTCGTGATTTACGGCCTGCGATGCTCACTGTACCTGCGTACAGTTGCGCTTCTCGACCGCAACTCCCTTCCGCTCGCTACGTTTTCTTCGGCGTTGTTGCTTTATTATCCCAGCCAGGTTTTACTGAAAGCCAACGATGAATTTCGCCGCCACCGCCGCCCTCTCGCTTGCCATGTCCACCGATGCCTTCGCGGCCGCCGTGGGCAAGGGCGCCGCCCTGCACAAGCCGCAATGGCGCGAAGCGCTGCGCACGGGGCTGATCTTTGGCGTCATCGAAGCCATCACGCCCATCATCGGCTGGGCCCTGGGCAGCGTGGCCGCGCCCTACGTGGAAGCGTGGGACCACTGGATCGCCTTCAGCCTGCTGGGCATCATCGGCTTGTTGATGATACGCAATGCCCTTTCCGATGCCGACGAAGAAGAAGCGCCAGCCCAGTCGCACTCGTTCTGGGTGCTGGCCGTGACGGGCCTGGCCACCAGCATCGACGCCATGGTGGTGGGTGCGGGTCTGGCTTTGCTGGGCGCCAACATCGTCGTGACGGCCGCCGCCATCGGCTTTTCCACCTTCGTCATGGTCACCCTGGGCGTGATGCTGGGCCGCGTGCTGGGCACGGTGGCGGGCCGGCGCGCCGAGCTGGTGGGCGGCCTGGTGCTGATCGTCATCGGCTGCGTGATCCTGTACGAACATATCGGCCATCCTGCCTGAGGCCAGGCAAGGCTTGCGCACGCAATGGCCGGCGGCGCAGGCGACGCGCCACTTTGTGCTACATTCAAGGCTCTGCATTCCTGTCCCGCAAGGTGACCATCATGGAAACTCTTGAGCTGCTTTTTGCCTCGCTGGTGCGCGAAACGGCCGAATCGATACGCGACCACCACGTCCCTTTTGCCATCAAGCACGACGAGCGCGCCTATTTCGAGTGGATGGACGGGCATCCGCTCGATGGCTATATCCAGGAAGCGTATCGGGAAATCGAAGAAACAGCCCAGCAGATCCGTGCCATCCGCGCTGGATGATGACGGCGGCCGCAAGCTACTGCACGGGCGGCTTTGCGGCTGGCGATGCTCACCGCACCGAAGTGCAGTTGCGCTTCTCAGCCACACATCACCGCCGCTCGCTACGCTTGCGACAAGCGCCGAGACCTGCGTCGAATCGTGGCTTGAAATGGCGGTCTTGATTCAGATCAAACACTCTGCTGTTCCTATCGAATTGATGGCCCAATGCCGTGACAATGGAATTGGAGGCGGGAGACATGGATCAGGAACAAAAACACCAGATCAGGGGTTATGAATTTCATGTGACGGGGGCGCTGGAGAAGGATGGGCGCTACCGGGGCATGATCTTGATCAGCAAACGCGGCGATACCTTGCAGGCGTATGCCAAGCCCGTGCTGATTGAAACGCCGAGCAGTTTCAAATCCGTGCATGCGGCCTTGATCGAGGCCTCGGCGTACGCCCAGGAACTCATCTATAACGGCGCCATCAAGGCGCTGCTGCCGGCCGAGGCGCCGCTCGCGGGTACACAGGCCGATACGCAGGCTGGTACGCAAGCGCCGCAGCCGCCGGATTTCGTCGGCAACTGACGCCGGCAAGCCAAACCAGCGCCCTGGGCGCGCGTATAATGACGCGCTTTCCCGGATGAAAACGCAAAACCATGGAATATGTGAACTTGCCGCTGGCCTTCCTCGTCGGCTGCGCCCTGATTGCCTTGCTGGCCAAGAAGAATGGCTATTCGTGGTACCTGTTTTTCTTCGCCATCGCCGTGCCCACGCCCCTGTTGCTGCTGGCCTTGCCGCATGTGGTGGGCGTGGAGGCCGCTTCGCTGACCTCCGTCCGGCTGGGTACCGCCCTGCTGTTCCCCGTGGCCGGCTTGCTGCTGGCCCTGCGGCGAAAACACTGACCCGCAAGCGGTCTCAACGTGCCGGCACGCCATCGGCCAGGCGCCAGCCGACGGACAGCGCCAGTTGCTGCGCCTCTTTTTCATTGCTGCAATCGTCGTAATCGCAGGTATCCGCATACGCGCCGCACGCCTGGTTCTGGCTGACATACGAGCCGACCCAGCGGCCATCGCGGCGCTGGCTGGCCGTGGCGCTGATGGTAAAACCCTTGTGGATGGTGGGATTTTCAAAAGGCATAATTCCTCCGATGCAAGAAGCGTCAGGGACCTGACTGGCTTCCACTATGCGCCTTGCGGCCGCCCACGTCTGTACGTTTGACCACACTCACGAAAAGGGCGCGCGCCGCGCTCGCGCCGGCAGGCGATCGGGTATGATTTCCCCATGTGTGGACGATTCGATCAAAATGACACGGCGCGCGTGCTGGCGTCATCCTTCGGCTGGACCGACGCGGTGTTCGACAGCGAGGCGGAAGCGCACCTGAACGTCTCGCCCGGTACCTACCGGCCCATCCTGCACATCCAGGATGGCGTGCACCGGGTCGACGATGTCTTCTGGGGCTACCGCCCCGCCTGGGCCGCCGCGGCCACGCCCGCTCCCGGCAAGAAGAAAATCCCCATCGCCATCAATGCCCGTCTGGAAAAGCTCGCCGGCGCCTACTGGAAACCCTTGCTGCGCGCGGGGCGCGGCATCGTCTGCGTTTCCGGCTGGTATGAATGGACGGGCGAGAAAGGCGGCAAGCAGCCGTGGCACATCCACCGCAAGGACCGCGCGCCCCTGTTCCTGCTGGCGCTGGCCCAGTTCGGCCCCTACAAGGTCAATCGGGAAGAAGCGGGCTTCGTGCTGGTGACGGCCGACAGCATGGGCGGCATGGTCGACATCCACGACCGCCGCCCCGTGGCCGTCAGCCGGGAAGACGCGCACCGCTGGCTGGCCCCCGCCCTGACACCCGAGCAAGCGCTGCACCTGGCGCGCACCTGCATGCTCGACGTGGACTTGTTCGAATGGCATGCCGTCGACAATCCGCTGGTGCCGTCCGCCAGGGCCAAGGCGCCGCCGCCGGCCGCGGCGCAAAGTACGTTCGACTGGGGTACGGATTAAGGCAGGCGCGCAAGGCGGCGCCACAGCGCTTCCATGGGACCTTGCCTGAAATGGCGCAGCCAGTAGCGGCTCAGCAGCACCTGCCCCGCCATCATCACGACCGCCAGGCCCAGCATCTCGGCGGGACGCAGTGTTGCGCCCCAGCCCAGGCCCGGCCCCTGCAGCAGCCAGGTGCCGATCAGCGATTGCAGCAGATAATTGCTCAGCGCCATGCGTCCCACGGGCGCCAGCCATGCACCGAGCCAGCGCAGCATGAAGGGGCCGGCCAGCATCAGCGCGGCCACATAGCCAGCCGCGAGCACGGGGCCGCCGGCGAACAGGCCCACTTCGAACAGGGCCGTGTCGAACACGGTTTGATACGGATCGGCCACCTGCCACGCGACGGCCCCCGCCGCCAGCAGGTTGAACGGCAAGCCCGCGCCCAGTCCCACGGCACGCACCCAGCGCCACAGGTGCTGGTGGCGCTGCGGCTGCGTCAGCCAGCCGAAACGCACGGACAAGATGCCCAGCAAGAACAGCACGATGATATGCGGCAGCATGACGGCCGAGTACAGCAAGGAGACGAGGAAATCGTTGGCGCGCAGCCTGGCGACGGCCCATGCGCCGCCCTGCGTGTAGACCGCGTAACGCTCCGCAAAGGCCTGCAGGTCGCGTGCGATGTCCGGCGCGCCGCCCTGCTGGCCCACAGGAATCAACAGGCACATGAATAATAGAAAACCGGCCGCCACCAGCCAGGCGCGGTTGCGCACGCGGCTGAGCCTGGCGGACAGCAGGGGCAGGACCAGCATGCCGGCGACGGCATACGAGGTCAGCACGTCGCCGCTCCAGATGCAGAAGCCGTGCAGCAGGCCGAACACGAGCAGCCAGCGCAAACGGCGCCGGTAAGCCGCTTGCGCCGCCTCCCAGCTACCCAGTTGGCGCCGCAGGGAACGTGTCTGCAGGGCAAAACCGGCGCCGAACAGAAAAGCGAAGATGGGGTAAAACTTGAATTGCGCTAACGCCGCCACGCCGAAAATGACGAGCTGGTCGAGCACGGGCGGCTGCGCCGGCAAGGTGCCGTAGCGCAAGGACAGGCTGCCCCAGGCGAACGACCAGATATTCACCAGCAAGATGCCAAACACGGCGATGCCGCGCAGCACATCGAGCTGCAGCAGGCGTCCGGGTTTGACGTGCATGGAAGCAACGGCGTTCAGGGGCGCGCCAGGGTCGGGTAATCGCCCACCTGCAGGCTGAAGCCGGACGCATCCGATTGCAGCCGCGCCTGGCCGCCGAACGGCAAGGTGACGCGGCGGCGGATGTGGCCGAATTCCAGTCCCGTCAACACGGGCACGGGCAGGCGCTCGCGCACGTAGGCCAGCATGGCATCGACATCGTAGCCCTTGTCCATCGGGCTCAGTTTATAGCCGGAAAAGTCACCGAGCACAACCGCTTGCTGGCGCTGGATCACGCCCGCGTGCAGCAGTTGCAGCAGCATGCGCTCGACCCGGTACGGGTGTTCGTTGACGTCTTCCAGGAACAGGATGCCGCCATCGATCTGGGGGAAATACGGCGTGCCCAGCAAGTGAACCAGCATGGCCAGGTTGCCGCCCCACAGTTGCCCGCTCAGCTCTACCTGCGGATTGCCCGCCGCCGCGCCCGTGACCGTGTGCGTGGGACCGGCCAGGCACGACCACAGTTGATCCAGCGTAAATTGCTCGGGCTCGTCGCGGATAAAATCGTCACAGATCATGGGGCCGGCAAAGCTGGCGCGCCCCGTTTTTGCCAGCAAGCCCATGTGGAAGGCCGTAAAATCGCTGTAGCCGACAAACAGCTTGCCGCTGTCGGCCATGCGGTCGAAATCGATGTCGGGCAGGATGCGGCTGATGCCGTAGCTGCCGCGCAAGGCGATCACCACTTGCACGGCCGGGTCGGCGGCGGCCGCGTTCAACTGCGCCAGGCGGCCCGCATCCGTGCCGCCGAAGCGCTGGAATGTGTGGTCGGGGTCGTAGTAATTGTGGACGGTGGCGCCTTGCGCCTGCAAGCGGGCGATGCCGCGCGCCAAAGCCGCCTCGTCGGGCGCACAACCGCCCGGCGCGACGATGGCAATGCCAATCTCAGGTGTCTTCAAAATATGCCTGGCTAGTCAAGTGGTGGGCGCGCCTGGCTCAAGCTGGCTGGGAGCGCATCTGGGGCGCCATCTTACCTTGCAGATGCACATCGATCAAGGCGAGCAGGCGCTCGATCAGCTGGGGCGGCATGTCGTGCCCCATGCCTTCGATCACTTCCAGCCGGGCTCCGGGGATCAGCGCCGCCGTATCGATGCCGCAGGCGACGGGGATCAAGGGGTCGGCCGCGCCATGGATCACGAGCGCCGGGCAACTGATGCTCGGCAGCAAGGCCGTACGCTCGCCCGAGGCGGCGATCGCCACCATTTGCCGCGCCACGCCTTCGGGGCAACTGCCCCGCTGCAGTGCCGCTTCGATGCGCTGGTACAGCAGTTTTTCCGACACGGGATAAGCGGGACTGCCGATCACGCGCACGGTGGCGGCCATGTGCGCCATCAGTTCGGCGCGGCTGGCGTTGCGTTTCGGGCGTTGCAGCAGCGCATTGCGCGCGGCCCGCGTGGGGCCGGGCAAGCCGCGCCGGCCGCTGCTCGACATGATGGAGGTCAGGCTGAGCACCTGCAGCGGCGCGCGCGCCGCCATCACTTGCGCGATCATGCCGCCCATCGACACGCCGATCACGTGCGCCTGGGCAATCCGCAGGGACGCCAGCAAGCCCAGCGCATCGTCCGCCATGTCATCGAGGGTGTAGGAAGTCTTGAGGGGCCAGCCCAGCAGGTTTTTCACGTAGGCCAGCGGCAGATACGGCTTGCCCGCCAGCGCCATCTTGCTCGACAGGCCGCTGTCGCGGTTGTCGAAACGCACGACCCGAAAGCCTTGCTCGACGATGCCTTCGACGAAGTCCGCCGGCCAGGCAATCAGTTGCATGCCCAGGCCCATGACCAGCAGCACGCACGGGTCATCGGGGTTGCCGTGGCTCTCATAAGCTATGTTGAGGCCGTTCGCCATGATGGTTGCCATGATTGCCTCTCTTCAGGAACCAGCACGCAGGCACGATCGCTGCGGCCTTGCAATCAGCATACCACTATTGTGCTTCAGACATGAGACCGGCACGCGGTACACAAGCTGAAGTGTTGCCGCGCCGGTACGGCGCGCGGCAACCGTGCAGAATCATCGCTACTGCTTACTTGGCCTTCGGCAAGGAATCGGCCAGATCCACCCAGCTTTGCGGCTGCGGTTTGCCGCGCTCGCGCACGCCGAAGAAGGAGACCACTTGCGTGCCGTCGTTGTCGAAGAACTCGACGGAAGTGACGCCGCCGCGCTTGACGATCCAGCCGCTGCGCAGGGCCGTGTCGCGGATGTGCAGGTTGAAGTCCGGGTCCAGCACGTTGAAGAAGCCGCCGGCGGCCATGGTTTTCTCGATCTTGCCGCTGTAGATCTGCGTCAAGCCTTCATTGCCCAGGAACACCATGATGGCGACCTTGTCCTTGGCCGCGTTTTCCAGCAGGGTGCGCAGCGCCGCTGGCGTCACGCGCTCGACCACGCCGGCCGGCGCCAGGCGCAGGGCCTGTTCGCGCGACAGGTGGAATTCGCGCATGATTTGCGCAAACTGGTGCACGTCCGTCATGTCTTTCCAGGCCAGCTGGAATTCCTTGACGTCGATCTCGGCATCCGGCTTTTCCGCCGCTTTCGGCGCCACGGCCAGCACGTTCAGCTCCGCGCTTTGCTGGGGCATGCGGAAGGTCGCCACCAATTTATCGTAGACGGCCACACCCGGCTCGTTACGCAGGTAGATCTTGTGCACGGCCGTGCCGTTGGCGTCGAAGAATTGCAGGCTGCGCGTCGGCTTACCATCGCGGCCCGCTTGTTCTACCGCAAATGCGTATTTCCAGTTTTCAAAGTGGAAACGCAGGTCAATCTGGCCGCCCAGGTAACCGCCCGCGATATTGCGCTGGCGCGCTTCCGTTTCCGGGTCCTTGGCGTCGGCCTGCTCGGACTTGTCGCCCGCCTGCTTGAATTTGCTGGCGACGCCCGTCGTTTCGATGACGCCGTTTTCATTGCGCGTGATCGCTTGCACGATGCCCAGGTCCAGCGCGGCGCGCATGATTTCGCGCGGCTGGTTGCCGTCGGCCTGCAGGCGAGTGACGCCCTTGCCGATGTTGGTTGCCAGCAATTGCGCTTCGGATACACCCAGCGCGCGCGCCGCGTCGCGGATCTGCAGCTTCGGCTGCTCCGTGCGCAAGGTGGACCAGCGTTCCGCCAAAGTGGCTGGGGCCGCGTATGCGTTTGCGATCAGCAGGCTGCCTAGCAGGGATAGAACGAGTTTGGATAACTTCATAGAGAGACCATTCAATCAAACATGGAAAAAAAGAGGGGCAAGCACCCCTCCCCGGTAGAAATCAATAGTTGACGCTGAGGCTGGCGGCGACGTTGCGGCCCGGCTTGGCGTAGCGCTCGATCTCCAGGCGGCTGGCAGCCGTGGTGCCGGCGGCCAGGCTGCGCGCGGCGGCGTAATCCCAGTACTTGCGATCCGTCAAGTTGTACACGCCGACGATGATCTTGGCGTTCTTATGCACGTTCCAGTAGGTCGACAGGTCGAAGATGGTGTACGACGGCACCTTGAAGAGCGGCGCGGTCCCGCCCATCAGCAAATCGTTCGGCGCCTGTTTCTCGCCGGCATGCAGCGCCGTCAGTTCCAGGCCGAACAACTTGTTCGTATGGTCATAGCCGAAGGTCAGCGCCGTCTTGGCCGGCGCCACCGAGGCCAGGCCGCCGCTCTCGCCCGTCAGGGTATTGAAGGAGCGGCCCTTGGCCACGCCCGTGGCCAGGTCGACGCGGTAGCCCTGCATGGCCGGCAACCAGGTTCCCAGCTCCGCGCGCAGGCTCAGCTCGGCGCCCCAGGTGCGCGCATTGCCGATGTTTTCCGGACGGAACAGGCCCAGGGTGAGGGTCGGGTAATTCACCGGATCCAGCTCTTGCGCCACGTACTCGATCATGTTCTTGTACTCCGTCTGGTAGACGGACGCCTGCATGCTCAAGCCCCTGGTCACGTCGCCTTTGAGCCCCAGTTCATATGCCTTGCTGGTTTCCTTGCCCAGATTCGGATTGCCCAGCACGGCATAGCCATTCCCCGTGCCCGTATAGCTGATGGAATCATAGGTACCCGTGCGTTCGATCGCCGTCGGCAGGCGCGTGCCGCGCGTGAACGTGGCGTAGGCTTGCATTTCCGGCAGCACTTCCACGGACAGGCTCAGGCTCGGCGTGAAGTAGGAATCGCTCTCCTTGCGCACTTCCTTGGCCGCATTCGGCACGCCGATCAGATAGTTCTGCAGGTTTTTCGGCTCCAGTTTGCGGTAGTCGGCACGCAGGCCCGGCGTCAGCACGGCTTTCTTGCCGCCCAGGTCGAAACTGAGGTCGTCGCGCACATACAGGGCCAGCTTGGTGACATCCATGTCGGCCATGCGGTTCTTGCGCGTGATCTGGTGCTCGCCCGTGGCGATGAGGGTGCGGTCTTCCATCCAGGGACGGCGCGATTTGGCCTGTTCCAGCTGCACGCCGTACAGCAGCGCGTTGTCGGCGTTGAGCTGCTTGAACGCTTCCGAGGTCAGGCCGATGCTGTCATTCTTGAAGCTGGTGTCGATGGCGCGCAGGGAGTTGCCGCGGTAAACATAGCGCCCCTTGCTCTTGTCCTCGATCTTCGCGTTCTGCAGGTAGACTTTCGAGGTCAGGCGGTCGAACAGGGCGAAATCCTTCAGCACCACCTCGTGGCCCAGGCTGACGCGGGTGCGCTTGGTGGTGGAATCCTGCTGCACGCCGTCCGGGTACATGGCGCTGACTTTATTGTTGAGGTCGCGCTTGTTCTTGCGTTCGAACATGTCGACCGTCAAGTCCAGCTTTTGTTCGCCCGGCAAGGCCCACACCAGCTTCGACAGCAAGGCGTTCGAATGCCAGTCATCCGGGTTGACGGTGGCGCTGCCGCGGCTGTCCAGCTGCTCGCCATCGCGGTGCACGTACACTGCCAGGCCTTGCAGACTGGCGCCGATCTTGGCGGCGCCCGTCAGGGTGTGCGCATTGCTGCGGTCCACCGTGGCGCGGCCGTATTTATACGCCACATAATGGTCCACCCCTTCGCCCAGGTAATCTTCGGGCGACTTGGTGATGAAGGCCACGCCGCCGCCCAGGCCGGGATTGGCGCCGCTGACGGCCGTCGTGCCCGAATCGATGCGCACTTCGCGGAAAGTTTCTGGATCAAAATAATCGCGGCCCATGCCGAAGGCGTTCATGTTACTGCTGTCCGGCTTGGGTGCCGCGTCGGGCAGGGAAATGCCGTCGAGTTCCAGGCTGACCCGGTTGCCTTCCAGGCCGCGGATGTTGTAACCGGTATTGCCCGCGCCATCCCACATGCCGCCGCCGCCCGAGGCCGCCATTGACGTGCTGATCAGCGGCTGATAGCGCACGACGCCGGCCATGTCCGTCACGTTGCGGCGCTCCAGGTCGTCGCTGCGGATCACCGTCTTGGTGCCCGCGCGGCGCTCGTAATCCTGTTTGGCGTTCACGACGATTTCCGGGAAGACAGGCAGCTTGGCCGGTTCCTGCGCGGCCGTGCCTGCATTGACGGCGGCGTTTTGCGCGGCCACGGGCAGCAGCGGCGCGGCGAACAGGCCCAGCAAGGCGGCGCGCAGCACCAGGTTATGGCGGCGGACAGGCAGGTGAGCTGGGGATACGACGGGTGCAGCGAGGCGCTGCGTAGGCACAGTAGTCATGATGATCCGGTGGAAGAGTAAAGGCTGGCTCTTGAACCCGGATCGATAACGAAAGTGTTAACGATGTATAAGGAAAGTTTGCTGGCGAAAACAATACTGTAACACGAATCATTCTCATTTGAGAATGGCAAAGTGGTCTAGACAGATGTTATTTCGCAACAGTTGTAAAAAATGCCAGCCGGGGTGGCTGGCATGGCTGGCACGCGGGACAAGGCCGTGGCGGCCCCGCCCTGTCTGGGGCGAAATCAGGCCGGCGGATGGGCCAGCTTGCGCGCTTCCGCCTGCGCGCGGCGGCGCTCGGCAAAGAAACGCTTGAGGAAAGCGCCGCACTCGTCGGCCAGCACGCCGCCAGCGATGGCCGTCTGGTGGTTCAGCGCCGGCTGCTCGAACAGGTTCAGCACGGAACCGCAGGCGCCCGTCTTCGGGTCGCCCGCGCCGTACACGACGCGCGCCAGGCGCGCATGCAGCATGGCGCCCGAGCACATCACGCACGGTTCCAGCGTCACGTACAGCTCGCAGCCGGGCAAGCGGTAGTTGCCCAGCTTTTCGGCGGCCGCGCGCAAGGCCATGACTTCCGCGTGCGCCGTGGGGTCGTGGCGGCCGATGGGCTGGTTGTAGCCGACGGCGATGACTACCCCATCCTTGACGACGACGGCGCCGACGGGCACTTCACCCAGGTCCCATGCGTGCTGGGCCTGTTCCAGGGCCAGCTGCATGTAGCGCGCGTCCTGCGCGCTAGCGTGCGTTTCAGTCATCGGTCACTTCTGCCCAGCAATTCGGCGTTTCATGCAACACCAGCTTATGCAGGTGCAAGCCCGTGCCGAAATGGTCGGTAAATGCGGCTTTCAGGATGTCGAAGGCGATGCGCGCCAGGTTTTCCACGGTCGGGATGCGGTCGATGACGACGGTTTTATGGTCGGGCAGGCTGGCCAGGAAGTCGCGCACGGCCGTATCCTTTTCGTACACGAGGAAGGCGTGGTCCCACACATCGACCAGGTGCTGCTTGGCCAGGGTTTTCACGTCGGAAAAGTCCATGATCATGCCATTGTCGGAATTGCCTTCCGCTTCGATGACCTTGCCGACCAGGGTGATTTCCACCGTGTAGCGGTGGCCGTGCAGGTTGCGGCACTGGCTTTTGTGGTCGGGAATGCGGTGGCCCGCGTCGAATTCGAGCTTGCGTGTGATAGTCAGCATATTATTTGTTTTAAGGGATTTGCAGGAGTTTATGGGTTTGCAGGCTCAGCTTCCACTTCGGGTTGCTTTTGCATGTTTCGATGGCCAGCTTCATGTTGTGCGCGGCCAGGGGGCCGTCCATCGCCTGCACGAAGAAGTTCTCGAAGTCCAGTTGTTCGTAGGCGGCCAGGTCTTGCTGGAACTGGGGGATGACCACCTTGATTTCATTGCCTTTGTGCACCACCAGGGTGGAACCCATCTTCGGGCTGACGCAGATCCAGTCCACGCCGGCCGGCACGGGCAAGGTGCCATTGGTTTCGATGGCGATGGTAAAGCCGACCGCGTGCATGGCGTCGATCAGGGCCGTGTCCAGTTGCAGCAGCGGTTCGCCGCCCGTAAACACCACGTATTTGCTGGGCGCGTAGCTGGCGGGCCACAGGCTGTCGATCAGCGCGGCCAGTTCCTGCGGCGTCTTGAACTTGCCGCCCAGTTCGCCGTCCGTGCCGACGAAATCCGTATCGCAGAACTGGCACACGGCCGTGGCGCGGTCGCTTTCGCGGCCCGTCCACAGGTTGCAGCCGGAAAAGCGGCAAAACACGGCCGGACGGCCCGCGTGCGCACCTTCGCCCTGCAGGGTATAAAAAATCTCTTTGATGCTATAAGTCACTGTATTTCCTAAGAGCTGGCTGGCGTCATCGCGCAGGGCGAACGCATCGGGGCTGGCGCGTGGCGCCGTTACCGCAAAAGCCGATTGACAACCCTCTATTATATGCCGCCGCGACACTTCCCGTGCAAATGCCGTGCCCGCCGCCTGCCGCTGCGGCATCCGGGGGCCGGAAATCGACACGGGCAGGCATAACTGCGCGGCTTTTGCGTTTAGACAATGTAAATGATCTCAAGTTAATATATTTTCTGTAAGAACATTGCCTGATGGAAAACATTGAGGGAGCATGGATATGGTGCAACGCTGGCTACGCCCGCCGTACCGCCTGAGTATTCTGGCCTGCCTGGCGGCGGCCGCACTCGCGGCCCTGCACGCCGGCCATGCCGCCGGGCCGATGCAGCCGGCCGGCACGCCCTCCCCCTTGATGCTGGCCTGTGCCGTCCTGCTCGGCGCGCTGGCGTTGCTGCTGTGGCGCCAGCGCCGCCTGGCGCTGCGCCTGCAGGCACTGGAACAGCTGCGCGCGGAGGCGGAACAGGCGCGCCTGGCCGGCGAACAGCACAAGGCGCGCGCGCAGGAACGCCTGCGCATCGGGCGCGACATCCACGACGACCTGGGCCAGCATCTGCTGACCCTGAAAATCGACCTGGCCATGCTGCAGACCAGCACGCATGACGCCGCCCCCTTGCTGGCGCGCCAACTGGATATGATGGCGCGCAATATCGACCTCAGCATCGCGGCGCTGCGCTGCGTCATCCACGACCTGCGCCCGCCCGCCCTCGACGCGGGCCTGCAAGCGGCGTGCGACGGCTTGCTGGCCGATTTCAAGCGCACCACGGGCATCGCTTGCAGCTGCGACTACCGGCTCGACGCCGCCGCCGGCAGCGCGCACGGCCCGCTGCTGTATCACGTGCTGCAGGAAGCGCTGGCGAACATCGCCCGCCATGCGCGCGCCACGCATGTTCAGCTGAGCCTGCAGCAAGCGGGAGCCACCCTGGCATGCCGCATCAGCGATGACGGCGTCGGGCTGTCGGGCTCGCCACCGCGCCTCGGCTGCGGCCTGTCCGGCATGCATGAGCGCGTGGCCGCCGCCGGCGGCAGCCTGCACATCGAAAGCCGCAGCGGCGCCGGCACCACCTTGCGCCTGTCCCTGCCGCTGGCCGCCTGCGAGGAGGCGCCCGTGCTGCACGACTGATCGTGGTGCCATAAATATTGCTCAATATCAACACCTTCCGTCCCGCTGCGCTGCATCATGGCCAACGAGCCAGCCCCATTCACCCCAAGAAGGATGCTTACATGCCGGATAGCCATGCTCATGCCAGCGCATCGCCCTGCGATGCAGCCCAGGGTTTTGCCGTCAAGATGATGGAATTGCTGGTGGTGCCCACCTTTGTCCTCGACGTGCATGGCCAGGTGATGATCTGGAACCGCGCCTGCGAGCAGCTGACGGGCGTGCCGGCGGCCGAAGTGCTGCGCACGCGCGAGCCGGGCCGCTGCTTCTACAACGACGAGCGCCCCACCCTGGCCGACCTGCTGCTGGCCGGGCGCGGCGGCGACATGCGCGCGCTGCACGCCCAGCAGCAGTACCGCAGCAGCACGGGCGGCAATCTGTGCGCGGAAAACTGGTGCGACATGCCGCGCACGGGGCGGCGGCGCTACCTGGCCGTCGATGCCAGTCCCATCTATGGCAATCACGACGAGCTGATCGCCGTCGTCGAAACCCTGCGCGACATGACGGATGAAAAACGCGCGCACGTGGAACTGGAACGCCTGGCCACGCGCGACGGCCTGACGGGCCTGGCAAACCGGCGCTGCTTCGACGACACCATCCTGGCCGAGTGGCAGCGCGCCCAGCGGCAGGGCCAGCCCCTGTCGCTGCTGATGGTCGACGTCGACAATTTCAAGGAATACAACGACAGCCATGGCCACCAGGGCGGCGACCTGTGCCTGCGCAAGGTGGCCGGCGCCGTGGCCAGCGAAATGCGCACGAACGACCTGGTGGCCCGCTATGGCGGCGAAGAATTTGCCGTCATCCTGCCGAACCAGTCGCTCAAGGGCGCGGCCATCGTGGCCGAACGCATCCGCCAGCGCGTGGAACGGCTGCAACTGCCGCGCAAGCGTCCCGACGGTGCCTGCGTCACCGTCAGCATCGGCGCCGCCACGGCCCTGCCCGGCCCCGGCACGGAACTGGGACAGCTGATCCACACGGCCGACTGCGCCCTGTACCGCGCCAAGCACCTGGGCCGTAACCGCATCAGCCTGCCGGAAACGACGCTCACGTAGGCAACAGGGAAGCACGACCAAATTTGGTGTATATTTAGTCCTATCACAGTTTTTCGCATTCGGAGCCGCCATGGACCTCAAGGAACGCATCAAGCCGATTTCCTATCTCAAGGCCAATACGACGGACATCGTCAACAGCTTCGACGCGGGCCAGGACGAGCCCATCATCATCACGCAAAATGGCGAAGCGAAGATGGTCGTGCTGTCCATGCACGCGTATCAGGAAGGCAAGCGGCAAGCGCGGCAGATGCAGGAGCAGCATGCATTCATGAAACTGATCGCCATGGGCAACCAGGACATCGCGCGCGGCGACGTGGTGTCCGAAGAAGACTTCCTGGCCAGCCTCGATCAGGACTGACATGGCGCGCATCGTCGTGCTGAAAAGCGCGCAAGCCGATTTCAATGAACTGCGCAGCGACTTCAAGGCGCGCCACACGGCGGCAGCGCACGCGCAGTTCATCGCAGCTTTCCGGCAATTATTCGCCGATCTCAAGACCTTCCCCGACAGCGGCACACCCGTCGCGGCCGCCCGCGAAGTCGGCATGGATGTGGAGCAACGCCTGTGCGAAGTGATCCGCGTCATCTACCACCATGACCGCGCGCACGACACCGTGTACATCCGCATGTTCCTGCCCACCAAACGCGACTTCCTCGCCCACTTGACGGCGCGCATCCTGCGGCCCGACTTTTAATCTCCCCCCAGCGCAGCGTTCCGACAGCGCCTTGCCCCTATGCACGGCGGCACGAATATTCTATGCTGCGGCGTTGCACTTTCCACATTCCAGAAAAAGAAGGAGCCCCCGTGTCAAGAATCATGCCTGTGTTGTTACCCGCTTTCGCCCTGGCCCTGTCGGCCATGGCCTCGTCGAACCTGGGCGCCGCGCCCGTCAAACCGGCCGCCGCCCATAGCGCCGCGGCCAGCAAGGCCGATCTGCTGCCATTCAAGGCAACGGAAAAGACCTTGCCCAACGGCTTGAAGATCATCATCGTGCCGACCGGCTTCCCGAACCTCGTCTCGCTGCAGATTCCCGTGCAGACGGGTTCGCGCAACGAAGTCGAGCCGGGCAAGTCCGGTTTCGCCCACTTCTTCGAGCACATGATGTTCCGCGGCACCAAGGCTTATCCGCCCGAGAAATACCAGGAAGTCATCACCCGCGCCGGCGCGCGCCAGAACGCGTATACGAGCGACGACCTGACCAATTACCACACGACGTTTGCCAAGCAAGACCTGGAAACCGTGCTGAAGGTGGAAGCGGACCGCTTCCAGCACCTCGACTATGCGGAAGACGCGTTCAAGACGGAATCGCGTGCCGTGCTGGGCGAATACAACAAGAACAGCGCCAATCCCGTGTCGAAACTGTTCGAAGTGATGCGCGACAGCGCCTACACGACGCATACCTACAAGCACACGACGATGGGTTTCATTCAGGACATCGAAGACATGCCGAACCAGTACGCATATTCGAAGCTCTTCTTCGACCGCTGGTACCGTCCCGAGCGCACCACCATCATCATCGCCGGCGACGTGGAACCGCAGCAAGCGATCGCGCTGGTGGAAAAATACTGGAGCAGCTGGCAGCGCGGCAAGCAGCAGGCGGCCGTGCCCGTGGAACCAAAGCCGCGCGGCCCCGTCTACAAGCATGTGGTCTGGCCCACGCCGACCCTGCCGTGGGTGGCCGTGGGCTTCCACGCGCCCGCGTTTTCCGTGAAGGACAAGGACCAGGCCGCGCTGGCCACCCTGCTGTCGCTGTCGTTCGGCCGCACCTCGCCCCTGTATAAACGCCTGGTGCAGAACGAGCAAAAGGTCGACCAGTTGTTCGACATGACGCCGGACCGGGTCGACCCGACCCTGGCCGTGCTGGGCGCGCGCGTGAAAAACATCGATGACGCCGTCTACGTGCGCGACGCCATCCTGGCCACCGTGGCGCGGCTGCGCGACACGCCAGTGAGCGACAAAGACCTGGCGGACGCCAAGTCGGCGGAAAAATACGGCTTGATCCGCTCGCTCGACAACACGGAACAGATCGCCGGCACCCTGGCTTCCTTCGTGCATTTCGACCGTTCCTACGCCACCATCAACCAGTACTACCGCCTGATCGATACGCTCACGCCGGCCGACCTGCAGGCGGCCGCGCGCAAATACCTGACGGACGAGGGCCTGGTGGTGACGACCCTGTCGCACCAGCCGATTGCGGCCGCCATCGCCGCCACGCCAAAGCTGGCCAGCCTGCTGCCGGCCGCCCCGACCGCGAAGTTCGACGTGCTGGTGCAAAAGTCGGCGCTGCCGCAGATCCGCTACAAGCTGCTGTTCATGGCCGGTTCCGCGCAAGACCCGCAAGGCAAGGAAGGCCTGGCCGCGCTGACGGCCGCCATGGTGGCGTCCGGCGGTTCGTCCGAGCGCAAGATCGACGAAGTCAACCAGGCCCTGTTCCCGCTGGCCGGCAGTTTCAGCCAGCAGACGGACAAGGAAATGACGACGTTTACGGGTTCCATCCACAAGGATAACTGGACCCAGTTCAACGCCATCGCCCTGCCGCTGCTGCTCTCGCCCGGTTTCCGCGAAGACGACTTCCGCCGCCTGAAGGATGCGCAAAAGAACGCGCTGCTGCTGGACCTGAAGGACAATAACGAAGAGGAATTCGCCAAGGAACGCCTGCAAACGAATGTGTATGCGGGCACGCCGTACGGCCACCCCGTGCTGGGCACGGTCGCCGGCATCGACGCCATCACCCTCGACGACGTGAAACAGTTCTGGAAGAGCGCGTATGCGCAAGGCGCCGTCAAGGTCGGCATTTCCGGCGACGTGTCGGACGCCATGACGGCCTCGCTGACGCAGGCGCTGGCAAGCTTGCCGGCCGGCCCGGGCTTGCCCGCCACCGTGAAACCCGCGGGCCGCAAGGCGCAGGGCCTGGAAGTGGAAATCATCGAGAAAAACACGCGCGCCACGGCCATTTCCTTCGGCTTGCCGCTGGACGTGACGCGCACGCACCCGGACTTCCCCGCCCTGTGGCTGGCGAAGACGTGGCTGGGCGAGCACCGCGCCTCGAATTCCTACCTGTACCAGCGCATCCGTGAAATCCGCGGCATGAACTATGGCGATTACGCGTACATCGAAGCCTTCCCGCGCGGCATGTACCAGTTCTTCCCGAACCCGAACCTGGGCCGCAAGGCACAGCTGTTCGAAATCTGGATCCGCCCCGTGGCGCCGGACAACGCCCATTTCGCCCTGCGCGTGGCACTGACGGAATTGGGCAAGCTGGTCGACAACGGCTTGACGCAGGACGATTTCGCCACCACGCGCGACTACCTGATGAAGAACGTCTTCGTCATGACGTCGACGCAAGACCAGCAACTCGGTTATGCGCTCGATTCGCAATGGTATGGCACGCCGGAATTTACCAAGTTGATGCGTGATGGCTTGTCGAAACTGACGCTGGCCGACGTCAACCGCGCCATCCAGCAGCACCTGTCGGCGAAGAACCTGTCCGTGGTGATCGTCGCCAAGGATGCGGCCGGCTTGAAGGATAAGCTCGTCAGCGACGCGTTCTCTCCCATCAAGTACGACGGCAACAAGCCGCAGGCGCTGCTCGATGAAGACAAGGTCATCGGCGCGATGAAGCTGGACATCAAGCCGGCGGCCGTCACCGTCACGCCGGCGGCACAGGCGTTCGCCAAATAGCCGCGGCAACGCACCAGATAAATGCAGCTATGGCCGCCAGCATAATGCTGGCGGCTTTTTTTATGCACGAAAATGATGCATCGCAGCACCAGGCTCTAATTATGTTCCGACATTATTTGATTATCTCCCGGCATTATCTCGCCCTCCCCAGTAGGGCCAGCGATAATCGCCGACGCACCAAAATTGTGCATCTGCAAAATATTACAAATGTAAAAATTTGCAACATTCCTGGACGTATGAAAAAATGACAATTTATCACAACGCGGATTAAATTTAAAATAAACACATATAAAACAAACACTTACCTGATTTATGGAAAATATTTTTATTACATAAAATGTAATAATTTGGAATTTATTAGCACAGTTTCTTTTTAACGCCATCAATTTTTTATCAAATATGTAAGCGCAAAAATATTCTAGATTAACTGTTGTGTCAACGTGACAATATTAAAAAAAACATAGCGCGGCGTTTCCGAAGATGTTTTGATAAAGGTCTAGGCAATACTGTTTATACGGTTTTGCAACAAAAATCGCTCAAGCGATTCACTAGACCGGGAAAGCCGGACATTGCACAACGATGGTCGGCCATGTGTTCAGCAGTTGAAAATTGATGGAGAATATTTTGCTCAAAAAAATAGTCTTAAAACAAAGCGTCATCGCAGTCGCATTGACCCTGTCTTCTTCGCAACTGGTCTATGCCCAGCTGGCTCCGCAGGAGCCGGCACTGCAAAAAATCCTGATCACCGGCTCCAACCTGAAGCGCGCCGACAAGGAAGGCACCTCGCCTGTCGACGTGATTACCGCCAAGGACATCAAGGACAGCGGCGCGTCGACGGTGGCCGAACTGATGAAGCTGATTCCATCGATGGGCACCGATACCAATCAGGATCAGGCCAGCGGCAGCGGCTTCGCCAAGGGCGTGGCCACGGCATCATTGCGCGGCCTGGGATCGAGCTCCACCCTGATCCTGCTGAACGGGCGGCGCATGACGCCATCCGCGTACGCCGATCCGAACAATGGCAATTCGACCCTGTATGACTTGAACAGCATCCCCCTGTCCGCCCTCGACCGCGTGGAAATCCTCAAGGATGGCGCATCGGCCGTCTACGGCTCGGACGCCATCGGCGGCGTCATCAACTTCATCACCAAATCGAACTACCGAGGCGGCCAGTTATCCGCCAATGCGAGCGCCAACGACGACAACCGTTTCCGCCGCAAGAACATCAATGGCTTTTTCGGCACCGGCGACTTCGATACCGACGGCTATAACGTCTTTGTCGCCGTCGATTACTCCGAACGCGATCGCGTGGCGCGCCGCGATGTCAATGACATCGCCTATTCCACCTACCAGGACCTGAACGGCCGTTTCCGCTCGAACTATTCGAGCGCCGTGTCGAAATATGCAACGATTTTCCGCGAGTCCGCACCCGGATCGAAAAGCTTTGGCGTCACCCAGGCCAATGGCCCGGCCCGCATGACCTTCAACCTGGGCTGCGATCCCAGCGAGCGCATTACGGGCGGCACAAAGGACGGCCTGCTGCCAACCAGCGTGCTGATCGGCCGCACCTTCTGCAACTACAACGGTGACCAGTTCCTCGAAGGCACGGGCGCCGGCAAGGATGCCAGTGTCCTGACACGCGGCACGCTGAAGATCAACAGCAAGGTGACAGGTTTCGCCGAAGGGGCCTACACGCGTTCGAGCCGCAGCTACACGGGATTGCCTATTACCTTGGGCAATGCCCAGGTTACCAACTTTACCGCCACGGGAACGGGCGAACCTTTCCAGGTCATCCTGCCCATCGGCCACCCGGACAATCCGCTCAGCAATGCACGCGCCTCGGTCAACTACCGTTTCGAAAACCTGCGGGGCGGCTCGCAAACCGTGAATGAAAACTCGCGCCTGCTGGCTGGCTTGCAAGGCGACCATTTCGGCTGGAACTGGGAAAGCGGCGTGCTGTGGAATCGTTCTGAGCGCGAAGAAACAACATATGGCCAACTGTACCTGCCAACCTTGCGCAAGCTCAACACAGGTACATCGCTGGCGCAACTGGTGGCCGATCCCACGCTTGGCCACGATGTCACAGACCGCGGCATAGCTGAAATTCTCCAGTGGGATGGCAAGGCCAGCACGGAATTTGGCCAACTCGGCGGCGGCGCCATGGGACTGGCGGTGGGCTTTGAACTGCGGCGCGAAAAAATCCGCATCGATCCTGACAGCCTGACGGCCAGCGGGCAAATCCTGGGTGTCGCCAATACCGCCATTGACGGCCAGCGCAATGTCAAGTCGGCTTTCGTCGAACTGCGCACGCCATTCACGAAAAGCTTCGAAATGGATTTCGCCGGACGCGTCGACAAATATCCTGGCATCAAGACCAACTTCGTGCCGAAGGTGGGTGCCAAATGGACAGTCACCGATACGCTGGCGCTGCGCGGCACCTACGCCGAAGGCTTCCGCGCGCCGGCACTGTCGCAAGTGACGCCCGGCGGTGCGCAATATTTCCTGCGCGGCGTGTATGACCCGAAACGCTGCGAGGAGGATGAAGAGACGCCGCGTCCGAATGGCGTCGCTTCCGACTGCAACAAGACGACTTCGGGCGTCGGTAACGCCAATCCCGACCTGAAACCGGAAACCTCGAAGAGCTACTCGCTGGGCCTGATCTACTCCCCGGCAAACTGGCTGGACTTCGTGGTCGACGTGTACAAGGTGCGCAAGGAGAAGGAAGTGGCGCTGGGTACGGCCAGCGACGCCTTGAAAAACGAAGACCGGATGCCTGAAAACGTCATCCGCGACCAGAATCCGGTCAACTTCATCACCGACGCGAATGGCAATCCGATTCCAGGCACGGGCCCGCTGCTGGGGGTCAAGACGCCATGGACCAACCAAGGTGCCACCGAGTTGAAGGGCATCGACCTGGAAGCGCGCATGCGCAACAAGCTCGGCGAATGGGGTTCGCTGAGCTCGGCCTTCCGCGCCACCTATGTCTACAGCTACAAGATGGCGCAGGTGGCAGGCGACGTGGAAAATAACGTCACCGGCAGCCGTCCTGGCTTGTCCGACTGGCAATTGGGCGTGGGCACGGACATGCCGCGCGTAAAAGCCTCGCTGACCACGTCGTGGACCAAGGGCGATCACAACGTGAATGCCTCGCTCAATTTCGTCGACAGCATTTCGCTCAAGCGCTTCCGCGATGGCGCTACCGTCTACGACCAGCCTTTCTGTGCCTATGGCACGAAGAAGCCGACCGATGCGGCGCCGGATCGCAATACCTCGATTCCCGGCTATGAAACTGCCTTCCCGGATTGCAAGGTCGCCAGCTGGACCACGGTCGGTCTCGGCTATACCTACACGGGTTTCAAGAACGTGAGTCTGAGCATCAACATCCAGAACTTGTTCGACCGTGCCGCGCCTTACGATCCAGGCTACCCAACTACGGGCTACAACGAGGGCTTGCATAACAACTATGGCCGCTACTTCACCTTCAACGGACGTTATACGTTCTAATTAGCTGCAGGCACGCTCTTGACGCCTCCTTCGGGAGGCGTTTTTTTTGCCGTGCCGACATCAGATGCGGAAACGCTCCCGGCGTTGCCTTCAGCAATCTACTCGAAGGGATTGGCCACCGACGTCACTTCGGGCGGCGGCAGCTGGTCGGGCAATTCCTGCTTTTCCAGTTGCGCCACCACGTCGCCCAGCAGTTTTTGCAACTGTTTCGCCAGCGCCAGGCCCGGCTTGTCCAGGGTCAGGTCGATGTCGCCGCTGATGCTGATGCGGTCGACACGGTTTTCGATGCTCAGGCCGCCGATCTCCAGCACATCGCTTTCATTGGCGTACGGGACGAATTTCTTTGCGCACATGGGATTTCCTTTCAAAGGGATTATTTTTTCGACTTGCTATTGATCTTGGGCAAACTCAGCATGCGCAACTTTTGCTGGCGCGTCAGCGACGGTAACAGATCGATGCCTATCCTGTCTTCCAGTTGCGCAATGCTCAGCACTTCATACGCCTTGGTATCGACGTTTTCAATGAAGTAGGCGGCGCCGGCGCGCTGGCGCGGGCTGTACACGGCCTTGTACAGATGGCTGGGCACAATCACTCTTCCCACCTTGCGCAGGTTGCCGCCAATGAAAGCCGGCCCCGTTATCACATATAAGTCACCCTCTTTCTTCGCCATCTTGCGCACGGCACCCTCGATGCCGGCCCACACATAGCGGTTGTTGCGCGCATCCTGCGGCACCATGTTGGCCAGGGTAAAGCTGTCGCGCTGGCTCTGGCGGTCCGGCATGTCGCCGTTCGGCGCCATGTGGCCACGGTCGAAGCCGCTGCGCGCATAATCGGCCAGCTCGGCGCGCTGGGCGGCGGGCAGCTTGCGTTCGGCATGGAAGGAATTTTCGCGCGACAAGTCCTGCGCCGCTTCCAGGTTGTTCGCCGTCAAGTGTTCAGCCGACCACAGCGGCGTGCGCGTAATCCCCGAATGCATCACGCCAAACACGTTGTAGCACAGCTCCCTGGTTGCCACGTCCAGCTTGGGGTTGGTGATTTCCGGCTTGCGGCCATCGACGTAGTGGGCGGGACAGGCATCGGCATGCGCCAGGTTCGCGGCAAAGGCGGAAGCCAGCAAGCCGCACGCCAGGGTCAGCCTGGCGATCGATCGTTGAAACATATTTCCCTCTGAAATCTTTGCAGGCCAGCATTCTAGCGGACGGCGGCCCTCGCCACAAACCGGCACAAACCTGGCGTGCGCGGCGGCGAACGGGCGTGCAGGCGGGCGTGCGGGCGGCCCTGCGCAGAGCTGGCGCAAATAAAGGCCAACAGGCCGCGCACAGCCATTCATATCTGCTAAGATTGCCTTGATTCGTTCGCATCGACCATTCAAGATTTGGAGAGCATATGATCAAAAAAACCCTGCTGCTGATCGTTGTCGTCGTCGCCGCCATCCTTGGCTATGCCACCACCAAACCCGACACCTTCAGTGTCCAGCGTGAAATCACCATCAAGGCCCCGCCCGAGAAAATCGCCGGTCTGATCACGGACTTCCACTACTGGGCCGCCTGGTCGCCGTGGGAAAAGCTCGATCCGGCCATGCGCCGCACGTTTACAGGCCCCGCCAATGGCCTGGGCGCGCAATATGCCTGGACGGGCAATGACAAGGTGGGCGCCGGCCGCATGGAAATCACGGAAGCGGCCCAGCCCGAACGCACCGTCATCAAGCTGGACTTCCTCAAGCCGTTCGAAAGCCACAACACCACCACGTTTGCCATGACACCCGAGGGCGACAGCACCAAGGTGAACTGGACCATGACAGGTCCCAGCCCTTACGTAAGCAAGGTCATGACGGTCTTCGTCAGCATGGATACCATGATCGGCAAGGATTTCGAGAAGGGCTTGAACAACCTGAAGGCGGCAGCAGAGCGCTAAGCCTTCCCCGTCGCGATGAAAAACAGGGCCGTGCGGCCCTGTTGTCGTTGGCGCCGCCCCTTGCGGGGCAGCCGGCTCAGAACTGCTCGATCCAGGCCGCCAGGTGATCCGGCGTGAGCGCCGGTTCAGCCTGCACCACCTTGCCCTGCAAGCCCATTTCCGTTTTACTCAGCTGCAAGGACCAGCCGCGCCGCGCCAGCCACAGCAAGCTGGCCAGCCAGAACGAGTGAATGGCCGAAACGGGCGTGGTGGTGGGCGTTTCCAGGAATTCCGTCAGCAGGCGGCCATCGAGGAACAGCGCCGTGCCGCCCTGGTTTTGCAGCGCCGCGCCGAACACGGGCAGCAGCATGTCGATCGCCT
This sequence comes from Janthinobacterium sp. SUN137, assembly GCF_030587265.1. Classification (NCBI taxonomy): domain Bacteria; kingdom Pseudomonadati; phylum Pseudomonadota; class Betaproteobacteria; order Burkholderiales; family Oxalobacteraceae; genus Janthinobacterium; species Janthinobacterium sp. SUN137. Next base: position 829,675 of record NZ_JAPWHZ010000002.1, on the reverse strand, counting down.
GTTCCACGCCGCGCCCCGGATGCTCGCGCTCGAGCGTATCGAGCTGCTGGCGCACGGCGGCGGCAAAGGCCGTGCCGCGGAAGGCTTCTGAACTGACCAGGTCGGCATAATCCATCAACAGCCAGTCCGGCTCGGGCGGCGTGACGCCGGCCGTCAAGGCCGCCGACAAATACGCTTCCACGGGCAGCTGCTGTTCCGGACCGGCCAGGCTGGCGCACAGCGCGTACAGGCTGCCGATGCGGTTGGCGACGGCTTGCCGCTGGCGCACCATCAGCTTTTCGCGCAGCAATTGGGCGTGCTCGTTGCGCAAGCGCGCCAGTTCCAGCGCCTGTTTGAGTTCCATGCGCAGGGCCGCGATATCCCACGGCTTCTGGATGTAGCGGTGGATCTGCCCCTGGTTGACGGCTTCCACCGTGTGTTCGAGCTCGGAATACGCGGTGGTCAGGATGCGCACGATGTGCGGATGGCGGTCCCAGGCATACGACAGCAGCTCGTTGCCATAGGCGCCCGGCATGCGCTGGTCCGACACCAGCACGGCGATGCGGTCGGCCTGCTCGTCCAGGATGCGCTTGCCCTCCTCGACCGAGGTCGCCGTCAGCACGTCGGCCAGCGGCGCGATGGCGCGCTGGAAATATTTGAGGGCGTTGGCCTCGTCATCGACATAGAGTATCGTCGGCAAGCCTTGCGCCGGCTCACGCTGAGCCGGTAAACGCAGATTGGCGTCAATCATGCTCGTTCCTTATATGTACTGGAAAATTCAGGGTTACCGTGGTGGAAGTGCCAAACTCGGTGGCGATGTCGAGGTTGCCGCCGAACGACTGCATCATGCGGTGGCAAAACACCATGCCCCAGCCCTTGCCTTCGTCGCCGTTGGCACTGACGGGGTCGATCAACAGCTGTTCGACAATCTCGGGGGCGATGCCGGCGCCATTGTCGCGCACCATGATGCGGCCGGCGTCGATGCGGATGCCGATCGCAGGATGAGCCTGCTCGCCGGCCGAGCGCAAGGCATTCGCCAGCACGGACGATAAAATCAGGGCGACGCAATTGGGCGACTCGGCAATGGAAAAATCGTCGCCCACGTCCACCGTGATGGCGGCGCGCTGGGCCGTGCTCAAGGGATAGCTGTCGAGCAAGGCCGCCAGCAGCTGGCGCGCGCTGCCGGCGCGGCGTCCGCCCTGCATGCCGGGCCCGGCGCTTGCCAGGCGCACCGTGTCGACAAAGCTGGCCAGCACCGACAGGCAATAGCGCGCATTGTCGTGCATCAAGGCGGCCGCTTCGCCGATCTCGGCCTGCGGCACCGCCTCCGCCTGCGCGCGCCGGGCGATGCCGCGCGCAAAATTGGCGATGGCCGCCAGCGGCGTGTTCAATTCATGCGCCAGAAACGCCAGCGATTCTTCCATCGCCACCAGGCCCTGGCGGCGCGCGGCGCGCTCGCGTCCCGTCTGCACGGCCAGTTGCAGCGCCGTCTGCATGGCGGCCAGGTCGAGCGGTTTTTCCAGCAGGCGGAACACCGCGCCGCCGTTGATCAGTTCGAGCAGCACATCCTTGTCCGCATACGCGGTGACGAGCATGCAGACGATGTGCGGATAGCGCTGCGCCACTTCCTGCAGCAATTCGCTGCCCAGGCGGTCCGGCATGCGGTAATCGGTGACGAGCACGTCGATCTGTCCGGCCTCGTCTGCCAGCAAGGCGAGCGCCGCATCGACGCTCAGCGCCGTCAGCACGCGGTAGCGGGCCCCGGCGGCGCGTTCGAAATACTTGCAGGCGAGCGCTTCGTCGTCCACGTACAGCACGCTGGCGCGGCTATCGTTATCCATGCTAACGGCCCTCCCAATCGGAGCGCTGCAAGTCGAAATTCATGCTGGCCCACGCGCCCAGCTCGCTTTCGGCCGTGAGGGTGCCGCCGTGGCGCTCGATCACGCCATAGCTGATGCTCAGGCCCAGGCCCAGGCCCTGCCCCACTTCGCGCGTGGTAAAGAACGGTTCGAACACGCGCGCCAGGTTTTCCGGGGCGATGCCGGGACCGTTGTCGCGCACGCTGATGCGCAGGCGGTTCTCGTCCCAGTGGGCCGTGATGCGGATCTCGAACGGCGGCGCATTGCCCTTGCGCATGGACAGCACGGCATTGCCCAGCAAGTTGATCAGCACGCCCACGATGGCCGCTTCGTCGCCGCGCACCAGGGTGTCGACCGGCAAGTCGTGGCTGATGCTGACATTCTTCGTTTCATGGCCCACCAGGCGGATGGCCGCGTCGAGCGCGCTGCGGAACTGGAAGTGTCCCGTTTCCAGCTGGTTGCCGCTCTTGCGGTAGGCAAAGGTCTTCAAGTCGGACACGATGTGCTGCACGCGCAGCATGCCCTGCTTGGCGTCGGCCAGGCATTCGCTGACGAGCGCGCTTTGCTTGGCGGCCGGGTCTTCGATGGCCACCTCGATGGCCATCATGCAGAAATTCACGGGGTTATTGACTTCATGCAGCATGCCGGCGGCCAGGGTGCCGATGGCAGCCATTTTCTCCTGCTGCAGCATCTGCCCCTTGATATCGGCCAGACTTTTGTTGGTTTCTTCCAGTTGCGTGTTCTTTTGCGCCACTTCCGCCTTCAGCTGGAACAGCATGAAGCGGGCGCGCTCATTGAAATAGGTAAACACGGCACTGATGCTGGCCGACATGATAAGGAACAAGCAATTGACGACAAACGTACCCGCCAGGTCGAAGCCGCCCGCATGCCAGGCACAGGCGCCCACATACAGCAGGCAGGAGATGGCGCCGAAAACCATATTCTGCCACAAGCCGAAGGCCAGCACGATGCCCGACGAATAGATGGCCAGGGTCATGCCCACATAATAGATCGAGGTGGCGCCTTCCGTGACGGCGATCATCCAGGCGATCATGATCTGCGGCAAGATCAGCCAGACAAAGGTCAAGCCCTGGATGCGGTCCTGCGCCCAGCGCGTGCGCATGGCCAGCACGACGCAGAAGATCAGCACGGACACGAGGATGCGCGCACTGGTGAACGCCGACTGCTTGTCCGGATACAGGGCCGAATCGAGGCCCATGCCCAGCAGGATCAGCACGATGCCCGTGTACGCCCCGCCGCGGCTGAATTCCAGGCGGAAGTCGCGCAAAACGGCCGTGTAGCCGGCGTGCAGGCCTGGAGTATCCATCAAGGAATGCTCACTTCCGCGAACACATTCACGCCCGTGGCATCGACATAGATCAGCGGGTCCGTCGCGTGCTCGGGCAGCAAGGCCGACAAGCCCTCTTCATTGCGATAGATCAAATGCCATTCCAGCAAATGCTCCATGCCGAACTTGCCCGGGTTATTCGCGTGCACATTGGTGACGAGCAAACGTCCGCCCGGCCCCACGCGCGAGGCGAAATGCATCAGCAGGCGCGCGCACACCTTGTCGGACAGATAGTCGAACAGGCCGGCGCAATACACGGCGTCGAAACTGCCGGGCAAGCCCGTGATACCGGCGCCATGACGGCGCTTGAGCAGGTTGTGCACGGAATCGTGTACATAATCGATCTCGACCACGCGCCCCGTGCGCTGCATGATGGTGGTCAGGCGCGCGCGCGTCCAGTCCAGGGTCTCGCTGCTGAAGTCGACCAGTTCGAAGGCCAGCCACTGCGCGTCCGGGCACGTTTCCAGGAAGCGCTGCACCTCGATGGCAGGGCCGCAGCCCACGTTGAGCACTTTATACACGCGCCCGGCAGCGCGCGCCGCGGCCGCCTTCTGCGACAGGAATTCCGTCAAAATATCGATGCGGTTGCGGTGTGCCGTGGCGACAGCCGCCTGCAGGAAGGCCGCATTGACGATCTGAAAGTACGTGCTCGGCCCCTGGCGCGGGTCGTCCAGCAGCTGGTTGACCATCTGGTAATCGCCCGCGTAACCGAGCGGCTTGGTAAACGTGCGGAAGACGAACGGCGCGCGCAGGATCAAGGGATGCAGCGCCGCCTGGGCGAAGGCGCGGTGCGCGGGCGCCCGCTCTTCCTCGACGAGCGACGCTTCCACTTCGAGCTGGCGCAGGTACAGCTGGGTCTGCTCCATCAGCGGCAAGGCCAGCTCGTCGAAGATATCGGGGCGCAGCCGGCCGTTTTCCTTGGGCAGCGAGTCGGACAAGTCGACTTGCTCGACCCAGCGCGACACTTCCGACAAGAAAGCGCGCATTTCGTTGACGACGATCTGGTAATCGCGGCGGATGCGGAAACGCTCGCCCCAGCCGGCGACAAAGGCGCTCGACTCTTTCTGCACAGCGCCCTTGACCACCACCACGTCGCTCAGCTCGCGCCACTCGTCGATCAGGGTCACGGAAACGATGGCGGTCAGGCCCGTGTTGACGCTGCTGATGACGACGGCCTTGCCCACGTAGGCATTTTTCGCCCCCATGCGCACCGTCACGTCATTGAGCACCTCGCTGACCTGCACAATCGAGTATGGATTATAGATTTCCATGACCAGCGAATTGCGCTGCAAGTTGAAAATCGTGCCGCGCACCGCCTCACCCTGGGTGTTGCGGAAACTGACGACTGGATCGATCTGCGATTGTGAATACACGATTGAGCATTATCAAGTTGCCCGGTTTCCGGCGCACCCCACGGGTGACGCCAGTTTCCAGGCTGGGTTAAGGCACGGCACACCGGTCGTCTGCCGCCGGCACCGCCATCAAGATGACGGAATTGCGGCGTCGTTTGACGCCGTGCCGGAGCGCCTCAAAGCGCGTCTGTTCGCTCTCTGATCGAGTGTACTATGGATGTAGCAGAACGGGCAATTGTTCCCTCAGGAACGACTGTCCGTGGCGCTGGCGCGCAACGCCGGCGGTCAACCTGCCACAAAAAGGGCCAAAGCATGGCGCAGCAACTGCGGCGTTTGCCCTGTCCAGCGCTTGAACGAGCGGCGAAAGTTGGTGGCATCATGAAAGCCAAGATAGGCGGCCACGGCGTCGTTGTCGTAGCCATGCGCCTGGAACAGATAGATCGCCTTGTGCGCGCGCACCTGGTCCAGCTCGGCCTGGAAATGCGTGCCATGGCGCGCCAGGTGGCGTTTCAGGGTGGCGGGACTGACGCCGAACTCCTGCGCCGTGCGTTCCAGGGTCGGCGCGCAGCGGATATTGGCCAGCAGATAGTCGTACAGCGCGCCGAGCAGGCTCGCGGCCGGCACGGGCGCCACGGCCGCCGCGCGCAAGGCTAGCGCCGCCGCCGTGGCATTGCCGCGCGGCCAGGGTTTATCCAGCCAGCTGGAATCGATGAGCATGGCGTCGACCTGGCAATCGAAGCGCAGCGCCTGGCCCAGGTGCACTTCGTGCTGCTCGACGTGGCGGGGCCGCGCCCGATTGAAGCAAAAGCGCCACGGCAGCGCTTCGCCGGCCAGCCAGCGGCACATGGCCGCCAGCGCCGTCATGTGCATCTCCACCAGAAAAGGCAGCTGGCTGGGCGCGCCGAACGCATCGACCCAGTACAGCACATGCATGTCGCCCGCCTCGCGCAAGCGCGGCTGCAACAGCGGACACAGCAAGGTGTGGAATTCGCACAGGATGCCAAGCGCCTGGCGCAGATTCTGCGCCTGCAGCAAGGCGTGGCTGGCCGCGCCGTAATGGCCGGGCAGCATTTGCTGGCCCAGCATGAAGCTGGTATCGGCACTGTCCAGGCCGCGCGCCACGTTGGCCAGCAATTGCAGGTATTGCGCGGCGCTGACCTGGCTTTCCGCGGACGGCAGCGCGCCGCCATCGAGGCCCGTACCCTTGAGCAGCGGCGCCACGGCCAGTTCGCGGCTGCGCGCATAATCGAGCACCAGCGCCGGCTGGTGATGGGCCGCGATGCTGGGGTCGCCCTGCTGGTTCAGCGGCATCAGGCGGGCGCGGCGGAACTGGCCCTGGGACCGGCGCTGCGGCCGGGCGTTTCCACGGCCCGGCTCAGCTCGGCAAGCACCACTTCCGGCACGCCATCGGTGAGCGCGCACGCATGCCGCAGGCTCAAGCGGATTTCGCGGTTGTCGTTGGCGTGGTGGCGCATCTGTCCCACCATGGCGCACAGGTGGCGCGCCTTCGCGGCCGCATCCTCGCGCGACACGCCCGGCATCAGCACGGCGAAGCGGTCGCCCGCATAGCGGCACAGCAAGTCGTCATTGCGCAAGTTCAACAGCAGCATGTGGCCCACGGCTTGCAGCACGCGGTCGCCTTCGCGGTGGCCGTATTCGCGGTTAATCAAGTGAAAGCTGTCGATGTCGAGCAAGACCAGCGCGCAATCGAGGCCGGGCCGGCGCTCCTGTTCCAGGCGCATCTGCGTGCGCAGATAGCTGGCGTCGGCCAGCTGCGTGATGCGGTCGAAGGCGCGGTGGTCGCGGAACAGGCGCTCGCGCTTTTGCAGGTGTTCGTTCAGGCGGAACTGTTCCTGGCGCCAGTAATACATGCCGATCGTCAGCACCAGCATACCGAACGGAATCAAGGCTTCCAGCCAGTTATCCCACACGGCGCTCTTGTCGACGGCAAAGAATTCGTCCAGGCAATCGGCCCAGGAGCCCAGCATGATGGCGCACAGGCCGCCGGCGATCAGGCGCGTCACCCGCCCGCGGGGACGGCTGCTGAGGGTAAACAAGAACCAGATGCCCGCCATGACGGCCGTGCCGCCCTCGCAGACGATATCCATCCACTTCCAGATGGCAAACGGTTTAAGGTGCCCCAGTGTGGCGTACAGGAACAAGAACAAGGGCAACGCGAGCGCTGCGGCAATCAGGCTGTTACGGTGCAACGGCAGCATGTGGGAAACCTTTAAAAGTGGTGCTGTCGCCACGATAGCGCCCGCCCATGACGGCACGATGACATGCCCCACGCCCGTGCGGCAGGTGCAAACGGCTCATCATTAACAGCGCAGCCGATGCAAATCCGGCAAGCCGCATCCCATGCGCCCTGCGCTGGCAGGTCATTTCAGCTCACCATGATTCATTTCCAGCTGGAAAGCGCTCACAGGCCGTTGTTTTCAAGGTGGCAAGCCCTTGCCTGTCACGCAATCGTCATATTTGCTGCCTAGAATCCGCCCGGTTCCCTCCCCTAACCGAGCTCTTCATGAAAACCATGCACACTTCCTTCCCCTCCCCGCTGCGTCTGACGGCCGTGGCCCTCGGCATCATGGCCGTCTTCAGCGGCCAAAGCCATGCGCAAGCGCAAGATGCGGATGGCCAGCCGGCCGCCACCGTGGTCGTCAGCGGCCAGCGCGCCAGCCTGCGCAACGCCATCGCCGCGCAAGAGAAAGCGGACAATATCATCAGCGTCATCAGCAGCGACGATATCGGCGGCTTGCCTGACAAAAACGCGGCCGAGGCGCTGGCCCGCTTGCCGGGCGTGTCCGTGCAGCGCGACCAGGGCGAAGGCCGCTACATCACCGTGCGCGGCCTGGGCCCGGACTTGAACGCCGTCACCATCAACGGCGCGCTGGTGCCGTCGCCGGAAGCGGGCCGCCGCGCCGTGGCGCTGGACATCCTGCCTGCCGGCCTGATCCGCACGCTGGAAGTCTCGAAGACTTTACTTCCTGAAATGGACGCCAACTCGCTGGGCGCCACCGTCGAAGTCAAGTCGCTGTCCGCCTTCGACTTGCCGGGCAAGCTGCTGTCGGCCAACGTGGGCGCCAGCTATGATGAAAAGACGGGCAAGACCAGCCCCAGCGGCGGCGCCCTGTGGGCCCAGCGCTTCCTCGACGGCAAGCTGGGCGTTGCAGCCGGCCTGAGCGCGGAAAAGCGCTCGTTCGGCTCGGATGACGTGGAAACGGGCGGCGCCTGGAGCAAGGGTAAATTGTCGGGCCTGGAATTGCGCGACTACCTGCCCGTGCGCAAGCGCGGCGCCCTGGCCGTCAACCTCGATTACCGTCCCGAAGCGGGCAACAGCTGGTTCTTGCGCTCGTTCCTCAGCGAATTTTCCGACAATGAAGTGCGCGACCGCCTGACCATCAGCAATATCGCGGGCGGCAGCCTGGCGGAAGGCCAGACGGCCAGCACGCGCGCCGAGCGCCGCATCCGCCAGCGCAAGTACACGCAGCAAGTGCGTTCCTTGGTGCTGGGCACGCAACAGAAATCGGGCGATTGGACCCTCGATGTGAAAGGCGGCCTGAGCCGCGCCACGGAAGACACGCCGGAATCCTTGAACGACGGCCGTTTCCGCGGCACCAGCAATTTCGCCGGCATCAGTTTCACGGATACGCAGGAACCGAAATTGAGCGGCCCCGCCTCGCTGTACGACCCGGCCAGCTACGCACTCAACGCCATCACCCTGCAAAAGCGCTACTCGAAGGACAATGAACACCACGCGCGCATCGACCTGGCGCGCAAGTTTGACATCGCCACCCTGAAATTCGGCGCGAAAGTCAGCCGCCGCGAAAAAACCAATGACACGGATCAATGGGCATATAACAGCAGCAAGGCTTCCAGCGGCAATTACTGGGGCGCCGGTTCCACGTCGATGAGCAATTTCGTGCAAGGCCACACGCTCGACTACGACCTGGGCAACATCGGCGTGGCCCTGGACCCGTCCCTCATCCGCGCCCGCGTGGCGGGACTGGACCGCGCCAAGGCGCGCCTGGCCACGGAATCCGTCATCAACGACTACCGCATGCATGAAGACATCAACGCCATGTATGTGCAAAACAGCTATGACTTCGACGCCTGGCACATCCTAGGCGGCGTGCGCGCCGAGCGCACCAGTTTCGAAGCAAACGGCTCGCAGGTAGACAGCGCAGGCGTCGCCACGGCCTTGACGCGCGAACGCTCGTACACCAACTGGCTGCCAAACCTGCAAACCCGTTATGACCTGGATCAACATACCAGCGTGCGGGCCGCCTGGACGCAAGCCGTCGTGCGCGCCAACTTCAGCCAACTGGCGCCGGGCATCAGCCTGGCCAGCAACACGGAAGCCGTGATCGGCAACCCGGACTTGAAGCCGCTGAAGGCCAACAACCTGGACCTGGGCATCGAAAGGGTACTGGGCAATGACGGCGTGATGTCGGCGTATGGTTTCTACAAGGACATCAAGAATTTCACGTACACGACCAACCTGGCCGGCACGGGACAGTGGGCCGGCTACACGACGGCGACCTCGTATGCGAATGGCGACGCGGCCAAGGTGAAAGGCATCGAACTGGCCTACATGCAGCCGCTGCGCATGCTGCCGGCGCCCTTCAATCGTTTCCTCGTCGGCGTGAACGGCACCCTGAGCACCTCGAGCGCGCAAATCGGACGCTTCGACAAGGCGACGAACAAACAGATGAACCGCGACATCCGCCTGCCGGGCCAGTCGAACCAGGTGATGAACTTGATGCTGGGCTATGAAACGGGGCCGGTCAGCGCCCGCCTGGCCCTCAACTACAAGTCGCCTTACCTGCTGGAAATGGGCAACGACATCCTCGATCAAAGCCAGGACCATATCGTCGCCGGCCAGAAGCAGCTCGATTTCTCGCTGTCGTACCAGATCAACAAACAATTCCAGCTGATGTTCGAGGCGGCCAATCTGAACAACGAAAAATACTATGTTTACCAGGGCACGAAGCAGTACAACGTGCAAAACGAACAATATGGCCGCACCTTTAAAGTGAGCCTGAAAGCCAGCGCCTTCTGATGATGATTTCCAATAATATGAAAAAAACCGTACTCTGCAGCGCCCTGCTGGCTGCCTTTTGCCTCGCGGGCACGGCGCAAGCCGCTTCTGCCAACGCTGTGCCTTCCTTCACGCAGGAAGCGGAGGAACTGTCGCGCCTGCCCGGCGGCGGGTGGCTGCTACTCGACAAGCACGGCTTGCGCCTGTTCAACGCAGCCGGCCAGGAACAGGACCGTATCGCCGTGCGCGCCAAGCAACTGGACACGCGCAGCGATGGCAACAAGGTGCTGGCCGTCTTCCTGGAAGCGGACACGCAGCGCCCCCTGCCCGTCTCCGTCGACGTGCAGGCCGGCAAGCTGGTCAAACTGGCGCCATTTCCCGTGCCGACGTTTTCCGTGGAAGCGTCGTGCCTGTACCGCGACGCCCAGCAACTGGCCCATCTGTTCTTGATCGGCAAGGATGGACAAGCGGAACAGTGGGTGATGCAGGGCGAGCAGCGCAGCCTGGTGCGCAAACTGGCCTTGCCGCCGCACGCCAAGCATTGCCGGGTCGACGATGGCGCCCAGCGCCTGCTGGTGAGCGAGTCGAATATGGGCGTGTGGGCGTATGACGCCGAGTCCGAAGGCATGGGCAAGCGCGAAGTTGTGGCGCTGCGCAAGCCGTATGGCCAGCTGGACGGTGGCGCCGGCGCGCTGGCCATGCTGCCGGGCGGCGTTGCCGTGCTCGATGGCAAGGCGGAAAAACTGCACCTGTACACCCACCAGGGGAGTCAATGGACGGCCATGCCGCCGCAAGCGGTCGCCTTGAACGTGCGCAAGGGCGACAGCCAGCTGGCGCTGGACAAGGACTCCTTGCTGCTGCGCGGCAAGAACGGTTGGCAAACGCGACCCTTGAAATGGGCTGGCAAGGCGGAAACGCAGCCTGCGGTAGCCATCATCGCCCCACAGGCGCAGACGGAGCCGATGGCGCGCCAGGGCGACGCGGCCGACGATCCAGCCATCTGGCTGTCCAGCAACCCGGCCGACGCGCGCATCCTCGGCACCAACAAGAAGCAAGGCTTATTGGTCTACGACCTGCAAGGCAAGCAGACACAACTGCTGGAAGTGGGACGCCTGAACAACGTCGACGTGCGGCAGAATATCCAGTTGGGCAGCAGCAAGGTCGACCTGGCCGTCGCTACCCAGCGCGACGATAACAGCATGATGTTGTTCACCATCAATGCCCATGGCGTGGTGGCGGAAGCGGGCCGCTTCCCTACCGGTCTGAAAAGCATCTACGGCATGTGTCTGTACCAGCCAGCCAGCGGCGGCGTGGAAGCGTTCATCAACGACAAGGACGGCACCTTCCAGCAATACAGCATCGGCCTGGAAGGCAACAAGTTCACCGCCACCCTCTTGCGCAGCTTCAAGGTCGCCACCCAACCGGAAGGCTGCGTGGCCGACGACGCCAACGCCCGCTTGTTCCTGGGCGAGGAAACGCGCGGCATCTGGACCACCTCGGCCGACGCCGCCAAACCGGACGCCCTCACCATGGTCTTGCCCGTCGGCGCGAACCTGACGGCCGACGTGGAAGGCATGGCCATCTACCGCAAGCCAGCCGCCAAGCCGGACACCGGCTACCTGATCGTTTCCAGCCAGGGCGACAGCAGCTACGTGGTGCTCGACGCGCAAGCGCCATATGCAGTGCGCGGGCGCTTCAAGGTGGGATTCAACCTGCCCGCTGGCATCGACGGCACCTCGGAAACGGACGGTCTGGACGTCACCTCCGCCAACCTGGGCGGCGCGTACGCGCAAGGCATGCTGGTAATCCAGGACGGCTACAAGCGCCTGCCCGATGGACCGCAGAACTTCAAGTATGTGGCGTGGGGGGATGTGGCGAAGGCGTTGAAGCTGGACTAGCGACACAGGGGCGGCCCGCACAGGCCGCCCTTGCCACCGCGCGAAAGACAGGCGCTAAGCCGCGCGCGGCAGATCGATGACCAAGGGCAGGCTTTCGCCAAAAAAATCCACCTTGCCCGTCAGAGCCAACCGTTGCGCGGACAGTTCCACCAAGCACAGGTCCGCCACATCGCGGTATTCCATCATGTAGAGACTATATTCACAGTCCGTATTGCTGGCATCGACGGCCAGCCCATGCAGGGGCGATGCATCCGTTTCCGCGACGAGCAAGCCCTGCAAAATGAAGGACGGCGGATACAGCGCCCATGACCAGGGGGCATCGTCATCTTCCGTCAGCCGCATGAACTCCTCGTCGTCGGCCTCGATCTTGATATTGATTTCCCGCATACCATTGGCAAGTGCCGCCACGCTGATCCGGGATTTCGCGGCATCCACTGCAAAATTGGTGTCGCCGATACTAAATACATGCATTCAACACTTCTCCATCGTAACAAGTCAAGGCACGGCGGCACGCACGGAAAGCGTTCCCGTCGCGCCCGGCTGGGTCAAGGACATGCGCAGCACCCAGCTGTACTTGAGCCGCCCCTCGCGCAAAATGGCGTAAGACGAGGTAGCCATATCGCCCTGCCGGTCCTCGGCTTTCTGCATCACGGTATAACCGGTGCTCGCAGGAGGAAGCCACCGTTCAAACTCGCGCTTCAAGTCGGCTGGAGCTATCTGTTTCACCACAACGGAGCAGGTTTGCGGCTGCGTGGCAACTACTGTAAAGCGGCCGCCTGTTTCCCTCGTGGACCAGGACTTGCCAGGCACATTATCCGGCAGTGCCCGCGCCTCTTTTGACGTCACCTCGACCAGTTTCACTCGCCTGACTGCCGTTTCGATCTGATGCACATCCCCCTGGGAAGGCATGCAAACGCCGAGAAATAGCTGCATCGCCCATTGTTCAGCGGTTTCAGGCTCTTCCGCGCGAACGCCGCAACTGGCCCCCAAGACGAACGCCAGGATCGTGCATCCGACGAGTTTCTTCCCGTATTGCCCCTTAACTGCTTCTCTCATTTGCTCCCTCATTAACATCATCATGCCGCACCGGCAAGCAGGCAGGCAAAGCGCTGTGCCAGCATGCTCCATCGTTTCCGGAGACCGGCCTCGGCGTTGAATGCCGATGCCTTGCAATAGGCAAGCAGCTCTTCGCAACGCGTCTTGCTTAGCGAAATATTCCCCGATTCCATACAGGCATCCATGCCGCAGCATGCGCCGGCAAGGTACACATCGAGATAAGCGACGCCACCGCGCTGCAGCAGTTCCTGCGCCAATTCAGCCACCACGCTCCTGACGCACCAGGCTTCCTTCGCCCCCTGCGTCTCCGCGCGGTACAGGGCGGCAATCAGCGGCAAGGAGCATGCCTGCGCATGCTCTTCGAAATAATTGCCTATCACGGTGCGAAACTCCATGTTGGCATCGTCGAAATCGGCCCCATGCCTGCCATTCCAAGCAAAGGCAATTTTCGCTTCGGATGAGGGGGTATAGGATGCAACGAAATCCACTGCCAGTGCTGTCATATTCTCAATTCATGCCGATTCAGGCTATTGCCCATTCCCGTGGACTGCTTGTCAGCCAGCGGACATGCGCGGGCAATCCATCAATCGCCCTGCTGTTGCCAAAACGCCTTGCCGCCCTTGATATAGATCAAGGCACTGGCAGAACCCTCTTTCGCCACCACGATTCCATCCGTTTTCAGCTTGAGGGATTTTTCATGATAGCTGTGCTGCAACGATCCCTTGTCTTCCACCTGCCATACTTCCAGCCAGGCGAAATCGTCGCCGCCGCTGGACAAGGCATGTCCGGCACCGACGATGAGGGGCGACGTCTTTTGCCTGAACAGGAAGGCGATGCCCTCCTTCTTGCTGTCCTTGTTCCTGACAAGCACGGCCAGATCACCCTTGCCATCGCCATCGAAATCGCCGCGCAGGATAAACGGGTTCATGCGCGCGCTCACTTCGACCGCTTCGCGTTTGGCCAGACTATCGAGCTGTTGCGTTGCCCAGGCCGGCAATTGCGCCTGCGGCGGCAAGGCCTGTGCTCCAGCCGAGCCGGCGGCAAACACCAAAGCGACGGTCACTGCCATGCTTTTGCAATTCATAGAGCGGCTCCATAGAGACAAAGAATCGGTGGCGGCACCCCACTGATCAGTGGTGTACTGCCAGAATAGCATTATCAGAAAATACTTGCACTATTACAACAGTGCCCGGTCCGCTTTGCAGCCAGTACGGGAGGATAAATGCCATCCGTTGCAGATCTGCCAGCGACTAGCGGCCTGTTGCGTATTAAAATGGCGCCCCATGACCTCCCCCGCCTCGACCTCCTCCCTCCCCGACAGCATCTTGCTCCCCTCCCTGGCCGTACTGGGAGGGCAGATTTCCGTCAATCTGGGGGCGGCGATTGCGAAGAATCTGTTTCCCGTCGTTGGCGTGGAAGGGATCACGGCGTACCGGGTGGGATTTTCGGCGCTGATACTGCTGGCCATCTTCCGGCCGTGGCGCTATCGCCTGACGCGCAAGGATGTACTGAACTTGCTGGTCTACGGCTCCGTGCTGGGGCTGATGAACTTGCTGATTTACCGGGCGTTTGCGCTGATACCGATCGGTATCGCGGTCGCCATCGAGGTAACAGGGCCGCTGGCCGTGGCCATGCTGTCGTCGCGGCGGCCGCGCGATGTGCTGGCCGTAGCGTGCGCCGTGTTTGGCTTGTATTTACTGTTGCCGCTGCAAGGCAGTCCAGGCAGCCTGGACCCTGTCGGCGTGGCATATGCGCTGGGGGCAGCCCTGTGCTGGGCGCTGTATATCATCTTCGGCAAGCGCGCCTCGACCTTGCAAGGTGGCCAAGCCGTGGCCTGGGGCATGACGGTGGCAGCCATGGTAACGGTGCCCATCGGCATCACCTACTCGGGCACGGCTCTGCTGGCGCCGTCGATTGCCTTGATGGGCCTGGCCATTGCCATGCTGTCCAGCGCCCTGCCGTACTCTCTGGAAATATTTGCCTTGCGCCGCTTGCCGCAAGGCGTGTTCGGCATGTTCAGCAGCGCGGCGCCCGCCGTCAGCGCGCTGGCCGCCATGGCCGTGCTGGGAGAACTGCTGAGCCTGACCCAGTGGCTGGCCATCGCCTGCATCGTGTTCGCGTCGGCCATGGCGGCGCTGGGCGCACAGGGCGGCAAGCGCTAGCGGCCTTCAGGCCATCCCGTATCGATTCCTGCGCGCTTTCCTTCCTGCCGCCATTCCTGCGCCGCCGGGCATCGCTGCGCCGCTGACGGACAGGTTTTGATGCCCGCCTGTAAAATACGTCATTGCTTGCCATATCGTGCACTTCCGCCTCAACGATGACATATCCATTTCTTTTTCGCTGGTTTTCCCCTCTCGCCGCCGCAGCCTTGCTGCTGGCGCCAGTCGCCGCCGCACAGGCGGCCGCTCCTGCCGCCCTCACGGGCAATGCCGAAACGGGCAAGGCCGCTTTTCGCAAGTGCGCCTCTTGCCATCAGGTAGGGCCATCGGCGCGCGGCGGCTTCGGCCCCAAGCTGACGGGCGTGATTGGCCGCAAGGCCGGTGCCACCACCGACTATAAATACTCGGCGGCCATGAAAAACGCGAATATCGTCTGGACCGAGCAAAACCTGGCCGGCTTCCTGAAAGCGCCGAGCGATTTCATTCCTGGCAATAACATGCGTTTCTGGGGCATCGGCAACGCCCAGCAAGTGGCCGATCTGCTGGCCTATCTGCGCACGCAGTAAGCGCATGCAATAAACGTATATGCAACGACGTCAGCGTCCAAACTGGCCGAGTGCCAGCCTGCACGCATGCAGGCACATGCACGCGCATATGGAGGCATCAGGCACGTGACGCCAGATCCAATTCCCGGCGCTTGCAGCACGCCCTTACGCTTCTTGTGCGCCGCCTCATGGTCGCGCAGACGACTCTAGGGCTTGGCCGGCAGCTTGCGCACGCACAGATAGATGGAATACAGCGCCGCCAGTCCCACCAGCACGTACACGCCGCGCGACGCCGTCGACATGGCGCCCAGGATGCGGGCCACGATATCGATATCGAACAAGCCCACCAGCGCCCAGTTCAAACCGCCCACGATCAGCAGGATCATCGAGATCCAGTCGACCACGTTCAGGCGCTTGGCCGACATTTCCTCATTTGCCGCACCGTCCGATCCTGCCTGGATATTCGCCATGTCAGCCTCCTGTGAATAAGAAGAAAGACCCGCCGTCGGGTCTGTGCAAGGAACAGTGTAGGCGCTGCACCGGCATGCGCCAGTCGGACGATACCGGGTATCGAGGTAGGACGCGTCTGTAATACGGCGAGTGATTTTATCTGGCAACAAATCATGCCGCTGTTGCTAAACAGGCAGTGACTAATTCCAATATGGAAATATTTATAGATTACTTAGTACCGCACTGCTACACTCATTTCACCCCAGCAACTTCAGGGGACAAGCGCCACGCCATGCCGCAGGCATGGGAGACGGCCACCATGGGACAACAGCTGAGGGGACATGAATATTTCAAACATACGTATCGGTGTGCGCCTGACCACAGGCTTTTTGCTCACTTCGCTTTTACTGGCCGTGGTGGTGGTCATCAGCACGTGGCAGTTGTCGACCGTGAGCGGGGAAATCGATAGCAGCGTGAACCAGCGCTATGCGCGCATCGCGCAATTGCAGGCCACGCGCAACAGTACGCAGGAACAAGCCGCCCTGCGCGAACTCGACCAGCAGATCGCCACGCAATCGGTGCAGATGCGCACGGCGGCGGAGGCGGCCATGGCCCGTGCGCACGATACCAGCGTGCTGATCATTGCGCTGGGCCTGGTCGGCGGCGTGTTGAGCCTGGCGACGGCCTGGTTCATCAGCAGCGGCATCGTGCGGCCCTTGCGGCATGCCGTCAAAGTCGCGCGCAAGGTGGCTGGCGGCGACTTGAGCGAACATATCCGCGTCGATTCCCGCGATGAAGTGGGGCAACTGCTGCAAGCCCTGAAAGACATGAATGCCAGCTTGATCACGATCGTGGGCGAGGTGCGCGGCGGCACGCACGACATCGCGGGCGCCTCGGGCGAAATCGCCGCCGGCAACCTCGACTTGTCGCAGCGCACGCAGGCGCAAGCCAGTTCGCTGGAGCGCACGGCCGCCTCGATGGACGAGCTGACGGGCACCGTCAAGCAAAATGCCGATAACGCGCGGCAAGCCAATCAGCTGGCGCAATCGGCCGCCGCAGTGGCAGGCAAAGGGGGCACAGTGGTGGCGCAAGTGGTCGATACCATGAGCTCGATCAACGCTTCGTCGAAAAAGATCGTTGACATCATCGGCGTCATCGACGCCATCGCCTTCCAGACGAATATCCTGGCCTTGAACGCGGCCGTGGAAGCGGCGCGGGCCGGAGAGCAAGGGCGCGGTTTTGCCGTCGTGGCCGCTGAAGTCCGCACGCTGGCGCAACGCTCGGCCGGCGCGGCCAGGGAAATCAAGCAACTGATCGGCGACTCCGTCGAGCGGGTCGACGCAGGCGCGCGCCTGGTCGATACGGCCGGCGCCACCATGCGCGAAATCGTGGCCAGCGTGCACCGCGTAACGGACATCATAGGCGAAATCAGCATGGCCAGCGGCGAGCAATTGTCCGGCATCGAACAAGTCAATGCCGCCATCGTGCAAATGGAACAGGTAACGCAACAAAACGCAGCCCTGGTGGAACAGGCATCGTCCGCGGCGGCCAGCATGCAGCAGCGCGCCACTCTACTGTCAGGCACGGTTGGCATCTTCAAGCTGAGCCGTGACCAAGTGTTAGCCCAAGCCGCACACGGCATCAGCCTGGTAGCCGCACAGACCACGCACGCTGTCACCGCGCCGGCAAACCTGTCTGCCGCAAGCGTTAGAGCGCGGCTGAAAGCCTGAGTTCCCCAGCTCATCGCCTCGCCGCGATAAATTCGCTATAGCTGCTTGTACATGACCGTGGTGGCGTCCAGCCGGTCACCGGCCGGCGCCAGCGCATAGCCGGGGATGCTGCCCGCCGCCACGTAGCCAAGCGACAAATACAACGGTTCGGCATGGTCGCTGCTGCGCGTGTCCAGGGTCAGCAAGCTGCGCGGCAAGAGGCGCGCCTGCTCTTCCAGCGCCTGCATCAGCTGGCGCGCGAGGCCGCGACGGCGAAAAGCGGGTGCGACCAGCAGCTTGCGCACTTCGGCCCGGTGCGCCTGGTTGGGATTGGTATCCCAGTCCAGCTGCACGGCGCCGGCCACCGCCCCTTCCACCTCGGCCACCAGCAGCAGGCGCACGCCGCGCGTGACGGCCGGCAAGACGTTATCCGTCCAGAACGCCTGGCTGGCCGCCGTGTCGAACGGCAAGATAAAACCGATGCTGGCGCCGTCGTGTACGCATGCCTGCAGCAGCGCGCCCAGCTCCGGCAAGCGTTCGAGAATGTCGGCGGATGAAAAATGGCGTAGCGATGCGGGCATGGCGACCTCAGACAAGAAAGAGAAAATAGCGGGCGCCGCTGTCCGGCGGCGTCATGAAGGCGCTGGCGCCGTGCAGCTGGTAGCGCAGGCAATCGCCGGCCAGCAAGTCGTGCGAGCGGCCGTCGACGGTCACGTTCAGCTTGCCTTCCTGCAGCAACAAATGGTGTTCCATGCCGGGCCGGGGCGAGGCGGCGTAGGCGATCGTCACGCCCGCGCCCAGCTCGCATTCGAGCGCTTCGCCGGCCAGCGCCCGCGCCGGGGGCGAGACGGAGCGGCGGATAAAACCGGTGTCCGGGTCCGTCCACACGCTTTGCTGGGCCCGCCGCAGCAGAGGCGGAAAATCGTCTTCCACCATGCGCAGCAGGCGCGACATGGCCAAGCCATACGCGGCGCACAATTTGCCCAGCACGTTTGTCGTCGGGCTGACTTCGCCATTTTCCAGGCGCGATAAAGTTGCGCGGCTGACCTGGCTGGCACTGGCCAGCTGATCCAGCGACCAGCCCCGCTCCACGCGCAACTGTTTTAAACGGGCCGCCAGCCGCTGTTCCGTATCGTTTTCTGTGAGTGCTGAATTTTCCATATATGGGAATTTATCCCTCACATGAAAAACAGTCAAGCAGTTTGAGCGCGTTACCCCGCCATGCGCGACGCGTGGCGGCACAATTCCAGGAAACCCGTCAAACGGGGCGAAAGGATCTTTTTGGACTGGCGAATCAGGTAAAAGTTGCGTTCCAGGGGCGGCAACATGGTTTCCAGTTCCACCAATTGCCCGCTGGCCAGCAAATCGGCCACCACCACCCGCGACAGGCAGGCGATGCCCAGCCCGGCCGCCGCGCCATACTTGATCGCTTCCGAGTTGCTGAACTCGCCCGCGGCGCGCAGATAATGCAGATACGGCACCAACGCCTGCTCCACGGCTTCACGCGTGCCCGAGCCTGCTTCACGCAGCAGCCAGCCCGCCTGGTTCAGTTCCGTAAAACTGAGCAGATGGCGCAGTTGCGCCAGCGGATGCGTGGGCGCGGCCACGATCAGCATCTGGTCCGTCAGCCACGGCTCCACCAGCAAGCCCGCTTCGTGGCACGGCCCTTCGATCAGGCCGATATCGACACGGAATTCCGCCACGGCGGCCGCGATGTCGGCCGTGTTGGCAATCGTCACCTGGGGAATGCTGCGGCCGTACTGCTGCGCCGCCTGCGCCAGGATCTGCGGCAGCAGATAAATGCCGATGGTCGTGCTGGCGCCGATTTGCAGGCTGACGGGCACGGATGGGTCGGCGCCCGCGAACTGGCGCTCGATGCTGGCGGCCCCGTCGCGCATCTGCCGCGCCTGCGGCAACAGCAAGCGACCATTGTCGTTGAGCAGCAAACGCTTGCCCACCCGGTCGAACAGTTGCGCGCCCAGCAGCGCTTCCAGTTCATTCAGGGCCGCGCTGGTGGCCGATTGCGACAGCGCAATGTGTTCGGCCGCCGCGCTGGTGCTGCCCGTGTCCGCCACCGCCAGGAAAATCTGTAACTGCCGCAAGGTCAACGCCATCTAACTACCTATTTTATAGGTTAAACATACAAAAACAATCCGTTTTACCATTTAATCGACGAACTGTACAGTCATGCCATACGCATAAAAACATGGAGTACGGCATGTCTTCCCTCTCAAGCACCAATACAACAAGTTTCAGCGACCGCTACGGCCGTTTGCTGCCGGGCCTGCTGCTCAGCGGCGTGATCGCCTGGGGCGCCATTGCGCTGGGCAAGCTGGAATGGATGCAAAGCCACGGCATGAGCGCGCTCACCCTGGCCATCATGCTCGGCATCGTGCTCGGCAACAGCGTGTATGGCCGCCTGGCGCCCACCTGCGGCGCGGGCGTGGCCTTTTCCAAGCAGACATTATTGCGACTGGGCATCATCCTCTACGGCTTCCGCCTGACCTTCCAGGATATCGGCCAGGTGGGCCTGGCCGGCATCGCCATCGACGCGCTGGTGCTGGCGTCCACGTTTGGCCTGGCCATGTTCCTCGGCACCAAGGTGTTCAAACTGGAACGCAACAGCGCCATCTTGATCGGCGCGGGCAGCTCCATCTGCGGCGCGGCGGCCGTGATGGCGACCGAGCCCGTCGTCAAGGGGCGCAGCGAGGATGTCACCGTGGCCGTCTCCACCGTTGTTGTGTTCGGCACCATCGCCATCTTCCTGTATCCCTTGCTGTACCGGTGGAACCTGGGCTGGCAGGTGCTGGGCGCCACGCCCACCGCGTTCGGCGTGTACATCGGTTCGACCGTGCATGAGGTGGCACAAGTGGTGGCGGCCGGCAAGTCGATCGGGCAAGAGGCGGCGAATGCGGCCGTGATCGCCAAGATGGTGCGCGTGATGATGCTGGCGCCGTTTCTCGTCATCCTGTCAGCGGTCTTGGCGCGCAGCAAGGCCAGGAGTGGCAACGGCGGCCACGACAAGGCGGCCAAGCTGGCCATCCCCTGGTTCGCCTTCATCTTCATCGGCGTGGTCGCCTTCAATTCGCTGGGCCTGCTGCCAGCAAGCATGGTAGCCACCATCACCGATATCGACACGGCCTTGCTGGCCATGGCCATGGCGGCCCTGGGCTTGACGACGCACATGTCGGCCATCCGCCGCGCCGGCATCAAGCCCCTGCTGCTGGCCGGCCTGCTGTTCTGCTGGCTGATCGCCGGTGGCGCCGCCATCAACCATGTGGTCGCCAGCCTGTTTGCATGACACTCGCCCGTGTCGGGCCGGGGTAGCCGACACGGGAGTCGAAAACTTCGTACAATAAGCGTGTTTTGACTCTCAATCCGGCTCCGGCCCCACCCAGGAACACCCATGCATCTCTCGAACTGGCTGCTTTTCTGCAGCGTCGCCCTGCTCGTCACGTTTTCTCCCGGCCCGGCCGTCCTGCTGGCCATCTCGAATGCCATCGCCGTCGGACCGCGCCGCGCCATGATCAGCAGCATGGGCAACGGTTTCGGCTTGTTCATCATTTCCGGCGTGGCCATGGCCGGCATGGGCGTCGTGCTGGCCACCTCGGCCACGGCCTTCATGCTGCTGAAACTGGCTGGCGCCCTGTACCTGGTGTTCCTGGGCATCAAGCAATGGCGCAGCAAGACCAGCGTCGTGGCCGATGCGCCCGTGGCACCCGGCGCGGCGAATCCCAACACGTTCTGGAAACTGTTTCGCCAGGGCTTGACGGTGGCGCTGACGAACCCGAAAGCCATCCTGTTCTTCTCGGCATTGTTCCCGCAATTCATCACGCCGGGCGAACCGGTGGCCATCCAGTTCACCGTGCTGACGACCTCGTTTGTCGCCTGCGCCATGCTGGCCCACTTGTTCTACGCCAACCTGGCGCGCCTGCTGAAAACCCAGCTGGCCACGCCGGGCCGAGCCAAGCTGTTCAACCGCATCTGCGGCGGCGCCTTCGTCTTGCTGGGCCTGAGCCTGCTGCGTCTGCGCAGCAAGGCAGCGTAACTAGTCTTTTTCCGTCAAGAACGCCTCGATGCTGGCCGCCAGGGCCAGCGGCGTTTCATTCATCGGATAGTGTCCCGCATTGCCCAGCACCTCGAGCCGGGCTTGCGGGTACCACGCCAGATACGTGCGGCGCATCAGGGCCGCGTCAAAACGGGGGTCGTGCTCCCCCACCAGCGCCAGCAACGGCAGTGCCACGCGCGCCGCCTTGATTTCTTCACTGAAATCCGTCCCGCTCCACGCGAGGAAGTAGCGTGCAAACGCGGCCCGATCCGCACTCTCCCACGAATATTGCGCCTTCCAGTCCAGCCAGGCGGCAGGCAAGCGCCCGCCCGTGCTGCGGTCGATGATGGCGCGCCGCGCCTGCTGGTTGCCGCTGGCGTCGAGAAACAATTGCCGCGCCGCCCCGTCGAACGCCACGCCGCAGCTGGGCACGGGCGCCACGGCCACCAGTTTGCGCAAGCGCAAGGGCGCCAGCAGGGCCAGCCGTTCCAGCGCCATGCCGCCCATCGAGTGGCCCACCACGCTGAAGGTGGCAAAACCGAGCGCATCGGCCAAGGCCAGCGCGTCGCGGGCGACCTCTTCCATCGAATACTCACCCGCCGCGCCACGCATGCCGCCATAGCCGCGATTGTCCATGAAGACATAGCTGAAAGCGCCGCCGTCGAGACCCGCTTCCATCGGGGAAAAAGCGTGGGCGTCGCCAAACCAGCCGTGCAAGACGATGACGGCGTGCGGGCCATGGCCCACGCGATGATAGGTATTGTGCATGTTCACTCCTGAAAAGAGTGTGATGGTAAGCGGACGGCAAGCGGCCCGCCTTCGATGGAAGGTCAAATACTGTAGAGTATGGGCCATGGATGATTTTTATACGGAAGTGCCCCGCCCCTTGATCGCCACGGCGCGCGACCATGCCGCCGATGCCGTCTTTCCCAGCCATAGCCATGCGCGCGGGCAATTCGCCTATGCGGCGCGCGGGGTCATCAGCGTGCACACGCCGCAAGGCAACTGGCTGGTCCCGCCGCAGCGGGCTTGCTGGGTACCGGCCCGGCTTTCGCACGGCATGCGCATGCATGGCGTCGTGACCATGCACAATGTGTTTATCGACGCACCGGCCATCGCCGGGATGGGCTTGCCGCCCCACTGCCAGGTGCTGGACGCCTCGCCGCTGCTGCGCCAGCTGCTGGCCGAAGCCGTGACCGTGGATGCCTTGTACGTCGAAGCATCGCGCGCCGGACGACTGATGGCCTTGCTGCTCGACGAGATTGCCGCCGCCAAGCCCCTGCCCCTGAGCGCCCCGCTGCCGCAGGAACCTCGGCTGGCGAACCTGTGCCTGGACTTGCTGCGGCAGCCGAGCCTGGACAGCAGCCTGGATGCGATGGCGGCGCAGGCCGGCATGAGTCGGCGCACCTTTACGCGGCAATTCCGCGCCCAGACGGGGCTGGCCTTTGCCCAATGGCGCCAGCAAGCGTGCCTGCTGGCGGCCATCACGCGGCTGGCGGACGGGCAAGCCGTCACCCGTGTCGCGCTCGACCTCGGCTATGCCAGCCCCAGCGCCTTCACGGCCGCCTTCCGCCGCGTGCTGGGCCAGGCGCCCAGCGACTATCTGGCCTAGGCCATGGTGGCGGCGATGCGCTGCGACAATGCCTGCGCCAGTTTCTGCACGTGGTAGCCATCGACAAAGCCATGGTGGGCTTGCGCGGAAAACGGCACCCGCATGCGGCCATCCTCTTGCGCGGGGCCAAACTTGCCCCAGGTAAAGGTCGGGATATCGGCATCGCGGTGACGGTGGATCGGGTGTTCGATGGCCGCCAGCTCCAGCCACGGCAGGCAAGTGATGAAGATATTGTTGCGCTGCTCGCGCTCGGTTTCCCCCTCGCCCGTATTGATCAGCGCAGAACTGGCTTCCGCGAAACGCTTGGCTGCCAGGCTGCGTTCGATGAACAGGTCGAGCTGGTCCGTCATCGTGAAACGCGTGTAATTGAGGTTCTCGTCGCCATTGATGACGGTATAGGAAGCGGGAAAATCGTCGATCCTGATCACTTCACCCTGGTAGATGCGGTACATGAACTGATCTATATCCCTGACCGTATTGAGCAGGCAAAACAGGAAAAAATGAAACACGGGGATTTTCCGTTCCTTGCACCAGGGCCGGAAGTCCGGCACGTCGAGCTGGAAGTTGATGTTGACGAGGGGATTGTCGAATGCCCGGAACAAGTCGTAGCGGTCGCGCCGCTTTTCAAAATTTTTCATGCGGCGAGTGTAGACGATGGGGGGACTGGCGGGCAAGTCATGCCGTATCGGCTTGCCAATAACTTATCAATGCGACATGGAGCACCAATCGCTCCCTGTTATTCCTCACTGCGGCTTGACTGCCTGGCGCGCAAATCAAGAAAAACATGCCCCAGGATTTTTCTGTCGTGTATATCGACGATCACAGTCAGATAAGTATCATCGCGGGGAACGGGAATGCCGATGTGCTGAAACTTTCCATCTGACGACTCATAAATATGCGCGACCTGCCAATTCCAGTCCGCGGCGTCGCCAAAGTCACTCCCGATGACCAGATCGGCATATGCCCAAAGATCGACGACTTCCCTGGCGGTCTCGGTCACCTTCAGCATAGGCGCATGGAAGGTTTTTTGATATTCGTCATTCGACAGTAACTGTGTTTTCATTTTTTATCTGCATTTGGCCGCCGACCGGGATAAGCCGGTCGCAAGCCTCCCCGTATCGGGAGGCTTATTTCCACCGGAATTACGACGCTTGATTAATCTCGTCGTCTATCATATTGGCGAACAGGTCGAAACTCAGGATACCCGTGCCGATGCATGAAAATACGGTCGTACCCGCCGCATCCTTGATCGTCAATCTCTCGGTCCAGTCGTTCTGATTCATGCACTTCAGGCTGGCGCCAGGCCAGGTGACGCCGTCCACATGCAAGCCCTGCGCCGAGAAGGCCAGTTCCTGTGTCTTGACATTCAGGAAATTGCCGAACAAGCGTTTCTTGTATACCTCGCCGCTGCTGATGTAGCGGAAAGTCACGCGCTCGCCGTCCGCCAGCTTTTGCTTCAAGACGGGCATGCGGTAATCCAGGTAACGGGAGCGAAATTCGTCCATGAATTCGTCAAAGCGCTTGAGTTCTCCGGTAGCCCATATCCAGGGCTGGTCGGCGCCCGTGCGGTAGGCAAAGTTATTGATCATGCCGGTCATGGCGGTGGAACCGCCGGCAAACAGATACAGGTCCTCGATATCGGCAAAGGCGGCGTAGCTGCGAATGCCGTTCAATTCATGCACCACACCGTCTTCATGCAATTCAAAACGGCTTTTCCGCCGCTTGAGCATTATCGCGCGCATGACCAGTACCAGCACGGCGAGCAGCAATAGAAAAGCCGCCGTGCCGTACAGAATAGTCAAATTGCTGTGCGTGCCCAGCTTGGCGCCATTACGCAAGGTCATGGCCTGCGTATCGGTCAGTGTTTTCTGAGGGATGGTCGTGCTCAGGTACAAGACAAAACCTGCCACTGCCGCCAGGATCGCCGCAAATACCGCAAACAGCCTAGGCACCGTCTTGCCATGAAAATACACGGCGAGTGCTTTATTGGTTTGCGGGATACTAAAATTGCCCATGTAATCTTCCTGTTAAATGATAGGGAGGGTTTTACAACCCGGAGGTCGAAATATATTCGGCCCGGATTGTCTCCTATCTATTACAGGAATGGCCACACGCACGCACATTCAATACTGATTTCTTACAATAATGCCCCTGATTACTGGCCGGCCACAGTTATTATCTGGCATTGCAGAATTTCCCGGGCCACCTCGGCCACGCCTTCTTCCAGTTCTCCCATTGTCGGTGCATGGGCGAAGCGTTGCAATTCCCCGTCCAATTCGAATGCCAGATCCCGTGAATGGCGCACGATGCCTTGCAACACAAAGTACTTCCATTGTTCGTCATTACCGGCCAGCACCGTTTTTATACAGGGGGCAAGGCGCACACCGATGCCGGCCAGGTAAGGCAGGAGCACGCCGGCCACCGGCCAATTGACATCTTGCACCCATTCCAGGATCTGCGGCATGGCTGGATGGACTTCCTCCCAGCTCAAGGCGATCAGGGCTCGCGCGTTGCGCGTATCGTGTTTATCGCGCGGCAACGGCAGAGGCGTGCGGGGCGTCTCGCCGGTGCGTTTCATGCGGTGCCGCCGTGCGCCAGGCCCCGCTGCACCTTCCACGCCAGCGGCAAGGTCAGCAGCAATACGGCCGCCAGCGCCAGCAGGGCCGTGTGCACGCTCGTATGGTCGCCCAGCGCGCCGAACAGCACGGGGGACAGCGCCCCGCCGCCGATGCTGCCCGTGTAGAACAGGGCAAACGCATGTTCGCGCTTGCCGGGTTCGGCCAATTCCGGCACCACGCCATACAGCACGGATGAAGTGCCATTGAGCGCCAGCCCCAGCAAGGGCAGCATGGCCATGACGCCGGCCAGCGGCAGCCACAGGGCCAGCACGATCAGCAGCGAGGTCATCGATTCCGTCAGCCACACGGTCTTCATCATGCCGATGCCCGCGCCCAGGTAGCCGCACAGCAACTTGCCGAAGGCGCCGCCCACGAACAGCAGGGACAAGGCCACGCCGATGCCGGCCGTGCCCGCTCCCTTGCTTTTCAGCAAGAATGGCAAAAAGGTGAGAAAACCCATGCGCACGGCGCTGTCCAGGGTGCCCGTGGCCAGCAAGGCGCGAAAGCTCGCCTTCGAGCCGCTGCCGGCGATGGTCTTGCCCGCCTTCTTCGCACCCGCCTGCAGCTCGCCCGGTTTCGGCAGCAGCCACCACAGCAAGCCGGCCGCCGCCAGGCCAAGCAAGCCCAGCAAGGAGACGCTGGCTTGCCAGCTGCACACCAATAACAGCAAGCCCACCAGCGCGGGAATCAGGGTCTTGCCGATATCGCCGGCAAAGTTGTAGTGCGACAGCGCTTCCTTCACGCCGCCGCCCGCCTCGTGCGTGTCGGTGACGATGGAAGACGCCAGCGGATGCTGCGTGCTGGCGCCCAGGCCGCCCAGCAGCAAGGCGATCAGCAAGACGGCCAGGCCGCCCGCCTGCCCCGCGATCAGGTAGGCGACGCCGGCCAGCGCCGTGCCGCCCACGAGCATGCGCTCGCGGCCCCAGCGCTTCGCCATGCGGCTGGCCAGCAACTGGAAGCCGGCCATCATGCCCGAGTAGGAACCGCGCAACAGGCCCACCATGGCGTAACTGATGGCAAACTGCGCCTGCCAGATGGGCAGGAGCACATAGATCACGTCCGTCAAGCCGTCATGCACGGCATGCGCGCTGCAGGCGGCGAACAGCGAGCGGCGGCGGATCGATTTGTCGGAGGGGGACGATACAGTGGCAACAGCGGCGGCGGATGGTTCAGTCATGACTTCGGCGGGTAAACGATGTGGACAGTGCAAGCTTACTACAGGGGCTGGCGGCGCAGCAGCACCTTGCCATACGTGCTCCAGCTACGCGTGCCGCCAACTTCAGGATCGATGGCAAAACGGCAACCCTGCACATAGGTAACCGCCGCCTCGACCAGTTCCGCTGGCAGGCCTGGCGCTTCGGCCACGATGCGTGCAGGGGCACCTTCGCTGCCGATAAACATGCGCAGCACGACGCCGCTGTCATTGCTGGCCAATTTGTCGAGGTTGTTATAGCCCTGGACGCGCTGGGAAGGCTGGCAGCTGCCGGGTACCAGCAAGGGACGCAAGAGCTCGGTATCGTCCAGATCCCATACATACTGAACACTAAAATTTTCCTTGGCCGCTCTATCAGCAGGGAACACGCACTGCCGCACATTGCTCAGCGCCGCATCGTCCAAAACTTTCCACCCCGAACTGCGTGCCACGGATGCCGTTGCCACCTTGCCATCCTGCTCTACGGAAAAGCGCACGCTCGTTTTACCTTCCAGTTCATACAGGCGTGCCTCGTGCGGATACACTTGGGGCGGACAGGTCGCGCCCGGCATCGCCTGGCCAAGCCCGGGCAGGATGGCCAGCACCGCTGCCGCACAGCGTAAGGGGAAGCTTGCTTCATGCATCGGCATCGTTACTCCAGCAATTGCTATTAAATAAGTTTTCAATTTTAGCAAATTGCCATGAACACCAGCAAGCCGCTGGCGAAACGACGGCAGGCGCGCCACCCGGCGAGGATGGCGCACCTGCCCATGCAAAACCTTGCTTGCCCGCTTATTTGGCCATCGCATCCTTGGCCATGCCATCCTTTTTCATCTCATCCTTCTTCATGCCGTCTTTTGCCATGGCATCTTTCGCCATGCCATCCTTGGCCATGTGGTCCTTCTTCATGTGCTTCTTCGCCATCGGCTTGTGCATGCCATCCTTGCCCATGGCATCCTTGTGCATGGCATCGGCCGAGGCGTCCTTGGCCATGGCGTCTTTCTTCATGGCATCTTGGGCGAACGCGGCGCCCGACATGAGGATGGCGGAAGCGATCAGGGCGGTGATGGTGGTTTTCATGATATGTCCTTGTCTCTGGGTTATATGGGCGAGATTGCCCGGTGGTAAAGCTGTTGCCGTGCTACGGGTACTGCCAAAATTGTTCAAGAGCCGCCGAACCAGTTGTAGCCCTGATTCTCCCAATACCCTCCCGGGTAGGTGTTCGTCACGAAAATGGCCTGGATGTGCTTGGGATTCTTGTAGCCCAGCTTGGTCGGCATGCGCAATTTCATCGGGTAGCCGTACTTGGGCGGCAATTCCTGGCCGTCGTAGCTCAGGGCCATGATGGTTTGCGGATGCAGGGCCGTGGCCATGTCGATGCTGGTGAAATAATCGTCAGCGCACTTGAAGCCGATGTATTTTGCCGTCGTGTCGGCGCCGACCCGCTTCAGGAAGTGGGCAAACGGCACGCCGCCCCACTTGCCGATGGCGCTCCAGCCTTCCACGCAGATGTGGCGCGTGATCTGGGTTTCCTGCGGCAAGGCGCGCAGTTGCGGCAGGGTCCACGGCTTCCTGTCGGCGATCAAGCCGCTCAATTCCAGGCGCCAGGCGTCGCCATCGACTTCTTCCACCTCGTCTTCGCCGTAATACGCGTTGAAGGGAAACGGCCGCGTGATCATGGAGTCCGGGTAGGTCGGCGCCAGTTTGTTCGGGTCGAACAGCCAGCCCTGTACCCTGTCGTTGAAGCGCGACACGGCCGCCAGCGCCGTCTCGATGCCGGACGGGTCGCTGACGTTGCAACCAGTCAACAAGGACAAGCCGCCCAGGGTCAGGCTGCGCTGCAGGAACAAACGGCGCGACGGTTGCTTGATCTGGCGCAAGGCGTCGTCCAGCATGGCCTGGCCCTGCTCCTGCACGATGATGGTTTTTTTCATGCTCATCTCCTTCAGCGGCCACGCAGCATGGCGACCAGTGTGCGCGGCACCAGCGCCACCATCAGCAAGTGCACGCCGACAAAGCCCGTCAGCAACGCCATGGCGATGAAGTGGACCCTGCGCGCGCTCTCGTAGCCGCCGATCAGCTCGCGCAGCAGGGGGAATTGCACGGACTTCCACAGCACCAGGCCGGACAGCACCAGCACGATGCAGTCGAGCATGACGAACAGGTAGGCGGCGCGCTGCACCATGTTGTAGCGGCGCGGGTCCGCGTGGGCCAGCTTTCCTTTCAGCGCGGCAACAAAATCGGCCAGCAACAGGCGCGGCGTCAGGGGAAAGAACTGGCGCCGCAGCCGTCCCGAGACGATATTGATGATCAGATACAGCAAGCCATTGGCCACCAGCAGCCACATGGCGGCAAAATGCCATTGCAGGGCGCCGCCCAGCCAGCCACCCAGGGTCAGCGCGCGCGGCAACTCGAAAGGGAAAAATGGCGCCGCGTTATAGATGCGCCAGCCGCTGGTGGCCAGCACCACGACGGCCACGGCATTGAGCCAGTGCGTCACGCGCAGCCAGGCGGGGTGGATCACGTTCGCTTGTCCGTCCATCACATCACTCCCTTCGCACAGGATGCCGTGCTGACGGCTTGCAGGATGGCGCTGCTGTCGGCCCGCTGCACGAAGGCGACCACTTGCAGCTGCTCCGGGCGCCAGCTGGCGGGCAGGTTGACTTCGCGGCGCAGCCGGGCGTGGCCTTGCGCCAGCGCAACGGGTCCCAGCCACAGGCGCACGGCCGCATCGTGATGCAGGGTGGCGCCGCGGTTTTCGCCGCGCAGCACTTTCGAGACGATGGCGCTTTCGCTGATGGCCACGTACAGCTGGCCGCCCGCCTGCCCATCCGCCGCGCTGGCATTGGCTTCAAGCAATAATTGTCCACCCGCCCCAGGCGTGGCGGACAGGCTGATATTGACGGGCGCGGCGGTCGCGTTGATGCGGCGGATGGCGGCCGGCAGTTGCGTATCCCAGCCGCGCAATTCCGTGCCGCCCACAAAGAATTGGGGCGTGTAGGCCACATGACGGGGCTGGTGGCGCAGCAATTCGGCCTGGCGCGCATCGAATTGCGCCTGCGCCAGCGGGTCCGTCCAGCCGATCTGGTCCCAGTACGTGACGTGCAGGGCCAGCGGCACGACCAGGCTGGCTGCCCCCGCTTCCTTGCGCAAGGCGTTCAGGCGCTGGTCGGCGGGCGGGCAGCTGGAACAGCCTTCGCTGCTGTACAGCTCCACCAGCGCCGCCGTCTGCGGCCCGCTTTGCACGGCGCAGCGCTGGCCGGCCGCCAGTTGCGCGTACACGGGTGCCGTCGCGGCCCACAGGCAGAGCGGAACGAGGCTGGCGGCAAGGCGGTGCTTGATATGCATGATGACTACCCGTTATAGTGAATGAAGAAGCGTGCTTGCCTGTCAATTCGCCGCAATGGCCGGATTGGTTACAGCCGCCGGCAAAATTAATGATATTTATTTTTTTCAACGCCTGTCACCAAAGGCCTGCATGCAACGAATACCTGTAAGCGAGCACCTGCATGGAACGGAATTGCGGCTGCATGGCTTGATGCTGCGCGGGCTCGAGGGCGATGCGGCGGCGTATCGCAGTTTCTTGCAGGCCAGCAGCAGCCATTTGCGCGCATTCCTGCGGCGCCGCCTGCAGCGCTGGCCGGACGAGGTGGAAGACCTGGTGCAGGAGTGCCTGCTGGCCATCCACAACCAGCGACTGACGTATGACACGGGCGTGCCGCTGACGTCGTGGATCCATGCGATCGCCCGCTATAAATTGATCGACTGGCTGCGCCGGCATGGACGGCGCGAAGCGCAGCACTTGCCGTACGACGAAGAAGATAGCGCGCAGGAACTGTTTTCCAGCGCCGATGCCGAGGCGGCCGAAGCCAGCCGCGACCTGGGCAAATTGCTGGCCAGCTTGCCGGCGCAGCAGCGCGACGCCATCGTGCATACCAAGCTCGACGGCTGGTCCGTGCGCGACACGGCGGCGGCCATGCAGATTTCGGAAGCCAGCGTCAAAGTGGCCGTGCATCGCGGCTTGAAGGCACTGGCAGCCAACTTGAGGATAAGGACACCATGAAAACCGATGACTTGATCGCCATGCTGGCCAGCGGCCCCGACGTGGCCGCCGCGCCGCCCCCGGGCGCCCGCCGGCGCGCCGCCACCACCCTGGGCGCAGGACTGCTGGCCAGCGTGACGCTGATGACCCTGTTGCTGGGCGTGCGGCCCAACTTGGAACAGCTGGCCCTGCTGCCGGACTTCTGGATCAAGGTCGGTTTCGTCATATGCCTCTCCCTGGCGGCCTGGCAAGTCACCCGCCGCCTGTGTGTGCCCGGGGCGCCGACGCGCGCCCTGCCCCTGCTGCTCGCCGTGCCCCTGCTGCTGATGTGGGCGCTTGGCGCCCTCATCCTGAACGAAGCGCCGCCCGAGCAGCGCGCCGAACTGTTCTGGGGCGCCACCTGGCGCAGCTGCCCTTTGCTGATCGCCACCCTTTCCTTGCCCCTGCTGGCCGCCGTGCTGCGCCTGATGCGCCAGCTGGCGCCCACGCGCCTGCGCCTGGCCGGCGCGGCTGCCGGTTTTGCCGCCGGCGCCATGGCGGCCCTCGTCTATTGCCTGCACTGCCCTGAACTGGCCGCCAGCTTCGTCGGTTTCTGGTATGTGCTGGGCATGCTGATACCCACGGCCATCGGCGGCGCCATCGGCCCTAAAGCGCTGGCCTGGTAAGTTACTCTCGCAGCAGGCGCGGCGCCCGTCAAGCGGCCATTTCACGCCTATCGACTTCATATCCGCAAAAGTCACGCATTCCCACGCGCGGCCTTTACCCCTGCATACGCGCTGACATAGCGCAACAGGCTATCGCCACCAGCCGCCGGATTGTCTTTTCTTGTCCACAAAATATTTATTCTTACCGACATGCAATACGCGCGTAGATTCGACTGCGTGCGCCAGCCCCTGACGATCGACGGCCGTTCATTCCGCTACCAAAAAATAAGTTGTGGGGAATTGAATCTGATCGTGCTGGCGCTCCGTACAAGTGATGCAGCTCCGTAATTTCCGCAAATCCTGCCACTGCGTATAACAATTCAGGGAGAATCGACATGTCTTTGCACCACTCGAAAACCGCGCTGGGCGCCGCCCTCATGGGCAACCTGCTCGCCGTATCCTTCACGTTGGCCATCGCGCCAGCGGCCCACGCTTCCAGCCACCGCGAAGCGCCATTCATCACGCAAAACCCCAAAGTCGACGCCACCGACTTCTATATGTTCCGCAGCTATGAGGCGGGCCGCGGCGCCTACACCACCCTGGTGGCCGACTACATTCCCCTGCAGGACGCCTACGGCGGCCCGAATTACTTCGCCATGGACCCCAACGCCCTGTACGAAATCCATATCGACAACAATGGCGACGGCAAGGAAGACCTCACCTTCCAGTTCCGCTTCACCAACACCATCAAGGATGGCCAGTTCACCGTGGGCGGCAAGAAAGTCTCGATTCCGCTCGTCATCAACGGCGGCGCCATCGACAGCGTCAATCCGGCCGGCCTGAACGTGCGCGAAACGTACAGCGTCACCGTAGTGCGGGGCGACCGCCGCACGGGCACCAGGAGCGCCGTCACCAACGCCAGCGGCGGCGGCACGACCTTCGACAAGCCCGTCGACAACATCGGCAACAAGGCCATCCCCAACTATGCCGCGTATGCTGCGCAACATGTGTACGCCGTCAATATTCCCGGCTGCGCCACGCCGGCGCGCATGTTCGTCGGCCAGCGCAAGGACCCGTTCGTCGTGAACCTGGGCGAAACGTTCGACTTGATCAATATCAAGGCGCCCGCCACGGAATTCGCCGCGAATGCGGAGTCGGCCGCCAAGGACGACCTGGCGCGGAAAAACGTCACGGCCATCGAGATGGAAGTGCCGACCGCCTGCCTGACGGCTGGCAGCGACCCCGTCATCGGCGGCTGGACCACGGCCAGCCTGCGCCAGGGCCGCTTGCTGAACCCGGCGCCGGGCACGGCCACCACGGCCTCGAAGGAAGGCGGCGCGTGGGTGCAAGTGTCGCGCCTGGGCATGCCGCTGGTGAATGAACTGGTCATCGGCCTGAAGGACAAGGACCGCTTCAACGCCAGCAAACCGTCGGGCGATGCGCAATTTGCCGACTACGTCACCAACCCCACGGCGCCGGCCCTGGTGGAAGTGCTGTTCGGCTCGGCAGGCGCCAAGGCGCCCACCAACTTCCCCCGCAACGACCTGGTGGCCACTTTCCTGACGGGCATCAAGGGCGTCAACCAGCCCGTCACCGTGACGGCGTCCGAAATGCTGCGCCTGAACACCTCGATCGCCCCCACCGCCGTCGGCGCGCAAAAGCGCCTGGGCGTGATCGATGGCGATAACGCGGGCTTCCCGAACGGCCGCCGCCCCGGCGACGACGTGGTCGACGTGGTGCTGCGCGTGGCCATGGGCAAGCTGTGCACCCTGAACATCGGCTGCGCCCCGGCCGATGCCCCGGCCGGCGCCCTGCACTTCACGGATGGCGCCTTCCTCGATGAAACCTACTTCACGGCAGGTTTTCCCTACCTGAAAAACCCCATCGCCGGTTCGCCGCAACTGTAAGCCTACGAGGAGAATACGATGAAAAAGCTCCATGCATGCGGCGCCCTGGCGCTCACCACCCTGCTGGCCGGCTGCGGTGGCGGCGGCAGCAGCCACGGCGGCGATAACGGCGACGGCGGCGTCACCCCTCCGCCCGTGGTCTTGCTCGACGCCTTCTATGTGGCCGTCAGCAACGTCATCCTGACCACCAGCGATGACAAGGACGGCGTCGCCATCGACGCCATCATGGCGACCTCTCCGGAAAATACGGAGCCGGTACCGTTGTAACGCGCAGTAACCGAGTGCGGGCGCCGGAGACAGCGTTCTCCGGCGCCCGCCCTTGCCGCCCTACTCCACCGTCGATGGCGTCCACGATGAAAACACCGATTTCCCTGCTGTGCGCCTGCCTGCCCGCACTGGCGCTGGCCGCGCCCTACACGCCGAAAGACGGCAGCGCCGTCATCGAGCAATTGCCGCGCCGCGCCGACGCCACGCAGCTCGCCTTGCGCGGCCTGCGCCAGCAACTGAATGACACGCCGCAAGACCTTGCCCTGGCCACCAGCCTGGCCCAGCGCTACATTGCCCTGGCGCGCAGCGAAACGGACCCGCGCTACCTGGGCTACGCGCAAGCGGCGCTGGCGCCCTGGTGGCGGCAAGCGGCGCCGCCCGTCCCCGTGCGCCTGCTGCGCGCCACCATCCTGCAAAGCACCCACCATTTCGGCCCGGCCCTGCAAGACCTCGACGCCGTCATCGCCCAGCAGCCGCAAAACGGCCAGGCCTGGCTGACGCGCGCCACCGTCCTCACCGTGCAGGGCGACTACGCCCAGGCGACAGCCAGCTGCGCCCGGCTGTCCGCCCTGACGACGCAGCTCGTCACCGTCACCTGCCTTGCCAGTATCGCCAGCGTCACGGGCCGGGCCGCCAGCAGCGAGCGCTTGCTGGACCTGACCCTGCAACGCAGCGCCGGCGCGGCGCCGGAGCTCGACAGCTGGGCCGCAACCCTGCTGGCGGAAATGGCCACGCGGCGCGGAGAGGCAGCGCTGGCCGAGGCGCGCTACACGGCGGCGCTGGCGCGGCAGCCGCGCGACAGCTATCTGCTGGGCGCCTACGCGGATTTCCTGCTCGACCGGCAACGCCCGCAGGAAGTCGTCAAATTGCTGAAAGAGCAGCAGCGCATCGACGCCCTGCTGCTGCGCTACGCGCTGGCGCTGCAGGCGCTGCCCGGCCAGCAGACGGCCTTCCAGGCGGCGAAAGCGGAACTGGCGGCCCGTTTCAATGCCGCCATGCAACGCGGCGACACCGTGCACCAGCGGGAACAGGCCCGTTTCGCCCTGTTTTTGCAACAGGATGTGCCGGCCGCCCTGCAACTGGCGCAGAAAAACTGGGCCATCCAGAAGGAAGTGCCCGACATGCGCATCTTGCTGGAAGCATCCGTGGCCGCGCGCAACTACGCGGCGGCGCAACCGGTGCTGGCCTGGATCACGGCGCATGGCGTGGAAGACGTGGCCCTGCAGCGCCTCGTCAGGCAGCTGGGACCGCAGGATGGGCAAAAACTTAGTGCCGCAAAGAAAGCAGGTGCGCTGTGAACGCCCGCATGCTCGCGTTGCTGCTCACCCTGTGCGCCTGGCTGGCCCCCGCGCAGGCGCACAAGCCCAGCGACAGCTACCTGAGCCTGGCCGTGCACGGCCAGCAGATCGACGGGCAATGGGATATCGCCCTGCGCGACCTCGATTTCGCCATCGGCCTCGATGGCAATGGCGACGGCGCGCTGACCTGGGATGAAATCCGCGCGCGCCACGCGGCCATTGCCGCCTACGCGCTGCAGCGCCTGCAGCTGGCCAGCGACCGGGGCGCCTGCCCCTTGAAGGCCGTCGAGCAGCTGATCGACCAGCATACGGACGGCGCCTACAGCGTGCTGCGCTTTGCGGCCACCTGCCCCGGCAACGCCGCGCCAGCCACCTTGAGCATCGGCTACACCCTGTTCGCCGACCTCGACCCGCAGCACAAGGGCTTGCTCAAGATCGACAGCGGCGGCGCCACGCAAACGGCCATCTTCGACCCGGACAGCCCGCGCCAGACGCTGTCCCTGGCCGCCCCCGACCGCCTGGCGCAGTTCGGCGCGTATGTCAAACACGGCATCTGGCATATCTGGATCGGCTACGACCATATCCTGTTCCTGCTGTCCCTGCTGCTGCCGGCCGTGCTGCTGCCGGGCTTGCGCGAACAGCGGCAAGGCTTGAAAACGGCTTTTTATGACGTGCTGAAAGTCGTCACGGCGTTCACGCTGGCCCATTCCATCACATTGACCCTGGCCAGCCTGTCGCTCGTGTCGCTGCCGTCGCGCTGGGTGGAATCGGCAATTGCCGCTTCCGTGATCCTGGCTGCGCTGAACAACCTGCTGCCCCTGTTCCGCGGCAAGCGCCCCGTGGCCGCCTTCATATTCGGGCTGATCCACGGTTTCGGCTTCGCCAGCGTGCTGCGCGACCTGGGCTTGCCGCAAGGCTCCCTGCTGGCCAGCCTGTTCGGCTTCAACGTGGGCGTGGAAATCGGCCAGCTGGCCATCGTCGCCGCCTTCCTGCCGCTCGCCTGGCTGCTGCGCAAGACGTGGCTGTACCGGCAAGTGCTGACCGTCGGCTCGCTGGCCATCGCCCTGGTCGCTTGCGTGTGGCTGGTGGAGCGGGTGGCCGATATCAAGCTGATTTCAACGTGATGGCCGCCCGATAGCGTTGCTGGACAGCCACTGCCGGGCCACAAGTCCCGGCATTCGGGCTACAATACGAACAATTCTCAATCGCATCAAGGCCTGTCTGTCCTGTGGACCGTGGCATGGAAAGGTTGCATGCTACGCCCCGAACTGGAACTGCATCGGCAAATCGAAGTCCTCTACAGCGACCACCATGGCTGGCTACAGGGCTGGCTGCGCCGCAAGCTGGGCAACGCCTTCGACGCGGCCGACCTGGCGCACGACACGTATCTGCGCATCCTCGCGCGCGGCCGCGCGCCCGCTCCCGTGGAATCGCGCCAGCACCTGGCGCAGATCGCCAACGGCCTGGTGGTCGACCTGTTCCGCCGCCGGCATATCGAGTCAGCCTACGCGGACGCCATCGCCGCGCAGCCGGAAGCGCTCGTGCCGACGCCGGAAATGCGCGCGCTGATCGTCGAAGCGCTGATGGAAATCGACGCCATCCTGGCCAGCCTGCCGAACAAGGTGCGCGACGCCTTTTTGCTGTGCAAGCTCGAAGGCATGGCCTACGCCGACATCGCCGCGCGCCTCGACGTGTCCGTCTCCTCCGTGGAAAAATACATCGCCCGCGCGCTGCTGGCCTGCTGCATGGCGCAATGCGCATGAACGGCATGCACTCGCCGCCTGATGGCGCTCCCATCGCCCCCGCAGTGCTGCAGCGCGCCGCCGAGTGGATGGCGCGGCTGTGGGCGGAAGACGCCAGCGCGGCGGATGCCGACGCCTGCGCCGCCTGGCGCGCCGCCCACCCGGAGCACGAACGGGCCTGGGCCCGGCTGCAGCGCTTCGCCCGGCAATTCGAGGCCCTGCCCCGCGAAGTGGTGCGCGGCGCGCTGGCGCCGGCCCAGCGCCATGCCGCCGGCCGCCGGCGCGCCTTGCAGCTGCTGGGATTGATCGCGGCGGGCGGCGGCACGGCCCTGCTGGCGCACGAATCGGGCCTGTGGCAGCGCGCCGCCAGCGATTACCGCACGGCTGTCGGCGAGACGCGCGCCATCGTGCTGGCCGACGGCACGCAAGTGGTGCTGGACACGGCCAGCGCCATCGATGTGGCATACAGCGCCGGCGAACGGCGCATCGTGCTGCGCGCGGGGGCCATCCTCGTCACCAGCGCGCACGAAACGGCGCCTGTCTACCGTCCGCTGCTGGTGGCGACGCCGCAAGGCACGGCCACGGCGCTGGGCACGCGCTTTGGCGTGCGCCTCGATGCCGACGCCAGCAAGGTGGCCGTGTTCCAGGGCGCCGTCGCCCTGCAGCCACGGCAGGACGGCGCCGCGCCGGTGCACCTGCAGGCGGGCCAGCAGGCCGGCTATACGCGCCGCGCAGTGCAAGACATCGGCAAGGTGGAAGACAGCGCCGCCGCCTGGGCCGACGGCCGCCTGGTGGCCGAACGCATGCCGCTGGGCGAACTGCTGGCCGAGCTGGGACGCTACCGTCACGGCGTGCTGCGCTGCGACGCCTCCATCGCCGGCCTGCGCGTGACGGGCGTGTATTCGCTGCGCGACACGGACCGCTCGCTGGCCAACCTGGCCCTGAGCCTGCCCGTGCAGCTGCGCTACCGCACGCGCTACTGGGTCAGCGTAGGGCCGCGCCAGGCGTCCTGAAAAATATAGGTAAAATAAATGAAAAGAAGTTGAGGGTTTGGGCTTTTCGTTCGGAATACGGGAAGAACCGATTTTTTCCTTCCACTTTCCAAGGATCTGCACCATGCCCCCTCGCCCGACCGCACCCAAGCTGCGTCCATTTCCCCTCGCCGTCGCCATCCAGGCCCTGTTCCTGGCTGGCGCCGCCATGGGCGCCCTGGCCGTCACTGCCCCTGCCGCCCACGCGCAAACGCTTGAGAATGCGCAAGCCAAGCGCCCCTACGCGATCCCCGCCGGACCGCTGGAGCGGGCCTTGACCGCGTTTGCCAGCGCGGCCGGCGTGGAACTGTCGGCCGACGCGGCCCTCTTGCAGGGCAAGCGCAGCGGCGGCCTGGCGGGCAGTTATACCGTGCGCCAGGGCTTCGACGAACTGCTGCGCGGCCAGGGCGTGCGCGTCGTGGCGGGCGCCAACGGCGCCTATGCGCTGCGGGCGGACGCCTCCGCAACGCCATTGCCGGCGCCGGCAAGCGCACAGGCGGCGCAGGCCAGCGCCACCCTGCCCGCCATCACCATCAATGCCACGGCCGAACGCGAAACGGCGACGGGCTCCGTGCGCGGCTACGTGGCGCGGCGCGCCGCCTCGGCCACCAAGACGGATACGGCCTTGAATGAAAACCCGCAATCCGTGTCCGTCGTCACGGCCGATGAAATCAGCGACCGCAACGCCGAATCGCTCGACGAGACCCTGCGCTACACGGCGGGCGTGACGCCAAACCAGCGCCCGCTGGGCAGCGACGATTCCTCGCTGCTGCGCGGCTTCACCATCGAAACGAACGGCATCCTGCAAGATGGCTTGCGCAATTCGGGCCGCACGTTTGGCGCCTCCATCGAGCCGTATGGCCTGGAACGCCTGGAAGTGCTGCGCGGCCCCGCCTCCGTGCTGTACGGGCAGATTCCACCGGGCGGCATGGTCAACGCCGTCAGCAAGCGTCCCAGCGCGGACGCCGTGCGCGAAGTGGGCATCGAGTACGGCAGCTACCAGCGCCGCCAGCTGAAAGCGGACGTGGGCGGCACGCTCGACGCGCCGGGCGCCTGGACTTGGCGGGTCGTCATGCTGGGCCGCGAAGCGGACACGCGGCTGGATCGCGACCGCGACAACCGCCTGTACTTCGCGCCGTCCCTCACTTGGCAGGCAGGACCGGCCACGCGTTTGACCCTGCTGGCCCGCTACGAGCAGGACAACCAGCAATACGCGTTTCCCAACCAGCTGCTGGTACCGGGCCCGCGCGGCCAGGTGGACCCCGGTGTCAACCTGATGGGCGACGACAACCGCTTCAAGCGCCGCAACACCATGCTGGGCTACGAGTTCGAGCATGCGTTCAACGATACGTGGTCGCTGCGCCAGAACCTGCGCTACACGCACCTGAAGAACGACCGCACGGACATGTTCCCGCTGGGCTTGAATGACGATGGCACGGTGAAGCGCTATTTCATGCCCGTCGATACGGCGTCGAAAAGCCTGTTCGCCGATACCCAGCTGCAGGCGCACTTCG
This sequence comes from Janthinobacterium sp. SUN137, assembly GCF_030587265.1. Lineage (NCBI taxonomy): Bacteria > Pseudomonadati > Pseudomonadota > Betaproteobacteria > Burkholderiales > Oxalobacteraceae > Janthinobacterium > Janthinobacterium sp. SUN137. Next base: position 790,364 of record NZ_JAPWHZ010000002.1, on the reverse strand, counting down.
CCACGGGCAGCCTGGCGCACCAGGTGCTGCTGGGCGTCGATTACGCGAACATCCGCAACACGGACGAATACCGCCACCAGCAGGGCTTTATCGAGCCGATCGACCTGTACCAGCCCGTGTATGGCAAGCAGCCCCTGGTCCCGGCCAAGTCGCCGACCCGCGCAGACGCCCCGTCGCGCCAGCTGGGCCTGTATGCGCAGGATCAAATCAAATGGGACCGCTGGGTCGTGACGGCGGGCCTGCGCCGCGACAAGGCGACGCAATCGCGCGACGTCACCGACCTCCATGCCGGCAGCGTGAAAGCGGACTACCATCAGTCGCCGTCGGCCACCACGGGCCGCGTGGGCGCCGTCTACCTGTTCGATGGCGGCTGGGCGCCGTATGTCAGCTACGCCACCTCGTTCTCGCCCGAACTGGGCGTCACGGCCAACGGCGACGCCCTGAAGCCGTCGCGCGGCAAGCAATTCGAGGCTGGCGTGCGCTATGAACCCGTGGGCCAGCGCGCCAGCTACACGGCCGCCGTCTTCGACCTGGTGCGCGACAACGTCACCACCTCCGACATCGGCAACCCGGGCAGCCTGCTGCAGACGGGGCAAGTGGGCTCGCGCGGCCTGGAACTGGAAGCGCGCACGGAGTTCGCCAGCCGTCTGAGCCTGATCGCGCAATACACCTACCTCGATACGGAGGTCAGGAAGAGCAATAACGGCGACCTGGGCTTGCAGCAGTCGGGCGCGCCGCGCCACAGCGCCTCGGCCTGGGCGCGTCAGGCGTTCGACCTGGGCACGGCCTTGCCCGCGTATGCGGCGCTGGGCATGCGCTTTCTCGGCGCCATGCGCTCGAACTCCGACGGCGACAACCTGAACATCCGCAATGGCGGCCTGACGCAGTGGGATGCGGCGCTGGGCGTGTCGCGCGGGCCGTGGCAGTTTTCCCTCAACGTCAACAATGTGCTCGACAAGCAGACCCTGTATGACTGCGGCTACCTGCCGGGCCTGTGCTACCGCAATGCCGAACGCACGGCCAACGTCAGCGCGATGTACAGGTTCTGATGCCATCGCTGCACATGCGCCCCGCACTGGCGGCGCTGCACCGCTACGCGGGCCTGCTGATGGCCGGCTTCCTCATCGTGGCCGGCGTCACGGGCAGCGCGCTCGCATGGAAGGATGAGCTGGAAGCGGCCATGCTGCCCGCCGTCTTCCGCGCAGCGCCGCCAACGCCGGGCGCGGCGCCGCTCGACGCCCTGCTGCTGCGCGAGTCCATCGCCGCGCGCTTTCCCCAGGCGAGCGTCATGTACGCGCCCCTGTCCGCGCCGCCCGGCCGCAGCATGGTGTTTTACCTGCGCCCGCCCGGCGACGCGCCGCTGGCCAGCGACGAAGTGTTTGTCGATCCTTATACGGGCGCCGTGCTGGGCCAGCGTCGCTGGGGCGAGATAAGCCAGGGCGCCATCAACCTGCTGCCCTTCATCGAGCGCCTGCATTACGCGCTGGCGCTGGGCGACACGGGCTTGTTCATCTTCGGCCTGGTCGCCATCGTGTGGACGGTCGATTGCTTCATCGGCGCCGCCCTGACCTTCCCCGCGCGCCTGAAAAAACGCTCGCCGGGCAGTAAACCGTGGCTGCGGCGCTGGCGCCCGTCCTGGCTGCTGCGCCGCCATGGCGGCAGCTATAAACTGGTGTTCGACCTGCACCGCGCGGGCGGCCTGTGGCTGTGGGCCATGCTGCTGGTGTTTGCCTGGAGCGGCGTCGCCTTCAATCTGTACGGCGTGTATGCGGCCGTGATGCAGCCGCTGTTCCCGCACCAGGTGGCCGAGGAAGCGGTGGCGCGGCACACGCCGTCGCCGGGCCCGCAGCTGGACTGGCCCGCTGCGCGCGCGCAGGGGCGCCTGTTGATGCACGCGCTGGCACAGCGGCACGCGTTCGCCATCGTCGAGGAAAACGCGCTGTCCTACGAACGCGCGCTGGGCGTGTACAGCTACAACGTGCGCAGCAGCCGCGACGTGCGCGCCCACAAGGGCCTCACCACCGTCTTCTTCGACGCGGCCAGCGGCCGGCAACTGGCCGCGTGGCTGCCCACGGGCGCGGCCAGCGGCGACACCATCCGCAGCTGGATCAGCGCCCTGCACATGGCCTCGATGTGGGGCTGGCCCTTTAAGATGTTCATCTGCGCCATGGGCGTGCTGGTGGCAGGCTTGAGCGTATCGGGCGTGCTGATCTGGCGCCGCAAGCGCCAGGGGCAAGCCAAAGCCAAAGCCCTCATTCATTAGCGCAGCTAATAAGAGCATGCCGATTCCAACGGCTTATCAATAGGTGGCAGACGCCGTACAGTAGCTCCTGTTAATGACTGAAGGAGCTTGCGATGAACCGCGTCACCCTGAATAACGGCATCGCCATGCCCGTCGCCGGCTACGGCGTCTTCCAGATTCCCGACCCCGCCGAATGCGAGCGCAGCGTCATCGACGCCATCGCCGCCGGCTACCGCCTGATCGACACGGCCGCTTCCTACCTGAACGAAGCGGCCGTCGGCCAGGGCATCGCCCGCAGCGGCGTCGCGCGCGAAGTGCTGTTCGTCACCAGCAAGCTGTGGGTGCAGGACACGGGCTACGAGCGCACGGCACTAGCCATCGAGCAGTCGCTGCAGCGTTTGCGGCTCGATTACCTGGACTTGTTCCTGATCCACCAGCCGTTCGGCGACGTGCACGGTTCCTGGCGCGCCATGCAGGATGCGTATCGCAGCGGCAAGCTGCGCGCCATCGGCGTGAGCAATTTTCATGCGGACCGCTTGATGGACCTCATCGCCTTCAACGATATCGCGCCCGCCGTCAACCAGATCGAGATCAACCCCTTCCACCAGCAGGCGGACAGCGTGGCCTTCATGCTCGAGCACGGCGTGCAGCCGCAAGCGTGGGCGCCGTTCGCCGAAGGCCGCAACAACCTGTTCCAGAATGAATTGCTGCTGGGCATCGCTGGCAAGCACGGCAAGTCCGTCGGCCAGGTCGTCCTGCGCTGGCTGACGCACCGCGGCATCGCCGTGCTGGCCAAGACCGTGCGCCGCGAGCGCATGGCGGAAAACCTGGAAATTGACGATTTCGACCTGGACGAAACGGACATGGCCGCCATCGCCACCCTGGAAACGGGCAGCAGCAGCAGCTTCTTTTCGCACCGCGACCCGGCCATCGTCCAGTGGATGGCGGCACGCAAGCTCGCTATCTGATTCCCCGGGGGGGGGGGACAGTCCGCTCCCTCGTCAGGGAAAACCGATGAAGGCTTGCGGCACGGCGTCCGCCAGCCACACGCCATTGGCCGACACATAAAACACGTGTCCCTGCGCCTGCATGGCGGCTGCGTCCACCGTCAGCACGACGGGCTTGCCGTGGCGCGCGCCCACGGCCACGGCCGTTTCGCGGCTGGACGACAGGTGCACGTGGTTGCGCGATCCCGGCAGCAAACCGCCGGCACGAATCGCCTCGACAAAGCGGCTGGCCGTGCCGTGGTACAGCATGGCAGGCGGCGTGGCGGGCGGCAGAGCGATATCGACGGCAGCCAGGGAATGGCCCTGGTTGGCGCGGATGCGCAAGCCGTCGGCGCTGATGGCGTAGCGCGTCTTGCTGTCGCGCGCCACCACGTCATCCAACTGTTCACGGGAAAGGCGGCGGCCATGCCGGGCCGATTGCGCCAGCAGTTGGCCGATGTCGGCCCAGCCGTTGCTATCGAGCGCGAGGCCGATTTTTTCTGGGGCGTGGCGCAATATGAGGGAAAGAAATTTACTGGTATTTACTAAATGATCTGTCATGCCCCAGTCTACCGTTATCAGAACGCATATGACAAGGTCAGGCGTACGGAACGGGGTTCGACCGGATGGAAATGCCGGTCGTTCACCCCGTCCGCCGCCTCGCCAGGCAGGCGCGACGCATAGTAATAATCGATATCGCTGGCGCGCTTGTCAAACAGGTTGAACACGTCGAGCGACAACCGCGTCTTGCGGTTGAGCTGATACGCCAGGCGCGCATATGCCAGTGTAGTCGACGCGGAGCGCACGCTATTGTCCTCGATCAAGGGACGGGGGCCGAAATAGCGCAATTGAAAAGCGCCCGACCATGGGCCCTGGTCCGTCACCGTCACGCCGAACGAAGCCACCTTGTCGATGGCGCCGGGGATATGGTTGCCCGCCGGATCGTTTTGCGTATAGCGCGAGCGCGAGGCGGCCAGGTCCAGGTCGAACAGCAGCCACGGCGCGGCGATGTAATGGTTGTTCCACTCGATGCCGTGGCGGCGGCTGGCGCGGCTCGCTTCCGTCTCGCCCGCGTCGCCGACGAACAGCAGTTCCGACGCGATATCGAGGCGCCACAGGGCCAGCGAACTTTGCAGGCCCGGCAGCCATTCCGTGCGCGCACCCAGTTCCACGCCTTTCGTCGGCACCAGGGGCGTCACGGGCGTGGCAGCTTGGCCGTCAGGCAGGCGCGTCTGCGTCGTGCCCCGCGCATCGTTGCTATGAAAACCTTTTCCGTAGTTCACGAAGAATTCCGTCTTGCTCCACGGACCAAGAATCAGGGACAGCTTGGGCGACACCACGTGGTCGTTCGCCGTGCCGCTGTTGCCGTCGATACTACTATCGACTTTGAAACGGTAGGCGTCGTAGCGCAAGCCCGCCACCGAACGCAGCCACGGCAGCCATTGCACCGTGTTTTCGCCGTACAGGCCGATGCTGGCCTCGCGCACGCTGTCTTCGCGCACCGTACTCTGCCGTACTCGTTCCACCGTGTTGTACAGGCCCACGGGCGACAAGCGGTCGTAGCGGGCCTGCACGCCGACCTTGTTGCGCATGGGCAGTCCCGCCAACTCCGTGCTCCAGCTTTCGGCCGCGTTCACGCCCGCCACCGTGCGCCGCTCGCTTTGCTGGAACTGGTCGCCGGCGACCGGATTGGCAAGGAAATAGGTGAAATCGCTGTTCAATTCCAGTTGCGAGCGGATCAGGTAGGCATCCAGTTCGAACAACCGCTTCTCCGTGCGCTTGCGCATGGCGTACGACAGGCTGTAGCGCGACGTGTCGCCGCCGTCGCTGGGCGCCAGCGAGCCGAAACGGCCGATCTGGCCCGATGCCACGGCGCGCAGCGGCACCTGGTCCGTGGCGTTCCAGCTGTTTTGATACGCCATGCCCGTCACGCTGTAGCCGTCATCTGGCGTGCCCTGGCTGTAGCGCAGCACGCCGCTGTATTTGCGCACGTTTTCCGGCACGTCCCAGGGACCGTTGTTGCGGTTCACTTCGAGGCCGTACAGCAAGGTGCCAGGCCCGGCAGCGGCCGAATCGGCGACGACGCCGCGCACATAGCCGTGCTGGCCGACGGATACGCTGGCCTGGCCTTGCGGCAATTTGTCGGCCAGGCGGATACGGGCGCTGCCTGCCGAGGAAAAATCGCCTTCGCCGGCGAAATACGGCCCCTTCTTGTAATCGATGCGCTGCACCAGTTCGGGAATGAGGAAATTGAGGTCGGAATAGCCTTGCCCATGCGCATGCGTGCGCATGTTGACAGGCATGCCGTCGACGTAGGTGGCAAAATCCGTGCCATGGTCGAGGTTAAAGCCGCGCAAAAAATACTGGTTGGCCTTGCCGTCGCCGCTGTGCTGGGTGACGATCAGTCCCGGCACGAATTCCAGCAACTCGCCCGTGCGCAAGGCGGGACGGTTGACGATCAGTTCATTGGTGATGACGCCCTGGCTGGCCGCATCCGACGTGCCGACGGCGTTGTCATAGTGGCCCGTCACGCGCACGGTGCGCGACGCTTCGGCCCCTGTGGCCACGTCGGCCGGACTTTGCGCCGCCACTTGGCGCCCCATGCCCAACAATGCCAGTGCACAAGCTGCCACCAGTTTGCGTTTTCTCAATAGCATCGCGTCTCCCCTTTTTATGATGTCAGTACGGGCTCCTGCTGGCTATATACGCGGCGGATGGGCGCCTGGATTCAGCCTTTTCAAGGAGCGAGCGTGAACCTGAACGACAGCACCGGCAAGGCAAGCAGTCCCCCTTCCGACGTGCGCAAGCGCGACGTGCTGCCGTATATCCTGCTGTTCATCCTGCTGGCGGGGCTGCTGGCCGTGCTGGCGGGCGCCCTGTTGCCGCCCTACTATCATGCCGTGCCTGCCCTGCTGTGGAGCCTGGGCTTTTGCGTCAGCGGCATGCTGCTGGGATTCCTGTTCGGCATACCGCGCACCCTGCCCTCGGGCACCATCAACATGGCGCCGCACGACGAGCGCAGCAATGGCAAGGACCGCGCCACGGACGAGCCGCCGGCCGCCGGGGCCGATGCGGCGACGGGCAATGCCAGCAATACCCTGTTCCTGGGCACGCCCACGCCCATGGAAATCAATTCGAATCTGGTGGAAGTGTCGGACTGGCTGACGAAAATCATCGTCGGCGTGGGCTTGATCGAGCTCAAAAGCCTGCCCGGCAGCGCGCGCAACATGGCCGCCTTCATCGCACCGAGCCTGGACACGGACACGCCCACAGCCATGGCCGTCGTGGGCGGCATCATGCTGTTCTTTTCCGTGCATGGTTTTCTGATCGGCTACCTGCTCACGCGTATTTACCTGTCCATCATGATCAAGCGCGCCGACAGCATGGTCAAGAACGAATCCGTGCGCCTGCAAAGCGGTAAGGAAATCGAAGTGGCGGAACTGAGCCGTTTGCAGCAAAAATCGCTGGAGGACATGCAGGAAGCCGTGACGCAGCTGTTACTGGCCCATCCGCCGTGCGAGGGTGCGGCCGTCACGGCCCTGGCCGGCATGCCGGCGGAGAAAAAACCCGCCAGCCTGGTGCTGTGGCTGGACGACCATCCGCGCAACAATACCTTGCTGGTGGAACAGCTGGAACGGGAAAACATCAAGGTGGACCAGGCGGTTTCGACGCGGCAGGCGCTGACCATGCTGCAACAGAAACCCTATGCGCTGCTCATCACGGACATGGCGCGGGTGGAAAACCGCCGGCGTATCAAGGATGCGGGCATACGCACGGTGCGCGAAGTGCAGCAAGCCCAGCCCGGACTGCCCATCATCGTGTATTGCAGCAAAGATACGATTGCCAGCTACGGCACGGAAGCGGAGGCGGCCGGCGCCCGCTTCATCACCACCTCGGGCACCAGCCTGCTGGCCAGCGTCAACAAGCTATTGCATGAGGAACGGGGGGATGGCGCTCAGTCTTCCACGCAGTAACGGTAACTGCCCACGTAATGCAGCGAGCTGCGCTGAGGGTGCGCCAGCTGATTCGGCGCAAACACGCACACGCTGGCATCGGCCAGCACGCCCTGCGCCTGCGCATCCGCGCATGCCTGCGCCAGCCAGCTGTCGCCATACGACGCGCCATCGAGCAGCTGCGCCAGCGGTGCGGCCGACGCCAGCATGGCGCTCTCGAAACAGGCCGGCTCATAGGACGTGAGGCCCGTTTCCAGGAAGAATGGCGACGGCACGGCATCGCCGTCTTCCGTGTACGTGGGCGACAGATAAGCCTGCAGCGCTTCCCAGCTGGGAAAGCGCCCATTGCAGGCAAATACGTGGACGATGGGCACGCTGTCGGACACGCTTACAGCTTTTCCATCTTTTGCCGCACGGCCGGCGCTGTCGAAGCCGTCGGCGCCAGTTCCAGATAGGTTTTATAGGCCGCTTTCGCCTTGGCGGCATCGCCGGCCTTGGCATACGCGTCGCCCAGGTTCAGGTAGGCAATGGCGCGCGACGGGTCCATCTTGACCGTGTTTTCAAACCAGCGGGCCGCTTCGCGGTATTTTTCCTGCTTGTAGAAGACAAAGCCCAGGTTGTTGGCCGCCAGCGCAAAGTCGGGACGCAATTTCAGCGCTTCCGTAAATTGCGCTTCCGCCGCCGCATACTGTTTCTCCTTGTACAGCTGCAAGCCCCGGTCGTTGGCCCGCTGCGCCAGCTGGCGCGTGGACGACGGCACGGCGCCCGGCGTGACGATCTTCTGTTCGCCGCCCTGCAAATCCTTCACCGTCACGCTGGCCGCTGCCGGTTTGGCGTCCAGCTTGCTGTTCAGGGCGATGGCTTCCGTCGACAGCTGCGTCGTGTTCGGACTGAGGAATTCCGTTTCGCCCGGCAATTCAAAGACGAAATCGCCCCCTTCCGAGCCGGGCAGGCTGCCAAACGCGGGCGTCTGGTTCGACACGCTGGACACGGCCGGCGCCACATAGGCGGCCAGTTCCGTGGCCGTGATGAGGCCGTCGCCGTTCAAGTCGCCCTTGCCCGCCAAGCCTTGCAGCAAGGTCCACGTGAACACGGAGTGGCCGTTCGGTCCGCCATCGGCCACCAGCTGGTCGCCGCCGCCCGCCGTCAGCATTTGCCGCCCGATGCGCTTGGCGTTGTCGCGCAGGAAGGAACTGGAACCGGCGCCGCGCGTCAGGCCCAGGCCGCTGTAGCAGGCATCCATGACGAAGAACGCGTGCTTGGCCGTCAGCGATTCCGCGATATTCTGGATTTCCGTCATCGGAATCGCATCCGTGGCGAACTGCGCCGGATCGGAATCGACGGGCACGATGTAGCCGAGGTCGCGTCCGGAACTGAGCTTGCGCGTGGCGCCGTGGCCCGCGAAGAAGACGAAGATGCGGTCATTCTTTTGCACGCCGCCATGCGCCAGCTTGTCGTGGAAGGCAGCCAGGATATTGTTGCGCGTCGCTTCGCCATTTTTCAGGGTCACGACGCGCTCGGGCGCGAAGGCGAATTTCTCGATCAGCGTCTCGCGAATGCCTTGCGCATCGCGCACCGCATATTGCAGTTTCGGCCACTTGGCGTAGTCGTCGATACCGATCACCACGGCCCAGGAATTGGCGTAACCGGTGGTGACGGGCACCTTTTCCGGCGCCGGGGCCGTGCTTTTCGCGACCTGGAAGCTCGTGCCATCCCAGCCCGCGAATTGATAACCTTCGGCGATCAGCTTGTCGAGCACGGCCGGCAAGGCTTTCACCGTGCGTTCGTGGATGTCGTGGAACAGGACGATGCCCCGTCCCGCCTTGTCGACGGACGCCAGCACGCGATTGGTGATCGAGCTGGGCACGGGGTCGGCCCAGTCCAGCGAATCGATATTCCACATCACGGATTTCAAGTGCGCATCGGCCAGCGCGGCCATGCCTTCGCTGTTGCGCGCGCCATAAGGAAAGCGGAACAGCGCGGCCCGCTCGGGGCTGATGGCCTTCAACAGCGTATCGGTGCCGAGGATTTCGCCCTTCAGCTTGTCGCCTGTCTGTTTCGACAATTGTGCGTGGCTGAAACTGTGGTTGCCCACGGCATAGCCCTCTTTCATCAGCTTGCGGCTCACTTCCGCGCCCGCGCCCAGCTTGGCGTGGCCTTCCGCGTCCAGGCTGCCCAAGTTGCGGCCCACGTTGAAGAACACGGCCGGCACGCCATACTGTTTCAGGATGGCGCTGATTTCTTCCGTGTAGCGTCGGTGCGGGCCGTCGTCAAAGGTCAGCACGATGGTTTTCTTCGGCAAGCCGAGGCCGAAGATTTCCGCTTCGTCCTTCTTGGGTGCGGGCTTGGCTTCGGGCACGGAGCCAGCCGGCGGTGTTGCATAGGGCACGACGATGCCGTTTTCCTTGAGAATCTGTTCGCGGCTGTAGAGTTTTTTCAGCTGCGCCACGTAATCGTCCCACCGTTCACGCTTGAGTTCGATGGCGCGCTGGCCCAGGTTGCCGAAGATTTGCCGGATTTCCTTCTCGTAATTGCGCTCGATCTCGCCCAGCGCGTCGAGGTCTTCGGAAATGCGCTTGTGCAGCTTGATCGCCGGCAAGGACGAATCCTTGGCCACGTCGGCCAGCATGCTTTGCAGCAGTTCGCGGAACGCCAGGCGGTCCGCGTCGTACAGACCGGGATCGGATTCGATATAGGTCAATAAACTGTCGAGCGCCTCGAAGCGGCCCGGATTGGTGGGCGCCGTCAACTGGTCGAGCGCCGCATCGAGCCTGGCGATGCGCTCCTGGTTTTCATGGAACAGCGCCTGTCCCACCTTGCGGGCTTCGTCGCGCGCGCCTTCGGGCAGAGTTTGCTCGTCGGCCAGCAGCACGATAATCTTGCGGAAATTGCCCAGCAAGTCGCGGAATTGGGCGGCCACGGCGGCCGTGTCGACAGATGACTGGGGCGCGGCGGCTGGATTGCCCGCGGCAGGAGCGCCCGGCGTGGCGGTGGCGGCGGGACGGGTGTACGTATAAATGCCGGCCCCAGCGGCGAGTGCCACAACAACGGTGGCGGCGATCTTGATCGGCTTGGAAGTCACAGGCTTGTCATTCCCTTCACATACTATGCATAGCATTCAGATGGCGCGGATGCGCAAGATGCATAATTGTAAAGCACGCCTGGCACAAGCTCAGCCCGCACACATGAATTTCGGCAATAATATGGCTGCAAATATGACAACCAAGCTCCATCGAGCATAAAAATGGAAAAGACGATGCACAAGAAACTCTGCGCAGCCGCGCTGATGCTGGGCGTGGCCCTGATGCTGCTGCAACTGCGCGCACATGCGGGCGACGACGTGATCAACGTGGCGGGACGCGTATGCCTGCCCCATTGAGCCGCGTCCCGCGCTGACACTACACCTTGGCCGGTTCCCAGTAATTGGCCAGCCCCAGCTTTTTCAAGCCGGCCGCGACAAAGCGCGGCTCCAACAATTCTTCCGCCGTCAACGGTTGCCGGATCAACTTTTGTTCCTGCGCAAACGCCAGCACCCGGCGGTAATGGCGGTACACGGCGTCATCGTACAGGGGCGACCAGCGCTCCTTCCACTGCAAGCCCGGATCGTCGTAGCTGCGCCGCACCACGCTGTCGGGCGTGCCGTTGCGCGTGCCATCCTTGATGACGGCTTCGCGGTTGCCGTCGAGCGCCGCCCAGTGCTGGGCCCGCAGCCAGGCCGTGGCCACCAGTTCCGCGATGTCGGGATGGGCTTGCGTAAAATCACGCCGCGCCCACAGTTCCGCCCGCATTTTACGCTCGGGTAAGCCCTTGCTGGACCAGATGATGCGGCCGATGCCCTTGTCTTCCAGCGGATAGCCATTGATCATGAACAAGGCGTCGACGGCGCCCGTGGCCAGCGCGGCCGTGCCCGGTTTGAGGTCCATATTAATCAGGCGAAAATCCGTGGGCGACATGCGCTGGTCGGCGATCAGCTGGCGCAAGCCCAGTTCCCACGGCCGGCCCCGATGCACGCTGATGCGCTTGCCTTTCAGCTCGGCCAGCGACGTGGCGCGCGAACCGGTGGGCACCAGCAGGAACTGGTCCGTGCCCCGCCCCGCCGGCACGATCACCTGCGTGCGCACGCCGCCCGCGTTGAGGATGACGGACGGCAAGTCGCCATATGCGGCCATGTCGATGCGTCCGCTGGCGAACGCTTCATTCATCGTCGCGCCCGTGTCGCCCGTGACGGGCTGCCATTCCAGCCGCACGCCCCGCTGCTTCAGTTCGCGCGCCAGCCAGCCTTCCTGCTGCACCCGGTAGGCGATGCCGCCCAGTTCCGCCTTGCCATTCTCTGCAAAACCCGTCGAGGCGATGCGCAGGGCCGCCGGCGGCGCCCCCGCCTTCGCCGCCGACACTGCCTGTCCCGCCAGGGGCAGCAGCGCCAGCCCGCCCATCACCGTGCGTCGCCGCATCGCATTCTCCTCATCATCAAGCATGGCCACTGTTGACGTACTTCCCGCTCAAGCCGCCCGGCGCGCGTGCGCCAGCGCCGCTTCGAAAGGACGGGGGTCGATCCACGCGCGCACGTCGACCTTGCTGGACAGGAAGTTCCAGCGGAACAGGAAATCGCTGAAATCCTGCAAGCCCGCGATCGACGTTTCCGCCAGGTCCGTGTCCAGGCGCAGATGCGCATCCTTGCCGTAGGCCACCTGCACCCAGTGCTCGCTGGCATTCGATTCGCGCGCGAGGAAACGGCGCGTCTCGTCCGCATGGCCGCGCGCCCACGCTTCGGCCCGCAGCACCTGGTCGACCAGGGTGACGGCGGAAGCAAAATGGTTGTCCAGCAAGTGCGCATCCACGCTCAGGGTGCGCGGCGTGCCGTTGTTGGCGCGGATCAAGGGTTCCGGGTGGATGCCCGTGTCGATCACCGTATGCAAGCCGAACTGCTGCGCCAGCTGGGCGGCCGACGCGCCTTTCAGGAAGATGGCGTCCACCTCGCCCCGCAAGAGGCCCAGCAATTCCGGGCTTTGCCCGCCGCGCCGGGCGCCGCTGAACAGGTTCGTTGCCGCACCCTTTTCCGGCGCCGCCTCGCTCTGGCCCGTATTGACCACATAATCGACCAGTTCCACGTCCGCCACGGCCAGCCCTTCCAGGCTCAGCGCATTTTCCAGCCCCCGCAAGGCTTGCGCGCGCGCAAAGTCGATCTGCGCCTTGCTCCACAATGGCAAGCCGAAGCGCCGGCCCTTCAAGTCGCGCACCGTCTGGATGCCGCTGCCGGGCAAGGTCAATATCAGCTGCGTCTCATCCGACCACGACAGGCCGATCACGCGCGTCTCGCGTCCCGCCGCGCGCGCCCACAGGGCCGGGATATTGCCGCCGTGACGCACGGAGTTCTGCAGGGTATGGTCGAAATGCGATTCGCGCACGGCTTCCTGGTCCGATTCGCGCAGCGAGCGCAAGCCGGTGCCGTCGGCGCGCAAGGCTTCTTCCAGCCAGCCTTGCTGCAGGGCTATCCCCAGGCCCGTGGGGACGGGGCAGCGCGTGTACCACAGGGTGTCGAGTGCGTTGCTATTGCTCATCTTGTATCTCCAGGTTGATGGATATCAAAAAAACTACAGCGCCATCCTGCGCGCCCATTCATTGCCATCCCACAAGCTGCTGGGGTGTTCTTCCCGCGCCACGGGCGCATGCGACTCGTCGAGGTCGCTGAAATCCGCATGCAAGCCGTCGCGGATGGCGACAAAGCCGGCCGAACCGCGCTGGCGCGGATGGGCCAGCGGCACGTCCTGCACCCGGCGTACCTTGCCGGGACGCGCGTCGAGCACCACGATGCGGTCGGCCAGGTAGACGGCTTCATCGATGTCATGCGTGACCATCACCATGGTGATGCCCTCGTCCTGCCACAGGCGGCGCAGTTCCTGCTGCAAGCGCAAGCGGGTCAGCGCGTCGAGCGCGCCCAGCGGTTCGTCCAGCAGCAGCACGTCGGGCCGTCCCACGAGGGCGCGGGCAATCGCCGCCCGCTGCGACATGCCACCCGACAATTGATGCGGATACGCGTCCGCATAGCCATCGAGGCCCACGCGCGCGATTTCCGCCGCCACGCGGGCTTCGCGCTCGGCCAGCGGCACCTTGGTATTGCTGAAAGCCACGGCCACGTTTTGCTGCACCGTCAGCCAGGGGAACAGGCGGTGATCCTGGAACACGAGACCCCGGCGCAGATCCGTGCCACGGATGGGCGCGCCATCGTGCAGCAACAAGCCCGTGGAATCCGTGTCCAGGCCCGCCAGCAGGCGCAGCAGGGTTGATTTACCGCAACCTGAGGCGCCCACGATGGCGACGAATTCGCCCGGCGCGATGGTCAGCGAAATATCGTCGAGCACGGGTAGCGGCGCGCCTTTCAGGGAAAACGACTTACTCACGTGCTGCACTTGCAAGCCGCCGCTCAGGTGCTGCTGTTGCGGCGACAAGGCCGATGGGGAAACAAAATCATTCATGGCGCACTCTCTGCAGTGGGGGCGAGGGAAGGAATGGCGGCGGGCGGCGAGCGGCGCAGCCAGCGGCTGCCGTGGAAAACCAGCCAGGCGGCCAGCCAGGGAAATAGCCAGATCAGGAACACATTGCGCAAGCCCGTCAGGTCGGCCAGGCGGCCCGCCGCCAGCGCGCCGGCCGTGCCGCCCACCATGCCGAACAGGGTCAAGTGGGCGGAAACGCGGGCCTTGTCGACGGGGGCGCGGGCGATATTGTCCGTATTGACGAGGTTATTCACGCCCAGGCCCAGCCCCAGCAGCACGGAGGCGGCCAGGTAGACGATGCTGGAAGGCCACAGGCCCAGGATCAGCAAGGCCGCCATGATGGCCAGGTGGGCGCCGCCATACAGTTGCTCGCGGTAGCGGCTGGCCAGCACGAAGCGCCCCAGGAACAGCAGCACGAGCACGCAGCTGAGTCCCTGCACGGCCATCAGCCAGACGGAGTGGTGCGCAGGCCAGTGCAGCACGCGGATGGCCAGCAAGATGGAAAACACGCCCACGCTGGACGCCGTGAAGCTGGCGAGGATTTCAAACAGATAAGTGACGCGCACAATGGGCACGCGCAGCAGTTCGCGCAGGCTGGCCGCGCCCGGCAGCGTGGAGTGCCCGGCCTGCTTGCGCGACGCCGTATTGTCAGGCAACACTTGCCAACCCAGCACTGCCAGGATGGCGAACATCAGGGCCGAGATCAAAAAGCCCGCCTTCAGCCCCAGTTGCGCGATCAGGTAATTGCCGCACAGTGGTCCGAGGAACTGCATGCCGAGAATTAATGTTCCCTTGTACCAGCCCGCCTTGCCCTGCCCCAGTTCCGGCAAGCGCACGAGAAACACGGTACTCATGGCCACGATGCGTAGGGAAATGCACAAGCCCACCAAAAACATCAGCAAGGCCACCCATTGCCAGCCGGGCAACCACGGCAGCACGCAAAAGGCCAGCGCCAGGCTCAGGCTGACACCCGCGTACAAATGCTTCGGATTGCCGCGCGACAAGATGTAGCCGGCCGGAATGGTGCCCAGCGCCATGGCCAGGGTTTCCGCGCTGCTGATCGCGGCCAACTGAAAGTTGCTCACGTGCAAATGCAGCCCCAGCAGGGTGGCCAGCACCTTGTTCATGCCGATGGTCACGCCCGACAGCAAAGTCAAGCCGATAAAGCGCAGCAAGAAGGCGCGCAGCTCGCCTTCGCGGGCGCTGACGGCCGCGTCCGGTTGGAATGGCAGGGATTTACTCACTGCTGCGCCCCTTCACCAGCAGGCGCGCGAGGCGCGCAAACGCCACGTTCATCGCTTGCGCCAGCAAGGCGATCACGAGCACAGCCAGCAAGACGACATCCATGCGGCCCGACACTTCGCCATTGAGCAACAATGACCCCATGCCGGGACCGGCTGAAAACAGCAGTTCGCCGCCCAGGCAAGCGAGCCAGGCAAACGCCAGCGCATGCGTGACACCCGTGACGATGGCCGGCATGGCGCCCGGCAACAGGATCTGGCGCAAGGTCTGCCAGCGCGTCAGGGTCAGCACCAGCCCCACTTCGCGCAAACGCCCTTCCACCTGGCGCATGCCCGCATACGTGTTGAGCACGGTGGGATAGAAGGCGGCGATGGCGATCACCAGCAGCTTGGCGCCGTCGCCATTGCCCACCCACAAGCCCAACAAGGGAATCAGGCCCAGCAACGGTACTTGCCGGATGCTGTGGAACAGGGGGCCGATCAACCGGTCCGCCAGCGGCGACTGCGCCATCAGCGCGCCCGTGACGATGCCGGCGCTGCCGCCCAGCAGCAAGCCGGTCAGGGTACGGCCCAGGCTGGCGCGCAGGTGCACCCACAGCTCGCCCGTGACGAGCAAGTCGCGCAAGCTGTGCGCCAGGTCGCCCAGGGATACAAAGATATAGGCGGCCGCCGCGCCCTGGCCGGACGCCCATTGCCAGGCGCCCAGCAAGGCCAGCGGCAGCAGCGCGCCCTTGATGATCCGGATCAAACGTTGTTTCATGTGGCGCCTCCCTTACCATCGCCACTACGTTTCCAGCGCATCAGCCGTGCTTCCAGCGCATGGCAGGCCCGGTCCAGGCCAAAGCCGATCACGCCCGTCAGCACCACGCCCACCATCACCACGTCGAGGCGGAACATTTGCCGGCCCATTTCCATCATCTGGCCCAAGCCGCTGTCCGCGGCCAGCAATTCCGCACCCACCAGCACCATCCACGAGCGCGACAGGGCGATGCGCATGCCCGTCAGCGCGGCCGGCACGATGGCCGGCAAGACGATCAGGCGGATGCGCTGCCAGCGCGAAAAGCAATACACTTGCGCTACCTCAAAGTAGCGCTGCGACAGGTTGCGGATGGCGTCATGCACGGCCAGCGCGACGATGAAGAAACTGGCCTTGGCAACGATAAACACCTTGAAACTCTCGCCTATGCCGAACAGCAAGATGAACAGCGGGATCAAGGCGACGGTCGGCAACTGGCGCAAGACATTGAAGGTGGGGTCGATATAAGCGCGCAAGCCAGGGGACAGCCCCAGCACGACGCCAAAGGCCAGGCCGCAGCTGGCGCCCAGGCCAAAGCCGGCCAGCAGGCGGAACAGGCTGATGCCCAGGTGCTGGCCCAGTTCGCCGCTTTCGGCCAGGTCGCGGGCCGTCAGCAGCACTTGCCATGGCGACATCAAGATGTGCGCAGGCATCCACTCGAAGGTGGTGGCGGCCGTCCACAGCAGCAGCAAGGCCAGCGGCGACGCCCACACGGACCAGGGTGAACGGATAAAGCGCTGCAGCAAGGGGACCGAGGTTGCGCGCGCTGGCGCGGGGGGGCGCGGCAAGGCGATGGCGCGGGCGATGGAAGTCATGGTGCCCAGTACGTTTGCAGTTTCAGCTGCGCCAGCGCCGCGTTGACAAACTGGGGCGCGAACAGGCTGTCGACTTGCAGCGGCCGCCCGATCAGGCCTGCGCTCTTCGCATATGCCGCCTCGCCCACGTAATGCTGGCGCAGGCTGGCCGTAAACAGGGGCGACCAGCGCGCCTGCCATGGCGTGTGGTCGCCCGCCAGTTCGCGCCGCACCACGCTTTCCACCTGGCCCGCCGCCGCCTCCGTGCGCACGTATTCCTCTTCGCCACCGGCGCCGGCGGCCCGGTGGTGTTCGCGCACATAGGCCGTCACCACCAGCTGGGCCAGCTGCGGCCAGCGTTGCAGGAAGCCGCTGTCGGCCCACAGCTCGGCGCGCATCTTCCAATCCTGCGGCGGCGCCTTGCTGGCCCAGATGATCTTGCCCACCTTTTTATCTTCCAGCAAGAAGGCGTCGCTGAGGGTAAAGAAGGCATCCGCGCCGCCCGTCGCCACGGCCGCCGCGCCCGCCTGCGGATTGAGGTTGAGGATCTTGACGTCGCGCAAGGTCATGCCATTCGCTTCCAGCAAGCGGGCAAACGGGTATTCCCACGGCCGGCCCCGGTGCAGGGCGATCTTCTTGCCCTTCAAATCCTGGATCGATTTCGCCGTGGAACCGTTCGGCACCACCAGATAGGTATTGTTGGCGCTGCCGCCGGGCAAGATCAGCCGCGTCTGCAAGCCCGAGGCATTGGCGATAATCGACGGCAAGTCGCCATACTGGGCCAGGTCGATCGAATGGTTGGCAAACGCTTCGTTGACTTGCGTCGCCACGGAATTGGTGGTGACGGGCACCCATTCCAGCTTCACGCCCAGCTTGCCCAGTTCGGCCGACAGCCAGCCCGTCGACGCCACCTGGGCGGCGGAACCGGCAAACACGGTCTTGCCGGACGGCGCCGTGCGGGCCACGACGGCGATGCGCACGGCGGCCGGCAGCGGATCGGCGGCCGCCGCCATCGCTGGCGCCAGCAGGCTGGCCGCCACGGCGGTGGCGACTGCCTTGCGCCAGATCAAACGTAAGAATTTCAATGACATTGCGGGCCTGTTCGTGAAAGGGTTACACCAGGTCGGTGGCGGGCAGCAGCGACAGCGCGCGCGCCGTGTCGATCAGCTTGCTCATCTTCCATTGCTGCAGCAGCACGCCGGGACCGAAATCGCGCGATCCGCCAATGGCCTCGGCCGCGATCTGGATTTTCGCGCCCTCTTCCAGCAGCAGGATGAATTCGGCCAGCTTCAGCAAGCCCTGCTTGCCCCACACGGTGGCGCCGCCATTCGCTTCCAGGATGGCCGTCGCATGCGTGTTGCGGGAGATTTCGCCGAGGATGAAATCGACTTCCGGCTGGCGGCGGTCGATATAGATGGGAATTTCGCGCACCAGCTGGTAGCGCTGCACGGGCACGTAGCGGATCGGCAGGGTGCGGTGCGTCTGCGCCCACGCGCCCAGCGACGGCGAATGCACGTGCGAAATCGACGTGACCTCCGGCCGCTCGCGGAACAGTTTTAAGTAGCGCGCGCCGCCGTTGTTCGCGTCGCCCGCGAGCACCGTGCCGTCCAGTGCCAGCACGGCCGCCTTCAGGGGCTGGCCGCGGCGGAACGGGCCCGGATCGTTGACCACCACCACCTTGTCGCCGCCCGGCGTGCGCTCGACGAAGCCCACCGTGCCATTGGCCGTCAGGCTGCCCGTCTCGCGCAAGCCGTCGAAGGCGATCTGCGCATCGCGGCGCACCTGCTCCACGAAGGCCAGTTCGGCCGCCGTCAACTCCTGCACCTGTACTTGTTGTGCTTCCGCTTGTGCCACGTCCGTCATGTCATGCTCCATTCGTTGGGGTTGGAATACGGGTCAGTCCTGTCTCTACTTTCGCAAGACGCGTGCCAGCACCAGCGCGGGGAAAATGGTGCATGGCTGCTGCCTGCGCAACAGCGGCTGCTGGCGCGGCAGCAGCACCGTCCGCACGCGCTGTCGGCCAGCCAGCAAGCGGCGCGGGCACGTTTCCTGCACGGTTACAGGCTTCCACCACCACGAAGGAATTCCATGACTACCGTAACTGTCCCCGCCGTCGATACCGTCTGGTTCACCCGCTGCCCCGTGCCCACGGCCACGGGCCTGGCCTACAAACTGGGCTGGCTGGACGAGGAATTCGCCCGCGACGGCATCGCGTTAAAGACCCTGCAGGAAGTGGGCGGCGAGCTGGCGCGCCACCACTACGACCACGGCTTGTCCACGCTCGTGCGGGAAGGCGGCAACCTGCTGGCCCTGCCCGCGCGCGCGCAAGGGGCGCCCACGCGCCTGATCGGCCTGACCTGGATCGACGAGTGGCAAGCCATCCTCGTACGCCCCGGCTCCGGCATCGCCACGCCCGCGCAGCTGCAGGGCAAGCGTCTGGCGCTGCCCGTCTTCCGCGCCGAGGACTTGCGCGACAACCGGCGCGGACGCAGCATCGCGCGCGGCATGAGCCTGGCCGGCTACAAGGGCGTGCTGGCCTCGGCCGGCCTCACGCTCGACGACGTGCATCTGGTGGAAGTGGGAGTCGACGCGCCGGCGCAGGCCAATCTGGGCGCGGGCCTGTGGCAAGGCATCGCGCCGCTGCTGCGCGGCGAAGTCGATGCCGTCTACGTAAAGGGCGCGGCAGCGGCCGAGGCGGCCCGCGTGGCGGGGCTGGAAGTAGGCATAGACATCGACGCCCTGCCCGACCGGCGCTTCCGCGTGAATAACGGCACGCCGCGGCCGATCACCGTGCATGAGACCATGCTGGAACAGCATTTCGAGCTGGTCGTGCGCTTCCTGACGCAAACGCTGCGCGCCGCGCACTGGGCCCGCAGCCACAAGGAAGACGTGCTGGCCATCCTGCAGGGCGAGACGCGGGCCGGCGCCGACGCCGTGGCCGAAGCCTACCGCGACGGTTTTCATTTGACCCTGGCGCCCGACCTGTCGGAAGAAAAAGTGGCGCTGTTCCGCCAGCAGAAGGATTTCCAGCTGCAGCACGGCTTTCTCGATCGCGACGTGGATATCGAGGCGTGGATCGACCGCAGGCCTTTGGAAGAGGCGCAGCGGAGACTCGACGCGCTGCTGCAAGCGGCGGCGTAAGCTGGCGCCATAAACGACAAGGCCGGCGCAATCGCCGGCCTTTTTACATCAGGCGGTCACGCTCAGAACTGCAGCGTGTACGACGCCCCCACCGTGCGGCCCTGGCCGATGATGACGGTGTCGCCATTCACGGCGCCCGGCACGAAGCTGGTGAGCGTGTGGTTGCGGTAGACCTTGTCGGCCAGGTTGTTCGCATATGCCGTGATGCGCTGCTTGCCGCCCGGGAGCACGTACGACAGGCGCGCATTGGCCAGCGCGAAGCCGCCCTGGTTCAGCAAGTCGCGCGCGGCATTTTGCGGGTCGACATAGTAGTACTGCTTCGACGTGTAGCGTACGTCGCCGCTGAAGACCAGCTGCGCGCCATTGCCCAGCGGGTAGCGGTAGTCGGCCGCCAGCAAGGCCGTCACGTGGGGCGAGCGCACGAATTCATTGCCGGAGCGGTCGCCGCCATTGTTCTGGATGGCGAAATCGTCGAATTCCGTGCGCAGCAGGCCGATATTGGCGTTGAGGTGCAGGTTGTCCGTCGGCTGCGCCTCGAGCTCGAATTCCGCGCCATTCACGTGGGCCTTGCTCACGTTTTGCAGGTAATTGACGCTTTGCGTGGGGTCGCCGTTGTACACGCCCGTGATATTCACCTGCACGTTCTTGTAGTCATAGTGGAAGACGTTGGCGTTGAAATTCAGGCGCCCGTCCAGCCATTCCGACTTGATGCCCGCCTCGAACGAGTTCAGGGTTTCCGGCTTGACCGTGTTCAGGGCGCGCACGTCCGTGGCGCTCGTGTTGTAGCCGCCCGACTTGATGCCGTGCGCGTACTTCAGGTAGCCGCGCAGGGTGCGGCTGAAGCGGTACTCGGGCGTCACGTCATACGTCAGCGCATTCCACGTGGTCGATGGGTTCGACGTGAAATTGTTGTTGGCGACCGAGGCGGCCGCGTAATTGCCGCCCTTGACCGTGTTCCACCAATTCGACGCATCGCCAAACGTCACCGTGTTCGATGCGGCCTGCACACGCTGCAAATCGAGGTCCTTGGTTTCCGTCGTCCAGCGCAAGCCGAAGGTGGACAGGAACTGCTCGCTGAAGTTGACGGTCGTGCTGCCGAAGATGGCCGCGCTGCGCGCCTTGTGCTGGTAGACGGTGCGGTTGTAGCCGACGGGCTGTGTGCTGCCCGCCAGCGCCGGCACGGTGCCGTTGGGCAGGCGCGCGCCGGCCGAATCGGAATCGATCTTTTCATTAAAGTAGAACAGGCCCGCCACCCAGCTCACGGCGCCGTTTTGCGGCGACGTCAGGCGCAGCTCCTGCGACACCTGCCGGCTGCTCGCCTTCGAGCGGCTGCGCCCCACTTCCAGCGGCGTGTTGTCGCTGTCGCCCGTCGCCTCGTTGCGGAAGTTTTCATAGCCGGTGATCGACGTCAGGGTCAGCTCGCCCAGCGCGTATTCCAGGTTCAGCTGCGCGCCGCCCTGCGTCACGTCGCTGTCGGCCGGCGCATTCGTGCTCACGTCATCGGGATTCGTGCTGGGGAT
The DNA here is from genome assembly GCF_030587265.1 of Janthinobacterium sp. SUN137. Lineage (NCBI taxonomy): Bacteria > Pseudomonadati > Pseudomonadota > Betaproteobacteria > Burkholderiales > Oxalobacteraceae > Janthinobacterium > Janthinobacterium sp. SUN137. The sequence continues at coordinate 769,200 of NZ_JAPWHZ010000002.1, read as the reverse complement.
GTAGCCGTTGCGGTAGACGCCATTCGCGCCATAGCTGGCCACGGTGGTGGTGGCGCCCTTGGTCGTGTAGTCGCGGTAATGCAGGTTCAAATTGGCCGTCAGGTCGCGCCCGATCAGGGCCTTGAGCTGGCCGCGGATGGCGCTGTCCTTGAGCTTTCCATCGCGCTCGCCCGTAAACTGGTTGTGGAAGCGGCCCTTGTCCTGCTGCTCCGTATGGAAGGAGAAGCGCCCCGCCAGCACCTCGTCGACCAGCGCGCCGCCGATGGCCCCTTCGGCCAGCTTGGTGTCGTAGCTGCTGTAATCGACCTTGGCGTAGCCGCTGGACTTGAACGACGGTTTGCGCGAAATCACGTTGATGGCGCCGCCCGTCGTGTTCTTGCCCCACAGGGTGCCTTGCGGGCCGCGCAGCACTTCCACCCGGTCCAGGTCGAACAGGGGAAAGCCCGTGGCGCTGGAATTGCTGATGTAGACGTCGTCGAGGTAAAAGCCGACGGGATTGGGAAAATCGATCTGCTGCTGGCCCGCACCGACGCCGCGTATCCACCAGCGCGGGCGGCCATGCTGCTGCGTGCCTGCGGAGGCGTTCGGCACGTAATTGAGGATTTCGCTGGCCGAGCGGCCGATGCCCGTGTCGAGCAGCTCCTTGCCGCCCAGGACCGTGATCGCGCTGGGCACCTTCTGTGCGGATTCTTCGCGCTTTTGCGCCGTCACCGTCACCGATTGCAGCGCGGCGCCCTCGCCGGCGCCGTTCGCGTCGGCCGCGGCGATGACCTCTGCACCGGGCGCTTCGGCATGGGCCATGCCATGGACGAGCATCAGGCCGCCGATGGCAAAGGCCGAGCGCAGCGCGCGGCGCACTGGCGTCAAGTGAAAGGGGAAAGAGGAAAAGGCGGCGGGGGCAGTCGAACGGCGCATGGGTGATTATCCTTGAGTAAAGTCAAAACGCGAGATGGTGATGACCTGTATTGCAAGGGGCATGCCCGCTGCCGCAGCGCAGCAAAATCGTCGTTAAGTGATTGATTTGAAAGGAAGACTATCGGAGTGATAGTGCTGTTGATTTGGCAGCAGCGGCGCCGCCGCGTGCTGCCTGCGCGACAGCAGGCGGTGGCGCTGCTGTCGCGGCAACAGGGGATACTCAGGCGGCCCGCAGCAGGGCCGCCGTGTGGCCACGCACGAGGGGCAGCACTTCCTCGCCCACGCGGTACGCTTCTTCCAGGTGCGGCGTGCTGGCCAGGATGAAGGCGTCGGCGCCCAACTGCACCAGTTCGTCGAGGCGCTCGGCCACCTGCTGGTAGCTGCCGACGATGCCCTGCGTCTGCCCGCCCCGCAGCAGGTTGAAGCCGGACCAGATATTCGGCGCCGTGATCAAGTCCTTGTAGCTGTTCAGGGTCGTCGGGCGGTTGCCCCGCTGGCGCGCCGCGCCCACGGAATCGCCGCCATCGGCACCGAGGAACTGGCGCAGGGTGGCCGCATCGACGGCCTCGAAACCCTTGCGCACTTCGTCCCACGCCTCTTCTTCCGTGGCGCGGGCGACGATGTCGACGCGCACGGCGCACTTGATCTTGCGGCCCAGCAGCGCCGTCTTTTCATGCACGCGGGCGAATTTCTCGCGCAGCTGCTCGAACGGTTCCAGCCACGTCAGGTAGTAATCGGCATGCTTGGACGCGGAACCAAGGGCCGCGTCGGACGAGCCGGAAAAGTAAATCTCGGGGAAATCCTGCTCCGACAGCGGCGTGGCCAGTCCCGCATCTTCCACCTGGTAAAACTTGCCCTGGTAGGAAAACGGCCCGCCGCGCCACACGCCGCGCACCACGTCGAGAAATTCCGTCGTGCGCGTGTAGCGGTCGTCGTGGCCGGCCGAATCGCCCCACCACAGCTGCGCCGGACCACCGCCGCCCGTGATCACGTTGTACAGGGCCCGCCCGCCCGTGGCCCGCTGCAGGCTGGCCGTCATGCGCGCAGCCACCACGGGATTCAGGAAGCCGGGCTGGAACGGGATCATGAAGCGGAAAGTGCTCGTTTCGCGCGCCAGCAGCGCGGAAATGGCCCACGGTTCGTCCGTCATGGGGAAGGATGGAATCAGACCGCCCTGGAAGCCGGACAATTCGGCCGCGCGGGCGATTTCCGCCAGGTAGTCGATGTAAGTAAAGCCGTCGGCGCCGCCGCCACCGAGGCCGGCCTGGCGCAGGTTGTCATTGCCGGGAAACCAGTCGCCGCGAAACGGCGTGCGGGCGCGGTGCGAACTCGGTTCGCCATGCGTGGGGATGCGCCAGAAAAAATCGATAGCCATGTGGGGTACTCCTTCAATAGGTTGGATACGGGGACTCAAGCCGCTTGCAGCTGGACGCGCAACGCTGCCCGCACGCGGGGCAGCACGTGCTCGCCGATGCGGTAGGCTTCCTCGAAATGGGGAATGGCCGCCAGCACGAAGCTGGACACACCGGCTTGCGCGTAGGCTTCGAGCGCTGCGGCGACCTGTGCATGGCTGCCGACCAGGGCCCCGCGGGCGCCCGTTTGCGCTTGAGCAAAGCCCGGCCAGAAGGCTGCCGTGCCGCCCGCCGTGTTGTCGTCGAATGGCGCATCGTCGGGCAGGCCCGCCCCGCTGCGGTAGCGGCGCGCGTCGCGCAAGGCTTCGTCGAAGGTTTCGCGGGCCAGCACGTCGATGCGCAAGCCCGCCGCCACGGCGCGGCCCAGCTGGCGCGCCTGCGCATGCAGGCTGGCGATGGCGGGCTGCAAATCCTTCACGGGCGCCGCGTCGAAGACGTGCACGTCGGCCTGGCGCGCCGACAGGGCCAGCGCCTCCGGCGACTCGCCCGTCAAATAGATGCCATTGACGGGATGGTGCGCCAGCGGCCCCTTGAAGCCGCCGTCCTGCACTTCGAAGAACTTGCCCTTGAAGCTGAACGGCGATGTATTCTGCACGCCGCGCGCCACCGTGATGAATTCATCGATGCGGGGCAGGATGTCGGCATCCGGCGCCGCATCGCCCTGGCGCCGGCGCGCTGCAGCGTCGCCGCCAGGGCCGATCTGCCAGGCGAAGCGTCCCCCCGTGAAGCGCTGGAAGCTGACGGCGTTCTTCGCCGCATACACGGCCGAACCCCAGGCGGCATCGAATTCCGCGATCAGTTTCAAATGGCGCGTGCTGCGGGCCAGGTAGCCGGCGACGATCCAGCTTTCATCGCCCTGCGTATCGTGGCGCACCTGGATGCCGTCGAAGCCGGAAAGATCGGCCGCGCGGGCGATCTGGTGCAGATAATCGAAATAGTTAAAGGGCGGACGCGCGCCGCGCGGGTCGCTCACGCCCGCCTGCAGGGGGCTGGGCGCGCCGGCGTTTCGCTCGCCGCGGCGCGTGATGCCGGGCGCCGCGTAACGGCCATCGCCGCTGGTGGGCAATTGCCAGATGAATTCTATGGTCATGCGTGGACTCCTGTCGTGGGTCGAAGAAAAGACCGTACGCGCATCGCGCAGCGGCCTGCCCTACCCTCCTCGCAGAAAACATGCCATGCCGCAGATGCCCGCCGCGGCCCGCCGCTGTTGATTTGGCAGCAATCCGCTGCCCCCATGGCAGCAATGTGCTGCGCGCGCAGCAGCCATGAAAAAAGCCGGAGCCGCATCGCTGCGGGTCCGGCTCCGGGAGGTCGCTCGTATGCCTAATCGATGGCGCCCGCCTTTTTCAGGAAAGTGCGCAGGATGTTGCGGCTCAAATTCAAGTGCCTGGCCGTGCGCACCTGGTTGCGCTCATTGCGCTCCCAGGCGGCGCGCACCAGTTCCTGCTGCATCGCCTCGAATTCCACGGCTTCGCCCGAGTCGAGCAAGGCTTGCCAGGCGCGGGCAAAGCGCTCGGCCGCCAATAAATCGTCCTGGCCGGGCGCGCCGTGGGCCGCATAGGCGATATCGGCGCCGCCCGCCCAGGCGTCTGGCACAGGCACGGAGACAGGCGTGGGGACAGGTGCGGCAGCGGGCGCCCTGTGCCAGCCCGACAGGCTCAAATCCTCAGCTCGCACGACGCCGCTGCGGCAGACGAGCAGCGCGCGATGGATGACGTTTTCCAGTTCGCGGATATTGCCCGGCCACGGATAGGCCAGCAAGGCCTCTTGCGCGTCCAGGCCCAGTTCCACCTCGCCCAGGTGCAGGCGCTGCGCATAGATGGCCATGAAGTGGCGCGTCAGCGGCATGATGTCGCCTGGGCGCTCGCGCAGGGGACGCAGCGGCAGGCCGATCACCTGCAGCCGGTAATACAGGTCTTCGCGGAAGCGCCCTGCCCGCACGGCTTCGGCCAGGTCCACGTTGGTGGCGGCGATCAGGCGCACGTCGATGGGGATGGCGCGCCGCGCGCCCAGGCGCACCACTTCGCGCTCCTGCAGCACGCGCAGCAGCTTGACCTGCATCGCCAGCGGCAAGTCGCCGATTTCATCGAGGAACAGGGTGCCGCCGCTGGCCGCCTCGAACCAGCCAGGCTTGCCCTGCTGCGCGCCCGTAAACGCGCCTTTTTCATAGCCAAACAGCTCGCTCTCGACGAGGGTTTCGGAAAACGCGCCGCAATTGATCGCCACGAAGGTCTGTTCGGCGCGGCCGCTCAAGCCGTGCACGTGACGCGCAATCAGTTCTTTTCCCGTCCCCGTTTCGCCCGTGATCAGCACCGTCGCCTCGCTGGGGGCGATGCGTTCGATCAGCTCGTGCAACTGGCGCGAACGGGGGTCGGCAAAGACAAAGGCCGTGGCGCGTACCAGCAAGCTCATTTGCTGCGGGTCGCGGAAGGCGACCAGCGCCTCGCTGTCGCCGTCGTCGCCGGCACCGCGGGCCAGGTGGGCGCTGCGCGCGAAATCGCTGCTGAAGTTGTGGGCTAAGAGTTCCATGGGCCGACTATACCGCGCTCCATCTCCAGGCGTGAACGAATGGTGCCGCGCTAGCTTATCCGGAATTTGCATATCCGGCCGCATGCCCAGCGCTGGCCCGAACCTTGCGTAATTATTGAGACGCGCCATGTCGCCAATCCACCACGGAGTTCCTCCCATGCCAGCACGCCAGCTTGTCCTGAATGTCTTTTTACAACGCCACGGCCACCATCCCGCCGCCTGGCGCCATCCATCGGCCAGCGCCAGCGGACGGCCCGACCTGGCCTGGTGGCTAAATGCCGCCAGGCTGGCCGAAGCGGCCAAGTTCGACAGTTTTTTTATCGCCGACTTCATCGGCCGCGCCGGCGACGTCACGCCGGACACGGGCCGCGCCGCCATCGGCCTGCCCTTCGAGCCATTTACCCTGCTGTCAGCCATTGCCGCCGTCACCCGCCATATCGGCTTGATCGCGACCGTCAACACCAATTACGAGCATCCGTACCACGTGGCGCGCAAATTCAGTTCGCTCGACCACCTGAGCGGCGGGCGCGCGGGCTGGAACATCGTCTCCTCGTTTGGCGAACACACGGCGCGCAATTTCGGCATCGATGCACCGCGCAGCCACGCCGAGCGCTATGCGCGCGCCGATGAATTCGTGTCCCTGTCCAAGATGCTGTGGGATAGCTGGGATGACGATGCCTTCGACCGGCCCGACCGCGCCAGCGGCCAGTTCTACCAGCCGGCAGCGGGCCATGCGCTCGATTTCCAGGGCCGGTACTTTGCCTCGCAAGGCTTGCTGGACTTGCCCCGCCCCGTGCAGGGCCACCCGGTGCTGGTCCAGGCGGGCAATTCCGAGACGGGCCGCGAATTTGCCGCGCGCCTTAGCGAGATGGTGTACTGCTCTGCCACCTCGCTGCCCGTGGCGCAGGCGTACTACGCGGACGTGAAGGGCCGCATGGCCAAGTATGGCCGCGCCGAGGATCAATTGAAAGTGACGCCGGGGCTGTCGGTGGTTGTGGCCGAATCGGACCAGCAGGCGCAGGACCAGTTCGGCGAGCTGCAGGCACTGGTCGACTTCAGCCACCTGGAATTTGGCGGTTTTGATTTATCCGGCTATCCGCTCGACGGCCCCCTGCCCGAGCTGCCCTACCAGGCGCCAGAAAACGGCAAGGGGCGCTTCCTGCAGCAGCTGGAGCTGGCCCGCCGCGAGCACCTGACCTTGCGCCAGCTGGTGCTGCGCTTCAGGGTCGCACGCGGCCACCTGCAAGCCATCGGCTCCGTCAAGACGGTGGCGAACCTGATGGAACAGTGGTTCGTGGAACGGGGCGCGGATGGCTTCAATGTCGTGCCGCCCCTGCTGCCGCAAGGCTTCGAGGATTTCACCCGGCTGGTGGTGCCGGAACTGCAGCGGCGCGGCCTGTTCCGCACCGACTATGCGGCCAGCACCCTGCGCGGACATTTGGGACTGGCGCGGCCCGCCAACCCGCAGACGGAAGCGCGGGCGCAGGCCGCCTGAGCAGCGCGAGACTACGCCTGCTCCGGATCGAAATGCTTGCGCAAGCCTTGCCAGCACACGAAATAGTCGTTTTGCAGCAGGCCGCCGTCCAGCGCGAATGGCGTGGGCTTGAGGATGGTGCGCGTCTCGAACATGAAGGCCATGGTGTCGCCCACCTTCACGGGCGCGGACGTGTCGCTGTGCGACGCCTTGTCGAAGGTCTGCGCATCGGGGCCGTGGCCGGACATGCAGTTGTGCAGGCTGGCGCCGCCCGGCACGAAACCGGCCGCCTTGGCGTCGTACACGCCGTGGATCAGTCCCATGAATTCGCTGGCCACGTTGCGGTGGAACCACGGCGGGCGGAAGGTATGCTCGGCGGCCAGCCAGCGGGGCGGGAAGATGGCGAAGTCGATGGCGCCGAACAGGGGATTTTCGCTGGGCGCCTGCAGCACGAGGAAGATCGACGGGTCCGGGTGGTCGTAGCTGATCGAGCCGATGGTGTTGAAGCGGCGCAGGTCATATTTGTACGGCGCGTAATTGCCATGCCAGGCCACCACGTCCAGCGGCGAATGGTCCAGGGTCGTGCGCCACAAATGGCCGCCGAACTTGGCCAGCAGTTCGCATGCGCCGTCGATGTCTTCATACGCCGCGTGCGGCGTGAGGAAGTCGCGGCTGTTGGCCAGGCCGTTCGAGCCGATGGGGCCCATGTCCGGCAGGCGGAAGGCCGTGCCGAAGTTTTCGCACACATAACCGCGCGCCGCGCCATCGGGCAGGGTCACGCGGAAGCGCACGCCGCGGGGGATGACGGCGATTTCCTGCGGTTCCAGCTCGATCAAGCCCAGTTCCGTGGCAATGGCCAGCCGGCCTTCCTGCGGCACGACCAGCAATTCGCCATCGGCCGAGTAAAAGAAGCGCTGCATGGAGCGGTTGGCCGAATACACGTGGATGGCGCAACCGCTCATCGTTTCGGCGCTGCCGTTGCCGGCCATGGTCTGCCAGCCGTCGATGAAATCCACCGCCGTGGCGCTGTCGGGCAGCGGCAACGGGTCCCAGCGCAACTGGTTCGGCGGCGTCGGCGGCATGGCGTGGAAGTCGCTGACGATGCGGGTGTTTTCCAGCAAGGTAAACGGTGGATGCTGGCTGGCTGGGCGGATGCGGTACAGCCACGAGCGCCGGTTCTGCGCGCGCGGCGCCGTGAAGGCCGTGCCCGACAATTGTTCCGCGTACAGGCCCAACGGCGCCTGCTGCGGCGAATTCTGCCCTTGCGGCAAGGCGCCGGGCACGGCTTCCGTGGCAAACTCGTTGCCAAAGCCGCTTTGGTAGCCGGCGCCTATCATGCCGGCTCTGCCAGGCCGTCGGCCGCGTCGCGCAGCAAGCCCTGCACCACGTCGGCCTTGCCGATGGCGCCCATCGCCAGCAAGGCGAAACGGGCGAGGAACAGGGGCGAACGCTGTTCGCCCAGGCCGCCCATGGTGTGGCACAGCTCCGTGTAAAGATTATCCAGTTCGATATCGGTCATGTTGTCTCCTTGTTACTTCGATTGGGCGATGCCGGCCGCCGCCAGCGCTGCCGCCACCTGCCCCGCCTGCACTTGCCGCCAGCGTCCCAGCACGTGGCCGTCCGGGCGCACGAGGTAAAACGTGCCAGGCTGCGCGTCGAACAGCGAGAATACCTGCGCCGTGTGGTCCCAGGCGCACTCCTGCGCCCCGCTACGGGAAATCGCCACGCTCGTCAGCGGGAAGGTGTCGCCCAGCGCCTGCAATTCAGCGGGAATGCCCCCATCCTCGCTGAAGTACAGCCCCGTGAAATGGCCATCGGCGCGCTTGAGCAAATCGGTAATATACCCCGCTTTTTGCCCGCCGTCGTACGGCAGCGCCAGCGGGCATTCCGGCAAGACCGTGCCCGGCGCGGGGCCGGCGGCAAACGTGTCGGGGTCCGGCGCATTCAGGGCCGACTGCGCATACGCGATGGCGCTCGTCTGGCGCGGGTTGATCAGCGAGCGCACGTGCGCGTGCCTGCCCGCCAGGCCCAGCACGGCCGTGCGCATCAGCTCGAAGGCAAAGGTGGGCGGCGCCATGAATTCCGTGCTTTTGGTGCCGTGGCGCAAGTTTTCATGGGCGGCGAACACGCGCTCGTCCGAATAGCTGTCCAGCAAGGCATGCGACGCCTGGCCCTTGACCACGTAGGCCAGCTTCCAGGCCAGGTTGTCCGCATCGTCGATGCCGGAATTGGCCCCCCGCACGCCGAAGATGGGCACGAGGTGGGCCGCATCGCCCGCGAACAGCACGGGGCCATGCCGGTATTTTTCCAGGGTCAGCGCATTGGCCTTGTAGATGGTGATCCACACGGGATGCCACGGCGCCGTTTCGCCCATCATGGCCAGCAGGCTGTCAACGCGGGGCGCCACGTTTTCCAGCAGCACGGCCGCCTGCGCATCCTCGTCGTCGCGCAACTGGTAGTCGATGCGCCAGATATCGTCGGGCTGCTTGTGCACCAGCACGGTCGAACCGGGATTCGACGGCGGGTCGAAATACGCGAGGCGCTCCGTCGGGCGCTCGCTCTTCAGGTGGATATCGACGATCACATAGCGCCCTTCATAGCTGGTGCCCTGCAATTTGAGCCCCAGCGCCTCGCGCACCACGCTGCGCCCGCCGTCGGCCGCCACCAGCCAGTCCGCCTCGATTTTATAGGTTTCATCGGGCGTGGCCACGGTGACGGTGACGCCGTCGGCGCGCTTGTCCACGCCAGTCACCCGCGTTTGCCAGCGGATATCGATCAATTCCGGCTGGCGCTCGGCCGCATCGAGCAGGAATTGCTCGATATGGTATTGCGCCAGGTTGACCATCGGCGGCAACTTCTGGTTCGCGTCTTGCGGCATCGTGAAGTGCAGCACCTCTTCCTCGCGGTAAAAGCTGCGTCCGCCCGCCCACGGCAAGCCCTTGCTGATAAAACCGTCGAGCGCGCCCAGGCGTTCGATGATTTCCAGGCTGCGCCGCGAGATGCAGATGGCGCGGCTGCCCGTGCATACGCCGTCGTCCGCCTCGATCAGCACCGAGCGCACGCCGTGGCGGGCCAGGCCCAGGGCCGTGGCCAGGCCCACGGGGCCGCCGCCGACGATCAGGACCGGGACATGCTGCGTGGCGGCACCGGCCGGTTTACCGGGCGGATACACCTTCGGCACATGGGGGTAAGGGTGAAACGTGTCGCTCATGATGGGTCCTCTTCGATCAAGTATGGTCTTTGCCGCCGCGCGCGATGGGCAGGGTCAGCACGATGGCCGCGCCCGCCAACAGCAGGACGCTGGCGTACAGCAAGCCGGTGGCAAAGCTGTGCGTGATATCCTTCAGCCAGCCCACGACGACGGGATTCAGGGCCGAGCCGATATTGCCCGTGGCATTGATGACGGCGATGCCGATGGCGCGCGCGCCCAGGCTCAGGGCCCGGTCCGGCGTCGTCCAGAAGACGGACATGGCCGTATAAGCGCCCGTTGACGCCATGCACACGCCCAGCAGTTGCAGCACGGGGTTGGCCGAGTACGCCGTGCACAGCCAGCCGGCGGCCGACAGCAGCATGGGCCAGACGATGTGCCAGCGGCGTTCCTGCAGGCGGTCCGAGCGGCGGCCCCAGGCGATCATGCCGATCACGGTGCACACTTGCGGGATAGCCGCCAGCAAGCCGATCTGCGTGTTGCTGGCATTGCTATTGAAACTTTTCACGATCAATGGCGTCCACACGGCCACCATCGCCAGGGTATTGACCAGGCAGAAATAGGCGATGCCGAATTTCAGCACGGTGGGCGACAGCATTTCTGCCAGCACCGAGGTTTTTTGCTGCGGCGCAACAGGTTTCTGCTCGGCCGCCAGCATGCGCGCCAGCACTTGCCGCTCCAGCTTGCCCAGCCAGTTCGCCTTGGCGGGCGAGTCGTCCAGGTAGCCGTACACGGCCAGGCCCAGCAGCACGGACGGCATGCCTTCGAGCAAGAACAGCCATTGCCAGCCCTTCAAGCCCCAGTGACCATCGAGCCCCAGGATCAGGCCCGACAGGGCAGAGCCGATGGCGGCCGTGACGGGCATGGCGATCATGAACAGGGCGTTCGCCCGCGCCCGATAGGCGCTGGGAAACCAGTAGGTCAGATACAGCAGCATGCCGGGCAGGAAGCCCGCCTCCGTCACGCCAACGAGGAAGCGCAGCGCATACAGGCTGGCCGGGCCGCTGGCGAACAGGGTCGCCGTCGAGGCCAGGCCCCAGGCGATCATCATGGAGCCTATCCATTGACGGGCGCCGATGCGGGCCAGCACGATGTTGCTGGGAATGCTGCAAGCGATGTAGGCGATGTAGAACAGGGTGGTGGCAAAACCGAACTGGGTGCCGGACAGGCCCAGGTCTTGCATCATGGTCAGGCCGGCGAAGCCGATGTTGATACGGTCCAGAAAGGAAAACACGAACAGCAGGAACAGAAAGCCCAGCAGATGGCGCGACACCTTGCGCATCACTTGCTGTTCCAGTTGATTGGTGGCCGCGTCGAGGACGGGCACGGGGGTGGCGGGGGTGGCCGCGGGGGCGATGGTCATGCTGGTCTCCATAAGGTGTCGCTCTCCCCTTGCTATTGTTATTGGGTGAGAGCGGCCGGGTGATCCCGGCTTGCAACACAGTATGCAGACGCGCGCCGCAAACCTTGTCCCCATTTGGGGGACGTTTCGCGGCTAAAACAGTCAGAAAGGCGAAGCCATCCCTACGCCAAAAGGACTAAGGGGCTGGCGCCATGCACAGCGCAAACAGTTGCCGCTGGCTGGAAATGCCCAGGCGTTTATAGGCGCGCTTCTGGTAGGTGATGACGCTCGATGGCTGCACACCCATGGTTTCGGCGATTTCCACGGCCGTGAGACCTTCGAGCACGCAGCGCAGCACGTCCAGTTCGCGCTTGCTCAAGGCGGGGCAATGCTGGCGCAGCCTTGCCAGCATCAGCGGCGCGACGCCTTGCGTGGCCTGCCCCTTCAAGCTGTAGTGATGCTTAACGGCATGGGCAAACAGCGGTGACAGGGTTTCGATGCCCGCCACTTCGCCGGGCTGGAACTGGCCCTGGCTGCTGTCGCGGTAGAAATTGACGGACAACCAGATATCGCCGGCCGGCTGCACCAGCAGGGACAGGCGGTCCGACACGTTCGGTTTCTGGTAGCAGACAGCGCGGTAGCCGGGATGGTCGATCTCGTCACTGGCCTGCTGGTGCAGCACGATGGCGGGATCGATCTTCCGCCCCGGCGCCGGGGCGATCACGCGCTGGTTGCCATCGAGCGCATAGTAATGGCGGGCGTAGCTGTCGGCGATATCCTGCAAAAAGCGCCCGCCGCGCCGGTCGGCCACGGCAACGGTGCGGGGGCGGTTGCCGAATTCATAGGCAAAGATCGTGCACTGGGCAATGGGCGCGACCGTGCTGACCGTCTTCAGGATCGCCCCGGCGACGGCGTTCACGTCGGCATGGCCGATGGCCGCCATCAGCTCCAAGGTACGCCCGAAGTCCAGCTGCCCTTCCGCCGGCGGCCGCTCGACGCGCCAGTAACGCATGCCCGGCTCCTTACTGCCTGCGTTGCGGCAAGACCCAGTCCGGCCGGATGTAATGGCAAGTGTAGCCGTGCGGCAAGCGCTGCAGATAATCCTGGTGTTCCGGTTCCGCTTCCCAGAACGGGCCGGCCGGCGCCACTTCCGTCACCACCTTGCCGGGCCACAGGCCGGAAGCATCGACGTCGCGGATCGTGTCCTCGGCCACCCGTTTTTGCTCATCACTGGTATAAAAGATGGCCGAGCGGTAGCTGGTGCCGCGGTCGTTGCCCTGGCGGTTTTCCGTGCTGGGGTCGTGGATCTGGAAGAAAAATTCCAGGATCTTGCGGTAGCTGATGGTGTTCGGGTCGAAGATGATCTCGATCGCTTCCGCATGCGTGCCATGGTTGCGGTAGGTGGCGTTGGTCACGTCGCCGCCGCTGTAGCCCACGCGCGTGGCGATCACGCCCGGATAGCGGCGCAGCAAGTCTTGCACGCCCCAGAAGCAGCCGCCGGCCAGGATCGCGGTTTCCTTGTTTTGTGTCATGTTGATCATTCCTTGCTCTGAGATACTGGGATTAATCGTTTATCTTACCCTGTCGCGCGATTTTCTTCAGCGGGCCAGCAAGCGCTTGAGCTGCGCCGCCTGATAGGCGCCGATGGCGTCGTTGAACAGGCAACGGATCAAGGGATCGTCGACGGTGTCCGCTTCCACCAGTTCGGCGCGCGTAGCTTCGTCGAAAGGACCATCGTTGATGCGCATGTACATCGACGTCAGCGATTCACCGAGCACCAGCGCCGCGTGGCATTTCACCAGCGGCACTTGCGTCGTCCAGCCCGGCGCCTCGCCCGTGTCCGGCACGAGGTCGATCAAGTCGCCATGCGTGCGGTAATGCAGGATGGTGGCCGCGCCGTCATGGCCGTACAGCGCCAGGCGCCACACGCGCGGGGCCCGGAAATAACTGTCCTCGGGCAGCTCCATGTCGCGGTAGCGTTCGAGCAAGCCGCGATGGCAGAAGTCCAGCACCAGCGCCGTGTCGGCATCGTTCAAGGGCGCGAAACGGCGGGCGATGTCCGCCGTGGCGGGCGCAAGCGCCTCCGGGCGGTAGTCGAAATCCACGTCCTGCGGCCCCACGGGAATGACCCAGGGCAGCGGCGCGGCCGGCGCCATGCCGTGCGCATCGAGCAGCACGGCCGTCGATGGATCGAGGCGGAAGATGTGCGTCTCGGGCAGCGCGGCGCCCATTTCATCGGCAAAGCGGCGGTAGGTAATCGGGAACATCGCATGGTTGTACCAGGACCAGTCTTCCTGCACGAATTGGCAGGAGCTGGGCACGAGGTAACGGGGCGCCAGCGCGCGCAGCTGCGGCACCCAGTCATCCGGGAGTTCGACCGGCCCCCGCGCCGCCTGCGACGGCGCGATGACGGCGATCTCGCGCATGGTCTGGAATGGCCACAGCACCATGTCCCAGGGCGCAAAGGCGGCCAGCTGCGCCAGTGTCTCGGGGCCGATCCAGGAATCGACGACGTTAAGCACATTCAAACCCGCTGCGCGCACCTGGAACAGCGAGTCGACGTCGTCGTCCAGCGCGCGGCGCGGAATCACCTCGATGCTGCCCACCTGCACAGGCACGTCCACGTGCAGCTTCTCCACCTGCGTAAAACCGAGCGCGCGCAGCATCGCGAACAGTTCGTCGAAGACGCAGTACAGGTAGATGGGCGTGGCGCGGTCGAGCGCATCAAGGCTGTCGAGCGAGCAGTGGTCGTCGTGGAAGTGCGAGATGAAGACGGCATCCCAGCGCAGCCGGCGCACGGCGTCCAGGTCGAAGCGCACGGGCGGAAACGCGTGGCAGTTGCGGCTGAACGGGTTTTCGACGATGGGGTCGAAGGCGATGGCCGTGCCTTCGCATTCGAGGACATAGCCGGCGTGCAGGATGCGGGAGATTTTCAGGGGCATAAGCAAATTCAGGTTGGGCAGCGCGCCATGATAGCTGAAAAGGCGGCCGCCCTGCCCCGTGTTTACTTAGTACGGATTATTCAGCACATCCATCGCGAAATACGTAAAGATCATGTCCGCGCCCGCGCGCTTGATGGCGCCCAGGGTTTCCTGCACCACGCGGCGCTCGTCGATGGCGCCCGCCTGCGCGGCGAACTTGATCATCGCATACTCGCCGCTGACCTGGTAGGCGCCGATCGGCAAACGCGTCGCTTCGCGCAGGTCGCGGATGATGTCCAGGTAGGCGCCGGCCGGTTTGACCATCAGCGCGTCGGCGCCTTCGGCTTCGTCGATCAGCGATTCGCGCACCGCTTCGCGGCGGTTCATCGGGTCCATCTGGTAGGTCTTGCGGTCGCCCTTCAGGGTGCTGCCGGCCGCGTCGCGGAACGGGCCATACAGGCCGGAGGCGAACTTGGTGGAATACGCCATCACGGGCGTGTCGTGGAAACCGGCCGCATCTAACGCGCTGCGGATGGCCGCCACCTGGCCATCCATGGCCGCCGACGGGGCGATGATGTCGGCGCCCGCCTGGGCGGCGATGACGGCCTGCTTGCCCAGGTTGAGCACCGTGCTGTCATTGTCGACCGTGTCGCCATGCAGGATGCCGCAATGGCCGTGGTCCGTGTATTCGCAGAAGCAGGTGTCGGACATGACCACCATTTCCGGCACGGCGTCCTTGATGATGCGCGACATGCGCGCCACCAAGCCGTCCGGGTTCAGGGTGTCCGTGCCGTGGCTGTCCTTGTGGTGCGAAATGCCGAAGGTCATGACGGAGCGCAGGCCGGCGCGCGCATAGCGCTCGACTTCCTGCGCCAGCTTCGCTTCGGGAATGCGGCGCACGCCGGGCATGGACTTGATGTCGATGAATTCGCTGCTGCCTTCGTCGACGAAGATCGGCAGGACCAGGTCGCGCGGATTGATCTCGGTTTCGCGGAACAGCTCGCGCAGTTGCGGGGTCGCGCGCAGGCGGCGCATGCGCGAAGTGGGAAATTGTGCTGGCATGGGATGACTGGCTTCAGGTTAACAACGCCAGCAAGTATACGCCGATCGCGCCGATTGCGCCGGGCTGCCCGGCAAAAAAGCCGCGCAGGTCAAGAAACCCCGCCCTGCGCCGTCATTGCGCGTGCAGCAGGGCCGCCAATTGCCAGCGCATGTCGGCCGCCAGCTGCACCAGCATGGCGCCGCGGCGGCGCGCATCGGCGCGCTTTTTCGACGGCACCAGCTCCAGCTCCGGCATCCGGCAAGGGCCGCAAGGCAGGCGGTAATTGCCGTCGCTGGTGGGCAGCGCATGCAGTTCCCGCCACGCCAGGTCGTAATCGCAGGAGATATGGCGGCGCCGGCGCCAGTTCAGCGCGATGCGGTTGGCGTTGCTGACCAGGTCCAGGTGGCCGCAGCCGAAAAAGTCGCCCAGGTCGCGCAAGGCGGCCACCATCAGGTTTTTCGGCCGGCAGCCGTGCAGCGCCCGCGTGGTCTCCTTCACCGCCTGCGCGCCGGCGGGCGAGCGCAAGCCCTGCAAGGCGCCCAGCTGGATGACGGCGCCGCCAGGCTGGGGCCGGAACAGGAAACTGGCCAGGTACAGCGGCACGCCGTCGCGCGTCAGGCGCAGGCACAGCTCCCCTTCGCGGTGGCTGTCGTGGATGGCCGTCAGCTGCAAGCGGTAGCTGGCGCCGTCCTTGCCTTCGATGGTGGCCAGCACCAGCGCGCGCCGCGCCGCGTATTCCACCAGCGGCCGCGCGCCCGCCTGCCACAGGAAACGGTAATGCCCGCACAGCAGATCCACCCTCGCCGCGCAGCCCAGCTGGCGGCTGGCGTAGGGACGATAGATCTTGTAGCGCAGGCTGGGATGGACTTGCGCCAGCGCCGCCAGGCCCGGCGTCGCGGCGATGACCGCTTGCCAGCGCGCGCGCTGCAGGGGAAACACGAGCGCGCCCAGCGCCGCCTTGATCCGGTGGCCATGCTGGCGCAGTGGCGCCGGTTGCAGCGCGGCGTTGTCGCCGGTGGCGGTAAATGTATGCATGAAACGGCTCTACTGAACGGGACGCGGCGACGGCCGCAGGCAGCCCGGCGCGGGCCGCTGCGCGCACGCAGCCGCTCTACGCGGGGTAGAGCGGATGATAGGGGGAGGTGAAAATGAAGGGGGTTACAAGTTGGTAATGTGCGGATATGCCACGGGCACTGGCAAGCTAGCGCAGCAGCCGCAAGCGCAGGCGCAGGCCCGGCGCCGCATCCTCGATATCCAGGCTGCCGCCATGCAGGGCCGCGATGGCCGCCACGATGGACAGGCCCAGGCCATTGCCGGGCAAGTGGCGGCTCTTGTCGAGCCGGTAGAAGCGCTGCGTCAGCTTCGGCAATTCTTCCGTCGGCACGCCGGGGCCGTTGTCGCGCACGGCCAGCCAGCAGCCCCGTTCATCGCTGCCGGCCGACACTTCCACCGTGGCGCCCGGACCCGCGTACTTGATGGCGTTGTCGACCAGGCTGGCCAGGGCGCTGCCCAGCAGGTTGCGGTCGCCGCGCGCCGGCACGCCCTCGCCATACATCTGCACCAGCAACACGCCCTGCTCGTCGGCCGTGGCTTCGTACATTTCCACGATATCGGCGCCGATCTGCTGCAAGTCGATGTCGTCGAAATTCTCCGGGCGCATGCCCGATTCGGCCGCCGCGATCTGCAGCAGCTTGTCGAACACGCGCGTCAGGTCGTCGATGTCGTCGATGGCCGCCTGCGCCGCACTCTCGTGGCCGGCCACGTCCTGATGCTGGCGCAAGGCGCCATCGAGCTTGTTGCGGATGCGCGCCAGCGGCGTGCGCAAGTCGTGCGCGATGGCGTTCGACACGTGGCGCACGCCTTCCATCAAATGTTCGATGCGGTCGAGCATGCGGTTGATGTCGCGGCTCAGCAAGCCGAATTCATCCTCGCTGGAGACGGGAATGCGCCGGCTCAGGTCGCCCGCCTCGATTTCCCCCGCCGTGCGGCGGATCTGGCCGATGCGCGCCTCGAGCTGGCGGCGGAACAGCCACGCGCCCGCCACCACCAGCAGGATGGCCACCCCGCCGCCATAGGCCAACGAGCGCAGCACCAGGGTGCGGATCGACTTGCCCTCTTCCATGTCGCGCCCGACGAACAGGCGCGCGCCGCCCTCCAGGTCGCGGATCAACATGCGCGCGGGCACTCGGCGCCCTTCCCGCGTGACGTCGCGGTGCAGCAAGCGGCCCACGGGGCTGCCGACGTCGGGCCAGGACGACAGATTGCCCGCCACGCGGCGGCCGTCGGCGCCCACCAGCAGGAAGATTTCCGTATCGCTGTCGGTGCGGTCGGTCAGCAAATGGGCGATTTCCGCCGTCGTGCGGCTGGCGTCGTCCTGCTGGTACAGGGCGGCGAGGCGCTCCGAGAGCAGGGTCAGCTTGCGGTCCACGCTGCGATCGAGCACGCCGATGGTGCCGAAATAGAAGACGGCGCAGACGATGCTGATCGAGACGACCACCAGCACGCCATAGCCGAGCGCCAGGCGGGCCGCGATCGAGCGGTGCCAGTTACGCACTGTCGATCACGCCCAGGGTGTAGCCGACGCCGCGCACCGTGTGGATCAGCGGCGGCGAAAATTCCTTGTCCACCTTGGTGCGCAAGCGGCTCACCTGCACGTCGATGACGTTGGTCTGCGGGTCGAAATGGTAGTCCCACACGGCTTCGAGCAGCATGGCGCGCGTGACGGACTGGCCCTGGTGGCGCATCAGGTATTCGAGCAAACGGAATTCGCGCGGCTGCAGGGCGATTTGCCGGTTGGCGCGCGTCACGCGCATGGTGCGCATGTCGAGCACCAGGTCGGCCACCTGCAGCTGCGTCGATTCGGGCACGGGCGCGGCGCGCCGCAGCAGCGCCTCGATGCGCGCCAGCAGTTCGGCGATGGCGAACGGTTTCGACAGGTAATCGTCGCCGCCGCTGCGCAAACCGCGCACGCGCTCGTCGACGCTGGACAGGGCCGACAGCACCAGCACGGGCGTGTTGCGGCCCATGCCGCGCAGGCGCGCGACGATGGCCAGGCCGTCGATCTCGCCGGGCAGCAGGCGGTCGAGCACCAGCGCATCCCAGTCTTCGCCGCAGGCCAGACGCATGCCGTCGATGCCATTGTCGCAGGCGGTGACGTCGTGGCCAGCCTCGCGCAGGCCGGCACAGATATAGCGGGAAGTTTCAGCTTCGTCTTCGATGACCAGGCAGCGCACGGGAATTCCTTGTAAAGAGCGGGACAGCAAACATGCGCAGCATACGCCAGGCGCGCGCCACTTGCCAGCCCCGTCGCGCGGCGTTCCCGGCTAGTTACATTTTCCGCGCAGCTTGGCGATCGCCACGAAGGGCAAGGCATACACGCCGCCGATGGCGAGCGGGCCGATGCCGGTGGGCTGGCGCTTCAAGCCATCGGCGTGCAGGCAGTCGGGTACCTTCGCTTCGGCAAAGGCGGCGGCAAACTGCTCATATTTTCGGTCGGCGCGTATCGTCACCTGCTGCATGGCCGGCTGCGGCAGAGAGTCGCGCACCTGCGCCTCTTCCTCCAGCACGGCGCGCACGGCATCGCGTATCATCGTTTGCGTCAGTTGCGGTGCCGGCCCAGGACCCTGTACCGGCGCCGCTTCGGGCGCCTGCGCGCCCGCTGGCGCCGCACCGCACAGCCATATCAGAGTAACAAGCTTGCGTGCCATTTTCATCGTCATCATCCATGCATGCCAGGTTTGCAATATTTCTCATAATATAGCAGCATTCATGCGCGCCGCCGCGTGCGGCGAACGATGGCAGGGTCGGGTACAATACAGCCTCGACAATTTTTGGCCGCGCCCGCGCGCGCATGTGCGCAGGTTTATCGGCGCCTCCCGGCTTGCCGCGGCCTGCATAGCCACCACTGCCATTAACGAACAGCAGGCACGCCCGGCGCGCGCCACAGACAAATACAGCCATGAAACCCACCCACTCTCTCGCACTGGCGCTGGCCATCACCTGCGGCAGCGCCGCCGCCGCCGACACCAAGCAAAGCATGCTGTTCGATGAAATCCCCATCGGCAGCTGGAGCACTTCCGCCGAACTGGGCGCCATCACCACCTCGGGCAACACGGTCGGCACCTCCGTCACGGGCAAGATCGACGCGCGCCAGGAACTCGATGACTGGAGCAACCAGTACATCTTCAGCGGCTACTTCAAGGAAGACGAGACGACGAACGACGACGGCGAGAAAGTGCGCGAACGCTCGGCGGAGCGCTTTTCCGCCTCCGCCAAGGCGGCCTACAAGCTGATGGCCGACCATGAAAAACTGTTCGTGCTGGCCTCGCACGTGAACGACAAGTTCGGCGCCTACACCAAGTACTCGACCCTGGCCGTCGGTCATGGCTCGCGCTGGTACCAGTCGAGCGACAAAAGCGTCGACGTGGAAATCGGTCCTGGCTATTTCAGCGGCACCAACGACGCGGGCGAATCGGAACACGGTCTGACGGTGCGCGGCGCGGCCGCCATGAAGTGGAAGATCAGCCAGTCGGCCATGTTTACGCAAACGATCAGCGTGGAACGGGGCACCTCGAACACCCACTCGATCGCCGAGACGGCCCTCAGCACGAAAATCAACGGCACCATGCAGATGAAGGCCGCCTTCAGCGCCCGCAACGACACGCGCGTACCGGACGACAAGAAGAACACGGATACGCAGACGTCGCTGACCCTGGTCTACTCGTTCTAGGCGCGGACCGGCCATGCTGATGCGGCGTCTGCGCGTATGCGCCCTCCTGTGCGCCGCGGCGCTCCTGAGCGGCTGCGCCGCCGTCACCGTCAGCGCGATCTCGCCGGCCGACTACCTGCAGCAGCGGCGCGGCGACATCCTCACCACGGGGAAATTGAGCGCCGCGGCCAGCGAGGTGCTGCGCATCATCGGCAGCGACATCGCCGCCTGCGAAGCCAATACGGGCAGCTGCCGCGCCGACCTGGCCCGCTCCGAGCTGCTCAGCGACGAGCAGCGCCTGGCCACCCTGTCCGAATTGTGGCTGGAAAGCGCGCTGGCGGAAGAAAAACAGGGCGGCCACGCCAGCGCCGAACTGCTGGCCGCCTGGCTGGAATCGGCCCGCTATGCGTATGCCTACCTGTTCTACACGACGCGCACACCGGGCCAGCGCGCCTTCGAGGAACGCCAGACGCAGATCCGCGACTACTATAACTATGCCGTGCAAAAGGCCGTCGGCAACCTGTTCCGCCACCGCGGCGAATACCGTCCCGACGGCCATGTGATCCGCGTCGCCGGCTGGCAGATCGACAGCGAATTGTCGGCCCTGCGCCTGCCCGAGGACGGCACCCTGCCCGAAGAGCTGCTGCCGGCCACCTCGCTGTCGTTTTCCGGCCTGCGCAATGTGTACCGGCGCGACGGCTTCGGCGCCGACCTGGTGGCCGTCATGCCCAAGCCCCAGGCGTCGAAAGGCGACTATGTGCCCTACCAGGAAACCCGCTTCCCCGTCGTCACGGCGCTGATCCGCTTCGACGGCAACAGCCTGCAGGAAGTGCTGGCCACGCAGCAGCTGCTGGTGATGCTGGTCGACCCGACGCGCAGCGAATCGACGCGCATGGCGGGCCAGGAATTGCCCGTGGCCGCCAATTTCACGGCCGGCTATGGCTTGTGGCTGGCCCGTTCCGGCTTCGGCGTGCAGGCGCTGCGCACCCTGTTCGGCCGCGCCGACGGCATTTCGCGCCCGCAGGTGCACCTGATGCAGCCCTACGACCCGAACAAGCGCACCATCGTCATGCTGCACGGCCTGGCCAGCAGCCCGGAAGCGTGGATCAACGTGGCGAATGAACTGATGGGCGATGAACAGCTGCGCCGCCGCTACCAGATCTGGCAAGTGTACTACCCGAGCAATGCACCGCTGGCGGCCAACAACGCCGCCATCCGCCAGGCGCTTGCCGCCACCCTGGCGCAGTTCGACCCGGCTGGCAAGGCGGACGCCGCCAACGACATGGTCTTGATCGGCCACAGCATGGGCGGCGTGCTGGCGCGCCTGATGGTGTCCGATGCCAGCAACACCCTGCTCGACGCCATCACGGAAGAATACAATTTGAAGGGCAAGAAGGCGGAGAAGGTGCGCGCGGGCCTGGCGCCCTACCTGAATTTCACAGCCATGCCGCAAGTGAACCGCGCCATCTTCATCGCCGCGCCGCACCGCGGTACCTCGTTCGCCAACCACAAGGTGGCGCGCTGGATCGCCAACCTCGTCACCTTGCCGATCACCATGCTCGACCAGTTGTCGGACGCGGCCGGCAGCCTGGCGCAGCTCGATACAGGCAGCAGCGAACCGCTGCGCATCCCCAACAGCATCGATAACCTCAGCGACAAGGACCCGTTCGTGCGCCTGGTGGCCGACCTGCCCATCAGCCCGAAAGTGCGCTATTACTCCATCATGGGCAACGACACGCCGGACCTGCCGCTGGCCGAATCGAGCGACGGCGTGGTGCCCTACGCCAGCGCCCACCTCGACGGCGCGTTGTCCGAAAAAGTCATCCCGTCCTGGCACAGCGTACAGGAAAGCCCGCAGGCGATCCTGGAGATACGGCGGATTTTGCGGCTGCCGGACACCTTGCCATAAGGCATCGCAGGTCGGATGCGCGGAGCAGCACCCTGGGCAATCCCACCTACCCGCCCTGCCTGCCTCCAGCCATTGCTCATCAGCATCGCCACGGCGCCGATAAAGAGGCAAGAAAGCAATGACCATGACCGCGCGGCTGCATATCCAGCTGCCTGATGCGGGAAAAATGCGCTCTTCGCTTGATAAAGTTGCGAAACATGATAATCTTGTGAGTGAGATGTCCGCCGCATTTATCCGAGGAGTGAACATGACAGCACATCTGACTCACAGCACCCTGGCGCCCGACCGACAGGAATGGACAGATAGGGACTTGCGGGCAGTGGAACAATTCTCGCAGTTGGTGGGTGCGCAACTCGACATGCTGGCGCACGGTCCCGAGCGCGAGCGCCTGATCGACCTGGCCACACGCGCGCTCAATGCGGCGCGCGCCTCGCTGGTCGCCACGCCGCCATCGATCCTGCTGCAACTTCCTGCATCAAAACTCAAGGTTTCAGAAGTCATTGGCCAGGGATGGGTGGAACTGTCGCAAGCGTCGCTGTATCGCGCCGTGGAAAGCCAGCGGTTTTATTGCGTGACGCCCAAGGGACGCAGTATCGGCAAGGAGTTTCCGGCTTGGCAATTTGTGCAGCCCGTGCCGGAACTGATCGCGCCCGTGCTGGCCATCCTGGCCGGCCAGCCGAGCAGTGAAATCCATGCTTTCTGGATCAGCAGCGCAGACGAACTCAACGAACTTTCGCCAGCAGAGATGCTTGCAGGCAAATCGTTTGAAACGCGACCCGCTGTGCATCCCAGCCAGCAGGCGCTGCTGGATCTGCCGGCCAGCGAGAGATTACGCAAGGTCATGGCATCGGCAAAGTGGCAGCATAGGGGGATGGCTGACATCATAGGCTAGTCCCGCATGACGTCTGAACTGCAAGAAACACCAATTCCGCCAGACATGGCCGCACGCCTGCCGGCATTGGCATCGCTGCGCACTGAATTATTGAGCAATATCATCATCCTTCAGGCCGGCCAGGCCCTCGTGCGCGCGGCGTGGAACACGGCATCCATCTGGCCGGCGAAGGTTGAACGGACCTACCGCTTCGGTCCGCCCGCCGAGCTGGCCAATGCGCACGGCTTCCCCTATCACTGGGTGTATATCGCGGACGATGCCTACACGGCAGCCTGGGAAGCCCAGCTTTGCCGTAATGATGCTACGCGCCCGGGCACCTTTTACCTCAACCACAATGCGCAACAAGCGCTGATCGCGACGCTGTCATTCAGCGTGCCACTGCGACTGCTCGACCTGACGGGCCTGGCCGCCAGCCGGCTGGGCATCTATGACCAATTGCGCAGCCCCGATCACGGCTGGTGCCAATGGCTGGGCTGGCAGCTGGATCGGATCATTGCGCGGGAGGCAGGCGCGATTCACGGTTTCATGTATCCATCGCGCCGCCAGCCCGGCAAACTTGCGTATGCCATTTCATCGCGCCACATGAGCAAGCTGGGCAGCGACATGGCGTGCCAACACGTGCGATTCGGCGACACCGCGGCCTGTGCGCGCCTGCTGGCCGATCGCCTGCGCGTGGATCCGCCCTGACCTGCCTCCCCTACGCCGGCTCGCGCCACTTGTCCTTGATTTCAAGCATGGCCGGCAGCTGTTCGATGAACAGCGCCAGCAGTTGCGGGTCGAAGTGCGTGCCGCTGTCGCGCTGCATGGTGGCGATGGCTTCGTCGACCGTCCAGGCGCGCTTGTACGGGCGTTCGCTGGTGAGGGCGTCGAAGACGTCGGCGATGGCGACGATGCGGCCTTCGTGGGGGATTTCCTCGCCCTTCAAGCCTTGCGGATAGCCGCTGCCATCCCATTTTTCATGGTGCGTCAGGGCGATGGTGCGCGCCATTTTCAAGAGGCCGCCCGCGTGCTCGCCGATGATGGCCGCGCCGATTTCGGCGTGGCTGCGCATGACTTTCCATTCGTCCGCATCGAGCTTGCCCGGTTTTTGCAGGATGGCGTCGGGGATGCCGATCTTGCCCACGTCGTGCATGGGCGCCGCGTTGAGCAAGTCTTCCGCCCTGCCCGCGCTGTAGCCGGCCGCCAGCGCCAGCTGGCGCGCGTAATAGCTCATGCGGATGACGTGCATGCCCGTCTCGTTGTCCTTGTATTCGGCGGCCTGGCCCAGGGTCTGGATCACCTGCAGGCGCGAGCGGCGCAATTCCTCGGCGTCCACCAGCGACAGATGCGTGCGCACGCGGGCGCGCACGATGGGCGGGCTGACGGGTTTCGTGATGTAGTCGACGGCGCCCGCGTCGAAGCCGTCCGCCTCGTCCTTCACGTCGCACAGGGCCGTCACAAAAATGACGGGGATGGACGCGGTGGCCGGCATGGCCTTCAACTGGCGGCACACTTCATAGCCCGTCATGGCGGGCATCATGATGTCGAGCAGGATCAGTTCGACGGGGTTGTTCTGCGCCAGTTCCAGCGCCTTCTCGCCATCCTTCGCATACAGCAGCCGGTAATCGTCCTGCAAAATCTGGCGCAGCACCTGCAGATTCGTCGCTTCATCGTCGACCAGCAGCAGGATCGGTTTGTCTTCGTGTAAGGTCATCGTTAGCCCAATATCAGGAAAGGTCGGCAGGCGTTGGCGCTTCCAGCCACGCCAGCAGCTGGCGCAGCACGCCCGCGGCACGCGCAAATTCAAAGTCGTCGATGGCGCTGGCCAGCGCCTGCAGGCGCGGCTGCTGGCCGTGCGGCGCCAGCATGGCGGCGATCTGCGCCATCAAGGCGTCGTCCAGCTGCCCGCCTTCCAGGCTGGCGATGGCTTGCCGCAGCAAGGCACCAGCGGCGGCTGCATCGAGGGGCGCGCTGGCGGCCGGCGCCTGCATGGCCACGGCCGGCATGCCCGCCTCTTCCAGCTCGCCGGCCAGCGCCATGAAGACGGCCGCCAGCTGCACCAGCAATTCGGTCACCGGCAACTGGCGCGCAATCGCTTGTTCGATGCGCCCCAGCAGGCTTTCGACCTGCACCAGGCACAGGTTGCCCGCCGCACCCTTGATACGGTGCAGCAGGTGGCCGGCCACGCTGCTGCCGCCCCGTTCCAGTTCCGCCGCCAGCATGGCGGCGCAGTCGCCATTGGCCTGCACGAAGCGCGCGATGGCCCGCTGCAGGGCTTCGCGTCCGCCCC
The DNA here is from genome assembly GCF_030587265.1 of Janthinobacterium sp. SUN137. NCBI lineage: Bacteria > Pseudomonadati > Pseudomonadota > Betaproteobacteria > Burkholderiales > Oxalobacteraceae > Janthinobacterium > Janthinobacterium sp. SUN137. The sequence continues at coordinate 744,579 of NZ_JAPWHZ010000002.1, read as the reverse complement.
ACAGGGCGATGCCGCGCTGCCAGTCCACCTGGCCGGCAGCGGCGCGCGCCGCCGCACCGGCCGCCGGCGGCGGCATGGCCACGGCGATATCGAGCAGGCGGGCGATTTCCGCCGTCAGCTTGTGCATTTCCAGCGGCTTCGAAGCGAAACCGTTCATGCCGGCCGTCTGCGCGGCGCGCCGGTCCTGTTCCAGCACGCTGGCCGTCAGGGCGATGATGGGCGTCGCCTTCAAGCCCTGCTCGCGCTCGTGCACGCGGATCAGGCGCGTCGCTTCCAGGCCATCCATGCGCGGCATCTGCACGTCCATCAGGACGATGTCGAAGCTGCCCTTGCCGAATTCGCGCACGGCGCTCTCGCCATCGCTGGCGGCGATCACCTGGTGGCCGGCCGCGCCCAGGCTGATCAGGAGCAGCTCCACGTTCTGCGGCACGTCGTCGGCCGCCAGGATGCGCAGCGGCGGCAAGGCCACCACGGGCTGCTCGCTGCGGCGCGCCACGGCCTTGCCCGGCGCCAGCGGCAGCAGCACGTGGAACACGCTGCCCACGCCCAGAGTGCTTTCCACCGTGATGGTGCCTTTCATCAGCTCGACGAGCTGCAGCGAAATCGTCGTGCCCAGGCCCGTGCCGCCAAAGCGGCGGCTCATCGAGGAATCGGCTTGCGTGAACGGCGCGAAGATCTTGTCCAGGCGGTCGGCGGGGATGCCGATGCCCGTGTCGTGCACGGCGATATGCACCTGCTCGCCCTGCATGCCGACGGCCACGCGCACATGGCCCACTTCCGTGAACTTGACGGCGTTGCCGATCAAATTCGTCAGCACCTGCTGCACCCGGCGCGCGTCGCCCAGGAAGAACTGGCCCATGCCCGGGTCGATGTCGACATGCAGCACCAGGTCGCGCGCATGGGCCGTGATGCGCAGCGACGCGGCCACGTGGTCGACCAGGTCCGGCAGCGAAAAGTCCACCAGTTCCAGCTCGGTGGCGCCTTTTTCCAGCTTGGCCGTGTCGAGGATGTCGTTGAGCAGTTCGAGCAGGGAACGGGCCGACTGGCGCACCGTGCCCAGGTGGCGGCGCTGCAGGCTGTCCAGGGCGGTCCCCAGCAGCACTTCCGTAAAGCCGATGATGGCGTTCATCGGCGTGCGGATTTCATGGCTCATGTTGGCCAGGAAGCTGGTCTTCGATTCGGCGGCCAGCTCGGCGCGGTCTTTGGCCGCGCGCAGGTTTTCCTGCATGGCGCGCCGTTCGCTCACGTCGGTGGCCAGCTTGACCACCTTGAACGGCTTGCCGTCCGTATTGAAGATCGGGTTGTACGAAGCCTGTATCCACACTTCCCGGCCATCCTTGCCGATGCGCTTGTACTCGCCCGTATTGAATTCACCCTGCGCCAGGTGCTGCCAGAAGGCGATGTAATCGGGCGAGGTCACATAGCCCGGCTCGCAGAAGATGCTGTGGTGCAAGCCCAGCACGTCGTCGGACCGGTAGCCGACCAGGTCGAGGAAGTTCTCGTTGGCCGCCAGGATGCGCCCCTGCAGGTCGAATTCCGCGACGGCCGTCGCGCGCGAGATGGCCGTCACCTTGCCTTCGTATTCCGCGTTGCGCAATTCGCTTTCCGTGATGTCGAGGATGACGCCGTCGATCCAGCGCACCACGCCGTCGTTGTCGAGCACGGGGCCGCTGCTTTCGCGCACCCAGCGCTCGCGCCCGTCGCGGTGGATCAGGCGGTAGACGTTCTCGAAGTCGCGCTTTTCGCCGGCCGCCTGCACGCAGGTGTCGTTGACGCGCTGGCGGTCGTCCGGGTGCACGAGGTCGAACAGCCTGACGCGGCCCTCGACGAAGTCCTGCGGCATCCAGCCCGTCAGGTTGAAGACGGCGTCGCTGATGAAGATCATCTTCCATTCGGGCGCGAAGCTGCAGTGGAAGGACACGCCGGGGATATTGCGGATCAGGGTGCGGTACTGGCGCTCGCTGTCCTTGAGCGCCTGCTCCATGCTGCGCGACGAGCGCATGTCCGTGACAAAGGCCACGAACAGGGGCTGGCCTGGCGTGTCGATCTTGCCGATCGCCACGCGCATGGGCAGCACGGCGCCATCCTTGTGGCAGCCATCGAGTTCGCGTCCGCTGTCGAGGATGCGCGAGGCGCCCGTTTGCAGGTAGTCGCGCAGATAGCCCTCGTATTCGGCCGCGTCGGACGGCTGCAGCAGCACGCTGGCGTCGCGCCCCACGATCTCCGCTTCGCGCCAGCCGAACAGGCTTTCCGCGGCGGGATTGAAGGAGCGCACCTTGCCCTGGCCATCGATGGTGATCAAGCCGTCGGCCGCCGTATCGACGATGGCGCGCAGGCGCGATTCGCTGGCGCTCGCATGGCGCAGCAGCTGGCGGTAGCGCAGCAAGCCGTTCGCGGCGGCGACAAACACCGTCAGGGTGACGGTGATCAGCGCCACGGCCAGGGCCACGAATGACGCTTGCACCGTGATCGTGTTGTCGCCTGCCGTGGGGGTGCCGGAAAAGCGCGCCGCCAGCATGCCTGTGTAATGCATGCCGGAAATGGCCAAGCCCATCACGGCACTGCTGACCAGCAAGGACGCCAGGGGACTCATGCGCAAACGCATGGCGCTCAGGCCGAAGCGTATCCACAGCGCCAGCATGGCCATGACGACGGCCACCACCAGCGACAAGGCAAACAGCCAGGGCTGGTAATGCAGGGTCAGCGACGTCTGCATGGCGGCCATGCCGCTGTAATGCATGGAACCGATGCCCACGCCGACGAGCACGCCGCCCACCACCAGCTGGCGCCAGTTGATGCTCGGGCGCGCCAGCATGTGCAGCGCCACCCACGATGCCGCCACGCCGGGCAGCATGGAGAGCAGGGTCAGGCTGGGGTCGAAGGAGACACGCGTGCAGATGTCGAAAGCCAGCATGCCGATGAAGTGCATCGACCAGATGCCGCCGTCGAGCGCGATGGCGCCCGTGATGATGGCCGTCTGGCGCTGGAAGCCGCGCTCGCTGCTGCGCGCCATGCCGGCGATCTGCAAGGCCATGAACGAGGCAAAGATGGCGATCCCGATGGAAAACAGCACCAGCCAGGCGTTGTGCGTGCCGTAGATGTACTGCATGGTATCGGTCGATACGGCAAAGATGGAACTAAACATACTGTCGTGGCATAAGGTGAGTGAAACGTGACGTCGCAAAACATGACGGCGCACCGCGCGCGCCGGCGCCACGCCTTTTGCTAAAGCGGCAACACAGCGGAAATGACAACGGTAGCAGTCGACCAGGGCAAGGCTCGGTCATCACGCCCGCGCCTGCCGCGCGGGGGAAAGGTGCTTTTTACAGAGTGAAAAAGCGGAATGCGTACGAACTCTGGCGCGGATGGCTGGCCGCCAGCGTGACGATGATTTTTTAAAGAGCCATGAGTATAGTTGCTTTGCGAACATATTCATAGGACTTCAGCAATACTATAGCAAGAAACACAATATTCTGAGGTCGCGATGCGACAGCACTCGTCCGTTCAGGTTGGCGGCCACAGCGCGCGTATGGCGGAAGAGGCCTGATAGGTCGCACCGGCGCACTCGGCCACAGGGATACCGGCCAGTGTACAGCGGCGGCCAAGCTCGTCCTTGATCTGCCGCAACGACCAGCGCTGCGGCACGGGCAGATCCATGCCCACCACGCGGATCAGCGGGCAATCGTCGAGGGTCGTGTGCAGCAGCAGCTCCACGCGCGCCATCGGCGGTCCGCCGCGGTAGACATCCACCGCACCCGCGTAGGTGACCACCTCCAGCGCGCGTATCTGCTGCGGCGTCAGTTGCAGCACCTTGTCATGGCCGGGCAAGCCCCGCGCCAGCCGGCGCAGCAACACGCCCGCATCATTGATCTCGACATGAAAAGACAGATCGGGGCCCGGCAGAAAAAGCACGCCGACGATCCAGGCGGTCAGCGCCGGCAGGCCCAGCAGCACCGCCTCGCCCGCATACGGCACGTCGCGCCAGACGGCTTGCACGATGAAGGCAAGGATCAGGACGCAGCCCCCCAGCAGCACGCTGCGCCACAGCACGGGGCGCATATTGGCCATCATCGCCGCATGGCAGCTGACATCGTCGGCCGGCGCAAAGCGTACCCATTCGGCGCGCGCCGGCTTGCAAGACCTGGCGGGACTGCCGCTCAAGCGTTCTGCGCCAGCATGCCGCGGAACCACGCCAGTTGCTCGCGCGTCAGGTAATTGGCGCCATCACCATGCAGCAGGACGATTTCGATCTCGGGGGGAATCGAGGCGAGCAGCTGCGCGCCTGTGACGGGAATCTTGGGAAAATTGATGCCGGCCAGGAAGGCGGGATCTTCCGCCACCGTCACGCAGCGGCGCTCGGGATTCGGCGACGGCACGAGGAACAGGTCGATCTGCTCGCTTTGCCCGCCGATGACGACGTGCAATTGCGCGGCCAGCAGCTCGGGCAGGATCAGCTCGATGTTATTCTCGGCGCGCGATTGCTGGAAAGCGCTTTTCAGGGGCGTGAGGAGAGGAATGGCGGTCATGGCAAAGTGGAAAGATAAAGACGGCGGCAGTGTAGCAGAGGCGCCCGGACGGGCGCGCTCCGCTGGAACAGCCGCTACATCTTGTAGTTCAGCGAGACAAGTACGCTGCGCGGCGCGCCGTAGCGCGCCAGCCCGCCGGACCAGGAATAGCCGAGCGCCTGGTAGTAGCGGCGGTCGAGCACGTTGTCGATGTTCGCGCGCAGCTGCAGTTGCTCGCTGATGCGATAGCCGGCCGTCAGCCCGACGATGGCGTAACCGCCCTGCTGCGTCAGGTAAGCCTTGTCGCGGCGGTCGATCTTGTCCTGCGCATACACGGAGGCGCCCAGGTTCCAGCGCGCCAGGCTGCCGCTCAGCTGCACGTTTGTGTACAGCTTGAACAATTGCTTCGGCTCGTCCGTGGCAATGCGCTGGCCGATATTCGCGGCCACGCTGTCCTTCGTGTACTTGGCCAGCACATGGGTATAGCCACCCGAAATCTGCCAGCCCGGCAATGGCGAGCCCGACAATTGCAAGTCGACGCCTTCGCTCTGCACCTGCCCGGCCGCGCGGGCGCAATAGATGGGGCCGCCCGTGGGGCAATTGACTTCATCGGTCATGGCGCGGTTGTTTTGCTTGATGCGGAACAAGGCGCCGCTGGCGTTGAGCCTGCCGCCAAAATATTCTCCCTTGACGCCCACTTCCAGGTTGGTGCCGCTCAACGGCGGCAAGCCATTGCCTTTGACATCGAGCACGCTTTGCGGCTGGAATATCTGCGTGCCGCTCGCATACACGGAGTGATGCGGGTCCAGGTCGTAGACGAGGCCCGCGTACGGGGTGAATTTCGCGTTTTCCGTCAGGTCGCGGCGCCACGTCGGATTGGCGGCATACCAGCCCGTGACATCCTGCGCATACCAGCCGAAGCGCCCGCCCAGCACCAGGCGCAGCGGATCGGCCAGGCTGAAGTTGCCGGCCGCATACAGCCCCTTCTCGTCCGTCTTGCGGCCCCAGTTGTAGGGCTCGAACGGCGCGCCGTTCATGCGGTAGGCGCGGGGATTCCAGTGGCGGATATCGAACACGCGCGTTTGCGCGCCTTCCCAGCTCTGACCCGCGTCCGAATCGTCGTGGCGGTAGCTGGCGCCGACGATGACGTCATGCTGGCGGCCGAACCAGGTGACAGGGCCGCTCAGGCGCCAGTCCGCCACCACTTGCTGCGTGTTGTACTTCCAGCCTGTTTCCGACTGTTTCAGCAAAAACGTTTCGCCAGCGACGCGGCCGTTGGTGGTATTGCGCGTGCTGGACGAGGCGTCGATATGCGTGATGGCGAAGCGGCTGCGCCAGCCCTTCTCCAGCTTCGTTTCCAGGTCGGCGAAGACGACGTTGTTGTCGCGCTTCTGGAAGGAATCGGCATTGTTCAGGAAAGTCGAGCGGGGCAAGTCCATGTGGCGGCCGTCGGGCAAGGTCGGCAAGCCGACGAACACGCCGTCGGTGCGGCTGTGCTGGCGCGAAAAGCCGATGCCGGCCGTGGTCGACGGCGTCAGGTCCGCCTCGACGATCGCATACACGGTGCTGTTCTTGTTGTTGACCACGTCGACGAAGCTGTCGCTGTCGCGCAGACTGGCCGCCACGCGCCCGCGCACGCTGCCCGATGCGTTCAGGGCATTGCTGGTGTCCACCGTCAATTGCCGGTCCTTCCAGCTGCCCAGGTGAATGGATGCGTCCAGCAAGGGCGTGGCCGTCGGGCGCTTGCGTATCATGTTGATGCTGCCCGACGGCGCGCCCGCCCCTTCCATCAGGCCGGTGGCGCCGCGCACCACTTCCACGCGGTCGTACATCAGCATGTCGGCGGAGACGTTGCGCTCATTGAAACCCGTGACGTCCAGCGGCAAGCCATCGACATTGATGTGGCTCAAGGCGAAGCCGCGCGCGAAATACGTGGTTTCCTGGTCGGACACGCCCTGCGTCTTGCCATACAGGCCGGGCGTGGCGCGCGCCACGTCCTGCAGGGTGGTCAGATCGAAATCTTCCATTTGCTGGCGCGAAATGACGCTGACCGTTTGCGGCGTGTGGCGCTGCGACAGGTTCAAGCCCGTCGCCGTCGACAGATTGCGCGAGGTATACAAGCCCGTACCTTCCGTGGCGCGGTCCGCCTCGGCGCTGACGACGACGGCGGGCATGCTGGCCAGGCCCCCATCGGCCGTATTGGTATTGATCTTGCGCAACAGATAATTGCCGTTGCCACCATCCGTCACTTCCAGGCCGCTGCCTTGCAGCAATTGTTGCAGGCCGGCGGCAACGCCATGGCGCCCCTGTAAGCCCGGCGTCGCCAGACCGTCCAGTGCCACGCCCTGGGTGGACAGGTTCACGCCGGCGGCGATGGCGAACGATGCCAAGGCGCTGCGCAGGCTGCCGGCGGGAATGCTGTAATCGCGCACGCTTGCGGACGGGCTGGCTTCAGCGGCCAGCGCTGTCTGCGGCAAGCCGGCGCCAGCCGCGCCCACGGCCAGCAGCAAGACCAGCGCGGCGCGCACGGCGCCCGTGGTGGGATGGAGCGCGAGTGGCGTCCACGGGGAAAAGAAGCGGTGCTGCACAGCCATGTAAAACCCTTTCGATGGTTCGGATTGTTCGTTCTCTACCTTGTATGACGAAGCAATCTCAAAAAAGGGACAGGCAAGCGGCAAATAATTTCTTCAGGCTGCCTCGACACTGATCCAGTAGCGCGTGCGGCGCGCCAGCCGGATCGGCAGGGAACGTTGCAGCAAGAGCAGGATGTTGTCCGGGTCGTTCAACTGGAAAATGCCGTCCACGGGCAAGGCCGCCAGCGCCGGATCGCAGCGCAGCACGCCATAGCGATAGCGCGCCACCTGTTCCAGCACCTCCCCTAGCGGCATGCGTTCGGCGATCAGCACGCCCCGCAGCCAGGCGTCCGCATGGGGTGACGACGGCGTCAAGGCGGACACGGCCACGTCGTCGAAACTGCCCTGCCGGCCCGCATTGATCGTGCGCAAGCCGTCGGGCGTCTGCGATGGCTCGATCTCGACGGCACCCTCGCTGACGCCCACCTCGGTGCGCGGCGCCAGCACGCTGCCAAGGTGGCGCACGCTGAAGTGCGTGCCCAGCGCGCGCACGGTGCCATTACTGCTGCGCACGAGGAACGGTCGCGCCGGCACGGCCGCATCATGCGCCGTGGCAACGTGGATTTCGCCCGCATGCAAGGCCACCAGCCGCGCCGCGTCGTCAAAACGCACGTCGATGGCCGTGTCCGTATTGAGCACCAGTTGCGTGCCGTCGGGTAATGCCATATGCCGGATTTCACCGCGCGCCGTGCGGATCGCGGCGCGCCACGCTTGCCAGGGCGCCGACTGGCTGGCCAGCCACAGCGCGGGTGCGGCCGCGATCAGCCCGGCCAGGCCGTAGAGGACGGCACGCCGCCGCGGCGATTGCGGCGCCGCGTCCGCCGCCTGGCGCAGCGCGGGCGGCACGCCGGCCAGGGTGCTGCACACCAGTTCGGCCCGCTGCCAAGCCGCTTCGTGCGCGGGATCGCTGGTGCGCCAGGACTGGAACGCCTGCTGCTCGCCTGCAGTCAAGGGGCCTGCGTGCAGGCGCACCAACCATTGCGCCGCCGCCCGCGCGGCGCGGGGATCGATGGCCGCCGTGCTGGCGGTGCTCACAGGATCAGCAAGATGCAGCGCTCGAACGCCTGCACCATGTAGCGCTTGATGCTGCGCTCGCTCACGGCCAGGCGCCGGGCGATTTCCCCGTAGCCGAGGCCATCGACATGCGCCAGCAGGAAGGCATTGCGCACCAGCGGCGGCAAGCCGTCGAGCATGGCATCGATGCGCTGCAGGGCTTCGCGCACGAGCAAGCGCTCCTCGGGCGACTGCATCAGCAGATCGGGCTGCTGCGCCAGGGTTTCCAGCCACGCCTGCTCCAGCGACAGACGCCGGTAATGGTCGATCAGCAGGCGCTGCGCCACGGTGGTCAGGTAGGCGCGCGGCTCGCGCATGGTCTGCCGGCCTTCCGGCGGCGCCGTCAGCAGGCGCACGAAGGTATCCTGCGCCAAGTCGGCCGCATGGTCGGCGCACTGCAGCTTGGCGCGCAGCCAGCGCATCAGCCAGCCGTGGTGATTGCTGTAAATGACTGCGATCGATTCGCCGGATTGCGCAATGTTCACTAGGGACTCCGATGCGCTCAAGGCAAGGCGCGGCCAGGACGATGGCCGGCCGCAAGGCAAGCGACTCAATTGATAATAATTCTCATTATCACAAATCATTGCCCGCGGCGTCAATGCCGGCGCCCGTCCCGTCCGGCAAACTGTTGTTTCAGCGCGGCGGCTGGCCGCTCAGGGCGTATCGGTAGCCGTGGCGGGCGATCATGCCAGATGGGGTTTCTGGGACTTGGCCGCCAGCACGAAGGGAATGGCAAACGGCCCCAGAAATACCACCAGGATGGCCCTGAGAGCAGTTGTTTTCAAGGAACGGCGTTTGGCAATGAAGAGACAAGCGAAGGCCGACAGGGACCAGATCAGGGCCGGCAGGTAGGTAGTCATCATGAACTCCGGAAGCGCCTTGGAAGGCAGGAAACCATGCTGACACGGAAATATGAGCATCGCAATGGCAAATCAGGTATCTGCCATTGCGATGGGCGGCCAGGCACCCCGCTTTCAGTCATTCTTAAGGCTGCAGGCGGCGGCCGGCCGGCGATGCGGTCAGTGCTGGCCGATCTTCATGATCTTCAGCGCGTTCGTGCCGCCGACCTTGCCCATCGGCTCGCCCCAAGTCAGCACGACGGTGTCGCCCTTGGCCACGACTTTATGTTCCACCAGCAAATCTTCCGCCTGTTGCAAGACCTTGTCGCGGTCCGTGCCCGACGTCAATTCCAGCGTGCTGACGTTGCGGTACAGGGCCAGCTTGCGGCGCGTGCCCACGCTCGGGGTCAGCGCGACGATGGGGATGTCGATGTTGCAACGGCTCATCCACAGCGCCGTGGAACCCGACTCCGTCAGGGTGGCGATGGCTTTTACGCGCAGGTGATGGGCGGTAAACAGGGCGCCGTAGGCGATCGACTGGTCGATGCGCGAGAACGTGGCGTTGAGGAAATCGGCGTCCAGCTTGCAGGTGTCCCACTTTTCCGCGTCCAGGCAGATGGCGGCCATCGCTTCCACCGTTTCGATCGGATAGCGGCCCGAGGCCGTTTCCGCCGACGTCATGACGGCGTCCGTGCCGTCCAGCACGGCATTGGCCACGTCGGACACCTCCGCGCGGGTCGGCACGGCGTTGACGATCATCGATTCCATCATCTGCGTGGCCGTGATCGCCAACTTGTTCGACGCGCGCGCCATCTTGATCATGCGCTTTTGCAGGGCCGGCACGGCCGCATTGCCCACCTCGACGGCCAGGTCACCGCGGGCCACCATGATGCCGTCGGACGCGTCGAGAATTTCTTGCAGCGCAGGAATAGCTTCCGCGCGCTCGATCTTGGCGATCATCATCGGCTTGTGGTCCCACGCTTCGCCCGCGATATTGGCCAGCTGGCGCGCCATGACCATGTCGGTGGCGTTTTTCGGGAAGGACACGGCCACGTAATCAGCCTGGAAACTCATCGCCGTCTTGACGTCTTCCATGTCTTTCGCCGTCAGGGCCGGGGCCGACAAGCCGCCGCCTTGGCGGTTGATGCCCTTGTTGTTCGACAATTCGCCGCCGATTTTCACGGTCGTGTGGATTTCGCTGCCGACGACCTTGTCCACCGTCAAGACGATGAGGCCATCGTTGAGCAACAATACGTCAGCGGCGCGCAAGTCGCGCGGCAATTCCTTGTAATCGAGGCCGCAGCGCTCGATGTTGCCCAGTTCGCCGTTTTCGCCCCATTTCGCGTCGAGGATGAACTTGGCGCCGTTTTCCAGGAAAATCTTGCCTTCTTCAAACTTGCCGACGCGAATCTTCGGGCCTTGCAAGTCGGCCATGATGGCCACTTCGCGGCCGCACAGGGCTGCCGCTTCGCGCACCATGCGGGCGCGGTCGATATGGTCTTGCGCCTTGCCATGCGAAAAGTTCAGGCGCACGACGTCGACGCCGGCCTTGAACATGCGGACCAGGGTATCGATATCGTTCGAAGCGGGGCCGATGGTGGAAACGATCTTGGTGGCGCGTTGCTGTACTTGCATGGTCATGGTGTGCTGCTTTCTATAAAGTTCGTGCTGCTACAAGGGCCGGCCTTGTGGGCCGGCCGTCCTGGTGCGCTGGATCAGCGGTACTACGTTCTTACTTGGCCGCCATCAGGGCGACCGTGGTGTCCAACATGCGGTTCGAGAAGCCCCACTCGTTGTCGTACCACGACGACACTTTCACGAGGCGGCCCGAAACCTTGGTCAGGGTCGAATCGAAGTTCGACGAGGCCGGGTTGTGGTTGAAATCGATGGAAACGAGCGGTTCCGTCTGGTACGTCAAAATACCCTTCAAGGCGCCTTCCGACGCCGTTTTCAGCAAGGCGTTGACTTCCTCGACGGTCGTATCGCGCCTGGCGATGAAGGACAGGTCGACCAGCGACACGTTGATCGTCGGCACGCGCACGGCAAAGCCGTCCAGCTTGCCATTCAGTTCCGGCAAGACGAGGCCGACGGCGGCCGCCGCGCCCGTCTTGGTGGGGATCATCGAATGCGTGGCCGAACGGGCGCGGCGCAAGTCTTCATGCATCACGTCGGACAACACCTGGTCATTCGTGTAGGCGTGCACGGTGGTCATCAGGCCCGATTCGATGCCGATGGCGTCGTTCAGCGGTTTCACCAAGGGCGCGAGGCAATTCGTCGTGCACGAAGCATTCGAAATGACCGTATCCGAGGCTTTCAAGACGTGCTGGTTGACGCCGAACACGATGGTGGCGTCCACGTCCTTGCCGCCCGGCGCGGAAATGATGACTTTCTTTGCCCCGCCCTTCAAATGCGCCGAGGCTTTTTCCTTGGTGGTGAAGAAACCCGTGCATTCGAGCACCACGTCGACGCCGAGTTCGCCCCAGGGGATCAGGGCCGGGTCGCGCTGCGCGAAGACGCGGATGCGGTCGCCGTTGACGAGCATATTGTCGCCATCGATGGTGACGACGCCGGGAAACTTGCCGTGCACCGTGTCGTAGCGCGTCAGGTGCGCATTCGACTTGGCGTCGCCCAGGTCGTTGATGGCGACGATCTCGATATCCTGCTGCTTGCCGCCTTCATAAAACGCGCGCAAGACATTGCGGCCGATGCGGCCATAGCCATTGATGGCAACTTTGATGGTCATGCTGTCTCCTTGATATTGTTTGAATGACTTACTTAACCACTATTTCTCAGTCCCGCCGCGATGCCATTGATCGACAAATGGATGCCCGTGCGCGCCGCCGCGTCCTGCTTGCCCTCGCGGAAACGTTTCAGCAATTCCACCTGCACGTGGTTGAGCGGATCGATGTACGGGAAACGGTTGCGTATCGAGCGCTGCATCAGCGGATTGGCTTGCTGCAACTCTTCCTGGCCCGTGATCAGCTTCAAGGCGTCCAGGGTGGCCGCGTATTCGGCGCGGATGCGCGTGAAGATGGCGTCGCGCAAAGCCTTGTCCTTGACCAGTTCCGCATACTTGCCGGCGATGGCGATGTCGCTCTTGGCCAGCACCATATCCATGTTCGACAGCAAGGACGTGAAGAATGGCCAATCCGTGTACATGCCGCGCAGCACGTCCGCGCCATCGGCCGGATGGGCGGCCAGGTAGGCTTGCACGGCGGAACCGAAACCGAACCAGCCCGGCAGCATCAAACGGCATTGCGCCCAGCTCAAGACCCAGGGAATGGCGCGCAAATCCTCGATGGACGTGGATTTCTTGCGCGAGGCGGGACGGCTGCCGATATTCAGCGCGGCAATTTCCGCGATCACCGTCGATTCCCAGAAATACTGCTCGAAGCCATCCGTGCCGTAGACGAGGTCGCGGTAGGCGTTCAGGGCCGTGCCGGACAGCTCCTCCATGGCAGCCAAATGGCCCGCGCCGGCCGAGGCTTTCGGCTGCAATTGCGCCTGCGGCAGCAGGGTCGACTGGATGGTGGCCGCCACCAGCACTTCCAGGTTGCGGCGCCCTACTTCCGGGTTCGCATACTTGGCCGTGATGACTTCGCCCTGCTCCGTCAAACGGATCTGTCCCTGCACGGCGCCGGCCGGCTGGGCCAGGATGGCTTCGTAGCTGGGTCCGCCGCCACGTCCCACGGAACCGCCGCGGCCGTGGAACAGGCGCAGCTTGATCTGTTCTTGCTTGAAGACCGTCACCAACTCGATCTCGGCCTTGTAAAGTTCCCAGCCGGACGTCAAAAAGCCGCCATCCTTGTTGCTGTCCGAGTAACCGAGCATGACTTCCTGCTGGTCCGCGCGCGATGCCAGCAAGCCACGGTAGAACGGCAAGCCGAACGCGCGCGCCATGATGGCGGGGCCGGCGCGCAAGTCGTCGATGGTTTCGAACAGGGGGATGATGTTGACGTCCACTTCGCGGCTGTCCTGGCGCAGCAAGCCCACTTCCTTGAGCAGCAAGGCCACTTCCAGCAAGTCCGAGACGCTGGCCGCCTTGGAGATGATGCAGTTCGGCACCGATTCCTTGCCATATTTGACGTGGGCTGCGCGCACGGCGCGGAAGATGTCGAGTTCGGACGTCGTTTCCTCCGAGTACTGCGCATACGGCGACGTCAGCAGGCGTGGCGACTCCAGCTCGGCCAACAGCAAGCTGATGCGTTGCTCTTCATCGAGGTCCAGGTAGACGAGGCCCGGCTGGGCGCCCGCGAACAGTTCGCCCACGACGCGCTCATGCACGTCGGAATTCTGGCGCAAATCGAGCGGCGCCAGCGAAAAGCCGAACACCTTCACGGCGCGGCGCAGCTGGCGCAGCCGGCCACGGGCCAGCGCGCGCAAGCCATTGCTGACGAGCGAATGCTGGACCACGTCCAGGTCGGCCAGCAGGTCAGATGCCGCAGCGTAAGGCTGCACGCCGTCTGCCTGCTTGCCCTTGCCGGACAGCACGACCCGCGTGGCATCCAGGCGCGCATGGATGCCGTGCAAAGCGCGGCGGTACGGCTCGTCGACGCGGTGCGGCGAGGCGTCGGCCGAGCGTTCCGCCAGCGCGCGCAGCGGCTCGCTGCAGGCATTGAGTATTTGCGCCAGCGACAGTTGCGAAGCGAGCTTGCGCAATTCGCCCAGGTAAAAATCGAGCACCTTGTCGGCCTGCGTCTGCAGGGTGCTGCGCAGGATGTCGGCAGTAACGAACGGGTTGCCGTCGCGGTCGCCGCCTATCCAGCTGCCCACCTTCATAAAATTGGGCAATTCCGCATCTTCCCAGCGAGCATCGCGCTGGGCCAGCATGGTTTCCAGCGAAGAATACAATTTCGGCAATTCGCGCAAGATCGTGTGGTCGTAGAACGACAGGCCATTGGCCACTTCATCCATGACGGACAGCTTGCTCGTGCGCAACAGACGCGTCTGCCACAGGGTGACGATGCCGCGGCCCAGCGCTTCTTCGTTCTGTTCCGCTTCTTCCGGCGTCATTTGCACGCGGTCGCGCTCGCTCAACAGGCGCGCGATAGCCATCTGGCAATTCTGGATGCTCTTGCGCTGCACTTCCGTCGGATGCGCCGTGAAGACGGGGCTGACGAACGCATCTTCGAAGAACGTCTCCAGCGCATCGGCCTTGCCCGCGTCAAACACATTGCCGACGGCATGGCTGAGGCTACCCTGGCGCGGCGGCGAGCCGGCGATCAGATGGGCGCGCGTGCGGCGGATGTGATGTTGATCTTCCGCAATATTGGCCAGCAGCGAAAAATAGCTGAAAGCGCGCGTCAATTGCGTGGTTTCTTCCTGCGACAGCGCTTGCAGCGCGTCCGACAGCTGCGCGCGCGCCGCTTCATCATTGTCGCGGCGGAAACGGATGGCCAGCTGGCGCACATGTTCGATGCGCTCGAAGGCGGGGTCGCCCAGGTGGTTGCGGATGGCGTCGCCCAGCAGACGGCCCAGCTGGCGGATATCGCTGCTCAGCAGCTCGTCTTTCACTTCATTCATTTGCATGGTATTCATTTCCTGGGGCGGCCACGGCGGCACCGCACAGATTGCGTAGTACGCGCTTCCCGGCCCGGGAAACGCCCATCGTCGAATTTGTAGTAAATTTACCTTATTGCTTCACCATCCTCTTGATTTCCATCAATAAAAATCATATCCAAAGGGCCGACAAGGGCTTACGAGCTGTTTGCCAGGGCAACAATATGAAAATTTACTACGCATTTAAGCGAAAGGCAATCAACTTTTGTCTTTCGAGGCTGAAAAGTGACGGCGCAACACACATGGCCGGCGCTCTCCTGTATGCTGGCGGCTGAAACAAGGATGTAATCCACATCTTTCACACACCGGACAAAACCGTAGCGAGCGGATGTGAGTTGTGGCCGAGAAGCGGAGCTGTGCGGATGCACAGTGAGCATCGGAGGCCGCAAATCGCGACGTGCAGCAGGTTTGTCGGGTGTTTTACTCTCTTCTCCCATGCGACTGACTGCCTACACTGACTACACCCTGCGCACCCTGATGTACCTGGGCGTGCACCGCGACCGGCTCGTGACCATCCAGGACATTGCCGACCTGCATTCCATCTCGAAAAATCATTTGATGAAGGTGGTGCACCAGCTGGGCCTGTCGGGCATCGTGGAAACGGTGCGTGGGAGAAATGGCGGCCTGCGCCTGGCGCGCGACCCGGCCGAGATCAATATCGGCACCGTCGTGCGCGAAACGGAAAACGATTTTTTCATGGCCGAATGTTTTAACAAGGAAAACAATACCTGTCCGCTCACGCCCGATTGCCTGCTGAAGGCCAAGCTGGGCCAGGCCACGGCCGCTTTCCTGGCCGTGCTCGACACGGTGACGCTGGCATCGATACTCGACGCGACGCCGGGCGCGCCGGCGCTGGCGGCGGGCGTCATCCCCCTGCGCGTGGCAAAGTAAGCGCGCCAGAAACAACAATGCCCGGCGAACCGGGCATTGTTTCCTTCAGTAACTCCTGTTTACATCAATGCGCGCTGGCGCCTGCCGCGCCGATGCCCGTTTCCGAACGCATTTGCTGCGCTTCGTAACCGGCGCGGTCGATGCGCGCGCGGGGGCTCTTGTCGAGCACCGAGAACAGCCAGATGCCGACGAAGCCGGCCGTCATCGAGAACAGCGCCGGCGAGGCATACGGGAACAGCGCTTCGCCATGGCCCAGCACGTCGACCCACACGGACTTCGACACCACCGTCAGCGCGACGGCCGTGATCAAGCCCAGGAAGCCGCCGATGGTGGCGCCCCGCGTGGTGCAATCCTTCCACAGCACCGACATGAACAGCACGGGGAAGTTGGCCGAGGCGGCAATGGCAAAAGCCAGCGACACCATGAAGGCGATGTTCTGCTTTTCAAAGGCGATGCCCAGCACCACGGCGATAATGCCCAGCACGATCGTCGTCACGCGCGACACTTTCAATTCATTGGCGCCTGTGGCCTTGCCCTTCTTGATGACGGTGGCATACAGGTCGTGCGACACGGCCGACGCGCCCGACAGGGTCAAGCCCGCCACGACGGCCAGGATGGTGGCAAACGCGACCGCCGACATGAAGCCGAGGAAGACATTGCCGCCCACGGCCTTGGCCAGGTGCACGGCCGCCATGTTGTTACCACCCAGCAATTTACCTGCGGCATCCTTGAACTCGGGATTGGTGCTCACCAGCACGATGGCGCCAAAGCCGATGATGAAGGTCAGAATGTAGAAGTAGGCGATCCAGGTGGTGGCCCAGAACACGGATTTGCGCGCTTCCTTGGCGCTGGGCACCGTGAAGAAACGCATCAGGATGTGCGGCAAGCCGGCCGTGCCGAACATCAGCGCCATGCCGAACGAGATGGCGGAAATAGGATCCTTGATGAAGGAACCGGGGCCCATGATGGCTTCCTTGGTGGCGTGCACGTCCACCGACTTGGCGAACAGCGCTTCCGGGCTGAAGTTGAACTGCGCCAGCACGGCCACGGCCATGAAGGTGGCGCCGCCCAGCAGCATCACGGCCTTGATGATCTGTACCCAGGTGGTGGCCGTCATGCCGCCAAACAGCACATAGATCATCATCAGGGTGCCGACCAGGACGACGGCGATCCAGTATTCGAGGCCGAACAGCAGCTTGATCAGCTGGCCCGCGCCCACCATCTGCGCGATCAGATAAAAGGCCACGACGACCAGGGTGCCGGACGCGGAGAAAATGCGGATCGGCGCCTGCTTGAAGCGGTAGGCGGCCACGTCGGCAAAGGTGAAGCGGCCCAGGTTGCGCAGGCGCTCGGCCATCAGGAAGGTGATGACGGGCCAGCCGACGAGAAAGCCGATGGCGTAGATCAGGCCATCGTAGCCGTTCAAAAAGACGGCGGCGGAAATGCCGAGGAAGGAAGCGGCCGACATATAGTCGCCCGCGATGGCCAGGCCGTTCTGGAAGCCCGTGATGCCGCCGCCGGCCGTGTAGAAATCGGAAGCCGACTTGGTCTTCGCGGCCGCCCACTTGGTGACGAACAGCGTGAAGATGACGAAGGCGGCGAACATGATGATCGCCGTCCAGTTGGTCGGTTGCTTGACCGCCTGGCCCAGGTCGGCGCCGGCCGCCAGCACGCTGCTGCTGGCGCCCGCCAGCAAGGCCAGGCTTGCCAGGCAGGAGAGTTTGCGTTGCGTCAATGTGGTGCCGTTCATGCTTGCACCCGTGCCTGGATGGCGTTGCTCAGGTCATCGAATTGCTTGTTGGCGCGGCGCACATAGATGCCCGTGACCAGCACGGTAAACACGATGACGAACAGGCCGATCGGCATGCCCCAGGTCATCACGCCGGTGCCCGTCTTAGTGGCGAGGAATTCCTTGTCGAAGGCGATGAGCAGGATGTAGCCATAGTACACCAGCATCATCAGGCCCGTCAGCGCCCAGCCGAAGCGGGAACGCACCTTGACCAGTTGATGATAGTTGGGGTCGCTCTTGATTTTTTGAACGAGATCGTCATGCATTGTGTTGCCTCCTGTTATGTAAAAGCTGCTCTTTTGTTTTCGAGCTTGGATTCACAGTACAGTGCAAGGCTTACCCGCCCCTTACGGCAGCGTTTTTTCTCGCGGGGACAACACAAGGCAGGCAAAAAATCAATTCAAGGCGGCAGCCGGTCCGAAGAACTCGTGGTGCGTCTGCTGTTCCGGCACGCCCAGCTCGCGCAAGTATTGCTTGACGGCCCGCATGAATGGCTGCGGCCCCAGGAAGTAGGCGTCGACGTCGCGCGAGGCCGGCAGCCAGCTGTTCAACTGCTCTTTATTCAGCAAGCCGACGGCGTCCGGCGCGGCGGCGCCCGGCGCATCGTGTTCGCTGCCATGTTCCGCGTAGCAGTAATAACGCTGCAGCTGCGGGTGCTGCGCGGCCAGTGCGTCGATCTGCGCGCGGAATGCATGCACGCCGTGGTTGCGCGCCGCGTGGATGAAATGCACGGGACGCTTGCCGTGCAGGGCCGCCGTCAGCATGGCCAGGGTGGGCGTAATGCCGACGCCGCCGCTGATCAGCACCAGCGGCTTGTCGCTCTCCGTCAGCACGAAGTCGCCCGATGGCGGCGTCAGCTGCACGGTGTCGCCCGCCTGCACGTGGTCGTGGAAGAAATTCGATACCTTGCCGCCCTCTTCGCGCTTGACGCTGATGCGGTAAGTCTGGCCATTGCTGGCGGCCGACAGGGAATACTGGCGGCGCATGGGCACGCCATCGACGGTGGCCACCACGCCAATGTATTGACCTGGCGCAAAGTCGAGCACGGACTGGCCATCGGCCGGCGCCAGCAGGAAGGAGGTGATCTCGGCGCTTTCCACGCTCTTGCTGCGCACAGTAAAGTCGCGCGCGCCGCTCCAGCCGCCCGGCGCGGCCGCCTGCGCCTTGTAGATGCGCCCTTCCTCGCCGGCCAGGATGTCGGCCAGCTGGCCGTAGGCCGCGCCCCAGGCATCGATGACGGCGTCGCTGGCCACTTCTTCGCCCAGCACTTCGCGGATGGCTTGCAGCAGGCTGGCGCCCACCAGCGGATAGTGCTCGGCGCGAATCTGCAGAGCCACGTGCTTGTTGACGATGGTGGCCACCAGGTCGCCCAGCGCGGCAAGCTTGTCGATATTCTTGGCATACATCAATACGCCATTGGCCAGCGCGCGCTGCTGGTCGCCGCTGTGCTGGTGCGCCTGGTTAAAGTACGGCAGCACTTCGGGATGGTCGCGGAACAGATTCTTGTAGAAATGGCGGGTCAGCGCTTCGCCGCCCTGCTCGAGGATGGGGACGGTGGCCGTGATGATGGCGCGTTGTTCTTGGGTCAGCATGTAAAACTCCTGTGTATCTATTAGTGTATTTATTAGTAAGCGGTGTCAGGCCAGCGATTCAATGGCCGGATACAGATCGTGGTCTTCGCGCCGCATGCGCTGGAACAGCGCGTGCAGCACGGTATTGGCTTCGCTGCGGAAGGCTTCCGGTTCGGCTTCCAGGCGCACGGGCGTATTCCAGCGGCCGGCAAAATCCAGGTAGGCGCCGGCGATGCCGCGCATCTCGTTTTCGTACTGGCGTCCCAGCCGGGCCACCTCGGCCACGCCGCACGCCTGCGCGGCCGGATACAGGTAGCGCTGCTCGACGGCCAGGTGCAGCTTGATCAAGCCGCTCATGGCGATGATCTGGTCGGCAATGGCCTGCGCCTGCGCGCCGACACCGCCGCGCGCCAGCTGGCGCAAGTCATCGATGGCGGCCAGGATGGCCAGGTGCTGCTGTTTGAATTTGTCGATATTCATGATGTTTTTCTCTTGTTGAGTGTTCCCAGTGTAGCGGAATTCGCTTAAACATGCAAATTACATGCATCTTTAAAGGCGCAAATGTTTCCCACAAGAATGTACATCGACATGCGCCACTATGTGCGGCACAGAACACAAGCTATGGCCACGCCTGCCTATAATTTATTCATCACAGCGCGTGCCCGCTTGCGGCCGCGCCGCACCCTCCACTCCAGCCAAGGATGAGCATGAGTATGAAGACGGACACGGTCAAGACGGGCACGAGCCAGGCGCAGCAACTGGCCGGCATCATCAACGAACACCACACGGCATTGCTGGACGGCTGGATGGCCGGCCTGATCGCCCGCCTGGTGCGGCGCGACAAGATCGCCGAAAACGAGCTGCGCCAGCAGGCATCGCAATTCCTGCCGCTGCTGGCGGGCGCGCTGGAAAACGGCGACTCGTTCGACATCGAAGGCGGCGCCTGGGACGACACGCGCCAGCTGCTCGCGGAAATATCGCAGTCGCGCGTGCGCCAGGGCTATTCGCCAATCGACACGGCCAGCTTCATGTTCTCGCTCAAGGAACCGCTGTTCACCTACCTGCGCCAGGAAATCACGGCGCAGCCGCAGGAACTGGGCGACGCCATCGTCAGCGCCAGCAAGCTGTTCGACGAGCTGGGCCTGCTCACCATCGCCATCTACCAGAAGGCGCGCGAACAAGTGATATTGCGCCAGCAGCAGGAATTGCTGGAACTGTCCACGCCCGTGGTGCAGCTGTGGCAAAACGTGCTGGCCCTGCCCCTGATCGGCACCCTCGACAGCGCGCGCACGCAGGTGGTGATGGAAAGCCTGCTGCAAAAGATCGTCGAGACGGGCGCGCTGATCGCCATCATCGACATCACGGGCGTGCCCACGGTCGACACCCTGGTGGCGCAGCATCTGCTGAAAACCATCGCCGCCGCGCGCCTGATGGGCGCCGACTGCATCATCAGCGGCATCCGCCCGCAGATTGCACAAACCATCGTGCACCTGGGCGTCAACCTGGAAGACGTGATGACCAAGGCCACGCTGGCCGACGCCTTCGTCGTGGCCCTGAAACGCACGGGCTCCAGCATCACCTACCAGCAGCAAACACACTGAGGCGCCTATGGAAAGAATCCCCATTTTACGCATGGGCCGGCTGCTGCTGGTGACGATCCAGGTGGACATGCACGACCGCCTGGCGATGACCTTGCAGGACGACCTGACGACACGCATCGTGACGGACCGCGCCACGGGCGTGCTGATCGACATTTCCGCGCTCGACATCGTCGATTCCTTCATCGGCCGCATGATCAGCAACACGGCGGCGATGGCGAAAATCCTCGACGCGCGCACCGTCGTCGTCGGCATGCAGCCGGCCGTCGCCATCACCCTGGTGGAACTGGGCCTGACCCTGGAAGGCGTCAGTACGGCCCTGAACGTGGAACGGGGGATCAAGCTGCTGGAACGGGGCGGCGCATGCGCATGACGGGGGCGCCGTGCTAGGCGCGCAGGCACAGGAGCGGGCGCAGGCCGGAGTGCAGCAGATTCTGCCCCTGCACAGCGACGAAGACGTCGTGCGGCTGCGCAAACAGGTACGCGACAGCATGGTCGCCATGGGTTTTGGCCTGATCGAACAGACCAAGATCATCACGGCGGCCAGCGAACTGGCGCGCAACACCCTGCGCTACGGCGGCGGCGGCGAAGCGCGCATCGCGCGCGTCTGCGATGGCGCGCGCCAGGGACTGGAACTGCGCTTTGTCGATGCGGGACCGGGCATCGACGATATTCCCCTGGCGCTGACCGATGGCTATACCAGCGGCGGCGGGCTGGGACTGGGGCTGGGTGGCGCCAAGCGCCTGGCCGACGCCTTTCACATCGACACGGCGCCCGGCGCGGGCACCACTGTCACCATCGCGAAATGGAAGCTGTTTTGAACCACCTCGAGCAAGCCCCTGACATTGCCAGGCAACGCCGTTTTTCCGTCGGCGAACCGAGCGAAATCGCCACGGCCCGCCGCGCCGGCAACGAGCTGGCGCGCCACATCGGCTTCGACGACGTGCGCACGGGCCAGCTAGCCATCATCATCAGCGAAGCGGCGACCAACATCGTCAAGCACGCGCTGCGCGGCGAAATCCTGCTGCGCAAGGTGCTGCGCGGCGGCACCAGCGGCATCGAAGTGCTGGCCATCGACAACGGCCCCGGCATGGCAAATGTGCGCCAGCACATGCAGGATGGCCATTCCACCACGGGCACCTACGGCGTGGGATTGGGCGCGATACGCCGCCTGAGCCAGGAATTCGACCTGTACACGGCGCCCGGCAAGGGCACGGTGCTGATGATGGTGGTCTGGGGGCCGAACGCCAGCAGCGCCATCCCGGCCAGCCCGAACTGGCAGATCGGCGCAGTGTGCCTGCCGCTGGCCTCGGAACAGGTATGCGGCGACGCCTGGAACGTGGTCTGCGAAGGCCATGAACTGAGCCTGATGGTGGCCGATGGCCTGGGCCACGGCCCGCTGGCGGCGCGCGCGTCGGAACGCGCCAGCGCCCTGCTGGAACACGACACGCCGGGACTGCCGCCGCTGCCCGCCCCCTTCATCGAGCTGGCCAACGGCGCCCTGCGCGCCACGCGCGGCGCGGCCCTGGCCCTGGCGCATATCGACAGCGCGCGCCGTCAGTTGCGCTACGCGGGCGTGGGCAATATCGCCGCCTGCGCCTTCGATGCGCGGCAGCGCCGGCATTTGCTGTCGCACAACGGCATCGTCGGCAGCAACCTGCGCAAGGTGCAGGAATTCTGCTATCCGTGGCAGCCTGGCGCAACCTTGATCATGCATAGCGACGGCCTGCACACGCGCTGGGACCTGGAACAGTATCCGGGCCTGGCGCACTGCCACCCCAGCCTCGTCGCCGCCGTGCTGTACCGCGACTTTGCGCGCGGGCGCGACGACGTCACGGTGGTGGTGCTGCGCGAGCATGAGGAACAGCAGGCCGTGACGGGGGAAAGGAGCGAAACAACATGACACGACGCATATTGACGGCCCATATCGGCAGCGAACTCGATGTGGTGGGCGCACGCCAGCGCGCGCGGCAGATCGCCGCCCTGTGCGGCTTCGGCGTGCAGGACCAGGTGCGCATCGCCACGGCCGTATCGGAACTGGCGCGCAACGTCTACAACTACGCCGGCAGCGGCAAGGTGCATTTCGCCATCGATGGCCAGACGGCGCCGCAGGTGCTCAGCATCCGCATCGAGGACCAGGGCCCCGGCATCGCGCAGCTGGAACAGATACTGGCTGGCACCTACCGCTCGCCGACGGGTATGGGCCTGGGCATCCTGGGCGCCCAGCGCCTGATGGACCGCTGCCATATCCGCAGCGCGCCGGGCGACGGCACGCAGATCACCCTGCACAAGCTGTTCCCGCGCGACGCACCCCTGCTCGACGGCGGCAAGATCGGCACGCTGTCCGGCGGCCTGCAGGCGCTGCCGCCGGACATCACGCTGTCGGAAGTGCAGCAGCAGAACCGCGAGCTGCTGACCACCCTGGCCGAACTGAAGACGCGGCAGGACGACCTGCTGCAGCTGACGCGCGAACTGGAAGACACCAACCGCGGCGTGGTGGCGCTGTTCGCGGAACTGGACGAGAAAGCCGACCACCTGCGCCGCGCCGACCAGATGAAATCGCGCTTCCTGTCGAACATGAGCCATGAATTCCGCACGCCGCTCAGCTCCATCCGCGCACTGTCCAAGCTGCTGCTCGACCGCATCGACGGCGATCTGTCGGAGGAACAGGAAAAACAGGTGCTGTTCATCCTGCAAAGCGCCGTCAGCCTGAGCGACCTGGTGAACGACCTGCTGGACCTGGCCAAGATCGAGGCGGGCAAGGTCGACGTGCACGCCAACAGTTTCCAGGTAGCGGACCTGTTCAGCGCCCTGCGCGGCATGCTGCGCCCGCTGCTGGTGTCCGATGCGCTCACCTTGACCTTCATCGACCCCGATCCGGCGCTGCACATCCACACGGATGAAGGCAAGCTGTCGCAAATCCTGCGCAACTTCATTTCCAACGCCCTCAAGTTCACGGAAGCGGGTGCCATCGTCGTCAGCGCCACGCCCTTGCCGGAGCAGGACGCGATCCGCTTTTCCGTCTCCGACACGGGCCTGGGCATCGCCGCCGAGGACGTGCAGCTGATCTTCGAGGAATTCAGCCAGGTGGAAAACCATATGCAGCGCAAGGTCAAGGGCACGGGTCTGGGCTTGCCCCTGTGCCGCAACCTGGCCACGCTGCTCAATGGCACGGTGAGCGTGGAAAGCACGCCGGGCCACGGCTCGCTGTTTTCCGTCGTCCTGCCCGCCAGCTACCATGCGCCCGAAGGCAGCCTGCCGCCGAGCGCGCCGGCCAACGACAATGGCAACGACCAGCGCATACCCGTGCTGGTGGTGGAAGACAATCCGCCCGTGCGCCTGCTGTATGAAAAATTCCTGGCCGGCAGCGAGTTTCGCGTCGTTCCCGCGCGCAGCGTGCGCGAGGCGCAGGAACGCTGGGAACAGCAGCGCCCCGCCGCCGTCATCCTCGACATCCTGCTGCACGGCGAAACGGCCTGGCACTGGCTGGCCGAGCTGAAAAACGACCCGCTGCGGCGCCAGGTGCCCGTCATCGTCGCCACCGAGATCGACGACGTGCGCAAGGGCCTGGCCCTGGGCGCCGACGCCTATTACGTCAAGCCGCTGTCGCGCCAGCAATTGCTGGCGACCCTGCGCGCGCTGATCGGCAATCCACACCACCGGCAAGAGCCGGTTCCGCCGCAAGGCACAACCACCTGGGACAATGCGCATGCTACCGGATAACAACAGCGATGCTCTGATCCTGAACGTCGATGACAGCGACGGCGCACGCTACGCCAAGTCGCGCATCCTCCAACGCGCCGGTTTCAAGGTCATCGAAGCGTCGAACGGCGGCGACGCGCTGCTGCGCGCCCGCCACGACCGCCCCAACCTGATCCTGCTCGACGTCAAGCTGCCCGACATCAACGGCCTGGAGGTGTGCCGCCAGTTGAAGGGCGGCGCCGAGACGAACACCATCCTGGTGCTGCAAACGTCGGCTTCCTGCATCGGCACGGCCGACAAGATCCGCGCCCTGGACGGCGGCGCCGACAATTACCTGGTCGAGCCGATCGAGGCCGATGAACTGATCGCCAACGTCAAGGCCCTGCTGCGCCTGGGCCGCGTCGAGCGCGCGCTGCGCGACGTAGACCGCCGCAAGGATGAATTCCTGGCCACCCTGGCGCACGAATTGCGCAATCCGCTGGGCCCCATCCGCACGGCGCTGGCCCTGCTGTGCAAGCTCGACCCCGTCGTGCCGGCCGTGCAGGACAATGCACGCCGCACCATCGCCCGCCATACCGACCACCTGGTGCGCCTGGTGGACGACCTGCTCGACGTGTCGCGCATTTCGCAGGGCAAAATCTCGCTGCAATGGGAAAGCGTAAGCCTGGCCAGCGTCATCCGCAGCGCGCTGGAAACGAGTTCGCACAGCATCGAGGCGCGCGGCCATGCGCTGGACGTGAACCTGCCCCGGGAAGAACTGTGGGTCTGCGGCGACGCCGTGCGCCTGTCGCAGATCGTCGCCAACCTGCTGCTCAATGCGGCCAAGTTCACGGCGCCGGGCGGGCGCATCGCCATTACCGCCGAACGCGAAGGCGACAATGTGCGCATCCGCCTCAGCGACAACGGCATCGGCATCGCCGCTGCCAGCATCGACAGCATCTTCGGCCTGTTCGAGCAGAGCGGCCACTCGCCAGACCGGGTGCAGGATGGCCTGGGCATCGGCCTGTCGCTGGTGCGCAACCTGGTGACCCTGCACGGCGGCCAGGTCAGCGTGCGCAGCCCCGGCGTAGGGCTGGGCAGCACCTTCGAAGTCCTGCTGCCGCTCGACGCCAACGTGCCGGTGGCGGCCGCACCAGCGCCGCTGGCCGTCACCGGCGGCAGCCAGCGCATCCTCGTCGTCGACGACAACCGCGATGCGGCCGACACCCTGGCCGAACTGCTGGAAATGTACGGCCACACGGTGCGCACGGCCTACACGGGCGCGCAAGCCACCGAGCGCACGCTGGAATTCAAGCCCGACATCGTCTTTCTCGACATCGGCCTGCCCGACACGAGCGGCTACGACGTGGCCGTCAAAATGCGCCAGTTGCCGATACCGCAGCAATTCCTGCTCGTCGCGCTGACCGGCTACGGCCAGGAACACGACCGCCAGGCGGCCCTGCAGGCCGGTTTCAACGAACACTTCGCCAAACCCGTCGATTTCGGCAAGCTGGCCATGCTGGGATTGCATATCGCCCCATGAGCGGGGTGGCGGCTGCCTGCGGCCAAGGCGTCGGCTATAATCGGCGGCCGCCTCACCTCTGGAAGCATGACATGACAACCCGCACGCCGCTGCTGCGCATCACCATGATACTGGGCGCCCTGCACGCCCTCCTGGGCTGGCTGCTGCTGCCGTCGCTGCCCGTCGGCCTGGCCGGCTGGCTGCTGGGCGGCCTGGTCCTGCTGGCGTCGACCATGCTCATGCCGATGACGATCTTTGCCCGCGCCGTCACCAACGATGCGCGCTTGGCCGACCGTCTGAGCTGGGCCGGTTCGCTGTGCATGGGCTTTTTTTCCTCGCTGTTCGTGCTGACCGTGCTGCGCGCACTGCTGATGCTGATTCCCGCCACCCGCCCGCACGCGCAGGCGTCCGCCGTGCTTGTGCTGCTCCTGGCGCTGCTGGCCACCGTCGTCGGCTTCATCAATGCCCGCCGGGTGGCGCGCGTGCGTGAGGTCGACGTGCCCATCGCGGGCCTGCCGGCCGCCTTGCAGGGCTACACCATCGTGCAACTGAGCGACATCCACGTGGGCGCCACCATCAAGCGCGCCTACGTGCAGGCCATCGTCGCGCGCGCCAACGGCTTGCAGGCGGACCTCATCGCCATCACGGGCGACGTGGTCGACGGCACGGTGGCGCAACTGGGCAGCCACACGGCGCCGCTGGGCGAGCTGCACGCGCGCCACGGCGTCTTCCTCGTCACGGGCAACCACGAATACTATTCGGGCGCCGCGCCGTGGGTGGCGGAATTTCGCCGCCTGGGCTTGCGCGTGCTGATGAATGAACATGTCGTCCTCGACCGCGACGACGCGCGCCTGGCATTGGCCGGCGTCACCGACTTCAACGCGGCCGCCTTCGATCCGGCGCAGAAAAGCGACCCGCAAGCGGCCATCGCCGGCGCGCCGGCCGGCATCCCCCGCATCCTGCTGGCGCACCAGCCGCGCAGCGCCCCCGAGGCGGAAGCGGCCGGCTACGACCTGCAATTGTCGGGCCACACGCACGGCGGCCAGTTCTGGCCGTGGAACCTGTTCGTGCCGCTGCAGCAGCCCTACGTGGCGGGCCTGCACCGGCAAGGCCGCCTGTGGATTTATGTGAGCCGCGGCACGGGCTACTGGGGGCCGCCGAAACGCATAGGCGCGCCGGCGGAGATTACGAGACTCAGGCTGGTGGTGGCGTAGAACCTAGTCGGCCCAGCTGGCCATCCACGCCTCGAACCGCGCCACCACCGCCGGCGGATTCAAACGCGCCATCGCGCCTTCCACCGGTTCGCTGTCGCTGACCTCGAACAGCAGCACGCTCTCGTCACGCTGGGCGCCCGTGCCGAATACCCCCTCGGCGTCAAGCCGCGCCAGCGCCGCGATGCAGGCGTCGAACACGCCGCTGCGCAAGGCGGCGAAATCGACGTCGAACGGCAAGTCGCGGTGCGCCTGCAGCAGCAATCGGTAGGCGCTGTCAAAATATTCGCCGCCGTCCTCGAAAGCCCATTCGGCGGGATTCCACAGCATTTCCTCGCCGTATTCCGAGGCGGCCAGCGCTTCGCGGCTGTTGGCCATGGGGCCGATGGTCATGGCGCCGTCGTCGCTCACCAGCGCGAAAGCGTCGATGTGCTGGTCGGGATGCGCGCGGCGCGCGGCTTCGACAGCCAGGCGCGCGGCATCCGCCACCAGGGTTTGCAGCAGCGCGAAATCGAAGACGGCCGGGTCGATGACGCTTTCGCGCGCCAGCACGTAGCCGTCGGCCAGCGCGGCCCGGCCATGCGCCAGGTAGACGGCGTACGCTTCGGCTTCGCTGGCGTAGTCGTTGCGCGTCTCCTCGCCCCAGGTCATGGCCGTGCCGCTGGCCGTCCAGACGGTCGTGCCGAAGACGCGCGCTTCCCGGAAGCGGGCCGGCCGGTTGCCGTCGAAGGTGTAAAACAGGCTGTAATTGCTATGCATCGGAATTCTTTATCGGTTAATCGGGCCGCATCTGCGCGGCGAAATCGCGCTGGCGGAACTGCTCCAGCAGGAAATCGACGAACACGCGCGTCTTCGCGGGCAAGAGTTTCTTGCTGGGATAGTACACGGACAGGGGGCCGGAATCGGCGTGCCAGCCTGGCAGCAGGCGTACCAGCGCGCCGCTGCGCAAGTGGGCCAGCGCGTGCGGCATGGGCAGCAGCGCCACGCCGACGCCCAGGATGGCTGCCTGCGCCATCGCTTCCGGGTCGTCGAAGATGGCGCGCGGCCGGCATTCGGCCACGCCTTCGCCGCCCGCGCCGTCGCGCAATATCCAGCTGCGCAACCTGCCGCTGCCGGCAGAACGGCGCGCCACGCCATCGAATTGCGCCAGGTCCGACGGATGCCTGGGCATGGCCTTGCCCTGCATGAAGGCGGGCGACGCCGTGGCGACGATGTGGGCGTGACCCAGCTCGCGCGCCACCACGCCCGGCGTCAGCTCGATGCCGCCGCCGATGGCGACATCGAAGCCTTCGCCGATCAAGTCGACTTGCCGGTTGTCGAAATGGCAGTCGGGCACCACGCCCGGGTGGCGCGCGATGAAGTCGCCCAGCAGTGGCACCACGTAACTGCGCCCGAACGACGGCGCCATGCTGATTTTCAGGATGCCGGCCGGCTGGCCGCCCTCTTCCGCCACGCCGGCGATCGCCTCGCGCAGGGTGGACAGGGCGCCGCCTATCTGCTGCAGGAAACGCTCGCCCCCTTCCGTCAGGGTCAGGCGCCGCGTGCTGCGCTGGAACAGCCGCAATCCCAGGCTCGCTTCCAGGCGCGCCACGTTCTTGCTGACGGCTGCCGGCGTCAGTCCCAGGCGACGCGCGGCGGCGGAAAAGCTGCCCAACTCGGCAGACAGCACGAAGGATTGCAAGTGATTGAGGGCGTCCATGCGCCTATTCTACCCGCTCAGCTGATACCAATGGTTGAAAGTGATTGTAGCGATTCATGGCTAGCGCGGCAGGAATGAAAGGCAGATACTGAACTCCTCGATTCCTCACTTAGAAAGCACACCATGCAAACCCAAACCGCCACCAGCACCTCCCTGCCACTGCAAGACAAGATCGCTTTTGTGACGGGCGGCTCGCGCGGCATCGGCGCCGCCATCGTGCGCCGCCTGGCCAGCCAAGGCGCCAACGTCGTCTTCACGTATCAAAGCTCGGCCGCCGAAGCGCAGGCGCTGGCCGCCACGGTGGAGGCAAGCGGCGGCAAGGCCCTGGGCGTGCAAGCCGATGCGGCTGACGCCACCGCCCTGACGGCGGCCATCGACAAGGTGGCGGCGCAATTTGGCCGCGTCGATATCCTCGTCAACAACGCCGGCGTATTCCTGCCCGGCGCCATCGACGACTTTTCGCTGGCAGACTTCGACAAGACCGTGGCCGTCAACGTGCGCGCCGTGTTCGTGGCCATCAAGGCAGCCGTGGCGCACATGCAGACGGGCGGGCGCATCATCAACATCGGCAGCACGAATGCGCACCGCATGCCGTTCGGCGGGGCGGCCGCCTACGCCATGAGCAAATCGGCGCTGAGCGGCCTGACGCAAGGCCTGTCGCGCGACCTGGGTCCGCGCGGCATCACTATCAACAACGTGGAACCAGGCCCCGTCGCCACGGACATGAACCCGCCGACGGGCGACTTCGCCGACCTGATGCACGGTCTGATGGCCCTGCCCCGCCACGGCACGGCCGATGAAATCGCCGGCATGGTCGCTTACCTGGCCAGCCCGGAAGCCGCGTTCGTCACGGGTGCAGGGCTGAAGATCGATGGCGGTTTTGCCGCCTGAGCGCCAGCACGCACCACGGCCCCGGCATTACGCCGCCGGGGTCAGTCCGAACATCAGCGAGCGGTGCGCTGCCACGCCAGCCATGGCGCCATCGGCCACCGCGAACGCCACGCTGCCGGCCATGCGCCCCGCGTCGCCGCAGCAAAAGACGCCAGGCACGCTGCTGGCCTTTTGCTCGTCGGTGCGCACGAACGGCCCCATGGCCCCCTCTTCCAACGCGCAGCCCAGCTCACCGGCCAGGGAACTGGCCAGGCGGGTGCGGGTCGCCACGAACAGGCCAGCCATCGCATGGCGGCTGCCGTCCTGCATGACCACGTCGGCCACGCCGGCGATCCGCGCCACGGGCGCGCGCACCACCGTGACGCCGCGGGCGGCCAGCTGCTCCAGCTGCGCGCCATCGGGTTCGAACGCGCCATTCAGGAAAAAAGTGACCGTGCCCCAGTCGGGCAGCATCAGCGCATGGTGCATGGAGAGGGGGCCGGTGGCCAGCACGCCGATGGCGCCCTGCTCCAGCTCATAGCCGTGGCAATACGGGCAGTGGAAGACGCTGCCGCCCCAGCGCTCGGCCAGGCCATCGACGGGCGGCAATTCGTCGATCACCCCGGTGGCCAGCACCAGTCGGCGGCCCCGCACGAGCGTGCCGTCCGCCAGGGTCACGTCGTAGCCATCGCCAGCGCTGCTGGCCGCTGCCTGCACGGCCGTGCCATCCAGCCAAGTGACGGTGGCATACGCCAGCAGTTGCGCCTTGCCCTCGGCCGCGATGGCGGCCGTCCCGCTGCCGTCGCGGGTCAGGAAGCCGTGGGAATGGCTGGCGTAGCGGTTGCGGCGGCGGCCGCCGTCGACCACCAGTACGCGGCGGCGGGCGCGCGCCAGTTGCGTGGCGGCCGACAGGCCCGCGTAGCTGCCGCCGACGATGATGACGTCGAACGGGGCGTCGAATGCCGCGGCAGGCGTGGCGCCGCCCTGGGATTCAGGAATGGTCATGCGGTGCTCCTTGGTGTGTGGCGTATTGTTGGCTGAAACGTTCGGCCAGGTCGGCCAGGGTAACGGCGCCAAAGTGCCGGATCAGCAGCGCCTCGGCTTCGTCGAAGGCGCCGGCCAGCGACTGGTTGACCACCTGCTCGACCAGGCAGCCCGGCTGATCGACGCGGTTGCCCATGGCGAAGACGGTGGGCGACCCCACGGCCACGTAAATGTCGTGCAGCGTGACGCGGTGCAGGTCGCAGACGATGCGCCAGCCGCCGCCATGCCCCTTGACCGAAGCCACATAGCCCCGCTCGCGCAAGCCGGCCATCACGCGCCGCACCAGCACGGGATTGGTATCCAGGTAAGCGGAGAGTTCCTCGGACGTCATCGGGCGTCCCGCGTGGGCCATGTGCAGCAGCACATGGAGGATCGATGATAGTTTGCTGTCGCGTCTCATGTAACTAATGATAGTACATAATTTACACAGATGCAAACCAGTTGCAATTTTGGGGCATGAAAAAGGGGCCGGACTATTCAGCCCGGCCCCTGCCTGTACTTCAGCGTCTGTACTTCAGCGCCTGTTATTCGCGACTGCTTCTACGCCTGCTTGCGCCGGCGTCCCCGCCACCACAGCAGCAATGCCAGCAGCACCAGCACGCCGACGATGATGCCCGCGCGGGCCAGGCCGATCAGGTTGGACGGCGCGCCGCCGTTGCGCAGGGTCGTCACCTGCTCTGCCGTCACCTTGATTGCGGGATTGCCGTACATCTTCTGCACGTAATTGCCCAGGGTAACGATCTGCTCGTCCGACAGGGTCTGGCGGAAGGCGGGCATCAGGTGTCCCGCAGCATGATTCCCCTTGCCATCCTGGCGCTCCACCCCATCGAGGATGGCCATCACCAGGTTGTTGCTGTTGCTGCGGCCCGTCACCGAGTTGTGGAACAGCGGCGGCAGGCTGCCGTCGAAACTGCCCTCGCCCCTGACCTGGTGGCAGCTGGCGCACTGCGCATCGTACAGCTGCGCACCCGACATCTTGTTCAGGTTTTGCGGCAGCGGCACGCCGCGGATGCTGGCCAGCTCGTCGCCCGCCTTGCCCCATTGCGTCACCGGCTGCGTGTCGGCCTTGTCGCGGATGGCCGGCACGCTCTTGACGTAGTGCGCGATGGCGTGCAAGTCCGCATCGCTCAGGTGCTTCAGGCTATGGTCGATGGCTTCGGCCATCGGTCCCGCCGCTTGCGCCTTGTTGGCGGTGCGGCCCGTGCGCAGGTAATCGACCAGTTCCTGCTGGCTCCAGCCGCCCACGCCGCTGTTGATATCCGACGTGATGTTCGGCGCATGCCAGGTGCCCAGGTCAGCGCCTCCCAGCTCCTTCGACAGCTGTTCGGCCATCAGCGCATTGCGCGGCGTGTGGCAGGTGGTGCAGTGGGCCAGGCCTTGCGCCAGGTAGGCGCCCCGGTTCCACTCCATGCTTTTCGCCGTATCGGCGACGAAGGGCTTCTTGTCGAGGAAGAGCATGTTCCAGCCCGCCATCGACAGGCGGATGTTGAACGGGAACGGCAAGTCCGTCTTTTGCGCCGGCGCAGAGTCCACGGCCGCCACGCCGTGCATGAAGTAGTCATACAGGGCCGCCGTGTCCTCGTCCGTCACCTTGGCGTAGGCCGTGTAGGGCATGGCCGGGTACAGGTTGGCGCCGTCGGCCCGCACGCCATGGCGCACGGCGTCGGAAAACTGCTTGAGCGTGTAATTGCCGATGCCATGCGTGGTCGACGGCGTGATATTGGTGGCGACAATGGCGCCCAATGGCGTCGCCAGGGACAGCCCGCCCGCCATCGGTTTACCGCCAGGCACGCTATGGCAGGCGATACAGTCGCCGGCCGTGGCCAGGTAGCGGCCGCGTTCGATCGCCGCCGCATCAGGCACGGCCTTGTCGGCCGCCAGCACGGGCATGGCCGCGAGGGACAGCAAGACGGCGCCCGCCGTCAGTCTGAAGGCCGCCATCATGCTGTGCCTCCCTGTTGTTCGTCGAGGATGTGCTTGACGGTGCGCAGCGCAACGGCCAGGCCGTTTTCCGTCGAATTGCAGGTGCCGGACGTGGGCAGCACGCCGGTACTGCACAGGAACAGGTTGGCGTGGTCGAAGGTGCGGCCCCACTGGTCGCACACGGCCTTGGCGGGGTCGGAACCCATCGACAGGGTGCCGCAGATGTGCTGGTTGTTGGCAAACACGCCTTCCTTGCTGTGGCGCAGATTGGTGCCGCCCATCAGCTTGGCGATCTGTTCGAAATCCTGCTTCGAACGCTCGTGGCCCCGCTTCGTGTACTCATCGATCGAATAGTGCGCCTGCGGCTTGGGGATGCCCATGGCGTCTTTTTCGCTGCTCAGGGCAATGCGGTTTTCCGGGTTCGGCAGCACTTCCAGCACGTTTTTCAGGCTCATTTCGCGGGCCGAGCGGAAACGCAGCTGCTGCTCGAATGCTTCGCCAAACACGCCCTTGCCGATCAATTCCCTGGTGGCGCCGTCGACGCGCGAGATGTTCGTGAAATCCAGGCGGTACGGCGAGTGCTCGCTGCGGAAGTCGCCGTCGCGCATGGTGTTGATGGAATTGGGGCTTTGCGGGCCCCGGCCCAGCCACAAGTCTTCATCAGCGTCGAAGGTGATCGAGGTGCTCGGATGGTCCATCAGGTTGCGGCCCACCATGTCGCTGCTGTTGGCCAGGCCGTTCGGGTATTTGCCCGAGGCGGAAACGAGCAGCAAGCGGGGGCTTTCGATACCGTTGGCGGCGAGGATAAAAGTCTTGGCCGTGACCCGGTGGCTTTTCTTGTCGACGTCGTAGTACAGCGCGGCCGTGATGCGGCCCTGCGCGTCGTGTTCCAGCTTGTAGACGTTGGCGTTGCAGACGATCTTCACGCCCGCGTCTTCCGCCTGCTGCGCGGCGATGCCGCCGTGGTATTGCGCGTCGATGGGGCAGATCGGCTGGCAGCTGTTGTTGCCGCAGCAGGCCGGGCGGCCATCGTAGCTGACGCTGTTGCGCGCCACCGTGTTGCCGACGACCTTGAACGCAGGGTCGAGGCGCTCGCGGATGCGGCGCATGGCGTACGGCTCCGTCACGGGGTCCATCGGAAACGCCTGCTTGCGCGGCGAACCCGTGTTCTCGGCACCCGAGACGCCCATAATCTCTTCCGCTTCCTGGTAAAACGGCTCCAGGTCTTCGTAGCTGATCGGCCAGTCGACGCCCACGCCATACAGGGTATGGATGCGGAAGTCGTTCGGCACGTTGCGCCAGGCCTGCGCGGCCCAGTGCCACGACGTGCCGCCGAACTGGCGGATGTATTCGGCCGGGTACGGATACGGGCCGGCCTGCACCAGGTAGCCGTTATCGGTCGGCTGGTAGATCGGGTGCGGCGCCGTGGCGACGGACGGATACGGCGACATCCAGTCGCTGCGGCGCGTCGTATTGCGGAAACGGGCGACGATTTCGCCGCGCGACACGCGCGGTCCCGCTTCCAGGATCAGCACCGAGGCGCCGGCCAGCGCGAGCTTGCGCGCAGCCAGGGAGCCGATGATGCCGGAACCGATCACGAGGTAATCGGCAGAGAGTTCTTCAGCCATGATGGCTCCTTAAATTGGTTTTCTGGCCCAGCTGCCGTAGGCGCCGTAGGAATACGTGGGAGGTTTCAGCACGTCGGCCACGACGGCCGCGTTCAACGCCTGCTCGTAGGCGACGCAGACGGCCGCCTCGCCCGTGCCGACGATGCCCAGGTACCAGGCGCTGGCGATCTGGCGCGGCAAGGCGGCCAGCGGCGACTGGGCCGGGTCCAGCCCGTCGAGCGCTTCCTGCAGGCCGGCCGCCTGCAAACCCTGCGCATTGATCAGCGCCAGCAGCGCGCGCACCTTCGCCGGGAAGGCCGTATCCTGCGCCACCAGCGCGTCATACAGGCGCCTGGCCAGCACGGGGTCGAGCACTTGCCGCCCCACCAGCATGGCCGACACGCCCAGGAAGGCGCCCTGCTCCGCATTGGCGACCGGTTCGGCCAGCGCCCAGGGAATCAGCGCCGCGGCCGAAGCCGACAGCAAGCCGGCCAGCACCATGCGGCGGCCGGGATTGAGAGGGCCGCGGCCCTCCTTGTGATGTGTAGCGTCCACTTGAAGCTCCCGTGAGTTCAGCAACCGTTCAGAAAGAATGCTTGAGACCGACCATGACCACCGACTGGCCGCCGGTCGACGACGGCGTGCCGTTTTGCGAATCGCCGACCGAGGCGACGGCGTTGACGATGGCGCCGTCCTGGCCCAGGGTCTGGCCGCGCGCCAGCTGGCGCGCCTCGATCAGGTAGATGGCGGTGCGCTTCGACAGCGCATACGTCTGTTCGAACGATAGCTGGCGGTAGCGCGCGCGGTCGGCGATGCCGTTGGCGTGGCTGGCGAAGGTGTCGCTGTAGCCGGCGGCCAGGAACCACTGCGGCGTCAACTGGTAGCTGGAAATCAGGCCGGCCGTGTTGAAGATGGCCGTGTCGCGGAAGGCCGAGCGGCTGCCCGCCTCGTATTGCACGTTGCTGGCGTTGGCGCCCACCATCCACTTGCCCATGGTGTAGCGCGCGCTGGCGGCGATGAATTGCACGCTTTCAGCCGAGGCGTAGCCCTGGTTGATGGCGGAAATGCCGAAGCTGCCCGAGGCATTGCCGTTCCAGCCACCCTGGGTGCTCATGGCCATGGCGCTGGCATTGTTCTGGCCGTTTTTCAGTTTCAGGTAGCCGAGCGCGAATTCGGCTGGCGAGGTGCTGTACTTGACGGCGGCGCTAAAGCTGCTGCCCACGGCGTTGCCGTCGGCCGCTTCGCCAAAGCCGTACTGCGCGCTGGCCTGCAGGCCGCGCCAGGCCGGCATGCTGTAGGTGACGGAATTGCTGATGCGCACGGTCGTATCGAGGCCGTCGATATCGCCAGGATGGGCGCCGGTGGCGCCCGTCAACACGTTGCTCGACGCCAGCGAACCCACCAGCAGGTAATACGGCGTGTACTGGCGGCCGGCCGTGACGGTACCGTAGGCTGCCGATTGCAAGCCCACGTAAGCCTGGCGGTTGAACAGGGAGCTGGCCGAACTTTGCGCGCCCGTATCGCTCTCAAAGCCGTTTTCCAGCAAGAACAGCGCCTTCAGGTCGCCGCCCAGGTCTTCCACGCCCTGGAAGCCGATCTTGCTGGCGGACAAGTTGCCGCTGCGCATGTAAGTGTTCGAATTGCCGCCCTGGTTGCTGGTGTACGCCATGGCCGCGTCGACCACGCCATAAATGCTGACATTGCTTTGGGCGCAAACGTTTGCGCCGATGAGCGTGGAGACGGCCAGCGCCGCAGCGCGCATGCATGTAGTGTTCATTTTTTCCTGACTTTCCTGTTTTATAGTACGCCCGGCCAGCATTGCCGCCGTGATGGCGACATACCGGCTGTGGCGCCGCGTTGCGGCCCCGTACAGCGCGTGGGGCGTCCGCTTTTCTTCTTGATTTGGATCAAGTGGAGCAAATTATACGCCCAATTACTCACATGTAAGTAATTGACTGTAAGGCGTAGTCTTATAGCAAAACTTTCTTGTGTCTTATAGCAAAACCGGCAGGCATGCGGGCGCACGCCCGGCAGGATGCGGAAATACGCGGAACAGGCATGGGGAAAGCAGCGGCGGCGCGTGTCGAAAAACACGCGCCCGGTGGCTAATCAGGCAGGCGGAAAAACGATGAAAAAGCGGGATGGTCAGCGCAGGATGGCGGGCGCCACCGGCAGGGTTTCGAGGGCAATGAAGGCTTCCAGGGTGCGGCGCATGTCTTCGAACACTTGCTTGCCGTAGGCCGCTTCCAGGTGTTCATATTGCAGGTCGATCAGCTTGCCCATCTGCAGCAGCAGGCTGGCGCCCGCTTCCGACAGGTGCACCTTGCGGCGGCGCTGGTCGCCTTCGAACTTGCTGCGCCCGATCAAGCCGATTTCTTCCATGCGCGCCAGGATGCCGCTCATGCTGGGACTGGAAATCTGGCAGATCTCGCACAGTTCGCGCGGTTCCAGGGTCGGGCTTTCGTTCAGCGCGCGCATGATGCGCCACTGCTGCTCCGTCACGCCGAAGTGGTTGAGGATGGGGCGGAAATGCTGGAGCAGGCTGTCGCGGGCCTTCAGCAGCAGTTGCGGCATGTTCGGATAACGGATCGGTAGCTGCAAGCGGAACTCCCTGGGTGGGCGGAAAATTAGCGTAATTATACGGCCCGGCCAGTGCAAACGGCAGGCCGGCAACGATGTATTTTTCGCTACGTCCGTCCTGCCTCCTGCCCTGCTCCCTCCTCCTGCGCATGCCGCCGCACGGACCACAGCACGCCCGCCGTCAGCAAGACCATGGCGGCCCATTCCAGGGGGCGCGGCATGCGCTGCGCGTAGACGAAGCCGTACAGCAGCGCGAACAGGGTTTCCGACAGGATCAGCTGGCCCGACAAGGTGACCGGCACCAGGCGCGACGC
This sequence comes from Janthinobacterium sp. SUN137, assembly GCF_030587265.1. NCBI lineage: Bacteria > Pseudomonadati > Pseudomonadota > Betaproteobacteria > Burkholderiales > Oxalobacteraceae > Janthinobacterium > Janthinobacterium sp. SUN137. Next base: position 707,690 of record NZ_JAPWHZ010000002.1, on the reverse strand, counting down.
CAGATTCCACAGGTAGTTGCCGATCACGGAAGCGCCCAGCGCCAGCAGCAAACACACGAGCCAGTAGCGGTGCCAGTCGCGCGCCGGCGCGTCGTCGGCGCCACTTGCCTGCTGCAGCGCCAGCATCGCGGCGCCAACGGCCAGGGCGATGACGCCGCTGGCCAGGCCATACAGCATGGCCCATTCCACGGAACTGAAATGCGCGTGGCGCTTGAGGAAACGGGCATTGTCGAGCGCATACCAGGTCCAGCAGGCGAGCGCGCCAACGGCGCACAGCACGCCGGCCAGCTTGTGCGCCAGACCGGCGCCGCCCGCGCCGCCTGCATGGCTGAAGATATCGACATTGATACAGGCGATGCCCAGCGCTACCACCAGCAGCGGCCAGGCCAGCTGGCGCAACGGCAGCGCGCCGTGGTCCTTGCGGCCCAGGATGGTGACGCTCAGGGGCAGCAAGCCGATGATCAGGGAAGTGGGTGCCACGCCGGCCAGCTTGACGCCGTAGGCCAGCAGCAGGTAATACACGACATTGCCGGCCAGCGCCTGGCGCAGCATGGCCAGCCAGTCGCTGCGCCGCAAGCGCCGCAGCAGTGGCAAGAGGCGCGGCAGCATCAGGCCGGCCGCCAGCGCGCCATAGCAGATGTAGCGCCCCACCATCAGCTCGACCGGGGAAAAATCCGGCAGCAAGACGGGCACAATGAAAACGGCGCCCCAAAAGGCGCCGGCCAGCACACCACATACGATCCCACGCCACATGCCTGCCACTCTCACGTTTTCATTCAAGGGCGCCAGTATGGCATGCGCAGGAGACCGCCGTCAGCCCCTGGCTTTTCTCTGCGCGGGGATGAAATGTTCGCGCACGGCCCTGGCCAGCAAGTCCGGCGGCAGCAAGCCCTGGCCCAGCAGGAAGTTATTAAAGGCCAGGCGGTCGAATCTGTCTCCCAGCGCCAGCTCCGTTTCCGCGCGCAGCTGCAGGATGCGCGTGTAGCCATAGAAATAGCTGCCCGCCTGGCCCGGCATATTGAAGGTGTAGCGGTCCAGTTCCTGGCGGGCCATCGGTGTCGACAGCATCACCTCGTCCGTCAGGATGCGGCCCGCCTCTTCGCGCGTGACCTGCCCCAGGTTCAGCATCGGGTCCAGCATGGCGCGCGCCGCGCGCAGCATGCGGAACTGCAGCGCGATGAACTGGCCTTCGGCCGGCTCGTAGGGAATCATCTCCGCTTCCGCGTACAGCGCCCAGCCTTCCACGTTGACGCTGTTGAACGCGTACAGGCTGCGCGCCTGCGACACGCCCCGCTCCACCATGGCGCTGAACTGCAGCTCGTGGCCAGGGCGGCCCTCGTGTGCGCTCAGGGTCCAGGCGGCGCCAGCGAAATTGAAATCGTCATACGCCTCGCCCTTGCCGCTGGCGGCGGGATTGCTGACGGGGAGGACGAACTGGCCGTGTTCTCCCGTATTGCCGATCAGCGGAGGTGGACGCATATGCGGCGCCGGCTGGGCCGCCGATTCGGCGGCGGACGCCAGGCGCATGGTCATGGCGCGCGCAGGAATATCGACCACGCGCTGCCGGGCGATGCGTTCTTCGAGCTGCGTATTGACGCCTTTGTAATGCGCTTCGAGCTGCGCGTTGGGAATCGGAGCGCTTTTCAGCGCGCGCAGCACCTGGCGGTAATCGCTGCCGTCGATACCCTTGAGCGACGTTCTCTCCGCTACCACAGGCGCCAGCGCCTGCATGGCGGCGCGCGTTTCCAGGTACGCCACTTGCGCCCGTTCGACCAGCGTGCGCGGCTCGATGTCGATGCCCACCTGCTTCAGGCGAAACGCATACAGCTCGGGCGCCATGCGGAAATCCGTGCGCGACAGGGGCAGCACCACCTGCTTTTCCCACGCCGCATACTCGGTCAGCTGCTGTTCCATGGCCGCCAACGCGCTCTCCGCGCCCGCGATCTGCATGTCGGCGAACAGCTTGCGGATGCCGGCGACATACGTCGGCACGTTTTCCAGCGACTGCTCCACCTGCAGGCGCACGGGTCCCGCCAGGCCGGGCTTGCCGATTTGCTCCGTGAAGCGGGCCATCGCCTGCTGCGTGATCGGCGTGCTGCCCGGGTATTGCCCGACATAGCGCTGCAGCCGTTCCAGCGCCTTGGCGCGGCGCGCGGCCGGGCGCTGTTCCTGCAGCAGGCTTTGCATGCTGCCAAAGACCATTTGCGGCACATCAACCCACGGCAAGGCGTACTTGGCTTCCAGCTGGGTGCCAGCGATTTCCTGGTCGACGGCGCCGATCAAAATCTCCAGGTCCTGGCGAATGCGTTCGTCGCGTTCAAGTTCCAGCTTTTGCTGCAATTGCGCGCGCGCCTGCTGCATGGCCGCCACCTGGCGTTCGACAATATTGGGTCCCAGGTCGGCAGCCAGGCCGTCGTACTGCACCAGGCCCGTGTCGGAAGCGTTTTCAGGCGAGAACTGCGCCTGCGCCGCCAGCACGATGGCCGCGTTGCGGTTGCTGGCCTCGACCCAGGCCGACGGGGCTGCCGCAGCTGCGGGGGCGGCGGCCATGGCCGGCATGGCAAACGCGGTGGAGAGCAAGGCGGCAAGCACGGTTTGATGCAATTTCGGGATGACGGACATCGGGGGGTTTCCTTCAAGGGTGAGCGATGAGCGAAGCGGCGAGTATCGGCCAGCCTCGCATGCCTGTCAATTCAGGCCATTCAGGGCGGGCAGGTTCCACGGCGTGACGATCTGGATGGCGGACAGGCAGGCCGGCTGCGCCAATGCCGGCAGCGCGCCCTGCGCACGCAGGATTTCCTGGCAGGCGCGGCGCATGTCCTGGCCCAGGTCGTGGTGCAGCACGGCGTGGATGGCGCCAGACTTGAGCAGCGCCACATTGTCCGCGTCCAGGTCATGGCCGATGAAGACCTGGCAGCGCCGGCCGGCCTGGGCAAAGGCCCGCACGATGGCGGCATTGCCGCCGCCGATGGAATACACGGCGGCGATGGCCGGATGGTCGGCCAGCGCTTGCCGCACCAGCGCGCCCGTGGCGCCGTCGATGCCGTGGCCTTCGCTCACTTCGACGATGGATAAATGGCGGTGCCGTTCGCGCAGCGCGCGGCGAAAGCCGATCTCGCGCTCTTCCTCGCCATGAAAGCGGTTGCTGCTCAGGGTCACCAGCACCTGCTGTTTTTTTCTCACGCTGCCCAGCCACTGGCCGACCAGGTAAGCGGCCGTCTCGCCCGCCGCCCGGTTATCCATGCCCACATAGCTGCGGCGCGCGGAAGCCGGCAAGTCCGTCACCAGGGTCACCACGGGGATGCCGGCCGCCGCCAGCCGGTTCACCGCCTCGGCCACTGGCGGCAAGTCGGGCGCCTTGAGCAGCACGCCGTGGCTGCCGTTCTTGCGGATGCGCTCCAGCAGGTCGACGATGCCGTCCACCTCCAGGGTTTCATGCAGGTGAAAGCGCGAACGCAGCACGGCCGGATGCAGCGACGGCAGCTCCGCCTCCAGCGCGGCGCGCACGGCATCCGTAAAGCGGCGCGGCGCCACCATCAGCACGTCGAGCATGAATTTTCTGCCGGACAGGCCCACCTGCGTGCTTTGCCGCGCCAGTTCATCCAGCGCCTGCATCACGCGGCGCACCGTATTGGCGTGCACGCCGCCGCGCTGCTTGATCACGCGGTCGACCGTGGCCACGCTGACGCCGGCCTGCAGCGCCACGACCTTGACGGGGAAAGGATGCGTCACGTGCTCTCCATTTCGAATTGATGGTTTTTTGATGGATTTTCTGATGAAAAATGCGGATTTTCATCCCTATACTGATTCTACAACTTAAATAATCAGGAGACACCGCATGCACACCACCAACGCCGGCGCCCCGCCGCCCGCCCCGTATTGGCTGACGCCGGAAAGCTGCGACCTGCAAGACTTCATCGGCACCGTCAGCCGCAGCACGGCGCTGGCCGACTATCCGCACGCCGCCGCGGTGCAGGAAAATATTCTCGTCTACGACTGCGACGCCGTGCGCGAACTGGCTACCAATCCGGCCTCGCTGCGCGCGCTGCAGGCCGAATGGGGCAAGGCGCTGATGGACGGCCCCGGCGTCATCGTGCTCAAACGGGCCGTCACCGACATGGAGACGCTGGAACAGGTAAATCGCGTGTTCCGCGACCTGATCGCCGGGCAGCATGCCAGCGGCCAGACGGCAGGCGACCATTTCGCCAGGCCGGGCGCGAATGACCGCATCTGGAACGCCCAGCAAAAGCTTTGCCTGCGCGCGCCCGAAACGTTCGCGCGCTACTACGCCAACCCCGTCTTCGCCTGGATATCCGAGGCCTGGCTGGGGCCCGCCTACCAGATGACGGCGCAAGTGAACGTCGTCAACCCGGGCGGGGCCGCCCAGGCGCCGCACCGCGACTATCACCTGGGCTTCCAGAGCGCCGCCGCCTGCGCCGCCTATCCCGCGCCCGTGCACCAGATGTCGGCCCTCCTGACCTTGCAGGGCGCCGTCGCCCACTGCGACATGCCGCTGGAATCCGGTCCCACCCTGTACCTGCCTTATTCGCAGCGCTACCGGGCCGGTTTTCTCGCCTGGCAGCAGCGGCCGTTCCGCGACTATTTCGCCCGGCATTGCGTGCAGCTGCCGCTGTCGAAAGGCGACGCCGTGTTCTTCAACCCGGCCCTGTTCCACGCGGCCGGGCATAACCGCTCGCCCGACATCCGCCGCATGGCCAACCTGCTGCAAGTGTCGTCGCCGTTCGGGCGCGCCATGGAAACGCTGGACCGCCGCGCCATGAGCGCCGCCCTGTATCCCGCCTTGCAGGCGCTGCGCGCGCAGGGCGTCCTGGATGACGCTGGCGTCGGCCACGCGATCGCCGCCTGTGCCGAAGGCTATGCCTTTCCCAGTAACCTGGACCGCGACCAGCCCATCGACGGCATGGCGCCGCCAACGCAGCAGCAGCTCATGCGCGAAGCGCTGGCGCAGGACTGGCCCGCGGCCCGCTTCCTCGACGCCCTGGACAGCCATGCCTGGCGCCAGCAAGCCTGAACCCCCTACGCGTCTCGGAGACTCCCTATGCAAGACATCCACATCGGCCTGATCGGCGCCGGCTACATGGGCAAGGCCCACACCATCGCCTACAAGACCGTGCGCAGCATCTTTCCCACGGCCCGCAACCCCGTCTGCGCCTGCATCGCCACCAGCAGCGAGGAAGGCGCGGCCCGCAGCGCGCAGGAACTGGGCTGGAACAGGTCCACCGGCGACTGGCGCGCGCTGGTCAATGATCCCGCCATCGACGCCATCGTCGTCGCCACGCCGCCCGTCACGCACAAGGACATCGTGCTGGCGGCGCTGGCCCTGGGCAAACCCGTGTTTTGCGAAAAGCCGCTGGGCATGACGGCCGCCGAATCCTTGCTGCTGGCGCAGGCGGCGGAAAGCGCGGGCGTGGCCAACATGGTCGGCTACAACTACATCCGCACGCCCGCCAGCCAGCTGGCGCGGCAGATCATCGAATCGGGGGAAATCGGCGACATCATCCACGTCGCCGCCGAGCACGTGGAAGACTACCTGCACGACCCGCGCGCACCCGCCTCCTGGCGCACGCGGGAAGCCACGGCAACGCGCGCCGGCGCGCTGGCCGACGTGGGTTCGCACCTGCTCAACCTGGCCCTGCGCCTGGGCGGCCCCGTCGACTCGCTGGTGGCCGACATGAATACCGTGCATGCGCGGCGCGACGGCCCGCACGGCATGGAAGCGGTGGACAACGACGACCAGGGGAATCTGATGCTGCGCTTTGCCAGCGGCGCGCTGGGCGCGCTGACCTTCAGCCGCGTGGCGGCCGGGCGCAAGATGGGCTACACCTACCGTATCACGGGGACGAAAGGCGCCATTGCGTTTGATCAGGAAAGCCAGAATGAGCTGTGGCTGTACGACGCCAGCCGCCCCGCGCAACGCCAGGGTTTCCAGCGCCTGCTGATGGGACCCGCCCACCCCGACTACCTGGCGTTCAGCCAGGGAGCCGGGCACGGCACGGGCTACAACGAGCAAATCGTCATCGAGGCGCGCGATTTTCTGCAGGCGATCGCCGGCGGCCAGCCGGTCTGGCCCACCTTCCGCGACGGCTACGAAGTGGACCGGCTGATAGCCGCGGCGCTGCGCTCCGTGCAGGAGCGCAGCTGGATTCAAATTCGCTGAGAAGTCATCTCTTTATCAAATTACGTATGAAATTGCAGCCTTGCCCTTAGCAAATAACTTTGCGGTAAGAACCGAGGCTGCGGTTTCTCGGAGTTAACAAAGCAATACAGCACAATAATATCGCCAGCCTTTACACTGCGGATGCTTGCAACTCGACGCAATCAATAAACGTGTTTCTGGCAAAATTACCAATTAAATTAGTTGTCACCGCATCAACAGTCCCGCCAACCACTCCACCAACAAATGGAACGATTTTTACCAGATTGACTACCCCTTTCTCGCCGAATTTAGTGAGCAAACGAAAGCCAACTCTCTGATTTATTGTCGTTATGGTTTTGCTGGAAATATTCTTAATTGCACTCATAGCCAGCTTGGTCCCCACTAGAATGCCGGCATCCTTTAAAATATCTTTCGCAGCTTCGCCTGCCAGACATGCGTACACCAGCGTCCTTACCCTATCGCTATGCAAATCCTGCCCGCACATTTTGGCGATCGCTGCAATCATTCTAATTTGGACGTACATTACGGATGCGATATTTGCAGGAATGGTAATTGGCATGGTGATAATGCCACCTAGACCAGTAATGAAACCGGATGTTCCTGCCTTCGTGTTTTGCCAACGGATCAGCGAATTGATTTGTTCTTCTAGTGTACCACTTCCTGCCAAATATTCGTCCGCCATTTCACCCGCGGAGTCAAGGCCGGGAACACCATTAACCGCCTTATCATAGGCCCAGTCCAGCGCTTGCATTATTTTTCCATGCGTCAAATCATTAGCCACGAGATCTTCTTTCATTGAGTATGATTTTGCGAATTTAACATAGTAATTTCCAAAATGCAACACAGCAAACTTCTCAAGCACGAAAGAAAACTGGCCTTGCATTTTCAATGCAGATTCATTCTTCCATTCATAAAAAATATTTTTTGAAAATCATGCTGCTGCGATGGAATTATCTGTTTTCTCGCGCATTTCCGTAAAAATACAACATGATATTTGAGGTGTTTTGCAATGTTGCTGAAGTAGCTGTCGAATAAAAATGGGCAACAATTGCTGTCGCCCATTTTTATTTCGGTACATTAAAAATCAAAACGAGCCGAAAAAAGTCCTACTCGTTAGGCACAGCTTTACAAAGGCACATAGGCATCGGATCAAAAAATACGACAAGCAGCAGGCTTTGAAAACTGTTTTGAATCTAAGAGCCGCTAGTTGTCAGCCGTGTAGCCGACATCTGACAGGTGCGATGCATGGACCTCAGTACCCCAGCCCGTAACCGAACTTGTACAGCGGATGGGCCGTGTCATACGGCACGTCCGATTTCTGCACCTGCACTTCGGCCATCGACGATGGCAGTTCGAACGGCAGCTTGCCTTGCGGCTTGGCCTTGCCCGTCAAGACATCGAACAGCGCGCCGTCGCTGACGCCAAAGTTGGCGAGGATGGCGCTGGCCTTGTCCTGCACGTTGCCGAGGATGGCCGGGCGGTCCAGGTAGACCGTCACCACCGTCTTCGGCGCGAACTTCGCCGCGTTCTTGATGGCTTCGTAGTCGGCGTCGCCATCGACATAGTTCAAACGCCCTTCGTGCTGCATGCTGCCGAAGATGTAGTTCGGGTGCAGGATTTCATACGGCGCGGCCACGCGCAGCAGGGCCACGTCCGCTTCCTGCGGCGTGGCGACCACCGTGTAGCCATACTGCTTCGCCACGGCCGCATCGATGCCGTACAGGTAGACCTTCTTGACGGTGGTTGCCAGCGGCAAGACCTTGTCCTTGTTTTCCAGCAAGACCAGCGAGCGGCGCTGGGCCTCCAGGCCCGCCTCGATGAAGTCCGCCTTGCCCACCGTGGCCGCCGCCTTGGCCGCATCGACGAACGGGTGTTCGAACAGGCCTTGCTTGAATTTCTGGATCAGGATGCGCCGCGCCGACGCGTTGATGCGCGCTTCCGTCAGCTGGCCCCGCTGCACGGCTTGCGTCAGGTACGGCGCTTCCGTCACGCCGCCAAACTGGTCCATTCCGGCCGTGACGGCTTTCACGTAGCGCTCGGCCTTGGTGGCGTTTTCCATGCCCCACGGCGTGCCGAAGCCGATGAAGGAAGGCGCCACGCCGGCCGGCGTGCCGTTGCGGCAATTGGCGTCGCAGTCGGAAGTGATGCCCCAGTCGGACAGGATCACACCCTCGAATCCGTATTTACCGCGCAGCAAGTCCGTCAGCATGGTCTTGCTGAAACCGGCCGCCACCTGCTCCAGGGTGATGCCGTCGATGGTGATATTGCCATCCGGCAACGCGTAGGTAGGCATGACGGAGGCCGCCTTGGCCGTGAAGGCGCCCTCGAACGGCTTCACGTGGTAGGCGAAGTTGTTGCCCGGATAGGTCATGTAGCGACCATAGTAATTGTGGCCGTCGAAACCCTCTTTCGTGGCGCCGTAGCCGACCCAGTGCTTGACAACGGCCACCACGCTGCCGTCATGCAAGCCCGTATTGCCGTCCTGGAAGCCTTCGATATAGTGCTGCACCATGCGCTTGGCCAGGTCCGCATCTTCGCCGAAGGTGCCGTTGATGCGCGACCAGCGCGGCTCGGTGGCCAGGTCCGCCTGCGGCGACAGCGCTTGCGTGATGCCGACGGCCAGGTATTCCTGGCGCGCGATGTCGCCGAAGCGGCGCACCAGCGCATCGTCGCCGATGGCGGCCAGGCCCAGGGTTTCCGGCCACTGGGAAAATCCCTTGGTGCCGGCGCTGGCGCCCACCGTGTACTGGAAATGGTGGCGCGGGTCAGTGCTGATGGACACGGGAATGCCGTGGCGCGACGTTTCGCTGATTTCCTGCACCTTGTTGTACTGGGACGCCATGTTGGCCGTATCGCCCGCCATGCGCGTGATGAAGGTGTTGACGTACTGCTTGACGATCAGGTCTTGCAGGGCCGTCAAGTCGTATGCGCCGCCGAGGCCGATGCCGGAAGGGTCGGACACGGTGGGCGCCGTGCCGTGCATCATCAGGCCCGCCTTCTCGTCGAGGCTCATGCGCGACAGCAGGTCGTCGGCGCGCGCCTCGGCGGACAGGCGCCAGTCTTCGTACGGGTCGATCTTGCCGTTGCGGTTCATGTCCTTGAAGGTATAGCCGTCGACCTTGAGCTGGCTATAGGTGGTGGCGCCGAACACGGGCTGCGTGTATTCCTCGCTGACGGTGTCGTTGCCGCAGGCGGCCAGGGCAAGCGTGGCGACGCAGCCGGCGACCATGCGTGCCATCGGTTTCATAGTGCAATTCATCATTATCTCCAAGACTGTTTTTGTAGGTATCCGGGTGGCATCAGGGCCAGCCCGAAATCAATATAGCGTGAGAATGCGTGAGTTTCTTGACCGCACAGCACGCGTTTTATACCCGCGAGAACAATTTTTGGTTAGACGGCACGACAACCAACAATCTCCTACAAAGTGCTAATATTTGTGAAAAATTACTACAACAAGCAGGAGACACCCTTGCACAAACCCGATACGCGCACGGTTTCGAACCGGATCGCGCAGCAATGCGCGCGCGCCATGCAAGCCGATGGGCACGACCCCGCCGACTTTTTCCGGCAGACGGGCATCACGCCGGCGCAGCTCGAGGAACCTGGCGGGCGCATCAACGCCGAGCGGCACCGCCGCATGACGGCCTACGCCCAGCAGCTGCCGCAGCACCGCGGCTTGCTCGACCTCGACGTGACGCACTGGTTCGCCCATTACTCGGGCATCGCCCACGTCTGCTTCAACCGCCCCACCCTGCGCAGCGCCCTGCACGAGCTGCTGCACTTGCGGGGCCTGATCGGCGAATTCGACTTCATGCTGATGAGTGAGAATGGGACGCGCATCGAGATCGAATACCTGTCCGAGTTTTGCCCGCTGGGGGGCGCCATGCAGGCGCTGGCCAATTTCCGCATGCTGTCGCTGGTGGCGCGCGCCTACGACGATGGCGCAGCCACTGCCTTCCATGCCGGCTTCCAGGGCAAGGCGCCGTGGTTCGCGCCAGCCATTGCCGAGTGCTTCGGCGCCGCCGCCGCCTTCGGCCAGGCGCGCAACACGCTGACGTTTGACGCGCCCGCGCTGGACCGGCCTTTCGCCCAGTTCAACGCCATGCTGGCGCCGCACGCGCTGCGGCACGCGCAGGGACAATTGCAGCAGTTGCAGGGCGCGCAGCTGTTTTCGGCCCGCGTGGAGCAAGCCATCATCGATTTGCTGGGCCAGCAAGCCGACGCCGATGGCGCCGCGCTGCTGCCGGCCCTGTGCGACGGCCTGGCGATGAACCGCTGGACCCTGCAGCGCCAGCTGCAGCAGGAGAAAACGTCGTTCCGCGCGCTGGAACTGCGCGCCAAGAGCCGCGAATCGCGCCGTTTGCTGCGCGAAACGAGCCTGAGCGTGGTGGAAATCAGCGAGCGCCTGGGCTTTTCCTCGCAAAGCGCGTTCACCCGCTTCTTCAAGACCCAGTTCGAACTGCCGCCGGCGCGCTACCGGCAAGACATGCAAGGCGCCCGTACCGCCGTCTGAACGGGGCTAATCGCCCGAAGGCGGCTCGACTGCGCCTTTGGCATCGAACGCCAGCCGCGCCGCATCGATGGCGTCGCGGTGGCCATGGGCCCAGGCGCCCAGCGCGCTGATGGGGATCAACAGCGAGCGGCCCAGGTCCGTCAAGGCGTAGTCGACGCGCGGCGGCACGGTGGGAAATACGGTGCGCGTCACCAGGCCGTCGCGTTCCAGCCCGCGCAGGGTCAGGGTCAGCATGCGCTGCGAGATGCCGCCGATCAGGCGGCGCATCTCGTTGAAGCGCTTGGTGCCATTGCCCAGCAATATCACCACCATCACGCTCCATTTGTCGCCCACGCGGGTCAGGATATCCGTGATCGGGCGGCAGGAAGCGGCCACGCCCGCATGGCCCCCCTCGTCGCGCATGCGCCGTTCCAGCTCCGCTCCTTGCGCGGCGGCGTCGCCAATAGTCACATCCGTGTGCCCCAGTGTGGAAAAAGTGCCTTCTTGTGCGTTCATTTGATAGTCACTATATTTAACTCAGTTACAAAAACATACCACCCAATCATACCACCCAAGAAGGCCCACATGAACATCCTGCACATCGATTCGAGCATCCTCGGCGAGCATTCCCTCAGCCGCCAATTATCCGCCGCCATCGTCGCCCGCCTGCAAGCGGCCGCGCCGGGCGCCGCCGCCCACTACCGCGATCTGGCCGCGCAACCGTTGCCGCAATTTACGGCCGCGCCCGGCGCCGCCGACGCTGCCGCCTTGTCTGGCGCGCTGGAGCAAGTGCTGGCGGCCGACGTCATCGTCATCGGCGCGCCCATGTACAACTTCGCCATCCCCAGCCAGCTCAAATCGTGGCTCGATGCGCTGGCCGTGCCCGGCAAAACGTTCCAGTATGGCGCCAACGGCCCCGAAGGCTTGCTGGGCAGCAAGCGCGTGATCATCGCCTCGACGCGCGGCGGCTATTACGGCGCCGACACGCCGATGGCCGCCCTGGAACACCAGGAAAGCCATCTGCGCGCCTTCTTCGGCTTCCTCGGCGTCACGCAGATCGAAATCGTGCGCGCCGAAGGCGTCAAGGTCAGCGACGCCGCCAGGGCACAGGCGTTGACGGCCGCGTTTGAACAGATCGGCGCGCTGCAGGCAGCGTAAGCGGCGGCGGATTTTCTGGCTGCGACGGAAACTGTTTCGGCGCAGCCAGACTGGACATGGCAGGCATGAAAGTCCAGGATGCGCTAAGCTGCATCCGCCCCATCACTACACAAGGACCACCATGACCCTGACCGTCGTCGCCACCATCGATGCCCAAGCCGACCATACCGACGCCGTGCGCACCGCCCTGGAAGCCGTCGTGACGCCGAGCCGCGCCGAAAGCGGCTGCCTGCGCTACGAATTGCACCTCGACAATAAGATTCCCACGCGCTTCATCATGCTGGAAGAATGGATCAACAAGGCGGCTCTGACGGCGCACTACGCGACGCCCCACTTCCTGACCCTGGTGGCCGCCACTGACGGCAAGGCCGTCAAGATCGACGTGGCGGAATTAAGCAAGCTGAAGTAACGGCCGGCGCGCCGTTCAAGCGCGCGGCCATCTTGGCAAGTTGCCATCTATAATATGGCAACTTTTCTTTATGGCCATCATGACATCCTTTTCCAAGATACAAGGCGCCCTTGCGGCCGCCGCCTTTACTTTCTGCGCGGGCGCCTCGGCGCAAGCTCCCCTGACCAAGCTCGTGGGCGACTACAACCTGGCCTCGTCGGCAACCGTGCCGGCCAGCACCTGGGGCTATTCCAAGGGACGCATTTCGGTCAAGCAACTCGATGACCAGCATCTGATGATCGTCCTGTCATGCGAGTGGAAACGCGAACCGAAAGCCGTCTGCGGCGATTATTTCTATGCCCAGCAGCGCGACGACGGCCTGTATCTGCAGGACATGAATACCTTCGCCATGCGTGTGTACTTCGATCCCGCCTCGCGCAAGCTCACCATCATCTCGCGCGGCGCCGACGCGAAACAGAGCGTGCGGCACGACGTGTTCGCCGCCACGACGGCGCCGCTCACGGACCCCGCCCTCGTGCGGCGCATGAAGCGCGAAGTGTCGAATGCCGACAGCAAGGAAAACCGGCGCGTGTTCGGCCCCTACACCAAGTGGGCTTATCAAGAAAACCGCATCGAATTCCAGCGCCAGGACTTGACGGCGCCGTGATGCCGGGCCTGAACCGGCCCCTGCGGCGCCAGCTGCTGCGCCTCGCCGGCGCCCTGCTGTGCTCGCCCATGCTCGCGCGCGCGGCCGACGCCGGCCTGCCGCGCGACGTGCACCAGCGCATCCTGGCCACCCTCGACGCTCCGCTGCCCAAGGTGCTCAATGTGCACCACCTGGCGCTGATACGGCGTTTCAACATCGGCTGGTCGCCCGTGGAAAGCGGCGCGCCCATGCTCAATCCGGAGCACCCGCTGGGCACGGGCGACACTCTGGCGCTGGCCATGCAAGCGATCGCCGGCAAGGATGCTGCCCTGGCCGCGCAGCGCCTGATGGAAGCATCGCTGCTGCTGCCCCACTTCGTGCAGATGGCCGACCTGAAGCCGGGCAGCTATGCCAACGCCAAAACGCCGTTCACCTTGACCGCGCGGCACCTGACGCTGCTGCGGCAACAGGCGTGGATGCCGCTGGAAATGCTGGGCATGGCGGCGGAAGACTACCTGGCAGAAGGCTGCTGGCCCACCCCGTCCGTGGACGGCAAGCGGCCGTATGGCAACTTCACGAATTACCCGGTAGAAATGGCGCAAGCGCTGGGCCTGCCCGTGCGCCGGCAGGCGGATGGCAGCCTGGCCGTCACGCCAGCACTGGAAGCGGAACTGCAAGCGCTGCACGAGCAGACCATGGCCGCGCTGCAAGTGTTCGTGCGGCAAGCGGGGTTGAGGCGCAATACGCCCTAAATCCGAGACTGGAACGGGCGGCGGCACGGCTTACTGGCCGCACGCATCGAGTCCCCTGTTCAAGAAGCTCAACACGCCATCGGCCCTTTTGATCAGGCGGGCCATTTCAATCCAGCTGACCACCGCGCCGCCGGATTTTTTTTGTCGATGGTGCCGGCTTTCCACGTTAGCGCTATTGGTTACAGGTACTTCGCAAAGCACGAGGCCCGATGGCACCCCGCCTCTTCCCAGGCTCAGCCACTCACCACCAAATTGTCTCCCGGCATCTGCATCAAATACCAGGGGGGCCGCATGCAGGGAAACGTAATATCCCGCTGGAAATTTACACTTCAAACGCTTGCTTTCTGCATAAGGCAAGGCCACGTTCAGGGACGCAAAGAGGTCTCTGGCCTGGCGCTCGCTTCGATGTTCCAGGAACACCAGGTACTTGAGACCCGCTTGGAGAGGAGAAGTCTCCACAGGCAGGAAAAACTGCACATCACCGTCCTGGCTGCCCTTCAATGCCTGCACGACTTTTGCCCGGTAGACAATGCCACAGTGTTTCCCATCCGCAGCATCCTCGTACGGCACCACCGTCGCGGACACGACCGTCACCCGCGCCACCAGGGAAGAGCTCTCGACGACTTGAGCTAGCTCAATATAGCCCGTTGGCGAACCGACCTGGATCAATTCTTCCGCAGAGGAATCAAGTGCGCAACACAGCATCAACGGCAGCAGTTTTTTAAGCATGGGATGCTCCCTTGGATCCTTTTAACCCTGCGGCACGGGCACGGGCGCAGGCTGCGGAACAGGCGCAGGCGCAGGCGCCGCCTCCGGCACCGCCTTCCCATGCGACTCCTGTCCGCCCTCGCCTTCGGCCGGCATGGCCAGCGGCGCGGCCGGTGCGCCTTCCTGCAGCAAATCGCCCGGCTCTTCCACGGGTTCGTCCGCGGGCTCGTCGACCGGCTCCACGTGGCGCAGCGGCGGTGGCGGCTTGCCGCCGGGGAAGATGGCGTCGCGCGACAGTTTTCCCGTGTCGAGCGCCGTCTTGAAGAAGTCGCCCACCACCAGCACGGCATTGTGGCCGCCCTGGCCCCAGTAATTGCTGCGCATGGTGACGCGCGCGTCATTGAAACCCACCCAGGCGCCTCCCACCAGTTCCGGATGCATCAGGATGAACCAGCCGTCCGCATTGTTTTGCGTGGTGCCGCTCTTGCCCGCCACGTCGGAGCGGATGCCGAAGCGGCTGCGGATGGCCGTGCCCGTGCCGCGGTCGATGACGCCGCGCATCATGTCCGTCAGGGTGGCCGCCGATTCTTCTTTCATGGCGCGCTTGGGCTTGTCTTCGCCGAAGCGGGCGATGAGCTTGCCTTCGCGATCCGTGATGTGGGTGACGACGAACGGCAGGCGCGCCTCGCCCTGGGCCGCGATGCTGGCGTAGGCGTTGACCATTTCCAATAAAGTGACGGGACTGGTGCCCAGCGCCAGCGACGGCACTTTTTCCAGCTTACTGTCGCGGATGCCCAGTGCGCGCGCCAGCTTGATGATCGGCGGCAAGCCGACATCCTGCATCACTTGCGCCGTGATGGTGTTTTTCGAGTACACGAGGCCGTCGCGCATGGTCATGTCGCGCCCCGTGGTGCCGCTCATGTCCGTCGGGCGCCATATCGTGCCGTCGGACGCCTTGATATCCATCACGGCATCGCGGTAGACGTGCTCGGGGCTCAGGCCCTTTTCCAGCGCCGCGCCATACACGATGGGCTTGAAGGTGGAACCGGGCTGGCGCGCCGCCTGCGATACGTGATCGAATTGTTCGCGCGCAAAGTCGCGGCTGCCCACCCAGGCGCGCACGGCGCCCGTGGCCGGGTCCATGGCCGCGAAGCCCGCTTCCAGGCGCGTCTTCGACTTGCGCAAGGCCGCCATGAAGGCGCGGTCGCCCTTCAGTTGCGCCAGTGCGTCGTCCGGCGTAGCGCCGGCAGCAGTCAGCTTGCGGTAGTCGCCCGACTCGCGCACGAAGGCGTCGAGCAGGGCCGGATGCGATTTCCAGAAATAATCGAATGGCACGCTGCCGCCCTGCATGCCCGCATACATGCCTGTCGAAGTCGATGACGGCATGCCAGCGCGGCTCCATTCCACGTCGGCGATCGCCTGCAAGGCATTCGCCTGGCGCTCGACGGCGCGCTCGGCCGCCTGCTGCAGATCCTGGTCCAGCGTCGTGTGCACGATCAAGCCGTCGCGCTCCAGGTTGTAGTCGTTCTCGTCGGCCCAGTCGATCAGCCACTTGCGCACATACGCCGTGAAATGGCTGTCCGATTGCGCCCGCTCGCTCTGGCGCTCGAAATGCAGGCGCAGGGGACGTTTGATCAACTGCCTGTAGCGCGCCTCGTCGATGACATCATGTTTGCGCATTTGCCCCAGCACCACATTGCGCCGCTGCAAGGATCGTTCGGGATTACCGACGGGATTGTAGTAATTCGTGCCCTTGAGCATGCCAACCAGGGTGGCGCTTTCCAGGATGTCGAGGCGCGACGCAGGCTTGTCGAAATAGGTGCGCGCCGCCATTTCGATGCCGTAGGTGTTGTACAGGAAGGGTACCGTGTTCAGGTAGGCTTCCAGGATTTCCGTCTTGCTGTAGGTGGCCTCGATTTTGAGGGCCGTGATGAGTTCCTTCAGCTTGCGGTTCAGGTTGCGCGAGCGGCCGATTTCCTCGGGAAACATATTGCGCGCCAGTTGCTGCGTGATGGTGGAGCCGCCCTGGGGGTTGCCTCCCGCCGTGTGCAGGACGGCGCCCGCCGTGCGCGTGAAATCGATGCCGTGATGTTCATAGAAACGGTGGTCTTCCGTCGAGATCAGCGCGCTGATCACGTTCGGCGAAATCTGTTTTAAGGTGACCCGCTCCTGCAAACCCTGGTCGAAGCGGGCCAGTTCCTCGCCATCCGCGCTGACCATGGTGCTCGGCGCGGCCGCGCGCGCCTGGCGCAAGTCGTGGATGCTCGGTGTCAGGGGGATCAGCAGCAGCATGTACAGAATCACCAGCGCCAGCACGGCCAGGAACGACCATAGCCCCAGCACCAGCGCGCGCCGCACGGGCGACAAGGTCATCAGGTGCGCGTGGCCGCGCCGGTACAGCGCCACCGCCTTTGTCCACGCCACTCCCGCCGCGCGCACGGCTTGCGCGCGCGTCCATGTCCATGCCTGCCGTGCTTTTTCCTGAAACTGCTCCATGCCTGATGCCATGCTTGTAACCTTGTCTGATGCCGGATGATCCGTTTCAGCAAGTATATAGGGCGGGCAACAAAGCGGGCCGGATTTTACGCCAGGCAAGCATCCAGGCGCGCCAGCGTAACGCCCACGTACGCGCCCACGCAGCGCGCATCATGCGTCGTAAACGGGTTTTCCAGTTGCAGCAAGCCGCAATCGCAGATGACGGGATCGACCTGGGTCACGACGCCCAGCGCCAGGTAGCGCCAGCCATCAAGCCGGCGCACGCCCTTTACGCAGCCGGGGTTGGCGCCGAAGATGGCGTCCCAGTCGTCCAGCTCGCTGGTCATGGGCCACAATTCGAGCCGGACTTGCGTGCCGGCGGCCAGTTGCCCGCCGCCGAACTCGTCCATCACGTGCAGGCGCTGGCCCTCCACCTCGATGACGGCTTCCAAGTACTCGCCGTCGGAAGCGACGAAGGTGGCGGCGACGATGCTGGCCGTCACTTCTGCGCCTGCTCCAGCAGGGCCGGCAATTCCTTCAGCATGGCGTCGCGCGTGCGCAAGCCCGCGGACTGCTGTCCCTTCTGCTCGTCCTGCACCAGGCGCGCAAACACGATGCTGCGCTCGCCCTTGCTGGCCCAGCCCACGAACCAGCCGTAGCCATGCGCTTCGTCAAAGCTGCCGTCGGCCTTGCGCGGGAAAGCCGCGCCCGTCTTGCCATGCACTTGCCAGCCGCCCACGTCCGCCAGGCGGGTCAGGCGGCGCGTCTGCTCCATCGCCTGCTTGCTGACGGGCAACTGATCGTTGAGCAGCTTGCGCAAAAAGCCCAGCTGTTCCAGCGGAGAGATCTTCAGCGAAGAGCTGATCCACGAGCGCTCCAGGCTATTGTCCTTGCCCGGATCGCCCGACACATCCGCATTGCCATAGCGCAAAGCCTTCGCATATTTCTGGAAGCGCTCGGCGCCCAGCGCCTGCGTGACCTGCTGCGAATACCAGACGACGGAATACTGCATCCAGCGCGACGGGTCCGTATCCTGGCGCCACGCTTCGCCGCCCCAGTCCACATAGCCCTGGCGGAACGGCAGGGTCGGCTTGTGCTCGTCCTTGAGGAAGCCGGCGTCATAGCCCATCAGGCTGAGCGCGATCTTGAACGTGGAGGCGGGGGTGACGCGGTCGAGGCAATTACCCTCTTGCAGCAAGACGGTGCCCGTTTTGGCGTCCGCCATGGCGGTGCAGATGGTGGCGGCCTGGGCTTGCGAGGCGGCCAGGACGGCGCCTGTCAGGCCGAGGATGAACGGAAAAAATGCGCGATATTTCATGGGCCTCCGGGGTTGGGGGAGCAGGACAAAGCGAAATTGTACCGGCCAGCGCCGCGCGATGCCAGCGCCGATACATCCGCTTGCAAGCTAGCGGCCCGCCGGCCCGCCGGGCTGGCGTTCCCGCTTCAGGTGCTCCTCTTCCAGCTCGTCCATGCCCAGCTTTTCCTCGTCGATCAGCGCATGCTCGCGCCGTTCGCGCTCCAGTTCCTCTTCCAGGCTGTCATCGTTGACGTCCCGCTCGATTTTCTCCGGCATGTTGCCCTCCTCCACGGTGGTTGACTACCAATCTCCGGCAAGCTTGCCCGCCTGCGCCACGGCATCGTGCGGATGCAGGCTTTCCATATGCCGTACGGTAACACGCGCCCGCGCGTACGGTGGCACCAATGGCGCCAGCGCCGCCTGCACGCGGCGGGCCGCATCCTCCACATACATCAGGTTAGCACCATTGAGGCGCGCGAACGCCTGCTCGTCGGCCCGTTTCACGGCCGTCTGCAGCGGTGTCGCCAGCGCCGCTTCCACCACGTCGATCAGGGGAAACAGGTCCAGTTCCGCCTGTTCCGTCAAGGGCACGGTGACCGTCGCCGTGCTGCGCTGGCTGTGCGGCGTGGCCAGGCTCGCGTGTTCCCGCAGCCATTCACGCGCAGCCGCGCCGTCGATGGGGCCCGCGCCGAACTGCGCCGCGAAGGCGTCGGCGAGCAATTGCCGCGCCAGCGCCGCCGAGCACGGGCAGGTCGACGAGTAGCCGACCTCCACCGTCAAGGATAGGGCAAAGCCCTGCGGCGAAACACTGGCCTGCAGGCGCACGGGATACGATTTCCAGCCGGACAGCCCTGCCGTCAGCAGCGCCGACTGGCGCCGCAGCAGGGGAAAAGCCAGCGCCAGCCTCGCCTGCGTGCTGCCGCAATCGGCATGGCTGTCCACCATGCGCCGCAGCACGGCAGCCAGCGCGCCCGAATCGAGCGGCTGCGCGGCGGCGAACGCATCGAGCAGCAGATACAGGCGCGACATGTGGATACCCTTCACGTGCGGGTCGGGCAAGTCGACCTGCACGTCGGCCCAGGCATGCACTTGCTGCGCCTGCCCGCCTTCCTCCAGCCACAGGGGCAAGGCGATGCCCTGCATGCCGACCCACTCGAGCGGCAAGGGATTGCCCAGATGGGGGCCGGCCGCCACGTCGGGCAGGGGCGAGGAAATCGGATCGCGCTTCATGCTGAACACTCCATATGCAAACAAGTTGCATATCATGGAGAAAAACGGCCGCATTTGCAAGTATCTTGCATTAATGGGGCGTATTGACGGATCAGCTGGCCTTGCGAAACGTCAAATTGATGCGCTGCGCGCCCAGCAGCGCGTGTTCGCCTTCCTTCAGGGGCGCCACGCCGTGGAAGCGCAGGCGGTCGGCGCCGCCCCACACCACCACGTCGCCGTGCAGCAAGGCGATGCGCGCCGCCTTGTCGGCCCGCTCCGTGCCGCCGAACAGGAAGGTGGCGGGCAAGCCCAGCGAGACGGAAACGATGGGCGCGGTGAAATCGCATTCATCGCGGTCCTGGTGCAGGGCCATGCGCGCACCGGGAGCATAACGGTTGACGAGGCAGGCATCTGGCGTGAAGTCCGGATAGCCGGCCGCCAGCGCCGCCTGCCGCGCCAGGCGCAGGAACACGGGCGGCATGGGCGGCCAGGGAAGGCCGCTGGCCGGATCGTGCCGCGCGTAGCGGTAGCCGCGCCCATCCGTGACCCAGCCCAGGGGGCCGCAATTGCTCATGGCGACCGACATGCGCAAGCCGCCCGGCGTGGCCATGTGGCGCAGGGGCGCCGCCAGCACGACGGCGTCCAGCGCCGGCAGCATCTCGTGCAGGTACGGCAGCGCAAAACCGCGCAGCAGGATCGACGCGCGCGAGCCTGGCACCAGCGGCGCCGGGCCGGCCGGGATCTGGTCTTCATCGGCAAACAGGGACAGGTTCATGCCAGTTATTTTAGCCGCGCCACGGAAAAAGCGCGCGCGGCCGGCCCATGGTGCGCTACAGTAGCGCTTCCAGCCACTACCGCCCTCCTCCACGATGGATCATTACGCCGACTTGCTGCAAACCCTGGCGCAACAGGAAGAATCCCTGCAATTCGAACGCTTCGACAACGACGCCGCGCTGGCCGTGGGCCTGTGGATCGTCGAGGAAGTGCGCAAGCGGGGCAAGGCCGTCACCGTCAACATCACGCGCAACGGTCAGATCCTGTTCCACCACGCCATGACGGGCGCCACGGCGGACCAGGCGGACTGGATACGCCGCAAGAACAACACGGTGCAGCGCTTTTGCCGCAGCTCCTATTACATGGGCATCTCGTACAAGAGCCGCGGCAGCACCTTCGAAGACGTGAAATACCTCGATGATATCGAGTACGCGGGCCACGGCGGCGCGTTTCCCCTGCTGATACGCGGCGTGGGACTGGTCGGCACGGTCACCGTTTCCGGCCTGGCGCAGGCGGACGACCACGCGCTGGTGGTGGCCGCGCTGCAGGCGCAGCTGGAACGCTAGGTTTCCAGCGCCTGGCGCAAGGCGGCGCGCGCCAGCAAGCGCGTGGAATCGAGCGTCGGCAGCGGCGAATTGGCGTCGCTGATGATCAGCGGGATCTCCGTGCAGCCGAGGATGACGGCATCGCAGCCCTGCTCCCGCAAGCCGGCAATGATGGCCTGGAAGCGCGCCACGCTGTTCCCCTTGACCACGCCCGGCACCAGCTCTTCCATGATGATGCGGTTGATCTCGCTGCGTTCGTCCTCGCCGGGCCGCACGCAAGCGATGCCGCGCGCGGCCAGCCTGTCCGGATAGACGGCACTGTCGACCAGCCAGCGCGTACCCGTCAGGCCCACCCGTTGGACACCGCGCGCCGCCGCTTCGGCGGCCACGACGTCGGCGATATGCAGCCATGGCAGCGGCGAACGGGGCGCCATCAGCTCGAATGCCTGGTGGATGGTGTTGTCGGGGCAGATCAGGAAATCGGCGCCGGCGGCGGCCAGCTTGCGCGCCGATGCCAGCATCAGTTCGGCCACGCCTGCCAGGTCGCCCCCGTTCAGGCAATCCACGTAACGCGCCAGCGACGGCGTGTGCATCGATACTTCCGGGTGTTCATATGGCCCCAGCGCATGCGCGCCCTCTTCGCAGATCGTGCGGTAGCACAGGGCCGCGCCTTCGGCCGAGCAGCCGACGATGCCGATATGTTGTGTCATGCGATCTTCCTTTTCAATTAAATACGCTGCCCGCCGTCGATGGGGATTTCCGCGCCCGTGATGTACGAGGCGCGCTCGCTGCACAGGAACTCCACCAGATCCGCCACTTCGGCCGTCGTGCCCAGGCGGCGCAGGGGGATTTGCGTGTCGACGATGTGCGAAGTGCCGGGCGACAGGATGGCCGTGTCGATCTCGCCCGGCGCGATGGCGTTCACGCGCACGTTCAGCGGCGCCATGTCGTTGGCCATTTCGCGCGTCAGCGACGCCAGCGCCGCCTTCGAACTGGCGTAGGCCGAACCGGCAAACGGATGCACGCGATAGCCGGCGATCGAGCACAGATTCACCACGGAGCCGCGCGCATTCGACAATTCCTGCGCGAAGCCGCGCGTCAGCGCCAGCGGCGCAAAGAAATTCGTGTTGTACATTTCCTGCCACGTCTGCATGTCCGTCGTCAGCGAATTGACGCGCGAGCCGCCCGGCCCCTTCGGCGACACGCCCGCATTGTTGACCAGCGCGTGCAGTTTGGCGTCGCCCAGCATGGGGCGCAGCGTCTCGACCATCTGCCCGATCTGGCTCAGGTCCGACAAATCCATGCACACATGCGTGTTGTGCTCCTGGCTGCGCGGGCAGCCGCCGGGAATCGGGCTGCGCGAGACGGTGATGACCCTCCAGCCCAGGCTGCGGAAGCGCTCGGCCACGGCATGGCCGATGCCGCGGCTGGCGCCCGTGACGATGGCGGTTTTCTGTTCCATGTTCTGTTCAATCTTGTGCTTGATGTGCGTCATGTTCTTCCTTGTCCTCTTCGGTTGCGCCGGCGTGGATGCGCTCCTGGCGCATCACGTAGGCCAGCATCTGCGTGCCGCCGTCGAGGATGTCCTGCTCGATGGCGCGCCGCGCGGCCCCGCTGTCGCGCTGGCGCAGCGCGCTGATGATGGCGTGGTGGTGGCCCACCCGCATGTCGGGCGAAAAGCTGGCGTAGCCGGCGGCGATCAGGGGCGCCGTCTGCATCCACAGATGGTCGACGAAGCGTTTCAAGGTCGGCATGCCGGCCGCCTGCGCCAGGCCCAGGTGAAACGCCTGGTTGCATTGCAGCGCCGCGGCCAGGTCGTGCCGCGCGATGGCCTCTTCATTCGCCTGCAGCAGGCGCTCCAGGTCGGCCAGGGTGGCGGCGTCGATGCGCTGCGCCGCTTCCGCCGCGCCCAGGCCTTCCAGTTCCAGCCGCAGCGCGCGGATTTCCAGGTAGCGCGCCACGCTCAGCACGGGCACGCGGAAGTCGCGCGGCGAGCGCAGCACCAGCGCCTCTTCCTGCACCAGCTGCAGCATGGCGTCGCGCACGGGCGTGACGCTGGTGCCCAACTGCTGCGCCAGTTCGCGGATGCGCAGCCGGTCATTCGGCTGGAAGCGCCCGGCCGCCAGCGCTTCGCGCAGCATGGCGTACACGGACTTGCCCAGATTGACGTGCAGCAGACTGTCCAATGAATGGTTCATGCGTGTTTTTGATCGCCTATAAATTATGATGCATCATACATCAATGCGAAAAACAGTGTTTTTCCACGCGTGCGCCGCAGACAGGAAGCGCCGCGAGACCGTACAATCAGCCGCCACCGTATCGAAAGGAATGCTCTTGAACTGGGATTATCCGCACGCCCATACCCTGCCCGTCACGCCAGAACCGGGCGACATCGACGGCTTGCAGCACACGAATAACGCCGTCTACGTGCGCTGGTGCGAGCATATCGCCTGGCACCATTCGGCCACTCTGGGGCTGGACCTGGACGACTACCGGCGCCTGGACCGGGCCATGGCGATACGCCGCGGAGAATACGACTATTTGCTGCCGACGCGGGCCGGCGAAGCGCTGACCCTGGCCACCTGGCTGTGCGCCAGCGATGGCCGTTCCAGCATGGAGCGGCGCTTCCAGCTGGTCCGCGACAGCGACGGCGCCACCGTCGTGCGCGGACGCTGGGACTTGATCTGCATCGAATTGAGCAGCGGCCGCGCGCGCCGCCTGCCGCCCGAGTTCCTGGCCGCGTACGAACCGGCCATCGTGGCGGCCGGCGCGTAAAAGCGGACGCCTGGGCCGCCGTTTTGCGCGCCGTTCGGCGAAGATGCGGGGCTTTTCTTGCGCCTCCGCAGTGCAACATGCATTTCGCTCCTGATTTGCCCATTCATGCTTTAGAATCAGCGACCTCAGCCCCGTAAAAACAGGATAAAACATATGACGGCAGTCGGGATTACCGAACCACAAGAGCTCAAGCGCGGCCTGAAAAGCCGCCACATCCAGCTCATCGCCCTGGGCGGCGCCATCGGCACCGGCCTGTTTCTGGGCATCGCGCAAACCATCAAGATGGCCGGCCCTTCAGTGCTGCTGGGTTATGGCATCGCCGGCGTCATCGCCTTCCTGATCATGCGCCAGCTGGGCGAGATGGTGGTCGACGAACCCGTCGCCGGCTCCTTCAGCTACTTTGCCGACAAATACTGCGGCCACCTGCCCGGCTTCCTGTCGGGCTGGAATTACTGGGTGCTGTATGTGCTCGTCAGCATGGCCGAACTGACGGCCGTCGGCATCTACGTGCAGTACTGGTGGCCGGGCGTGCCCACCTGGGTGTCGGCGCTCGTCTTCTTTTGCGTGATTAACGCCATCAGCTTGTTGAATGTCAAGGCGTTTGGCGAGATGGAATTCTGGTTTGCCCTCATCAAGGTGGTCGCCATCATCGGCATGATCGTCTTCGGCGCGTACCTGCTGGCCTCCGGCGACGCGGGCCCGCAGGCGTCGGTGGCCAACCTGTGGCAGCACGGCGGCTTCTTCCCGAATGGCTGGCAGGGACTGGTGATGGCCATGGCCGTCATCATGTTCTCGTTCGGCGGCCTGGAACTGGTCGGCATCACGGCGGCCGAGGCGGATGACCCGAGCACGACGATCCCGCGCGCCACCAACCAGGCCATCTACCGCATCCTGATCTTTTACATCGGCGCGCTGGGCATCCTGCTGTCGCTGTACCCGTGGCAAAACGTCGTTACCGGCGGCAGCCCCTTCGTGCTGATCTTCCATGCGCTCGACAGCAACATGGTGGCCACGGCCCTGAACGTGGTGGTGCTGACGGCCGCCCTGTCCGTCTACAACAGCGGCGTGTACTGCAACACGCGCATGCTGTTCGGCCTGGCCAAGCAAGGCAATGCGCCGCGCGCGCTGCTGCACCTGAACCGCCGCGGCGTGCCGCTGGTCGCCCTGGGCGTGTCGGCCCTGGCGACAGGCGCCTGCGTGGTGGTCAATTACTTCATGCCGGGCGAAGCGTTTGAAGTGCTGATGGGACTCGTGGTGTCGGCGCTGATCATCAACTGGGCCATGATCAGCTGGATCCACCTGCGCTTCCGCGCGCAGAAAAAAATCGAAGGCAAGACGACCCTGTTCCAGAGCCTGGGCTACCCGTTCACCAACTACCTGTGCCTGGCGTTCCTGGCCGGCATCCTGGTGATCATGTACCTGACGCCGGGCCTGCGCATTTCCGTCTACCTGATTCCCGTGTGGCTCGCCGCGCTGGGCGTCGGCTACTGGATCAAGCAAAGCAAGGCCAAAGCGTAAGCTGTTTGCGCCGCATCAAACAAAAAGCCCGTCTTCGCAGGAAGACGGGCTTTTTTTAATATGAGGCAAGGGGCAATTAACGGACCGCCTCCTCGGGCGGCACATCGGCTTGCCACAGGCTGATGGTCTGGCCCGCATACGACTGCAGCAGCACGTCGTCGCTCAAGGTCAGCAGCGCCTGCTTGCGCTGTTCCAGCCGCGCTTCGGGCGTCATCTCCTTCTCGCCCGACTTGTATGGCCCCAGCACGGGCAGCAAGTCGCGCAGCACGGAGAAATTGCCCGGCGTGGTCTTGTCCGATTGCAGCTTGCCCAGGAAATACTTCATGACGTGTTCGGACTGGCTGCCCTCCTGCCGCAAGCTCGCCTTCACCATCTTGCCATCCTTGTAGGCCACTTGCGCCTCGCTGCTGGCCGTATCCTCAATCTGGTGGTAGGTATAGTTCTGCGATTCCGTATTGTCCAGCAGGCGCAGCGGCACGCCAGGGACCAGCGTCTGGTGGTAGCTGGCGCTCAGCTTCGATTGCTGCTGCTGCCTGATTGAGCGCTCGTCCTGGCTGGCGCCGGCCTGCTCCGTCTTCTGCGACACTTCATAGTTGAAGCCATCCTTTTCCGCGCTGCGCATGGGATTGCTGAATTTCACGGTCTGCGACACGGAAGCGCTGAAATCGGCCAGCCCCGTCAGGATGGACTTGTCCTCGGCCGCCAGGCGCCACTTGCCCGTCGCGGGATTGTCCGTGGCCACTTGCGGTGCGGCGGTATTGCTGTGCAAGGCAGTGAAGCTATCCTTGAGCATGGCCACCAGGCCCGCGTCGCCATGGCCGCGCGACGCCGCCTGGTCGAATTGCTTCATATAGCTGCCCAGCGCCTTGGCTTGCCGCTCGGGGCTGCCCAGGGTATTGAGCGCGCTGGTATCGACCTTCAGGTCCAGGCTGCCGGCCTCGCCGCTGAAGCTGACCTTGCGCTGCGCGCCATCGGCCTGGAAATCCAGGGTTTGGGTACTTTCCGTTTCGCCACGCACCTTGACTTCCGCATGCAGCTTCACCGACTCGAGCACTTGCTGGTCGAACTGCATCAAACCTTCCAGCTTGATTTTCGGCGTGCTTTGTCCCATCCCGTCGATGGCTTCCTGAAAACCTTTCGCCAATTCGCCCAGGGCGCTCGCTTCAGCGTCGCTGAGGTCGCCGCTGGTCGTCATGTTCACGGCCAGGCCGTCGCCCTGGCTGTCGAGCGACAGCTTGACTTCCACGCCGCTCTTCGTCGTGATGCTGAGGGAAACCCGGTCTTCACCATTGCCATGCAGGCTGCCGGGCGCGATGCCGGACGCCGCATAGATGTTCGGCGTGGTGCTCGGCGGCGGCTGCCGCATCGCCTGCGAGAAATTGTAGTTTCCCAGCTTGGCTTGTCCCAGCATGGCCGCGCCCAGGCCGCTGAAGCGGCCGCCAAACGCATACGAAGAAAAACTCTTCGTCATCGCCTCGCTCACCTTGTCGCGCGTCGCGCTTTCCCACACCATCGGTGGTTTGACGAGCGCCGCCGGCTTGCCGTCGTTCACGCTTTCCGGGCTGAGAGCAACGATGGACGATGGCGTCGATACGGGCGACGGCGCTGCCGCCTCCGCGCGGTTCGATGTGGCGGCGGCAGCCCGCGACGGGGCGCTGTTCCAGCTGGACAGTGGAGAAATGGAGGTCATGGCGCTGTCACCTTGCAAATAGAGAGAAGATGCATCATAAAAGTTCGATATGGTTAAGTATTTTGCAATTACCTGGCGCCAGGCAAACCTTGCGTCACGTTATCTGGCGTGATGGCAAGTACTGCATGGCAATACTGCATTAACGGCAAGAAACGGAAAAGCATGAGCGTCGGGGAAATGAAACATTTTCATGCCGCCGACCTCGCCTACCCCCAACAAGTTGAATCACCGCCGGGAATGTCCATTAAAATGCCACCATGGAACACAAGATTCTGCGCGCGCCGCTGGCCAGCTTTACCGACTTGTTGCTCGATGCCGTGTGCATGGTCGACGTGGAGGGGCGCTTTGTCTTCGTCAGCACCGCCTGCGAACGCATCTTCGGCTATACGCAGCAGGAAATGATCGGCAAGCTCATGCTCGACATGGTTGCCCCGGCCGACCGCGCGCGCACCCTGGCGGCCGCGCGCGCCATCATGGATGGCCATGCGCAGACGCACTTCGAGAACCGCTACCTGCGCAAGGATGGCAGCCTGGCGCACATCATGTGGTCCGCCCGCTGGTCCGCCGCCGACCAGCTGCGCGTGGCCGTGGCGCGCGACGTCACCCTGCTGAAACAGGCGCAGGCAAAGCAGGCCGCGCTGTACGCCATTTCCGAAGCCATGCAGGCGACGCAAGACTTGTCCGCCTTGCTGCACCGCATCCAGCACATCATCGGCGAACACTTGCCCACGCGCGGCCTGACCTTGCTGCTGCATGACGAACACGGCGCCCAGCCTCCCATGACCTCGCATGCCGACGACAGCGCGCCGCAGCCCACGTCATCGCTGGCCAGCCTGCTGTGCGATGAAGTCCTGCGCAGCGGCCGCCCCCTGCTGTTGCAGACGGGACAACTGGCCGGCCTGCCGGCGGCGCTGCAAACGGCGGCCTGCGCCCTGTCCTCGTGCTGGCTGGCCGTGCCGCTGTATTCTTCCCTGGGCAGCATCGGCGCGCTGGCCTTGCAAGGCGGCCAGGATGCCGTCATCGGCACGGAGCAGGACCAGGATTTGCTGCAATTTGTCGCCAAGCAACTTGCCACCGCCATCGAGCGCCGGCAGTTGCAGACGCAGATGCAATTCATGGCCATGCACGACGAACTGACCCGCCTGCCGAACCGCCGCCTGTTCCACGACCGCCTGCACACGGCCTTCGCGCGCGCGCACCGCCAGGAAGGCCGGCTGTCGCTGCTGTTCCTCGACCTCGACAACTTCAAGCGGGTCAACGACGACCACGGCCATGCCTGTGGCGACCTGCTGCTGCAAACGGTGGCGAGCCGCCTGCGCGATTGCATGCGCGAAACCGACACCCTGGCCAGGATGGGCGGCGATGAATTCGTCGTGCTTTTGGAAAGCAATGCCGCGCCCGCCGACGTCAGCCTGATCGAGCAAAAGATCCACGCGGCCCTGGCTGCGCCGCTGCACCTGGGCAACGGACAGCATTTGCAGATCGCCGTCAGCATCGGCGTGGCCCACTATCCGGAAGACGGCGATACCATGCAACTGCTGCTGCGCCATGCGGACCGCGCCATGTATGCATCGAAAATGCTGGCCGCCGCCTCGCGCTAGCGGACGCCCGCTCCTGGCGGCAGTTGCCCCTATGCTATACTTTCCGGCGATGCTAAGACTCTTCAAAACATGGCTGATCCTGCTGCTGATCGCGGCGGTGCCGCTGCAGGCGGCCGCTGCGGGCGCCACGCGGCTATGCGCGCCGCTCGCTGACGAGCCTGCCGTCGCGATGACAGCGGCTTGCCAGCATCACGCTGCGCGCTCATCCGCCGTCGCGGACAGCGCCGGCACGCCGGAAAACGACAAGACCCCTGCCAAGCACCCCGCGTGCGGCGCCTGCGCCAGCTTTTGCCTGGGCGCGCTGATGTCGCCTGGCCTGGCCCTGCCTGCCGCCGCCTGCAGCGGTGCGCAACAAGTCACCATCGCTACGGCCACCTTGCTGACGGGATTCATTCCCGACGGCCCGCGCCGGCCGCCGCGGCCGCTTTCCGCTTAAATTCCAAGCTCGTCCCAAGCAAGCCACCAAGGTGGCCACGATAGCCCTATTCCGTCTGAAAGCAACACATGATCAAACATTTCTTATTGCGCGGCGCCTTCGCCGCCATGCTGGGCCTGCCCACGTTCGCCATGGCGGCCCTGCCCGTCATCGAAGTCTACAAGAGCGCCTCGTGCGGCTGCTGTGCCGACTGGATCAAGCACCTGGAAGCGAACGGTTTTACGGTCCGCGCGAAAAATGTCGAGATGCCGGCGCAATACCGCAAGCTGGCCGGCATTCCCGACGCGCTCGGCTCCTGCCACACTGGCCTCGTCAACGGCTACGCCATCGAAGGCCATGTGCCGGCCAGCGAGATCAAGCAGTTGCTGCGCGACAAACCCAAGGCGAAAGGCCTGGCCGTGCCGGCAATGCCGATGGGCTCGCCTGGCATGGAAGGACCGCGCAAGGATGCGTATGACGTCTTGCTGGTCAAGAACAATGGCAGCACCGAGGTCTACAAGCATTACAAATAAAAAACCTGCACGGAAATGAAAAACGCCGCCGGAATCGCTTCCGGCGGCGTTTTTCTATCAGGCAGCAGTCAAGAACTTACTGCCTGTCAAGACTGCATCAGATGCTGTCCAGCACCGCATTCAGGCTGGCGCTAGGACGCATAACGGCTTCCGTCTTCGCCGGATCTGGCAGGTAGTAGCCGCCGATATCCGTTTCCTTACCTTGTACTGCTTTCAGCTCGGCAACGATCTTTTCTTCGTTGTCGGCCAGGGCCTTGGCCACCGGCGCAAAATGCGCTGCCAGTTCCGCATCGTCCTTCTGCGCAGCCAGGGCTTGCGCCCAGTACATGGCCAGGTAGAAATGGCTGCCGCGGTTGTCCAGCTCGCCGGTACGTGGCGATGGCGACTTGTTGTTGTCCAGCAGCTTGCCGGTGGCTTCATCCAGGGTTTTCGCGAGGATTTTGGCCTTCGCATTGCCCGTCTTGATACCCATGTCTTCCAGCGACACGGCCAGGGCCAGGAACTCGCCCAGCGAATCCCAGCGCAAATGGTTTTCTTCCACCAGTTGCTTGACGTGTTTCGGTGCCGAACCGCCGGCGCCCGTTTCATACATGCCGCCACCGGCCATCAATGGCACGATCGACAACATCTTGGCGGACGTGCCCAGTTCCAGGATCGGGAACAAATCGGTCAGGTAGTCGCGCAGGATATTGCCGGTCACCGAGATGGTGTCCAGGCCGCGGAAGGCGCGTTCCAGGGTGTAACGCATGGCGCGCGTTTGCGACATGATCTGGATGTCCAGGCCCTTGGTGTCGTGCTCCTTCAGGTAAACCTGTACCTTCTTGATGACTTCGTTCTCGTGCGGACGGTAGGAATCGAGCCAGAACACGGCAGGCATGCCCGAATTGCGCGCGCGCGTGACGGCCAGCTTGACCCAGTCGCGGATCGGCGCGTCCTTGACCTGGCACATGCGCCAGATATCGCCCTCTTCCACCGTTTGCGTCAGCAGCACTTCGCCCGTTTCCAGGTCGGTGATGTTGGCGATGCCGCCTTCCGGCACTTCAAACGTCTTGTCGTGCGAACCGTATTCTTCCGCTTGCTGCGCCATCAGGCCCACGTTCGGCACGGTGCCCATGGTCTTCGGATCGAAGTTGCCATGCCATTTGCAGAAGCCGATCATTTCCTGGTAGATACGCGCGAAAGTCGATTCCGGCATGACGGCCTTGACGTCCTTCGGACGGCCATCGGCGCCCCACATCTTGCCGCCGATACGGATCATGGCTGGCATCGACGCGTCGACGATGATGTCGTTCGGCGAATGGAAGTTGGTGATGCCCTTGGCCGAATCGACCATGGCCAGTTCCGGACGGTTGGCGTGGCAGGCGTGCAAATCTTTCAGCACTTCATCTTTTTGCGACGCTGGCAGGGTTTCGATCTTGTCGTACAGGTTGCTCATGCCATTGTTGACATTCACGCCCAGCTTGTCGAACAGCGCGGCGTGCTTGGCGAACGCGTCCTTGTAGAAGATGCGCACGCAATGGCCGAAAACGATAGGGTGCGAAACCTTCATCATGGTCGCCTTGACGTGCAGCGAGAACATCACGCCCGTCTTGAAGGCGTCGTCGATTTCCTTCTCGTAGAACTCCAGCAGCGCTTTCTTGCTCATGAACATGCTGTCGATGATTTCGCCCGCTTGCAGGGAAACCTTCGGTTTCAGCACGATGGTCTTGCCCGAGGCCGTGACCAGTTCCATCTTGACGTCGCGCGCCTTTTCCAGCGTCAGCGATTTTTCGCCGTGGTAGAAGTCGCCATGGTGCATGTGCGACACGTGCGTTTGCGACGACTGGCTCCACTCGCCCATCGAATGCGGGTGCTTCCGTGCGTACTCTTTGACGGCCTTCGGTGCGCGGCGGTCGGAATTGCCTTCGCGCAAGACCGGGTTGACCGAGCTGCCGATGCACTTGCCGTAACGGGCTTTCAGGGCTTTTTCTTCGTCCGTCTTCGCATCTTCCGGGTAATCCGGCAGCTTGTAGCCACGGCCTTGCAATTCGCGCACGCAGGCGATCAGCTGGCCTTGCGAAGCGCTGATGTTCGGCAATTTGATGATGTTGGTGTCCGGATTCTGGGTCAATTTGCCCAGTTCAGCCAGGGTGTTCGGGACTTTTTGCGCGTCCGTCAGGAATTCGGGAAATTCAGCCAGTACACGGGCCGCCACCGAAATATCGCTGGCGACCACGTCCACGCCAGCCGGCGCGGTGAATTTTTTGATAATTGGCAGCAGGGAATACGTCGCGAGCAGCGGCGCCTCGTCAGTCAGCGTGTAGATGATTTTGGATTTTTGTGTTGCCATGTTCATTCCCTTGTATGCGGTGATGCCTGGTGGTTAACTTTCTTCATTCCAAACACAGGACGGTTAGCCTTGCTTTGGACGGCTAGTGTGCCGGCGGTGACGCCGTGCTTGCCCACCACGTATTTTAGACTGTCCTGCCGCTGTTTGTGTATCAGATGGCGACGAATCTTATATAAGACAGCAAATATCCGGATCTGAAGGCCCAGGATGGTCATTTTCCGCGCTGAAATGCCCTCCAGGCATGCGCGCGGCATGTATGCGGCCGTGGCGGCAATGAATATATTAATCATTATAAATCGTAATGATTCTCATTTATAATATCCTATGTGCAATTCCTCCCTATCAACTTTATACGCTTGCCCCTGATGCCCATTCAACATTCCCGACTCGCCCACCCCCACCTCACCACCCGATTGATCCTCGCCGGCCTGCTCGTCGCCAGCGTGACGCCGCAGGCGATCGCCCAGGCGACGGCCGATGCATCCGCCCCGCTCGCCACCGTGCTGGTCAACGGACAAGCCGAAGCGGACGCCGGCGGACAGATCGCCAAGAGCGCGCGCGCCGGCATGCTGGGCGAAAAAGACTTGCTCGATACGCCGTTCAGCGTCAACAGCTACACCAGCCAGCGCATGCTGGACCAGCAGGCGCTGACCCTGGCCGAGGTGCTGGGCGGCGACCCGTCCACCCGCTTCACGGGCCAGATCGGCGGCGTCACGGATTCCTTCTTCATCCGCGGCTTCCCCCTCAACGAAGGCAATCTGAGCGAAGTGGCGTTCGACGGCGTGTATGGAGTCTCGCCCAACTACCATTTGTTTACGGAGTATCTGCAGAGCGTGGAAGTGCTCAAGGGGCCGGCCGCCTTGCTGTACGGCATGTCGCCGAACGGCGGCGTGGGCGGCGTCGTCAACGCCGTGCCGAAACGTTCCTTGCCGCGCGACCTGACGCGCCTGACCGTCGATTACGGCGCGGGCTCGCAGGCTGGCGCGGCCATCGACGTCAGCCGCCGCTTCGGCGAGGAACGGCGCTTCGGCATCCGCTTCAATGGCTTGCACCGCCAGGGCCGCACGCCGCTCGACCACCAGACCTCGCGCGCGGAAGTGGCGGCCATCGCCCTCGATTACCAGGGCCAGCGCCTGCGCGCCTCGCTCGACGTGATCGAGCAATACCAGTGGATCGACGCGCCCACGCGCCCCTTCCTCGTGGCCGCTCGCCTGCCCGTGCCGGCAGCGCCCGATGGCCGCCGCAACATCGCCCAATCCTGGGGCTGGTGGAAATCCAACGACCTGGCCACCCTGGGCAAGGTCGAATACGACCTGAACGACAACGTCACCGTGTTTGTCGACGTGGGCGGCACGCGCTCCGACGTGTCGCGCTATTCGGACCAGACGCCGACCATCACCAGCGCGGCCGGCGACATGACGGTCACGCCCATGAACTGGAAATTCCGCGTGCGGCGCGCCAGCGCGGACACGGGCGTGCGCGCGCGCTTTCGCACGGGCGGCGTCGAGCATGCGCTGGTCGTGATGGGCAATGTCTACCAGGACGAATTTGGCAGCGTCAGCAATTCCGGCAAGCTCATCACCTCGAATATCTACCGCCCTGTCGCCGTGGCCGACCCCGGCATCGCCGCCCCGGCCCGCGCGCCGAAGCTGTCCGCCTCCACCCTGTCCAGCCTGGCCGTGGCCGACACCCTGGACATGCTGGACCAGCGCGTGCAACTGACCCTGGGCGTGCGCCGCCAGCTGGTCGAAGCGAAAAACTACCATGCGACGACGGGCGTGCTGACCACGCACTACAAGCAGGGCGCCCTGACGCCGCTGGCCGGCATCGTCGTCAAGCCATTGCGCCACGTGTCGCTGTACGCGAACTATATCGAGGGCTTGAGCAAGGGCGATATCGCGCCGAACATCGCCGACAACGCGGGCCAGGTGTTCGCACCCTACAAGAGCAAGCAGTATGAAGTGGGCACGAAGGCCGATTTCGGCGTGGTGCTGGCGACCCTGGCCGTGTTCCAGGTGACGAAACCCAGCGGCCAGCTGTATGGCAAGGTCTACAGCATGGACAGCGAGCAGCGCAACCGGGGCCTGGAACTGAACCTGTCGGGCGCCGCCAGCAAGGCCGTGCGCCTGCTGGCCGGCATCACCTTGCTCGACGGGCGCCTGGTGAAGACCAACAACGCCGCCACCATGGGCAAGCGCCCCGTGGGCGTGCCCACGTCCATGGCCAATCTGGGCGGCGAATGGGATGTGCCGTACTGGCCTGGCCTGACGGCCACGGGCGCCGTCAGCTACACGGGCAAGCAGTTTGTCGACCAGACGAATGTGCAGTCGGTGCCGTCATGGACCAAGGTGGACCTGGGCTTGCGCTACCGCACGGCCATCGCCGGCAAGGCGACCACCTTGCGCGGCGGGCTGATGAACGCGTTCGACCGCCATTACTGGGCCGGCGTGGCTTCGTATGGCACCGTCTCGCAATCGGCGCCCCGCAGCGTGCAACTGTCGGCCGCCGTGGATTTTTGACGGGCACCGGCATCGGGCATCGCCCGGCTGGCGCGTGCACTGCGCGCCAGCCGCAAAGTCAGAAACAATAAAAATAGCAAGAAGCAGACCAAGCCACCGCTGATGGCGCCAGGACCCACCGCTGGTCCTGGCATCATCGGCAAACGGCGACACTCCCGCAGCGGCTCGATACGCCGCACCGCAACGCATTCCATACCTCCCTGCCACTTCCCGGCGCACTGCCGCCGCCATTCCGCCTGCCTCGCTGCGTCGACAAGGACGCAACACCGAACGACAACTACATTGATATTTATCAAATTGACTGCCCGAGGCCTGGGCTACTGTCGGTGCCATCTTTGATTTGAAACAGAAACTCTGCAGCCAAGAATCGACCATTCCAGAAACAACGCCAGTTCTCGCCAGGCTCTTCATTCCCCAGCCGATAACGCTCGCCAAGTGCGGTAACACCCAGCGTCCCACCTCCCTTGCCTACACGTGCAGGGGAAACTTTTGCTAGCGATTTTGCAGCTTTTTGATTAATGAACGTTAAAAAGGAATTTCGTATGAGCACGTATTCTGACATTTGCATCGTAGGCGCCGGCATAGGCGGCTTGACTTGCGCCAACCGCCTGATCGACACCGCCGCCAGCAGGAAGCTGCGCATCCGGGTCTTCGACCTGAATGCCACCGTCGGCGGCCGCATCCAGTCGCGGAAAATAGATGGCGAGGAAATCGCCGAACTCGGCGCCGCCCGCTACTCGCCGCAGCTGCATCCGCACTTCCAGCAACTGATGCAGGGCAGCGGGCTGCCGCATGCCGTCTACCCGTTCACCGAGGTCATTTCCCACGACAGCGTGCTGGAAGAGCTGAAGGCAACGCTGCATGGCCTGAGCCCGATGCTCAAGGAGCATCCGAACGACTCCTTCCTCGAATTCTTCAGCCATTACCTGGGCGCCGCCAAGGCCACCCACATCATCAAGGCGACCGGCTATGACGCCCTGCTGCTGCCGATGGTGTCGGCGGCCATGGCCTACGACATCATCAAGAAACACCCGGAAACGCAGCACTTTACGGAAAACGCCGCCAACCAGTGGCGCTATGCCACCGACGGCTACCACGCGTTGCTGTGCCAGCTGCAGTACCAGGCCCAGGCCGCCGGGGTGGAATTCCGCCTGGAACACCGCTTGCTGTCCGTTGAAAAATCCGGCGCCGACCATGTGCTCGCCTTCAGCCACCAGGGCGACACGCAGATGCACCGCACGCGCCACCTGGTGATGGCCATCCCGCCGTCCGCCATGCCGCGCCTGAACCTGGATTTCCCGAACGCCTGGAGCCCGTTCCAGTACGACTCGCTGCCCCTGTTCAAGGGCTTCCTCACGTTCGACACGGCCTGGTGGGAAGCGCTGGGGCTGACCGACAAGGTGCTGATGGCGGCCAATCCCCTGCGCAAGGTCTACTTCAAGAGCGACAAGTATGTGCTGTTCTACACCGACAGCAAAAGCGCCACCTACTGGCGGGACAGCCTGGAACTCGGTGAAGACGTGTACCTGGAGCGCGTCCGCCGCCACCTGGAAGACGTCCTGCCGCTCGATGGCCAGCCGCTGCCGCCGATCAAGGCGCACTTCCACAAGTTCTGGCCGCATGGCGTCGAGTTTTGCGTGGAACCGGAAGCCGAGCACCCGGCCGTCCTGCTGCACCGGGACGGCATCATCTCTTGCTCGGATGCCTATACCGCGCATTGCGGCTGGATGGAAGGCAGCCTGATCAGCGCCCAGCACGCCAGCGGCCTGTTGCTGCAGCGGCTAGATCAACGGGAAGACGTCGCCGCCGCCAACGATACCTTCATCACTTCCTCGACCGAGCGCGCATGAGCCTACTTGACTTCCCCCGTCTGCATTTTCGGGGTTTTGCCCGCGCCAATGTGCCGACGGGGAATCGCAATACGCACGGCAACATCGATATCGCCACGAACACGGTATCGATGGCGGGCGAGCCTGTCGACCTGAGCCGGCCGCCGGCTGAATTCCATGCGCACCTGAAACAGCTTACCCCCCGCTTCAACGCCAAGGGCAAGCCCGATCCGGACGGCATCTTCAGCCAGGCGGCAGGCCACAATTTTTGCGGGAATAATCATTTTTCGTGGGAAAACGCGAGGATCACGGGCGTCCAGCTGCGCGATGGCGAGATCGATACGCAAGACCCGCTGGTGGGCGCCAGGCTGGGCCTGTGGGGCCACTACAACGAGTACCTGCGCACGACCTTCAACCGCGCCAGGTGGATCGACAACAACCCGGCCCAGCCGGACACCACGCTGATCTACGCCGGCCAGTTCACCTTGAGCGACAAGCTGGCCACGCCCAACACACCCACGCTGTTTACGGCCGACATCGCGCAGGCGCACTCGGTGCGCTGGCTCGGCAGCGGCCATATCACGGAACGCAGCGGGCATTTCCTGGACGAGGAAATCGGCCGCTCCAGGCTGTTCCAGTTCTCCGTGTCCAAGCAAGACCCGCATTTCCTGTTCAATGCGGACCTGCCGTTGCCGGCCAGTATGCATGTCTTGCAGCAAGCTTTGGCCGACGACGAGGTGCTGGGCCTGACGGTGCAGTATTGCCTGTTCAATATGTCGACGCCGCAAAAACCGGACTCGCCCGTGTTCTACGACCTGGCCGGCAGCATCGGCCTGTGGCGGCGCGACGAGCTGGCCACCTATCCGGCCGGCCGCCTGCTGCAGCCGCGCCAGGCCAGCCTGGGACCGGTGCTGGTGAAACTGCATGCGGACCGCGTCTCGTTCAACATGCCGACCGCCATCCCCTTCACCACGCGCGACGCGGACGCCGTCTCGGAACAGCATCCCACGCATGCCCTGGGCGGCAAGCAGGCGCTCGGCGACCTGCTGCTGCAGGATGACTCCGGCACCTTGCTGGCGCGCATTCCCGAGCGGTTGTACCGCGACCACTGGCGCCATCACGGCGTCTTCGACGTACCGCTGCAACATGCCCCCGCCGCGGGTTCGCTCAGCCTGGGCAGCGCGCAGGCGCAGTGGGACGAGGCCGACTGGGTATCGCAATCGGACAGCAACCAGCTGTACCTGGAAGCGCCGAACCGCAACAAGCACGAGCAATTTCCGCAGGCCATCACCGTGCAAAGCCGCTTCCGCGGCGAGCTGGCGGCGCCCCCGTCCCTGGCGCAGGCGGAAGACGGCGCGCTGCTGACCGTGGAGCAGCAGCCGTCGCCGCTCGGCCACGGCTACACGGCGCTGACCCTGACGGGGCGCCAGCCGGGCGCGACCCGCATCGTGCTGGGGACGGGCAAACACAAACAATACCTCGGCGTGCGGGTACTGCCCGACGACTGGCATCTGGACGACGTACCGGCGGAACAGGTCGACTACGCCTTCCTCTACCGGCATGTGATGAGTTACTACGAGCTCGTGTATCCCTTCATGTCGGACAAGGTCTTCAGCCTGGCGGACCAGTGCAAGTGCGAAACGTATGCGCGCCTGATGTGGCAGATGTGCGATCCGCAGAACCGCGACAAGAGCTACTACATGCCCAGCACGCGCGAACTGTCGCTGCCAAAATCGCGCCTGTTCCTAAAATACCTGACGCAGGTCGAGGCAAAGGCCAAGGCGGCGCTGCCGGCACCGGCCACGCCGCACGCCATCGGCAGCAAGGCGGAACTGATCGACGAGCTGAAAAAGGCCATCGACCTGGAACTGTCGCTCATGCTGCAATACCTGTATGCCGCGTATTCCATTCCCAATTATGCGCAGGGGGCGGCGCTGGTGCAGGCGGGCCGCTGGCTGCCGGCCGAGCTGGAGCTGGCCTGCGGCGCCGAAGACCGGCGACGCAACAGCGGCACGCGCGGCATGTTGCTGGAAATCGCCCACGAAGAAATGATTCACTATTTATTAGTCAACAATGTGCTGATGGCGCTCGGCGAACCGTTCCACAGAGGCACCCCGGTGCTGGGCCAGCAGGCGCGCCAGCGTTTCGGCCTGGACACGGAATTTGCATTCGAGCCATTTTCCGAGCACGTGCTGGCCCGTTTCGTGCGTTTCGAATGGCCCGACTACATTCCCACGCCGGGCAAATCGATTGCCACCTTCTATATCGCGATCCGCCGGGCCGTGGCCGAGCTGCCCGGCCTGTTCGAGAGCGGCGGCGGCAAGCGCGGCGGCGAACATCATTTGTTCCTGAAAGAACTGACCAACCGCGCCTATCCCGGCTACCAGCTGGAAGTGTCCGACCGCGACAGCGCGCTGTTCGCCATCGACTTCGTCACCGAGCAGGGCGAAGGCGTGGCCGTCGATTCGCCGCATTTCGCCTCGTCGCACTTCCAGCGGCTGCGCACCGTCGCCGGCAAGTTCTCCGCCTGCGGCAAGCCGTTCGAGCCGGCGCGGCCGGCGCTGAAGAATCCGGTGCTGGAAGCGCGGGCGGACTGCACGGTAGTGACGGATCAAACGGCGCGCGCGCTGATGCAGCTGTATCAAGGCTGCTACGAACTGACCTTCCTGCTGATGGCGCACCATTTCGCGCAGCGGCCGCTGGGCAGTCTGCGCCGCTCGCGCCTGATGAACGCCTCCATCGACATCATGACCGGCCTGTTGCGCCCCCTGTCGGCGGCCCTGATGAACATGCCATCGGGCGTGCCCGGCCGCCACGCGGGACCGCCCGTGCCCGAACCGGTCAGCAGCAAGGTCAGCAGCGACTACAGCCTGGGCTGCGACATGCTGGCGCAGAAGTGCCTGGCGCTGGCGCAGTACGCGCGCAGCCTGGAGAGCGATGTCATCGGCATGGCGCCGATAGAAATGTTGGAGTTTTTTAATCAGCAACTTACCGATTTATCTCGGGGAAAGATGTCAAGAGAGGCCTGAAATGCATAAAATCATTATCGTCGGCGGAGGCCTGGCAGGTAGCCTCAGCGCCATTTATCTGGCGCAGCGGGGGCACGATGTCCACGTCATCGAAAAACGCGGCGATCCGCTGCTGGAGAATACCGCCAACGCCGACCCGGTCAACTCGCGCGCCATCGGCGTGAGCATGACGGTGCGCGGCATCAAGGCCGTCCTGGGAGCTGGCATCAGCAAACAGGAGCTCGACCAGTGCGGCGAACCCATCGTCGGCATGGCCTTCAGCGTGGGCGGCCGGCACCGGATACGCGAGCTGACCCCGCTCGAAGGCCTGTTTCCCCTGTCGCTGGACCGCACAGCCTTCCAGCGCCTGCTGAACCGGCATGCCGTCAAGCACGAAGTGAAGTATTACTTTGAGCATAAATGCCTGGATGTCGACCTGGAAAGAAAGATCGTGCTGGTCCAGGGCCCGGACGGCGCCGTACAGCAGCTGTATGGCGACCTGGTGATTGGCGCCGACGGCGCCCACTCGGCCGTGCGGCGCGCCATGCAAAGCGGCATGCGCCGTTTCGAGTTCAAGCAGAGCTACTTCCGCCACGGCTACAAGACTCTCGTGTTGCCGCACGCGGCAGATCTCGGTTTCCGCAAGGATTTGCTGTATTTTTTCGGCATGGATTCCAAGGGCCTGTTTGCCGGCCGCGCCGCCACCATCCCGGACGGCAGCATCAGCTTTGCCCTGTGCCTGCCCTACACCGGCACGCCCAGCCTGGGCACGCTCAACCGCGAAGCCATGGCCGACTTCTTCAACCTCTACTTCGGCAGCCTGCCGCCGGAGCGCCGCAAGGAGATGCTCGACCAGTTCATGGCGCTGCCCAGCAACGACCTCATCAATGTCCGCTCCAGCACCTTCCACTACAAGGCCAATATCCTGCTGATCGGCGATGCGGCGCATGCCACCGCCCCGTTCCTCGGGCAAGGCATGAACATGGCGCTGGAAGACGTCCACGTCTTCGTTTCCCTGCTGGAAAAGCACGGCAATGCGCTGGGCCCTGCCCTGTCCGAGTTCACGCAGCAGCGCAAGGTGCAGGCGGACGCCATGCAGGACATGGCGATCGCCAACTATGAAGCGCTGAGCAATCCGAATCTGATTTTCTTCCTGCAGACGCGCTACACGCGCTACATGCACAAGAAATTCCCCCGTGTTTATCCGCCGGACATGGCGGAGAAACTGTACTTCACATCGGTTCCCTACGATGAATTGCAGCAAATCCAGAAGAAACAAAACGTTTGGTACAAACTTGGAAGGGTAAATTAATGAACATTCTCGTCATCGGCGCAGGCCCCGCAGGCCTGCTCTTCGCCAGCCAGATGAAACAGGCCCAGCCCGGCTGGAATATCAGCATTACGGAAAAAAATACCCCGGAGGAAGTGCTGGGCTGGGGCGTGGTGCTGCCGGGACGGCCGCCGCGCCATCCCGCCAATCCGCTCTCTTACCTGGAGCAGCCGGAACGGCTCAATCCGCAGTTCCTGGAAGAATTCAAGCTCGTGCATCACGACCAGCCCAACCTGATGAGCACGGGTGTTACCCTGTGCGGCGTCGGACGCCAGGCCCTGGTGCAAGCCCTGCGCGCCAAGTGCGTGGCGGCCGGCATCGCCATCCGCTACGAAACGCCGCCAGACGACAAGGCGCAGCTGGAAGCCGAGTACGACCTGGTGGTAGTCTCGAATGGCGTCAATTACAAATCGCTGGACTTGCCGCCGGCGCTGGCGCCGCACATCGATTTCGGCCGCAACAAATACATCTGGTACGGCACCACCCAGCTGTTCGACCAGATGAACCTGGTATTCCGCAGCAATGAACAAGGCATTTTCATCGGCCATGCCTACAAATACTCGGACACGATGAGCACCTTCATCGTCGAATGCAGCGAAGAAACGTACGCTAAGGCCGGGCTGGACGCGCTTTCCGAGCGCGATGCCGCCGCGTATATCGCCAGGACGTTCAAAGCCGAACTCGGCGAGCACAGGCTGCAGAGCCAACCAGGCCAGGGCTGGCGCAATTTCATGACCCTCAGCCGTGACCGGGCCTGCGACGGCAAATTCGTCCTGCTGGGCGATGCGCTGCAATCGGGGCATTTTTCCATTGGCCACGGCACCACCATGGCGGTGGTGGCAGCCCTGCTGCTGGTGAAAATCCTCGATACTGAAGCCAGCACGGCCGCCGCCCTGGACAGTTTCAATGCCCGCGCCGTGCCCCTGATGCAATTGTTCAAGGAGCACGCCAACAGCAGCCGCCTGTGGTTTGAAAGCGTGGGCGAACGTATCGGACTGAGCAATGCAGAGCTGACCGCCAGCTTCGACGCCCGCCGCAAGGACTTGCCGTCGCTACAAGAAGCGCTGATGGCCAGCCTCGGCTACGCGCTGGGCCGCTAGGGAGCTGCCATGCCGACACACGTCTCCCCGCCGCTGCTGCCGATGCAATGGAGCAGCGCTTATATTTCCTACTGGACGCCGATGCAGGAGGACGACCAGGTCACGTCCGGCTATTGCTGGTTCGACTATGCGCGCAACATCTGCCGCATCGATGGCCTGTTCAACCCCTGGCCGGAAAAGGAACATGGACACTTGCTGTGGATGTCGGAAATCGGCGACGCCAGGCGTGAACAAAGCCGCAAGCAGAAAGTGGCCTACGCGAGGCAAGCGCAAGCCACCGGCGAGCAGCTGCAGGGCACGGCGCTGGCCGATGAGGTGATCCCGTTCCATGAGCTGTTCCTGCCGCAAGCGGTGCTGGCGGACGGCGGCGCCCGTCACGACGGCCGCCACACCGTGCTGGGCCGGGAGGCGGACGCCTGGGTAGTGGAGCGGACGGGCAAGCCGTCATCGGTCTTTTACCTGGAGGCCGGCGGCAACCGCCTGCTGCGCATGGTCACGGGCAACGACCCGCAGCACCTTTCGGTACGCGACTTCCCCAACCTGTTTGTCGGCGACATTCCCGACAGCGTCTTTACGTCTTGCAACACCTGACCACGGCGTGGCGCGCGCAAGGGCCGCTTGCGGCCGGGGGGCGCGCCACGCCTGGCGAGTGTTTTAGTGATTACTTTCGAAGGATATTGCTATGCCGCTGGTTGTTTACATTCTGGGGTTGACGATCTTTTCGTTGACGACATCCGAATTCATGGTGGCGGGCATGATGCCGTCGCTGGCCCTGGCCATGGACGAACCAGTGACGCGGATCGGCTATCTGATCTCGCTCTATGCCATGGGCATGGTCATCGGCGGACCGCTGAGCACCATCATCCTGCTCAAATTGCGCGTGCCGAACAAGAAGGGACTGCTGTGGCTGCTGTGCTTTTATGTCCTTGCCCAATCAGTCGCCGCGTCCGCCACCAGCTATGACATCCTGGCCATCGCGCGGGTAGTCACGGGCGTGGCCGCTGCCACCTGCTTTGGCCTGTCCCTGGCGATCTGTGCCGACATCGTCGCGCCCAACGCGCGCGGACGCGCCGCCGCCGTCGTGATCGGCGGCCTCATGCTCGCTTCCGTGGTGGGCGTGCCCGTCGCCACGCTCATCGATCAGCACCTGGGATGGCGCGCCAGTTTCTGGCTGGTGGTGGTGCTGGCGCTCTTGTGCCTGGCGCTCATCACCGTGCTGGTGCCGCGCGCCAAGCCGTCCGAAGTCGTCAGCCTCGGCAATGAGCTGGGGGAATTCCGTAACCGCCACCTGTGGGCAGCGTATGCCAGCAGCGGCCTCATCATTGGAGCGATTTTCGCGGCGTTCAGCTACTTCGCAACCATCCTGACGGAAATTACCGGCTTTCCAGCCTCCGCTATCCCCTGGTTGCTGGGCGTCTACGGCGTCGCCAACGTGGTGGGCAATGCCGTGGTCGGCCGTTATGCGGACCGCTACACCACCGTCATCATGGTCTGGGGCATGGTCATCCTGGGCATCAGCCTGGCGCTGTTCGCCGTCTTTGCACACGACAAGACCGTCAGCGTCGCCTTGCTGGTCGTCACGGGCCTGGTCGGCATGTCGATGAATCCCGCCATCATCGCCCGCGTGATGAAGACCGCCCACCCGGGGCCGCTGGTCAACACGGTGCACACTTCCGTCATCAACATCGGCCTGGGCGCCGGATCATGGTTAGGCGGCCTCGGCATCGCCGCCGGCTACGGCCTGCGCTCCCCACTGTGGGTCGGCGTCGCGCTGGCCGTGCTTGGCCTCCTCAGCTTGCTGCCTTACCTCGGGCACAGGTCGCGCGATTCGGTGCTGTCGCATTAGCGGCTGGCGGCGGTTGGCATTGCCAACCGCCCGCTACCTTAATGGCGGCAGGGTCCTGTCCAATGACCATTTACAAAAAATTATTAACTTCCTCCTGCGTCAGGATAGTTGTCGCGTCACCTGATTTACCGTAGCATGACCAGGTTTCTCCTTCCCGCCGAAAATCTATAAAAGGAAATATCCTTCAAGATCAACCTACCCTGATCACATATAGCATACCGATTGAGCGCGATCGCTTACCAGGCAAGCAGGGCATCCTGCGCTGGAGGCTTGACATCCTGCGTCCCAATACCCTGCGACTGAAATCGCCGACCAGAACGCAATTCTTGCGAAAAATAATGCGAAAAACTCATTCCATAATTCTTTCTATCATTTTGGCCGGCTTGGCCATGCCTGCATTGTCGGCGGATCAGCCACTATCCCTGCCAGACCGCTTGGCCGCCCTTCGCGCGACGATCGCAATCGACCATGGAAAGATGGTTGGTTCCGGCGCGGCAACATTGATAGATGCAGGTCGGGAGAGCCAATTCGTGCTCATCGGCGAGGACCATGGCATTGCAGAAATTGCGAATTTTTCGGCGGCGTATTTTGAAGAATTGGCAAGTCAAGGATTTACGACACTGATTGTCGAAAATGGGCCGGCTGTTGCTGATGCTTTGGCGAAGACGTTGAAGGCCAATACTGGCGTTGCTGGCATAGCAGCATTTAATAAGGCCTATCCGGTCGCTACTGCTTTCTACAATTGGCAAGCTGAGGCGCAATTCCTGGCCCGTTTCGCCAAAGCCGCCGGACCATCGTTCCAATTAGTAGGAATGGATCAGGAACTCATGGGCGCTTCGAAATATTTGCTCGAGCAAATGGCCGGGCAACCGCTTGGTCCTTTGGCGAAATCAAAAATCGAGGCCTTCCGCAAGCTTGAAAGCGACGACTATGGCCGGGCGTCGGCGAGCGGAGACCCGCGTGATCTTTTCATGTTGAAAGTCAAAGAAGAGGAGTTATTCGCCTTACGGAAGCTGCTCACGGCACCCAGGGACATGCCCGCCTTGGCGATGTTAAATTCGTTGATCGAAAGCCGCAGCATTTATAGCAAAAACATAACTCCGGGACAGGGATATGCATCCAATACACAGCGTGCCAAGCTAATGAAGCGGAATGTGGCCAGCCATTTGACGCTTGCGCCTGCACAGCGAATGTTGCTGAAAGCCGGCGCAGTTCATGTATTCCGAGGTTATAACCCGCTGAGTGCCGGTAGCCGGGAGATCGGCAATTATTTGGCTGAATATGCGGAAGGCCGCGGGCAAAAATCGCTGCATGTATTA
This sequence comes from Janthinobacterium sp. SUN137, assembly GCF_030587265.1. Lineage (NCBI taxonomy): Bacteria > Pseudomonadati > Pseudomonadota > Betaproteobacteria > Burkholderiales > Oxalobacteraceae > Janthinobacterium > Janthinobacterium sp. SUN137. The sequence goes on along the minus strand of NZ_JAPWHZ010000002.1, from coordinate 663,256 downwards.
GTGCTGGCGTCCAAGGGCCAGCAGGCGCAATTTGCTGGAATTGGACGCGCGTCGGCCTCAACAGAAATCGAAAAAACCGATATCAAGTCCGCCATGGCTGGCGTATTGCCCTTCTTCGCCGCGGCGAGCGAGCATAAGGAATGGTCATTGTTCGACGTGCGCCCCTTGCTGGGATCGGCTAAAACCCTGGCGAATGGAAACAGCAGTGTCCAAGGCATGATTCAGGGCTACGATTTTGTACTGGTCATTCCCGATGGGAGCGCAACGTCGGACCTGTGAAAATGTCCCGTGGCCTACGCTGCCTTTATATGGTCAATATTCGGTTAGCGGCAACAATGACGTCACCTTTCTGGCTTACGGTGCACCTTGTCGCGCCGGTTGACCGCGCGCTCCATCAGCGAGCGCGTCAGGAGCTTATGAAACGGCATGATGATAAACAAATACACTCTTCCAAAGAGATTGTTTATTTTAACCAAGGTTGAAACCGTCACTTCCGATCCCTTCAGACTCGGTTGAATGCTTATCCAGATCCGGAAGTCCAGATGCTTGTCGTCACCACCGACGACGACTTCAGTCTCCGTACTTGAAATAATCGGAAACATGCCAATCTTCCCCAGCCCGCGATCACCAAAGCTAATACTTTTCTTTAGTCCGAGCGGTGCGACGATTCCGTTGCGCAAAATTATGAGCAAGGTGAGCATGCGATGCGGCTCAGCGAAAACGGCGCGCCCCGCTTGCTCGGCGTCAACATAGGTTCGATCCCCCTGACCGGAATAACCGTCGGAGAAATCAATGTGCGTCAATCCTGACGCCGTGATGGCTGCTGCCGGTGCGGAAATGAGGAAGACTTTGTTTGCTTCGTTTGTCATGAATAAAACTCTCTCTGTAAAGTGAGTGATGGTCGGACTGCGGTTGTCTTGATTGGCACGCATTCAAGTTTGCAATCGTGCTCTGGCGGACGGAATGCTTTCATCCTGGTCACATAGGCTGGAATGCTCCATAGCGATATCAGATGGTTTGTCCTGTGAAACATGCAAATGCAGCAATGACAACGGCTGAGGTGAGGTGAAAGAAACGTAGATTCATACGGGATCGTCCTCGATTGGCATGCTTCTTGACGGAGCTTGCTAGCAGTTTTCCAATATTGCGCCAACGCCTACCTTCGGGGAGATGGCGTCCCGGACACTCGTATCAATTAGTCGCTCATAGATTGCGCTTTGGCCGGCAGGAATAAGTTCTCTGAGTGTTTGTTGACGTTTGTCCCGGCCGAACAAGGCCTCAACGACCCAACCGATTAGATACACAGCAGACAAACAGCCACCTGCGGTCGCAACATTCCCTTTGCATACCAGGGGCAAATCGAGCACGTCAATTCCCAGGGATTGCAGTTCCTCTTTGGCATCGGGATGAGTCGTGGCCGGCCCCATTGCCAGCAGACCCAACTTGGCAAGAATGAACGAGCCGGCACAGATCGATCCAATGAGCTGCGTGTTTGGATTCAGCGAAAATGCACGCATGAAATCCGGGTTGGCGATAGCGCCTTTCACTCCAACTTTACCGCTGGAAAACAATACAACGTCGGCGTCATTCGCTTCGCTGATGCACCCGTGGGTCTTGATAACAAGGCCGTTTGCGGATTGGTGCTCTTCCTGTGTTCCCAATATCTTCACTTGCCAGTCCGTCTTATTCCTTCCGAGGATGTCCCACATCAAGAACAAATCCAAATCGGTGAAATGATCAAAAATCACGATGACTATTTTTTTCATGTTGCGCTCCGCCGTTTGCGTCGATTCAAAATGAGACCACGGACGAGCAGTCCGCAGTTGGGAATAAGTCCACCAAATCTCTGTTTAAGAAGTACTTCTTTTCCTGATTGGACGGGCTTCAGTGCTGGCCCGCCAGGAATTGCGCAGGCACGGCGTGGCTGCTGCCACGCATGATGAAGAGCGCGGGTCCCGGAAGCAGAAACGTCGTATTCATTCAACGAATCCAGGGGTTGGTGGTGCGCACACGTGCACCGAGGGTTTTGAGAAGCTGGATCAGACCTAAATAGGCCCGGTCGACATAGGGCAGCTCCTCCGGCAAGGACTGCAGATGCCGAAGTGCCTGGCGATGATGTTCCGCTGATGGACGTGGGTATGGCGGGTGGTGCGTAAAGTCATACACCTCCACGGTAAACGGCAACTTCTGCCAGGCATGCCGCTCGGCCATTGCCGGCAGCAGCAGCTGGCAAAAGTCCTGCTCATTCAGATGCGGCCCAATCAGGCCTAGGTCCCGATAGGCCTGCTGCATGGCACGGTGGTCCGCCGGGTCGCGCAACTGGGCCGACCAGAGCGCGCTGAGCGCTTGGCAAAAGTCAGCGTCCAGCGCGCGGGTGCAGCCAAAGTCCAGCAGACCCAGTCGGCCGTCCGGCATGAACAGATAGTTGCCCGGATGCGGGTCGGCTTGCAAGCAGTGCAGCACAAAGGTGCAATGAAAGAAGGTATCAAACAGCAACTGACCAGCCTGATCACGTGCGTTTTGATCGGGTTCGGTCAGCAACCATTCGTTGAGATGCAATCCCGGCAGGCGTTGCATCGTCAGCACGCGGCGTGTGGTGCGGCCCATTACCGGCTGGGGGACCACCAGGCCCGGCAGCGTGAGATGCTGTGCAAACCATTGCATGGTCTGTGCCTCATGCAAATAGTCCAGCTCCTCGGCCAGTTTCTGTTCGATGTCATCCATCATGCGCGCGATGATATCGGCTTTGAGCAACATATCCGAGCGTTCCCCCAAGGCTTGCAGCAGGCTGCGTAGCATACGCATGTCGCTGCCAATGGAGTCCGCCATTCCGGGGTATTGGAGCTTGACGGCCACTGCCAGACCGTCCGCCATGATGGCGGCGTGCACCTGCCCCAGACTGGCGGCAGCAAAGGCGACAGGCTCGAATTGCTGGAACAGGGCTTGCGGATCCTGGCCAAACTCCTGGCGCATCACTTTGATCACCAACGCGCGGTTCAGCGGCGTGACCTGGTAGTGGGCGCGAGCCAGTTCCTGGCGCACGCCCTCGGGTAAAAAGCCCAGTTCCATGCTGAGCAGTTGTGAGGCTTTAAGTGCCGTGCCCTTGAGCTGATTCAACGCGGCAAACAGGATGCGCCCGAGTTCCGCCTCATGTGCCATGCGGGCCTGATCCATTTTCGCCTCGTCGCACGTGATCGACTTGGCCTTATGGCCCAGGTGTGTCAGCCCGGCCCGCGCCACTGCCATGCCGACAATCGCCCCACGCGAAAGACGCCCGGTACGCGGCAAACGCGAAACTGTGTTCGTCTTGGTCGTGGGCGTCATGAGCGTACCCCTCCCAAGCCGCGACGGGCCAATTGCAGCAGATCCAGCAAGCCATTGCCGTCTTGCATCAGGCGCGCAAGCTGGCTGCGCACCATGAAACCTCCCAGTTCCAGCAGCTTGTCCACCAAGCCACTGCGCAAGGCTAATACCAGCACGCCCAAGCTCAAATCGACCATTTGCGTGGTGTTGGTAAATTGGTCGGAGGTGTCGCGTAGCCAGTACGCAATGACGCCGTACACATAGTCGGCCAACAGTCCAGCCAGACTGGGCTTGAAGCCGCAAGGCACGATTTCACCGCTCGCCTCGGCCTGCTCCAGCATCTGGACGAAGGTTTGCCGGAGCAAAGGCTTGCCGGGTAGTTGCTCGCCCAACAGCAGCGTGGGAGTGCGCTCCACCATGCCGCGCGCCAGACCCACAAATTCACGGTCGGCCAGCAAACCTTCCAGCAGACTGTTGACTACCAGTTGCAGGCGTTCCTGCAGCGAAAATTCGTTCTGCCCCTCCGTCTTGTCGGCCTGCGCCACTGCGTCTGCAATTGCTTGCTCAAAATAGGCGGTTACCAGTTTCTCCTTGGTAGGGAAGTATTTGTAGATGGTGGCATCACCCACGTCGGCGGCACGCGCGATCTGCTTCATCGTGGTGCCCTCAAACCCATGCTGGGTCATCAGGTCTACTGCGGTCTGAATGATCAGCCGATGGTTTTTGGCTTGTTGGGCTTTGGAAGTACGCATGATCGAAATTTGAAGAAGAGTGGAATGTCGGGGGCAAAACAATCAAGTCTGGCCCCACCATGTAAGTAGTGCGGCGGTGAGTAGGCAGACTCAGCCGGAATACCGTGCCCTGGAACCAAGAAATACCAAGGCCGCCCCGGCCAGCATGACGACGGCGCATGCCTGCACAATGAATCCGGCCAAGCGGCTGCTCACCGAAGGGAATGCCAACTGCAGCAGAACGGCGGTAATACAGAGGCCGAAGACGGTCAGCACATGCCGGCGGGACCCGTGTATGCGTACGTGCCACTCAAGGAGCACGCCGCCAGCATTGCTTGGCGCCAGTTTGCCGCACCGGAGTCGATTGAAGATGCGTTTTTCTCCCCAAACGGAGTGAATCATAGCGACCAGGCCGATCGTTGCCACTGCAGCCACAAAATATTCATTCATATTTGCCATACCCCCTGGTATTACCTCATGCCCTGCACTGCGACATCAATATACGATATTTACTATCGATTAAAGCAATGTAATGCACTTCCATTAAGTAGTCAATGAGCATTGCTTAATAAAAAGGAAGATGAATTAAAAGCATGGGTTCATACTGCAATCCATCGAACTTAGCAGCGCCGCGCCTCAGCACGGCTTCTGACTTAGTGATTTGTGCGATCTCGGACGTGGGACTCGAGGCTTCGATTTGATGATGCCAGGGCGGTGCGAGTAGTTGCGGTAGGCAATCAATAGTAGTGCGTCGAGCAGACGCTTGGCGAAGTCGGCGTCGAGCAGCAGTGCAAGCAGTAGCGGCTTGAGGATGGAGTGGCGGCTGCGCGGTTGATGCGCCACGCCGGCGGCAGCACCACCTCGCGCAGTGCCGTTCCGGTCGCACCGGTCGGGGCGGCCAGCGAGACTATCCGCTCGTCATCGTCTGAGCGCAGGAAGTCGCACGCACGCAAAGCCGGCGTTACCGCCTTTCTCGAGGCGCACGCAGATGCCGACACCGCGCTCGTTGAGCGCGGCGCCCAACCAGCACAATGGATAGTCTCCGTGACCATGGGGAAAGCCACCCTGCTCCGATATCTGCCGCGACGACGCTGGCATACGATTCGGCATCGGGCAGGCCGGCGCCAGCTTCAATCGTAAGCATAGGAAATCCTTCATTCTTAATAAAAATTTAATTGGTGAAATTTTTCAATAAAATTGTCGCATAATTAATTTCGGTATCTTTTTAACATCAAAATAGGGGAAATAATGAACTTATACACAGCTGTCAAAGTTGCACTGCCGAGCATTATTTTGTGCGCTTCCTTCCATGTACAAGCAACAACCTTTTCCAACGAGTTCAACGGTGGCGAACTAGGTTACTTGGGCGCAACAGGTTCGACTACTTATGGAGAAACCTTTACTTCTCCAGGCGGAGTGCTGAACGATTTCACCCTCTATGCGTCTTCCGGTTATGGCACTTCAAATTATGGCACCGGCTATGTCGGATTCGGGATTTCTGCATGGGACGGAACCAAAGCCGTCGGTCCCGCCTTGTACACGAGTGCTCCAATCCCATACAGTGGCAAAACTAAAGCATTTGAAGCAACCGGACTCAATCTGGCATTGCCACTTAATAAAGAATACGTAGCATACTTAACAGTTGCAGGCATCCAAAATCCAGTTTATTTCGTTAGGATGCAAGGATCCAACAACAATGGCGAATTAACAGGGAACCACGTTTATTCGAATGCCGTGGATCCCCTTAACGCAAGTCAGCCGTGGGGTGTGGATAAGACGTATTACATGAGATTTACGGCAAATTTCACAAATAACACCATTCCTGTTCCTGAGCCAGAAACCTACGCCATGTTACTGGCCGGCTTGGGCATAGTCGGTTTCGCTGGCCGACGCAGGTTTAAATCGGCTTGATGGTGATGGCCAAGACTCAAGTCTTGGCCGCTTTGGCCGACCTCTGGGCCGATGCAGCCGGCGCGGCGATTGCTTGTAACAACGCGGCGCCGGCATCTGTGGCTGCCTGGAAGGTGGCAGCTTCGTCGCTCAGGCGCTTCGCTTCGGCTTCGTTGGCGGCGGCCTGCTTGGCGACGTGGATGACGGCCGCCTCGTTTTCGCGCGCTTGCTCGGCAACGCGATCTTTTTCGGCCGCCAGCTCGCGTTGCAGCACCTTCAGCCAAGGACAGCACGCGCAACTTCGCGGGCGCAGAAGCGGCCGCATCGAACGGAACCTCCTTCCCGTCGTCATGTACGTAGACTGGCTTGCCATCCTGGACAACGACATTGCCGTTTGCTTCAAGACATAGTTGCTTGCGTCAAACTCATGCAGATGATCGGCGAAGGTCAGTTCGCAATGGCTCGCACGGTGATGATGCCGTTCGCCGACCAATTTTATGCGCTGGCAGGACAGGTCCGTCCAGTTTGAGAGTTCAAGTGCCATGCCGGGAAAATTTCACCTACCGATCAACAACGCGACAGAACCATCGTTATGACACCTTTGAAGCCGCTGCGTTACTGGCTACTGCTGCTCCTGTGACGGTGATCAATCCGCATCATGCAAGGGATTTCGCCAAGGGACTTGGTTTGTTGGACAAAACGGAACAGGTCGGCAGCTGGGCGTTGCCGCGCCAGCGCAGTGGACTCGGCGGCGAGCACCTTGGCCTGCCAGCGGCGCGAGAAACCTCGCCGGGACTGGTTAATGCCGCCGAGCACATTCTGCCCGGTTTCCCGGGCACAGTGATCCAGGGCCTGGCGCAGCATCGTATCGATATTGGTCAGGGAAACCTGATACTCGTCCGCAACCTCCTGGCGTGTTTTTTCTTCGATCCTCAGGGCGACCAGCACGGAACGGTGCCGGTACGGCATGCGCTGCATCGCGCGCTCGACCTCGGCCAGGTCCGAGCGGGCTAGCGCAATCAGGTCCGGGCCGGGCGCTGGATCCGTCAGATGCTCGATTGCCGTGGCATCGTCGTATTGCGCAGACCGCCTGCCACGCAGCTCGTCCATCGCGACATTGCACGCCACCCGGTAGACATAGGCGTTCGGGTTTTGCACGGATACCGGGGTGCTGGCGTCCGCCAGGCGTAGCCAGGCGTCGTGCAGGCAATCGCTGGCCAAGTCGGGACAACCGAGATTGCGCAGCAACCGGCGGTGCAGGCGGGCATAGTTCGCCACGAGGAAATCGCGCAGCACGATGCCCGGGGCATGCTCGCCGAACGGTTCTGCTACGAGCGCATCGCTAATATTGGAGGCCTCCAGGCCATCCAGGGTACTCGGGTTCATGACATCTACCTCGGTGTTCGGCTGCAAGAATGGGGGAGCGCCCCGGCCTGTCCCCTGCACGGGGCAGGAAACAGGCGGGCACGCGCTACATGCCGCTGGACTGGCGCTCCTGCTGCAACTGGCGCAGTTGCTCCGGGCTCAGGCGCGCAAGCTGCTTGGCGTCAAAATCCCGCCCCACGCCAAGGAACTGCACCGGACTGGCAGGGTCGTAGGGAAGGCCGCGGGCGGACTGCAAGCCGGCCCGCGGTGGCGGCGGCGGTGCTTCCGCCTCCCCCTCCATCGGCTCGTTGCCAAAGCCGAGCAGGCGCACCGTGAAGATCGACGGCAGGTTCTGGCGCGTCGTCGCGCGTTCGCGCTGCAGCACGTCCTGCGCGGCGGCCGTCGCCTGCGAGGCTGCCGCACTGGCATTGCTCAATGCGCCGACGTTCACCGCCGCCATGGCCGGCATGCCCGTCGACTCGCCCTTGACGGCGATATTGGCCGCATTGACCACTTGCAGGGCCGCCAGGTTCACATTGCCCGACACGCGGATACCCGCTTCGCCCGCGTCGATGGTCCCCAGGGGCGCGATCAGATCGATGTCGCCGGCCGGCACTTCGGGAATCGGCGCCAGCGTGGCGATACCGGCACCGGTGCTCGGCACGTCCGATGACAGCGTGACGTTGCCCCACTGGTCATACACGCGCTTAGGCGGCGTGTAGACCACGGTGGTCTTCGAACCCCGGCCGGCATTGATGTCGCCCTCGGCCGACCAGCTCATGATGCCGCCGCCGAACGTGGTCATGATCCGGCTCTGGCCCAGCAGGATGCTGCCGAGCGAGTAGATCGCGATGTCGCCCGCGCCCTGGGTCAGTACGCCCGACTCGGACGGCGGCGCCTCGCCCTCGATGCCGTAGACCTGGCGGCCGCCCGGCGTCATGAGCTCGATATTGCCACCGAACAAGGTGCGTACGAAGCCGCTGCGCGGCGTGGCGCCGGCCCTCCCGCGGAACATCGTGATGTCGCCGCTGTAGTTGATCGGCGTTCCGTCCGCCCTCCCCTTTGGAAATAGCGCCGCGATGGCATTGCGCCCGCGCAGGTAGCTGCCGAAGCGCGCGCCGTCCGCGTCGTTGTACTCGCGCCCGCCTGCCTTGAGTTCGGCGAAGTACACCTGGCGCGCAAAGATGCGTTGCTGCGTTGCCGGCAGTGCGTCGAAGAAAGCCTGCGCCTCGCCGGCCGTGCCGGTGAAGCCCAGGCCGTGGGCCGGTTCGGCCAGCCAGGTGGCCAGCTCGGCCTCGTAGGTCTTGACGACCTTGCCCGGCTGCTCAGCCAGCGGCATGCCAGCCTGGGCGCGCTTGCCTTCGCCGAGGTAACGCGCCAGGAAGCCCTTGTAGTCGGCGCCGTTCACACCTACGCCGGCCAGCATCGAGATGCTCGCGCCGGGCCGGCTGTCGCCCGGCACCACAGGCCCCAGGCTGGTCACGCCCGCGCGGTCTTCCATCTGGATGTGGCGCCCTGCGGTGATCTCCAGCGTGCCGGGGCCCGCCACGTTAAAACTGCTGTAGACGATGTCGCGACCGGCCGAGACTACCGACACGTCGGTCGGGGCGCTGTGCGCGAACAGGTTGCCCGAGCTTTCATAACGCGCGCCCAGGCCCGCGTCAGTGGGCAGGGCCTGACCGATAGGCGTGCCGCTGCCAACGATGTCGCGCCCGGCCATCATCCACACCGGCTGCACGGCCTCGTAGTAAGTCTGGCCAGCGCGTGTCGGGTCGTTGGACGTAAAGACGTTGATGCGGCCCGTGGCCACACCCACGAGGTCGCCGTGCAGGGCATAGAAGCGCGCCGGTTCGCTGCCATGTTTGCCGCCTGCCGAAACAGTGTTGGCGCCCAGTGCGAACAATGGCCTGCCATTCTCGATGAGGTTGCCGGCCTCGGCGAGATTGCTCACAACTGTGCCGTTCGCCAGCGTGCCCCGGAAAGCCGGATGGAAGGGCGTGGCCATGGCACTCTCGGCTGCGCCCGAGGGGCTCACGGTGTAGCCGCCGCCATGGATCGAATCGCTGGCAAGAAACTCCAGCAGGCTGTTGGCCGATGGCGCCAGCACCAGCGCGCCGGTCGCCTCTGTCATCCTGTCCGTGGCCATGCTGCCATAGTAGAGGCTGCCGCTGGCCGCAACCGCGCTCAGGATCGACGGGTAGACGTTCGCCATGTCGGTCGGGAGTGCGCCAAGGTTGGCCATCTGCGGCGTCAGGTCGCCTCCGGCCGAGAACAGGCGGATGGCGGTGTTCGGCGTCCACAGCGTGAACCAGCTGTCGCCGCTGCCCTTGACCGCGCCGACGTTGAAGGGTGTAGCCTTCGGCAGCACGGCACGGCCCGCGTCGTTGGCATCCGTCACGACCAGGTCGCCGCGCGTGTTCAGCTGGTAGCTCGCATCGCCCGGCACCAGCAGCATGCCGCCCTGCGCCACCGCGCGCCCGGCCGAGAACGGATCAATGGCCTGAGGGTCGCGTTCGGACAGTTGGCCGGTGTACTGCGCGTAGCGCAGCGACTGGGTGCCCATCGCGCCGGCTTGCATCTGCACGTCGCCGCGCAGGTTGACGACGGAGCCATTCAGCACGGCGTTGGTCTGGATGTCGTTCAAGGGATCGAGCGCCAAGGGATTGAGTGCGCCGCCGACGCGCAGGCTCAGATCGCCCCCGCCGGTGAGCACCAGGCTGCCATCGGCCAGTACGCGGCCGGTGCCGCCCACGGCCAGCACCAGGCCGTCGCTGCGCAGGTTGTCCGTGCCGGTGCGAACGGCCGCACCCCGCTGGGACACAAGGCCCGCGTCGCCGCCCACGTCCACGCGCAGGTCGCCGCCGCCCAGCGTGCCGTAACCGGTGAAACCCAGCAGTGTGTCGGTCGTACCGCGCGTGGCGTAGCTGCCAAAGTTGATCCACCAGGCCGCAGCCTGATCGTTGCCTCCCCCGAGCGTGCTGCCGCTGCCCTGGCGCCACAGCCAGTTGGCGGTGTCGTTGGTCGTCACGCCCTTATCTGCCGGGTTGGGGCGGCCGACGCCGGTCGAGGCGATGGCCTGCGCCGCCTCGCCGGTCAGGTTGCCGCCGGCCTGCAGCGTGAGGTTGCCGCCGCCGGCCGGGTACCAGGCGCGCGCCAGGCTCTCGGCCCCGCCATCGACGAACTTCTCGTAGCCCGTGTTCTTGTCGCTCAGCACCGTGCCGCTGCTGCCCACCACGCGCGGCAGGTTATACGGGTCGCCGGCCTGCGTGGCCTGCGACGAGGCGCCGGCCGTATAGACGCCGTAGAGCGAGTGCATGCCCAGGTTGCCGGCCGCGCGCAGGTCAAGGTCGGCGGCGCCGGTGCGCAGCACGCTGAAGCGGGTGCTGCCGGGCAGGTATTCGTAGTAGATGTTCACGGGCAGCGAGACGCAATAACTGGAACTTCCCTTACATAGCGCCTCAGCCGTCTTGAACGAGCCTCCGGTCAACCGCGCGACATCGGCATCGAGTATCGGCGTATCCGCAAGCGCAGGCTCCTTGAACCTCCGCGCTGCGGACGCCGACCAATTGAACGCGTAGACGGGCGTGCAATAGGCCCCGTTCGCCCCGCACAGCGCCGCAGCGGTCTGGTATCTGCCGCCCATGAGTTGGCTGGCGACTTCGTCGGTGATCTCTACGCCTGCCTTCAAGCCCAGATCGGCAGCCGCGAGCGATGTCCATGCAAACGCGCCTTTGAACGGCAGCGCCTTGGCGAACAGACCGTAGTGGGTGTCGGCCATGCGCAGGCCGCCCGCTGCGGGGTTCTGCTGCAGCGTGCGCGGGTCGGCCGCACCGAGGTCGGCGCCGCCCGCCAGTTGCAGCGACCACGACTGCGAGCCTTCCGGCAGCATCGCGGCCACGCCCCATAGCCGGCCCGCGCCGCCAGGACGAAGCTCGACCGACTTGGCGTCGCCCGGCAACCTGATGTCGGTCGAAGAAGGCAGCAGCGCCCCCACGGGCAAGGTCGTGTCGCCATGCATCAGGTACTTCACGCCCACGGCCGGCAGCGCGACGCCCTTGGGCCAGACCAGCGCGTCCAGCATGGTGGCGCCCGACAGGCGCGTGCCCGCGTCCAGGCGCGTGCCTTGTGGCAGCGTCACGGTTTCACCGGCGATGCTGCCGGCCGCGTGAATAATCTGGCCCGAGGCATCGCGCACGTTGGCAGCGAGCACGGTCCCGGCGGGCAGCAGCATCTCAGCCGTCAATTCGCTGGACACGGGGATCAGCGTGCCGGCGGCAAAGTCACTCGACTGGATCGGCAGGTCAAAATTGAGCGCGTTGCCGCCTTCGAACGCCGTGCCATCGGCCAGCACGACGCCGGCACGCGGGATCACCGTGTCGGCGCCGAAGAAATTATTTCCCGAAAGCAACAGCCAGCCTTTGTCGTCCTGCGTGGCGGGCGGAGGCGCGAAGCCGTCGTTGATGCTGCCATAGATATCGAGGTTTCCGGCTGCGCGAATGCGCAAGGTGCCGACTTCGCCCGAGCCATAGACGCCGGTCTTTGGCGTGTGCGGGTTGACGCTGGCGTAGCGGTAGCCTGACAGGTCCAGGTCGCCCGACACGACGATGTCGCCACCCGGGTTGATCAGCGCATTGCTTGCGATCTCGATGCCGGGACGCAGATGGAAGGCGTCGGCATAGGCCGGGTTGCGCAGGCCGGCAAGCTTGCCGGTCATGAGGCTGGCGCGCGCCAGTGCGGCATCGATGAAATCGTTGTTGTCGTCGTGCTTGTCCTTCAGCCAGGTCTGGGTGATCTCCTGGTAAGGTCGTCCGCTGGCAGCCGGCGTGCTGACCAGCGGGGCGTCGTCGTAGCGTTGCATGGCGTTGACCGCGATGGAGCGAGCGCCGCGGATGTCGAGCGCACCGCGCGCGTCAATGGCGATGTCGCCGTAGACCGCCGCATTGCCTGCCCCGTTGATACCCGGCAAGCCGTTGGTGCCGATGCGCGGCGCCGAGAGTTCGAACGTGCCGCGTGCGCGGCCGTCGTTCTGCCCCGGCTGCGTGCCCAGGGTCGCGGCTGTGCCGTGGCGCAGGTCGACGCGTGCGCCGTCGGCCAGCGTCAGCACGCCGCCCTGCGTACTCAGGTCGACGATCGCGCGGTTGGGCGAATCGATGATTTTGCCGTAGCTATCCACGCGCAGCAGCGTGCCGTGCGCATCGAGCACGGCCGAGCCCGCCACCGTCAGGGCGTTCTTCGCCGCGAGGTAGATGCGGCCCGCGCGCTCGCCGCTGGCGTCGACGGTGCCGTTGACCGTCAGGCTGCCGTTGTCGACCGACACGTTGACCTCACCGGCCTTCAAGCCGTCGCCGATGGCAAGGTCGCCCTGCTTGAGCTGGAAGGTGCGCGTGCCGGACACGCCGCCTTCGTTGAGCCTCTGGTTGAGAGATGCGAACTGGCTGTCGGGCGCTGCGCCATCACCGAGATGCTGTGCGCGCACTTCCACGCCGCCAGCCTGATAGGGCACGAGCGTGCCACCCGCGTCGTAGCGCCCCGTGCTGCCGCCGCGGATCGCGCCCTGCAGGTCGACCACGCCGGCCTGGTCACCCAGCGCCAGGGCCTTGAGCGTGCCGGCGCGGTTGTTCCGCGCCGACAGGTCGATCACCGAGCCCGCGGCCTGGCGCACATTGCCGGCCAGGCTTTCGAGCGTGACGTCGCCGCCCCAGCTGTACTTGGACACGTCGTTGAAATCGATCTTGCGGCCGGCCAGGTCGAGCTGCGCGCGCCCGGTCAGCGTGAGGTCCTTGTCGGCGGTCACCACAAGCTTGCCAGTGGGCAGTGCCAGCATGGTGTCGATGATCACGTCGCGGCCCGCAAGGCGCAGTTCCGCGCCGAGTGCGGCATCGGCGACCGGTGTAGTCAAAGGCACGGAAGCGCTCACGCGCAGGTCGCCGCCCGCGGTGATGCGGTTGACCGAGCCCGCCGCGCCTGTCACCAGCGGCGCGTCGATGCCGAGGTTGCCGCCGCTGTAGGCATAACCCTTGCCGGCTTCATACGCGCCTTGCGACTGGTAGACCGAGAGGCTGCCCTTGTTGTTGGCGGTGATCCGCTCGCCGGCCTTGAGCCGCACGTCAGCGAAGCCCAGCGCCAGACGCGCGTCATCGCTGGTGCCCGCGGCTTGCGTGCCTGGGCCATAGCCAAATTCGATGGTCCCGGCCTCGATGGCCAGCGTGCCGCTGCCGGTGCCGGCGCCGCCCGTGACTACGGCGCCGGGCGCCACGGTCGATCCGGTCCAGATCAGGTGGCCGGTGCGGATGGTCGCCACATCGCCGGCCGCACCCGCGCCGTAGATGGCGGGCGTACCCAGCACCAGGCGCGCGAGCGTGGATTTGCCGGTGGCCGGGTCGATGGTGTCGAGCGAGGCGCTGCCGAAGAATCGCAGGCCGCCGCTGGCGTTGAGCTGCAACGTCTCGAGCGCCGGGGCGCCGTACCGCGTGTCGCCGCGCAGCAGGCGGTCGAGCAAGCTCTGGTTCAACACCAGGCCGGACGGTAGCGTGTTGCGCGCGGCCGCGTCAGCCAGCGCCACGCTGTCGCCGACGTTGATGCCCTGCACCGCCAGCGTGAGGTTGCGCGTGCCGTAGCGCACCGTGTCGTCGAGTACGAAACGGTCGGGCGTGGACAGCGCGATGGTGCCCTGGGAATACAGCTCGGTCTGGCCCGCGCAGGGCGAGGCGGTGCATGTGCCGATCTGCAGGCTGCGGTTCCCCAGCAAGTCCACGCTCGGCAGGCCCGGCAGCATGCTGAGCACGCCGTTGGACACGGCCACCAGATTGCCGGCCGTACCCGCGTAGAAAAATCCATCGGCCGAGTCATAGGCCGCGCGGCCCTTGCCCAGTGTGTTGACACCCGCGCCCTGCTCGATCACGAGGTGGCTCGCGTTATCGGTGTTGGTGGCATCGGCCAGCAGAAACACCTCGGGAGCCGACAGCACCGCGCCCTGACGCAAGGTGAGTCCGTTCGTCCCTGGGTTGAACCTCACAATGTTGCCGCCCGAGCCGTATTCCACATACTGCAGACCGCCTAGCATGAGCCGCGATGCGCCCATTGCATTGAGCGCATCAGCGTTCAGCGTCACGCCCTCGAAGCCGGCGGTAGCCTTCGCACCGCCGCGCACGACCTCGATCTGGCTTTCAGGCCCCCCATATCCCGCAAAAACAGCCACCGCGCCGCCGTAGCCGCCCTTGGCCGCGTCGAAGCGGCCGATACCCTCGAAATGGAAAGCGTCGGCGCCGGCGTCGGCGCCAGTGTTCGGCATGAGGGCCAGCAGCAGCGTGCGCGCGTCCGCGGGTGCCATCGCGCGCGGCACGCCGATGCGCGCGGCGTCGCTGACGATGAACTGGTTGAACGAGGTCTCGTTGTACTGCGAGTAGGTACGCAGCACCTCGGCCGGTGTAAGGATCGCTTGGCGGAACAGCGTATCGCCGATGGCGGTATTGGCGATGCCGAGCCGCGCGGCGGCCGACCACGAGCCGTTGCGCATCGCGCTGCCGGGCTGCGCCGCGCCCTGCCCGGCGCTGTCGTTGAGCTCGACGCGGAAGGCACCAGGCATCAGGGCATAAGTGGAAGGCATCAGCGTGTAGGTGCCCGCAGGCAAGCCCGGCACGCCGGCACCCAGCGTGATCTGCTGGCCGATCAGCGGGTCGACCGCGCCCCGTTCGCCGCCCGCCGGGGCGACCGGGGCTTGCACGCCGGGCACGACGGCATACACCGGGTTGCCCGCGAGACCGGGCAGGCTGAAGCTGCCATCGGCCGCAGTGCGCACCAGCGGGTGGTAGCGCGCATCGGTCGAGCCGCCGCGGCCACCGATAAAGCCAAAGCCCTTGAGTTCGCCGCCGCCCGAGAGGTCCAGTACCGCGCCAGGCTGCACATTGACGCTCGCTCCGCCCAGCGTGAGGCCGACCGTCAGCGCCTGTCCGCGCGAATCTGCGCCGCCCACGCCGATCAACTCCACCTTCGTGCCGTCGTAGAGGTAGTTGATGCCGTCAACCGTGCCGCCATAAGGCATCAGCAGGCCGTTGCCACTGACCGAGGTCAGGCTCCCAGGCAGGAAGTCGACCCGCGTGGTGTTTGCGTCGCCGATGCGCAGGCTGCCCAGCGGCACGCGCAGCACGCCGCCCTGCTCGATGGTCGCGGCGCCGAGCGTCAGGCCGCCAAAAGCCGCATAAGGCACCGCCGGCGCGGATTGCCCCTTGCCTTCGATGCGCAGCACGCGATCCGGTGCATAAGTGCCGTCGGGCAACACACCCGCCTGGATCGAGGCCGAGACGCCGATGGCCGGGTAGATTTGCGCAGCCCGCAGTGTGAGGTCGCCTGGGGTGGCCAGGCTGGTCGTCGGCACGCCGTTGGTCAAGGCCGGCACGTCGGACAGAAAACGCAAGTCGCCGTCGCTTTGCAGCGTGGTCTGGCCGAAGCCGCGCCGCTCCACCCTGATGCTGCCCGGGTTCTCCGGCGTGTCGCTGTCGGACGATATCGGTATATCGCCGTTGACACCGGACATTCGAACCGACGAGCGCACGTCGATGAGGCCGGCATGCACCACCAGATGCGCCTCGGAGGGTAGCCAGTCGCCGGCGCCGATGACGCCGAAGCGACCTCGGGTCACGTCCCCCCCCAAGCTCTGCGTGATGCCGGCCAGCCGCACGTAGGGTGCTTCCAGCGTAATGTGCGCGTCGTTGCGCGCGTTGTCGGCCAGCATCAGCGCGCCGTAGGTCGACAAGCTCTGGCCGAGCCGCAGGCTGGCGTTGTCTTCCAGGCTGATGCCGCCCGCGCTGAGCAGCGCGAGGTTGTCGAAGCCGCCCCGTGTGACGGTGTCGACGCCCAGCCGGCCGTGGCCATAGACCAGCGCCGCATCGGCCGCGCCGGGGGCCAGTCCGGCCGGCAGGTCCGACGGCCCCTGCAGCCCACCGATCACCAGGTCGCGGTAGTTGCGCACCGCGTTCTCGGCCAGCGTGTACTGCGCCGGGCCGGAACTCGTGCGCACTTCGGGCGATTCCAGCGCGACTTGCAGCGTGCCGCCGGCGGCGCCCGCGCCGCCCGAGCGGGCCAGCAGTTCGCCGTCCAGGTAGAAGCCGTTGTTCGAGGCCAGCGCGATATGCCCGCCGCGGCTCGCCACCGCGACCGGGCCGGCAGCGCCCATGTCGAGCACGGCGGCGGTACCCGAGGCATCGAGCACGGCACCCTCGCGCACGACGATGAAGCCGTTGGCGGCCGTGGCCGAACCGTCGCTTTCCTTGATCTCGCCGCCGATCACGATGCTGCCACCGTCGCGCACGATGCCGTAACGCCGGCCGTGCGCATCGAGCGCGGTCGCGGGCGTGGCGGACACGTCGATCACCGCCTGCTCGCCGAGCCAGATCGAGCGGCTGTGCGCCCCATCCACGGCATGCTCCTGCTCCATGCGCGTGAGGTCGAGGTTCTTCAACGAAATACTGCCGCCGTGCGCCAGCAGCCGGCCTTGCAGCGTGAGCTGGCCGACACTGCGCACGTCGATGGCCTGGCCGGGATCGACCGTGATCTGCGCATCCCGACCAATGACTGCAGCCACCGTCGGCAGGTCGGCTGCCAGGGTCTGCACCGTGCCCGCTTGCAGGCTCAGGCTCGCACCGGCACGCTGCGTGAGCACGCCCTTGGCGGCATCCTCGGTGTAGAGCAGCGGCGTCCAGGCCTGCAGTGCTTTGCCCAAAACGGCGGTGCTCGCGACATTCCTGGCTTCGGGCGTTACGCGCAGCACCGGCATCGTCACCTCGACCTGCGTGCCGTCGGTCACCGTGATGCCGCGGTCGCCGATGAGTGCATAGCGGCTGAAGCCCTTGTCGAAGAAGTTGCCTGAGAGGAGTAATGTGCCTGGCTCGGCCGAAGTGTCTGCCCCCCCTCGACCGTCCGTGACGAGCATGCGCCCGGTCTGCAAGCTCAGCGTGCCGCCACCCGAGGTGCCCCAGCCGCGCAGCACGCCATCGGTCGCCAGCACGCCCTCGCCACCGCCGGTCTGCGCATTCGCCTGCAGCCGGACGTCGCCGCCCTTGCCGCCTCGCTGCGAGGTACCGTTGGCCAGCAAGGCCGCACCCGAGGACACGTCGATGACGCTACCCTGGGCCAGCAGCACGTCTGCGCTGCTGCGGATCGATACGCTGCCGCCGTTGCGCCACGCCATGTTGCCGGTATCGGCAGGATCGAGCCACAGGTTGCTCCACAGGCCGCGCGTGTCCAGTGCCACGCCCCGGGCCACCGCCACGCCCGCGCGCACGCCTTCGGGCGTGGTGGTCTGCGTGGTGTCATCGAGGCGGTTGGTGCTGGCTTGCGCGAGCGTGTCGCCCAGGCGGATGCTGCCGCCGTGCGTCGTGAGGTCCGCGTTCACACCGACTTTCGGGCCGTAGAGCGCGATGTCGCCGCCATTGCCCAGCGTCAGCGCCGAGTCCACCGTGATCGAGTTCTCGGCCGCAATACGTACTGCACCCAGCGAGAAGCCGTTGAGCAACGTGGTGTCGAGGGTCAACGTGTCCTGGCGCGCGGCTGGCAACGTCGCCGTGAGGTCGAGCCCGGCTGCGATGCGTTCGGCCGTGTCGCTCAGGACCACGTTCTTCACGCCAGCGGTGTCGAGCCGGCGGTGCATCAGGCCGGTATTCTTGTCGTAGAGGGTGCCGTAGGTGCCGACCACCAACTGCCCGCCGCGCGCCACCGCCATCTGCGACTGGTCATACCCGTCGAGTCCGGCCTGCGCCGCCTGCGTCTGGCCGCTTCCCCGGAAGGTGTCCCCCGCGATGTCGCCCTCGAGCACCGCGTTCTTCGTCCTGACCACCAGCACGCCCGCATCGCGGCCCACCGTGTAACCGCTTTCCAGCCTGCGCTGCTGTCCGATCAGCGGGTTGTAGTAATAGCCGGTCGCCTTCTCGCCCCAGCGTTCGTGCTTGTCTTCGTAGCCCTTGTAGACGCCCGTGTAGCGCTGGTCGCCCGGGGCCTTGTTCACTTCGTACAGCCGCCCATCGGCCCCTTTGAGCCAAGTCTGATTGATGAAACCGCTCTGCACATTGACCGTGCCGCCCGAGAGGTTGATGCTGGAGCCGGCCTGCGTGACCACATCGTTGCCGCCGAAGCTCACCGTGCCGCCCTGCGCCATCCATTCGCCCACGGTGTGGCCCGCGGTGCCAAGATAGCCGCCCACCTCCAGCAGGCCGCCCGCCGTGTACCAGCGCTCGGTGGCGTAGCCGTTCGTGCCCTTGGGTACGAACACCAGGCTGCGGCGGTCGATCCACATGTCGTTGCTGTTGAGGGTCTTGCCATCCCGGTTGACCGGCGCATCGCGCTGTTCATTGCCCTGGACGTTGACCTTGACGTTGTTCGATTCCATGGCCAGGTTCACGCCCACGGCGCCGGAAACGTCGATCCGCGCGCGCTCACGCACCAGGCTGCGCTGGGCTGCATCGATGACGATCTGACCGCCGGTGGCCAAGGTCAGGGAGTCGCTCTGGAAGTCGGCCGTGCCGCTGCTGCTGATCTCGATGCGGGACTGGTCGCGGCGATCAGTGATGGCCACGATGTTCTCGGGAGTGCTGATTGCCGGTCCTCGCAGGCTGTCGCGCTGGCTGTCCAGGGCCCTCTTGCCGTCGTCCTCGATCACCACGGCAGTGGCTGCACCCTGGCCGAGGGCGACCTTGCCGTCCGCGCCGATGGCGTTGAGGTGCACGGTGCCGCGCGTGGTGACGCTGGTGGTGGCAAGGACGATGCCGTTTTGCTGGACGTCACGCCCAACCATGGTAACGTCGCCCTCGCGAGCCTGGATCAGGCCGGTGTTGCTGACCTTGCCCGACAGGCTGTCGGTACTGAACTGCGGAGTGATCTCGTTGCCGCGCGTGGTCGACGCCTGGTTGCCATCGGTGCCGACACCCTTCTTGATGATGAAGTTGTCGCCGGCCGCAAGCGCAGTCTGGCCTTTCTGCGTGGCGATGTCTCCCCCGTTGTGCACCTCCTTGCCGAGCAACAAGACATAGCCGCCCCCTTCGGTGGAAGTCTTCGGGGCCAGCGTGGCGATCCGCGCACCGGCCTGTATCTCTACCTTGCCCTGGGCATTGGTAAAGCTGGGCTGGCTGGCATTGGCCGTGTAGATGCCGCTGGTCTTGAACTGGCCGTCGTCGATCTGGGCGGCGGCAGCGACGAGGTTGCGCGTATTGACCTGGCTGCTGCCATTAAAGACGATGCCGTTGCGGTTGACAATGAGTACCGTGCCATCGGCCTTGATCTGGCCCTGGATTTGCGAGGGCCGCGCGTTCGGGTCATTGACGCGGTTGAGAACGGCCCACTCCTTTTGCTGCCTGAATTCGACCGTCGTGTTGCGACCGACATTGAACGTCTCCCAGTTCAGGATAGCCTTGTCGGCCGTCTGTTCGATGACGACGTTGCTGCGGCCGTCGACCTGGGTAAGCACAGGGGCATTGGCGTTGTGCCAGCCTGCGCTCAGCGAATTGGTGTCGATTTTCAAGCCACCCACGGTCATGCCGTCGGGAATGGATGCCCCGTTCGCTGCCGCCAGGCGGGCGGCAGCCTGGGCCGACTGCTGCGCCGCGATGCCGCGCGCGGCCAGATTCAGGTTGCTGATGGAGCGCTGCAGTTGCTCGTTGGCCTTCTGCTGCTGTCCAAGCGGGCTCGTCAGGTTGGATGCGGGCAAGCCATTGGGCAGCCGGCCCGTTTGCGATGCCGTGTCCCGGACCGTGCCCTTGTCGGCAAACCATGCCGGACTGAACGCGCGCTGCGCATGGGCCGGCACCGTCACCGCGCCGGCGGCCAGCGTCAGCGCGATGGCCCGCGCCAGCGGCGCCAGCCTGAATACCCGATCCTGTTTGCGTATCGTTTGATTTTCCCTGCCACTGCGCCCGCGTGTGTTCATGTAAGTATCCGCCTGGTCATTGAGTCGATGCCGTCCGGCTGCCCGTCTCGCCCCGGCCAGCCACATTCATGAAGGCCTTCCCCATCGCAGCCGAGTAGCGCCGGCGACAGGAAGAGCCCCTATGCAAGGGTGACGAACCGCACCACGCAAATACCGCAAACTTTTTTGAAACTATTTTTGTAAGCTCTGCGCACAGCCCGAAATACGGCGCACAGCGCCGGGCGGACGCGCGCGCCAACGTGCCGGGACTTGCCGTGCAAGACGATGGAGCGAGCCGTTCAGCTCAAGAGCAGCAATCCCGCCGGCAGCGACCGTGCCTGCAGCTGAAACGATTCCTGCAACTGCCACAGCGCCAGGTCCAGCGAGGCCGTGAAGAAACGCCCGCTGACGGGCTTGTTACGCACGGCATCGTTCATCAGCACCACGCGGCCGGCGCGGTAACGATTGATTTCGTCGAGCACGTCGGTCAGAGGGGCCTGGTCAAACACCAGCATCCCCTGGCGCCAGGCCGACACTGTTTTCGGGTCGATGCCGGCGATGTCGCCCAGCGAACTGGCGCCATAAACCAATTGCTGGCGCGCATGCAGCTGACGCGCGCCGGCCGGATGCTCCACGCGGACGGCGCCTTCGATACAGGTGACGCAAACCTTGCCATCGAGGTGGCGCACTTCGACCCGTCCGGATTCGAGCAGGCTGCGGCCAACGCCGGCCACGACGGCAAAGGCCGGCCCTGCAGCCCTCAGATCGATGGACGCTTCGCCCGTGAGCAGATCCAGGCCGACCAGCCTGCCGCCATCGGTCTGGCGGCGTATGCTGGTACGCGTATTGAGGATGACGTCGACACCCTGGGACAGGGCCAGCGTGCGCTGTTCGCCAGGGGCGGTGCGCTCGTCTGCAGCCCACTCGTCCGGCCCCGGCCACAAGCCCAGGGGCGGATGGACCACGGCCACGCCGGCGACGGCCGCCGCGCCGATGGCAGCGCCGAGAAAAGCCCGCCGTCCGCCGGGCGCAAGCAAGGGACGGCGCGCGCGCGCCGGCACGGCTTCCGGCCTGGCGCGCAGCAACTCGCGGGCCGGGGCCTCAAGCGCATCCCAGCGCCGCTTCACGTCGTTGTACGCGGCCTGGTGCGAGGGACTGGACTTGACCCAGCGCCGGAACCGTTGCGCATCCACTTCGCGCGCGTCTCCCGAGGTGAGCAGGCGCAACCAGTTCCACGCCTGGGCTTCCAGCTCGGCGGACGAAGCGGCGCGGCTGTCCTTGGGCGGCGGCGTCTTCATCGTGTCAGGTCCAGCGGCCAAGCCGGGCCGCAAGGCAGGAAACCTGCGGGCTGCTGCGTGCTGCATGCATATGTTTTTTGCTCTCTCATACTTGATGACGAATGGCGCCCCGGAAAACCCGCATTATTTATGCTCCGCCGCCAGATAGGTGTCCAGGCGCTCATGGACGCGCTTCAATTCGTATTCGACCGTCCGCAACGACACGCCCAGCCGCTGGGCCGCCTCTTTTTGCGTCACGCCTTCCGCATGCACGAGCAGCGCGACGGCCCGGCGGCGCTTGGGCATGCGGTCGAGCAGCTGCAACAGGGCATCCAGGTCCGAGCGTATCTCGGCCGTGCGCGCCGGACCGGGGGCCGGGTCCACCAGTTCCTCCAGCAATGCATCGATATTATCGCCGGACAGCAGGCGGCTGTGCCGGCGCTGCACGTCCACCGCGATATTGACCGCCATCCGGGACAGGTAGGCACCGGGGTTCTGGACGGGCCCAAGGTCTTCGCCGCCCTTGAGGCGCAGCCAGGTGTCGTGCAGCGCATCGCCGGCATCTTCAGCATTGCCCAGCTTGCGCGTCAGGCGCTGCTTGATGGTGGCGTAGTGCTTGCCCAGGTAGTTCAGCAGGAAAAGCTGCGTGCCTTCGGACATGGCTAGCCCTCCCCCTGCTGCTGGCCGCACTGCGGTCCCACGCCGGGGGCGCTGGGCGCAACCATCATGGTCAGAGGCTGCCGCGCGATTGCCGCTGGCGGAACACTGCCGATGTGCACACCGCGCAGTGTGTGCAGCAATGCGGCATCGCGACGGGGATCGCCACTGCTGCCGAGCAGGCGGACGCCGCCGATGCGGCCATCCGTTTCCAGGTAAAACCTCAGCAAGGACGTGTAGTTGCCCGGCCGGGTACGCGCATCCGAGCACAGCGCCTGCCAGATACGCATCTGAACCAGTCCGGCATAGCCATCCTCGCTGAACAGCTCCGCCATGCCATTGCGCGGCAAGGTGGATGCCGGTGCTGCGGATGCCACGGCGGCCTCTTTCAGAATGAAGGTCTGGCCCAGGCCAGAACTGCGCCTGTCAGCAACCAGTCCGGTACCTTCGAGCAGGATGCGCAATGCCGCTTCGGCCGAATAGTGGCCGTATACCGCCGTGGAGGTACGGGCATGCGCAATATCACTGGAAAACAATGCAGGCTGTCCGGTGATGTCCGCATATTGGTTCAGCGCCGCATTGAGCGGCTGCGCCGGGATACTGAAAGCAAGGAGAGAAATAGCCGCATCAGAAACGGGGTTGACACGTGCTGCACCTGTAGGCGGCAAATCGGAAGGAGCGCCATGGGCGTCCCCTGTTAATCCGATAAACCCACTCAGTACCCAGAAGAGCGCCAGCCCGTTGCAGCTCAAGCCGCCGACGTACATACGCACCCCTGTCGATCCCGCCACCGCGCATTGCCGCGAGCGTCGTCAAGCCAGCAGCAGTGCTGCATGGGGCATGGCAGGATGACGGATCGAGTCGGCAAGGTAGCTGCACCATTCTGAAATGGTGCATAGTGGCATTCAAATGTGACGGTGTTGTTACATCAACACTGAATCGCCATGAGTTGCTATCGGTAGCTTAGACTCTTCTGATCCACAGTTCTTGAAAGAGGAAAAACCGGTGGATCGTGTTGGTAGCCTGAGTGTCCTGACAGACGCCAGGTGTACGATCTCATAGCTGCCTGATCCAACGACGAAATCGGATCTGCCCTACCCCTGGCGATCCCTTGGCACGTTGCAAGACAGTGCCGTCAATCAATAAGCGAGAAAGATAATCATGTTGGATAAGAAATGGTGGCATAACGCCGTCGTGTATCAGATCTACCCACGTAGTTTTCAAGACAGCAATCACGATGGGGTCGGTGATCTGGCCGGCATCATTGGCAGACTGGACTACCTGCAACATCTGGGAATCAACCTGATCTGGCTGTCGCCAGTGTACCGGTCGCCGATGGACGATAACGGCTATGACATCTCCGACTATCAGGATATCGCCGCCGAATTCGGCACATTGGCCGAGATGGAGCAGTTGATCGCAGAAGCGGCCAGGCGCGACATCCGTATTTTGATGGATCTTGTGGTCAACCACACCTCTGACGAACATGCCTGGTTCGTCGAGGCGAAGAAATCCAGGGATAGCCCCTACCGTGACTACTACATCTGGCGCAATGCAGGCGCCGATGGCTCCCCGCCCGACCAGCAACGTTCGTATTTTGGCGGGAGTGCATGGGAGTACGATTCCGCCAGCGGTGAATATTACTTCCATCTGTTCTCGAAACGACAGCCGGACCTGAACTGGGAAAATCCCCAGGTGCAGGCAGAGGTGTATCGCATGATGAACTGGTGGTTGGACAAGGGCATCGGCGGCTTCCGCATGGATGTGATCGATCTCATCGGCAAACAGGTCGACCAGCAGATCATCGCCAACGGCACACGACTGCACCCGCTACTGCAGCAAATGCACCAAGCGACCTTGGCCGCACGCGATGTATTGTCGGTGGGCGAGACTTGGAGCGCCACCCCGGAGACAGCCAAGCTGTATTCCGACCCGGCGCGTCAGGAGCTGTCGATGGTCTTCCAGTTTGAGCACATCACAATGACCCACGATACCAAGGAGGGGAAATGGAAGCCGCGGCCGTTCGATCTGATCGAATTCAAGCAGATCATCGGTAAGTGGCAGACCGAGCTAGCCGATGCCGGCTGGAATTCGCTGTTCTGGAATAATCACGACCTGCCGCGCGCCGTATCCAAATACGGCGACCCCGGCCGTTACCGGGTCGAGTCGGCCAAGATGCTGGCCACCGCGCTACATTTTCTCAAGGGTACCCCCTACGTCTATCAAGGCGAGGAAATAGGCATGACGAATGTACGTTTCGATTCCATTGACGACTATCGCGACATCGAATCGCTCAACCTCTACCACGAACGCACGGCCGCCGGTGTACCACCGGAGACGATGATGGCCGGCATCCACGCCAACGGGCGGGACAATGCACGCACCCCAATGCAGTGGAACAGCACACACAACGCCGGCTTCAGTACTGGCACGCCATGGCTCAAGCTGAATCCCAACTACCCGGAGATCAACGTCGCGGCCGCACTGGAACAACCCGATTCGGTCTTCTTCCACTACCAGAAGCTGATCGAACTGCGCAAGCACTGGGACGTCATGGTTTACGGAAATTACCTGCCGTTGCTGGAGCAGCACCCGCAGGTATTCGCCTACCGGCGCAGCTTGGGAAGCCAACAGCTGGTTGTCGTCAACAACTTCTCCAGCGAACACGTCGAACTGGATCTGCCGGCAACGCTGCACGGCATTGCCGGGCAAGGCTTGATCAGCAACTATGCCCAGCGTGACAGCTGGACCGACCACCTCAGCCTGCAGCCATACGAATCGTTTGCTATCGCTTATGTGTGTGAGGCAGGGGCGCGAGTAAAGCGTTGTTGTGCAATCACGTCGAGTCGCGCGAACGCCTGGGTAAATGGCGCTGGGTGGTTGAGCGCACACTGGGCTGATTGCACCGCTTCCGCCGATTACGCGTCCGCTACGAGCGCCGTGCCGATATCCGCCAGGCGCTTCTCTCGCTTGCCTGCATACTCATCTGCTGGAGATACATTCAGCGGTTTTGTTAGACGTTCTTAGTGTATGAAGTTGTTGCTTTGAAAGCAAGGAAGAGGATTGTCAGGCGTACTAAGCCAGCTTGATGTGAAAACGGCCGCAGAAAGCGGCCGTATCGTTGAGGCTGGGCAGTGGATTAGAAATCCCATTGCCCCAAGTTTGCCCCAAGCTCGTATTCAGACAAGATGTAACATCCTAAATCATTGAATACAAACGAAAATTTTGGTGGGAAGTGCAAGTTTCGAACTTGCGACCCCTGCAGTGTGAATGTCGAATTAGCGGACATTACTGGACATCAGCGGACCACCCGTTCATAGGGAAAAGTTTGATTTTCGTCCGGCGAGATCCGTCAAAATGCGCTATAGTTTTTCATACTTTTTTCATACTCCTGCCAGCGGCATGGAGCATCTTTCCCTATCCTTTTCCCGTGTAGGCATTCGCAGGATAGTAGCATGGGCGACAGAATCGATACCGTCACTGCACGCGGCAAGTTAACTGCCCGACGCGATCCGTATTGGCAACGGATCAGCCAGGGATTGTTCGTCGGCTTTCGCAAGATGACGAGCGGCACAACTGGCACTTGGATGATCCGGTACCGTTCAGAAAACCGCAAACAACTGCAACAATCATTAGGTTCGCTTGAGCAATTTCCGGCATTCGAACGTTTTGACAGGGCTGTCGATGCAGCTAAAAAATGGATTACTCACCTTCATCAAGGGGGATCAACTGAGAGTAGCACAGTGATGGACGCCTGCAATGCGTACACAACAAAAATTAGAGAACTGAAGGGTAGCAAGGCCGCCGACGATCTTGACGCACGATATCGTCGCTGGGTCGCCATTGACCCGGTTCACCGGATTGAACTAACAAAGCTCACGCGGGAACATATCCACTCCTTTCGAAATCGCATGGTAGCCGCGCCAGTTAAGGTCGGCAAGTCGGCAATCACCCGCGCACGATCCAAAGATACCGTCAATCGAGACATAGCGGCCATACGCGCAGCACTCAATCAAGCACTTTCTGATGGGAAGGTGACCAGCGACTTCGCCTGGCGCATCCCGCTGGCGGCCTTCAAGAACGTCACCAAACGGCGTGAACTCTATCTAGACCGCAATCAACGAAAAGAATTGATTCGCGTGGCACCGGTAGACTTGGCGCAGTTCATCAAAGGCTTGTCAATGCTGCCACTAAGACCAGGCGCACTTGCCGCCCTGCTCGTTGCTGATTTCGACACCAAATTCGAAATATTGAAAATCGGTATAGACAAGAGCGGGGCAGCCAGGAAATTCAAAATTCCGCCAGAAATTTCCCAATTTCTTAGGGAGTGTACACAGGATCGACCAAGCACCGCACCACTCCTTGCCCGTGCTGACGGAAGCGCATGGAATAAAGACTCCTGGAAACATCCGCTCAAGACCGCAGCCAAAGACGCAGGACTACCATCAAACACCGTCGCCTACTCCCTCCGCCACGCGGCAATCACCGATTTGGTTCACGGCGGCTTGGATCTGCTGACCGTCGCACAAATTAGCGGCACCTCAGTGGCAATGATCGAAAAATACTATGGCCATCTGCGAGGCGACGTTGCCGCCAGCGCACTGGCAAAGCTCGTGCTTTAGGGTGCCTAACAAAACCTCTGAACATATCGCCAGAAGATGGATATGCTGGCAAGTGACAGGAATGCCTGGTGAATATCGGCACGACGTTCAGAGCGGATACGCAGCCGACGGAAAAGGCGGAGTCTACCGAGTGCGCATTCGACTACTCAGCGCCATTTTTCCAGCTGCTGGCGCGACTCGATGCAGTAGCAGGCAAGCGTGGTGCAATACCTCTACTGCGTATCCAGGCGCGATGGGTGCGCGCCCCATATACCTTAACTGGTTTGTCAATCAAGCCAGTTTGGCCATTCACGCCAGCGTCGGCGATATCGCCGACAGTCACCGTTACATCCCCTACCGCCTGGGCAATCAATGTATTTTCTTCGCCCGAGCCGGCGACGTACAGGCGCCCTACCCTGTTGACGACCATGCTGCTTTAACTGACTTTTTTTGCTCTCCAGACGTACACCGAAGTCGCTTACGGTCGTCATCACTAGGTTGATGCGCGGCCTTCGATGGCCAGCAAGTACGTTTTGACAACGACGCCACTCACAGGGGAATTGATATCGTTTCCTGCCATCTACACTCGCTTAAGTGATTAGGAAATCGAATCCAGAATGAATACCATAAGAAAACTCTGTAAAAAACGGCTCTAGCATACTCAGTTATTCCAACAGGAAAATTTCTCTAAAAAAATCACTCCCACTCGATTATCAATGAGATCGCCAATGGATTGATTTTCAAAGATTTTGTATGCCACAAATGTTTAATACCGTAAAAATGCCTTCATTAAAAAGTCAGGTCCTGGGGACCACCTCAGCATCTCATTATCATACGCTTTCCAATGAGTTCCAGCATCGATTGCAACTTTCGAACTTGCTTTCCCGGGGCTTCAAACCCGCTCAGCGTCTGGTTTTCGCAAGAACTGCGAGAAGTAGATGCGCTAAGCTAAGCTAAGCTAAGCTAAGCTAAGCTAAGCTAAACTCAGCTGACATGTTCACAAAAATGTTCGCAAATTTCGCCTTCAAGTAACAGCTACGCCTGAAGCCAATAAACTGGACGAGAACCATCTTTTTTACCAAACACCTTTTCAGCGATCAGAAGCTTCTCCAACATCGGGTCCTCAACCTGGCTTGGAAAAAGGTGCGATGGTGAAGGCAAATCGCCTGGTACAAATCCACCGTCAAACTTAATCTTCAATCCAATGAAGCGACTGGCGTAGTTTCGATAAAGAGCACCCGAGCCACCTAAGGTCAGGCAAGCCTGCCGGGACGGCCTCAGCGCTTCCTCCTGCGGTAGCAGGTTTTCCGATCGATACAAAGGCGCCATACCTTCGGGGACGAATAGCACGTAAAGCACGGAAGTGCGGAGGTCAGTTACAGCCTCGCACGTCATACCTCCGTCGTCACCTATTTGTAGCTTGGTAAACGCGAAAAACTCTGCTACACGATGGTCGGATGTTACATCCACCACAGGGGTTGGCGCACCATAGTGTTGCAATATAAGGTTGCGCCGTGAGTCCTCATGAACCAACCGATGTCCCTTTTCGACCGTTCCTAGAAAATTCCCTTGCGCGTCATAATGTTCTGTAACGGTCCTCATCTCATTCTCTAGACAGCGCGGATCACGCGAGTCTGGTGCGAGGAACGAAACTTCGCTCTTAGCAGTGCCTTTTAGCGGTGGTACATATCGAGTCTCCTTTTCAAAGACCACGCGTTCATAGAAGTGCCAGCGAACGAGGTCACCTATGAAATTCGAGTAACTCTCTGGTTTAACGTAATGCTGTTCAAAGTTACGGTATATTGACGGCAACAGGCTATGGTCCCTTATGTTGGAATATGGGGTGATTCCTGCCTCAACTAAAAATTTTCGATCAGGCAACAGTCGCTCAGACGTTTGACCACGATAGACAGGTGTCACCTTGAACGGAGCAATTGCGCAAGCATTCTCTATAAGGGAGATCAACTTGTCGAGCTCGACTTGTGATTGAACTGTGACAGTTGGAATGCCTGCCACATCTCTGGTGTACAAAGGTTGCTCGCGCGGTTGCAGCACTCTTTCCCATACTGGAACGCCAACATTCAGCAGATCGCACTGGTTTTGGAAGATAAGTTTTTCTCGAGGAGCATTGCGATTTTTAATCCAGTTGACAAACTCTACTGATCCGCCGAGCCAGCAATTATTCATGCGGTCAGGATTATCTAAAAGAATGAATCCGGTCAACGGATCGTACAAAAATATTTGCTGATCAGCGTCAAAAGGTGCGGTAACCCTTCCGAAAAAATCTGCTCCCGGATGAAGAGCTTCCAACAGTGGACGCGAGATAAATGTCAACCCTCCCTCCCCAATCTTCTCCACTGGGATGTTAAAGCGAGTTGCAATTTTCTGTAGGCTTTGGGTAAGTTCCTCTGGGGAGAGGTCGTGCAACGGCTCGACGTGCAACCTAAGTTCGCCTGGCTGACTACCTAGCCTGTATAAGGCTGGCATAAATCCACACAAAAACTGCGCCCTCTCCGATAGTCCAGTGGCGTAACTTCGACCAACTGAGGACATCTTGTGCCAAGTGTCAGGTTTATCCCATGCTGGAAGCTCACTCAGCATCATCGCATAGTCGATCGATAGCCAAGAAAAGAGTTGGGTGTTTTTAACGAAAAAGGAATTATCAATCAGTTTTTCGGTCATGTTTATTGTAGATACCTATTTTTGAATAATTAAGCCGTTCCAGGTCATTCAGCCAAACTGGGCGATGTTGCCATTCACTTCCTTAACGGTACGAGCACTAACTCGCATGAAAAATTCGTTTAACGCGCCATCGATCGCCACGCCTGTCAATCGAGAAATCGCCTTTATGCGCATCCCGTATGCGGAGCCCCTGCGAGGTTGCAAGCAAGTATCCTGCCGGATCCACCCAATGCACGCCGCCAGATCTCACGATCGGCAGCACGTCATATTGCGCTGAAGCTCCGACTCCCCGGTTCAAAGTAACATTAAAGGCAGGGTTAGGGGCTGGTGCCGTGGTAGTAGCTTGCAGTGTCGCGGCCCAAGCGATGAAATTCTGGGGATCTATCAAGTCCTCGGCTTCTTCGATTCCGCTATTGATGTTTAGCCATGCTTCAAATTCATTCCGTCGGTCTGCAGCGGCGGAGCGCGTCCCTTCAATACCCTGTGCAAGTGCAAACGCAACGAAAGGATCTAAAGTCCCCCAACGCAGTAGTTCTTTTGCCCAAAATCCAAACCAAGGTAGACCTGTTGTTGATCTCCACGTCGCCAGCGATGGCACAAAGAATGGTTCTTCGGTTCCGTCGGACCACGCTTGCGCAACGACCGCCCCTATTGCAGCCCCAACCCTGAATTCAAAATTATCACTAGTAAACCGCTGCCAGTTACGCAGCTCGCTAGGATCAGGGGACGGCGCTCCAGGAACATCCATTAGCCACGCTAATGGCTCGATCCAATTGCCGAGCAACGTCTGATCACCAACTGTGTTTCTGGCGCGAATCCCAAAGCCGCGATCATTCGCCAACATCGCTACCAATTCACCAAAATAGTTCAGACGCTGCTGAGCATTCTGCGTTCCATAATCCACGGCTGCCGCTAGAACTTCACGGATCACTGGTGCCACGGCGGTGAATCGCCTTCCGACATACGGCGAAAAGCCATACTGGAAAAGACGCTTCCGTTCAGCAGGGTCAGGATAGACATTCTCAATTAACCCCATTCCTCGCCGAACAAAGGCATGCTCCAGCCAAGCCTCTTGTGAGGCGGCGATCTGACTAAACGTTCGCCCCCACAATTGAGCCAAGAAAGCCTCCACATTAGCTAGTGATAGCTCGTCGTCCGCTACCATTGCCACCTCTTCCACCGCAGTGAGCAAGATACCGTCCAGTTCGTCCACGCTGTCCGCCAATCTGGCGAGACGATCGTTATGTGCCCCACCCGCGTGGTCGCTAATATCAGCTGGAGAAATTTGCTCAAGCCAACGCAGAAACTGAGTGTCGCCCACTCCCAATAGGACTCGTGCGCGATCAGCGATGGTCGAAATTAACAGCGCAAGTGGGCTCGTTATCTGGCCACCGTCTCCTTCTTCCTGGCGCAAGTTTTCCAGGAGATTTTCATAGTCTTGCTGCATTTCCAGGATTTGACGGCGCTGAAGTGCCAAAGTTGCCGCCGCCGTGGTTGAAGGCACCGTGGGCAATGCGATCAAGGTAATTCCCTCCATCCCTTTCGTCGCACCAGGCCGACCTGCGCGGCCCGCTAGATTTCTGAATTCGGCTGTAGACATCGGAGTTACCGTCGAGCGCTCTGTTCCCGTTGCCTCGGGATCGTAGCGACGGCGACGCAGAGACAGAATAAAAATGATATCGAAGGGAAGATTGACACCTTCGGTAAGCGTTGCAGTAGCGACAGTAATAGCGCATATTCTGCGTTCAATTAGCTGTGTCATTAACCTGCGCAAGCGTTGCGGCATCTGGCCGTGGCTGCTGGCGATTCCGTAATCGAGCAAAGCCAACTCATAGGAGTCCTCGCCGCAGTAGTCAACGCACGCCGCACGCGCGTCATCAAAGACCCTTCGGTCGGCAGGATCATTCGGCAATGAGAACCTCAACGCAGCCGACCACTCAGGACGGTCGATGGCCTCTTTGAACCATCGCATGGTCTGTTCCGGCCGCTGCGTCACCGAGATCAGTACCTTACGTCCGTCGTCGATTAGATGCAGCGCGGTCCAGAGGACATGCAACTCGTTGAAGTGATAAATACTGTTTCGCACTGAGGCACGAAGCTCGGGCATTCTAGCAATGCGAAGGGGAATATAAACGGGCTCTTGACGACCACGGACTCGCAATGGGGCACCGTTCATCAGCTCCACCAACAGCTTGCCAGCATGCCCGCTTGTCGCCTCCAAAACACCAATCAGTTGTCGAGTGCTTCTATAGCGTGTGCCAATCGGCTGCGCTTCCGCATCCCCCTCGATCCATTTAGCCACCGGCGCTGCCGCTCCACCCGCGACCGCGGTCAATGCAATCCTCGCTATATCAGGCGCCCGAGCCAATAATCGTGAGACAAAACTCTCCAGCCTTAGCGATCGGCTAGCGTGATCAGCGAAATCTGCGCGGGCGCGACTATTATCCTCGGAGACTACCTGATGTGCTTCATCAACAATAAGCAGCCTAAGCCTAGCCACGAGCAACGGTCCAACGTATCGCATAAGTGCCTCGGCCTTCTCCACTGTCGCAATCAGCACTGTGGGGCGTTCCGCTTGGAGCCAGTAGTCTGTTATTCCCCAGTCGGCGCCGCCGTAGAGGCCAGTAACAATGAAATCACTACCGAGCTCATATGTTAGTTTTGCCTCGACCTCTCCAGCAAGCGCACGAGACGGAACCAAATACAGTGCCAGCGGCATCTGAACATCATCGTCCACCAACAACAGTTCCTTTAAAATGGCCAGATTGGCTACCAAGGTCTTTCCAGATCCCGTCGGTGTACATAAGGCAAATGACGATTGCTGCAGTAACCGATCCAATCCCTGCTTCTGCGAAGTCCATAGGATACCTCGTCCGCGACTGAACTGCCCCCTCCCAAATCGCTCCAAACGTAACAACTGTGCCGGTTTGATTGACGCAAGTCCGCGCAGTGGTATATAAATGCTTGACTGTGAATAGCCTTGCGCCACTGCCTTCATGAGGCTGATCAACGTCGCAATATCACTCGTAAAGGTTCGAGTTGCAAGTCGTTCTAGTGCTTCCAATTTCTGCAGTGCACGGCTAGCGCGTTGATCATCGCCACGTCGGAGCGCAGCTGCCGTCAATCCGATACACCTCACCAGTTCGGTCGTGAAGTACCATTCAAGGCCCTCGGATTCCTCTGGCGATAACATTCGCGATGGGTGAGATCGCTCGGTGAGTCCGCTGTTTTTCTCCCAAAATGCGAGTGCCTCGGCAACAGTGCCATCGAAGTCTGCGGCAAAAAATCGAGCGTATAAACGTGTACCTGGCTCCTGAGATTGAACTTGCGCCAACAGCCCGGTTGCCATCGCCGGCAAACCCGCTAGCTGATAAGCGGCCGAAGCCAGCAGTTCTACTGGTACGGCAATAGCTAACTCGTCGGAAGCTCGGGACAACCACTCCAAGATTTCCGCTGCGCGCCGGTAGCAATCCTTCGCAGTGGATGAGTCAACACCGTCGACTTCGCGCAGAACAGCTCCAGCATGTAGCAGGCGCTGAACATCGGATAATTGGGCACTGGACTCGGATGGCTGCCACTGAATAGTTGGCACTTCCCAAGTGCTCTGCATACCTCGAACAAAGGCCCTTGCTTGCTCGGGTGTCAATCGATTTTCGGAGGCAAGACCTCGACCCAGTTGCTCGGCCATTGTTTTTCGTTCAGCATTCGTGTCAGCCATGTATTACGTCCCGTCCCACAGCGAATCGTAGATTCGCCCAATTAAGTCTTCACCATTCGATAGGATGAGTTCCACAACCTGCAGGTCGTGTGGCGCTTTATACTCATCCGGTGCTTTTTCCCAGGCGATCAAGGGTTCTCCTGCTTCACGCCGTGCGGCTCCGTTACCACTAATGAGTACCAAGTTCGTCCGCTCAATCGGTTCGTTATTCTTGATCATGATTGCTTTATCAATCGACAAGATAGCTTCTGCCATACCCACCGGATCTAGCTCATGTAAAAGCTTTTGCAGCTGCCGCATCCCGTGTGGGATTGGAACATCGATATTCAACTGCCGCCAAATACCGTCATTGCCACGCACGCGATTCCCATCATCATCCTCAACCCACTGCCCAAACAGCAAATTATTGACGACCGATGGAGTCAGTTTCGCACGCCATTTAGCTTCCCCGACAAGATAACGGACAACCTTCCCGTCGTTATCAAGTGCGAGCGCTAAGAAGTCTGAACCAAAGCGACCGAATACTTGACGTTCCCGAGTTGGGTTTCGCACTAACGCAAATAGGTATGCCTCGACATCAGAATGGTGTCGGAAGAGGAACACGGGAACTGTCCAGCTATGCTTACCGATAAAATCGAAGTGCTGGGCCAGCATTCCACACATCACTTCACCAAAGAGTCCGTGACGAGCTATTGGCGGCAAACAGCTGGGATAAAGGGCATGTCCAACGGTGGGAATATCCGTTGCATCTGGATGAAGATCAATACCTATGACATCATGAAAGTGCTTGCGCGCGTCTCCATGAGCCGACTCAAAATAGGGCCGCAAGCTCCCTGCAAGCGCATCGAGGTCAATATCTGTTTGTTCAAGCAACGTATGACCATAATTGCCCTTTACGCTTGGATACTCATCCAACCATTCATCAATGGCGGCCTCAGGGGCCGGAGAGGTGTGCATAGAGTTCTCCGAAATTCGTTTCGCAAACAGCCTGACTATTGCGGCTTCTCACATAAGTGAGAAGCCATCTAATTCTTTTGTCCGCTCAAGTAGCGAAATACAACACTAACTCGCCGGCACTACTTCTTAAACACTGGCATGTACACAAAACCATGATCAGGATTCAAAAGCAATCAAGTGGGGCAAGTGTTTTACCACGCCACTCTTCCACGAGTTTGACATTCGGCAACTCTCCCCGAACATCGTTTTGGTAGTTTATAATAAATACTCAATAGTTGCTGTGCCGTGGCGCAACTATAAACTACTATTGCTCAAAAATAAAATGCAACGCCAAAAGAGGTAACCCCCCATTTTTAGAGCGCTCTAAACGTAGAGGTTAAGCGGCCATGGCAAGCTTCTATTTTGGTGTAATGCCGCCAAGTGCCATGATGAGCCGGTCGTGATTGTAAGTCCACAACCAACGGGTTGCAAAATCCTGAATCTTATCGAGCGTTTCAAACAGGTGAGGCCAACCAATCGTAGCGCACCGTGCGGTTATAGCGCTCGACATAAGTATTCTGCTGTGGCTGGTCAGGCTGGATAAAGTCGATGCGAATGTCGCGTTTGGCGGCCCAGGCCAGCGTCACGGCGCTGATGTATTCGGGGCCGTTATCGCAGCAAATGACCTGGGGTTTGCCACGCCATTCGATGATCCTGTCGAGGGAGCGGATGACGCGTTCGGACGGCAATGAGAAGTCAAACTCGACATGCATGAAGTCCATCGACCAGGTGTCGTTGATCTGTGCAGGTACGGCCAGCGGCAGCAGCTTTTCAAGCACCAGACGATGGAGTGGCTTGATCCGCAGGTTCAGTTCCAGCTCGCCATAGATCCTGTAGACGCGCTTGTGGTTCCATTTAAAACCCTTTACGTTGCGCAAATACAGGAAGCACAGACCGAAGCCCCAGTTGCGCTGGTTATTGGTCACGCGTACCAGCCAGTCAGCCACGACAGCGTTTTCCGCGTCGAGCCTGGCGCGATAGCGATAGCAGGCCTGGCTGATGCCGAACGCCTGGCAGGCCAGTCCGATTGCGGCTGAACGCTGGGCCACGGCCCATTGCGCCATCTCCCGCCGCTGAGATGGCGTTACCACTTTTTTGTCAGGGCCTCCGCGACAATCGGCTTTCAAGCGCTCCTCGGCATACATCGTCTTCAGGCGCGGGTTTTCGTCCTCCTGCTCCTTCATGCGGGCCATTAGCGATGGCGTCCATTATATTCTTTCAAAAATCTGAATTTGGAAAAAATCTACTTTAAACGCGATCATTTGACGGGGATCACCTTTCCAGCTTTTAAAACGTAGGCGCATCAAACGCTGAAAATATGCAACCAGAGACGTGCCAGACAGGACATCTTCGACTACATCGAAATGTTCTACAATCCGAAACGCCGTCACGAACTTAATAACAGGCTTTCACCAGCAGAGTTGGAGCGCAGGCATTTTGAACGGCTTGCGGGTGCCTAGCAGACTCGTGGCGATTCCCCCAACCATTCAACATCGCTGTCAGATTAGCTGCGGTGCTAGATGTTCCGACATCTCTTCTGTTTTGTGAGGATGACGAACTGGCAATAGTGATTGGTGGCTGGTACAAACTCCAGGAATCGGAACGTCAACGATTTCTAGCGATCGTTCGCACGAGGAGTAGCGGTAATGTGCAGCCAACCAGACGCCTGCGTCAATAGGGGATGTGTTCAGCAACTCTCTTGCCAGAAGACATAGGGCGGCCGGGAGCTGCACTTATTATTAAGATGGGCGGCTCTTCATACACCAATATCAACATTGGGATTCGAAGAGTTTTTAACTTTAAAGGTTAAATTGGAGAACGTCTTCAAACACCTTATTTCTCGCTCTTGCATCTTTAATTAGTGAAGCTGCTGGCATTACATATAAATGCAGCGGAACTGCATTATCACTTCCAATATTAAAATCCTGATAAACAACACGTTCTTTAAGAGAAAATATATCCTTATAGTTCGTTTGTTTGAGTTCACGATAAAATTCATCATCCACATCTACTATTGAGAAAGCAAAAACCTCCATCACGGTCGGAATTTTTTCAGAAAGCTCACTTGCGTATAGGCGGCATTGTGTAAGAGATTTTGCATTCTCAAATATGTCTGCACCAGGTTTCTTAAACTCAATT
Organism: Janthinobacterium sp. SUN137; assembly: GCF_030587265.1. Lineage (NCBI taxonomy): Bacteria > Pseudomonadati > Pseudomonadota > Betaproteobacteria > Burkholderiales > Oxalobacteraceae > Janthinobacterium > Janthinobacterium sp. SUN137. The sequence goes on along the minus strand of NZ_JAPWHZ010000002.1, from coordinate 627,005 downwards.
ACCACAAGTTTATTGGGTTGATTTTCATTATCTTTTGAAAAAAATGCTGCCACATCCGGTTTTCGAAGTTGTTTTGATTCGAAACTACTATTTACGTCCCTGATAATCTTGGACAATGTTTCATCACTGTAAATACTAGAATAAGATAAAAACTTATCGTCCACGAGCCATACGTTGTTTTCACGAACTTCATTACCATTAATCCGCTTTGGCAAAATTGCTTGGTGGATTGCATCCTCAGCACTACCAGCAGGCATGTTTGCCAACGAATCGATAATAAGCGCCCGGTGAACTATATAACGTGCCAGGTCATCACTTGCAAGATGCGAAATATCATCTATAGAAACTATTTTTCCGCTTACTAAGTCATCGACGAGTTGGTCTTCTTTTTTTGCCTGTTGCATTCTATAATTACGTACAATTTCATCAGCATCAAGAAGAGCAGCCTCGCCTCCCAAAGACTTTATATTGATGAATGGATAGTATTTCCGCAATTTTTCAATATTTCCTTCTTTAAACTCATCAATTCCACTTTCATCAAGCTGGCTGATCATTCCCATGCATTCATCGTGAATTCTTGGCAATAGTTTATCTCGACTAATTGGAGATACAAGGTCAACATCCCCTTCAGTCTTTGGAATTTCCAAGCGCTGCCGCTCTATATTAGAACGGCGATTAAAATAATTCGACGTGACAAATATCAAATGCCGGCAAACATCAAATTTTTTACTAATCGAATATTCCTCAACGCATAATTCATCTGCGCATAGCATTGCCACAATCCCCTTACGTGGAGGTTCGTCTTTAAATAGGTAGCAAGCGAATTCTTCGTTTTGAATATTAAAAGATTTTGTGGCTAAGGCTGTTATATCTTTTCCACAAAAACTATAGCTTTCGGGAAATGATTGCTGCGAATTGTGAGCAAATCGAATTTCGATATTCTCTGACTGTTGCGATTTCAAAAAAAGTAAAAGACGAAGATCATCACAAATAGAATTAATTAGTTTAGTAACCTGGGTGTTAATTTGATCCTTTAAGTCATCTAGGACAATAGAAGTTCTTTTCGCACCAGACGTTGTAACCCTCTGAACGTCATTAAGACTAAAATCAGGCGTATAGTCGAACTGGATAAATTCATCGACCAGCTGGCTCTCAATCTTTACCTTTTTTGCAAACTTAAGAAAAGACAATCGACCGACACCCTTGCCTCCTATACTATCCTTATGTCCAGTGCAAATCTCATCAAAATATTGTAAATTATCGATGGTAAAGCCTTCACCGTCGTCAATGATTGACACTCGCTCTAACACTCGCCGTTCATCTGAGCCAGCAAACATTTCTTGATTTGGCGCAGAAAAAGTCAAATCAACGCTAACAACCCTAGCCCCGGCTTGAATCGAGTTGGTGATTGCCTCTCGCACCACATCGCGGGTCGCGATCCCAGCCTTATAGTGCTCCGCAATGAATTTCCGAAGGTTAATTTTAGCCATGTTGTTTCATTTTCAAGGTGGAGCGAGAGGATTTACTTTAACACTAAAATCACGTAAAAGAAAAAACATTACCAATTTAATTAAACAATGGACGGCAGGGTTTCAATAATCTTCATCGTTTCCACGCTAACGCGGATAACGCGCTTAATTAACTTCAAAATATAGGCCGGATCGTTATTTTCTCGACACCAATCATTGGCATCGTTGCGAATTCCATTATCTTTATCCGTGTAATCTTGATAGTGTTCCATTACCCATTCAACAGCACTTTTACCATTAACTACATATTCATATGCTTCATCAGGAATTTCCTTGAGAGTGATTCGGCTATTGAAAACTATAATACTTCTCTCTTTTTCGCGGCCACCTTTAGAAGCAAAGCGCATCTTATCAACACGATAGTAAGCAAAATCGTTTAGATCGCCTTTTTCCTTAGCATCTTCAACTACTGGCCACTCCTCGACAGATTCATAGTTCAGATGCAACGCAGCAAGACTTCGGCCGGCATTCTGGAAAGCCTGAAAATTTGGCGCAAATGGCACACGAGGGAGTACCTTTTTTAAATCGGAAGAATATTGTTCTCGATATTCAGGAGAATGCAATACACCGTAAACATAATAAAAAATATCTTCCTTTTCAATACTTTGATCAGAATAATGTTTCCTAAAATTTTCTAGTGCTGCACTAGAAATCCCATCTCTCCTGATATACCCATCAATTTCATTGTCCTTGGAACCTTGCTCAAACTCAAAGCCTGATTGTCTTTGCTTCCCATCGGCCTTTTCATACCAATAGAGCGGAAAACATTGTCCATTCGATAGTGTTTGAACATCAAAAATAAGGTTGCTGATTATGCATGAAAAATCTTTATTCCCTCCTGAACCGGTCGCCTGAATCGCCAAATTTTTTGGCACAGGCTTAGGATAAAGTTTTTCTTTATAGTATTCGTTAAACTGTGGATCGTAATAAATCCATGACTGGCAATATGGTCGATATGCAACCTTGCCGAGCTTCTCTTTATCAAATACGCCCACTCGGCCTCTGACAAGGTGTGCTATTAAACTACGAGTCCACTTAATTTTATTGGGACTGGCGTCGATCAACTGGCCAGCCACCTTCTCCTTATCTTTGGAGGAGCCCTCAATTTGAACTGCATTTCGATGCAATACCAGCTGATTGTTGTAAAAATCAATCATCCTCTCCATACTTTGTGCCAGAACCGTCGGACTAGCGTTGTATGCCCAGTTGTCCCGATTCGTTTGAACTCCACTGGACCGGAGCATGAAAATTGCATCAGGAGCATCATTCAATGGAACAAAGGAACCGAAGTCACCACTGCGTTGATTGATCCAGTCATGGTGCTCATTCGGTTCAATAATTTGCCATGGCACAGACTGGTGGTTTCCCAAGCCGGTAATGATCTCAAGCTTTTGTTCACGGCTCAGATAATCGCCTATATCATGGTAGCGAATGGTCGCAGGGCCGCTATACCCCTTCCTCTTGACAAGAAGTGTGATCGCTACGGGTGTGCGCGATCCTGCATCAAAAACGTTTCCAGCTTCCTTGCGGCGAAGCTCTCCCTGGGTACGTGCATTGCCACGTAAATTGAATACGTAGACGTCCGAAAATTCGTCTCGTAGAGACCTTCGGAATCCATCCATGGTGTTACCATCGATCCAACCGCCGTTCGTTACAAAGCAAACAACCCCTTCCTCCTTAATTCGATCAGCGGCCCACCTGAATGCACGTATGTAAGAGTCATAGAGACTATTTTTGTTAGTCGAGCTCGAATGCGCGGCATAGGTCGCCCCGATGCGGCCATCGAGCTTAGGGTAGCTTAAGTTTTGGTTGTTCTCGCCCGTGTCGTCTTGGCCGACCGAATAGGGTGGATTTCCGACAATTACGTGAATATCGCGTTCTTTCTGCTGATCTGCTCGCTCATGGTTCTCAGGCAATCCTTCGTCAAGGTCACCTGTTTGCGGCTCGTTCATTTGGAAAGTGTCAGTCAGTACGATGCCTGGAAATGGTTCGTAATCCTGCCCCGTAACGCGGTGGAATGACTCCTCGATATTGATTGCAGCGATGTAGTAAGCCAGCAGCACAATCTCATTGGCATGTAGCTCGTGGCGGTACTTGTAAGCCAGCTTATCAGCTGGAATCAACCCTGTTTCAATCAAGCGCACTGGGAAGGTTCCAGTGCCTGTGAATGGATCGAGGATATGAACGTTCTGATCCGCAAGGCGGTAACCAAAATGCTCCTGCAACGCGGCGTCCGCACTGCGAAGGATGAAGTCAACAACAGGGATTGGCGTGTACACAATACCAAGACGTTCGACCATACGCGGGAACGCAGTCTTGAAAAATCGCTCATAGAGCTCAACGATGATCTTCTGTCGCCCCTTGGGGTCTGTGATACCAGACGCCCGCTCCCTCACGCTAGCATAGAAGCCCTGCAGCGTCTCGTGCTCCTTATCCAAGGCCTGAGCTTCGAGAATGTCCATGATCTTCTGCATAGACTGCGAAACAGGGTTCTTACTCGTGAAAGCGTAGCCCTCGAACAGCGCATCAAAAACCGGCTTGGTGATGATGTGCTGTGCGAGCATCTCGATGGCATCGTTCTGGCTAACGCTGGGGTTCAGATTCTTACGAACGCCCTTGAGAAATTCGTCAAAGGCCTTCTTACCCTTCGAGTGAGGCTTATCTAACAGCGCGCGGATACGCATCTGGTGGCGGTCAGCGATTTCGGCGATGTCTTTAGCCCAGTCCTCCCAATAGCGACGATTGCCGCACTTGTTAACGATCTTGGCAAACATAGCGTCCTGCCATTTACCCAACTCGATTGGATCGAAGGCAAACCCGAGTTGATCAGGCACCCTGTCGGTTTTGTCGTTGCCACCACCGACGCCGATGACATTGACGATCCCGTTCGCTTTACCGGTTAAGTCAATGGTGGCGAACTGCTTGTCGAGTCGATCATCGTGAGCACGCAAGGCATTCAGCACTTGCCAGACCACGCGATACTTCTTGTTGTCATTCAGCGCGGTCTCAGGTGAAGTGTCTTTACGGATGCCTATAGGCAAAATCACATAGCCGTATTTCTTCCGGCCAGCGGGGTCTTTACGCATTACTCGGCCAACCGACTGCACCACATCCACCACCGAGTCGCGCGGATTCAAGAAGATGACGGCATCGAGAGCGGGCACATCGACGCCTTCGGACAAGCAGCGGGCGTTGGTCACGATGCGGCAGACTGGCTCATCAGTGCCAATGTTACCCTTCAGCCACGACAACTTTTGATTACGCTCAACCACGTTCATAGTGCCATCGACATGCTTGGCTTCCAGAGCGGGCAAATAGTCAATCTCATCACCGAGGTCATTAGATACTCGCTCGAATTCAGCGGTCAGCAGCTTGGAGTGTCTGATGGACTGCGCAAAGGCGATGGCTGTGCGCATAGCCTTTGGGTCTGCGCTGATGTCCATACCATCCTCTGCCGCGACATGCTTGCCCAAGCCGTTCCAGCATCCGACGATCTTCACAGCGTCGTCAAGCTTGAGTCCATCGCCACTATCGGCGATCCGTTGGTTCAACACCTGACTGACGTGCAGCTCATCGACGGCGATAACCAGAACCTTGTAGTCCGACAGCAGGTCTAACTTGACGGCCTCATCAAAGCGAAGCCGATGGAACACAGGACCGAAAGTGGTGTCATCGTCCATCGAGAACACTTGCACGTCCGACTCTTCTGCCTTGTTCTTGCTGGCTTCGGCGTAGATACGTGGAGTCGCTGTCATGTAAAGCCGGTTTTTCCCCTTGATATAGTCATTGTCATGTACGCGCAAGAATGCGGAATGATCTTCGCCCGGCGCCGTATATCCCGCAGTGCGATGGGCTTCGTCGCAGACCACTAGTTCAAATTCAATGCCAGTCTTTTGCTGGGCCTGATGCACTACGTCGATGGACTGGTAGGTCGAGAAAATTACGGTCACGGCCGTAGAGTCCTGCGTCTCGGTCAGCGACCTGGCGAGTTTGGTAGCATTGGTCGTGGCAGGATAAGCCAGCTCGTAGATACGAATATCTTCTTCGTTGCGGCTAACCGCGCTATCGGAGCACACAGCAAAACAGCGTAGTGGCACGCTGGCGTCGGCCGTCCATGCTCGCAGCGTTTGAGACAGCAGCGCAATGGACGGGACGAGGAAGAGGATGTGCTGGCCCGGCTTGACCATCTCCTGGGCAACAATCAGCGAGGTATAGGTCTTGCCTGTGCCGCATGCCATGATAAGCTTACCGCGATTACTGGTTTTGAAGCCCTTGGTCACGTTAAACAACGCGTCGCTTTGATGCTCACGCGGTTCTTTCTTGGGTAGTTTTCTCAGCTGATCAGGCTGGTCAAGCGAGAACTGCGACCAGTCAATTGGAGCTGCATCCAAGTCCTCCAAGGTCATCAACTCGACCGGGATGGTCTGATTTTCCAGTGCATCGGCCGCGTGCTTGCTCAGATTGGCCGTGGCCATAATCATACGCTGCGTGAATCCGCCTTTGCCAGAGAGTGTGAAGAAGTTACCGAGGTCACCCAACGGGATAGGAGAGTCATAGAACTTGCACTGGATCGCGCAGTACCCCTCTCCTTCTCGTAACTTGGCCACCAGATCAATGCCGGTATCTGGAGCTTTGTAGCCCAAGACCTCACGATGGGGCCAATCCTTCCACATCCAGACGTCGGAGAAAAGGGCGACATATTGAGGATCAAGTTTGAGATAAGCCCGCATGAGGCGTTCAAAGCGGTCGCCAAGATCGCGGTTGAAAGCAGACTGGTCTCGATACTGTTGGAGAATGGTTCGGATCATGGTTTATCTTCAATGGCTGCGCCTCACCCGCGTCATCCTTGCGTGGTGCGACTTGTAAATGGTTGTTCTCGATACGCCATGCAGATCAGCGATCCATCCGATGGAGGAGTGTTTAGGCGCCCCAACTCGTTGATCCCTCTGATCCGCGTTTCACCGAGCAGGGATTTCAGCCGCCAGGACCAGGGCGTTAGGGCGACAGGCTCTATCCCAGGAGAGGCCGCTTCAGGCTCGGTTCTATTCGAATTCGGCAAGCATGGTAACGATATGTAAAGTCAGATTACCCGCTGCATACTTGGAGGCAATTTTAACAGTCAAAACACAATCTGGACAGCTCGACAACCATCCTTATTTATTGCTCGCCCCCACCACCAAATGATCGCGTCTAAAAGTAGAATTTTCCAAATTCAGATTTTTGAAAGAATGTAATGGACGCCTCCCGCGTTTAGTCCACAAAGCAAGAAAAAGCGCTGAGACTTGAAATAGAGAACTCTCTATGAAAGGATGCCGCGCAAAGTTGCGTTAGGTAGTAATTGCGTTGACAGACAGGTCAGACTGGGATCCACTAAACCTGAATGCAGTACTGGGCTTAGAAAAGCCCGTTGAAAGAACGTGGTATGGATCAGCGAATTTCATCAAGGCCGACGGTGTCGCCGTAAATAAAGGGCCGGATATAGAACTGCGACTTACCAATTCTGAACATACCCAATCTACCTTGCAAAAGGGAGGCGTCCATATAGTTCAGCATGAAGGCGGCCTGAGCAGATCATTCAGGCGCAACAACCAGATTACTACCTCAGGGTATATTGCTGAGGTATGATCAGGGCTAAAGATAAGCGTCCAGGTTACAGGATTGAAATCGCGTCGTTCAACAACTTGGCACTCAAACTTGTCGCGAAAAAAACAGTCCCACGAAACCCTCACTTACTGACAGCCCACAATAGCTTGCCAATTTTTTTTAGTCCACAACCATGCGCAAAGCCCCCCTGGCATGAAAAATGTTTCAATGTACCCAATCAATGAATACATCCTCAGGTACACTAGAAAATGTTCAAGTTGACACTTTTTGTATAATTCAAGAGTATAAATCCAAGACATCAGCCAACGTGTACAACCAAATCTTCTTCACCAACGTCCTGCGCGTGCTCGACGAACTGGGCATCTCCAAGAACGAATTGTCCGACCGTGCGGGCATGTCGGTGTCGTTCCTGTCCGACCTAACCAACGGCAAGGCCAACCCCTCGCTCAAGATCATGGAGTCGATCGCCAAGGCCCTCGACGTCGCGCTTCCTGCCCTGCTGGAAATTACCGACCTGGACCAGGAATCGCTGGACATGCTCGCCGGAGGCAAGGCGCCGAGCAGCCTGCCTCCCGGCTATGTGCGCGTGGCAGCCGTGCTCACGGAATACCAGGCGTTCCAGGTACGCCAGTGGAATGATGCGAACCGCAAGCATATCGCTGGCGCCAAACCGGAAGACGGCTGACGCCAGTTAGCGCCCAAGGCGCAAAATGCGCCGGAAATCCATATCCTGCGTGAAATAGTCAAGCAATACCCGCATTAAACACCGAACTCATCAAGAAATTTGCCGATAGGGTTTGCGCTAGGTCTAATTCAGCCGTTTTTTTACGATATATCCTTTGCATATGCGGCATGGCATAAATGCAACAGGGGTATACCGATCATGGCTGAAACCGAAGATTTTTCCACGCTGAAGGACCGGGCCCGGCGCAAGCTGGAACGCGACATGGGCCCGCTCCTGATGGCCGCGCTGAACGATCCGCGCACGGTGGAAGTCATGCTCAATGCCGATGGCAGGCTGTGGCAGGAGCGGCTCGGCGAACGCATGCAATGCATCGGCACCCTGCGAGCGGCGCAGGCCGAGGCCATCGTGAAGACTGTGGCGGGCTACCATGGCAAGGAAGTCACGCGCGGCAAGCCCCTGCTGGAAGGCGAACTGCCGCTCGATGGCTCTCGCTTCGCCGGCCAGCTGCCCCCCGTCGTCCCCTCGCCCACCTTTGCCATCCGCAAGAAGGCCGTGGCGATCTACACGCTGGACGAGTATGCCGCTGCCGGCACCATGACCGCGCACCATTGCGACGTCCTGCGGCAGGCGGTGGCCGGCCACCGCAACATCCTCGTCACGGGCGGCACCGGCTCCGGCAAGACCACGCTGGTCAACGCCATCATCAACGAAATGGTGGCCTGCGATCCCGGCGAACGCGTCTTCATCATCGAAGACACGGGGGAAATCCAGTGCGCCGCCGAGAACTTCGTGCAGTACCACACCTCCTTCGACGTCTCCATGACGGCCCTGCTGAAAGCCGCGCTGCGCATGCGTCCTGACCGCATCCTGGTCGGCGAGGTGCGTGGCCCCGAGGCGCTGGACCTGCTCGATGCCTGGAATACGGGCCACGAGGGCGGTGCCGCCACCCTGCACGCGAACAATCCGGCGGCGGGCCTGGTGCGCCTGAAGTCACTCATTACCCGCAACGCATCGGCCCCGGCCGACATTGAGCCACTCATCGGCGAGGTGGTCCACATGGTCGTGCATATCGCCCGTACCCCCGCTGGCCGCCGCGTGCAGGAAATCCTCGAGGTTTCCGGCTACGCGGACGGCCGCTATCTCACCCATCTACTCTGAGGAGCTCCCGATGCTTACATTCCTGCCTGGCCCGCCGGGCCCCATGCACGCCAAGGCGCAGGTCTGGCTTTGCGCGGCCGTCATCGTGCTGCTGTTCCTGTCCTTGCCGTACCAGGCCCATGCCGCTGCCGGCACCGGCGGCTCGCTGCCCTATGAGAGCTGGCTGGAAAACCTGCGCAACTCCGTCACCGGCCCCGTGGCATTTGCACTGTCCATCATCGGCATCGTCATCGCCGGCGGTGTGCTCATTTTCGGCGGCGACCTGAATGGCGTCTTCCGCACGCTGATCTTCATCGTGCTGGTGATGGCGCTGCTGGTGGGTGCGCAAAACGTGATGAGCACCTTCTTCGGGCGCGGCGCAGAAATCGCTGCGGCAGGCGACATGCTGCGCGGCGCCATCCGCCATGCCGCACTGTGCACCGGCACGCGGATGGCATAGCCATGGCCCTGCGCGCCATCCCCATCCGCCGGGCAGGCAACCGGCATAACCTGTTCATGGGCGGAGACCGGGAACTCGTCATGTTTTCCGGCCTCCTGGCCTTTGCGCTCATTTTCAGCGCGCAGGAACTGCGGGCATCGGTGGTGGGGCTGCTGTTGTGGACGGGCGCCCTCTTCGCCTGCCGGCTGATGGCGGCACACGATCCGCGGCTGCGCCAGGTGTACCTGCGCCACCGCCGCTACCGGCGCTACTATGCCGCGCGCAGCACGCCCTTCCGCGTCAATACGGGCAGCCAGGGGAGGCAGTACAAATGACCGAGACGATTTCCATCGCCATGGCGGCGTGCGGCTGCCTGATGCTGTCCATCCTGTACGCGCGCATCCGTGCGGCTGGCGCCGGCATGCGGCTGAAAAAGCACCGCTCGCGCGATGCAGGGCTGGCCGACCTGCTGAACTATGCCGCCATGGTCGACGATGGCATCATCGTCGGCAAGAACGGCGCCTTCATGGCGGCCTGGATCTACCGCGGCGGGGACAACGCCAGCAGCACGGAAGAACAGCGCGAACTGGTCTCCTTCCGCATCAACCAGGCCCTGTCGGGGCTGGGCAGCGGCTGGATGATCCACGTCGACGCGGTGCGGCGGCCCGCGCCCGGCTATGCGCCAGCAGGCCTGTCCCACTTCCCGGACCCGGTGTCCGCCGCCATCGATGAAGAGCGCCGCCGCCTGTTCGAAAGCATGGGCACCATGTATGAAGGCTACTTCGTCCTCAGCGCCACCTATCTGCCGCCGCTGCTGGCACAGAGCAGGTTCGTCGAACTGATGTTCGACGACGAAGCGGCCACACCCGGCCACAGGGCGCGCACTCAGGGCCTGATCGACTACTTCAGCCGCGAGTGCGCCAGTATCGCGTCGCGCCTGTCGTCGGCAGTGGCGCTCGAGCGTCTACGCGGCACGCAGGTCACTGGCGAGGATGGTAGCAGCGCCACCCATGACGCCCTGCTGCGCTGGCTGCAGTTCTGCGTCACCGGCATCAACCACCCCGTCGTCCTGCCCCGCAATCCCATGTACCTGGATGCCGTCATCGGCGGCCAGGAACTGTTCGGCGGCGTCGTTCCCCGGATTGGCCGCAAGTTCATCCAGGCCGTTGCCATCGAGGGCTTCCCGCTGGAGTCCACGCCCGGCATCCTCACCGCGCTGGGCGAGCTGGCATGCGAGTACCGCTGGTCCTCGCGCTTCATCTTCATGGACGCCCACGAAGCGGTCAGGCACCTCGACAAGTTCCGCAAGAAGTGGCGGCAGAAGATACGCGGCTTCTTCGACCAGGTATTCAACACCAGCACCGGCCCCGTCGACCAGGATGCGCTGTCGATGGTGGCTGATGCGGAGGCGGCCATCGCAGAGGTCAACAGCGGCCTGGTGGCGCAGGGCTACTACACCAGCGTGGTAATCCTGATGGACGAGGACCGGGACAGGCTTGACGCTGCCGCGCGCCAGGTCGAGAAAGCCATCAACCGCACCGGCTTCGCGGCGAGGGTGGAATCGGTCAATACCATGGACGCCTACCTGGGCAGCCTGCCCGGGCACGGCGTGGAAAACGTGCGGCGCCCGCTGATCAACACCATGAACCTGGCCGACCTGCTCCCCACGAGCACCATCTGGACAGGACTGGACAAGGCGCCCTGTCCCCTGTATCCGCCGCTGGCGCCCGCCCTGATGCACTGCGTGACGCATGGCGACACGCCGTTCTGCCTGAACCTGCATGTGCGCGACCTGGGCCACACATTGATGTTTGGTCCGACACGCAGCGGGAAATCGGCGCACCTCGGCCTGATCGCCACGCAGCTGCGCCGCTACCAGCGCATGTCGGTGTATGTGTTCGACAAGGGCATGGCCATGTATCCGCTGGCCAAAGCCATGGGCGGCAGCCACTACACGGTGGCGGGCGACGGCGACAGCCTCGCCTTCTGCCCGCTGCAATTCCTCGCCACGCGCAGCGACCGCGCCTGGGCCATGGAATGGATCGACACCATCCTGGCCCTGAACAATGTCGACACCACGCCCGCCCAGCGCAACGAAATCGGCAACGCCATCATGAGCATGCATGCTAGCGGCGCGAAGACCGTGTCCGAATTCGCGCTGACGATCCAGGATGAAACCGTGCGCCAGGCGATACGCCCCTACACGGTTGACGGCAGCATGGGGCACCTGCTCGACGCCGAGGAGGATGGCCTGTCGTTGTCCGACTTCACCGTGTTCGAGATCGAGGAGTTGATGGGCATGGGCGAAAAATATGCGCTCCCCACCCTGCTGTACCTGTTCCGCCGCATCGAGCGCAGCCTGCTGGGCCAGCCCGCCGCCATCATCCTCGACGAGGCATGGCTCGCTCTGGGCCACCCGGCCTTCCGCTCCCGCATCCGGGTCTGGCTGAAAGTGCTGGCCAAGGCCAATTGCCTGGTGCTGATGGCCACGCAAAGCCTGTCCGACGCGGCCAGCTCGGGCATCCTCGACGTCATGGTGGAATCGACGGCCACCAAGATTTTCCTGCCCAACGTGTATGCGCGCGACGAAGACACGGCGGCGCTGTACCGCCGCATGGGCCTGAACGCGCGCCAGATCGACATTCTCGCCACGGCCATCCCGAAGCGCCAGTACTACTATGTCTCCGAGCACGGACGCCGCTTGTACGACCTGGCGCTCGGGCCGCTGGCCATGGCCTTCGTCGGTGCCACGGACAAGGAGTCGGTGGCGGCTGTCAAGGCGCTGGAGGCCAGGCACGGCGCTGCGTGGACCGGCGCTTGGCTGGCCAGCCGGGGTCTGAACCTAGACGACTATGGAGGAGCAGCATGAACCTTGCCCGCATATTCAGATCGCTGCGCACGGCAGGAAGCCGCAAGGCGCCCGCACAGGACGGATTCCTTGACGGCGGGCGGCGCAGCGGCGAAAGCGACAATCCCTACCTTTCCGCGCGGCGCACCTGGAATGACCACGCAGCCCAGGCCGCGTCCTCGCGCCAGGCCTGGCAGCTGCTGGCCGTGCTGTCACTGCTGGTCGCCCTCGCTGCCGTCGGCGGCATGGTCCATGTCGCCAGCCAGTCCCGTTTCGTGCCCTATGTGGTCGAGGTCGACAAGCTGGGCCAGCCCGTGGCAGTGGCCCCGGCGCAGCAGGCAGCGACAGCCGACCAGCGCGTGGTGCGCGCCGCCGTCGCCTCTTTCGTGGGCGACGCGCGCCTGGTCACGCCGGACATCGCGCTGCAGCGCAAGGCCGTCTACCGCCTGTATTCGATGCTGGCGGCAAATGACCCGGCCACCGCCAAGGCCAACGAATGGCTGAACGGCACCGATGAAAGCAGCCCGCTCAAGCGGGCCGCCAGGGAAACCGTCAGCACCGAGATCATTTCCGCCCTGCCGCAAACGGCCGATACCTGGCAGGTGGACTGGACGGAAACGGTGCGCGACCGCCAGGGCGTATTGAAGACGCCGCCATTCCGCATGCGCGCGCTGCTCACCGTGTACACCGTGGCCGCCACGCCGCAGACCACGGAAGAACAGCTGCGCAACAACCCGCTGGGCATCTATGTCCGCGATTTTTCTTGGGCAAGACAGCTCTGAGGAGGCCAGCCATGCAACCCATCCCCTTTCTGCTGACGTTGGCACTCGCCGCCGTCCAGGCTGCGGTCCAGGCCGCGCCAGACGGCAAGAGCGTCGCCGACAGCTATTTCTCGGGCAAGGACCTGGTACTGACCAGGCAGGAAAAAGACGCGATCGCCATCGCGCAGCGCTGGCGCACCGGCAGCGGCACGGGCATGCAGCCCGTCCCGGGGGACGACGGCGCAATCCGCTTCCTGTTTGGCGCGCAGCAACCCGGCATCGTGTGCGCCGTGCTGCAGGTATGCGATATCGAGCTGCAGGCGGGTGAACAGGTCAACTCCATCCACCTCGGCGACACTGCGCGCTGGACCGTGGAACCCGCCATCACGGGCAGCGGCCCCGCCGAAGTCCAGCACCTCATTATCAAGCCGCTCGACGTGGGGCTGGAAACTTCGCTGATCGTCACCACCAGCAGGCGCACCTACCACTTCCGCCTGCGCTCGCACCGCAGCGAGTTCATGCCGCGCATCGCCTTCACCTATGTCGAAGATGCGGCCGCGAAATGGGACGCCATCAAGACCCGTGATACCAGGGAGAAGCAGGAGCGCACCATCGCGCAGACCGGTGAGTATCTGGGCGACCTCAGTTTCGCCTATGCCGTGACGGGGTCCGCCCCCTGGAAGCCCGTGCGCGTGTACAACAACGGCAGCAAGACCATCATCCAGATGCCGCAAGCGATGGTGCAGACGGAAGCGCCCACCCTGCTGGTGGTGCGCAGGGACGGCGGCCTATTCAGCGAAGATGAAACGGCCATGGTGAACTACCGGCTGCAGGGTGACCGCTACATCGTCGACACGGTGTTCGACAAGGCAATCCTGATAGCCGGCGCCGGCCGAACGCAGGACAAGATCACAATCACGCGGGAGAAATAGCATGCACGCCCTGATGCTTGGACGCCTGATTTTTACACACCTCCTCCTGGCCTGCCTTGCGGGCTGCGCCGCAAACCGCATGGCTGACGCGCCCGCCTACGGCAACCTGCTGGCCGCGCCGGTGCCAGCGCAGGAAAACGGCATCGCCGCTGATGCTGCCATGCGGCTTATCGCTAGCTATCCGCCTGCCCGCACGCGCTTTGCGCTGCAGCATGCGGCGCAGGACGGCTTCGGCAGGGAACTGCTGGAACGGCTGCGGTCGCATGGCTACGCCATCGGTGAATTCAACAGCCAGACGCCGCCCGCCGTACCGCCGCTGCCATCGGCAGCCAGCGCCACCGCGCTGCGCTACGTGCTGGACATGGCTACCGAGCCGGACCTGGTCCGCCTGACCCTGTATGCGGGAAGCGAGTCGCTGACGCGCGCCTACCTGCTGCAAGGCGGTGCGGCCCGCCCGGCCAGCGCATGGATTCGCAGGGAGGCTGCGCCATGAGCGGCGATGAAGACATGTCGCCGGACGCTTCGCCCGGCAGCGTCCGCAGGAAATCCGGCGTGCGCAGGGTCAACAACCTGCCCGTCTACCTGGTTGGCGGCGCCATGGGCATCTTCCTGCTGGTGATGGCCCTGGTAGCCTGGGACCGCTCGGCGCAGCAAAACCGCCCGGCGGACCAGCTGGAAGCCAAGGCAGGCAGCACCAGCATGTTCGCCAGCGAGATCGCGGGCAGCGAAAAGGACGGTTTCGTCGCGCCAGCAAAGGCAGCGGCCCCGCCAATGCCAGAGATCCCCCCGCCCGGCGCCATCATCGTGGCGCGCCCCGATGAACTCGAAGCTCCGCCGCGGCCGCCCGGCGGCGCGCTGCCGCTGGAAGAGCAGCGCGGCATGGAAGAACGCGAACGCAGCCGCATGGACAAGCTGCGCCAGCTCGACGAAGCGGTCCGCTCGCGCACCACGGTGCAGGCCATCGCCCCGCGCAGTGCAGGCTCCGCGCCTGGCGGCGTCCCGCTCAGCCGCGAAGACGCCCTGACGCAAATGGCGGCGCTGCAGCAGCAGGCCGATGCGCAGGGCCGCGACAACCCTGCCGCCGCCTACCTGGCCCGGCTGCAGCAGTTGCAGACGGCAAGCCTGGGAGATACTGCGGCCAGACCCGTGCCGCCAGTTGAACCGGCGGCGGGCGGCAAGGACTACCGCCAGTTCGACGTACAGGGCCAGGGCGACCGCTGGCGTCTCGACTCCCGCGCGGAAGCGCCCCGCTCGCCGTACGAGCTGCGCGCCGGCTTCATCGTCCCGGCCGTGCTCATTTCCGGCGTCAATTCCGACCTGCCGGGCCAGATCGTCGCCCAGGTCAGCCAGGACGTATTCGACACTGCAACGGGCAAATGGCGGCTGATCCCGCAGGGTTCGCGCCTGGTGGGCCAGTACTCCAGCGACATCGCCTATGGCCAGTCGCGCGTGCTGGTCGCGTGGCAGCGCATAGTATTCCCCGATGGCAAGGCCATGGACATCGGCAGCATGCCTGGTGCGGACAGCGCCGGCTATGCGGGCTTCCGCGACCAGGTCAACAACCATTACTTCCGCCTGTTTTCCTTGGCCTTCCTGATGTCGGGCATCACGGCGGGCATCGCCATGAGCCAGCCGCAGACACTCAGCCTGGGCACGCGCCAGAGCGCCAGCAGCGCCATGAGCGAGGCGCTGGGGCAGCAGCTTGGGCAGGTGACGGCCCAGCTGATCGCCCGGAACATGAACATCGCGCCGACGCTGGAGATCCGGCCCGGCTACCGCTTCAACGTGATAGTCACCAAGGACCTGACCTTTTCCCGCCCCTACAAGGCATTCGACTACTGACGGCAAGGAGCAGCAATCATGGACAAATCTTTAGCGGCTAAAATCATGGCGGGCATGGTGCTCTGCATTCCGATTGCCGTGCAGCCGGCCCGTGCGGGGCTGCCGGTCATCGATGCCAGCAACCTGTCGCAGAACAGCGTGAGCGCCCTGGAAAACGTGGCGCATACGCTCAAGCAGATCCAGCAGTACCGCACGCAGCTGCAGCAGTACCAGAACATGCTGCAAAATACCGCCGCGCCGCCCGCCTTTATCTGGGACCAGGCCAGCCAGACGATGAACCTGCTGCGGCGCGAAATCGATACCCTCGGCTACTACAAGAGCAGCCTGGGCAGCATTGACGCCTATCTGCGCAAGTACCGCAGCGCCAGCGACTACCGCGGATCGCCGTGCTTCTCGGTGCGCGGCTGCACGCAGGCGGAGTGGAATGCGATGAGCGACGCCCAGCGCCTCGGCTCGGACGCACAAAAACGTTCAACCGACGCCCTCTTCCGTGGGCTGGACCGCCAGCAGGACGCCATGGAGGCCGACGCGCGCCAGTTGATGAAACTGCAGGCGGCGGCGCAAGGCGCCAGTGGCCAGATGCAGGCCATCGGCTATGCCAACCAGCTGGCCAGCCAGCAGGCCACGCAGTTGCTGCAGATACGCGGCCTGCTGATTTCCCAGCAAAACGTCATCGCTACGCGCTACCAGAGCCTGGCCGACCGCGAGGCAATGCAGCGCGCATCGGATGAAGTGGTGCTCAGCAACACCTATCGTCCCAGCCCCGCGCGCGGCTGGTAGGGAGGCAGCCATGCGCAAGTCAATCATACTGTTCGCCGTGTTGGTTCAGCTCCTGGCCTGCACGCCTGGCGATCCTGCGGATTCCCTGCCGCCCGTAACGGCAGAGAACTGCGAGCCCGAGGCGATCGCGAAGATCAAGGACCGGAAGGACCGCAACCAGTTCGAAGACCTATGCGTACGGCGCTACAGCTTCCGCCCCAGTCCGTCACGTGGATGGTGAGGTGCATGATGAAAACTGCCGGTGCCACCAGAACACCCGCGCCCACGGCCTTACTACGGGGGCTTCTCATACTATGCCTGGTACTCGCTCCCCTCGCCGCACGGGCCGAAATCGACAGTACAGGGGTGCTGGATAACGTTCTGGCACGCTACTCTGCGATTGCCGCCACCTGGTCGGCGACAATCACGACCCACGCCACACGCCTGTTCTGGACCCTGGCCACCATCAGCATGGTGTGGACATTCGGCATGATGGCCCTGCGCAAGGCAGATATTGGCGAGTTCTTCGCCGAATTCGCCCGCTTCACTATTTTCACTGGCTTCTACTGGTGGCTGCTGCGCAATGGACCTGCCTTTGCAACCTCCATCATGGATTCAATGCGCGTGATCGCAGCAAACGCAAATGGTTCTAGCACCATCCTTTCCCCATCAGGAATCGTCGATATCGGCTTTGATATTTTTGCCATGGTACTTTCAAAGTCAACCGTCTGGTCGCCGTTCAGCAGCGCAGTTGGCGTGGCTATCAGCCTGATTACCCTGATTGTTCTGGCGCTAATCGGCGTGAACATGCTGCTGCTCCTGATCAGCGGATGGATACTGGCGTATGCAGGCATCTTCTTTCTCGGCTTTGGTGGTTCGCGCTGGACCTCGGACATGGCCATCAACTATTACAAAACGGTACTTAGCATCGGAGCACAGCTTTTCACCATGGTGCTACTCGTCGGCATCGGAAAGTCGTTCATGGATGAGTTCTACACCAACATCAGTGCCGCCTATAAGATGAAAGAACTTGCCGTCATCATGGTCGTGGCCATCATTCTGCTCGCCCTGGTCAACAAGGTTCCTTCGCTAATAGGCGGTCTGGCAATGGGCGGTGGCACCGGCGCGCTTGGCAGCGGCTTCGGTGCAGGAACGGCACTGGGTGCAGCCGCCATGGCCGCGACGGCGGCAGCAACCGCCGGTGCCGCGGCTGTCGCAGGTACGGCGAACATCGCCGGCGGAGTTCAGGCGCTGATGGCAGCCGTCTCCAAGGCAAATGCTGCAGAAAGCGCAGGAAGCGGTACCCGCGACTTCATGGCCTCGGCCGGAGGAGGCGGCAGCGGAACCGGACCCGATCCAGGCACCGGCAGCGGTGCGCTCGCTGCAGCCATGGGCGACACCGCGCAGGCGGCAAGCAGCAGTGCCGACGTTGGAAGTGGTAGCGCAGAAACACAGCCAGCAGGCAGCGCACCACAGCAATCGCAGCCTCCCGCCTCACCCGCCAATCAGCAAAGTGCAAACGGACCAGCCAACGCTGGCAGCGAAGGCAAAACGGGCCAACGTGCAGCAAAAACGGCGCCCGGAATGGGTAGCCCGGCCGCCGCAGCGGCACTGGCAGCGAAAACGGGCAGGATTGCGGCAGGTGCAGCAGGCAATCTGGCGCAGGGAACCTGGGATGTCGGCAAGGCAAAGGTCAGGCAAGGTCTTGCGGCGGCCGGTGGCCGCGTCGGCAAAACCATCGGCGGCCAGATTGCTGCCGCCATCAAGTCCCGAGATCAAGTTGGAGCGCCGGATACCGGCGCATCAGCGATAGACGACGGCAGCCTCTCCGCAGGAGACAGCTCTTCCGCAGATCCAACTGGGGAGGTGGCGGCATTCCGCGACCGCAAGCCCGAATAGCTCCTCACGCCCCAACGGAACAAAGGAGAAACAGCATGCTCGACCTCCCTCCCCTGCAGCAGGAACGCATCGTGTGCTCGATCACGGCCGCCATCAAATACCAGGTGCCCGCCAATATTATGCTGGCGATTGCAGAGAAGGAAGGTGGCAGGCCAGGAATGCTTGTAGCCAACAAAAATGGCACCTACGACATCGGTCCGATGCAATTCAATTCTGCCTATTTACTTGAGCTACGGCAATATGGAATCACTCCCGCAGATGTCGCAATGAAAGGCTGCTATCCGTATGATCTAGCCGCTTGGCGCCTGAGGCAGCACTTGCTGCACGATAAAGGAAATATGTGGGTAAGGGCGGCCCACTACCATTCGAAAACACAAAACCACAACTCACAGTACCAAGAAGATCTCATCAAAAAAGCAGAAAAGTGGGCATACTGGCTGCAGTGCAACTTCTTTATCCACAAAAATCGATTAATCACTGGGCGGTAATCAATTTTTCTCCAAATGCTAAGCCACCCGAACCTGTCGCCATAGAATAAGTCATTCGGACGCTGCGAAAGGATCGCAATTTGTCTCAGAAAGTCCAGGCGGATACCCGAAGGTAAACTTTTGCTTAATCGATATGATCAGGCCTGGGCAAAACAAACCAGCGTAGTTAACTTTGGAAAACCTTGCGACTAAACTGTGCTGACAGTGGGATGTATTGCTGCAGAGGCCGGAATGTAGGACCTGTGGCAGATGAGTAAGAAGAATAGTAACCATGCGCCATCATCCCACGCCTTTCGGTAGGTTCAACGCCTGTTTGGTGCGGTCTCGCGCAAACTTAACCTCATCAGGAAAGAACACCGTTTCACTTCCCAACTTACCGTCCGGGACCACCACATTGAGATGCTGGCCAAGATTGTCTGCCGAGATGTGGTCAGCCTCCTTGGCAGGCTTTTGCAAGTCCAGCGTCAGGTCGCTTAGTATTTTCCGGTATAACACGTTGCGCACCTGGCGCCTGTCTAACGTCCCATCCAAATAGGGAAACTGCACAGCCAAGCGCGGCAAAGGTGATGTCGACACGGCATACGCCAAAAGCCGGCGCGACAGCAGCCCACCCAGGCGGTCCACTCGCCCAATCCGCTGCTCTAGGTCGCCCGCCGTCCACGCGATGCCGTAATGGACCACCGCATCACAGAACAGGTGCAGGTCAACGCCCTGCTTCAGCACGTCGGTGCAAACCATGATGTTCGGAAAACATGGGAATTTGAACTGTTGTACCGCATGCTTGTTATCTAGCCTACCTGAGCGCCCTGTCACCGGCTCCATCTGCTGAAAAGCCAGCTTGATGCGGTTGTCATAGATATCCATCCAGCCCTGTTCCACTTTATCACTGTCACGCAGGCACTTGTCGACAATCAGGTTGAAGTGCATCACCCAGTTGCGTATCGTGTCGCGCTGGCGGCGCACAACTGCGGCGATATGCGGGTAGCCGGACGCTTCCCCATTTTGCAATAGCCACAGAAGTCGCTCTGGCAATTCATCATGGACGCGCTGGGCCGACTTGTCGTAGAAGTGCATGATGTACAGGTCTACCAAAAAATCGCTTTCACGCATACTGCGCAAAATGCAAAGCTGCAGGCATGCCAGCCGATAGGCTTGGTCCGATTCGCCTAACGTGCAGCCGGCTAGCCAGGGCTGTGCCTTGAGCAGTTGCTCCAGCTCCGAGGTACTAAATACGGCTTGGAGCAACTCGCGCCAGCGCAGGTGATTAGCCTCGGCCGTTCGGTTGCCGGCCTCACCCACCGGCTTGAGCAGGAATCCACGCATTGGCCCGCTGCGCTGTTCTTCTTCCTTGCGCAACAAGTAGGTACGAAAGCGCGCCAATGGTGGCAAGGCACGGCTCTCGCCCGTGGTCTGCTGCCGCCGTGCGACAAAAAACGGTAACTCTTCACCCTGCCGATAGTGGCTGCTCTGGGCACCTTCCGCCTCCATCTCCAACAGATCGTTATCGGATGCCCCTGACGCATGCCGGTCTTCCGGTATCGCGGTCCAGAAACCATCACGCGCCCAAAGAGAACCCGCGCCCTGCGCGCGCAGCCACCGGCGCCATTCGATGACACGCGCATCAATGTCTCGTTGAAAGCGCGAGTGCAGCATGTCGCGTATTTCTTCAACCGAGTCCAGCCTGCGCACAAACACCAGCGTCTTATCGGTACGGCCATGGGCCAGGCTGCGCTCATACAGCGCATCAACTACGTGTAACAGCTTGGCATGCGGCAGGCTGTCCCTGGTGTCCATGGCGCGCTGGAAGCCAAGGTTCAGCCGGTCGATTGCGTTACGGTCGCACGCATGCCCCCCCTCGCTCTCATGGCGGCCATCTTGGACCGGCTCAAGGTCGAGCTGTTCATCTGCTGCTGTGGCGGTCTGCCTGCACTTCCGCTGTAAGGAAACAGATGCTGATTCGAAAGATACCAGCGCACCGTTCTTCACCTGGCCAGGGCGTCCCTGCAGTGCGGCCACAATGCGCTTTTGCACCAGCGCCATCGTCAACGACAGAAACGGATCACTCGCCGCTGCAATCGGCCGCTCCTGGTAATGCCGGTATGAGCGCTTGCCATGACGGTTACCGGCGCCATCGAGGTACGCTCTAGGGCGCCGGATCATCATGCCGCTCAAGACCTGAACCACGTCTTCCCGTTTCAAGCGTGCCGTCACTCTGCTGCAGCGATTCTTCGCACTGCAGCTTTGGCACTGGCTGGGATACGGTAGCTCCTTCTTACTGAGATCCTGACTGCACAAATAGTAGTCCAGGGATGCCAGGTCTCCGACGCCGGAGTGCAGCGGGGTCGCACTCATGAACAGCCATTGCTTTGCGCGTTGGCGAAAGATATCGCCGATACGTCGGTTGCGTTCATTGTCCAGCCGACGCAGGTATTGCGCCTCGTCGCAAACCAGCAGGTCCACCCCACCGTCCCGATCCAGCAAGTCACCCAGGCGCCGACAAAACTGTTCGGCCAGAACGTGCGACATCTCCGCGCCCCATCCTTCCTGCTGAAGCGCCCATTGCCCCGCCAACTGCCGCTCCCGCTTGTCCAGGTCATCCACCACTAAATTGAAGCATTTTGCGTAGGACTCCAGCATCGCCTTCGGCGACTTTCCGCCTTTGGCGTAGGGCCAGCTGAACGAGGAATAACGCAGAACATGGATTGCGGGCTCCTTAGAAGAAGACAATGCACAGGCCAGGCTCGCCAAGTTCTCATGCCGAAGGAACGGCATGGGGTTCCGGCCAGCAGGCTTCAGCGCGCAGCCCTTCAGCCTGTAGCAGGCACGCAGGAAAAATGACCACTCGCTGCACCATTGGCCCTGCATCTCTTTATCCGAGCACAGGATTACCACGCGCGAACTCGGTCTTTGCAGGAATTGGGTGGCGATCACGCCCATCGCCTGCCGTGTCTTGCCGGTTCCGACTTCATCCCCCAGGTACGCAAAACCGCGTTTGCGCAGCAATCCCCACAGGCCGGCCACCGCTTCGGATTGCAATGTGGCCTGTTTGCTCAGCCGCGCCTTGCCTTCACCGTCAAAGTCGACATACTCCTGGACGGTGGCACCATTCATTTCTTTGGGTAATACGTTAGCCTTCGCCATTCGCATTCCTTTCCGCCATAGCACTGTCAAACCAGTCAAGGAACTTGGCAGCGGCATCGCCGGCGTCATTGCGGTCACGCAGCACGCCGGGGCCGCGCAATAATTTCTCTATCTCCGGTCGCAGGTCAGCCAGATCAGCGGCGAGGTGACGGTAATCGGCATCGTCGGGCGCCAGGAACCCGGAGGCGGCCAGTCCGTCCCACGCGCACTGCAATTCGGCCAATTGCACAAAACGGCCAATCTGTTCTTGCGCACTTTGCGCAGGCTGGACATGAATTGCGCGGTAAAGGCGGACCAGCCAACGATGCGCCGTTTGCTGCTTTTTCTCGGCGCTGAAGGATTGCTGCAGGTTCCAACTAGCCTGGAACAACGCATAGAAATCGAAATCCGGCTCAGCCCCGGTCTCCTCACCATCCCCGTCCAGCACCGTGCGCGCTTGGCGGCGGGTACGCTGCTGTGGATCGTCGGAGGGGTCCACTGCGCACAACTGCGCCAACAGGTCTTTCAGGACTGGCGGCTGCTCGTACCCCAGCTGGTCATCGTGGGCATTGACCTGGATAACCAGTCCACGGAGGTTTTGTGGCTGGTTGCTGTCGTTGCGGTACGTTATGCTAAAGGAACGCACCGGCTGAACCAGGCGCTGCTCAGTGGGGCGCAAATGGTGAAGACCGGCGGTCAGCGACGACAACGGCACAGTGATGCCCGCTACCATCAGCTCGGGCTGACGCACTGTGCACCCGTCCGGTACGAAAATCTGGCCGCCAAACGCGCCTGCTTTCCAATCGTAGTGCAACACAGCATCAAATGGAGGTAACGGTGGGGCGTTTTCTTCCTCATCATCTGGCTGTGCTGCAAGTTTGTCTGGGCTGATCGCTTGTAAAGCAGCCGACCAGCCCATGGGTTCATAGCGCAAGATCGCCTCAATATTGGACAGTGATGGCACCGCGTTGTCGCATAGTGCTGCATGCGTGAAGTTGGCGGAGCCAATGTACAGGACGCCATCGTTTCCCTCGTTTCCAAGCCAGATGCACTTAGCGTGGCTGAAGGGTGGCTCGCCAGGCAGGATAGCGAACGCGCTGCGCTCCCGCTGCGCCAGCGACAAGGTGTTTATCGGAAAGCGAACGTCGCCCCCAAACTCGGTGGGTACGAAAGTGCAATACTCCACCGGCAGTTGCGACATCAAACTCCCAGCATTACTCCAATATGGAGACACAACGATGGCATTACGCCAACGATTGCCGCTCCTGACAACGTCCATCAGGGACCTCGCCTCTGCCGTGCTGAAGACTTCTGCCGGCAAGGCGAGGTGCAGCGATGGCGCGCCGACGGTGCTGCCAGCCAGCCGGTTCCGGTTACCCAGCGCCTTCTGCAGCGCCACCAACGTCGAGTCCACCTGTCCTTCTTCTTCACCGCGCTCGGCCGGCAAGAGCTGCCACACTTGCTCTCGCAGCCATTGCAATAAGGGCTTCAATGCGTCGGCATGCTGGCCGTTGACGCGCGTGGCGGCGACCACTTCTCGATTGATCCCCCATCCGGATAGGGTCAGGTTGCCACTCGCGACCGACAGCCATAAGCCTTGGCCGCCAGTGCGCAGTACGCCTGATATGAGCATGATCTTGGGGTGGAAGCGGCCATGTCGCAGCCTAACCGGCAGCAAGCCATATCGCAAATCGCCTTTCGGTTCCGGATTGGCAGAGCGGTCACAGGCTACCACGCAGCGTACTTTCTTCAGCCGTTGGTTCATCTCCTGACGAATGGCGTCGCCCCCCTGAAATTCCTCCAAGTCCTCGCCCAACAGCAAAGGGATGACATTGGCTTCGAAAAAGCGTGACGAAAAAGTGAAGCTGGTGAACAGCACGTGCATCTCGCGCTGCGGGTCGAATTGCTGGACAATGTGCTGGAGAGTTGCGCGCATCAGCGGCGCCGGCTTCTTCACGCCGCATCCTTAAACAACTGGCGATGCATTATAGCTGCGGTCCCTAGATAGTAGTCGTTCATCCATGGCGAACCGGAAGCCAGCCGGGCACGCGCGGCCGCCACGCTGCGGTCGCTGCCGCTCAATACCTGCACGACATCGCCCTCCAGTACGAGCATTGGATCGCGGCGACGCTCCCCCATGGACTTGCAATGGTAGTTAGCCAGCGATTCAATAAAGGCTTCCAGGCACGCTTCCGGTGTCGGGCCACCATCCACCAGCTTCCGTGCCAAGTCCTGCATGCGCTCAAGGCGCGGCCAGCTAGTCTCGTCGCCCAACAGCAGGAATGCCCGCGCCCTCGACTGCATGGCCGGGTACAGATCGCACAACTGGTATGACAGCGTCCGCCAGTTGCCGCCGGGAGATGCGCGGAGCAGGTCGAACACATCCTGCAGTATCAGCAAGAACGGTTCGCAGCGCGCAATGTCGCCAAGGCGCGCTTGCAACTGCGGTGATTTCAGGCGCTGGATACGGGTACCCAATTCTTCCTTCTTAGATTGTCTGCCAAATTGGGCGGCCAGTGCGATGTGCGTTGCATCGCCCAACAGATTGTCACCCAGGAACGTCAGCAGGAAGTCAGGGGCAAAGGTCGCTTCGAAGGCGCGGAACAAACCTGGGCGGCTAGCGAACAACTGCCGAGGTGACAGTTTCGACACGCGCTTCCCGAGGTATTCCTGCAGGGCAGCCACCAGCGATGCTACCGTTTGCCCGCGCCAGATCGCCGCCAGTGCGGCGTGGATTGTATCGCTTGCCTCCCCAGGCTCGAGGAACTTGGCGCGCATGCAAGTGCCTCGGTAATACTGGAACAGTCCATTGGCGACCATTCCGGTGTGTGCCGCATGTATCTCGAATGCTCCCGGCTCGCCAAACGACTGGCCGCCAAAACAAACCCTGCCCTTATTTTCGTGCAGCCACCACTCGACTAGCCCTTCCATCAAACGGTAGAAGCCACGCAGCTGCTCACTCTTTTGCAGCATTGGGACGACAGCCTTGTGCTCGAGCAGCCACTGGATTAGCAACACGGCACGCACACCGTCCAGCTGCCGCACGGAGGTAGCTAGAAAGGGGACGATTTCGCGTCCGTAAGCGCTCCAAACGGGTAGCATGCCGAGAGGATCGCGCGTTGCAATGCTACGACTCAATACTGGGTCAGCAATGGTCAGGTAAGGTAATAGTTGGTCAGGGGAAGCACGCATGCATGGTCCGCGTAGGATAATTGCCAATTATAAACAATTATTTATATAATAAAACCTCCAGCCTCTATTTTCTGACATCGCGTGCGGCACCATCCTCCACCCCAGAGCACAAGTCCATATTTGGGCGAGTGCTTCCCGTGTCGATATCGGTGAACTAAATAGGAGCCCATGATGGCCTCGCCCCAAGTTATATGGTTAAGCTCTTTTGGATAATGAATCACGGGGTGTAGGGGTAGCGTTATTCTCTCCGCTCAGCAGGGAGTGGGAGCGATAACCTGATCAGTGTTTCCTTAGTTATCCCGTAGCCTGGTGATTGGGATCTCGGACCTCTCGTACATCAGATCCATGCTCCACTCTCCGCACAAAATACGCACATGGTCCGTCCCCTCCGACAAAAACAGCAAGAAGAAACCAATCCTTTTCGCCATTTGGCTTGCATGGCTGCCATGCTGACAATGCCCACATAGCATCGCCGCGCAGGAACTGACTGTATATATCCAACGCCTCGGCGTCATCTTCCATCCACACCTGCATTACTTCTAGGCGTTGCTCTTGCAGCCAGTTTTGCCACCGTTCGACATCGCCAGGTTCAAAGGACGGCAAATCGGGGTGACTACGGGTACCTCCAAAATGAGGGATCAGTGGTGCGGCAGTAATTGACAAGACATTCATTTTTCGGACCTTCGTTCCATCGTTTCCTGTTTTCTTCTGCCGTCGACATAGGCAGCCACGCCACATGCGGTCACTGCGGTCCCGATCTGACCAGCCGGCGCTGCAGCGGTTCCCGCGCAAGAGACAAGGCATCCTGATTGGCATTGGCCTGCCGGCTTTCAATTTCAGACTGCACGGCTGGCCGCACCTGCCGGTCCAGGCCTTCCATGCCCAGCCGGCTCTTGCTGGCCAGGTCATTGAAGTCGGTGTATCCCTTCGGATCGGCCGCCTGCTCGCCCGGGGCAAAGATGGGCAGCAGCACGCGGCCGCCAGTCAGGCGGGCCGCTTCCTGCGCCTTGGCCCTGCCGGGGTTGATGCCCTGCGTCGCTTCCAGGTGCTGGTCGTTGTCCCCGGCGATTATCACCGGCTTGCCCGGGAAACGGCCGTGCAGCGCCTTGGCCACCAGTGGCAGGTTGCCGGAGTCAAAAGCGACTACTGTAGCGAAGCCAAGCGACTTTGACAGGCTGGCGGCGGTCGCATAGCCTTCCGCGATGACCAGCGCAGGCGCCCGGGCCAGCGCCTCCAGGCCGCCGACGGCGTGGAAGCAGCCGGTCTTGCGGCTGTCGCGCGCGAAGCGCTTGCTGCCATCCTCGCCGATGTATTGCATGCTCCACTGCTTGCCATCGGCGTCGGTGGCGGGAATGTAGCTGGTCTTGCCTGCCTTGTCGGTGAATATGCCCGGAGTAGGCTGCAGCCCCTTCGACACCAGGTACGGCGTCGGTTCCGCCATCGGCAGCAAGCTGGCCATCTGCCGCGCGACGCGGCTCGCCGCCGCCTCCTGCATCTGCATCTGGGCGGCCTGGCGTTCCTGCAGCCGGGTGGCCGCTTCGGCCTGCAACCGGGCCTTCTGTTCCGGGTCGAGCGCATAGCCCTTGTACTTCCAGTCCATCGCCTCGCCCGTCTTGTTGTTCTTGATATGGCCTGCCGGATGGCCATCGAGGTGGGCGACATAAAAGCCAGAACCGGAATGCTCGCTGTGCTTTTCCCCTTCCACGGTGATCCGGTGCTTTTGTCCATCCATGACGGGGTGCTCGCCGCTCACCACGCAGCGCAGGCTGCGCAGCGCATCGGCAAATTCCTCCTGCGCCGTCATGGCGGGCCCCTGCTGAAGTCCTGCCTTGCCGGGCATCCAGCGTGCCAGCCGAGCCATGTTCGCCTTCGCTCCCGCATACCAGGACTTCGCCACCTTGTCCCATGCCGCGCCCGCCGCCTTGGCCAGCTTGCGTTCGCCGTAGGGCACAGCCAGGTACTGGCGCGGTGCGGCTGGCGTGCCGTGACGCGGCTCCTGTCCGCCAGCACCCTCCGCTGCGGGTTGCCGGTGCCACTTCCCGAACACGGCGGGATCGGCCCCAGGCGGTACCGTCCACGCTTGCGCCGCCCTGTCCCAGCGCGCGCCCAGGGCCTTGGCTTCGTCCTTTTCCCTGAAAGGCACGGCAAGCAGAACGCCGGCACTCGGTGTGGCCTGGCCGCTGCCCTGTTCAAGCTGCGCCACCCGGCGCTGCAGGTCCGCGCTGCCGGTGACGGCGGCCAGTTCCGCGCTCTTGCGCGCTTCGCGGGCCGCAACCAGGTCTTCCGCAGCGCTGGCAGGATCGCGCCGCACGCGTTCTTCGTGCAGGCGGGCCAGCTTCACGGCCTTCTCGCGTTCATCCGTTTCGGAGTGCGCGTCGATCAGCGCCAGCCTGCCCGCCAGCTGCGCCGCTTCGCGCTGGGTGCCACGGTCGGCCAGCCACTGGTGGCGGCCATCGGCCTGCTGCGCGTAGACGCTCCAGAATTCCGGCCTGAGGCCAAGCTGATCGGCCGATGCTTCCTGCTGCTCTCCATCCACCTCGCCGGTAGCCATGCCCTGCACCATCACGCGGCCGTTCCAGTCGTGCGGCAAGATAAATCCCAGATGCCGCATGGCGGCTGCGTCCAGAACGGCACCGGCTTCGCTGCCGCCACCACGCACTACCTTCAGCCGCGCCAGAGCCACCTCGCTGTCGCCTGCATTTTCCATTTCCGCCTTCATGATGGCCTCCCCTTCCACCCGTTCCCCGCGTTTCTCCACCAGGGCCGTGCCGATCGCCTGCCAGTGCTGTTCCTGGGCCGCTACCACGGCCTGCTCCACTTCCGGCGATGCAAAGCGCTCGCATTCAAAGTCGCCATCCGGCCCCCACACGACGCCAGCGAGCTTCCGCCCGTCCGCCGCCTCCATGCTGCGGTTGGCGGCCTGCGACTTTGTCACGTAGCAGCATGCCGCTTCGTCCAGCGTGGCGAAGGACTGCGAAAACATGTCCTTGCCGCCCACCCGTTCGCGGACTATGAAGGGCTCAGCATCCACTGCAACAGGCGCCTGCTGGGGCGATGCAACCTGCCCCAGCGCCTGCACCTGTTCCAGTCCCAGCACATAGGCCTGGATCTTCTCGGCTCCGGAGGCGGCGCGGAAAATCTCCAGCGGATCGGACTGCAGCGCGCGTATCCATGATCCGACATAGGCCGCGTGCTGGCCGGGATCGTGGCCGATGCCCAGCTCGTCGCCCAGCAGCATGCTGGCGATTTCCGCCCGCAGCTCTTCCCGCGCATATTCCTCGCTGCCGAAGGGATGGCCAAGGTCGCGGCCCAGCCGGCTGGCGTGCCCGGTCCAGTGCCCAAGTTCATGCAGCGCCGTCGCATAGTAATTGTCCGCCGTGGGGAACTGCTCCTTGCCCGGCAGGTGGATGGTGTCGGTGGACGGCCGGTAGAACGCGCTGTCGCGGCCCTCGCGACCACCATGCTCGATGGTGGCGCCCGATGCCTGCAGTATCCGCTCCGCCCGCTCGGCCGGCGCCCAGGCAGCAGGAGGCCGTGGCGCCAGCGGCGCCAGGCCGTCGATCTGCGACGCGTTGAACACCGTGGAAAAAAACATCTGCGGCCGCTCCAGCCTGACAGACTGCCGCGCCTGGCGGCCGTCGCTGCCCAGCACCGGCTTGCCGTCGGCATCCGTCTGGCCCTGCTCCTCGCTGAATTTCCAGTACTGGATGGGCGTGCCCTTCTCTCCCTGGCGCACCTGCGCACCGGCGGAAGCAGCCTGCTTGTAGGTCATCCAGCGCTGGTCTTCATGGCCTTCGCTCATCAGGTGCAGGGCGTTGATGCCCTTGTAGCGCTTGCCCGTGGTGGGATTGAATGGCAGGAACACTCCCGGCTCGCCCGGCTTCCATGGCTTTTGCCAGGGCGCCGTCCCTTCCCTGAGCTGCGCCACCAGCTTCTCGGCGATCGTTTCAATCAGTGACTTGGGCAGGTCGTTCATGGTTCGTGCTCCCTGTCAGGGGCAGCGGCGCGCTGGCATCGGCCAGGTCAATGACGCCTGCCGCCGCATCGTGTTCATCCACGGCATCCTCGGCAAAGGAGCCGGCCTGTTCGGCTTCATCCGGCGCAAACTCGGCCCGGCTGCCAGGTATGGCGGCGTCGCCCAGCTTCTCGCGCAGGACGGCAGCCATGGCCTGTTCTTCGGCCATCGCGCCACCGGTCTGCCTGTCTCGTGCATTCTCGTTCTTCATCGTTTTCCTCCTCTTCTACGCGGTTGAAAGTCGGACGTGCTACCAGGTCAGCACCGGGACGATCACCGTGCGGACCTGCATGCGCTGGACGGGGCCAAAATAGCGCGCGTCGAAAGACCGGGGATTGGCGTCCGCCATCAGCAGCAGCTGGAATTCGCTGAGGATGTAGCGGTCGGCCTGGAAGCGCGCCATGGGACGGCCATTGCCATCGGCGGCCAGCGGCGCACTGTGCGCAAGCAGGCGCCCATTGACGCGCACGCCGTCCGGCGCCACGCTGACCGCGTCATTGCCCGCGCCAAGCACTTTCTTCATCATGTAGCCATAGCCGCCGGGACAGAAACCCGCGCCGATGTAGCCGCGCCGGCGCGCCTCTTCGAACACCCCCAGCTGGGGCGGACAGAACATCACGTAGCGCCCGGGCGCCACCGGGGCCGAACTGGTCCAGTACAAGCCGCGCGGAATGCTATGGCTGCTGTTGATGCGCGCGCCAGCCAGGTGGGCTGCCACGCCCAGCACCAGCAGCGCGGCGCCCAGCGAGGCGCTCCAGGCGCCGAGTTTCACGCATGTCCGGTTCATAGCCGTATACCCTCCCCGTCCGCATGCCGGTGCGCGTGATGCAGCTTGTCGCTTTTCGTGGGCGCGGGGATGGCGGCACGCGCCTGGAAGACCGCATCCTGGAAGTACAGCGGCTGGCGGCCGTAGATCGCCGGATAGCCGGCCACGTAGACGACCATGTCGCCGGCCTTCTCGATGTCGCCGCTGGCCGACTTGACGGGGCCGGGCATGCGCAGGCACTCGTCCGGCGTGAGCAGCGGGCGCTGCGTCTCCTGGATGGTGCGCGACACCTGCGCCAGCAAGGCGCTGGTGCGACGCCCGCTCGTCGTGACCTGTTCCTTCGCCACCGTGGTCTGGCCCGTCAGCTTGGACAGGTGCTCGGCCGTCTCCAGCCGGTTCGGCGGATAGGCATTCTGGATATGGCAGCTCGAAGTGATGCTTTCATCGGGACCATAGCCCGTTTCGCGGCTCTTGAGCTGGTTGATGTCCTGGCAGATCAGGTAGCACTTGATGCCGTAGCCCGCCAGGAAGCCCAGGGACTCCTGCATGATGTCCAGCTTGCCCAGGCTGGGAAACTCGTCGAGCATCATCAGCAAGCGGTGGCGGTAGCGTGCCACGGGGCGCCCGTTCTCGAAACTGACGCGATCGGCCAGCTGGCGCACGATCATGTTGACCAGCACGCGCACCAGCGGGCGCAGGCGCGCCTTGTCCGTTGGCTGCGTGACGATGTACAGGCTCACCGGGCTGTCGTGGTGCATCAGGTCGCGGATGCGGAATTCCGAACGGCTCACGTTGCGCGCGACGATCGGGTCGCGGTACAGCGACAGGTAGGACTTGGCCGTCGACAGCACGGAACCGGCTTCCTCCTCGGGCCGGTCGAGCATGTCGCGCGCGGCCGAACCCACCACCGGATGATTGCGCCCGTCGGCATGGCTGTAGGTGATCATTTCCATCCACAGTTCGCCGATGCCGCGGTTCGGGTCCGCCATCATGGCGTCGACCACGGACAGGGTGGCCGTCGTGCCTTCGGCGCGCGCCTTGTACAGCGCATGCAGGATCACGCCCACGATCAGCGCCTGGCTGGTCTTTTGCCAGTGCGTCTCCAGCCCCTTGCCGTCCGGGTCGACGATCAGGGTGGCGAGATTCTGCACGTCGCCCACCTCGTGCTCCGTATCCAGGCGGATCTCGTCGAGCGCATTCCAGCACACGCTGCCCTTGGCGGCGGCCGGCTCGAAGTACAGCACTTTGTTCCCTGCATACTTCTGGCGCCAGCCCGAGGTCAGCGCCCACAGCTCGCTTTTCAGGTCGGTGATGACGGCGCTGTGCGGCCACGCGAGCAGGGTCGGCACCACCAGGCCGACACCCTTGCCGGAGCGGGTGGGCGCGTACGTCAGCACGTGTTCGGGCCCGTCGTGGCGCAGGTAGTGCTGCCTGCCCGCCCGGTCCAGCCAGGCCCCCACGTACACGCCGGCGCTGGCCGGCTGCGCCCTTCCGGCCAGCATCTGCCATAGCGATCGCGTCGCAGGCAGCAGGCCGGCGGCGCGGATG
Organism: Janthinobacterium sp. SUN137; assembly: GCF_030587265.1. Classification (NCBI taxonomy): domain Bacteria; kingdom Pseudomonadati; phylum Pseudomonadota; class Betaproteobacteria; order Burkholderiales; family Oxalobacteraceae; genus Janthinobacterium; species Janthinobacterium sp. SUN137. Next base: position 595,441 of record NZ_JAPWHZ010000002.1, on the reverse strand, counting down.
TCCGTGATGTTCGCCCAGCGCGCCGAGCCGTGCAGGTACTCGCTGGCACGGGCCGAGTTCACCGAGATCATGCGGGCTACCAGCAGCCCGATCAGTCCGATGCCCGCGACGCTGATGCCCACGCTGCCCGCCTGCATCAGCGCATCCGGATACTGGCCGCGCCACCTGGCAGCCCAGCCGACGATGGCCCATGGCGGATAGACCTGGCTGGCATGCCAGCCCAGTGCGATCTGGTAGTGGAAGGCGTGGGCAAAGAACTGGGTGGCCGCCTGGAAGCCGCCAACGAGGGTGAGCGCGGCCAGCGCCGGGATGGCCTTGCGGGCGCCCCGCCGCGCGCTGCGCACCTGGGGGCCGACGGCATTATTGAACCTGTCTTTCATCGGGTCCGTCCTTTCGTCTTGATGACACCATCGGGCGTCACGGTGACGGCATCACCGGGGGCCAGCTGGCGCAAGCGCCTTGCTGCTGCGCCGCTCACCGGCAGGACCATCGTTGCAGCGCTCCGCTCCAGCAGCGCCAGCACCTGGCCGCCCGCCTCGCGCAGCCCGGCAAAGACAGCCGGCCCCTTGACACCATCATATCGTTCAAATTTCGGTATATCGGACAATCGCGGCCTTGTTTGTTCCTGCTCAAGGAGGAAGGCATCCACTGCCGCCGAGCCGGTATCCCGCCTGTCCGCTACGCCTCCCCGCCCAGGAACATGCCGTCGCATGCGCTGATCTGCTGCGGCTCCTTGCTGCTCCATGTGACCAGGTACATCACGCGGCAATAGCACTTCAGTTCCACTGCCGATGCGAACCATACCGAGTTGGGACAGCTTTCGCAGACGGTTCCTGGCTCCGGGCGGCGGATGGCCTCCAACGCCGCCAGGGTCGGACTGGGAGTGGGAGCCGCGCCGGGGTCCGGCGCGGGGCTCGCCGGACGTGGTGGCGGCGCACGCTCCAACGACTCCAGCGCCTGCTCCAGCAGCGCGTCGCGCTGCGCCTTCACCGGGCTGTCCGCCCCGGCGCGGTTGCGTTGCCTGTTCATCCTGCTTCTCCTTCGTGCCCACGGCACGCAACAGGTCCTGCCGGCGCCGCTCCAGCACGGCGTCGTCGAACGTGACCGCCAGGTGCGCGGCAGCCGCCGCCTGGATGACCTGGTCCTGGAACGCGGCGCTGCCATCGACATGCAGACAGCCGCCATAGCGCGATACCGCCATGTCCAGCGCCAGCAGCAGGCCTGCCTGCGTGGCGCCGCGCGTGATTTTCAGCTTATGCCCGTCGTCGCGGATCGTCGTCGCGCCAGCGCAATAGATGAGCGTGCCATGCTTGGTCACGCTGTCCTGCCGCAAACCATTCGGCGCCTGCGTCCCGCTTGCTTTGGCCGCGAGCGGGCTGCCGGCCAGCGTGTTTCCCGCCAGGCCCATCTGGCCGCCGCGTGCTCTCAAGGCGGCCAGCGCTTGGGCGTCGCCAGCCTCGGCACGGGTGCGCAGCCAGTCCGCCCAGGCAAGGCGGCCGTGCTGGCTGCGGATGACGCGACGCTCCGCAAGGTAGCCGCCGTTGATGCGTTCGATGTCCGCCATGAGCGTCTTCGCGGCCGCCGCATGCAGGATACGTTTGGCAAACGGGCCGCAGGCAAGCATGCGGATGGCCGCCCGCTTGAGCCTGCCCCGGCGCTTCGCCTCGGCAATCAGGCGCTGGTGCTGTGCGCGCGCACCGGCCAGGGCACCAACGCGCACTTGGACGGCATCCTGCTGCTGTTCCTGGTAGAGCGCATACAGTGCGGCCGTTGCCACGCGCAGGCGCAGCGGCTGGCGAATTTGGCCCGCCTGGCTGGGATGGCCTCCAGTCCCGGCCGGCCCGGGAGTGAATGGCCCCAGCCGCGCTTCCAGGCGCGCCCTGGAGCAGTCGCGGTGTACGGAGCTGGCCTTCACGGCCGTGCCGTCATCGGCCAGGATCACCAGGCCGTTGCCCCGTTCGCGCAGCGCCAGGCCGTGCGCCAGCAGCGTGCCGTGCAGTTCCTGCCACGAGGCCGCATCCCGCATCTGCGCATGGCATGCGCGGCGTACCAGTCCCAGCAGGCTCTCGATGCCGGCGTGGCGCTCCATGTCCATGGCGCGGCTGGCGGCGCCCGTTTGCCGCGCCTGGTGGTTGTCGCGCTGCAAGCCGAACTCGTCTTCCAGCGCCGCGCACAGCTGGCCCAGCGTGGCATGGTCGCGGTAAGGCTGGTGGATCGTATAGCGGCTGGGATGGATCTTGTTGATGGCGATATGCACGTGCAGGTTGTCCGTATCGTGGTGCACGACACTGATGCGCTGGTGCGCCCCATAGCCCAGCCCGTGGCAGATGCGCGCTTCCACGGCCTGCAGCACGGCCCGGGGCGGTTCCTCGCCGGCGGGAAAACTGAGGATCAGGTGATAGGTCTTGTCCGACAGCGCGCGCTGGTTCTGCGCCTGCGTGTTGAGGATCTCGGTGACAGCCACTGCGGGCTGGTCCGACTGGCAATTCGTGACCGTCACGCAGCCGACACGCTCCCGCTTGGCCTGCGCATCGGCCAGGTAGGCCAGCAGACTGGCAAAGCCGCTTTTCCTGGCGACCTTCATGGGAACATGCTTGGCAATCATGCGGCTCTCCCCCTGCTGGGCTGCGACTGCCGTTGACCGGCCGGTGCAGCCAATTTTTTAGCGGCTAAAGTCCGCGCCCCTGTTGCGGCAAGACTACGGCACGCATGACGGCATGCATTTCATCCTGGGTATCGGCAATCTTGGCCAGCACGGCGCGGATCGTCGCCTCGCCGAACGCGGCAGTGCGCTCGTCGTTGGTCAGCCACAGCTTCAGCAGGCCGCCCAGCCGCCCCAGGTCGCCATTGATGCGCGCCAGTTCCTCGACGCGCCGGTGATCGAGGATGCCCGGCAACCGGTGTCCCAGCCCGACCCTGCGCAGATAAGCCGCCACCGGCAGCCCGGCAGCAGCTGCCAGCCGCTTGATCTGCGCTTCTTCGTCGGGCAGCACCGGCACGCGCAGCTGCCGGGCCTTGCGGGTGGTGACGTGTCCTGGTTCTTGCATGGCGTCCTCGCAGTTGGCGCGGCACGCGCAGGCCTCGCAGAGCAGGATGTCCGTTGAGCGCCGCAGGCGCGAATAAGGCACCGTGAAGAGAGATAACCGGCCCGCCGGTTAGCTAACTTCACCTATCCTGCCCCGGCCCGCACGGCGACCGAGCCATTTAATCGTAGGACAGGCTTTCGATTTAACCCTTGTTCTGGCACAAAACGGAGCGGATTTTATCGGTCACTATTCCGAAAAGGCCTTTAAAGGCCTTATTTGCCTCCAACCGTGGCATATCAGGCTTCACCCGTGTCAGATTGGTGGTTCAACCGTGCCAGTTTTGTGGTGTAACCGTGCATCTTCCACATAACGTGAAGGGGAATAAATATCATGGAGAAACCCTATGCCGAACAACTGAGTGACTGGATCAAATGCAGCAAGCCGGCCAAGCGCGACCAGTACCTGGTCGCCTTCCTTGCCGTCAGCGACGATGTACGCGCCGCACTGGCGGCGGGCTTTCCCATGAATACCATCTGGCGCCATATGTATGCCTCGGGACGCGTACCGTTCGGCTACGACACGTTCCTGAAGCACGTGCACCGCATGCTAAAAGCCACCGCACCGGCCGAGGAGACGGCTGGACAAGGCGTGGCGTCGCAGCGGCCGTCATCCGGCCAGGCCCGCGCGGCATCCGGGAAACCGGACGCCGTGACACCCCGCCCGGCGCCAGCGCCGGCCGGCTTCCATTTCAACCCGATCCCGGACAAAAAGGAGCTACTGTAATGGCCCATATCCATATGATGCTGCAGGGTAAAGGCGGAGTCGGCAAGTCGCTGATCGCCGCCATCCTCGCCCAGTACATGCTCAGCAAGGCCCGCACGCCGCTGTGCATCGACACCGATCCCGTGAATGCCACCTTCCATGGCTACCAGGCGCTGCAGGTCCGGCGCATCGACCTGATGGAAGAGGAAGAAATCAATCCGCGCGGCTTCGACGCCCTGATCGACCTGGTGGCGCAGGCGCAGGGAGACGCCATCATCGACAATGGCGCCAGTTCCTTCGTGCCGCTGTCGCACTACCTGATCAGCAACCAGATCCCGGCCCTGCTGGCGGAACTCGATCATTTTCTGGTGGTGCACACCGTGATCACGGGCGGCCAGGCCCTGCTCGATACCATCAGCGGCTTCGCCCACCTGGCCAGCCAGTTTCCGCCGGAAACCCGCTTCATCGCCTGGCTCAATCCCTACTGGGGTCCGGTCGAGCACGAGGGCAATGGTTTCGAGCAGATGAAAACCTATCTGGCCAACAGGGAGCGCCTGTCTGCCATCGTCCGCCTTCCCGTCTTGAAAAAGGAAACCTTCGGACGCGACCTGGCCGGCATGCTGCAGCAGCGCCTGACCTTCGACGAGGCGCTGGCCATGCCCGCGCTGCCCATCATGACGCGCCAGCGCCTGAGCATCATCCGGCGCCTGGTCTACGGCGAACTCGATGCCGCGATGGTGCTGTGATGGGCGACCAGACCGAGGAGCTGCTGCGGGAAATTGCCGCGAAACATGGCATCGCCGTCGCGCGCGACGACCCCATCCTGGTATTGCAGACCATCAACAGCCGCCTGATGCAGGACAGCGCCAGGGCCCAGCAGGTCCAGCTGGATCGGTTCAAGGAGGAAATGGAAGAGCTGTCGCGGCGCTGGAGCACGGACGCCAGGGAAAAGGCCGAACGCATCGTCAATGCGGCGCTGGCCGCCGCCCGGGAAGCCATGGCTGCCGCCATGCAGGAAGGAGGCCAGCAAGCGGCAAGGGCGGCACGCCAGGAAATCGACGGCGCCCTGCTGCAGCTCGCCCGTCCCGTGCGCGCCGCGCATGCCATCGCGGTATTGAATGTTGCCGCCGGCTGCCTGGCCATGCTGGCGGCGGCCGTGGCCTCATGGGCCGTGCTGCGATAGGCCCAGCCGCGAGCCGCGTCCGGCTTGCAGCACATGGCTGCGCTCGGGCCCCTGCTGCGTCTGCTGCCGCTGCAGCAGCTTTTCCAGGCGCTGTGCCTGCTGCAGCGCATCCCACTCGCTGGCCAGCCCGGGATTCCGGGTACGCAGCTTGCGCGCAGCCAGTTCCTCGATGCGCGGCGCGTGCACGCCCATGCTGTCGCGCACCTCCCGCACCAGTTCCAGGCGGCCCAGCAGGCGCTGCATGGTTTTCTGTTGCTGCTGCACCTGCTGCTGCCACTGCGCGCGCGTGGCGGGAAATGCCAGCAAGCCCGGCTGCTGCATCTGCGTGCGCTGCAGGCGAGATGCCTGCGACTCGATCAGGTTTTCCAGCCTGTCCTCGATGCGCTCGACCTGCTCGTGCTTGGCCTCGACCTGCGCCGCAAATGCCGCGCCATACTGCGTGTCCAGCGGGGCGGCATCCAGCATTGCCGCCTGCTCCAGCTGCTCGTCCGCTGCCTGGTACAGCTGCGCGTCAGCCTGCATCTCGGCGCCGCCCCGCACGCCTGCGCTGGCAATCCTGCCTTGCTGCGGCCGCTCCATCGATAGTTTCATGATCCGCCTCCGGTGCCTGCAGGCTGTGCTCTACCGGCTCAGCTTGCGGCCCTGTTTGACGCTGGCACCGCTGCTGTGCGCCTGGCCGTCCTCGTAGCTGACACTGGTATCGATGCCCGTCCCAGGTACTTTAGCGAAATCGCCGGCGGCGTGCTTGATCAATGTCTTGCCGACCTGCTGATACACGCCGGCGCCATCGGCGTGCACGATGACGCCGGCATACGTCTTGGCCTTGTCGGCGTCACCCGCAAGATAAATATCGTAGATGCCGGGCTTGATCGCCCCTGCCTTGTCCACCTTGCTGGTGGCCCACTGTCCGCCCTGCTCGTTTTGCAGCAGGCGCTGCCCGTTCATGACCAAGACTCTTTGCTTCATCAATACGCTCCTGTTTATCGGTAGGACGTGACAGCGGCCGAATCGTTCGGCGATGGGCCATTTTAAGACGCGATACTTGCCGCTGGGCAGCTAAATGCCTGCGAAGCGGTACACATCAAACTGTGACAGCACCCACACAGGTACAAAACCATATTAACTTTCCCGGCTGGCCGCCACACCCGCGCAACTGCCTTGGCTAGGTCAAATGAGAAGATGCCGAGCCGCTAGCGGCCAGACATCAACTACTGGAAATAAGACGCTGCCATACTGATTAGCCAGCACTAGATGGATTTACCCATATTGCCGCGCCCGGGGAAAACGATCAATCCTCCTTGCCATCATCGTCAGGCGCACCTTGATAGGCGTCGTTGTTGGGGTTGAGTTGATTGGAGTGATTATCCATGCTGTCGTCATAGGCGTCGTTGTTAGGATTCATGCTGTCACTGCGATCATCATTGGCCGTTCTACCCATCATCTTGCTCCTTGAAAATTTTTTAACTTATTGCTTCCATGGTTCGGGCGAAAGTCTAGCGCACCTCAGGCTTGCTTTGCCTGTCGTGAGCCCCTTGAATTCTGCTGATGTGACTTTTCTTCGCGACCTTTCCATTATCTTTCTTTGCTGCAACACTTTGCATCCTGCGTACATCCTCGGCAGGAATACTCGCCCGAGGCGCCGGAGTAGTTTTTCTCCCCGCGTCCAGCTTGCTCGGTTTTACGGGCACCTTGATTGACACTTTCGATACTTTACTCACAATGCATCTCCCAAAAAAGCACGTTGAAATGGAGCAGTACAAATGAATGGCAACATTTGTATTGCATGAATCAGTCTCTCTGTTCAATGAGGCCAGTTTGTGTCGCATTTCCATTTTTTGCAATTTTCATGCATCACATCTGCATCGATGCATTAAGTGGTGCAATATTTCTTTACATGCGTTACCTTGCAAGATATCAATACATCATCAAGAGAAAAAGCCCAATGGCAAAGCTAACCTCCCCTCCCGGCCCTGTACGCACGGCTCCCGGATATGCGGACTTCAACTCGTATGGGCTGATCGCGCAAGAACTGATTAAGAAGTACCCAGACGCCCATTCGACAATCGCTCCACGCTCCCTGGCTGGCAAAATAGGCAGTCTGGATCAAGGACAGCGAACCTGGTGGGCCAACCATCCGGCGAGTGCAATCGGACTGGCAGAATTGCTGCAGGTGTCGCGGGAAGATCTGGGACTGCATGAGCAGGCATTGAATCGCCATATGTTCGTTCTCGAAGCCTTTACGGAGTTGCCTCCACTGGACTTGAAACATGGCAGGCCGTGGCATCTGGCGAGTGCACAACTGGCGTCTTCTCAGCGGGACCCAACGGAGCGAAGCATCCCCACGCTTGAGCACTGGCTTGCACCTGCCCAATGGATACAGCGCCCGCCGTATGATATGGATTGGCTATATGTCGAAGATGACCTGGAGCGCGAAATCCTTTCCGGGTCATTGGCGGCAGCTGGCCATTTTGAAGTTGTACATGCAGAAACGCTGGCTGATGCGGGCAGCCGCCTGCAAGTCCAGAAACCTGTGATCATCTCCGTGCGTGGCGACGGAGGGGATGCGGATATGGCCGCCTTGGCACACCGGCCAGAAAACGCGGGCGTGCTGATAATCGCGCCCTTTATGTTGCCAACCCGCAAGGAAACAAGTTCTGCAGAATATTTCGGATGGGAGCAGCGATCATCCAACCGGCAGGAACGGAATCGGTTTCAATTTGACCTGCCCGGACAATCTGCCACCCTGAAGCGCTGGACATGGACACTTCTTCCGGACTGGCGCAATCAGTTGCTCAAGCTGGTGGATGCGCATATCAACCAGCACAACGTCGACAGTCTGTTTTCTGAGCAACGCATCACCGACTGGCTCAAGGCATTCGACCCCAGTGGCGTATGGTTTTGCACCACCACGGACCTGCTGCACCTGTGCCGGATGGGACACTATCGCGGCACCAAACTTCCCGGAGCGAGCGACGTCAATGCAGGCCAACAGTTTGCCATATCACTGCTGCAGAAGGAAACGCCTTGCTCTGGCATGCAATTGACACAGCTGGCAAAACTGCGCTGGCAACGCGGCGATCTGCCATGGAAAGGTGCATTGCCGCTGGAAACATGGCATGCGCTTGCGCCAGCAGGCATGACGACGGCGATCAGGGAAGCATTGAATGAAATTGCCCTTGCGCAAAACGAACCTGCCAGACTGCAAGCTGCGGCACAGCTTGCAATGCGGCTGGAAGCAAGCAATCCGGAGTGGCTGCTTGCCAGTGGCTTGCTAAAGCAGGAAAGACGCGGATTTTTCGAGTTTCAGCACCGCGCCCTGGCCAACCTTGCCGTACGCGATTATCTGATACATCAAATAACACAAGAAACTGTGGATACTTGGGCAATGACTTGCTTTGAAGAACAGCGCAGGTCGATGCTTGATGCTGCTCTGGATGCCGTTTCGCTCGCCGACCTGATAAATGCTACTGAGAAACTAGATCTTATCACCCAGGATTCTGCGATGAATATTGGCGCCTCCGAGGCCTTATTCATGGCCGTGGCGCGAAAAATTGCGAAAGGGGAAGAGTTTCCTTCTTCATATATTGCCGCGCTCACGCCCCTCGCACAATGCGTGGTGGGACGTCTGGATTTTACTCAGAGGGAATGGTCTTTACCCAAGCCATGGTCGAGGCCGTCGGCATCGCAAGATGAGCAAATCGAATGGGTCAGCGCATGCTGGGCCTGGAGCCTGCTCCCGGAAATACGCATGACTATCTCGGAGAAATGGCTGTTTCCCGGCTGGTGCACAACGCTGGGAGAGGCACCGCCATGGCTAAGCAGCCTATGGCCGGACTCGAATTGCGAGCAACTCCCACATGCCTGGACAAACTTCTTTTCAATTGCCGATGAATGGGTAAAGGACCTGAGCCAGCCTCTAGTGGATGCTCCGCGCCTCTTGAGAATAGCCCTGCTCGGAAAAGCGGCACGCGGCGCATGGAGTGCCGAACCCTCGTGGTGGCAAGAACTTACCGATTTTGTACATGAAGCATGGATATTTGAGAGTTTATTAAAACGGATCAATTTTAACAACCCGGACGGAGCGGTCAGATTATGGCCGTCCTTTTTGCTGTCCGAGCGCACGAACTCGGACGACTTTGCCCGTTACTCCCCAGTACGCCGGTGGCTGCTGGAACAGCTCAATCCCACCAGTGGACTAAACTCGCTAACACATGACGATCTTCTCTACCTGGCGAAAATCCCGGAATCCCTGCCGCCGGAATTTCGGGCGCCGCTACTTTCATCGCTGATGACGGCGATATCGGAAATGGAGTACTGGGAGCAACTTCCGTTCCTTCAGCGTTTCGGACCGAGCGCTGCGCCATCCCTTGTCAGTTACCTGCAAAACGACAGCATGGTCGACGCGGCAATCGAGTGCTTATGGGATTGGCAACCAGAAACTGCTGTAGCATTGCTGCGCAAAAAAACGCCTCTCAGCGCAACGACGCTCGGTGGCTTGGCGTTATCCTGCCCGGCAAACCACCTGACGGCGGCGATTGAATTGCTTTTGAACGAACCAACATTACTCGATGCATCAACACGCATCTGGTGGGCAAGAGGACACTTGAGCAAGTCTGGCGCACACTCCCGGCAACTATTTGAAATCATCACAAACCTGCCCTCAGAGGCTTCGTGACTAGACCTTGCGTCACCACGACCACATCTGCCATCAAGAAAAATTCCATCATTGCTTAGATTCGTGGGATCATGCACACGGCCAACGCCATCGAAAGCCTGAATATGAAGGCGCGTAAGGTCATCAAGAATCGTGGCCACTTCCCCAACGACGAGGCGGCGAAAAAACAATTCGCCATTCTGTTCGCCGAGCGCTTCACGGCGCACCTATGACCAAACATTGAAACTAGCTAAATGACGTCGGACACAAAAAAATCCTGATGCTCCCAGCACACGGGGACGTGGGACGCAGTGCCGCGTCTGCAGGACTGCCGATGCGCCGTCCTGCCTTCTGTATCAACTGCTGGATAATGCCCTACTGGCTCAGCTTGCGCCCTTGCCTGACGCTGGCACTGCTGCTGTGCGCCTGGCCGTCCTCGTAGCTAACACTGGTGTCAACGCCCGTCCCAGGTACTTTAGCGAAATCGCCGGCAGCGTGCTTGATCAATGTCTTGCCAACCTGCTGGTACACGCTGGCGCCATCGGCGTGCACGATGACGCCGGCATGCGTCTTGGCCTTGTCGGCATTACCTGCAAGATAAATATCGTAGATGCCGGGCTTGATCGCTCCGGGCTTGTCCACCTTGCTGGTAGCCCATTATCCGCCCTGCTCGTTTTGCAGCAGGCGCTGCCCGTTCATCACCAAGACTCTTTGCTTCATCAATACGCTCCTGCTTATCGGTAGGACGTGACAGCGGCCGATTCGTTCGGCGATGGGCCATTTTAAGACGCGATACTTGCCGGTGGGCATCTAAATGCCCGTGATGTGGCACACATCAAACTGCATCCGTGCCTGCTTCGCCATCCGGCACGTCCCTGAGCCGCCGCGCCTGGCGGGACATGCCCTGCAGGATGGCGTCGGCAAGATCAGCGGGAAAGCCGGGTGGCAGCAAGCCATACATGGCGGCTACCACAGCATCGGCATGCCCTTGCACCTCGCCGATCACGTCCTGCGCCGCGGCCGCGCCGAAACTGGCCTGGCGGGCCTGGCTCAGCCAGTGGCGCCGCTGAATCTGTTCCAGATGGTAATGGTTGCTGGCGCCGCGCACAGCCATCGCCAGCCGGGCATTCTGGCGCGGCAGCTGGTGCGCGCCGGGACCGATGATGGGATGGGCGGACAGCACGTCGTAGAGCGGCGTCAACTGGAAACGACTGTGCGGCAAATGAAAAATGCTGAAGTTCTTCGCGTGGCCATCGGTCGCCGCCAGCAGCCAGAACACAAGTTGGGTCTTGAAGAAGCGGCGGCGGTCTGCCTCGGCCTGCGCAGACCCGAGCAGGATATCCATGATGCGGCTGATGCCCGGCCCGCCATCGGCCTGATACTTGTGCAGGGGAGGCGTACCGGTCGCCTGGCAAAAATCCTCCTGCGGCAGCCGGACGATCCAACTGCCGTCGCCAGACAGCCTGCGGTCGAAGCGCTCCACCACCAGCGTCTTCAGGTCCTCGAAAGTGGCGATGCGGCATGGCGCCGTGGGCAGCCCGAACGCGTGCATGATCTGCGAACACAGCCATTCGTTTTCCACCGAGGTGCGCATGTCCGCCCGCATATTGCCCACCAGCCCCATGGGCAGCTTTAAGATATGCGTCGTCGGTGTGCTGCCGGTGGGACGGTGCCACTGGCCGCGATGCCATAGCAAGGCCGTCTTTTCCTGCGCGCCGGCAATCGACAGGCGCAGGTCCGGCTCTTTGCCAGCATGCCCGAACGGGGCTTCCGCGACCGTGTTGCGCAGTATCCTCGCCACGCCAGCCTCGTCCAGCGCCTCGCCCGTGATGGTAAACAGGTCCGTAGGTACCTCGCCGGGCGGCAATAGCTGGATGGCGCCGACACAGTCGCGCCCGGCCGCAGCGAGCAGCTGGTACGGCGCGATGCCGCGGGTCTGGAAGTGCTGGGCCATGCGGCGGCGGATCGGTTCGCTGTCAGGCAGGAGGTTGTCGAAATAATTCTGCACCAGCGGGCCGCGATAGGCGCCCCCCTGCGGCTTGAAAGGCATCGACAGCGACAGTGGCCGTCCGGCCTCGTCCTCGATCCAGGCGTCAAAGTAGGTCAGTGACGAGGTGCCAGCGGACGCATCCCAGTAGGCGACCGGCGTGCCGTTCAGCCACAGGTTCAGGCGTTGCGCATGCGCTCGCCGTCCCATGGCTTACCAGCGCTCCCTGGCCGATGGTGGAGGTTCCTGCCTCGCCGGCGCTTCCGGCCGCGCGGGACCGGGCGCACGCTGGCGCGCGCGGCGGGCGGCGGGCGGCCCCGCATCGGTTGCTTCCTCCGCGATGGCAGCGTCCGGGGATGGTTGCCCGGCTGGCGAGAGCAACAGTTCTGCCCCCAGCAGGCGCAGCACCGTGTACAGGCGCTCGACGCTGGTGGAAGCAGGATTGGCTTCGATCTGCGCATAGCTTTGCTGCGTGATGCCCAGTTGCTCCGCCAGCGCCTGCTGCGACAGGCCGGCCTGCTTGCGGAAGCCGACGAGAATCGGCCGCAACTGCTGCAAGGATCGGATCGGATAGTCCATGGCGTGTCCTGGGGTGTGTATCTACAGTATAGGAACTGTGAAACGCAATTACAAGAACCAGACTGTAATTTCATTTTACAGTCCATAAACTGTATTTCAGGAATTCCAATTGATTACTGGGCGGCACGGCCAGTAATCCAGTGGCTCAGTTAGCGCTGTGGAATTTCAGCCAGAATGCTTCGCGGCAGCGACTGTCAAAGCGCCTGACCGCTGGCAGCACCTCAACCGGCGCCTGCCCGTTCGATGGCACTTCATAGGTGATCCAGCACTCCGCGCAGGCCGCCTGCGATGGACAGCTGTCCTCCTCGGACGTGCGCCGCACCACCACGCCATTGCTGAAGTAATAGGTCGCCACTTCCTGCCGTACCTCGAAGCCATCTTCCTGCCAGGAGGATTGCGCGATGTCGCGCCGCTCAATCACGGCCTGGCTGGGCAGCTTGAAAATGGCACCGATGTAAGTCAGCAAGTCATTCATGGTCATGTGGCAAATAATTGGACGGTTCCGTCTGCACGTCAAGACACGCTGGTCGCAGCTGCAGGAGCGCGCAAGAGCCGAAGTGTAGCACCAGCCCTGACCCTCGAGATACGCGCCGTAGGGCATGGTTGCATCAATCCCCGGCACCCAGCAGCCTGAGCGGCACAAGCCCGGAAAGCGCCACCTCCACTTCGACACCATCGGCGCGCCGCAGCCAGGCCAGCCCTTCCCCACCAGGCCGGCGCCCCAACACCAGCACGCCTTCGCCCTGCCCATGGCGCACCAAGAGGCCGGTGCAGCGCCAGCGGCTGGCGCCAGCCTGCGCGGCAGGAGTGGCCTGCGCGGCAGGAGTGGCCTGCGCGGCTGCCGGCGAACCGGCAGCCGATGGCACGGCTGTGGCGTCGCCGCTACCGGGGGTGATCTCTTCCTCCTCGCCAAACTTCGCACCGAGGAATGCGCGCAGCAGCTTGACGGCGCTGCGCGTGATCTCCGGTTCGCCCTCGCGCAGCCAGGCTCCGACCTCGCCCGGATGCGACTTATAGGCCGTCACCAGTTCATTCACGGTTGTCACGTCGCGTACCCTACCCTCGTTGAACGCCAGGGCGATGGGTTCCGGCAGGTCCAGCAGGGCCGCATGCTGCGTCACGAAGGAGGCGGACTTGCTGATGTTGCTGGCGATCTGGCCCCGCTTCAGGCCCTTCGACAGTTCACGGCCGATGTAATTGGCGATCTCGCGCGCCGTCAACTCGTTGCGCTGCAGGTTTTCCACCACCTGGTCGGTCTCGCTGTAGTCGTCGTCGATAAAGCCGGGGATGGCCTCCAGCTGTGCCAGCCGCGATGCGCGGTAGCGGCGCGCGCCGTGATTGATGATGTAGCGGCCGGGCCGGTCGGGATGATGACGCACGGAGATCGGCGTCTTGATGCCGCGCAGGCGGATCGAAGCAGCGAGTTCAGCCAGGCTGTGCGCCGTAAAGCCCGGATTCGCGGCCGAGCGTGGCTGCAGCGGGTCTTCGTCGATATGTTCAAGCGACAGCGCCAGCGGCCTGCCCTCCGGCGCGCGGCCGCTGGCGGCACCCGGCGGCGCGGATGCCTTCTTCATCGCGGCTGGTCCGGCTTGCCGTACGCCACGAACCAGGTCAGGTAGCAGAAGAAGGCATAGTGCAGCAGCAAGGTCCATCCGGCATGCGCGCCAGGCGTATCCCATAACACCAGCGCGCGCACCAGCTGGAACAGCACGTCGCACACCATGATGAAGCGCAGCACTGGCCAGCACAGCACGCTCAGAACCCATAATATCTGGCGTACGCTATGACCATTTGCCAGTGGCTGTGACGCAGATCGTCGTCCAGGCGCAGGGGAGCATGCCTTGTCCTTGCTCTTGGTAACGGCTGGGAACTGAATAATGTCAGCCATGCTGACCTCCTCATCGGTTACGCGCAACTCATCTCCGCGCTGAAACACAGCATATATAGTTGCGCGACACAGCTGCTCCCATCTTGATCTGGATTAAACCGGTGCACTTGCATACGCCGATTTTTAGCAGCTAAAACTGCAAAGACCATCAGATGCCCTTGTGGCAGCGACATGCAAACACCGTTGATCCAGTCGATATACCCGCCCGATTCCAGTTGCATTAGCCGTATGCGCCATCGATACTGACCACGTATTTTCGGAATAATGATTGTGAATACAATGTCGACACACCGCCACTGGCGACACGACCTCAACGAACCGATCTGAGTCTTTGCCGCCATGCTGGCACCGAACCTGTCTCACTCGCTGAGGAGCAAAAGGAGCGTACCATGACCCAAGTCGCATTTCCTTCCCCCCCAGAGCCACCCGCAACTCCAACGCTCAATGAGGAGCGTTTCATCCGCTTGGCTGAAGTGCTGGCCACCTGCGGGAAATCCCGCAGCAGCGTTTACGAAGGCATCAAGGATGGCACCTTCCCGGCCCCGGTAAAACTCAAAGGCCGCTCATCGGCCTGGCTCAAGAGTGAAATCTTGCAATGGATGCAGGCGTGCGTTGCCGCACGGCATCCTGTCCCGGTTGCAATACAGGAGACGTCCATGCAAAGAGTGACAGCGACTGGTTTAAACACGCGCAACAGGCGTCCGCCTACGTAAGGCGGCCCAATAGCAGCCGGACGCAACAGCCTCCAACCGGCCAGAAGCGACCATTTAAAGAAGAGTGACAATGTATGAGAATTTCTACTCGGCAATCCTCTATGCTCTGTTGCCGCTATCGGCCGATTGCGTTGAAAAACATAGCTACCTTGACGTTAAGATAGAAATCCTGCCAACCTGGACTGGCCAGAACCGCCGCTATTGAACGATCAGCGACAGATTGGAGGTCTGCGTCCTCCTGAAAATGTTGTCGTTCGATTTTTTCAACACATTAGGGCGAAAGGGGACGGTGCCATTGAGTCGCCCACAGCAGCTTAGACTCTCTTAAACCATGGTTCTTGAAAGTTGAGAAACCGATGGGTCGTGTTGAGGCCTGGGCGTTCTAGCCGGTTCCTCGTGTGCGATCTCGTAGCAGCCTGATCCAACGACGAGATCGGATCTGACCTGTCTCCCCCCTGCCCAGCAACGACTTCTACCGCGCTCTAGCACGAGATGCTTGAGCTTCGGTGGATTCCACCATGAACTCTTCCGTGGCTAAATCCTTTGCAACGTTAATCACGGGTTTCGCGGGGCGCGGAGCAATCGATTCAAGTTCCTTCTCGCATGATTTCTGTTCTGCAACGATGCATTTAAGTTAAAGTGTTACGTTGATCGATTGATTCCGCGGCCAGGAGTCGACCTTTTCGGAAAGGGCCGGGAAACGATGATCAGCATACAGGACTGATGTATAGCTCATTAGCCATCTGAAATGCCTAAACTATGCGAGTTTCGGCTGTTAGTTATTTTAAACGTTACCCATCTGAAATCCTATTACTTGAGCGAGTGACTTTGAACATTGATCTGAACGTTATTGCGACTGGCCTGGCAGCTCCCGTGGCGCTGCTACTCGTCAAAACCATCTTGGATTTCAGCCTTGCCCACTACTTTGTGAAGTACTTCTACTGGCTTCCTGTTCGAGGGTTCTTTCGGGACCATCCGCAAAACCTTTCCGGTAAATGGGAACAAACTTGGGAGCCTGGTGGTAGCGAAACCTTTAAGAATGCAACGGACAGGCACAGCTATACAGACGTCAAACAGTTTGGCCGATATGTCTACGCGGAGTTCGATTCGAAGGGCAAGACGTACTGCACATTCGGAAAAATCCGGAACGGCTATGTCATTGGGGAGTGGTACGACAAAGCAGACCGCTATGCATACTTTGGTGCTATGCAGCTGCGCATTTTTGGTGGCGATGTACTTACGGGCTTATACATTGGGCATTCCTTCCGAACGGGTGAGGTTGGCCATGATAGATGGAACTGGCGCAGGCACATGGCGTGAGACAGCTAGCGAGTTGCTCGACCCGATGACCGTAGGAAAGCCTCCTTACGTGGTTCAGTTTAACCGTTCTTCTTGACAGTCTGCTCTGGAGCCAGGCTGTGTAAAAACGTAAAGAAAATTCGAGATCAAAAAAATCGGCCTCTCAGAACGGCCGCTATGCGATTTTCTTAGTGGCAAGACGGATAACCCTACCCATGAAAATTTCAAGTTTGTGCGTTTTTACACACCCTGGGGCGAAAGCGGTCGGTGACGTAAGTCTAGAGAAGCGCGCAGATCGTGTCATTCTTTATTGTTGCAAGCTATGAACTTCGAAAAGTCTCGGCGAGCGATTATTTCAAACTTTATTGCACGCGTCGCGTGTCAAAATCGGCCCGCTTCATAGCAGCACTTATGTCTAACTTTTTTGTTAGTCCACCCAGTGAAATGCCTTCCCACCTAAATCAGCGCCGTGCGCGCTTTCAATCTGATCCAATATGGATTGCACTGGACCGCTGTCGTCCGTTCCTACGGCAAGTTGCCAGCCCTGTTGCAACGATTGCGTCAACGCGCTTAACCGAAATCATCAATGAAGATCGGCCTGATCGACATTAGGATCGGGCCGTGTAGGCATTGCCTCAACGTTACAATGCTCGAGTATTGAAACGAAACTTGAACTGAACGACGTTAGCACCGAAAGGTGCTTTTGAGGGTGTTTTTTGGCGGTACGGGGAATACCCACTTCACTGCCAAGCAAATGAAGTCCGGCACCCGAAGGCAACATGTGGGGGTGCTCGATGCCCGGATGAAAAGTTTTCCTCTCCGGACTTATGTAGTCGTCGCACTGTCCGTTGTCCGGCCTCGTCCATGCGGATCCAAAGCGGATTTTTCATACTTTTTTCATACCAAACAAAAAAGGCCTACACTAGATCAGTGTAAGCCTTTGATATCAAACGAATTCTTGGTGGGAAGTGCAAGTTTCGAACTTGCGACCCCTGCAGTGTGAATGCCATTGAAAGCGCCATTTTGCAGGGTTCTCACAGGGAGAGTTTCGTCATGACTATCAAGAGAAGTCGCTAAATTGCACCAAATTACACAGGAAATTACACAGGGCTGAAATGCTCAAAAGCAAGGGAGTTACATCGATCTGCAATTCCAGATATGACTATTGGGCGAAACAAGGAAGGGTATGCCAGCACTGGCTGGCACCACGACTATACCGACACGAGGATGGGGGCGCGGGAGATCCTGCCTTAATTGCCGAAAAAACCAAATGAACAGCCTCCCCCAAGCATGCCCCTCCCTCCCCGATATGCCGCAAGATAAATGTAATATTTCCAACAAACCGCTGGCTGCGGTGTAATCTGTACATATAGGCAGTATGCAAACATCCACAACTTGGGAGGATATATGCCTTGCATTGATCATGAATACAAGAATTGTCCCGCTTATATTGAATTGGCCGACGGTAAGTATTGCACAGTACCGGGATGCCAACGTCAAAAGGCCATCACCCAAACCTCCAAAGCCTTGTTCGAGCACCTGAACAATGATTTGGAGGATGTTGTCATTCCTGGCAAGACAGGCGGTAGACAGGGCACGATCTAAGAGGGCACGGACATCGACAGTACCATGCTCGTTAAAAGTTGCACCGAGACATCAAAATCTAGTGCAGCTACTTGGTTATAACTCTCGGCAACTCCAGCTCGCTGCGTAGCGAAGCGCTCTATTTTCTGAAAACATAGCCCACCGCCGCGTCAGGTCTGCCGAACCCAGACGCACCGTATTACGGCAATTACGTTTGCTTGTGCTATCCAGCGCGGCCATTGCCAAACCGGAGCGCACCCTTCCCCACTCGTCTCCGCCACCAGAGAACCGTCCAACCAACTTAGGCACTGATCAGGATCAAGGCTCATCACCATGCACTTTTCGTCATCGGGCTTGTGGAAGCGCTGCATCAGCGGATGCCCGTCGGCGTTGATAGTCAGCATCGAGAACGACAGCAACTGATCCTCCGGGCGGTACTCCCATATGCCGGCTCTTGCCACCGGGCCACCGTCGGCACGCTCGATGCGCCAGCGCACGGGCCTGCCGGTTTCGTAGTTGGGTTCGAAGAAATTGGCGGCCGGGATGATGCAGAACTGCTTGCGCTTCCAGGCGCTGCGAAACGATGGCTTGCTGGCCACCGTTTCCGTGCGTGCGTTGTAGGTCTGACGGGCCAGCTTGTGATCTGCCCAATGCGGAACCATGCCAAACATGGCGGTAGCGATTTCCAGCTGGCTTGAATCTTACGAGAACCGCGCAGGATAGGTGCCATGTAGCCAGGCCAAGCTTCGGGCGGAAGGTCGAGCAGTGGATATCCGGTTCGAAAACTTTCTTCAATCTGCTCTTTACGGCTGGGGGTATAGTCAGCGCACATACGGTAATTTTACCAATCCTGAAGTAAAGCTGTACACTTGATTCAATATAAAAAATTCAACTTCAGATAAGTTAAAGGGGGCAAACATGGAAAATAATACAAACAACAAAAGAACATCAATTCCTGACGCAGTGAAACTAGCCTTGAGAGAAGAAGTTGGTTTTGGGTGCCCGGTGGATGGCTGCGGCAGCCCCTACCTGGAGTATCACCACTTCGACCCACCAGTCAATGTCCGTGCACATAATGACCCTCTGGGCATGATTGCACTATGCCCTACTCATCACGGAAAAGCCGACGGTGGCAACTACACAAACGAACAACTTCATGCATTAAAAAAGAATAAAGTTAATTCGGAAAAAATAAAAGGAGATTTAGACTGGCTTAGAAATAAATTGCTTGCGGTAGTTGGAGGAAACTACTACTACGAAACACCAAGAATTATAATCATTGACAACCATGATGTCGTTTCCCTAAATCGAGATAAGGATGGATATTTAAGATTAACAGTCAATATGCTAAGTATATTACCAGAAGAAAGACTGGTGATTGAATCACATTCCTGGGAAAACATAGGTACTCCAATAGACCTTCGCTGCCCTCCACAAGGGAAAGAATTAGAGGTAAAGTACGCAAATGGAGACTATTTGAATTTACGCTTCATTGTACTAAGCACCCCTCAAGAGGCAGAGAAAAGATATAAAAGTCAAATATTAAATCATTTGGGCGAGCACTTTCCCTTGACTGCTGTAGAAGTCAACATGAATGTTGCTGGAACCAATATTGAGTTCTCACCTTCCGGGACGAGGTTTTGGGGAAATCAATTCATAGGGAATCTTTCAATGATGTGTGGCCGGGGGCTTTGCATAGAAAATACTGGAATAAAATGGATGCAAAATGAAATTCGGAAAACAGGCACTGAAGGTGGGCCGGGTATCGAAAAATTAAATTACGGACCAAAAATCAAAATAAGACCAATTATTCGCGTCAAGTAGTCATTGAGAGCGACACATGAATTATTGACCAGAGGCGAGGTGGAGTATCACTGCTACAACCGATGTAATCACAGCAGTTTAGCCGCTTTCGATGAAACGCATTCTGCAATAACCACCTCCTGTTCCCCTTTGCATTTCCGCCCATGCGGCCAGTCCCGCGCCAGCGCCAGGACGATCTCGCCGTCCGTTGCCGCTGGCGCCGGCTGGTCGAACTCGTAGGTTGGCCGGTGCGGCATCGGCTTTACGCTTGCACCTTACTTAGATGGCTGTTTCGCGCAAGCAACATCATACTGTGACACACTCATAGGATTGCGCGAATTTTGTGGCTGCTGTCCAGCATATACTGTTCCAGCCTGGCCATCTGGATTGAAAGCTGACCCAGGTGCAGAAGCTGAATTACCAGGAGTATTGGGAGCAGTGGCACTGCCGCAGCTTTGATTTGGTTGCCCCGAATGCGATGGGGTAGGTAAAGTTGGTGCAGTTGTCGTTGTGTGCGTTGTCGTCGTGCGCATTGTTGTTGCGATCGGGGTTCCTAAATGCGGACCGGCCTTAACGCCGCCATTCCCTGCAGATGCAGCTGTTCCCGTGATAAACAGAACAGTACCGATCACGGCAAGTGTAGAGATATGCCTCATGGTAAGACTCCTCTTCTAACGTCCAATTTCCTTCTATTGAGTGTATACCAAGAGCCGAAGTTATCAACTTAGACAGCATTTATTCTATCCGGCCCCGCCGTGCTGGAGAGATGGACGCTCGACTGCACAAAGACACCTGCGGCACTAAACTTGCGTTGATCAGAAGGTCTCAAAACTCAATCGACTAGCTCACTCCCCTACTGTCTACCTGCGCAAACACTCCGAATCAGCGCTACAGCCCTATGCTACTATCCCGCACAAACGCCTGGCACGCGCGTCCCGTCGCGGCCACTTCCTCCGTCTGCAGGATCAAGGCTTGAATATCTCGCGCCACCGCGTCAGGAAGTAGCCCACCGGCGGGATCGGCTGCAGCGCCTCCTTCGGCGCCACCGGCACCGGCCGGGGCGGCAGGTCCAGCACTTGCACAGAAGGCGGGCTTGCGCATGCGCTCAGCAACAGCAAGGCGAGCACGCACATCGTTGATTTCTTCATCGTAGGCTTTCGTGATGGTCAGCGCGACGGCGGCCTGTTGCCTGGCTTGCGCCAGGTTTTCGGCGGCGCGCTGCGCCGCACTGGCGCGACGATGATGCAAGCGCTGGGCATATCGCTGGAGCTGATCGACCGCTGCCAGAACCATGTGCTGCCGGGCAGCAAGGTGCGGCGACATTACATGCTGCACGACTATGCGGACGAGAAGCGCGCGGCGTGGGCGGCGCTGGGTAGCGCGCTTTTTGCGGTACTATGAAATGTATTGGGTGTCGCTCACTTGAATCTGCCGAAGTTGCAACAAAATAACTAAACGGGGTTAATATGTTTTATAATTGCCGAATTACCTAAAAGCAACATATCCCCCGCAGCTCAGTCAACGGGAGAAACCATGAAAAAGAAAATGACGAAACTGACCTACATCCGCCTGATCTTATCTGGCGCAATTGCCGGTACAGCGCTATTTGGCGTGGTTGCACCAATGGTTGGGATTGACTCTTCCACAGCAAAAGAAGTGCTCGGTGGGGTTGCAGGCGCGAGCGTTGTTGTCGCGATCAAATTTGCCCATCTGATTTGACATCTTGTACCAGTTCGACGGAAATCCTATTGATATGGCAACCATCGGGATTGCCATTTTTTGTTGCCTAATACGGCCGACACGGCGCGCCTACCGCAAAAGTGGGCCGTGTTTCACCGCCAACAATATCATTGTAGATTTTTTGAACGGCACAGTCATTGTGCCCTTCCTCTTGATGCTTGGCTCGGCGTTCTCCCAGGCGATATTGCAGGACGCGCTAAAAACGAACAAGCTGTACCTTGCGATCGGTGCTGTTATCGGATTGACTTTTATTTTCCGCGAATTCATCAACGGCGATCAATCCCAGCAAGTCGCCTTAGAACCTGTGAAGACGCCCATAACGAAAGTTGCTAGCGCGCCGCGTAGAGCTGCGAATTCACCGACCCGAGCATCAAAATCTAAATCCTCGAAGCGCCGCTAATTCAGTCGCCAGCTCCAACCCGCCCTATCTGCATCCTTCAACAACGGCTTCCAGTCGTGCCTCATACTTCCGGCCTCGCGGCCAGTCCTGCGCCAGCGCCAGGACGATCTCACCGTCCGTTGCCGCTGGCGCCAGTTGGTCGAACTCATAGACCGGCCGCTGCGGCACCACCTTTACACATGGTGCAAAGACGGGAACTTCGACCCGCTGCGGCGCAGGCGGCGCGCTGGCGCAGCCAGCCAGCAGCAATACAAGCATCCATTTCATTGCACACCCTCCAGCAGCAGCCTGACGGCTGGCATAGCTTCGTCGCAGGTCGTGGCGCGCGCGCCAGCGAACTGCGCCAGCGCCGCGTCGTACTTCTTGCCCTTGGCAGCGGCCGCCGCCTGCGCCGCGGAGCCGCGCTCCTGCGCCGCCAGGGTTGCCTTGGCCATGCCATCGATGGCGCGGTTCTGCTCGGTGATCGAGCTGCGCAGCTGTGCGCTTACGCCCTGCTCCTGCACCAGCGCCGCGCGCGACACATCGCGGTCGCTGGCGGCCAGCCACCATCCGGTGCCGGTTGAGCTGGCCACCAGCAACAGCACGGCAGCCAGGATGACGGTGGCCGCCTTCCAGATGCCACTGACAGCGCCGGCCGCCAAAGTACCCAGCGCGCTCACGTCAGCACCCGCTGCGCGACGGCAAAAAACGCCTGACGCTCGGCCAGGCCATTCGTGCCGCCGTTGATGCGCCGCGTTACCTTCACCTGGTCGCCGGCATCTGCCAGGGCGTTCAGCCCCTTCGTCTGCCAGAACCAACCTGCCGAGCGGCAGGCGTTGACGGCCTGCTCGAGCAGCTCAGGCTGGGCCAGCAGATCCAGGCCCAAGGCCTTGCCGCAGGCGGCGTAGTTCGCGCGGCCGGTGACCTGCAGCAGGCCGCGCCCCCGGAAGCGCACGCCGTCGCCACGTTGCGTGTTGCCCAGGTCGGTGCGCCCTTCGTAGGCCTGGCCGCTGGCCAGCTCACGCACATAGCGCAGCTGACCAGACTCGTGCCCAACTTGGGACAGGAAGGAGGCCTGGCGCGCCGGGGTCGTGATGCCGAATTCCAGCATGGCCGCGTTCAACGGCGCCAGGAAGGCAGCCGCGCGCGGACGCACCAGCGGCATGATCGCCAGCAGCTGGACCAGCGTGACGGCGCTCACAGGCCACCCCGCACGTCCTTGACGACGGCGGCAGCGTCGCGCGCCAGCTCGCCAATGTCCTTGTCGCGGCGCTTGTCGAGCCAGCGCACCGTGGCGCCCAGCACCCACCAGGCGGGCAAGCCGGCGGCCACCATCAGCGGTGCAGCGATGAACAAGAAGCCCAGCGCCGGGTCGCTGCCGTACAGCACGGCCACGGCGCGCGCGCTGTCGAACAGGCCCGGCATCCAGTTGCGCACGACCACGACCAGGGCCGGCCCCATCAGGGCGGAAAAGAGAATGGTGACGAAGAAGCGCACGCCCGCTTCCTTGGCAGTTTTTGGCCACATAAACATGAATCCCAGTGAGGTTGCGGCAGCGCCGGCCAGAACCGGGATGCCAAAAATTTTAATCAGTGCGCCGCCGGCGGCGGTTGTTTCGAGGGCCATGTGATGCCTTTCAGGTGGTGGAAATGAAAAAACCCGCCGAAGCGGGTTGATAACGGACAGGGCATGCTGCTAGATCGCGCCTGGGTCAAATGCCTCACGGATGATCGGCGGCGCTGCTGCGATAATTGCCGCGTAAGTTGACTTCATCGCTGCTGTCAAAGTATCAAGATCGGTGGCGGCCAGCACTATAGGGGCGATAGTAATATCCAGCAGCGCCTGGCGCGCCTCCAGCACGCCCTTCACGGTCTCCGCATCGCTTGTGCCCATCGCAGCGAAGCCGATGCCTGCCAAGCGGTTCAGGATGCCATCACGGAGGGCGCGAACGGTATCAAGGTAGGCAGCGCACACTTGAGCATAAGGAATGGCAGCGGGCGGTGTGATGCACAGAATCCCTTCGGCAAACTCGAACGACCCGCCTGATGCGCGGGCGGTATGGGCGGCCAGGTGGTCAGCCTCGGATACCTCAAACACATCGGACGGGATGTCCTGGTACTCGATATTGATGGGGTAAAAAAAACCTGTGCTCGGTGAATATCTGACGCTCATGATTAATCTCCAAAGGCAAGGTAGGATGGGGTAATGCCGCCGGAAAGCGCATTCCCGTTGTAGGTGTACAGGCGGCAGCCCGTTCTTGTCTTCATACCGGCGTTGACGATGGTGGGCATACTGGACCCGCTTCCGCCTTGCCCTTCATATCCAGGGAAGACGTGAGTACACTCGTTTGGAAACGGAATCGGGAAGATGACGTCGACATAGCCGGATGCCGGTGTCTGCGCGCCGCCGCCCACCTGAAAAATCAGGCCGCCGGGTAATCTCTGGTAGCCGCTCGAAGACACCATTGCTGCAAAGTCGGCATTGCGCCACATCTCGGCGGTGGAGTCGATCACTTGCCATACAATATCTGACGCCGCAGTGAGCGTAAGGTATTGCCCCGGTTTAAATTCGATGAATGGGACCGTTCCTACATTGAAGCTGATGCCGGCACCCGCCCCTGGGACGATTTTTGCCGTATTGCCACCAAAGCCAAAGAAGTGAATGCACTTGCCTGAATTTGTTGATAAACCAAGATCGCTAGGCTTAGGCAATGTAAAAATCAGGTTTGGCGCCGAAAAGTACAGCGCTTTGCCGATATCATCAGGAGTTAGGCTGCGGGCCACTCCCACAACATCATGCCCAATAATATTGCCTTGCGATTGCTGCACAAACTCAGCCGTAGCCACTTTGGGACTGGCATCGAATTTTGGTGGGGTTGGCACCGTTGGAGAGACAGTGAAAGCGTTCATCATATTCAGCATCGCCACAGTGCCAGAGAATGGCGCCCCTGTCGCCTTCGCGATATTTCCGGCAGTAATTGTGGATTGCCCGTTTGCGACGGTGACGATCCACAGGCCAACATAGCCTACGTCGGCCGCCGGCGTCAATTGCGAGCCCGTCGCAGCTGCAATACCAGCCTTTGCCGACAGCGCCACCGTTCCATCGCGTACGGTGTTGTTGGTAGTGCCGGCGCCGCCCGGGCCGCTGTATGCGGTCGACGGGTTGCTGGCGTTGTAGTAAGGCAGTACGACAGCCCCACTATCCACTTCAGAATATGCGGCCTGGATCAGATAGTTGATGCTCTGGCCGGCGGTGCCCGGTGCCGCGCACGCCAGTGTCACGGGATCCAGAGATAACCCTTGTTTCATGATCGAATGGATGGTATCGGCGGCAATCGAGCTATACGCCGTGCCGTCGATGTTCTGCATACTGTATATCTCGCCCGGGGCGATCACGACGCTCAGCGCCGCCGGCGAGTTCGGCACGCAGGCCAACCCGCTGACCATCGTTGCTGTTCCAATGATTGTCGCCGTAAGCTTTGCCAGGGCAATCATCATGTTCTTATTTGTGCCGAGCAGGTCGGTTTCCAGGGGGATCTGGCCTGGATAGATAATTTGTCGTTTCAAAATTTACTCCAAAAAAAAGAGCCGCGTGTGCGGCTCGTGTAGGTGAGTTGCATATTTATCAGGAACGGATATTCATCCAGACGATGGTTCCGACCGGCTTTACACTGTCCACAGCCGCATAAAGGTCAGCGTCCGTCACTGCGCCAGTGCTTTGCGACAGCGTTGCGTAGGCTGCGCGAGACGGCGCGCTGTAACCACCTGGCGGTGAACCGTAACCGGCGATATACGGAATGCCGGAGGATGCTGGGCGGTAAGCTTGGACAAATGCCTGGAACGGCAGCAACATCGATCCGTAGGCGCCGGCCACGCCGTAGCCGCAGTTCGGCGCCCCGTAAGCGCCAGTGTCCGCCGGCCGCTGCGGCTCGATGATGATCGGCGCGCGCCCGGTCAGGTCGGTCAGCACGCGGGTGATCGCATTGCGCGTGGCGCGCTCGCGGAACAGGTTGATGATGATCCGCGCGCGAAAACTGGCGTCGGATTGGTTCGCCGAGCGCATCAGCGCGGTGCCAAAAAAGTCTGCAGCGATCATGTCGAGCCAGCCCTCGGTCGCCGTCTTGATGCGGGTTTGCAACACCGCGTACTGGTAGAGCGCATATGCGAAGGCGGATGCATTGGCGAGGCCCTGGATCAGCGCGTCGACCAGATCGCGCACCGAGCCGAACCAGGGAGGCAGTACGCTTTTGATACGCGCAACAATATCTGCTTGGTCGCCTGTCATCACGCCACGCTCACGGATCCGGTCTTGATGACCTGCAGGGCGCTGGCAGCGAGGTCGGCTGTACCGCCGTTGAGCATGATTGCGGTCACGTTGGTGACGCCTGGCGAGGCATCGTAGGCGATTTGCGTCATGCGCGAGAACGCCAATTTCTGCCCCAAAGTCAGCGAATTGACGTAGGCACCAAGCGCTGCCGCCACGTTCGCGGCCGTCGCCATGTGGTCGTAGCCAGCAGCCGTGGTAATAGTCATCGCGATATTGGCAGTGACCACTATCGGGGCAAAAACGCCAAACGTCGACGTGAACGGCCGCACAGCGTCGATCGCATTCGCCGCCGACAGCAGAAGTTGCGATGGCGGATAGCCCGTGCCATCATCGATGACGGCGAAAAAATAGCCGTTCTGCGCCACGCCGCCGTAGGTGAAATTCTCGGTCAGCGAGAACGTCACGCCCTGCGCCAGCGACGTGATGGCGTTCCCAATCGCCAGCTTGGTCGCCTTCGACAGCGAGGCGATGTAGGTGATGAAGCGTGCTCGCAGCGCGGCGTTTTTCTCTGCGTCAACGCCATTCGTAAAGCCGGTCGCGTTCGATACGGCGTCAACGCCGGGGATTGGTTGGTTGATCAATGCGATCTGGCCGGCCACTGCGTTCGCCGCTGCGCCAGGCGTCGATGCGGTCACGGTGATATTGATGCTCACCACGCCCGGCGCAAGCACGTAGCCGCCCAGCAGTGCGCTGTACGCGGAGTTCGTCGCGTCGAGCAGCGCGACATACGCCTGCGTGCCGTCGAGTGTCAAAACGGTGGCGCCGACCGGGACGACAGCCTGGGCAGTCGGAGTGAAGCGCGAGAACGAGACCAGGCCCGAGGCCGGAACGGCGCCCAAGCGCACGACACCAAAGTCGGCCATCCAGCTATCCAGATCGGCATCGTTGGACGTCGCCGCGCGCGTGGCAGCCAGCAACTGCAAGATCAGGCCCTGAAGCCACAGGATAACTGTGGCGTTGGCTTCGACCACGGCGCGCAGGATCGAGCCGACGGTCAGGTTGACCAGGCCGCTCGCGGAACCCTGGATTGCAGTGACAGCGTCGCGGACCAGCGTTACAAAGTCTTTTGTTGAAATACTCATGGTCGCCTTATTTGGTTACATCGAACGCGAGCGCCGCCGGCGTCCCGGTCTGCGCATCGTTGTAGCGGATATCAACCGACACACCGCCCTGGATCTCGGCCACCTTGATGACCGGCGCCGGACTGCGTGCGACACAGGCCTCGAGGAACATTTGCCCTTGGATGCGCCCCTTGATTTTCGGAATGTCGACGGTGTCGCCAATCATGCGGGGCAGGCCGGCGCCATAGTCGGGGTGAAAAATATAGTCGCCCTGGATCAGCGTGTTGCCGTCAGCATCGATCAGAGCCGGGTTCGTCAGCAGCCGGCGCAGCACGCGCTGCACGCCCTCCCCGGTACCGTCGACCTTGAGCAGATCACCAGTGGACGACCGCGACAGGTCGCCACCGAAATAGTGGAATAGATCCGACATTAGCCGCCCTTTACTGTGGTGGTCGCGTGGGCGGCCGTCATCGGCTGATTCGGCGCGCCCGAGACGCCGCCGTGCGGATCGTTGTGCGTGTGCCCGTTGAACAGCGAAATGAACGCGTCGGTGATGAAGCTTTTCAGCGACTGCGCCGCCGCGCCCAGCGTGATGCTCGGTGCCGTCACCGATGCTGACGTCGTCGCAGTTACGGACGCCGTTGCGGCGACGATATTGACCGCGCCCGTCGCGGTGATTTGCACGGTTGGCGCCATAGCGTCGATCTCGACCTGAGAATTGACCAACACCTTGCCATCATTTCTCAACTTGATGAATGCGCCAGCGGCATGCACTAGCCAGAACTCGCCGGATACCACCGGAAGCGGCAGGTCCTGGTCGTTGAAGGCGCGAAGGCCGGCCACGCCGGAATTGATGTCGCCATTCAAAAACGTGACCTCGACCAGGTCGCCGATGGTCGGCGGGCAGAACATGCCCCAGCCGTTGCCCACCCAGGGCGTCAGGAGCGGGATCCAGCCAGTCATGTTGCCCTGCGGCTGCAACTCCAGGCGCACTGCGTATTTCGCCGGGTCGTAGCTGCGCACGATGCCAGTGCTCGGCAGCGCCACGTCGCCGAGAGCAGCCTGTGCCTGCTGGCGCATCGCGTTGAGCATGCCCCTCATATCGCCACGACCGTTTCCGGCGAATGGTTTTTCGCGTGCACAGTCATCGAATAGCCGGTGCTAACATCCATTTCACGCATGATGCTCTCCGGATAATAGGTTTGATCAAACGCAGTACCGGTGCCGGTCACTGTGATGATGTTCGTCGTCGTCAGGATGTCGTCGGCCGGCAGGCTTGCCACCATCTTGACCTCGTGCTTCGTGATTGCGGCGTGCTCACGCTGCGCCCGATTCAGCGCGCCCTGTGGGCTGGTGCCGAGCATGGTGATGCGGTAGAGTTGCGCCGAAGCGGCGCTCTGCCCCACTTTGATATCGGCGGCCTTGCTCGGATAGCGCACACGAAACGTGCCTTTTTTGTTCGGCACGGTGTAGGTCACCTCTACTACCACGCCGCGGGCGATGCTCAGCGCGCGGCGAAAGCTGATGGCCTTGCCGTTGAAGCTGTAGGCGCCCGTTTGGTCGTTCGGCGCCTCCCATTTCAGCGCGTAGCTATCGACCGGCGCTGGCGCGATCGGCTCGAAGTGAAGTTCCTTGCCGCGCACAAAGCAGGTAAAGCCCTCGGCCGCCGCCAGCGTCGTCAAAATGTCCCACTCGCTGCGCTGCGTGTTGACCTTGATCGTGTCCGTCTCGTAGTAGCTGCCGACCATGTCCCTTGTCGCCGTGACCACTGGCGTAAAGCCATGGCGCAGGGCCAGCTTTGTGGCCACCTGGGACGCGGTCAGGTTCTGGAACGACTCCATGGTCCGCGCGTCGATCAGGATGGCCGTCAGGTCGCGCCCTGAGACAACCACAGTTCGCGCCACGGGGTCGAACTCGACGTCATCGACGCGCCCGTAGACCCAACTCCGCAACTCCTCGGCACTATAGTGCTCGGCGTCGGCCGGGAAGCCGGCGAGCACCTCGACAAACACCTCGGTCTGCGATGCCCAAAATGAATCGCCATAGACGGCCGGCAGCGCCGACAACGCGAACACCACGCGGAACGTGTCGGCCTCGCTGAAGGTGTTGTTATCGGCCTCGAACCGCACCCATCCGTCGACGCGCACGCCGTCCACATTGACGATGCCACGCGGCTGGCGCGCTGCGGATACCGCATCTGGATTAACCGGCATTGATGCCCCCTGTATCGCCCGGCACGCGCGGGATGATGATTGTTTGCACGCCGGTCAGCGCCGGGTCACTGATTTTGTTGGCCCGGGCGATACCTACCCATTGCGTGGCGTCGCCGTAGGCCTTGGATGCCATGGCGAACAGGTTGCCGCCGGCGGTCGTGATGCTGGTCCCGGCGCCGGACACCGCGCCCAGGTTCGCGCCCATGCGCCCCACCGTCGACTGCAGGTTGAGCAGCAGAGGCAGTTGCGTAAATCCCGCCACTTGGCGGGACAGCTTGGCGGCCTGCATCGCGATCGGGTTATTCGGCAGCACACCGCCGACCGTCGAGATATTCGAGATCGTGTTGCCCGTCGCGGCAATCAACGCCGAGACGCGCGACTGGACGGCCAGGACAGGCCCCAGTACGCTGGTGATCGTGCTCTGGGCCGCCCCGGCAAAGGACGACACGGATTTGATGGCCGAATTGAGCGTGCCCAGCATCGTCGACAACGTGCCATCGCCGATCTGGTCGCCCAGCGCATTCGCTGCATCCATGTCGTCGCTGATAGCGGAATCGATGGACGACGCCGTCAGCTCGAACACAGGGATCGTTAAATCCTCTATGACCGTGCACGAAATCGTGTACGGAATCTCGTAGGCGCGCCGGTAGTCCAGCAGCGCAGACCGAATGACCACCTTGTAAGCGAACTCAGCCCAAGACACGTTGACCTGCTTGCCGGCGATCCGCAGCGCGTTCAGGTAGCGAGCGCGCTCGCTGGCGTTTTCGCCGATGAACAGGCCCGACCACTCCAGAGGGCGGTCCTGGCGCCCCATCGCGTCAACAACACGCCTGCCACCGGTCAGTTCGTGCACAGCGAGTGCCTGTTCGCCACCAAAGCCGATCGATTCCGGCACCTCGTAGCGCGACAACTGCATGTCGCCGAGCTGCATGTAAGTGTCAGGCTTCATCGTGATATCCCTGGTTGTGGTGCTGCCATTGAGGAATCAAAGCGCCCAATGCCGGACTGCGGCCCGGCCGAAGCCTTGGTCTGGTAGGCGGTGACCGCTTTGCCGATTCTCACGCCATCAATATGAATATTCGTTTCGACCATGCCGGTACGCTGAGTCGTGCTTGCAATCGCGTTTTCAACAAGGGGGGAAGTAACCGTAGGACCTTGCGATATGGCAACCATAGGAGCGCCATATCGCACAGCGGGAATGCGGGGAGCCACTGGAAGAGACGGCACTGCAAGTGCCCCGTTGGCGATGCGCGCTGCAGCGGATGGGCTCAACTTTGCGCCGCCTTCGAATTTCGCGGCCTCGATTTCGGCCTTTGTGATAGGGCGAAATGCATACAGCGCGCCGGCAATAGTTCCAATGGCAAGAACTGCAATGGCAATTGGAGCTGCTAGGCCTGCTGCCGCGACTCCAAGCGCGCTTATGCTTGCAGGCAATGATAATCCTGTGCCAAGAGTCAACGCCAGGCCAAGGGTGCGAAAGCCTGCGCTAAGAAGCAAAATTGTTCCGCGAATAGCAAGACTTGCAGCAAGCCCCACGAAGGCTGAGGCAAGAAGCTTCACGGTTCTCGGGTTTTCTCGGATCCATTCTCCGAAGCCTCGAAGTTGCGGCGTCAGTACTTGTAGCGCCTTGATGGCCATGGGCAGAACGACCAACCCCAGTTCGACCATCAGGCCGTTGTATTTCGCTTGGAGATCAGCAAACTTGCTGTTCGGATCGTTTTTGTATGCCTGGATGGTTTGGTTGGCACCCATGGCATTTTTTGCCAAGTTCGCGTCGCGGATCATTTGAAGTATCTGCGTACCCATAATGGAAGCCTGGTTTGATGCCGTCCTATTTGAAATTAGGTCATTCGTACGCTTAAGAATTTGCGCTTCAGATGTAACTCCATTTGCCTGTAGTGCCGGGAGGAATACGCTCCGAATCCACTCAGGTGGATTCGCCTGGAGCAACTCGCCCCCCTTTATATCCTTCATTACCATAGCCTTCAGCGGCTTCCCGCCGACTGAACCGTGCGTCTCTGTACTCAGCTTGGCCAGCCCCATTTCCTGCAGAAGCCCCATAGTCTTCTTGGGAGTCCGACCAGCTATTAGGTTCTGATACAACGACATGAGCGAAGTACCTGCCCGAGCACCGCCTTGCTCCTGTAAGAGCAACGACATGTTCAGAATCCCTTGGTCAGACAAGCCTCGGAAGGCTGTTCCGCCTTGCTGCGAAAACTGGTCGAGGTCTCGAAATTTAACAAAACCGCCGGATCCAGTAACCATCCTTTGAGCAAGGTCAAGATTTCGCAAAAAGGTACCTTCATCATGAGTCCCCCCCCTGCGATCAATGAACTTCATTAACGCGCGCGTGCTTCCCTCGTCAATGTGATCCAATTTCCCAGAGAAAATTGCGCTGTTCGCTTTGTTCAAATTAGCCAGGTGCGGTGCCAACTTCTTCGCTACGTCAAACCCACCAAACAACCCTACGGATTCGGATAGTGTTGTCATCAAATCCTTGCTGCTGACGCCGATTAAATTGGCACCACGTGCAAACTGATCGGCCTGTTTATTGACTGATTCGCCTAAATTGAGTGTTTTAAACTTCGTGAACGCCAATTCATACTGACGGGCGGCATCCATGGGAGCCTTTAGAAGTGCCAGCATGCCCACTCCTACCCCAAGCATTAGGCCGCCTTTAAGGGCGTCTTTTTTGATACTATTAAGACGGCGCTCAAGAAGCGTCGCTTGTGCTTCGGTTTTAGCGAAATCACGGCTCATCAGCATTAATCCGGAGCTGACGCCATTCAGCAGCGACATTTTTATGCCGATTGTATAGGCTTCGAACATTTAAAATCCTTGAGGAAACATGAATCGCTCTCACCGAATCCAAGAGTGGCTCGCTGACCGGGTGTCTTGGGTGCAGTATCCCAACATCAGGCCAGCTGACGCCGTCACGCGCAGAGCGTCAAAAGGAGGGACAATCTTCGAGCATGAAATGACAATCGGCCAGCGGCTAGACCTGGTGCTTTTATCTATGGCACTTTTTCTAATCGGACTGATCGGACTAATCGGGGCTTTGTTTGCCCTCTACATCGCTATCACGTCAATCTTGCCAACGTAGCGCCTGCCCCGTACAGCAGCCCCTCCGCTGCCGCATGGCCAAGAATTTTCCCCACCAGCTTCTTGTTACGTATCGCTGCAGGGCCAAGCACGGCACGCGGTGGAATCTTGTCCGTGCCCAGCTCCTGGTAGACCATAACCTCGCTGTCGGAGCCAATAACTGCCGTTAAGCCTGAGATTTGGTGGCTCACCGACTTTTGCAGCTTGCCAGTGCGCAGCAGCGGATCGTTCTCGGAAAAGCCCTTCGCTACCCGGTCCTCTTTGGTGCTCTCAGCCAATTCCGGCCAGCCAGCGAACGGTGCCACCTCCCCCTGGTAGTGGCCAAATTCGCTCTTCGCCGTCCCCTCTATTGCCACGGCGCATTTCTTTAAGCCCCGATGAAGTGCGAGATTCTGGGCTGCCGCCAGCGTAGCGAGATAAGCAACCATCGCGCCAATGCTTGAGAATTCCTTCATTTCTGCTCCTCGTAGGCCATGGTGTGAAAATTGAATTTCGCGCCGTCCATTTCAGAAAAAATGATGCACCAGCCCGTTCGCGTAATGTCATCCAGCCCGAACGCAATATCAAATGGCACATGGTTCTTTACCAGAAACAGGCATTCGCGAATCGGGCCGGCCCGGACTACTTTTTTAATTCAGCCTTGTCAGCGTCCGGATCCGTCTTGCCATAGGTTTCCTGGACGTGCTTCATGACGGCCTCGATGCCATCCTCGTCCAGCTGCTGAATAAGCGCCTCGACGTGCATTTTCAGCTTAGGAGGGTTCACTGCCAGATCGTCGATTGCGGTGACGTAGATCAACGGCAAGACCATGCCCATATAGGTTTGGTTAGCAGCCGAGTCACCTAATGCCTCGATCAGGCGATATTGCGCGAGCACGCCTGGCTTCTTCAGTTTGATAACTCGGCCGCGCGCATCGGTGACGACCGTCTCTTCATGCGCCTTGGCGAGTACTTGCGCTGCAGGCGCTTCGCGCAAGGTCACTTTTACTTGTTCTGTGTTCATGGCATTCCTTGTTTTCCGCCAGACCTTCCCGGCAGCGGTTGAATTACGAGACTTTTACGCGGCGGGCAGCGACGAAACGCACTTTCTGATGCACAGTATCGTCGCCCTTGAAGCTACCGGCGTCTTCCAGCGTCAGCAGTACTTGCAGGAATCGATACTGCGAAACCGAGCCATCCACCTCCTGGATAGTCTCCGTGATCGTGGCAGGGTTTTCGTTCAGGCCTGCGTAGTAGTTTGCTTCCAGCGTCGAGAAATAGTCGTCAACGACGTTGTTCTGGCGCTCCAGGTCGAACGAGCCCGACCAGCCGTCAGGAAAGCGCAGATGACGGGTAATGCCATCGAGGCCCTTGATTTTCTTGTCAGTGACGTCGGGTTTAGCTGTGAAGCCGACGATCTGGTTAAGATTGATCGGCCCATTGGGGCCGATAATATCGAGCGACAAGTCGCGCCCGACTGAGTAGCCATTAAGCGGCATCTGATGCTCCTAGAAAAAGTGCGGCCCGGCAGCGCGGGCCTCGGTG
Source organism: Janthinobacterium sp. SUN137 (assembly GCF_030587265.1). Lineage (NCBI taxonomy): Bacteria > Pseudomonadati > Pseudomonadota > Betaproteobacteria > Burkholderiales > Oxalobacteraceae > Janthinobacterium > Janthinobacterium sp. SUN137. The sequence continues at coordinate 561,619 of NZ_JAPWHZ010000002.1, read as the reverse complement.
GGATGAACGGCTTAGGCCAAATTGACGGATTGTCGGCTGATATTGACCGACTGGCCGCCTTCCAGATTGATGATGAATTTCTCGATCACCGACAAGTAGCGCACCTTGACGTCAGCTTGCATGTAGCCCAAGGCGACGCGCGCTTGAGGGTTGTTGGCATCATTGATCTGCACGCTGTAGGGCTGGCTACCGTCTGCGCTGCCGATCATGCCCTGGCCGCTCATACCTTCCAGCAAGGACGAAATCGATGCAGATGCAGAGCGGCGTACGCTTGGCGACTGCAGCTTGCCAATGTATTGGCCCATGCCCGCATCAAGGCTGTACGCAATGTAATTGGTCAGGCGGGTATAGTTGTCGCCGTTGGTGACCGCATTACTCGATGTGTTGTGGCCGAAGCGCGCGCCGAAACTGTTTCCGGCAGGAATCGGATTCGTAATAACATCAATGCCTGCCTGGCCCAGCAACTGCAGCTCCGCATTCGAATACACCAGGTTTTGCTGCGATTTCTGCGTGCCGACGATGCCATACATCGGCTTGTTCAAACTGGACTGCTCGGGCGACAGGTTGGCCAGCCGGCCGGCGCTGAATGCCTGCGGCGAAATCAATCGCACCTGGCTGTTGACGGTGTCGTTAAAGTAAATCCAGTCGCCGAAGAGCAGTTTTGCCGCGTACGAGTCGATGCCTGCCGAGGCCTTTGCAGTCACGGCATTGGTGATGGTATCGCCGGCCGGGCCTGTCAAAACCATATACGTGCCTTCCGACAAGCCGAACGCCACTTGGGTAGACCACTGGGTCGAATCATCGACGTCGCTCAGCATCGCGACGGACACACCCGTGTTGCGGAGCGCGTACATGCCTTTACGGGGCACGGTGTCTACGCCCACCAGCACGCCCCCCGTAATCGTCGTAGCGCCGTCTGTGCCGCCGGCAACTGCAGCGGTGGCGGCGGCCGCGCTGGCAACGCCCAGGTTGTCAAACACTTCCGGGACTTGGCCAGGCAGAGCGATCGTGACGCGACTGGTAGTCGCTTTGCTGCCGGCGCCGATTGACACCACCATGGAATTGCCGAAGGTGCCAGTATATTTGGACGTGACGGTGAGCACTGCCAAGGCGGCGGTGGCCACCGCGAGCTGGGACGGCCCGCGCAAGCCGGACTGGCCGGCATTGATCGCGGCAGCAATAGCCGTAGCATCGGCGGCTGAAGAAGTTGTGAGCGTGCCGCTGGCGGCAGTATCGGTGCCGTCGGTGACGCGCACACAGCGGAAGTTATTGGCACCCTGCAGCACTGCCGCGGCCACGGCCGTGCCCATATCGTACTTGCGCGGCATGATTGCACCGAACTGGCGCGAATAGTCGGCCATGCTGCCGATAACCGCCGGCGCATTGACCGGCCCCCAGGTCGCCGTGCCGACAATGCCGAGGATATTGGTCGGCAATCCGTTGAGCAGCGCAACGCTCGGTGGAACAATCTGGACGTACAGATCGGGCACGATAAGCGCCGTGGTATTGATGCTGCCCTGTTGAACTACAGTCATGAACGGCTCCTAGAAATGAAAAAGCCGCCCGACGGCGGCCAAAATGGCTTGATGTTGGATTACTTCGCGGCAGCGTCGCCCTTTGCCGCCGGTTTAGTAGTGGACGCCGCCGGTGCCGCACTCTTCACGAAATGGCCTTGCCAATCAGAATCGACATACTTCGCGACCTCCGCGGGGTCGCTGATCACCTCGCCTTTACTGTGGGAAAGGAAAGCTTCGATAACAGTTAAATTGAAATTCATGGCGTTCCTAAGTAGCGCTTCCCGTACTGTTCAGTGCGGTCTGCGTGATTTGGGTTGCAGTCATTGACTGCGTCGTCGAATACTCGACGCTGTACTGAAAGTCACGCCGATACAGCTTCGCCTTCTGCTGCTGGTCAGTTACGTGGCTGCTCCGATATATAAGCCGCGCGCCGTACCCATCGGCCAGCGTGAAGCGTTCAGTTCCCGCCAGCGCGGTATCGAGTGCCCTGCCGATAACGTCGCGCTGTGCCGGCGTCGCCGACCAGACCGTAATCTGGAACACGCGTTCCAGGGTGCGAAGCACGCGCACTACCGTGCCGGCCACGCCGATCAGCGCCGCCGTGATGTTCGCGGCAGCTGGCAGCGTGATGACGCCGCCGGCGGCCACTGCAGCCGGCCAATCGGCGGCAATCTGCACCGCCAGGACGAAAGCCAGCGTCGTAGGCGTGTCTTCCGGTCTTGCGGTCACCACGTAGCACTTCCGGCCGATTCGGACCGAGACGTTCTCAGGCTGGAATGACTCAAGCGGTGCGCCGCTGATCGTGATCTGTTGGCCGGTTACCACGATGGCCAGGCCTGCAGTGTTGATGCTCGCCTCCTTCCAGTCCTTCGGGTAACGGGTCTTGTTTGCCTCGATTTGGGTCTGAAAAACAGTGACGTGCGCCTTTTCCACCAGTAGATCGGCGTCGAGGCGCGAACTGGTCGGCCAGCCGGCGTAGACAACGATATCCTTGCCGGAGACAGAGGCATCGCCGGTGCCGCCCGGGTAGACCGCAGCTGCAACCATGGCCACAAGGCTGTTTTGTACGTCGCCGATATCGCTCATGTCAGTGCCTGCATTGCGGTGATGCGCCAGCCCATGTCGGTCAGCTCGGCCGAGCTGACCACAAGCCGGCGACCTAGATTGTCGGTAATGATGTCCGCCGTGTGCAACAGCAAACCTGGGAGCGCAGGCAACAGCACGGCCCACCAAGGCGATCGGACGTCGCCCGGCAGATTCGTTTCATTCTTCTCGCCCTTGGCGCCCTGCAGCACCGAGGCTGGCCAGTCGATCAGCAGCGGCGTTTCGTTCGCATCGACGTCGCCACCGTAGCCGACGGCGCCGATCCCTGTCTGCTGCTGCGGCCGCAGCACAGTGATAATGTTAGAGCACTCGACTGCTAGTATCGGCAGCAGCGCCTGCTGGGCGGCGATGAAAAACGTTCCGCTTGGCCCGACCAAGTAGTCACCCACTCGTGTCTGCGCGCCGTCAACCACTGCATACCATGTCGGCTTGCCATACTTGTTCGGCCTACCGTAGCCAAAGCTCTCGGCGTTGAAGCTGGCCGGAAGGCTCGCCAGCCTATTGCCGCTCGCCAGCGGGCTGGTCGAGCCAGTCGGCCGGTATAGGTCATGTGCGATACCGATCTTGGCTGCCGCTTTGGCGTAGCCGAGATAAACGCGGTTTTGAATGGTGACGCCGTCCATTTCAGGATCGCACCAGCGTGATCGAGCCACCAGCGCCGAGATTGCCGCCAGGCGGGAAGCCGACGAATTCGCACATCTGGCGCCGCGCTTGGTTAAAGAGTGCCGTGCGATCAGCCACCTCGCGCTTGTTGCGCGTCCAGATCGCGGCCTGGTCGGTGTCGAGATTCTCGCCGGCGCCGAAGATCGCCGCTTCGAGTGGGCAGAGGTTAGCGAGGTAGGTATTGACCAGCACAGCCTCCTCGTCGGCCGTCAACGTCGTAAGGCGCGTGTACAGCGACATCAAGGTCATGCCGAAGCGGCCATAAACCACATCTTGATTCGGCCCGATCTGCATCGTCGTGCCCACGAGCGAATAGCCCATATAGCGCCTGACGTCAGCCATTTGCGCGGTGGTGAGAGACATATTTCCCTTTTTTAGGTGCGGTGCACGTCCACCCAGGCATCACCGGCACAGGACTCGGCGTCCGGTATGCCGATGCCAGTTTCGATGACGAGCATGGGTTCCTTTGGGCGTTAAAAGCCCGCGCTGGACGAGCCGGTGCTGAAGCTGGCGCGGAATTAGGCCGCAGCGTCCAGCAGTACCTGCAGGTCTGCCTTGCTGGCGGCTGGATCAAAGGTGATGCCCTTGGATGTCAGCGCGTCGCGCAGGTCGGCGATGCCGGGCTTTTTGGCAGAAAAGACTTGTGCAGCGGCCTCGTCGATCAGGCGCTGGGCTTCGGCGGCCTGGGTTTCGGCTTGCGCTTTCAGGCGTGCGTCCTCAGCGTCGAGGTCGGCGGCGCGCTGCGCCAGCTGGTCGCGGGCTGCGAGGAGCTCGGCCATGGTCGGCACGCGCTCCGCCAGCGCGACAGTGCCCAGGTCGTCGCCAAACGGCTCGTGCTTGGCCGAGTCGAAATCGGCTCGGTTGATGATGATGAAGCCCAGCGGGTTCTCGCTGGATTCCGGGGAAACTACGCGGATGGTTTCAATGTTCATGGGGTTTCCAATTGCGGCAGAGGGCCGAAGCCCTCCGCGTGTTGATGCCGGCCGGAGCCGGGTCGATTAGCCCAGCAGCAGCGCGATGTGCTCGCTCTTGGCCGCTTTCACGCCCCACGCCAGGCCGATTTCGTACTTGATCTGACGGTACATCTTGTACATCGCGATCTGGTAGACCAGACCGGAAATCGGATCGACCATTTCGACAACGTCGTCGGCCATATCCATCGGCTTACCATCGGGACCAACAGGCATCGCGGGCGCGCGGGTGATCAGCTGGATCGCGCTGCGGTTGAAGGCCAGATTAGCGGTGTAGCTGCCGCCAATGGTCATTGCGGTAGCTGCAGCCGGAATTGCCTGCAGCAGGCCTGGCGCCGCCAGAGTGATCGGGCCGGAGGCGGTATTACCAACTGCAACGACATATTTGTTCGGGTCGCCAGCCCAGGAAACGACATCGCCAGCCAGAACGGTGCCCGTGCCGGTAATGATATTGACGACCGTAGCGCCAGCGGCATAGCCTGCCGTATTCGAGGTGTAGTTGGTGCCGGTGCCTTTGGTGAAGGACTTGATCTGACCCGATTCATGCGGGTAGAAGCCGTCGACTGGCAGCGCGATCGAGCCAGTACGCAGGAGGATTTCCGAGCCGGCTTCATTCACTTTGAACAGGCCAGCCTGTTTGCCGCGCATATTGGCGGCTGCAGCCGTGTTCATGACCATTTGCAGGTCGGTCTGTGGGGCGCCGTTGTCGATCAGGATCTTGCGCGACTGTGCGAAGTCCGACAGATCAGCCGAAACGCCAAAGGGCGTGGTGCCAGCCGTACCGTAAGCACGCGAAGCATTGATAGCCAACGAGGCCAGATCACCCTCGACGGCATTGGCCAGTGTGCGGAAACCTTGCATGAACTGGTCCAGCAACGTGCTGTTGTAGGTGCCCGCGTTCAACTGGCCACGCTGCTCCTCGCCGCCCCACAGGACCTCGTAGGCCTTCGATTTCGAGATCGTCATGGTGTTTGGCGCGACAGTCTGGCCGCCGGTGCCGGCCGCAGTAACGCCAGGCGTAATGTCGATCAGCGTGCCCTGTTGAGTAACAGGAATGGTGATGACCTGCCCGAGCGCAGCCTTCTCAGCGCTGGAGTTGCGCTTTACTGCGGGGATGAAGCCGACAGCCTCGCGCGACACGGTGTCGAGCGCCTCGAACATGGTCGGAATCAGACCGGTCAGATTGTTCACGCCGAGCATCAAGCCTTTATTGGCCATGAAATTGTTGATGTGCGCATAAGCGATCTCACCGAAGGCACGAGCGTAGAGGCTCAGCTTATCGATGCCAGCGGTGGTTGCAGACGCGACCGATGCAAAAGCCATGGCGGCCATTGCGACGGCGATGGTGTGGAATTTTTTCATGTTATTAGAGCCTTTTGGAAAATGGGAGATTTGGTTTCAAACAGGCCATCCAGCCCAAAGCGCCACTCCCCATCCAGGTCATGGCTATGTCGTTGCGGTGCTAAGGATGCAAAAAAGCCCGCGCGCGGCGGGCCAGCGATCACGAATCGGATATTGTTACTCGGTAACGGTAGCCCCGCCTTTCATCGCGGCCTGGCGTTCCATCGGGGGCATCGCATCGAACTGGGCGCGGGTGATGCTCTTGCCGCCAGTGCCGCCAGCCCCGCCGCCCTGGGCGCCACCGCCGGAGGCACCAGAGCCCTTGAGGATCATGTCCTTGTTGGCGTACTGGCCGACCATGACCTGCAGAGCCTCTTCGAATCCGGCATGGTTGCCGTGGTCGGTGGCGGAGAAGATCGGTGTGCCGTCAGCATTCATCGGGACCAGCTTGCCGCCGTCGACCTTGAAGCGATCCCCGAAGAACTTCTGCGCGATATCGGCAGGGATCGCCAACTTCTCAGCGATGAACTTCGAACTGGCGAACGAGCCGCCCACGATATGATTGTTTAAGTCGGACGTCAGCTTCGTGTTTTGATCGGTCGCTGCCTTGAGCGCCTCAGCAGCCTGACGCGTGGCAGCCGCTACTGCCTCGTTCGCCGACTTAGCCGCAGCGTCTTTGATCACCTGGACGCCGGCGGCAGTGGTCAGGTCGCCGGCCTTGATGTTTTTCATGGTTTCGAGCGCCTGGCGAGCTGCCTCACCGTCTTCGATGCCCTCAAAGCCTTTCAGCTTGCCCTCGGCGGCCTCGGCGCGCTCGCGGTGGCTCTTGGCCTCGCCGTTCAGACGGCTGATGTTGGCCACAGTGGTGTCGGCGTCGAACGGCGCTTCACGGCCATCGGCGTGGATGAAAATTGGCAGTTTCTTATCTGCGTCGATTGCAATTGTTCCGTCGGCATTCATTTTGAAAGGCATGCTGGTCTTCCTTGGGCATCCGCCCGTTATGGCCGTCAGGCCGTGCACCGCGTCGCGTCCGCTAGCGGCAATAAAAAAGCCGCCAGGTTGCCCAAGCAGCTTCGAAAACTGAAAAATTTGCTCTATTTGGTTGCCGACACCGGCAACTTCGCTGGGGTGGGCGGCAGATCTGCATTGATCCTGGCCTGTACGTCCTCCCATGCCAGATCGGGATTGATAATGCCGTAGCGCCGCATTTCACCGAATGCATCCTCTTTTGACAGCATTCCGGCTTCAACCAGATTGGCCAGGGCAAGCAGGAACGGCCCGGCGGCTTGCAGCACTGCGCCAGAGGAGAAATCGTCGAAGATATCGATGTCGCCTACATATTCACGCTTCACCCATGCGTGCATGATGCCAACGGCGTTGTCGAGCGCGTCCTCCAGGCCTTCAACCATGCGCGACAACTGGCACTTCGCCTCGTCGTCCTCAATGTTGTTCTGGGTGGCGGTGGTCGACACCTGCGTCTCAACCAGCAGCTCGGCGCCCATAGCGCGCATCTGCGCCTCCAGATCCTGCAGCGATTGCCGGCCGGCCTCGATGGCGGCACCAGTGTGCTCGACATACTTTGCGTCCCCGCCCTGCGGCAGCCGGAGCGCGGATTTCGCCCCGATGCTGACATCCCCCCCCTCGTCCAGGCCAATCAGCGCCAAAATCGGGACGCGAGCCGTATGAAGGATCGAATCCTGATCGCTGGACGACTGCCAGTGCTTGATATTCAAGTCGGCCAGGTCGCGCAGCGGCGGCACGGCGGTCATGAAGCCCGTCCGACGCGTGTAGAACGTCACCAGCGGGATGCTACCGAGCGACATCGGGCCGTTTTCGTGCAACAGCCATTCATCCTTATCGTTTTTGCGGTAAGTTTCCCACGCGCTGGGCGTCAAAACGCGGATTTGCTGGATAAATCTGGTGCCGAAGTCGCCAGCTGGCTCCTCGACACTCTCCATGATGCGCACCATCACCGCGACCTCGGCGCCATTCGCCCCCTTAGCGCTGCGCCAGCCGATGACCTGAGCCGGCTCGATGTGCACCAGATAGGGCCGCACACCAGCGGCAGCCTCGGCCGCCCTGGTCGGGTACAGCAACTTGCCATCTTTGTCCGTCGTCGTAGGACTCTCGATCAAGATATGCGTCAGGCCGTATTTCAGGCCGGCCGTCAGCACGTTGTGCGCGAAAACCGTGATGTTGTTGCCGCACAGGTCGATGTTTTCGAGCCACGTCTCGGCATCCGAATCAAAGCCGGTGTGCGTCACAGCCTCGGCGAACGGCTTGGCCGACATGTTCTCTAGCGTCCGGCCCAGTCCGTTGAACAGGGTCGATGTTTTGACCCTGTAGTCATAGCTATCGTCTGATTCGCGCGGGAATTTGGGCAAATAGACCTCGCGCGCCTTACGCATGGCCGCCGTGCCACCGACCAGCGCGTCGATCTTGCGCCAGTCGCTCTGCATCGCTGCAACTGCGTCCGACGTATCGTTGACCTTGTTCACCATGTTTTCCTTGCAATTAAATATCCAGTTCGACTACACCGGCTGTGCGCTTCATGATCGGGTAGCGCTTCACGAGGAAATACCCGTTAGCGTCACAGTTCGAGACAATTGGCGACTGCGCATCAAGCTTGAAGCAGCCGATATCAGGCACTGTCAGGCAATACACCTCGCGAACGCCTTGCGGGGAAACATCCGTCACAAAACCTCCTCGTGCTGTAACGGTTGGCAAGGAACGAGATTGCGCACTTCGTGCAGACGCGAGTAACGTCGTCAACGCCGCTCTGCCGCCTTGAATGCGCCTTACATGCCTTGGAGCAGTATTTGACATCGCCATTCTTGACGGTACTACTTGCCTCAAACTGCTTTCCACAGCATGAGCAATTCGCAGAATGTGTTGCCCGAAGCGCAGCGACGGTTTTCTCATACTGCTCTGCATGCCACTTCTTGCCGGCATCGGATCCGTGCCAAGCCTTGGTGCGAGCCTGGTAGGTCCTGCCCATTTCAGCAATTTCATCAGCCCGCTCATAGCCATGTTCGCGGTTATGCTCATCACCGGGCAAGCAAAACAAGTTTTCAGGCTGGTTGTTGCTGCGGTCGCCGTCGCAATGGTGTACGTGATGATCTTCATGAATTGGTCCGTGCCACGCAATCCAGACTGCCCGGTGGAGTCGCTTTTCGCCGTCGGACGCTGAGTCTTGGAAGTATTTCCCGCAAAGGTAGTAGCGCCTACCCTCAAATTCTTGGCAGGTTGTACTAACGACATGCACTCGTGGCCCATCAGGTCTTTCGCTTGAATCCATTCGCCGCTCCTCACAAGAAAAAGATGATCTTGCGAGCATTCTATAACGTAGCCATTCGCAATGGTGATCTTAACCGTGAGCTTTGCACCAGTCTTACCTGCGCCACGGTAAGCAACCCACTCGCCACTAGGGCCGAGCACCTCGCCAGCGAAGGGCAACTCATCGAATCGGTAGCAACCGGCACGCGTCTGCACTACCGTGTCTGCAGTGAAACATGCGTGGTCATGGCCAGATTTCTTGTCCGGCTGGCCGTCGGCGCCCCACACCTGCTGCTCCAGCGCCTCGGTGGTGGTCGGGCACTGGTCGGTGTTGATCTTCCAGCGGCGCTCGCCCTGGGCATTCAGGATCATCCCGTTATAGGCGTTGACCCGATCCTTGACCGCAGGGTTTGAGTGGTTCACTTCGAGCAGGAAGCCCGCCTGGCGCAAAATGGACAGGTCGGACTCGCTCGCGTTCTTACTGCTGGTGTTCTGGCCGGAGGCATCCGGGAAAATCTTCACCTGGTGGCCTTTGTCCTTGAAGTCTTCCTTCAAGATCTTGGCCATGGCCGGTGTATCGCGCACCTGTACGCGCTCGGCCAGCGTGCGCGGCAGCCCTTCCCGGACCACGTTGATGCAGGCAGTCATGTTCTGCACGTTGAAGTCGAGGCCCACCATTAGCGGCTCACCGGGCAGGATGATCTCGTTCGTATGGTTCAGCGCGCGGTCAAAGTCGGCGTATACGCTGCCGCTGGTCAGGTTCGTGAACTTGCCGCGTAAGTACGCATCGATCAGCGCCGGCGGGTAGCTGGCCATCAGCGATGGGATATAGTCATCTGGCAGGTTCAGCTCGTTGTCGAACGTGCTCGCCTGGATCAGGCCGTACAGGCTGGCCAGCTCAGGCTTGTCCCGGATGGCCTTCACGAACTGCTGATAGACGAACTTGAAGCCCTCGGGCGTCGTCGTCACGTCGATGCCGTTCATCAGGCCCGGCACCTTGTAGCGCATACGGGCGATGATCTTGCGCCAGGCCGTCTGCGCCTTCTTCAGCGGCATCACGTCCAGCTCATCGATCAGCGCGTGGCCGATCTTGAAGCCGACGATGGTTTCCGGCTTCTCCATCGAGCGACAGATGACCGTGCCGCGATAGCGCCGACCCTCATACACCTCGACCTCGTGGTCGCCCTGCTTCACCTTGATGCGCAGGCCCATCGCGTAGGCCACCTCCTCCATCGTGGGATAGAAGATGTCGCGGATCTGCGGATAGGTCGGCGCGAAGTAGCCCTGGTTGATGCCTGGCCACTGCCAAAAGTGGGCGCATATGCCGGCGCAGCCCACAAACGTCTTGCCGGAGCCGAACCCGGCCACGTAGGCCTTGAACTTGTGCGGCAACTGCAGGAAGCTCGATTGCGGTACGTTCAGGTCAAACTGGATTGTCGTCATGGCGCTTGGCGTCTTTCACGCCGAAGGTGATGGCGACAGGTGTGGGCGCCTGATCCGCCTGCTCGGCCTTGCCCTTGTTCACATAGATGTCGCCCACTTCCTTGGCGGCCTGCTCGTAGAGACTGGCCACCAGAGGCAAGTTGCGCATGTTCTCAGCCTTCTGCGCCAGGCGGCCCAAGCCACGCAGGCGAAACGCCTTGCTGGCAATGGGGATTTCCTCGGCAGTGGCGCGGAACTTGGTCCGCGTCTCTTCGAAGATCGTCCGCCACTTCTGGCTCAGGTTACGGCCGACGTACGTGTTCGGGTCATAGCAGGAGACCTGTTGGCGGCTCACATCGAGCCCGAATTCCTCTTTTACCGCTATCGACACCTGCGTGGGCGCGTCGAAACAGGCCAGCGCATTGACGATGAACAGCTTCACCTCGTCCTTGAGTGCGGCCATGTTTTAGTTTCCTGTAAAGCAACGTAAAGGCTACGCAGCCTTTAGAAGACACGTTCCGCACGCCCTCGCTATGTTGATTTTTGCCACTTCTGGCGCCGTCTTTGCCGCGTCGATGATGCGCTGCACGTCCTCGCTGGCGCCGTAGCGCCGGACCACGCCGACGAACTCTTCGACGTCATGAGCACGCATGCACAGCTTCGGCAGTCCGTACTTGTTGAAGGCCGGTGCGCCGAAGTCATCCATCTCCTGGGCGATGTGATAAAGCTCGTGCTCGACCAGCGCGCAGAATTCAGCGTCACAACAAGTCAGGCAATACGATGCGTCCAAGGTAATCAGGAAGTCCGGCACGGCGCCGAACCAGTCGACCATCTGCTGTTGCTGCCGCCCCTTCTGCCACGGTCCACAGCGGAACGTCACTTCCTCGCACTGGCCCAGCACGGTGCGGCCAGCCTTCACGAAGCCCATCGGCGCCCACAGGAACTGCACATCGGCATATTCCAGATGGGCGTGGTCTTCGTTGTAGAGCGCGCCGCCTTCGGTGAGGATGGTGGCGCGGACCCACTTCAGCACCTCGGGCGCGGACATGTACCGATTGTTCAGCGGGTCGGTGAATTCGGTCGGCGGCATCGGGCGCGTCGACGTGGGCGCTGCGGAATTGCGGCTTTTCTTCATCCCGACCTACTAGATGTAGTGTTTGGTAGTAATTTCAGCGGTCTCAGCCCGGCGATTTCCGACACTTTCGCTCGCGACCTACTAAATGTAGTGTTTCAAGCGATTTCGACGTCGAGCATCACAGGCGGCATCGTTGCGCCCACCACCCACAGCCGCACGGCGCCGCCGGAGTTCAGCGCAGCCAGCTCCTCGGCGTCGGGGCGCCAGTACGACACCACGGCCGGCAGGTCGCCCACATTCGTGCGCGTGATCGGGAGCGCACCGCACGGCAACTCGGCTTGATCCCAGCCTGTTGGCGCGCCGAGCACATCGTTGTTCGATGGATGTTGCACTCTATTCATAGTATTTCGAAGGTAGGAAACGATTGATGTAAATCAATTCCGATGAATTTTCTTTCGGCATGATTTAGCTTTCCATCAAGCAATGTATGCGCATGCCAAACGAATCTGAGTCTAGATACAGACCGGTGTCGATCTCCCGCCCCGACAAGGAAACTGAAGAAGTCATCGAGGACGCTGTACGTATGGCTGTGGAAGTTGGTATAGCAGCCGCAGAGGCATATCTGCAGAAACACGACGTAAGTAAATGGACTTCATTGCGTGTGCTAAGCCAAGATCCTACTGTGCGGCGAAAGCCGCGCTGACTCTTCACACGCAGCTACTTCGCAGATGCGCTAACCGAGCAGCCAACGGGATCAAATGCGCTTCGTGTGAGTCTTCAATCTGTTGCTAACAGAAACACAATAAATTATGCAGTGTGCAAGTAAAACAAAAGATGACATACAATTAATTTCAATTTATTGATCTGAGTCGCAAAAAATGAAAAATTTTGAGGCAGGTTTTACTAGCCGATTCAGAATATATGCTTCAGCAAATGATATCGAACTGCACGGCTTTCTACAGTTGGTCAACAAGCATGTCACCATATTTTGTGAGCCTATTGAAGTCTGTACCGACAAGTACTCATCTGTTCCTCTGAGGAAAATTACTTTCGCGGTCCCCTCATCGTCCAACCTTACATGCGCTATTGTCACCAAGTGGCTAATTTCCTTGAACGTAATCGGCGGACAGGTTGTTAGGGACGAACTTGAGAAATAAAAAAAGCCCGCACCCAAGAACGGGGCAGGCTTCAGTTTTACTCTCACGAGCAAAGTGATCAAGAAACTCAAGACGAGCAGATACGATGCCGGGATGGGTACTGTCGCGAGTTCCAGCTATCGGCGCTCGACGCGCGGAGTACCAGAAGAATTTTACTAAGGTTCAACTACAATCATACCACTAAAATACTGGCTGTAAACACAGCAATAAAGATTTTTCTAAGCTAGATATCCAAGACCTATCAACTGCGAAGCAACTTTTGGGGTTGCCCGGTCATCAGTCTATTTGAGTCCAAATTCAAAGTAGGCTAAACTGCATAACACGAAGTTTGACAGATGAATACAACATGAAATGCGTTACTAAAGGCCTGCCTGGCTCTCTCCGGCAAAGTCTTGAGGCACGAGGCGACATCGTAAAAATTCCGTAATCAAGAGCGCCACGTACTGGGGCACTACCAATGAAACCGTATGGCAAATTACCTTAAAAAATGATCAGATCATTGTGGGGAAAATTGTCAGTCTCGGGCATCAAGCATATAGACTGGACGGGGACATTTCTGTCTACTTTAGCGTAGACATTGTCAAATATATGGTTCCATTGATGACGGATGATAGGTAGAAGTCAAGCCAGCAGCCGGCGCGCGCGCCATTCGTGACTAGTGGCAATAGCCTTAAGCTCACTGATCATATCTTTGACACGCTCACGTTCAAATCCACCAGCACACGTTACCTCAGCTTCGCCGACGCCAGCGCAAGCCCTACATGTACGCAAGCTACGCGATGCTATGCCCGTGCCATTGCAGTCTTTACACTTCCCATCTAACCAATACGCCAATGAAGCGGCAGCAACGCGTCTGTAAAGATGATGAGCAGTATAGACGTCTCGTTCAGACTGAATTCGAACCCAACCGCGACTGCGGCCCTTCTTGGTGACCTCCACTTCCCAGATCCGAAGCAAATGCACCAGGTTACTGGAGTTTCCTTCAAAGAGCTTATTCACTGTTCCATCAGCGTACTTCACGCGACAGAGTAAAGAACCAAGATCTCCTGCCAGTGCTGCAGCAGCAATCGCGTCCAAATCATGATGGAAAGCGTCATCCATCAAATTCGATGATTGCAATGACGCTACAAATTTATCTGCGAAACCCATGGCCCACTCCTGTCAGAATTCGACAATCGTAGCATAGGATTTCAGCCGCCTGGCAGAGGCAAGCGGCAGGAGCAACGCACGCTATGCACTGATCACTTTGGCGAAAACAAAAATCTTCAATAAGTACCCGGCACCAGGTTCGCACACTCAGCGCCAAGCTGATATGCAGACAAATTCTCGAAGGTTGTTGCTGCAATTTCTCGCATCGCCTCTATCGTAAAGAAACCTTGATGTCCGGTAACAAGCACGTTCGGGAAAGTCATAAGGCGCTGGAAAATGTCATCCGTGATGATGTCGCCTGACCGATCCTCAAAGAAGAGGTTGCTTTCCTGCTCGTACACATCAATGGCCAAGGAACCAAGCTGGCGCGCCTTCAACGCTTCAATCACTGCCTGGGTATCGATGAGGGCGCCACGGGAAGTGTTGATCAGCATAGCGCCCTCCTTCATCAGATTTAGCGTATCCGCATTTATGAGATGGTGAGTATCCGTGGTAAGTGGACAATGCAATGAAACGAAGTCCGATTCAGAGAGTAGTTCCGACAACTCGACCATTTCGCCGAATGCTTCAAACGCCGCCGATGGGAACGGATCATAGCCCAACAGGCGGCAGCCGAAACCGTTAAAAATCTTTGCGGTCGCCAGGCCAATTTTTCCTGTTCCGATGATACCCACCGTCTTCCCGTGCAAATTGCTCCCTAGTAGACCGTCGAGCGCAAAATTGCCTTCGCGCACCCTCGCATAGGCCCGGTGAGTTCGGCGATTCAGCGTCAGCGTTAGGGCCAGCGCATGCTCAGCAACAGCTTCCGGTGAGTATGCGGGCACGCGAGCGACAAAAAAGTCCAAGCGCCTTGCGACATCTATATCGAGGTTATTGAAACCTGCGCAACGCAGCAAGATCGCACGAACGCCAATGTGAGCAAGAGCATGCAGTACTTCCGCGTCAAGCACATCATTTACGAATACGCATATTGCCTTACAACCTTGAGCAAGAGCTACCGACTGCAAGGACAAGGATTCAGTGTGAAAACGCATCTCCACGGCATCACTAGCATCGCGTTGATCTGCTTTCTCATTGAGAAAACGGCGATCATATGGTTGGGAGCTGAATACAGCGATTTTCATCTTAAAGATCCTTTGCACGAACGCAATTTGTAATTGTTAAAGAACGACTACATAGGAGATTACTCCTTTCCAAACTGTATGACCACCCAGTTGGGAACCTAGCGCCGAGGACTGCCGGCCGGAGAAAAAAAGAACGTACGACCTGAATCGTGCGACACTGCACGAGATTACAGGTCATTCGGGATGAGTACGATCCGTAGGGCAATTTTTCAACGTCAAGCCCGTGCCTAAGCAAGACCGTTCATCTTGCAGTGCTGCTCTTGCGACACCTTCACGCAGCCCGGCATCCATCAGCACAAGAAACGCGAACTCCAAGCCGTGTATTCTTTTCAGATATATCCCGGCAGAAATCAGTCGTAACGTTTTTACAGTGGCATCGTCGAACATAGCACCCTCCCTGTTTCAGTAGGATGCGACAGGTAGAGGTCCAGGTGTTGATCCGTATCAAGCAAGTGCCAAAAGCTCGCCGTGCTTGGCACCTCCCATAGAGGAATTGCATGCGACGCAAAGCTGCAGTAAAGGTTCCAAAGGTGCTGGCCGCGGTTGCAAAACCGACAGCTGCGGTGTACGTCCGCATGTCTACAGATAATCAAAATCATTCTATTTCACATCAGCTGCATTGCATCTCCGAGTACGCGGAGCGCCATGGCATAGATATTGTCAAGACATACACCGACGAGGGCAGGAGTGGACTCGATTTTTCCTCACGCCCTGGCCTGCGTTGCCTGATCGAGGACGTACAAAGTGGCGTGGCGCCATTTCAATCGATTCTTGCCTATGACATTAGCCGCTGGGGACGGTTCCAAGACTTGGACGAAAGCGCCTACTACGAATACATATGCCGCCGCGCCGGGGTAGCCATCGTATATTGCGCAGAAGACTTCGAGAACAATGGATCTTCGGTCTCGTCCATAATTAAGAGCGTAAAGCGCGCCATGGCTGCCGAGTACAGCAGAGAACTCTCGTCCAAGGTTTTTGCAGCGCAATGTCGGTTCGTAGAAATGGGGTTTAAACAAGGTGGGCGAGCGGGATTTGGATTGCGCCGGATTCCTATCAGCTCAAGCGGCAAAGCCAAGCAGGCACTCGGATTTGGCGAAAGAAAGAACCATCCTACAGACCGTGTGCTCCTCGTCCCTGGCCCAAGCGATGAACTTGAGATTCTTCGAGGGATCTTCGACTGGTACGTGCTGGAGAAGCTAAGTGAAAGCGAAATTGCTTTCTTGCTGAATGCAATGGAGGCGCCTCGCGAATGCGGGCGCGCTTGGACCCGCGACTGCGTTCGAGACGTGCTTACAAATGAAAAGTACATCGGCAACATCATCTACAACAGAGCTTCTTTTAAACTCCGAAAGCATCACATCGAAAATCCAACGTCGATGTGGATACAAAGAATCGGCGCCTTCCCTCCCCTTATCCCGGTTACCCTTTTCCGCAAAGCGCAGCAAGAACGCAAACATCGCCTCGCTCCGATTCCAAAAGAAGAACTCCTGGCAATGCTGCGCAATTTGCATGAAAAGCATGGAAAGGTAACAACCATGCTAATTGACCAGGATGATGCACTTCCAAACTCACAGATGTTCGCTTACTACTTTGGCACCATGCTGGAAGCCTATGCACTTGCAGGGCTGCCACCTACCAACGAACATAAATTCGTGGCCACCCGAAAAATCGTACGAACTGTTCGGGCAGAAACGCACGAACGAATTGTGGAGCTCATTGCGAATACGGGTGTTAGCCAAGTAAACGGGTCATCTCGCAATACTTTGCTGCTCGATGATCGCTTTGTCTTGAAGATCACAATAGCAAGATGCCTGTACGAAAAGCAGGCCCCTCCTCGCTGGCGTATACGACTGGATGAAGAGTCCAGATGCGACTTTGTTCTGGCAGTACTCCTTGATCTTGAAAACACAAGAGCAAGTACTTTTTATCTATTCCCGAAGGCAGACTTCCTCAAAGTGCAGATCACGCTAACTGAAGCCAACATACATAATATGGAACAGTATCGATATCCATCGCTAAAAACTATCTTTGAAGGACGTCCCACAACAAACATCCCACCTCACTGCTAAAGCAATGCTTTGGTTCCAGAGCACATATCGCAGTTAAGGAAATCGAAGAGATCACAGCCAAATCTTTAGGCAAGCATCACAACGTGATTATCAAAGTGTGCAGTCAGGAGCAAGGGCCGCCTACAAGGAGACCAAATGCAACTTGTCTAGCACGCGCCCATTGTGGTCTAGATCCATCGACCACACTTCAAGTTTCGACTTTCACGCGGGGTTTCCAGAAATGCAATTTTGCAATTGTAGCGTTTCAATCACCCAACGAATAGCAAGCAATACACGCATGGAAGGTCCAGTAGTAAAGTAGCCTTGATCTTAGGTGATGGCCTGGCGGCGGTCGAGTCAATTGCGGCGACCCGTGCATATATTGCGGCGAGTCGGTCGGAAATTGGAGTAAGGGACACGTGAGCCTATACAGCTTTTAATTCAGGTCAGTGTGATTGAGGACCACGAACGTCTGCAACTAAATTCGTAAGTGATGCAACTTCATTAAGCATATTAACTGCCCTGCTTGCGCCTTGTAAAAACCGCCCGGGCAAGCACCACAATTCCCGCAACGATACATCCGGCCACACTTACGGCGGCACCAAAAATGTACCACGCCACATCGAATCCGTGACTATAGAATGTTCCGATAAATAGCCCACTCACCAGCCAGATTAACATCGCCAATTTAAGCAAAAAGTATTTTACTTTACGGATCGGGCGACCAAGGCGCATCTGTTGAATGGCGGCCATGCCCATGACTAAACAAGCCAAGCCAGCTGCAATTATCAAGCGTGAAAACGAATACTCCATGTCGCAAACCTGACTTGTAGCTGAGCCGGCGGGCCCAGAGATTAAAAGACCGGGGGCTTCAGTGCAGCAGCCCATTATCGATTGCAACGTCGCTGCCGGCCTGAATCCGCATTATGGAACTTGTGCGGCCAGACGAATTGGCGAGCGTCCAGGCGTCCGCTACTGGCCGCTACCGGACGATAGCAATATCTCAGTAAAGGTCTTATTGCCATCCTGATAAAAATAAATTTCTCAAGCCCTTATATCACAGCGGCAAGGCGCAGATAAATTCTAAAGTGGCAAGGGGCCTGTACAAATTCTTCCCGTGCAGGACGGTGCGCCCCCATGTGCCACCCTTCACTCTTCAGCGCCATCTACCCCTATCGGCGCATTTCTGGCGATCTCGTCCAGATTTTCAAGCACCGTGTTCGTCAGGGGAACACTAAGCCCGCGCACGAGAAGGTCAAGCAATCCGATTTCCCGCATCATCGCTTTGCGCTCATCGTAATCGGGATTTTCTGAGTAGTGGAGTACATCCACAGTCTCAAGCACTTTTTCTACCGAAGCGCAAAAATCGGCAAGCTTGCCATATTGCATGTACTGAATCGCATAACTGGCTGAAATAAGCGCATTTTGTGCAAGATCGCCCTCGATGTCGCCAAACTCCTCGCTGTCAGGAATTTCCGAATCAAGGGTCGCCAGCATATCCCCCAATACCTGTTCATCTTGAAAGCAGACCACCCCATTCAATGACAGTTCGACCATGTTCAAAAAATACCGGGACCTGTTTTCACCATAGCGGACATCGAATTGCTCCATCAATGGCGCCTGGCGCTTGATGAAATTGATCAATACTGCAACATTTTCACGCTGCGAGAGCCTGGCCGCTGCATCAATGACGTGCTGACCATATTTATTTATAACCAATTGCATTTCAACCTCTTTTTTCTTTGGCGTTCCTGCCACGGAAGGCAGGGCAACGCTGCTATTCCGACGCGATCCCGCATCATATACCGGAGCCGCCCCCACCGCCCTCGATCCTGCTTTTCTTTTTGGTTTGAACCGCCCACAGCTTGAATTTATCATCCATGGCTTCGGCGAGAGCGATCGCCCTGACGAGCGCCTCGGGATTGTCTGCTTTCATGTTTTCAGGCAGCCTGTGGTAGTCATGCGGCTCGTCCGCATTGAATATCCCTGCCAAATGCGCATTCACCCTGAGAATGAGATGCAGCGCTCGCCAGCAGATGGGTCTTTCGATCCCGGATAGATCCTGGTCGCATTGAGACTTCGGAATTTCTTTTCCTCCGACCCAAAGATAAGGAACAAATGAAAATGCAATATCATCGTAGTTGGACTGCGATTTATCGTAATACGGATCAGAAAAAAGCACCCGCCACTTGGGTACTTCCGAAAAACTGAAAGATGTCATCACAGGCCGGAACAGGCGTTGACTCATATCGATATCTTCCATGCAGGCAGGCGGTATCGTATAGAACCTTGCAAAAACCTCCAGCAAATAACCCACATTCACCGGAACATTTTCAATAAATCTCGCCATCACAAAACCTTGCTCTTGCGATGGATTGAGTGCAGGGATATAAAATACATCACCCGGCTTCACGCTTTTCCCTGACAGTTTTATCATGGCTTACTCCTGATAAGAATGGAACGGGATCAGTTCCGCCATTTTCAATTTTGCAACAAACGCACGATTCCGGACAAATCGTCCTGTGCCGCAAACCACGCCGCCTGCCAGCGCTGCGTGCGCTGTGCCTGGATGGATTCCGGCGCGCACCACGGCGGATACACGCGCAGCGCGCGCTTGCCGCCCTGGGCGGCGCGCGACATCACGCCGCGCTCGATCAGCACGCTGCGCGGGAAAATGAAAAAGCCGTGCCGCGCGCCAACGTCGTCAGCCACGGCGATGATGACGATGTCGACGGGGTCCGCTTCATCCAGCGGGGCGATGTCGGCGTCGGGATGGGGGCGCTTCCAGACGGTGACGAACTGGCCGATTTTCGTCGGCGTGGTTTTCGCCACGCGCAAGACCAGGCGCTTGCCGTGCAGCTCGGCGCGGCAGGCGCCGTATTCCACGCTTTCCGCTTCCGGCACAGGGGCTTGCGGCAAGCCCAGGAAAGCCCAGGGACTGGCCTTCATTGCGCGCTGAACTCAGCTGCGGCCTTGGCCGCCCACAGCGCTTCGGCGTGGCTGGCGAACGGGCTGTCATAACCGTCGACCTTGCCATCCTCGTCGACAAAGTACAGCCACCAGCCGTCGCCCTGCTCGCGGATGGCCGTCTGGCCCGGTGCGCAATGGGATTCGATGGCTTCGCCGTCGGCCAGGGTGGCGATGCGGATGCCGCGGTGAATAAGATGCTGGGGTGTCATGGCAAAATATCTAATGCAAAATAAATAATGGCGATAGTGTAGCCGCCGCGGCCCATCCTGGCCAGTGCGCTACACTGTTCTTTCACACGGAGGACGACATGGCATCACAGCAAGGCACGGTGGATTTTTTGCTCGACCAGATGACGGGCGCGGGCGGCGTTAGCGCGAAGAAAATGTTTGGCGAGTACGGATTGTATTGCGATGGCAAGATGTTCGCCATCGTTGCCGACGATCAGCTTTTTTTCAAGCCAACGGAGGCAGGCAGAGCCTGGATCAGCCAGCTCGGCACACTACAGGAGGCACCGCCCTACCCGCAAGCCAAACCGTATTTTCTAATAAGCGGTGAACTATGGGATGAGCGCGAATGGCTAGTGCAACTTGCACAGCGCTCCGTAGCGGAACTGCCACTACCAAAACCCAAGTCGCACCCAAAGCCAAAAAAATAGTATCGGCTTAAACAAATGCCAAACCTGACGAACTCATAATGATTCAGTCTTTACTATTGGTCTTCGGGAGAGTACGGGGTACTTTTGGCGGATCCGCCTCCTTGTCGAGATCGGAAAGGGAGAGACCATACTTGCGCATAATCGACAGAATCATTATTCGGGCGTTCACTACGTCGTAGCGCCGAGCCACTTCAGCTTCCACCCGAAGGTCTACGACACTTTCCTGATATCGTTTACGTGATGTTGACATTAAAGAAATCTTTCGAATCAACAGTCAGGAAGTGAGTTGGTAAAACACTACCCTAATTGCCCTTGCCCCCGTATGAATAGATCCCCCTAGCAGCTAACTAGCGCTAGTTTCCATCCACCAAGTTCGCTAGGTATTCCCAGAGTCGCTATCTCGATCCCAGATACGGGAATGAAAGTACACCCGGCCGATAATTCCTCGGCAGCTTGCTCGGGAGATTGGTAACTGCCAAGGCTCTCATCATTAAAAACTGCATGAAATAGTCTATTTTTTGGGTTTTGGTCTATTCGAGCCACCCCTTTGAGGGTTTGAAAAGTGTATAGAGTCTGCATATCTCTCTCCTTTCGTTTTGATCTAAGTCCAATGCTTCAGATGTCGCTACGCAAAGACGTGATCAAATTTTAGCCAATATTGCCCTATAGAATCTAACGAATAATTACGGTCACAACGTGAACAAGGCGGCATTGAAAATCTGCTCGAAGCAGTCGGCGAAAGCCACAGGTAAAGCCCCTTTAGCCTAAATGTGCGCTTTGGGCGCCAAATCCAATCAGTCATTCAAATCAGCGGCCAAGATACCTCGCCGTCGCCTGCGCAGCTCAGCAGCACGGCCTAGCAGAGACTAGCGGCGGCGTGCCAAACAGAGCGCCGCCCACTTCGACAATGCTGGACCAGCCCAGCAGCTCGGCCAGGCGTTTGTTTGCTGCGATTTCGTTTTCTTGATTTTTCATTTGAAGCCTTTTAAGCCGTTTTTTCTGATGGGTACGTCACTTCGTAGCAGCCATGGCCCTTGCGCAGTGCGGCGGTGCCTCTGGCAAATCCTGAGTGGCATTCGCAGCCTGGACGCTCGGGCGTTTCCCCCTGTGCGACTGCCAATCGAAGACCACCAGCCTGCCGCCGCCCTCGCGCAATCGGTCAAATGCGCGCTCGCCCAGGAACTGCTCCAGGCCGGCCGCATCGAGGTTGCTGATGACGATGGTCGGGCGCGCCGCCTCGTAGCGACCGTTGATGATTTCGAACAGGATCAGCTTTTCTGTGTCGCTGCCGTGCTGCACGCCCACCTCGTCGAGGATCAGCAGATCCGGCTCGACCAAGTCGCGGATGGCCTGAGCCTCGGTGCGCCCGGCGCCCTTTGCGTAAGTTTCCTT
Source organism: Janthinobacterium sp. SUN137 (assembly GCF_030587265.1). Lineage (NCBI taxonomy): Bacteria > Pseudomonadati > Pseudomonadota > Betaproteobacteria > Burkholderiales > Oxalobacteraceae > Janthinobacterium > Janthinobacterium sp. SUN137. The sequence goes on along the minus strand of NZ_JAPWHZ010000002.1, from coordinate 539,755 downwards.
GACGGACCGCACGGCGCGCATCACGGACGTGAATACCGCTTGGCGGCCGTGGCCCATGATGTGATGGGCGATTCCCACGGCCAAATGCGTCTTGCCGGTACCGACATCCCCAGCGAAGATCAGGCAGGCGCCAGTGGCCCGTGCATCTTCGAAGTTCTCGGCGTAACGGGTGGCCACGGCCAGCGCGCGCTCGGCGCCGGGGCAATCCGGCCGGTACGATTCGAGACTGCGATCGGCAAAGCGCTCGGGAATAGCGGCACGGCCGAGCTTTGCGCTCCATTCGCGCGCCTTGAGCTCCTGGCGCCAGGCGGCGCGCTGCTCGGCCTCGCGCACCTGATCCTCGACGTTCATGCAATCCGAGCAGCCAGACCAGGAGCCGCGAATCAGCATCGCGGTGTACTCGCCATGCATCGGGCAGCGCTCGATCTGCGCGCTGGCGAAGCGCTTCTTGCCTTCAAAAGGTGCCATCTGCCCCAACGCCCTTGTGGTAATCCTGCTTGCCAAAGTTTCCATGAATGACCCCTTTCTGTGTTTGCGTAGCACCGACTGCCCAATCGGCCTTGTAGTGCTCGCCTGGCCCGAAGAACGTGGCCGGCTGTTTCGTAAATTGCGGCTCAGTGCGCGACAGCAGAACGTAGTTCGCGTACCGCTGAACGCCGGCAAGGAGCGCTTGCGCCGGTACGCCCTCCTTCCGGCGGGCCGCCCAGGCCTTGTACGAATCCCTTTTGCTTGCCCCTGGACGCGGCGGGTACGCTTGCCAGGCTGTTTCGAACTCTTTGGGGTATGGATCGGGAGGCGAAGCCGACGAAGGTTTTAGGTTTACTGGTTTATGGTTATTGGTTATTGGTTCTTGGTTATTGGTTGGCAATGCGTCTGCATTGCCTTCGCTATGCGTCCGCATAGCATCCGTACTGCCCCCCTTATTCCATCGCTTGTTGGCGGCATCTGCTGCTTTCATGCTTTTGTCTTTGAACGCAGCTATCTCGGCATCGCAGCGCTTATGCACCCAGCCTGCGTCCGTTGCCTGGAAAAACTCCTGCAGGACGATGCGCACAGCATCCTTCTCTTCATCCGAGCGAGCGCGCACCAGGCGGAAGAGTCCCGTTTCGTCGTTCGACAATGGGGCTTCCGTGGTGTAGTAGCGATCCATCAGGCGACGGTATGCACCGTCCTCCAACAGAGAAAGATGTGCGGTATCGGTGGTGTAGTCGCCAATGTGGTGGCTGTAGTAGTTCAAGGTCGGGCCTCCTGCACGCGCGTTGCGCCGAACAAAGCGGCTACCAGCGGATCACCCACTGCGCCAGCCTTGCGGATCCAGTACTTGCTGCGCCAACGCGCCTTCATCGAGTCATAGCGGCCGTCCTTCTTAGCTTTGGCCTCGAAGCGCAGGCGAATCTGGCGCTTGGTCAGGTGCTGCAGTTTGCACGCCGCGTCTGGCAAGTTACCGACGGCATATACGGCCATGGCGGCGCCTGCGCGCGGGTGCGGCTTCCAGCTGGCGATGTAAATCTTGCGATCAGCGTGCAGCAAGCGAATCCAGCGCAGCACTGTCGCTTGGCTGACGCCTGACTTGATGACGATATCGGCCTTGGTCCCGGGCATGGCGCCCAGCACGAATTCACGGAAGTTAATTCGCGTCATGTGTGTTCCATATTTTGTTTTTGGTCATTGGGAACTGCAGCGAGCAGGCCCATCGACCGTAAAATTTCGTGGGTGCGGTTCACGGCCGCGCGAAAGGCAGCCTCCAGGGCGGCCAGCGACAGATCAGCCGGGCGCGGGGAGCGACCGTCGAGCACGTCGTGGCAGGCGCTGCAACCAAACGCGGCACAGGTGTCCGGCGCCTTCAGGCCCATGCCCTTCCCGTCCACCAGGAAGTTCGAATGGCAAAGCACGGTGGTGTCAGGGTCGAAGTTGCAGACGGCCAGGCGCAGTGTGCAGTCCTGGCCGCGCGCGGCGCGCCGGATCGGCGTCGAGCGCGGGCCTTTCGTCGTCATGCCGGCCTTGCGCTTCGGCGCCGTGCGCTGGTGCGACTGCACGGAGAGCATGCCGGTGCTGGGCATGGGCGAGGTGCGCTTGAGCTTTGACGCTTTGCGCGCCTCGATGCGCTCGCCGCGCGCGAAGGCTGTGCGCTTCATCGGCCTGGTGCCGGGCTCAATGGGAGACCGGCGCATCATGTTAGGATTCCCACTTTTTTAAGGGATTTCATGAGCGACCCCAGAATGCATCCGATGTGGGGCGTGTGCGACCAGATCGGTTTAGCTGAGGCCAGGCACCGCCTATTCACCGAGAACCACGTGGCCACAAGGCAAATTATTTCGGCCTGGATAGAGTCGGCCGAACGCGAGGAGCGCGCGATGGCCGAGCAACGCCAAGAGGCACTTAACGAAAGAAGTGTTCGAGCTGCGGAAGCGTCAGCCGCTTCGGCGGCCCAATCCGAAAAGACCTCAGCGGCATCAGCACGTGCTTCGATTTTCGCTGCCGTAGTATCCTTCTTCGCGCTACTGGTGGCAGCTGCTGCATATCTCAAATCGTAGGTCACAGTTCAGCCTCCGAAAAAAGCCTCGGTTGCACGGCGCCGTTCGCATAGACCGTGTCCATGATGGTCGTGGCGATCGGCTCGTCACCGTCCCAGCCCTGCGGCCATGTTTGCAGCGTGATCAGCTCGCGGATGCGCGCCTCTTCTTCCGCGTTGATCAGGTCGATTTCGGGCCGTCCAGTGGCGCGCGCCACAGCATTGACGGTGGCCTGGATGGTCAAGATGCGGTCAAGGCCCATAAGCCGCGCCTCGAACGTCAGCGGCCCCATGCGCTGCGGATTGGCCGCCACCGCGCCGGATTTGAGGACTTCGCGCCCGGCTTTGCGCAAGCGGTGCTGTGGCTCACGTAGTTCGCGCCACAGCGGCTTGATGCCCTTGAGCGGTGCCAGGTAGGACCATTGCGGGTTCAGCAGGATCGTATCGAGCGCTTTGTCTTCGGTCGCCAGCGGGCAACCGATGCAGCCGGTGCGCGCGTTGACCTCTTCGGCCTCGTCACCACCATAGGCGTCGGCAATGATCGCCGTGCTCCAGTCGCCGAATTCGGCCTCTGGCGCCCAGTGGCGCAACCACTCCCACACATGGCAGACGCGCCAGTGCAGCAGCGGCGCCAGGGTCGACAGGCGGCCGCGCAGGCCTTTGGCATTCGGCAGCACCTGCTGATACCAGCCTTGGCCGCACTCGGCGCCGTCCTTGCTGCAGCTCATTTCGATGAGGCGATCGCGGATGGCGCTTTCGCCCTGGCGCACGCCGGTGATCATCAGGATCTGGCCGTCAAGCTGATCCAGGCGGTCGCGCAGCGCCTGCTCCATCGGGTCGATTTTGATCTGGCGGGTGCACCAGCGCAGCGTGTTATTGTTCGGCGGCGGCACGCCACGGCCGAGGATATAGACCATGAAGCGCTTATTCATCGGCGCCGTAACGACCTCCACACGGATGCCGCGCTCTTCCAGCTCATCCATGATCTGGCGCGCCGCGATGGCCAGCGGCGGCAGTTCCTGGCGCGTGTCAGCGTAAAAGACCGTCAGCGACTTCGGGCGCGCGATCTTGCCAGTGTCGAGCAGGTAGGTGATCAGCGTCAGCGTGGCGCTGGAATCTTTGCCACCCGACCAGGCAATGCCCCAGTGCTCATGCGTGGCGCCGTAGGCCAGCAGCGACTGGATAGTCAGATCGATGGAATCGGTCATTTGCAGGCGCTGGGCGCCGGCTGAGAAAATGTCAGCTTGGTTCATGGCCGGCACTCCACAATCGCCGCATCATCAGCCGGCACGCCGTTGGCGATCGCCATGGCGCGGTAGCTTTCGTGCAGTGCGTGGCCGCCGTCGCCCACGGTGACACTGAATTTCTCGGTGCGCTGGCGCAGTCGCACCGCCAGGTTGTTGTCGGCGCCACGCAGTAGGAAGCCCGCGCAGATGGCCGGCTTGGCGCTACCCGACTCGTGGCAGCCGAAAGTGGTTTGCGACATGTCGTGCGCCGTGTGGGCGCTGTGGCGGAATGCCTCGGCCGGGAACTCGCCTACAGCGTCGACGCGCCATGGGCATTTGGCGCAGGGCCGGCGACGATACCCGCCGCTGCCGCCTTTGACGGTCACGACTTGGTTGTTGGCGTCGGCCGGCCGGATGTTCGTGATATGTGCGGTCATGGTCAATCCTCCATCGCGCGCTTGATGCCAGCGCCATCAAGGCCTGCAGCCTTGCATCCCAGGCGAGTGGCGTGGAAGTAGGTCATTTCGTTGGCGGCACGGCCAGCCGTAGCCAGGCCAGCGGCCACCAGGCGTTGCATTGCCTCGTACTGCTGGCCGCTGCCGGTGGCAAAGTAGTTACGCCAGCCCCACTTGGATTTCGGGTATTGCTTCACGGCGCCCAGCATGTGCTGCAGCTTGGCGAAGTCGCCAGGCATGATTGCGTCGCGAACAGCTGCCAGCGCGCAGGCAGCGCATTTGCCGTGCTGGGCCAGCTGCTTCGCGGTGCTGGCCTTGCCACAGGCGCAGATCTTGCGGATCAGCGAGAAGGCGGGCGTAGCCTGGTTCGCCAAGTGGTGGCGATCGGTTTTTGAAAGGTCCGGAATCATCATGATACGATGTCCTTTTTATAAAATTTGGATGCCAAATGAACGCTGATCACGAAAAAATGCAGGCGAAATACAGGGTCTGGAAGGATTTGACTGAAGCCTATGAGGCCCATATTTCTGCCATGTGGGCGCAAACTGCGGTGTTTGACGACGAGTTCAAAGACCTGATCAAAAGGATGGAAGTGGCACACGCGGAATTTATGGCGGCGTCCAAGCCCTTCATTAGCTAATTGCTGCATAGCGAGGTCTGCCATCATCAAGTCCCTCCCGCGCCAGCCTGTGACGCCGCGATAGCGATCGCCACCGGCTGCACCCAAATAGGCATGGCGCTGAGCATGAACGTCTCGCCAGCGGCTGCCAGGAGCAACGTGGTGCCCATGACCTCGCCGATGGCCTGAGCGGCCAGCTTCGGGACGGCATTGCCGATGCGCTCGCGATGCGCGCTATCGTTGGTGCCGTCGAGTAGCGGGAACGCGCTGGCGCCAGTCCGACACTTGTGCTCGTCAATTTCACGCTGGATTTGCGGATCGGTCGACCAGTGCTCGTCCGGATCGATCAGCGATTGCAGCGCCCCGAGTTCCAGCGTGGTGAATGGCCGGTGCCAGGTGCCGTCGAGCGCGCGTATCAGCGCGACCGTTTTCTGGTTCAGCGCAGGCAGCTGCGGCGCTTCGTCGATGCGCGGGTCTGCGATGCTCCAGCGACCATTGTCGTAGCCGGCCGAAGCGCTGACGGCGCCACTTTGCCCATCCCATGGCAACACGCCGTAATGGCCGCCGGTCAGGAATGCATCCCCTTTTTGGCGATTGATCGCACGCGGATCGGCGACGCAGAATGCACCCTGGCCGGTCGTGCTGCCGGCGATCACGGTGCCGGCCGCCTCATCGAACGGCGTGACCAGATACTTGCCCGCGCCTTCGAAGCCGGTGCTCGATCGTGGGTCGGCCACGGCGTAGGCGCCCTGGTCGTCGCCACCGATCACGGTACCGGTGCGCTTGTCCCAGCGGGTCACCGCGTATTTGCTGAACATCGGGCCGGCAGGTGGGCGCGGATCTGACACACCGCCGCCACTGGTTGGCTTGAAGTCACCGGTGACCGTGCCGGATGATTTATCCCATGCGGCGACGCGGTAGACGTTGCTGTGGCGCTCTCCAGCTGCCCGAGGATCAGCAACGGAGAACCCGCCTTGGATGGGAGACCGCTGGCCGGTGATCGTGCCGGTGGGTTTTGCCCAATCACGTACGCCGAGCTGACCATAATCGCCCTCGTTGACATATCGCGGGTCGGCGACCGAGTAGGCGCCCGTGGTCGGCGTGCCGCGTCCGGATACGGCGCCGACATGCTCGCCCCAGGCGTTGACGCCGAGGTAATCGTGACTGCGCTCGGGCAGGATCAGGTATTCGCTCAGGTGCCCGTCCTCGACGGCCAGCTTGTTCAGGCTGCGCCAGTCGCTGCCGGCCTCGACGAAAGCCAGTCTTACCCACGTTTTCCACTGCAGACGTGGGATGCGATGCATCGGCCCGCCAGCGGCATCGCCAGGGAACGGCATGCGGCCCAGCACGTCGCCGACGGCGCGCAGGCGCTTACGCTCTGGCTCATAGAGGAATGGTGGCACTTTTTCCATATGGCGCGCTACGAGCAGGAACCGCTTGCGGCTTTGCGCGAGGCCGCCCAGCTCGCCGCAGTCATGCGTTGTCTCAGCTACGGCGTAGCCGAACTGCTGGAGCAGCTGGTTGATCTGGTCCAGCAGGTGCCGGCCGCGCGTGGCCAGGCGTGGCACGTTCTCGAACACGATCAGATCGACAGGGTTGTCGGCCCAGGCCTCGCACATCAGCCAGATGCAGCGCAGCGTCAGTTCGTTCAACGCCTGGTATTTGGCCGTCTTACTCAATGTTTCGCTCAGCAGACCGCTGGCACCCTTGCATGGAGAGCTGATGAATACGATGTTCGGCGATTCATTGCCGGCCGCTCGGCGGATATCGACGGCGGCGGCCTCGCGCCAACCTGATGGCGGCTCTTTGCCATGAAAGGCCGTGTATTGGGCGCGCGTGAACAGATCCATAACGGTGCCAGGGCGGCCAGGACCGGCGCGGTCGAAATCACGGATCGCGGCAGGATCATTGTCGATGCCGCCGATGCAGCGCAACGTCGCGGCCATATTGCCCACCTGTGGCTGGGCGGCATTGAAGCCTTGCTTCCCACCGCCAAGGCCGCAGCAAAAGTGAAAGTGGCGAAATTCTTTGGTGATGGTGATGAGGTCGCGCTTCATGGACGCACCTCCGCAGCTGGCCGGCGAACGACCACGACAGGCATTGCGCCCACCGTGCCACGAAAGTGTGGCGCGGCCACCTGGCCAGCCTGTTCGGGCTCGGCGCCCAGCAGCGCCGCGCGCGCAGCGTCTTTCAGCACGTAGCGAATACCCACCAGGCGTACATTGCCCTGGATGAAGCGCGAAAAGATCATGCGCAGGCGGTGCTCCATGCCCGCCGCTTCAATATCGAAGCCAGCGCGCTCGCAGATTTGGTAGAAGGTGCCAGGCCCGGCCAGCATCGCCTGCAGCAACCCATACGAGCGGGAACCCTGTTTCGGGAGCGTGACGCCAGTTCGGCGGCGCTTCGTCTTATTTACGCTAAAAGCTGGGCGCGCGCGATTGTCAGCTTGGCCAGTCACAATGCCACCTCCGCCAGGACGGAATCGCGCCACTTCACTTGCTGAATGGGCGTGCCGCTGGAGTGCGCCTTGCCGGTGTCCGCCACGAAGGCATGAGCGCGCCCCTTCTCCGTCGGCACCCAATGGCCGGCGATGCTCTCTTGCAGGCCGGCCTGCACCAGCAGCTGGTTGAATGCCTTGCCGCTCTTAACGAAGCGGCTGCCCAGTTCGGTCGGGGTGTAGTAAATCTCCTGGCTGGGAGTGGCCAGGTGCTTGCGCTCCATCAGCTGCAGCATATTGACGCCGGTCAGGGCGGCCGTGCCCTGGTTCGCGCTGATGGCCGCGGCGTTCTTGTCGAGGCCGATCAGACGCGCGATGCCGAAGATGGCGCGGAATTCTTTGGCGGGGGAGATCACGCTGGGCTTCGGCGCAGCGACTGGCGCTTGGCCGGTGGCAACGGCATCGAAAGTGCGGATCACTTCTAGATGGAACTTGGGACTGATCCACATGGCGTAGGCGTAGACCAGCTCCTTGCAGACGTAAGTTCCGCCCGTCCGGCCTTCGGATTTAACTACAGGAATTCCCGTAGTTTCCAATTCCGTAACAAGCTCCTTGGTTTGCTGATTAATCAGCCACGCGGATGGCTCGTGACGGCGCTCGCCGCCGGCCGCTTGGTGCAAGTCGTTCAAGCGAAAACGGCCAGCCTGATCTGTCGCAATGGCTGTATTCGCAATGCTGATGCTTTTCTGTTGTACAATTTGGCTCATAAATTCTTTCGGGATTTATAGCGTTTCAAGGAAGCCAGCCTGCCAGCTGGCTTTTTTTATTGGTTGGCGTTCTGGTCTTTGAGCATTGCTTCGTAGTGCTGGCGCGTCCGGATGTGGCCAGGATCGACTGGCAGCGTGTCGTCGTTGGGCTCTTGCTGGGCGTGGCCACCCTGCTCGCCCGGCGCCGCACTGGGGCCGAGTTCCGGCCGCAATGCCGCCCAGGTCAAGCCGCCACCTCGGCGCGCGCGATGCGCTTGAGCTCGCTGATCGACACGTCGAACACCTCGTGCATGCGGATCAACAACGACGCGCCGACCGGCAGGCGGCCGTGGCGAATCTTGGAAATCACTGGTGGCGCCACTTCCAGCGCGCGGGCCAGAGCAGCGTCGTTCTTTGGGCCTTTGGCCAGCAGCATGTCGAGCAAGTCGTTGTTGCCATCGGCGTTGTTCAGCGAGCCATACGGCGTAATTGCAGTTGTTTGCGTCATGTCATATTCCATATTGATGGTGATTAAAGTGGCCGATTCCGGCCATGCGATGCTGTAGGGTGCCGGTTCGTTATGGCGGTTCGCGCCGCGGCACCTCGTATTTCTTCGCCACCCTATCGGTGGCATCGCGCCATTTCTGGCGCGCTTCCTTGTGCGCGGCCTTCGCCGCACTCTCGCCCTCCCCGTCCTTCGCGCCCTGCAGGTCTTTCTCGGCTTGGCGGTAGATCATCGAACGCTGAAAGACCAGCTCCTTCTCCTCGGCTGTCACATCGGCCCGTTTATTCAATAGCTGCCTCCATGCCGTTAAACCCGCATCCGCACGACGCGCGGGATGACGCCAAAGCACGGGCGCGGCGCCGGGATAAACTGGGCCCTGCTATTTATTGATTTGGGCCTAGCCCCGCTCGAAAACGGCGGCGTATCATTCCGTTTCGGCCTGGCATCCAGGTGATTGCGGATGATCACGATCGTGCATTCGTTCAGCACGTCACTGACGCTCTTGCGCATCGCCGTGCACGCGCTTTGCAGATCAGCCTTGTTGTCTTCGGTGATGTAGCCCTTGACGAGTGCGGTACGTTTTTGCTTCTGTTTCATGTTTTCTCCTGGTGGTCGGTGTTACAGGGTTTGGGTACTGCGAAAAATAGGCAGAAGTTGCCAACGTGTTAAATTTCTATTCCTGCATGTCAATTCACAGGAAAGGCAACCTCCATGGAAAACGAAACTTATGTGGTAAGGCTCGCTCTGGATGCGAACGCTCCGGTGCCTTGGCCTAAAGCCGTGCCAGCGCCTGCTGTTGGCGACAAAATAACTGGCTTAATCCACGGCCTCACAGTCAATGGGACGGTGGTCGAACGTGAATGGGGTGTCGACTTCGCACCTGGAAAAGCGGTGATTGCCTCTGTGCTGACGATCACTGTGGAATCTCAATCAGTAGCGCAACCAAAACCGGCAACAGGCCACCCGCCGAAACCTTGACGGCATTCGAGCGCGGCGGGGAAATGGGGATCAGGCGGATCATTGCTTGGCGCCCTGGTCTATGCCGACGGCGGCCCGCGCAGGCACGGTGTCGAAGATGGCGTTGGTAGTGGGCGGTTGGCGGCCGGCGTGGCCTGGCGCTGGAACCAGATCGGTGGCGCGGCGCGGCGCTACCTCATGGCTGGGCACCCAGATATCGGGCCGGAGATCGCATAGAGTGAGCTTCGGCTCAGCTGCGACAAGCTTCTTGCAAAGCTCGGGGCCCGCCCGGCGATGGCCGCCACCAATCAGGTAGAGGTATGCAACCGAAGTGCCCGCGACGTCGGCCAAGGTCTTGCGGTCGCAAGGAGCGGCTTGCTTGAGGTAATTTTTCATATCCATTCCGCGACTTTACCATAAAGATAAACTTTATGCGGAATTTTGTTTATCTTTTTGGTTGTTTATCTTTTTGTTAAATTAGAAGACCATCACGCGATGACCAGAGAAGAAATCAGACGAGAAAATGCCCGCAGCCTTGCCGACCTCGCAGGTGGCCAAGTGGAATTCGGCCGCGCCCTCAACATGGTTCCTTCGCAGGTAAGTCAGATAATTGGCAAGACGCCAATTAAGAACATTGGGAATTCCATCGCCAAGCGCATCGAACAAGCGTTTGAGAAACCGGCTGGCTGGCTCGACGTTCTGCACAACGATATTGAGAACGCTGACGCAGGGTCGGCTTTAGATGCCAGGCCTGTGACTGGCGACGATGATATGGCTCCCGTAATGGTGTCCATCCGCATGGTTCCTGAGCACCTTCGGGCTGGAATCACGGGCTTTGAAACCGATCATCTGTTTGAGGATGGTGGTCACTTGCATGTGCCGCGCCAGTGGCTTGAAGAGAACGACCTCACGCCCGATCAGCTTCGAGCTATCAAGGTCAAGGGTGACAGCATGGTGCCCATGTTGTATGCGGGAGACGTGGCGGTCGTCAACATCAAAGATAAAAGCCGTGTCAGTGGCGGCGTGTTCGCCTTGAATTACAAGGGCGAATCGGTGGTCAAGCGCCTACGCTATGACCGACGCGAGTGGTATTTGACTTCTGAAAATCCCGACTTTCGCGAAGAGCCGTGCAGGACTGGCGACTGCAATGTAATCGGCCGCGTCGTTCGTTTCGAGCCTCGTAATTTCAAAGACAGACTTTAGAGCTATCGGAAAGTAGTACATGTCACTTACAGCATGCAAGGAATGCAAGAAGGAAGTTTCGTCAAGAGCAAAAAACTGCCCTCACTGCGGAATTAGCAACCCAGGACTGAAAAAAACGGAAGTGGTAGCCGGGCTAGTTGTTCTAGCCACCCTTATAGGTGGGATCGCCTACGGATGTGCTCCCGACAAAGAAAAAATGGCCGCTGAATCTGCAGTGGCCACCGCAAAAAAAACTAAAGTTGATGCCGATACGAAAGCTCTAGCTGCCGCTCTAGATGCCAAATGCATGGCAGATCTTCAGTGCTGGGGCGATAAGCATATCGCGAGCGCAAGCATCTATTGCAAGCGTGAAATCGAAAAACTCGCTCACTACAGTGTTAAATGGACAGACACGATGCTTGAAATGAAATTCAGCAGATTCGCATGGCTCGACAAACCCAACGGCGCCATTACCTTTGTTGGAGATAAGATTCAGTTCCAGAATGGCTTCGGAGCCTACCAAGATTCAATTTATGAGTGCGACTTCCAACCTGATGGGAACGTTGTGCTAGGCGCGAGGGCGGAGCCAGGGAGGCTATAGTTACAATGGGTAAATTACCGTCAAACAATACAGACTTATACCCCCTTCAGGGTATGCGGCACGTGAAGTAGTGCAACAATTCGTTAGATTTCCTGTTGATATTTTTACATATAATTGGCGAGCGCAACGGCACGCCTCTATGCCGCACCAGGAATAAAAATGAAAACAATATTGGTTGCAGCACTGGCACTCTCTCTTACCCTTCCGGCCTCTGCGCGCGGTGGCCACTCAGCCGGCCATGCCAGCCCATCCGGCCATACTGCAAAAGCCGCGACTGGCACTGGCGCGAAAGCTGCCCACGAACATGTGGGCGGCTACACAAAAAAGGATGGTACTGTAGTCAAAGGTCATGATCGCTCGACCAAAGACGGCACCAAAGATAATAACTGGTCCACCAAGGGCAATTCAAATCCTGAGACCGGCAAGCCTGGTACAAAATAAGCTCGATCAGCAAGCAGCTTTGCACACCACAGCTACTACGTAGCGTGCAATAGATTTCAAATAATAAAATCACCTCGAAGGCAAAATGAAGAATTTCATCTTTATTGCCATAGTCGTTTCAGCCGCATTGACAGGCTGCGGTGGGGGCGAAGTTGATAGCGGCTCTGTCAAATGCAAGGACGGGTGGATATCACCATCAAAAGACAAGCAAGGGGCTTGCTCGTCGCATGGCGGCGTGGCCTGATTTTCATTTCCGATCACCACGAAGACCAAGCCCGCAGCGCGCGGGCTTTTTTACGCCTAGAGCCATGGTGATCACTTCCATCTTCATAGCGTTCGAAGCATAATGCACTCATGCAACTCTGTTCCGCTATTATCAATATCAAGAAAATTCAGTTTGCCGTGGTCCAGGTTGAGCCTGAGCACACTTGGCCGACGACTGGGCCCACCATGCTGGCGCGAGCGCAAAAGGTCTTCCCCACCCTCCCTATCTTGTTGTTGTCACCACGCATCGGCGGGTTTTCACGAAGCTTCGCTACCTTCGATATCGCGCCGGTAATCCATCTAATAAATGCCGACGAGATACCTTGGCGAGCCTATGGCCCGCCCTTGCCCTCTGCCCTACCCTTCTAGCAGTCGCTGAATGAGCCCCGAAGTCGGGGCTTTTTTTCGTCCATGCATTCCTCGCCACCATCCTTGAGCACAAATAATTAATCTTTTTGGTAAATAACGCTTGATACATGTTTATCTTTTTGGTAAAGTTCATTCATTGAACAGCAACCACCGGAGCAAATGATGATCAGGAAAAGTAAGCAGAACTGGGCAATAGGAGCAACGGTCAAAGTCGGCTTCTTAAATGGCTTGCTGGTAGTCGCCGCGGTACCGACTCCAGGTGATTCCGCGCCTGATGCATACGTCCTCTCCCGAAATAACCAGTTCTATTCCTTCGTGCCCCACAACGGCCTTGCAAAGATCGACTCGATCGAAGCCATCGAAATGATTGATGCCGCGAAGCTGCAAGCTGAGCGCGCAACGAGCGCTGCGATGGAAAAAGCGGCCGCCTCGGCGCGCCATATCGAAGTCATCAACAAGCTGATGTTCGCTTAAAGGAGCTGGTCATGTCACGCGCCGAACTAGCAGCACTTGAAGCAGCCCTGATCGCCGCCGGCGAACAAATCCCGGTCGTGCACGTTGCTGCTGCGCGTGCTTAACCACCTTTCACTGGAATACCTCATGCACGCCGACACCATCGCCAAAACCCGCAACTTCCGCAGCGCCGAAGCCTGCAGCGACTTTGCACTCGAACGCGCCTTCGCCCGCTGGGTGGCGGCCCTTGAAATGGCACTGGGCTTCAAGCTCGATGTGTCAGCACTGGAACTCGCCGACGAACTGTTCGCCTCGGACTGGTCTGTCGAGGACGCGGCCGGTGAATTCTCTAAGGCGGCCTGAGATGAGCGCCCGCGACCACGACACCACCCAGCTGCAGGCTGAGCTGGCCCAGGCCGCCGTCACAGCGCCGGTTCAGCGCTTTCACTTCGACGTGACGATTCGCTTTACGGACGGCACCTACCGCAACAAGGTCCGCGCCCGCAATAAAGGCGTCGCCCACGCCATGGCCCTGACGGATGCACGCATGGCCTCGCCCTGCAGCACCTTCTACGGCAAGGAGCTCGGCCACCTGGTCGAGCTGGCCAAGCCGTTGTAACCGGCGACGCGGATTGGGATATGCAAAAGATAGCGGCACCAAAGTGCTGAATCAAAGAATAAGCCGAGGTATCTGATGGACCGAATTGTCGTGAATGGAATCGAGTATATGCGCACCCTGCCACCGGCAAGCGCGGCTCCTGCGGTCAAGCGAATCCCTCAGCCAAAGATGGTTGAGCGCAAATGCAAGTGCTGCCGGTCAAAGTTTTTGGCGCGCGCAGCTGACGTAAAACGGGGCTGGGGTCTGTACTGCTCGAAGTCTTGCAAGGCCATCAGGCAAGAGGCGCGCACCGGGCAATACCAAGCACATCAAGAGCGGCGCGATGGGCATGAGGGTGGCGAATTCACCAACGCGCACCAGTTCAGCAACGAAGAGCACGACTGCAACAAGGATTAAAGCGGTCGCCCGCGCCGTAGTTCAAGGCGGGACAGGCCGGCGGGCCGGATAAATGCCCTGTGGGATCAGCATGCCCCGATTGATCTTCGTGAGGATCAGGCGCCCGGGGAAGCCCGGCGCCACAACCAACCTTGAAGGAAATACAGCATGTCGAATTTCAAAAAAGACCAGAAAGTGAATGTGAAGGGTACGAAAACCGCGCCGCTGCCGCGCCCGGGCAAGTTCGTGAAGACGCACCCCGGCGTCCGCGGCGACTTCCTGGAAGTGCTGCTGGACGGCTCAACGCAAAGCCAACGCTTCCGCCCTTCGCAGGTGACGGCGGCCTAATTTCACCCCGGCCAGTCGCCCTGGCCCGTTTCGCCGGCGTAACCGGCGGCCAACAAGAGAGGCGTTTGCACTATGCAAGCGGGGCCGAGCCGAAAGCAAATCCCGCCGTCTGACCAAACGCCTCCCTTGTTGGCGGCCCACCAGCCGCAGGACTCACACGCCCGATGGATTTTGCCGGGTCGTCAGCAACCCATTAACAAGAGGAGCAGGACATGAGCTACATGATCACCATCCGCACCGGCCCGCGCGCTGAGGATGTCGCGCACTTCGCGGCCATCGGCAACTTGGCCGCGCTGATCGATGCCGCGTACGACGGCGGCGCCCTAGGCGTGACTGCGATGGTGCGGCCATGATCGCCCTCTTCCACCGCATGCTGGCCGCGCACCGCCACTACCAGGCGCAGCACCAGCACCGCATGAACAAGATGCGCCTGGCCGGCGTGCGCCGCGAGCTGGCCGGCCTCGAAGAAATGCGCAAGGAACTGATCACCGCGCAGATCGAAGCCCTGATCGACCTTGACGCGTCCGCCGCGCGCGTGAAGCAGCTGGGCCGCGCCCACCGGGAGGCGCAGTGGACGTCGTAAGCCAAGCCGTGATGGATGTGGCCAGCCAGGCCCTGCGCAACTGGCATGCCGGCCACGCCATCGTCTACGCCGTCCGCCTGGCGCTGTTGAAGGCAGAAATCATAAAACTCACAAGGAAAAAGTCATGAACGCAGCAACTAAAGAGGGTCAAACGGCCCTGCAAACAGCGCAGTACGGACAGGGCGATCTGTCCGTGGCCAGTACCAGCAGCGCGTCCCTGATCCTCGACGTTGCAAGCATGGATAGCATCATTCGCCTGGCCGACATCATGGCCAAGGGCCGCTCAACCATCCCGGATCACCTCAAGGGAAGTTCGGCCGACTGCGCTGCTGTCGTCATGCAGGCCATGCAGTGGAAGATGAACCCCTTCGCGGTGGCGCAGAAGACCCACCTGGTGAACGGCACGCTCGGCTACGAAGGCCAGCTGGTGAACGCAGCCATCCAGTCCAGCGGCGTCACGCTCGACCGCTTCAACTATGAATGGTTCGGGCCATGGGAAAAAATCATCGGCAAAACACGTGTTTGCGAGGCAGCTGCTAAGGGAAAGCCGGGCGATAAAGACTACAAAAAGGCCTATCAATACCGCGTGCCGGATTACCCCATGCAAAGCGAAGAAGGCTGCGGTGTGCGCATTTGGGCAACGCTGCGCGGCGAAAAGGAGCCGCGCTATCTCGAACTGCTGCTTGTCCAGGCCTCCGTGCGCAATTCGCCTCTGTGGGCGACTGACCCACGCCAGCAGCTGGCCTACCTCGCCGTGAAGCGCTGGAGCCGCCTGTATGCCCCCGACGTGATCCTGGGCGTCTACACGCCCGACGAGCTCGAGGAAACGAACCGCGAAATGCGCGACATCACGCCGGCCACGCCTGCTGCAGATGACCGCACGATCGATCAGCTGCCGGAATGTACTGACGAGCTGTTCAAGCAAAAAACGCCGGAATGGCGCCAAACCATCCTGAGTAAGAAGAAAACGCCGGCGCAGCTGATCGCAATGCTCAGCACCCGCGCCACGTTCACCGAAGTGCAAAAAATGACCATCGACAGCTGGTCGCGCGAAAACGACTAATCGCCACATTCGACAATAAAACCATCGAGGACACATCATGCAACGCGAAAATTCTCTCACCCGCGAAATCCACAACCTGCTCCAGGGCAGCGACGACTGGCACGCCTTCCGCTTTGACCACCACGGCGCCAGCGAGGCGGCCGCGATGCTCGGCCTGTCGAAGAAGGTCACTCGCAGCGAACTGGTGCGCATGAAGGCCACAGGCCTGGCCAAGGAATTCAGCGATTGGGTGCAGGAAAACATCCTGGACTACGGCCATGAAGTCGAAGCACTGGCGCGCCCATTCGCCGAGCGCATCATCGACGACGATCTCTACCCGGCCACCTTGTCGCTGGGCCGCGAAAGCGCCTCTTGCGACGGCCTGAATATGGCCGAAACCATCGGCTTCGAGCACAAGCAATGGAATGCGGAGCTGGCGACGTCGGTTCGCGCTGACGTGCTGCCAGAAGTTCACCAGCCGCAGGTCCAGCAACAGTTGCTGGTGACCGGCGCCGAGAAATGGCTCTTCATGACGTCCGACGGCACTGAAAACAACATGGTCTGGATGTGGGTATATCCGGATACGGCCTGGTTTTCGCGCATTGTCACCGGCTGGGAGCAGTTCGATATCGACGTCGCCAACTACACGCAGGTGGACATTGCCGAGAAGCCAGCAGCCGAGCCGATCGCAGCCCTGCCCGCCCTGGTAGTCCAGACCGAAGGCAAGGTCGTCAGCAGCAACCTGGTGGCGTACAAGGCCGCCGCCGAGAAGTTCATTGCCAAAATCAACACCAAGCTGGAAACCGACGAAGACTTCGCCAATGCCGAAAACACCGTCAAGTATTGCAGCGAGGCGGAAGACAAGCTGGAACTGGCCAAGGCTGCTGCCCTGGCGCAGACCGCGACCATTGACGAAGTGATGCGCACGGTCGACCACATCAAAGCACAGTTCCGCGCCAAGCGCCTGGAACTGGAAAAGCTGGTCAAGACCCGCAAGGAACAGATCAAGGAAACCATCCTGAACGAAGGCCGGCACGCCTTTACCGCCCACATCGCCGCGCTCGAAACCGAAATCACGCCATTGCGCCTTCAGCAACAACAACCGGACTTCGCCGGCGCCATGAAGGGCAAGCGTACCCTGGGCAGCCTGCGCGATGCCGTCAGCACCACACTGGCCAACGCCAAGATCGCCGCCAATACCCAGGCAGCCGATTACCGCGCCAAACAGGCCTGGTGCCGCGAGCACGCCGCTACCTACGGCTTCCTGTTCATGGATATGGCCAACATCATCGGCAAGCCCATGGAAGACTTCCAGCTGGTCATTACCAGCCGCATCGCCGATCACAAACGCGCCGAGGAAGCGAAGGCCGAAACCGAACGGGCCCGGATCCGCGAAGAGGAGCGCATCAAGGCAGAAAAGGCAGCCGCCGAGACGATCCGCCTGGCCAAGGTCGAATCTGACCGCCTCGCGGCAGAGGCGGCACAGGCCGAACGCGAACGCGCGGCAGCCGACACGCAGCGCCAACTGGCGGAGCAAGCCTTGCAGATCGCTGCCGAGCGCGCCACCGAACCGGTCATCCAAGTTGCGGCGCCCAAGCATACCACCCCTACCGCCGCCCTCCGCTCGCCGGCCGCCGCCGCACCGATGCCGGCGCCGAGCCGCCCAGCGCCAGCACCTGACCTGCTCGACGCCGCTGCCGATGACCTCTACCCATCCGACAGCGACATCCTCGATGTGATGTTCGACCAGTTCGGCCTGACGGCGGCCGAGGCCATCGACCGCCTGGCCAAGTTCGACTTTGCCGCCGCGCGCGCCGGCCTGATCACCGAAGCCGCATAACCACCGCCCCAACCTTTACTAGGAGAACATTGTGAGAACCATCCCTCAAATCGTCATGCACCAGGTCGAGTCCAGCCAGTTTGCAGCCATCGGCCACGTGCCAGAACTGAACGTGCTGGCCATCCAGTTCCACCCGAAGAAGTCGACCGGCCAGAGCGACATTTACCACTACCAGAATTTCAGCGCCAATCTGTTCGCCGAATTCTTGGGCGCCGAATCGCAAGGCTCGTTTTTTATCCAGCGCATTAAGAAGTTTGCTGCTCAGTTTCCCTACTCGAAGATCGATCAGGCGGCTTTCAACCACACCGTGCCGCAGCCGGCCGTCAAACCGACCAGCTTGGCCGAAGCCGCCCCAGTCAAGCTGAGCAAGGAACTGCTGGCCGGCCTGCTGACGGGCCGCGAATACGGTAAGGAAATGGCGAAGGAAGAAGAGCAGCAGGCCAAGGCGGCTGGCCTGATCGTGATTTTCGGCGCCAGCGATGATCTGATGGAGTTCCGTGGCTTCGTGGACGACGAGCGCGGCGCACCGACCATCGCACTGCTCGATGCCAAAGGTTTGCTGCCATTCCGCGAGGATATCCAGCATGACGACGATGCGCTCAAGGACTATTTCGCCCGGGCGCCGCAGGTGCGCGCCGTGGATGCCCTGTGGGCCAAGGAAGACGGCTACAGCTGGACTTACCGCACCGACGTGCCCCACGCCACCTTCGAAATCGTGGAAGACGGCGAACCGTACTGCCGCGGCATCGTGATCGACGTGGCTGACCTGGGAGGCGCAGCGTGACCGCCCGCCCGGCCCGCAAGTCTACCGCGCAGCTGCAGGCTGCCTGCGACAAGTTCAATGCTGCGCACCAGGTCGGCGCGGCCGTCCGCGTCGAGCTCGACGGTGGTGATATCCGCGAAACGATTACGACAAGCGAGGCCCAGGTGCTCAGCGGGCACACCGCAGTCATTTGGCTCGATGGCATAAGGGGCTGCTATGACCTGGAACGCGTGACGCCGCAGGCGACGGCCAGTACGGCCGCAGGATCGCCCCCATGACGAAGCAAACCTACTTCCTTGTGCACGACGAGGCGCGGCGCCGGGCAGTTGAATTTGCCAAGACCGCGCCGCCAGGCTGGATGGTTGTGTTTTCCGAGCCGAAGAAGAAGCGCGCCCAGGAAGAAAAATATCACGCAATGATCGGCGAGATCGCCAAGCAGGTGGAGCACATCGGGCGCAAATGGGATGCGGATGACATGAAGCGGCTGCTGGTGGACGAGTTTGCCGACGAAATGCGCCTGGCCGGCACGCCGCTGCACCACGACGGGCGCGTGACGCCCAGCTTCGACGGGCGCCGCATCGTGCAGCTGGGCGTCCAGACCAGCGACTTCTACGTGAAGGAAGCCGCGCAGTTCATTGAATTTTTGTATGCCTTCGGTGCCGCGCGCGGCGTCGTGTTCTCAGAATAAGGAAGCGCCATGTTTTTCAAGAATTTGCAGATTTACCGCTTGCCCGCCGCTTGGGCCATGACAGCCGCAGTGCTCGAGCAGGCGCTGGCGCCGCAACAGTTCACGCCGGCCACCAGCATGGACCTGGTACGCCAGGGCTGGGCCGCACCGCGCGGCGCCGGCGCGCTGCTCGTACATGCCGTCAGCGGCCAGTTCCTGCTGCAGCTGAAAACCGAGAAGAAGCTGCTGCCTTCGACCGTGATCAATCAGGTGGCCGCCGCCCGCGCCCTTGAAATGGAAGAAGCTCAGGGCTTCGCGCCTGGTAAGAAGGCCATGAAGGAACTGAAAGAGCGTGTCACCGACGAGCTGCTGCCGCGCGCGTTCGCCATCCTCAGCACCACGGCCGTGTGGATCGATCCGATCAACGGCTGGCTGGTGGTGGACGCTGCCAGCCCGGCCAAGGCGGACGAGGTGATCAAACTACTGCTCAAGTCCGTCGACAAGCTGCCGCTGGAAAGCCTGCGCGTCATGCGCTCGCCGGTGGGCGCAATGACGGAATGGCTGCAAGCGGACGAATCCCCTGCTGGATTCACGGTCGACCAAGACGCGATCATGCGCGCCACCGGCGAGAGCAAGGCCCAGGTGGCATATAAGCGCCACACGCTGGAAGCGGACGATATCCGCCGCCACATCGCCGCCGGCAAGCAGTGCACGCGCCTGGCCATGACCTGGAACGACAAAATAAGCTTTGTGCTGGACGAGTCGCTGGCCATCAAGTCGGTGAAGCCGTTGGACATAATCCGGGAATGCGCGCTGGGCGAGGCGGCTGATGAAAGGTTCGACAGCGACTTCGCCCTGATGACGGGCGAGCTGGCGAAGATGCTGGCCGACCTGGTGGAGGCGCTGGGCGGTGAGGCTGATGTTGACGTGCCAGCGCCACGCCAGGCCGTCGACGCCGCGCCAGCCAATGGCCGCGAGCCCGTGCGCGAACAGCGCCCAGTGCTGCAGCTGAATGGCGAAGCGGCAGGCGCCGTGCCGCCGGGTGACGGCAGCGAGAGCGATCCGCTGTACAGCCAGGCCGTTGAGGTAGTACGCACGCAGCAGCGCGCATCGGTGTCGCTGGTGCAGCGCCACCTGCGAATCGGCTTCAACCGGGCCGGCAACCTGCTGGAAGCAATGGAGGCGCTGGGCGTGGTGAGCGGCATGGCGTCGAACGGGCATCGTGCTGTGCTGGCAGCACCTGGAGCATCAGCATGACCGATTTCCTATATTCCGCCGCGCTCAAACCGGGTGAGGGCCGCAACAGCGCCAGTAGCAATGTCATCTATTACGGAAGCCGCTTCGCGCAGTTCGGTAGCCCATTTTTCAAGGTCTCCGGCCACGCTCAGATTTCTCATCGGATAGACATACCCTTGCAAGTCTCGGTATTTTTGCTCCACTGCCACAAGCGTTCGATGCATATCGAACAGCGGCTCAATGAGGTCCGAATGGTTAATTTTCGACACCGCCATACTCAAAAGTTCTTTGGACTCTCCGATATCGTTGGAGCAGTACTTAAAGCCACCCGAACTATCAGGCCATTCACGGACTTTATCAATGAAATTCTCGGCCGCGTTAAATGCTCTCCGCGAAGCAACGGCGGCCAGTCGGGACGCCTGCATTGTTTCTCGCAATTCGGAATCTCTCTTCGCTCGACGCTGAACTACCGATTGCTGATACGCAATTCCAACTGCAGCAATGAGAGTAATCACCGAAGCGAGGCCTTGCGTCCATGCAGCAACATTGGCATTTGCAATCCGTTCATCACCTTGCAAGGCAAAAATAAGCCCTGCCATGGGAAGACTAAAAGACACGGACAGCACCAGCGTAATGCAAACAACAAGCCAAGGAAATTTTTTCATGGAGCAATATTAGCATGAGCAAAGAGCGCCCTATCCCATTCAACGCGCCCATGGTTCTCGCCGTGGTCGCAGGCACCAAGACGCAAACGCGGCGCTTAGTCACCCCGGCGCCCAAAATGGTCACGGACAAGCGTATCGAACCATGGACAGGCGCCCCGACCACCCTGCTCCAGCTGCTCCAGGCGTCAAAACGCTCGTGCCCCTACGGCAAGCCCGGCGACCGCGTCTGGGTGCGTGAAACATTCTTCGCCTACGGCCGCTGGGTGACGCGCTACAGCGAGAAGAAGCGCCGCGACGAATGGCACTTCATCGACATGACGGCCGAATGCGACCGCGCGTACCAGTACGACGCCGATTCTCCGGACCTACCGTCGGCGGCCGGGCGCGGCGCGCTGCCAGGCTGGTACAAGCGTCCTTCTATCTTCATGCCTCGCGCGGCCTGCCGGATCCTGCTGGAGATCGTGTCGGTGCGCGTCGAGCGCCTGCAGGACATCAGCGATGCCGACATTGTCGCCGAGGGCATCGATATGGAAGCGCTGGCGGAATCGCAAGATCGCTACGACATCGTGTGCAAAGGATCCGGCGCCAGTGAGCGCGCAACCGAGCGCACGGCCTGGCGCGACCTGTGGGAATCGACTGGCGGCGACTGGGATGCGAACCCGTGGTGCTGGGTCATTTCGTTCAAGCGGGTGGCGCCATGAAGCCGCTGCTTGCCTACGAGGTACGCGAGCCTGGTGAAGGCCACTGCGTTATCCGCTTTGCCGCCAGCGGGGCCGCGGCGCGGCGTGAAGGCGCCAACGAACTGGATTGCGGATTTAACGAGGTCGAGCATTGTCTCCGTAAGCCGCAGTTCGATCAGTACGCGCCCGGCCCTGTGCCGCACGCGGTCCTAATCGAGCATGGCTGGTGGTTCGAGTGCAACCACTGCAGCCGGCGCGTAACCGAAACCATGCAGCAGGAAGCCGAGGATGAAGGTGAAGAGCACGAGCCCCTGGAAGTCATCACGGACGGCGATGCCGTCTACTGCAGCCACAGTTGCGTGATGGGGGAGTTTGTCGAGCGGCGCGCCCAAAAGGCTGCACAAGCGGCACTGATCGATTTCTTCTCGCTCATGTACCCGGACTGCGCGATCGGAAGCATTTGGGTAAGCCGCGCGCCGCTGCAGGGGCCAGACAGGCTCGGACATGCCCAGGCGCTCCTCTACTTCAAGTTTCCAGGGGCGCAGCACGACGCGACCTTTACGTTCGGCGAAGACTGCATGCGTATCTCGCCTGATGACAGGCCAGCTTTCTACGCTTGGCGTGGCATCAAGATGCCCACCACGGAGGCGGCATGACCGACAACGACGAAGTGTCGAGCAACGAGCGCAGCCCCGGTGCCGCGCGCCTGGCGGCGGCGCTGATCCTGATTTACGTGGCGGCTACCCTCGCGGGCGTCCTGGCCGCGACAACCTGAAAGGTAAATGTGAAAAAGATAATTGAATGGGCGCCGGTCGTGCGCGATGCCGAGGGCTGGTACTCGCACCCGGATATGCCAGAGTTCGAAGAGGATCAAGAAGCCGAATATCGGGCCTGGTTGGCTGCGCAAGGCCTGGTCACTGCCTATGCCACCCTTGAAGCCGAGGATGATACGCATCCGGCCCATATTGCCTACTTCGACCAGGCTGGAACGGACGTGTCCGTCTGGAATCCGGCGCCACCTACCGGCGACGGCTGGTTCACGCTGTCCATTCACGACTCCGAGGATGGCCCGCACTGGGTATGGGGCCGTCGCTCTCCGGCGGCGCAATGAGCAGCCGCAGCCCTGCGCCAGCGCCGGAAACCCCAGCCGAGGCCGCCTACAAGCTGGACCGGGCCGTTCTGCGCGCGATCCACACCTGCCAGCCCGTGCTATTCGACGGCAAACACCACCACCTGCGCGCCATGGGCGCCCAAGTCCTGGGCGGTGGCGTGTCTTCCGTGATTTACCTGATGGGCGACGCGACACCGCGCCTGCCCAGCGAGATAACTTTTTTGGAGCATGCAGAATGATCAACAACGAGCAACGCAATCCACTTGTCCGTGCAACGCCCGACGATTCATTCCAGGGCCGAGTGCAGCCTTGGATGATGGCGTGCTTCGGTGCCGAACTCGCCGCCGACGGCGCTGAGCGCAATCACCGCTTCCTGGAAGAATCGCTGGAACTGATGCAGGCATGCGGCTGCACGGCCAGCGAGGCGCACCAACTGGTCGACTATGTGTACGGCCGCCCGGTCGGCGAGCGCGAGCAGGAGGTTGGTGGCGTCATGGTCACGTTGGCCGCGCTCTGCCTGGCGCAGGGCTTGGACATGCACGCCGCTGGCGAGACGGAGCTGGCTAGGATCTGGACGAAGGTCGAGACGATCCGCGCCAAGCAGGCGGCCAAGCCGAAGCATTCGCCGCTGCCAGCTGCGGCACCTCAGCCGATCATCGGGCTGCTGATGGATCAAGTCTCGGCGCTGCCTGTCTTGTGGGGCCTAAACGAGCCAGGCGCGCTGCTCCGCAACAGTGACGTGTTCCGCGTGCTGGTCGCTGCTGGCCGCGAGCAAGCTGCCATCGCAACCGTCCCGGTGCGCGGTGATGTCAAAGACACCTGCGCCGAAATGCGCGCGCTGTGCAACTCCTGCGGCGGTACGGGTGATGTGCACCGCGCAGACGGCGAATGGCTGGGCCAATGCACTTGCATTCATGGCCAGGCCCTGCGCCGGGAGCAGCAAGCACAGGGCGAACACCCGGCGCCGTGCGCGCGCAGCTGTGAAGCGCCGGCGTTCCAAAACCTGGTGCGAGAGCGCGATGCGCGCATTGCGCAGCTGGAGGCCCAGCTCGAGCGCCGTCGCACACCACTCTCGCCCGAAACGCAGCAGGCCATCGCGGCGACACCTGCCGGCCTGGTCTTCATTAACGATGGCGCCGAGCCGGGCAACGGAGAACTGGACTGCCCCGCTTGTGGTGGCAGCGGGCATGCCGGCGACGTAGTGGCAGGGAGCGCGCCATGAACATGAGCGAAGCCGAAATGCGCCACATCGCCGAAATGGTGGCGGCGCTGGACAAGGCCGCAGGCAAGAAGCCCGCCAGCACGGCCGGGGAATTGAACAGGCAGCAGATATGCGCCGCCCTCGGCGTCAGCGAATCAACAATCCGCCGCCTTGAGCAGGCAGGACTGCCATACACACCGGTCGGCGCGCGCTCCAAGCGCTACGACCTTGAAGAGTGCAAGAACTGGTTAAAGGAGAACAACCAATGTCCATCTGGGACGACAAGGACGGAAGGAAGCACATCGGCTTTATGGTCGGCGGCAAAAGATTTCACCATATCCTGCCGCAAGGCACAACTGCGCGTGATGCCAAGCGAATAGAAGCGGAAATGCGCGGCTCCGTGGCGCGCGCGCCCACGAAGCCCGTAATTATTCAGGGCGACCCTCCCATGCTTGCCATCTTGGCTATCTATGTGGAGCACTCAAAAACCCTTCGCAGTGCCGAGACGTCTGAGCATCACGCAAAGCGTCTTGAGCCATGGGCGCGTAAGTACAAAGCAAGCCAAGCGCAAGAATTTTCGGATCATGTCATCAAAGATATGAGCCAGAAGATACTGAATAAAAAAACTGAAAAAATGAAGCATGCATATGCGCCCGCCACCATCAATCGCTCGCTGGCCTGCGCAAAAAAGGGACTTGCAATTGCATGGCGGCAACGGTTAATTCCCGAAAACTTCGGATTAAGAATTGAAAATATGAAAGTGAACAACAAACGGGAGGTATTTCTTTCTGTGGATGAAGTCCAGCAGATTGCTCAGCATTGCACGGTCCAGGTACAGGCCGCCATCTGGGCTGCGCTTTTGACGGGTGCCCGTCGTGGAGAGTTGTTCCAAATCCGTGAGGAGGATATTGGCGTTGACACGATCACCTTGCCTTCCAGCCACACAAAGACCTTACGGGCGCGCGTAATTCCAATCATCCCCGCGCTGCGACCTTGGCTCGCCCACTTTCCGCTTGAAGTGAGTGTTGATGGGCTGAAATCCGCTTGGCGCCGAGCGCGCGTGAAGGCGCGTATGGAGCATGTGAACTTTCATGACCTACGGCATTCTTGTGCCAGCATCATGCTTGGCTTGGGGGTCGATCTTTATACTATTAGCAAGATTCTCGGTCACAGCAATGTGCAGACGACTCAGCGCTATGCGCACCTCCAGGTCGATGCGCAGCGTGCTGCGTTGGATAAGCTATCGGTGCTAGTACAAAACAAAAAATAAAATTACACAGGCTAATTACACAGGCACAAAAAAAGCCGATCACATAATGTGTCGGCTTTAATGTAAGTACTTGATTTTACAGCGAATTCTTGGTGGGAAGTGCAAGTTTCGAACTTGCGACCCCTGCAGTGTGAATGCAGTGCTCTACCCCTGAGCTAACCTCCCGAAGCGAGGCGAATTATCGCATAGGTGTTGCGGCATCTGCAAGGGCTGGCGAGAGGAAATTTAGCGTGCCCCGCTTTTTTCTCAGGCGGCCGGTGGCGGCGCCGTGACGGCGGTCCAGATGCACTGGCCTTTGGCAGCCTTGTCGAGGCCGGCAATGGTGGCTTCGTGGGCGGCCAGTTCGTCGGCGCTGGCACTCTGGAAGATGACTTCGGCCAAGGGCACGATTTCCAGGGCGGCGCCGTCGGCGGCCACTTCCACCTCTTCTTCCATGCTGAGGCTGTTTTGCCCGCGCGTCATGGCCAGGTAGACGTCAGCCAGCAATTCGGAGTCGAGCAGCGCGCCGTGCAGCTTGCGGTGGGCGTTCGAGACGCCGTAACGGTCGCACAATGCGTCGAGCGAGTTGCGCTTGCCCGGATGCATTTCCTTCGCCTGCACCAGGGTGTCGATCACGCCATGTACTTGCTCGTGGACTGGCGGCAAGTTCAAGCGCTTGAATTCAGCGTTCAGGAAGCCGATATCGAACGGGGCGTTGTGGATGATCAGTTCGGCGTCGGCGATGTAGGCACGAAACTCGTCGGCGATTTCCGCGAATTTCGGCTTGTCGCTGAGGAATTCCGTCGTCAATCCATGGACGGCCAGCGCGCCCTCTTCCGAGTCGCGCTCGGGATTGATGTAATGGTGGAAATTATTCCCCGTCAACATGCGGTTGTTCAGTTCGACCGCCCCGATCTCCAGGATGCGGTCGCCCGTGCGCGGGTTCAGGCCGGTGGTTTCAGTATCGAGGACAATTTGACGCATGGCAGATTCAGTCTTAAAAGCAAAAAGCGAAGGGCACAGTATAGCAAACCTGTGCCCTCCGGTTACGCCCTGCCCGCAGCTGCATGGCAGGAAATTTCAGTTCTCAGGCGCGCACGGTTTCCACGCCCAGGTTGGCCAGCTGATCGGCCCGCTCATTGCCCGGATGGCCGTTATGGCCGCGCACCCAGCGCCATTCCACCTCGTGCACGGCCTGGGCCGTATCGAGCGCCTGCCACAAGTCCACATTTTTCACGGGTGCCTTGGCGGCCGTTTTCCAGCCGCGCGCTTTCCAGCCGTGGATCCATTCGCTGATGCCCTTTTGCACGTACTGGCTATCGGTATACAACACCACCTGGCAGGGACGTTTGAGCGCCGTCAAGGCTTCGATCACGGCCTTCAATTCCATGCGGTTATTCGTCGTATTCAGTTCCCCGCCGTAAATTTCTTTCTTGGCGCCATCGGCCACCATCAGCGCGCCCCAGCCGCCCGTGCCGGGATTGCCCTTGCATGCGCCATCGGCGTAAATCTCAACCTTATCCATCTTGCTGTTCCCGCCTTTTATTCGTGACCGGTGCGCCTGCGGGCGCCGTCGCCGGTTTTTTGGTCCACGCCGGACCGATCAAACGCATCCCTTTGACGCGCTTGATCGCCTGCACTATATACACTGCACCCAGATATGGCCACCAGCGCGCACCGGCCTTGTCCATGAAGGCGTTGCGGCGCAGCCATTTTTCTGTCCTGCAAGCAGGCGCGTAGCAGCCGAAGTGGCTTTGGCTCACGCCCATATTCAGCAATTTTAACCAGTCTTTCATGCGCGGCATAGAGATCAGCTCGCCGGCCTGCGGCAAATAATGCCGGCCCGTGACCCGCCCCAGTCCCTGGCGCATACCCCACAGGCTGGCCGGATTGAAGCCGCAGACGATCACACGCCCTTCCGGGATCAGCACGCGCTCCACTTCGCGCAAGACCTGGTGCGGCTCGGCGGCAAATTCGAGGACGTGCGGCAAGACCACCAGGTCCAGGCTTTGCGAGTCGAACGGCAGCTCGTCGAAGGCCGACACGAGGGTCAAGCGGCTTTCCTGCGGCGGACGCGACGGCAGACGCGCATCGAGCAGCCATTTGTTCGGCATGCGGTTGGCCGCCAGCGCATCGAGCTGGGGCAAGCCGATCTGCACGGCATTAAAACCGAAGATATCGACAGTCAGGCTGTCGAGGCATTGCTGCTCCCAGGCACGCACATACAGACCGGCCGGTGTCTGCAGCCAGCCGTCAAGCGCTATAATGGATTTTTCGGATGCCACACTGTCCATTCAGTTTTCTCTTTTGCTCATGACACACTCCCCTGAACACGCTTTATCGGTACTTGCCGTGCCCGCCTTTGCCGACAATTACCTGTGGCTGATCCATGACGGCAGCCATGCCGCCGTGGTCGACCCCGGCGATGCGACGGCCATCCTCGATGCGCTGCAAGCCCATCAGTTGACCTTGTCCGCCATTTTACTCACGCATCACCACGCCGACCACACGGGCGGCGTACCTGAATTGTTGCAGCATTTCGCCGTCCCCGTCTTCGGCCCGCGCAATGAGGCTATCACAGCCATCACGGAACCGCTTGCCGAAGGCGATGTCGCCCACGTGCCCGAACTGGGCTTGCAACTGACCGTCATCGACGTGCCCGGCCATACGAAGGGCCATATCGCCTACGTGCGCCAGCGCGACGAGCGCAGCGGCGCACCCTGGCTGTTTTCCGGCGACACCCTGTTTGCGGGCGGCTGCGGCCGCCTGTTCGAAGGCACGCCTGGCCAGATGGCCGACTCGCTGGGCAAGCTGGCCGCCCTGCCCGACGATACCGAGGTATTTTGCGCGCATGAGTACACCTTGTCCAATCTGCGCTTCGCCAACGCCGTCGAACCGGGCAACCAGGCCTTGCAGGAACGCATCGCCATCGACACGGAAAAGCGCCAGCAAGGCTTGTCCACCGTGCCGTCGACCATTGCCCTGGAGAAGGCCACGAATCCCTTCCTGCGCTACCGCGAACCGGCGATCCTGACCAGCTTGAAGGTGGAAGGCAAGCTGGCCACCGATGCGTCGCCCGTGGAAGCATTTGCCGCCTTGCGGATGTGGAAAAACAGCTTTTAAGTCCGCCCTACCGCCATAAAAAATCCCGGCAGATGCTTGTATGCATCGCCGGGGTTTTTTTATCGATCTAGTTGATCAGGATCAGATTTCTTCGTACAGCGGCAAGGTCAGGAATTCGGCGAACGATTCCGACGTCGACATTTCCTCGAAAATTTGTCCTGCGCGCACATAGGTCGGGCCGTTGCCGCCCGGCGCATCGCGTTGCACTTTGGCCAGCTCTTCCGGAATCATGGCGCGCACCATCTCGGCCGTCACCTTGCGGCCATCTTCCAGCACGCCCTTGCTCGAACGAATCCATTGCCACACTTGCGAACGGCTGATCTCGGCCGTGGCAGCATCTTCCATCAGGTTATGGATGGGCACGCAACCGTTGCCGGCCAGCCAGCTGCCCAGGTAATGGATGCCCACGTTGATGTTGTAGCGCAAGCCCGCTTCCGTGATCGGCGCTTCCGGCTGGAAATTCAGCAAGTCCGACGCTTTCACGTCGATGTCGGGACGCTGTTTCTCGATCTGGTTCGGCTTGTCACCCAGCACTTTCGTGAACTCGCCCATGGCCAGTTCCACCAGGCCCGGATGGGCAACCCAGCCGCCGTCGTAGCCGTCGGTGGCGTCGCGCGCCTTGTCGTTGCGTACGCCGCCCATGGCGATGTCGTTCTTTTCCGGATCGTTCTTGATCGGGATCAAGGCTGCCATGCCGCCAATCGCTGGCGCACCGCGTTTGTGGCAGGTTTTCAGCAGCAGCAAGGCGTAGGCGCGCATGAACGGCGCCGTCATCGTGACTTTCGCGCGGTCGGCCAGGCAGAAGTCCTTGTCCAGCTTGAATTTCTTGATGCACGAGAAGATGTAATCCCAGCGCCCCGCGTTCAAGCCCGAACTGTGTTCTTTCAGCTCGTACAGGATTTCATCCATCTCAAAGGCGGCCAGGATGGTTTCGATCAGCACGGTCGCCTTGATCGTGCCTTGTGGCAAGCCCAATTCGTTTTGCGTCATGACGAAGATGTCGTTCCACAGGCGCGCTTCCAGGTGCGATTCCATCTTCGGCAGGTAAAAGTACGGGCCGGCGCCGCGCGCCAGTTGTTCCTTGGCGTTATGGAACATGAACAGGGCGAAATCGAAAATGCCGCCGGAAATGCGCTTGCCGTCGACCAGCACGTGCTTTTCATCGAGGTGCCAGCCGCGCGGACGCACGACGAGTGTCGCGATCTTGTCGTTCAGCTTGTAGGACTTGCCATTTTGCTCCAGCGAAATCGTCTTGCGCACGGCGTCGAACATATTGATCTGGCCCGTCAGCTGGTTATCCCAGTTCGGCGTGTTCGAATCTTCGAAGTCCGTCATGTAGCTGTCCGCGCCGGAATTGAAGGCGTTGATGACCATCTTGCGCTCGACGGGTCCTGTGATTTCCACGCGGCGGCATTCCAGCGCCTTCGGAATCGGCGCGATCTTCCAGTCGCCGTCGCGGATGTGTGCGGTTTCTGGCAAGAAGTCAGGACGCTCGCCCGCGTCGAGGCGCTTGGCCCGCTCCACGCGCACGGCCAGCAATTCCTGGCGGCGCGGCTCGAAGGCGCGCGTCAGCTTGGCCACCAAGGCCAGCGCGGCCGGCGTCAGGATCTGTTCGTAGCCGGGTGCAATGGCCCCCGTGATTTGCATGCCTTCGGGAAGTGCGATCGTGTTCTGCGTCATGAAGTTCTCCGGTTTTTAGTAAATATAAGCAAAGGTAATCTGGTGATCCAAGTATAAGCCGAACGACTGCGCAGGCAAGCTGGACAGAGGCGCAAAAACACCCTGCCGGGCGGCGCATTTGTTCTATAGTATTGCACTATAAGGCATGGAAACGAGATTAAAAATCACTTCATCTATGCGTTTTTATCACAAGTGATGGCATTGCGGGAGCACGACATGGGCCAGTTCAGACAAATATCAACGTTCGTGGAAGTAGTGGCCAAGGGCAGCCTGTCGGCCGCCGCGCGCGCGGAAGGCATCGCGCCAGCCATGATAGGCCGGCGCCTCGATGCGCTGGAGCAGCGCCTGGGCGTCAAATTACTCCAGCGCACGACGCGCAAACTGGCCTTGACGAATGAAGGCGCCGCCTTCCTGGAAGATTGCCAGCGCATCCTGGGCGAACTGGAAGAGGCGGAAGCGGCCGTGGCCGAGCGCAGCGTGAAGGCCAGCGGCCACCTGCTCATTTCCGCGCCTGCCGGCTTCGGCCGCCAGCACGTGGCGCCCCTGATCCCCTCGTTCGTGGCCGAGCACCGCGACGTAACGGTGTCGCTGAACCTGAACGACCGTCTCGTCGACCTGATCGGCGAAGGCATCGACGTGGCCATCCGCATCGCCAGCCTGTCCGATTCCTCGCTCGTGAGCACCAAGCTGGCGGACAACCAGCGCGTACTGGTCGGCTCCCCCGCCTATCTGAAACGGGCCGGCACGCCCCGCATCCCGGCCGACTTGGCGAAGCACAATTGCCTGGCGATCAGCAGCGAAGGCAGCCAGCGGGGCTGGACTTTCCGCGAAAACGGCAAGAATGTAATTTTAAAGGTGGCGGGCAATATGGTCTGCAACGATGGCGAAGTGCTGCATGACTGGGCGCTGGCCGGCAAGGGCCTGGCGTGGCGCTCGATGTGGGAAGTGGGCGCCGAGATCGCCTCGGGCCAGCTGGTGACGGTGCTGGACCAGTTCGCCGCCCCGGGCAACGATATCTACGCCGTATTCGCCCAGCGCCGCCACTTGCCGCTGCGCATACGGGCGTTCGTGGATTTTTTAAGGCACTCATACTCACAGCCAGACTACTGGCGCGAACGGGCTATTTGAGGACGCGGGACCGAACCTGCTGCGCGTCGGTTTTGTCCGGCGTCGTGACATTAATGGGAACACCGCAGAGCTCGGCTTAGAGACTTGCGCTGACCAGGCAGGCCTACCCGCCGGCAATGAGGCAAAGTAGCCGAAAGACAGCCGCGCAGAGGCCGCGTAGCCCATCAAACGCACACAAAACCCATGCTTCACGGAAATTAAGGCGAAAAAAAATCCTCGGAGACCGAGGATTTCTTTATTTCGTTTGATCCAGCGTATTAGATTGGCTGAATGTTCGAAGCTTGCTTGCCTTTAGGGCCAGCGGTCACTTCAAAAGAAACGCGTTGGTTCTCTTGCAGGGACTTGAAGCCGTTCGACTGGATAGCCGAGAAGTGAGCGAACAGATCTTCGCCGCCTTCGTCAGGGGTAATAAAGCCGAAACCCTTCGAATCATTGAACCATTTTACGATGCCAGTTGCCATTACAATTTCCTATTTCAGTTAAGTTGGGCTTGCGCCCGTTATATCGTTTGAAGCAAGAAAGAAATGACAGACAAACTGCACTACTACCTCGAATCCAACGATGCCCAATTATACCAACAAAACTGAGAAAAACCATTCTTTCGCAAAATAAACTTGCGAACACTACTTTAATAGCCAAATCCCCGTCTTGCGGCGCCCTGTACCAGCGGCATGGAGACACTATATCCTAATCTGCGACGCGGGTGCTTTGCGTTGTATCAAATGAATCATTGCAACCACATGACTATGGCGCGGTCATCTAGGCGGTGAAATGGGTGGCCGCCGCGTCGCGTCCCGCCCAGTCCAGTAGCGCCGCCACCTGCGCCCGCACGCCAGGCCAATCCGCCACCGCTTGCGCAGGGGCATTGAGCATGGCGCGCACCAGCTGTTCCAGGCGCCGGCACTCCTGCCCCAGCGCGGCAAAACCGAAGGTGGCGGCCGAGCCGGCCACCGCGTGCAGCGCGCGGTGCAACTCCGTCAGCGGATCCAGACGGGGGCCTTCGCTGTCGCAGCGGCCGCTTGCCTGCGTGATCGCCTGCATCAGGGCCGGCACGCCAGCCGCATATTTTTCATTCAGGGCGCGCAAACGCGCGCGAAAATCCGGGTCGATCAAGGTTGCCATCGCAATACTCGCCTGAACCGGTTTACTTGGTGCCGAAGATGCGGTCGCCGGCGTCGCCCAGGCCCGGCACGATGTAGGCGTGGTCGTCGAGGTGCGAATCGAGCGAAGCGCAGAACATCTTGACGTTCGGATGCGCATTCTGGAACACGGTCACGCCTTCCGGCGCGGCAACCAGGGCCAGGAAGATGATCTGCTCATCCGTCACGCCCCGTTTTTTCAACACGTCGACGGCATACACGGCCGAATTGCCGGTCGCCACCATCGGGTCGCACAAGATGAAGGTGCGCTCGTTCAGGTCCGGCAGGCGCACCAGGTATTCCACGGGCATGTGCGTAGCCGGGTCGCGGTACACGCCGATGTGGCCCACGCGCGCCGATGGCACCAGGTTCAGCAAGCCATCGCTCATGCCGATGCCGGCGCGCAGGATGGGCACGATGGCCAGTTTCTTGCCGGCGATGACGGGCGCGTCGATGGTCACCAGCGGCGTCTTGATTTCGCGCGTGGTCAGCGGCAGGTCGCGCGTGATTTCATAGCCCATCAGCAAGGTGATTTCCTTGAGCAATTCGCGGAAGGTGCGCGTCGACGTGTCGTGCTCGCGCATGTGGCTCAGTTTGTGCTGGATCAAAGGGTGATCGGTAATGAACAAATTCGGGAAGCGCGGGTCTTGTTTCATATTGTTTTTCTTTCTATGCTAGCTGGCGCGGCGGCAAGCCTGGGCCGCAAGCGCGCTGTGTATCGATAAAATGATGGATTGCAGCATTATCCCAGCCCCCAGCCCGCCTGTGGCCGGAATTTTCGAAATAATTGCGTACCCAAGCGGAGGCAAACTCAGTACTCGCGCAGCGCGCGCGCCAGGATGGCCGCGCAATCGGTGCCTGCCGGCAAGCGGCCATACGCCCCGCCCGGCGCCTGCACCAGCCGCGACTGCAGGAACGCTTGCGCGACGAACGGCGGCGCATGGCGCAGCAGCAATCCCGCCTGCACGGCCAGCACGATGCGCTCGGATAATTGCCGGGCGCCGAATTCGTCCGTTTGCGGCCCGTCCAGGTCGACCAGCAGCCGCGCGCGGTAGCCGGTGAAAATGGCATCGTCATCGCCGGCCAGCGCCAGCTCGGCCGCCAGGGCGTCGCGCGCGGCCGGCGACTTGCCGAAGGCGCGCAAGACGTCGAGGCACATGACGTTGCCCGAACCTTCCCAGATCGAATTGACGGGCAATTCGCGGTACAGGCGCGCCAGCGGCGCCTCTTCCACATAACCGGTGCCGCCCAGCACTTCCATCGCTTCAAAGCCGAAACCGGGGCCCCGCTTGCAAATCCAGTACTTGCCGGCCGGCGTGAGCACGCGCGCCAGCATGGCTTGCCCTGCATCATCCTTTTCATCGAAACAGCGGGCCAGGCGCAGCGCAAACGCCGTGGCGGCTTCCGATTCCAGCGCCAGGTCGGCCAGCACGTTCTGCATCAGCGGCTGTTCGGCCAGCGGCTTGCCGAACACGGCCCGCTGGCGCGCATGGTGCAGCGCCTGCGTCAAGGCGGCGCGCATGATGCCGGCGCTGCCCAGCACGCAGTCGAGGCGCGTGTGGCTGGCCATTTCCAGGATGGTGGGGATGCCCCGCC
The DNA here is from genome assembly GCF_030587265.1 of Janthinobacterium sp. SUN137. Taxonomy (NCBI): domain Bacteria; kingdom Pseudomonadati; phylum Pseudomonadota; class Betaproteobacteria; order Burkholderiales; family Oxalobacteraceae; genus Janthinobacterium; species Janthinobacterium sp. SUN137. The sequence goes on along the minus strand of NZ_JAPWHZ010000002.1, from coordinate 505,943 downwards.
CCGGCTGCCCCACGAGCCAGCCGTAGGCATTCGTGAACTCCACTTCCGACGAGGCATTCGAGCGGTTGCCCAGCTTATCCTTCAAGCGCTGCACGCGGATGGCGTTGCGGCTGCCGTCGGGCAGGTAGCGGGGCAGGAAAAAGCACGACAATCCGCCCTCGTCCGCCTGCGCCAGGATCAGATGCGCGTCGCACTGGGGCGCCGAGAAAAACCACTTGTGGCCGACGATGCGCCAGGCGCCGGCGGCCTCGTCGCCGAACAGCGCTTGCGCCTCGGCCGGCGGCACCTGCGTAGCGCGCGTGGTGTTGCTGCGCACGTCGGAGCCGCCCTGCTTTTCCGTCATGCCCATGCCGACCAGGGCGCCGCGCTTCTGCTCCACGGGCAGGGAGCGGGGATCGTAGTCGCGCGACAGGATTTTCGGCAGCCAGCGCTGCGCGATTTGCGGCAGGTCAAGCGCCTGGCGCAAGGCCGGCACCGAGGCATACGTCATCGTCACGGGGCACTGCGTGCCGTTTTCCACCTGCCCCACTAATAGATAGGCCGCCGCGCGCGCCACCTGGGCGCCTGGACCGGGCGACGCCCACGGCGAAGCGTGCGCGCCGGCGCCCACGAGGATGGCCATCAGCTCATGCCAGGCCGGATGGAACAGCACCTCGTCGATGCGGCGCCCGGCCCGGTCGAACTGCTGCAGCTCGGGCGTGTGGATATTGGCCAGGCGCGCCAGCGCATAGGTCTCGGCGCGCCCCAGCCTGTCGCCCAGCGCATCGAGCTCCTGCAACGCCGCGCCGCCGCCCTCGCGCAGCAGCGCCTCGATCAGCGCCGGGTCGCAGGCGAACAGATTGACGTTTTCAAAGGGCGTGGCCTGGTTGAAAACTTCATGCGTGTCAAAGGCATTCATGGAGGTCTCCCGCGATTTGTTATCATGGCGCCCTTGCCGTCGCTGGCGCACCGTCAACACCGTCTGCCAGCCAGACTAGCGCAAAGCGCATGACGGGGCAAGCGCGCCAGTGGAAGCAAGCGCAGATAAATGTTTCCATGTGGAACGAAAATGCCTGCGTGTGTCGCGCGGCATGATTTTTTTCATGGAAGGCAGGAATATTTACAAAACCTGAAGCAATGTTGCTCTATTTCATGTAATCGGGTGCTTTTCAATGATACATTTCGTGTGGATCGCGTTCCGATAGCCGCCTTCCGGCCACTATGGCACGCGTCACGCACGATGCATTCTTTCCGTTGGCGCCCTGCCCTGCAGCGAGCGCCGGCACTGATAACAAAAAGGTAAAAGCCAGCACGATGTTTTCCAGTACCCCATCCGCCGCCCACCGCGAGGCTCGCCACGAGTTGGACAACCTCATGGAAGAGGCAGGCGACGTCGTGTTCCGGCTCGATACGGACGGCCTGATCCTGTTCGCCAGCAAGCGCGCGGCCACCCTGTTTGGCGCACCCGCGGGCCTGTCCGGCCATTTGCTGCTGCCGCTGGCCGCCGAAGCGTCGCGCGCGGCGCTGCAAGCAGCGCTGGAAGACGCCCTGGAAGAACCGGGCCGCCTGGAAGTGCGGCTGCAGACGCCGGACCAGGAAATCTGGTTCGAGCTGCGCCTGTCGTCATATATGAACGCGGCCGGCGTGGCCGAATTGCTGGTGGTCGGGCGCGACACGTCGGCCCAGCACAATACGGAAGAACGCCTGCGCCACATGGCCACGCACGATGCGCTCACGGGCTTGCCGAACCGTTTGCTGCTGTCGGACCGCATCCGCATGGTGATCGCCCAGGCCGCCCGTTCGGGCCAGGGGTTTTCCGTCGCCACGATCGGTCTCGATGGCTTTAAAAAGGTCAACGATGGCCTGGGCCACCCCGTCGGCGACGCCGTGCTGCGCCTGGCGGCGGCCCGCCTGCGCAAGACGCTGCGCGACAGCGACACCCTGGCGCGCGTGGGCGGCGACGAATTCGTCGCCGTGCTGCCCGGCAGCGCCACGGACGCGCAGATCAAGCTGGTGACGGGCCGCCTGCTGGCGACCCTGCAGGCGCCGTTCGAAGTCGATGGCCACACGATCTATGTGGGCGCCTCGGTCGGCGTATCGATCTATCCGCTGCATGCGGAAGATGAAGTGCGCCTGGTGGCGCTGGCCGATGCGGCCATGTCGCGCGCCAAGGAAACGGGCAAGGCCCGCTGCCTGGTCTACAGCCCGCGCCTGAACGGCCCTTCGGAACACGATATTTCGCTGGAAGCGGCCATGTTCCACGCCGTGCGCGAAGGCGAGTTTTTACTCTTTTACCAGCCCATCGTCGATGCGCACACGCGGCAAATCCAGGGTTTCGAAACCCTGATGCGCTGGAAGCACCCGACCCTGGGCCTGGTGCCGCCCGTACGCTTCATTCCGATTGCCGAAGCCAATGGGCTGATCAACCTGCTGGGCGCCTGGGCGCTGAAGGCGGCCTGCGTACAGCTCAAGCAGTTCCAGGAAGTGGCCAAAAGGCCGCTGTACATCTCCGTCAACATCAGCCCGCGCCAGTTCCGCAACGACAAATTCCTCGATATCCTCGACGACGCCATCGCGTTTTCGGGGCTGTCCGGCGAACACCTGGTGCTGGAAATTACGGAAGGCACCCTGATGATCGACCCCGTGCATGCGGAAACCATCCTCGTCAAGATGACGGAGCGCCGCGCGCGCATCGCCATCGACGATTTCGGCACCGGCTACTCTTCGCTCGCGTATCTGAAGCGCTTCCCCATTTCCGTGCTGAAGATCGACCGCACCTTCATCAAGGATTTGCCCGAATCGAGCAAGGATGCGGCCATCTGCAACACCATTCTCGACCTGGCCAAGCATTTGAACCTGTCCGTGGTGGCCGAGGGCGTGGAAACCGAAGAGCAGATGCACTTCATGGAATCGCGCGGCTGCCAGTATGTGCAAGGCTACCTGACGGGCAAACCGATGCCGGCCCACGCCGCGCTATCGGCCTTGAGCGACAAAACCTATGCGGCGCTGGTGCCTGCGCCGTCTGCCAATGAACCGCGCGGAGGGGTGCAATGAATCCAGGTCATTTCACGGCGCCGACACAGCTCGGCAAAAACACCCTGGACCTGCTGTGGGCGCGCACGCGCCAGCAGGGCGACATGCCCGGCTTCGCGAAGGCCATCAGCGCCATCCTCGGCGCCATGCGCGGCGAGGATGACCACGAATTCGACATCACGCAAACGGTGCTGTCCGACCCTGTCCTCACGCACAAGGTGCTGCGGCTGGCCAACAGCGGCATGTATTCCGCCTTCGGCCAGCGCGTCAACACGGTCTCGAAGGCAGTGCTGGTGCTGGGCATCGACGCCATCGGCCACCTGGCGCTGGGACTGAAACTGATCGAGGAACTGTCGCAGGCCTCGCCCGATTCCGTCAGCGCCCACGTGGAAATGGAAAAGGCCGTGCTGGCCGGGATGGTGGCGCAGCAGGTGGCCACCAGCGCCGGCAGCCTGCAGGCGGAGCAAGCCGTCGTCTGCTCGATGCTGCACACCCTGGGCCGCATGATGGTGACGTTCTACATGACGGACTTCTGGGCGCGCATGCAGGCACATGCGGGTCCCGGCAACGAGGCGGCCGCCGCGCGCGAAATCCTCGGCCTGTCGCTGCCGGAAGTGGGCTATGCCACGGCCGCCCACTGGGGCTTGCCGCAACACCTGATCAACGGCATGCGTCCGATGGACCCGTCGCCGGACAATGCCCCCGTCAGCGGCGCCGACTGGATGGCGGGCCTGTCGACGATGGCGGCGCGCTGCGCCGACTCGCTGTGGCATGACGACGCGGCCGGCGCGGCGCAGGTGCACGCACTGATCGACGATTATGCGGGCACCCTGGGCATCACCGCGACCGACCTGGTGGTGGCGGTGGACAAGGCCAAGGCGATGGCGGCGGCCGACCTGTCGATCGCGCCCCTGTCGAAACCGGCGGAACGGCGCGCACGCCAGCTGGCGTCGACGCGCATGCGCGCCGAAGGCAACCGCGTGCTGATCGGCGGCCTGGCCGACCTGCGCGGCGCCATCGGCAGCGCCAGTCCGGGCCAGATGGTCTCGATGGCGCTCGAAACGCTGCACCAGGGCTTCGATTTTTCGCGCTCGGTGGCGTTCGTGCGCAACCACAGGGATCATCTGTATTCGGCGCGCATCAGCATGGGCGAAGGCATGGCCGACCTGCAGGACCTGATGGTGTTTGGCGACGCATATGAGCCGAACGTCTTCCACGCGGCCCTCAACAGCGACCGCGTGATCTTCATCGACAATGCGCGCGACCCGAAATTTGCCGCCAAGCTGCCGCAATGGTGGAAAGCGACGCTGTCGGAAGCACGCAGCTTCGTCGTGCTGCCCCTGTCGGCCAACGGCCACCCCACGGGATTTTTATACGGCGACTGGGACGACAGCTTCCCGCCGATCCAGTTGAACCAGACGGAGTTCAACCTGATCAACGATATCCGGGCGTTGCTGGTGCAGTCGGTGGAGATGCGCCACCAATTGGAATTGGTGGCGAATAAGGTGGCATGAGAACACCTGACCAAACCTACTGCGCGTCGGCATAGGCGGCCTGCGATGCTCACCGGCTCGGCGCCCCCGTACTTAGTACGGTTGCGCTTCTTAGCCACCTCTCCCTTCCGCTCGCTACGGTTTTGTCCGGTGTCGCAAGTGTCGTTGTTAAACGAGAAAACGACCATCCAGGTCGCAGGTCGGATCAGGGCCGCAGGCCCGTCATCCGACAACATTCAGCTTACTTCAACTTCGGCGTATTCACGCTGACATCGCCGCACTGCGCGCGGTGCATCAGGGCGTGGTCGATCAGCACCAGCGCCAGCATGGCTTCGGCGATCGGCGTGGCGCGGATGCCCACGCACGGGTCGTGGCGGCCGAACGTTTCCACCATCACGGGATTGCCCTCTTTGTCGATCGAGCGGCGCGGCGTGCGGATCGACGAGGTCGGCTTGATGGCGATCGAGACGCTGATATCCTGCCCCGTTGAAATGCCGCCCAGGACGCCGCCGGCGTTATTGCCGATAAAACCTTCCGGCGTCAGTTCGTCGCCGTGCTCGGAACCCTTTTGCGCCACCGAATCGAAGCCGGCGCCGATTTCTACGCCCTTGACGGCATTGATGCCCATCATGGCGTAGGCGATGTCGGCATCCAGCTTGTCGTAGATGGGCTGGCCCAGTCCCACCGGCACGTTTTGCGCGATCACGTCGATGCGCGCGCCGATGGAATCGCCGTCGCGGCGCAACTGGTCCATGGCCTCTTCCATGCGCGCGATCAGGTCCGCGTCGCCGCTGGCGGCAAAGAACGGGTTCGCATGCACGTGCTCCCACGACTGGAACGGCACGGGAATGTCGCCCAGCTGGCTCATGCAGCCCTTGAACGTGGTGCCGTACTGCTGCAGCAGCCATTTCTTGGCGATCGCCGCCGCGCCCACGACGGGCGCCGTCAGGCGCGCCGACGAGCGTCCGCCGCCGCGCGGATCGCGCACGCCATACTTGTGCCAGTAGGTGTAGTCGGCGTGGCCGGGACGGAAGCTTTCCGCGATATTGCCGTAATCCTTGCTGCGCTGGTCTTCATTGCGGATCAGCAGGGCAATCGGCGTGCCCGTCGTCACGCCCTGGTACACGCCGGAGAGGATTTCCACCGTATCCGATTCCTGGCGCTGCGTCACATGGCGCGACGTGCCGGGCTTGCGGCGGTCCAGCTCGGGCTGGATATCGGCTTCCGACAGGATCAATCCCGGAGGACAGCCATCGATCACGCAGCCGATGGCCGGGCCATGCGATTCGCCGAAAGTGGTAACAGTAAACAGCTTGCCAAAAGAATTGCCGGACATAGTAGGAATTGTGAGGACTGGAAAACTCAATTCTACCAGCCTGCGGGGCATGCCATGCCGCTAATGCCGCAGCAAGGCCGATATTGCCCCGCCAAAATCGCCATTTTCAAATACCGTGTTTTTTTTCATATAAAAAACACCAAATATGAGTTGCAATCATGCAATTCAAGAAATATTGCCCCACAGAATAGACTTAAAAAAACATTTTGCTTATTAAATAGCTATATACTTGGATCAAAGCGCGCTACACAATACAGGTTACCAAACCGCATTTGGGCTGCGCCGAGAGCACGTCACAAAATGCCCAGGGCTAGGCGCGTTGCCGAAGACAGTACGCAAGTACGGCGAGGCAACGCAACAACGCCATGGGCTTTTTGTGACGTGCTCGTAAAAATATCGAGTCATCCTGGAGAAGCTATACATGCCCGCACCGATCATCCCCCTTGACGCCAACAAGGACGATCACGACGACCTGGTATTCCTCGATGAGCAACCAGCGGCGCCGCTGGCCGTCGCACCGCGCAGCGTCTGGCGGGTGATGATCATCGATGACGATGAAGACGTCCACTCCACCACCACTTTCGCCCTGGGCAACCTGGAAATGCAGCACCGTCCGCTGGAATTCGTGCATGCGTATTCGGCCGGCCAGGCGCGCGAACTGCTCAAGCATGAAGACGACATCGCCGTCATCCTGCTCGACGTGGTGATGGAACAGGATGACGCGGGCCTGCACCTGGTGCGCTATATCCGCGAAACCCTCAAGATGACGGACGTGCGCATCATCCTGCGCACGGGCCAGCCCGGCTATGCGCCGGAAATCGACGCCATCCGCGATTTCGACATCAACGACTACAAGACCAAGTCCGAATTGACGCGCATCAAGCTGTTTACCACGGTGACGGCAGCCATCCGCTCGTACGAGCAGATCCGCTCGATCAGCAGCAGCCGGCGCGGCCTGGACCGCATCGTCCACGCCAGCACGCAGCTGATGGCGCTGCACGGCGTGCAAAACTTCTCGGCCGGCGTGCTGGCGCAGATCGCCGACCTGCTGGGCATCCGCGCCGACGGCGTGCTGTGCGTGCAGGACTTGCAGGACAACGGTGCGCGGGAATTGCTCGTCTCGGCCTGCACGGGCAGCTTTTCCAGCTTGCCGCACAGCGCCCTGTGCGGCCTGCAAAATCCGCGCGTGATGGCCGCCGTCGAGCACACGCTGGCGCAGCGGCGCAATGTGTACGCGCACGACTACGCCACCCTGTACTTCGCGGGCAAGGCCAGCCGCGACGCGGCCGCCTACCTGGTGCTGCCGCGCCCCCTCTCGGCCATCGATGAAAGCCTGCTGGAAGTATTCTGCAGCAACGTCGCCGTGGGCCTGGACAACGTCGAACTGGTGTCGCACCTGCACAATGCCGCCTTCTACGACCAGTTGTCGAAGCTGCCCAACCGCACGCGCCTGGTGGAAATCCTCGACGCCACCCTGGCCGGTCCCGCGCGCGACGACGCCACCCTGTCGCTGGTGGACCTCGACCATTTTGCCGAGACCAACGACGCGCTGGGCCACCAGTTCGGCGACATGCTGCTCGTGGCCGTGGCGGGACGCCTGCAGACCCAGCTGGGCCCGCAGCTGACCGTGGCGCGCCTTGGCGGCGACATCTTTTGCGTGCTGGGCGACTCGTCGCAAGTCAATCCCACCAAGATCCTGGCCCTGTTTCAGGCGCCGTTCAGCATCGATGGCCAGGACGTGCAATTGTCCGCCACGCTGGGCCTGGTGCGGCTGGGCGAACATGCGGGCACGGGCGCCGATGCGCTGAAAGATGCCGATATCGCCCTGAAACGGGCGAAAAGCCAGCAGCGCGCCGGGCATTTCTATTTCTCGCGCAGCATGGGCATCGAAATCCGCGAACGGGTGCGCATGATGCACGCGCTGCGCACGGCTTTCAGCCAGGGCCAGCTGTTTGTCGTGTATCAACCGCAGATCGACCTGACCACGCGCCGCCCGGTGGGCGCAGAAGCGCTGCTGCGCTGGCAGACGCCGGACGGCAAGTTCATCTCGCCCGACCGCTTCATTCCCATCGCCGAGTATTCCGGCATCATCATCGACCTGGGCGAATGGGTGCTGCGCACGGCGTGCCGCGAACTGGTGCTGCTGCGCGAGCAGGGTCACCGCAACTTCGTCATGTCCGTCAACGTGTCGCAAGTGCAATTCCGCCACCCCCTGTTTTTGGAAATGCTGCGCGCCGCGCTGGAAGAGACGCAGGCGCCGCCCGAGTTCATCGAGCTGGAAATCACGGAATCGATGGCCATGGAAGAGCCTGATTTATTGATCAAGATGTTGTGGCAGATCAAGCAAACGGGCGTGAGCATCGCCATCGACGACTTCGGCACGGGTTTTTCCTCCCTATCCTATTTGCAGCGCCTGCAAGTAGACCGCCTGAAGATCGACCGCGCCTTCGTGACGGAAATCACGGGTTCCGCGCGCGGCAGCAGCATCGCCGAAATGGTCATCCAGCTGGGCCGCAACCTGGGCCTGGCAGTCATCGCGGAAGGCGTGGAAGACGAGCGCCAGGCGCAGATACTGCAGGCGCTGGGCTGCCCCATGGCGCAAGGTTTCCTGTTCGCCCGCCCCATGACGGCCGCGGCGCTGGGCAGTTGGCTCAACAATGAAGCGCTGCAGGGCGCCGCATAGACGCCACCCTGGATAGACAATGCAAAACGCCGGCAGATGCCGGCGTTGTTTTTACTGCATGAGTGAAGCTTAGTCGGTGGTTTCGGCCGGCCAGTCGCGGATATAGGCCTTGAGCATCTGGTTTTCAAAGCTTTGCGCTTCGAGCACGGCGCGCGCCACATCGTAGAAGGAAATGACGCCCAGCAAGGTCTTGGCATTCATGACGGGCAGGTAGCGCGCATGCTTTTCCAGCATGATGCGGCGCACTTCATTGACTTCCGTGTCAGGCGTGACGGTGATCGGGTGGTCGTCCATGTGCTTGCGCACGGTGCCGCCGCCGATCTGGCCCGCATTTTCATGCAGCGCGTTCAACACTTCGCGAAAGGTCAGCATGCCGACCAGGTCGCCAAACTCCATGACCACCAGCGAACCGATGTCCTTTTCAGCCATGGTATTGGCCGCGTCAAGCAGGGGCTGGTCAGGCGTGACCGTGTAGAGGATATTGCCCTTGACTTGGAGAATTTCAGATACTTTCATATTGGCCGTCCTGTCCGCGTGATTGGTATTTTAGTTATTCTAGCCCTTACTGCGACTGTAGCCTATGCCTGCGGAAAAATCCAGCCTTGCGCGCAATCAAATCGACGGGGATTGTCGGGCAAGAAAAACGTAGCGAGCGGATGCGCGGCGCGGCCGAGAAGCGCAGCGGTACGCGAGTGCCGTGAGCATCGCCGGCCGTGCCCCGCGACGCGCAGTAGTTTTTTTCATGCTCTACGGCGGAACCACCCTGCTATCGACAGGCGCTCGCGCGCCGTCGGCAACACTTCGTGCAGCATCTCGCCCGACATGAACATGGCCATGCGGCCCGCTTGCGGCGCGATATCGACGTGCTCGCCGCCCTGCGGGTGCAGGCGCAGCGCGCCGCCGTGCTCCGGCAGCCAGTCATCGTTGAGGTACAGCACGACGGACACCGTGCGCTTGTCGTCGTCGCGGAAACGATCCAGATGGGCCCGGTAAAAGGCGCCCGGCGCGTACAGGGCGAAGTGGCTTTCGTACTCGTCCAGCCCCAGGAACAGCTCGCGGTTGAGCATGCAGCGCAGCGCTTCCATGTGTTCCAGGTAGCGGTCGCAAGCGGCTGAGCGGCCCGTTTCCAGCCATTCGATATGGTCGCCGCGGATGTCCGGCTGCAGCAGCGGCGCATGGCCGCTGCCCACGCCGGCGCCCTTCATCTTGCCGCTGAGCATGGATTGCACGCATTCGGCGGCCAGCTGGCGGCTCAGTTCAGGGGAGATAAAATGCTCTTGCATGAGCCAGCCTGCGTGGCACAGGCCGTCGACGATAGAAGGTCCGGGTACGGCAAGGGCGCCGTCGAACGATATTGCGGGCATAAAATCTTTCCTGGTGGACATGCGATGAGAGTTCGCCTGAAGCCCAGGATTTCGCTGGCACGTAGCAGCCTTCCCTGCGGCGCGGCGCACGCGCACAGGTCAAACAGCCCGAATATCGCTGATCCGGTATCCTACCACCGCCGCACCGCAGCGGTCACTTTTTTTACACTGCAGGTTACACACGCCCCCCGCCAGCACGGCGCCATGCGCCCTGCACACGAGCCCTTTTGCTCAGATGCAAATCAGGTTACGATCTTGCCACTATAAAACTTGGCGGAGACACCATGAGCGGCCCGAAATACCCCGGTTTCGACACTTTATCCCTGCATGCGGGCGCGGCGCCCGACCCGGCCACGGGCGCGCGCGCCACGCCCATCCATTTCACGTCCTCGTTTGCCTTCAAGAGTTCGGAGCATGCGGCTTCGCTGTTCAATATGGAGCGGGCCGGCCACGTGTACTCGCGCATCTCGAACCCCACCAACGCCGTGCTGGAAGAGCGCATCGCCGCCCTCGAAGGGGGCGTGGCCGGCATCGCCACGGCCAGCGGCCAGGCCGCCATGCACCTGGGTTTATGCACCATCGCGGGCGCGGGCTCGCACATCGTCGCGTCGCGCGCCCTGTACGGCGGCTCGCAGAACCTGCTGGCCTACACCTTGAAACGCTTCGGCATAGCCACCACGTTCGTCGACCCGCGCGACGTGGACGCCTGGCGCGCCGCCATCCGCCCGAACACGAAAGTGCTGTTCGCCGAAACCCTGGGCAATCCCGGCCTCGACGTGCTCGACATCCCCCGGATTGCCGCCCTGGCGCACGAGCACCACCTGCCGCTGATGGTCGATTCGACCTTCACCACGCCGTATCTGCTGCGCCCCTTCGAGCATGGCGCCGACCTGGTCTTCCACTCGGCCACCAAGTTCCTGTGCGGCCACGGCACGGCTATCGGCGGCTTGCTCGTCGATGGCGGCACCTTCGACTGGCAGGCGGCGTATGACAAGACGGGGCGTTTCGCCGAACTGTGCGAGCCGTATGACGGTTTCCACGGCATGGTCTTCGCCGAGGAATCGACGGTGGCGCCGTTCGCCCTGCGCGCGCGGCGCGAAGGCTTGCGCGATTTCGGCGCCGTCATGAGCCCGCACAATGCCTTCGCCATCCTGCAAGGCGTCGAAACCCTGGGCTTACGCATGGATCGCCACGTGGCCAACACGCGCAAGATCATCGACTTCCTGCTGGCCAATCCGGCCGTGGATGCCGTGTCCTACCCCGAGCTGCCGTCGCATCCCGATTACGCACTGGCGAAAACCCTGCTGCCGAAAGGCGCGGGCGGCGTGTTCACCTTCCGTCTGCGCGGCGACCGCGCGGCCGGCCAGCGCTTTGTCGACAGCCTGAAGATCTTTTCGCACCTGGCCAACGTGGGCGACGCCAAGTCGCTCGTCATCCACCCCGCCTCCACCACGCATTTCCGCGTGCCCGACGATCAGCTGGCGCAGGCGGGCATCACGCAGGGCACCATGCGTTTATCGGTGGGCCTGGAAGACGCGGACGATTTGATCGAAGACCTGGCCCGTGGCCTGAAACTGTCGCAGAAAGGCGCCTGAGATGCTGCTCACCATCGACAATACCACCGCCTACTGCTACACGGGCGGCAAAGCTTTTGACCCGAATCAACCGACGGCCGTCTTCATCCACGGCGCGCAGAACGACCATTCCGTGTGGGCCCTGCAAACGCGCTACTTTGCCCACCACGGCTGGAACGTGCTGGCCGTCGACTTGCCGGGACACGGCCGCAGCGGGGGCAAGGCCAGGGATAATGTGGCCGACCTGGCGCGCTGGATCCTGGCCGTGCTGGACGCGGCCGGCGCGCCCAAGGCCATGCTGGTCGGTCACAGCATGGGTTCATTGATCGCGCTGGAAGCGGCATTCCTGGCGCCTGGGCGTATCAGCCACCTGGCCATGCTGGGGTCCACCTACCCGATGAAGGTCTCGCCGGCGCTGCTGGAAACGTCACTCAAGGACGAACAGGCGGCCATCGACATGGTCAATATCTGGTCGCACTCGTCGATCGCGCAAAAGCCGTCGTTTCCCGGCCCAGGCTTTTATGCCATGGGCGGAGCGCGGCGCCTGAAGCAGCGCATCGCCGCCCTCAACCCCGATCACGTGTTTCACACGGATTTTTTCGCCTGCAATGCCTACGCGAACGGCGAAATCGCCGCCGCTTCGGTACACTGCCCCACTTTATTCATTTTCGGCGCGCGCGACATGATGACGCCGCCCAAATCGACCCGCTTGCTGACCTCAAGCATCGCGCATGGCACCGTGGTGCAGGTCGACAGCGGGCACGAATTGATGGCCGAACAACCGGACGCCGTGCTCGACGCGCTGTTTGCGTTTGCGCAAAGCACGCCGGCATGACGCCACGCCACGCACGTGTTTTTTTAGGATAGATGCACCATGTTGTTGAATACCCTGTTTGACGAATTGACAGGCCGCGGCAGCGGCACGGAAGCGGCGCGGCGCGAACGCTATGAATGGCTGGAACAGCTGCGCTGCGCCAACCCGCAAGCGGCCGAAGGCGGCCCCATGGCCGGCATCCCGGGCCACCACTGGTACCGGCTGCCGCAGGCGCTCGGCGTGGCCGGACAAGAATCCGACCTGCTGGTCGGCACCCTGAACGCCCAGTACCTGGTGTTCGCGGGCCGCCACGCGGCGGCTTTCGCGGCCGAACTGGGCCTGCAATACGACGCCAACAACCGCATCGACCGCCCCGGCGGCATCGACGAACTGCTCGACGCCTATGAAGAACAGGCCGACGGCAGCTGGAGCACCGTGGCGGCGGGCCTGCCGGCGCCGCCGCTGGCCGGCTGGGACGACGTGTACTTCCGCGTACGCGACCTGAGCGACGGCAAGGCCATCCAGAGCGTGACCACCATCGCCTACGAGAGCAGCCGCTTTCCCGGCTACACCCTGCTGGGCACGACCCTGGTGGGCGCGGGCGCCATCGCGCACGACGACGAGACAGCGGAATATCTGCAGCAAGTCTTCGCCGACTGGGCCATCCAGCGCGATTGCGCCGATGCCTGTCCGCCGGCATCCGCGCCCTGGCCCCATGCACCGCGCCAGGCGCCGCCCGAGACGTACGACACTGCGTTCGATTTTGCCCGCAACCTGGCCTACCTCGACGCCCTGCTGGCTGCCTATGTCCGCGCGCAGGCGCAGGCACAAAACGATGGCGGCGACGACGCCTACTGGGCTTGCGCGGCCGCCAGCACGGCTTACCAGGTCTTCTCGCTGCGCTACACGGCAGGCTTGCCCTTGCCTGACGTGGAAACGGCGCTGGAAGCGGCCGTCGCCGCCTGCGAGACGGCGCGCGCGGCCCTGGCCGCGGCCTACGATGACGATGGCTTGCCCGCCTTTGATTTCGAACAATTGACGGATTACGCGCGCACCTTGCAGCTGCTGGGCGCAAGCCTGCTGTTCGGCCGCCACGACCTGGCCAGGCGCCTCGCCGCCCTGCAGACGGCCTTCGATGGCGAAGATGGCGTGTACGAAGCGCTGCTGTCCGCCATCGATCCGCAGCGTCCCGCCGTCGACGAATGGAATTTCGCCGAACCCTATACGGCCCTGTACGACTGCCTCGACGCGGACGACCGCGCGCAGCAGCTCGAGCACCTGCAACACTACCTGGCCGGCTGGCACGGCGCGCTGGTGCGCGAAGACTGGTTCAACGGCCATTTGCGCGCGCAGGGACTGGGCGGCTACTACGGCCTGTGGGCCTTCGAAGCGGCCGCCGTGGCGCAACGCCTGGGGCTGGAGCGCGGCGCCTTGGCGCACTGGATCATGCCGCCAGCGCCCTGAATACCCCGTACACTTTTAGACAAATATCAATGATCAATACCGCAGCCCTGTTCAGCACCGCCTTCCTGCCCGGCCAGGCCGGCTTCGACACCGATACGATCACGGGCCTGGCCGAATGGCGGCTCGATACCCCCATGCTGTTCAAGCTGCTCATCGGCGCTGGCACGCAAGCCGTCGCCTGGCCCATCTACGGCGATGGCGAGGACTGCCCCTGCGTACTGGCCGCGCCGATGGCGCAGGCGCAGGCCAGCTGGCAAGCCTTGTCCGCCCTGATGGACAGGCCGCGCGACGCGGCCGCCATCGTCGCGCGCGCCGGCATCAGCGCCCTGCTGGCGGGGGGCCAGGCGTGGCTGATCCTCGATTGCGTGCAGCTGATCCCGCACGATATCGACACGCCGCAATACGCGGCCGGGCTCGAAACCCTGCGCGCCGAGGCGCAAGCCCTGCACTCTGCCCTGCAGCGCGGCGACAAGGAAGCGCTGGCGCCCCTGCTGGCCGCCGGCGCCGCATCGCCCGCCACCGGCTACTGGTCGGCCACGGCCGATGCGCAGCTGGCCGATGTCGAGGAACTGGATGCGAACGCGCTGCCGTTCCTGCAAGGCCTGGAAGTGCGGGAATGGGTGGAAGACGCGCTGTGCTACGCGGTAGCTGCGGCGGGGCAGCCGGACATTCTGGGCCTCGTCACGCCGTACGGCCGCTGGATCGCGCCGCTGTCGCCGGGCCTCGTTCACCTGGACGCCAGCGACGCGGACGATGGCTGGATCACCTTTGCCACGGCGGACAAGCCCGACGCGCACGGCGTCATGGACCTGAACGGCACGGTGGTGCTGGCGCCCGCGCCCGGCGCCCTGTACGTGATCAGCCCCCACCTGGCGCAGCAGATCGCACCGGACGGCGCCAGCCGCTTGCTGCGCCTGCCCGACGGCACGCTGCTCATCGACAGGGTCGACAACATTGGCGAGCGCGAAGACGGCTATATCGACATCGAGCGCCAGACGGGCGATGATGAACGCAATGTCTGCGGCGTGATCGACAAGATGGGCAAGGTCGTGGTGCCGCCCGCCTACAGCTCCGTGCAGGATTTCGGCACCAAGAAAAAGATTGCCATCGTCAGCCAGCGCATCGATGGCCGCTTCCTGTTCGGCCTGGTCGATAGCCAGGGCGAGCTGCTGGCGCCCTGCCAGTACGAAGCCATCGATTGCGCCACGACGTCGTCGCCGCCCAGGCTGCGCAAGAACCTGATCTTCGCCATCGATGCGCAAGGGCTGGCCTGCATGCTGACCCTGGACGGCAAGCAGGCGTTTGTGCCTTTGTATCCGCCCGCCCACCATCTGCGCGGCGTGGCCGTGCAAAGCGACTTTTTATATGTCGTCAAGGATGGCATGGCCTGGAGCATGGATTTCACGGGCCAGCTGCTGGAACAGTTCGACACCGTGGAAAACTTCAAGGCGGCCATCACGGCCCAATTGAGCGAGGCCATGGGCCTGGGCAGGAAAAAACCCGTCCGGCGCCGCAGCTTTACGCCCGCGCAAATCCTGGCCAAGGCCGACCGCGCGCAGTTGCGCGCCATGGCCGCCCTGTTCTTGCAAGGCGACGCGGATCTGGCCGCGCGCTGCGTGGACATCACGCTCGACGAGCTGGCGGAGGACGACCCGGAAGAAGAATACGAAGGAGACACGCCCGCAGCGGCCTGTTTCTTCCTGCTGTGGTCCACGGCCGCCCACACGCTGGGCCACGGCACCACCCTGGACTGGAAAGCCGTCGATGAAGTGCCGCGCCTGGTCCAGCATATCGGCCTGCCCGCGCTGCGCGATTTTTCCTGGGCGGAGCGCGAGGATGGCGACGCGATGGCCGAGGGCCTGGCCGCCATCGCCGCCCACCTGGCGCCGCATCAGCTGCGCCTGATCAACATGCACGGCGGCGAAGACACGTATTATCTGGGTGTGGTGCGGGCGCAGGATGCGGCCGCGTTCAAGGCTGCGGCGCTGCTGGCGGCCTTGCGGCCCGTGGTGTATTAAGACCGCTCAGTTAAGACCGCTCAATTGCATTTGACGGCGCCGAAATGCTGCGCCAAAGTCAGGCCCAGTCCCTGCTCCACGGCGTTTTCCACCTGCGCCGCCAGGGCTGCCGCTTCTTCGGCCGCCTGGATATCGCGTTCATTGGTGGAACCGGCCGGATAGCCGGAGTTCACGCGCATGCCGCCGAAGACAAACAGCCGGTAGACGTCGGCCAGGCTGATGCGGTTGACATTGCCCAGCAAGACCCAGTGGTCGGAACTGTCGGCCACGCGCTTGCCCCACTGGACCCGCACGGCGCCCTCCACGTTGACTCGTCCCACCCAGCCCTGCTGCACCATCTTGTCGAGCAGGGTTTCCATTTCCTCGAAGCCCAGGCGCGTGCTGCGGCGGATCTCGGCCGCGCCCACCAGGGCCGAATCACCGCAGTGGCAAGCCTGGTGCAGCACTTTCAAGATGGCGACGGCGTCGACGAATTCGCTGCCCGGCGCCGCCTCGTACCACCAGCGCTCGTATTTCACGACGGGCAAGGCGGCCACCAGCAAGGCGCCCACGAGGGTGATCATCCAGCTCAGGTAAATCCACACGAGGAACAGCGGCAAGGCGGCCAGTGCGCCGTAGATGCGCGAATAGGTGGGGAATTCCTGGATGAATTCGCCGAAGCCCCGCTTGGCCACTTCGAACGCCAGCGCCGCCAGCAAGCCGCCCCAGGCCGCGTCGCGCCAATCCACGTCGCGGTTCGGCACGGCAATGTACAGCAAGGTAAACGCCAGCATGGTCAGGCCGATCGACACCAGCGTATAAAACACGGCGCCGAGGAAGGGCACGGCGCCCACCACCCCGCTGGTGGCCATGAAGAGGCGCGACGTCACCGTCAGCGACACGCCCACCAGCAGCGGCCCCAGGGTGACGATGGCCCAGTAGACAAGCAAGCGCTTGGTCCAGCGGCGTTCCTGGCGCACGCGCCAGATGCGGTTGAAGACGCGCTCGATCAAACCCATCATGCCCACCGACGTGACGATCAGGGCGCCCGCGCCGATGGCCGACAGGCGCGTGGCCTTCGAGGCGAACGTGGTCAGATAATCGAGGATGGTGTTCGATATGCCCTTGGGCATCACGCTTTGCACGAAATAATCTTCCAGCGCATGGCGGAAGGTATTGAATAGCGGGAAAGTGGTGAAGATCGCCAGGGCCAGGGTCAGCAGCGGCACCAGCGCAAACACGGTGGCGAACGTCAGGCTGCCGGCCACCTGCGGCAAGCTTTCCTCGCGCACGCGGCGGCGCGCGAATTGCAGCAGGTCGCGCGTTTCGGACCAGGTCAGGCCGCGCACGGCGGCCAACCCGATGCTTAGGGCGCGCCACAGGTATTGAAAGAACGGGAATATATATTTTGAAAACATGTGCAAAATCAGAACGGCGCCATGACAGCAGTCGTATCAGGCTGTAAAGCGCCCTATAATACCAATGATGAAGCCAACCAATCTGATTATTCTCGTATTGTTTTATTCACGCCATGGCGCCACGCGCCAGTTGGCCGAGTTGATAGCCCAGGGAGTGGAAAGCGTGCCCGGTTGCGACGCCCGCCTGCGCACCGTGCCCGCCGTCTCCACCGTCACCGAAGCGACGGCGCCCGAAGTGCCCCTTGACGGCGCGCCCTACGTGGAACTGGAAGACTTGCAGGAGTGCGCGGGCCTGGCCCTGGGCTCGCCCACGCGCTTCGGCAACATGGCCGCCGCCATGAAGTACTTCTGGGACGGCACGGCCAGCGACTGGCTGGCCGGCAGCCTGTCCGGCAAGCCCGCCTGCGTGTTCACGTCCACGGGCAGCCTGCACGGCGGCCAGGAATCGACCCTGCTGTCGATGATGATCCCCCTCTTCCACCACGGCATGCTGGTCATGGGCTTGCCCTACACGCATCCGGAACTGATGACGACGTCCACGGGCGGCTCGCCGTATGGCGCCACGCACTGGTCTGGCATAGACGGCGACAAGGCATTGAGCGACGATGAAAAGCGCCTGGCCATCGCCCTGGGCCGGCGCCTGGCGGAAAACGCCGCAAAACTGGCGGGCGCGTGATGCACGGCGCACTGCACAAATATTTTCACTGGGGCGCCATCGCCAGCCTCGTCACCCTGATCGTCTGGTGCGTACTGTGGGAAACCATCGTCGCGCCGCTGCAGCCGGGCGGCTCCTGGGTCGTCCTGAAGGCGGCGCCCCTGCTCATACCCCTGTATGGCGTCATCAAGCGCGACGTCTACACCCTGCAATGGTCGTCGATGGTCATCCTGCTGTATTTCACGGAAGGCGTGGTGCGCGGCTACAGCGACACGAACCCCGTCTCGGCCCGGATGGCCTGGGGCGAAGCGGCCATCGTCTGCATCTATTTTGCCTGCGCCGTGCTGTATCTGCGCCCATATAAAAAGGCGGCCAAGCGCATGGCCAGGGAATTGCTGGAAAAAGTGACTAAAGTGAGCATCAAGAAATGAACGACAATCCCATGACTGACCAAGCCGACTTCCTCGCCGCCTGCCGCGACCTGCTGGGCGACGCCTACGTCCTCACCCTGGACGCCGACACGGCGCCCTTCCTCACCGACTGGCGCGACCGTTTCACGGGCAAGGCTCTGGCCGTGCTGCGCCCCGCCACCGTGGAACAAGTGGCAGCAATCCTGCGCGCCTGCGCGCAATGGCGCGTCCCCGTCGTGCCGCAAGGCGGCAACACGGGCCTGGTCCTGGGCAGCATCCCGGACGCCGCCGGCACGGCCATCGTGCTGTCGCTGGCGCGCCTGAACGGCATCCGCGCGCTCGATCCCGTCAACCGCACCATCACGGTGGACGCGGGCTGCATCCTGCAAACCATCCAGGAAGCAGCCAGCGCCGCCGGTTGCCTGTTTCCCCTGTCGCTGGCGGCCGAAGGCAGTTGCACCATCGGCGGCAACCTGGCGACGAATGCGGGCGGCACGGCCGTGCTGCGCTACGGCAACACGCGCGAGCTGTGCCTGGGCCTGGAAGTGGTCACGCCGCAGGGCGAGATCTGGAGCGGCTTGCGCGGCTTGCGCAAGGACAATACGGGTTACGATTTGCGCGACCTGTACATCGGCGCCGAAGGCACCCTGGGAATTATCACCGGCGCGGTCATGAAGTTGTACCCGCAGCCGAAAGCCTGCATCACGGCGCTGGCCGCCATGCCCTCGCCCTCCCACGCACTGCGCCTGCTCTCGCTGATGCAGGACCATTGCGGCGCCAGCCTGACGGGTTTCGAGCTGATGTCGCAGTACTGTTTGCAGCTGGTGGCGGAGCAATTCCCGCAGCTGCCGCGCCCTTTCGCCGACGCGCACGGCCAATATGTGCTGCTCGAATTGTCCAGCAGCCAGTCCGAGGCGCACGCCGTGGAATTGCTGGAAGCGAGCATCGGTGCGGCCCTGGAAGTCGAATTGATCGAAGACGCCGTCGTCGCCAGTTCCGTGGCGCAGTCCGAGGGACTGTGGCAGCTGCGCGAACACATCCCGCTGGCGCAGGCGCAGGCGGGCAAGAACATCAAGCACGACATCTCGCTGCCGATTTCCCGCATCGCCGATTTCATCGCCATCACAGATGCGGCCCTGGAATCAGCCTTCCCCGGTTGCCAGCTCGTGTGCTTCGGCCACCTGGGCGACGGCAACCTGCATTACAACGTGGCGCCGCCAGCCGGC
The DNA here is from genome assembly GCF_030587265.1 of Janthinobacterium sp. SUN137. NCBI lineage: Bacteria > Pseudomonadati > Pseudomonadota > Betaproteobacteria > Burkholderiales > Oxalobacteraceae > Janthinobacterium > Janthinobacterium sp. SUN137. The sequence continues at coordinate 486,497 of NZ_JAPWHZ010000002.1, read as the reverse complement.
ATGACGGACCAGGATTTCCTCGCCAACCAGGATGCGATCAACCGCATCGTGCATGACCAGGTGCACGCTTTTGGGGGCTCGATTTCGGCCGAACACGGCATCGGCGCGCTGAAAAAGGCGGATCTCGCCCACTACAAGTCGCCGCTGGAATTGCAGCTGATGCGCGCCGTGAAGCAGGCGCTGGATCCGCAGAACATCATGAATCCGGGGAAGATATTGTGAAGCCGTCGTCCCTCCTGCTATGCGCCATGGCCTTGCTGACCGGTTCCGCCAGTGCGCAGGACGTCTACAAGTGCGTGAAGGATGGCCAGAGCAGCTATAGCGCCACGCCATGCACGGCCGGCCAGCTGCAAATCCTGGAAATCCCCGCGCCGCCGCCCGCCGTCGACAAGGGCGCCGCCACGCGCCAGGAACGGGTGGCCAGCCAGATGGAAGCGGCGCGCAAGAAGCAGGAGCAGCTGGAAGACCAGGCGCGCGAACGGGGCGCCAGGCAGCAGGAAGTCCACGAGAAGCACTGCGCGCAGCTGCGCCTGGAACAGAAATGGGCGGCGCAGGACGCCGTCGGCGCGGGCGACAGGAACCGCGATGCGGCGCAATTGAAAGCACGGCGCGCCGGCGAACGCCTGGCCGTCGAATGCCTGCATTGAGTGCGCCGGCAGCCGATCCTGCGGGCACGCGCCTGCTGTCGCGCTGGCTGCTGCTGGGCGAATGGCGCGCGCATCCCGTGCGCGCCCTCGTCGCCATCCTGGCCATCGCCATCGGCGTATCGCTGGGATTTGCCATCCACCTGATCAACGCGGCTGCCTTCAATGAATTTTCCACGGCCGTCAAAAGCCTGTCCGGCCAGGCCGACGTGCAGGTGGCGGGGCGCGAAGCGCTGTTCGACGAAGCCATCTACCCATGGCTGGCACAGCGCGACGGCGTGGCCGTCGCTTCGCCCGTGCTGGAACTGCAGGCCACGGTGGCGGGCAAGAAGGACGGCGGCCCGCTGCACATCCTGGCGCTCGACGTCTTCCGCGCCGGCTTCATCTCGCCCGACCTGATCGGCGCACCGGCCGAAGGCCAGCCTTTCGACACCCTGGCCGACGACGCCGTCTTTTTATCGCCGGCCGCCTTGCGCTGGCTCAATGTAGCCCAAGGCGGCCAAGTCGCGCTGCAATCGGGCACGGGCACGGTGCCGCTGCGCGTGGCCGGTTCGCTGCAGCGCGCGCGCGCCGGCCAGCGCATCGCCGTGATGGATATCGGCGCGGCCCAATGGCGCTTCAACAAGCTGGGCAAGCTGTCGCGCATCGACTTGAAACTGCGCCAGGGCGTCAACCGCGACGCCTTCCAGGCCGAGTTGGCGCGGGCGCTGGAAGCGCAATATCCGGGGCGTTTCCAGGTGGGCCAGCCGAATGACGAAAACCAGAATAGCCGCAACAATAACCTCAGCCGCGCCTACCGGGTCAACCTGACGGTGCTGGCCCTCGTCGCCCTGTTTACGGGGGCGTTCCTCGTGTTTTCCACGCAGGCGCTGTCCGTCATCCGCCGCCGCGGCCAGTTCGCGCTGCTGCGCGTGCTGGGCATGGAACGGGGCCGGCTGCTGCGCCAGGTGCTGCTGGAAGGCGCCAGCCTCGGCATCGTCGGCGCCGGTCTGGGCATCGCGGGCGGCTACGCCATGGCGGCCGTGGCCCTGCGCTTCTTCGGCGGCGACCTGGGCGCCGGCTATTTCGCGGGCGTGCAGCCGCAGGTGCAGTTCACGCCCGTCGCCGCCTTCGTCTACTTTATCCTCGGCCTCGGCGTCGCCTTGCTGGGCTGCGCCGCGCCCGCGCTGGAAGCGGCGCGCGCGGCGCCCGCCATCGCCCTGAAATCGGGTAGCGAGGAAGTCGTGACGACGCGCCTGGCGAAAACCTGGCCCGCGCTGGTCTGCCTGCTGCTGGCCGGCGCCCTGACCTTCCTGCCGCCCGTGTTCGAGCTGCCCCTGTTCGGCTATCTGTCCATCGCACTGCTGCTGATCGGCGCCATCGCCCTGATGCCGCAACTGGCCGCCGTCGTCTTCCGTTTCCTGCAGCGCGCCTGGCTGCGCACGGAGACCAGCCAGCATGCGCCCGTGCGCAGCCTGACCCTGGCCCGCCTGGCGCACGCCTCGGGCCAGGCGGGCATCGCCCTCGGCGGCGTGCTGTCGAGTTTTAGCCTGATGGTGGCGATGGCCATCATGGTGTCGAGTTTCCGCGTTTCCGTCGACGACTGGCTGCTGCAGATCTTGCCGGCCGACGTGTATGCGCGCACGGCCGCTAGCGGCGGCACGGCGGGTTTGAACCCGCGCGAACAGGCCAGCATCACCGCCCTGCCCGAGGTGGCCAGGGTGGATTTCCAGCGCCTGCGCTCGCTGTCGCTGGCGCCCGACCGTCCGAATGTGGTGCTGCTGGCGCGCCCGATCCTGCTGTCCGATCCGGGCAAGAGCATGGTGCTGGTGGGTGAAACCTTACCCGTGCCGGTGGGGGTAAAACCCGTGTGGCTGTCGGAGGCGGCGGCCGACCTGTACAACGTCAAACCGGGCCAGCAGATAGCCCTGCCGCTGGCAGGCGGCTTGCACAAGTTCTTCATCGCCGGCATCTGGCGCGACTATGCGCGCTCTTCCGGCGCCATCCAGATGCCGCTGGACGACTACCGCGCGCTGACGGGCGACCTCGATGTCAGCGACGCCGCCCTGTGGCTGGCCAAGGACGCCACGGGCGACGCGCTGCAACAGCGCCTGAAAGCGCTGCCGTTCGGCGCCAGCCTGGAAGTGTCGAATCCGTCGGCCATCCGCGCCCTGAGCCTGCAGATTTTCGACCGCAGCTTCGCCGTCACGTATCTGCTGGAAGCCATCGCCATCGTCATCGGCCTGTTCGGCGTGGCCGCCACGTTTTCCGCGCAAACCCTGGCGCGCGCCCGCGAATTCGGCATGCTGCGCCACGTGGGCGTGACGCGCGGGCAGATTTTGTCCATCCTGGCGCTCGAAGGAGGCGCGCTGACGGCGCTGGGCATCGCCACCGGTTTCATCCTGGGCCTGTTGATCAGCTTTGTGCTCGTCTTCATCGTCAATCCGCAATCGTTCCACTGGACCATGCAGCTGCACTTGCCGTGGCCATTGATCGCCACCGTGGCCGGCGCCCTGCTGACGGCGGCCGCCGCCACGGCGCTGATCGCGGGCAGACAAGCCTTGTCCGCTGGCCCCATCCGCGCCGTCAGGGAGGACTGGTAATGCGCCGTGTTTTCATCTTGTCATTGGCGCTGGCGCTACCTGCGCTGGCCGCGCCGCCCGCCTTTGCCCCCGTCACGCCGCTGCCGGCCGGCCAAACCCTGCGCCTGCCGCACGACTTCGGCGCCCACCCCGCGTATAAAACGGAATGGTGGTACGCCACGGGATGGGTCAAAACGGCCGGCGGCGAGCAGCTGGGCTACCAGGTGACCTTCTTTCGCAGCGCCACGGCCACCGATACGGATAACCCCAGCGCGTTTGCGCCGAAACAGCTGATCATCGGCCATGCGGCCCTGTCCGATCCCAAGGTCGGCAAGCTGCTGCACGACGAGAAAAGCGCGCGCGAGGGTTTCGGCCTGGCCTACGCCAAGGTGGGCGACACGGACGTGAAACTCGACGACTGGCGCATGCAGCGGCAAACGGATGGCAGCTACCGGGTCAGCCTGGCCGCGCGCGAATTCAACCTGCAGCTGACCCTCGCGCCCACCCAGCCCGTGCTGCTGCAAGGCGTTGGCGGCTACTCGCGCAAGGGCGCCCGGCTCGCGCAATCGAGTTACTACTACAGCAAGCCGCAGCTGCGCACGACGGGCACCATCGCGCGCGCGGGCGGCAAGCCGGAAGCCGTGACGGGCGCCACCTGGCTCGATCACGAGTGGTCCAGCCAGGTGCTCGATGCGGACGCCAGCGGCTGGAACTGGATAGGTGCCAACCTCGACGACGGCGGCGCCCTGATGGCCTTCCAGATCCGCAGCAAGACAGGTGCTAAACTATGGGCGCACGCGACATGGCGCGACGCGTCCGGTAAGATGACGCAGTTCGCGCCCGGCGACGTCGATTTCACACCCACGCAGCTGTGGCGCTCGCCCCGCACGCAGGCCGAATACCCGGTCGCCACCGAGATCCGCACGGGCGCGACGCGCTGGCAGATCAAGCCGCTGCAAGCGGACCAGGAACTCGATTCGCGCCGCTCGACGGGCGCCGTGTACTGGGAAGGCGCCGTGACGGTGGAGCGCGACGGCCAGCCCGTGGGCCGCGCCTACCTGGAAATGACGGGCTACGTCCAGCCGATGAAGTTGTAAGCACTACCGAATATGTAAATCAAAGCGAAAAACAATGACAACCAGCACAGAAACAGGCAGTACCAGTACAGCAAGCACCGCATCGACTCCCGACACCGGCACCAGCCGCGAACTGAAAAAAGGCAGCCTGGCCGCCTTCAAGGGCTTGATGCCCTTTTTGACGCCGTACCGCAAGCAGTTCTTCCTGGCCGGTATCGCGCTGGTGGTGGCCGCCGCCTCCACCCTGGCCATTCCCGCCGCCTTCAAGCAGATGATCGACCTCGGTTTCGGCGGCGCGGCCGGCTCGAAGAGCATCCAGCACGTCGACCTGGTCTTCCTCGCCCTGTTCGGCGTGGCGTCCATCCTGGCGCTGGCCACGGCCGCGCGCTTTTACACGGTGTCGTGGCTGGGCGAGCGCGTCACGGCCGATATCCGCAGCGCCGTGTACCGCCACGTCGTCACGCAAAGCCCCGAATTCTTTGAAACCACGCAGACGGGCGAAGTCCTGTCGCGCATCACCACCGACACGACCCTGATACAGGCCGTCGTCGGCACCAGCATCTCGATGGCGCTGCGCAATGTGCTGCTGTTCCTGGGCGGCCTGGTGATGCTGTTCGTCACCAGCGCCAAGCTGGCGGGCATCATCATCGGCCTCTTGATCCTCGTCGTCGTGCCCATCATCGTGTTTGGCCGCAAGGTGCGCAAGCTGTCGCGCGACTCGCAGGACCGCATCGCCGACGCGTCGGCCATGGCCGGCGAAATCCTCAACGCCATGCCCACCGTGCAAGCGTTCACGCACGAGAAAATCGAATCGAAACGCTTCGGCGACTCCGTCGAAGGCGCCTTCATGACGGCCATGCGCCGCATCCGCGCCCGCGCCCTCTTGACCATGATCGCCATCCTGCTGGTGTTCGGCACCATCGTCTTCGTGCTGTGGCTGGGCGCGCGCGCCGTGCTGGAAGGCTCGATGACGGGCGGCGACCTGGGCCAGTTCATCCTGTACGCCTCCATCGTGGCCGGCGCCATCGGCGCCCTGTCCGAAGTCATGGGCGAAGCGCAGCGCGCCGCCGGCGCCACCGAGCGCCTGCTGGAACTGATGGCCGTCAAATCGGAAATCGCCTCGCCGGCCACGCCGCTGCCGCTGCCCGCGCGCGCCGCCACCGGCGCCGCCTTGACATTGGACAATGTCATGTTCTCCTACCCGTCGCGCCCGGACACCCACGCGCTGGACCACGTCAGCCTCGACATCCGCGCCGGCGAAACGGTGGCCGTCGTCGGCCCTTCCGGCGCCGGCAAGACCACCCTGTTCCAGCTGTTCCTGCGCTTCTATGACCCGCAAAGCGGCAGCATCCGCCTCGATGGCGTCGATATCAAGCAGCTGGACTTGCACACCCTGCGCGACGCCATCGGCATCGTGCCGCAGGATACCGTGATTTTCTCGGCCGATGCCATGGAAAACATCCGCTACGGCCGCGCCGGCGCCAGCGACGAGGAAGTGATCGCGGCCGCGAAGATGGCGGCCGCCCACGAATTCATCGAGCGCCTGCCGAACGGCTACAAATCCTTCCTCGGCGAACGGGGCGTGCGCCTGTCCGGCGGCCAGCGCCAGCGCATCGCCATCGCCCGCGCCCTGCTGAAAAACCCGCCGCTGCTGCTGCTCGATGAAGCCACCAGCGCGCTGGACGCGGAATCGGAACGCCTGGTGCAAAAGGCGCTGGAAGCGGCCATGGTAGGCCGCACCACGGTCATCATCGCCCACCGCCTGGCCACCGTGCAGCGCGCCGACCGCATCATCGTCATGGAAGACGGCAAGATCGTCGAGACGGGCACGCATGCGTCGCTGGTCGCAATGAAAGGCATCTATGCGAACCTTGCCGCACTGCAATTTCACAACGTACAGATCAACTAAGCAAAAACAGCCATGAACGCACTTTTCCACGCCAACCTGGGCATCACCGATTTCTGGACCTTTTTATTGGGGACCATCTTCATCGTCATCCTGCCCGGCCCCAATTCCATGTATGTGCTGTCGGTCGCCGCGCAGCGCGGCGTGCGTCCCGCCTACCAGGGCGCCTTCGGTATCTTCGCCGGCGACCTGATACTGATGGTGCTGTCGGCCTGCGGCGTGGCCTCGCTGCTCAAGGCCAGCCCGGCCCTGTTCTACGTGGTGAAATACATCGGCGCGGCCTACCTGGGCTGGATCGGCCTGCAGATGCTGATCGGATGCTGGCGCAAGCTGCGCGCACCAAGCGCTGCCGAAGGCGAAGCGGCGGCCGTCCCTGCCCCCGCCAAGGAAAGCGACCCGTTCCGCAAGGCCCTGATCATCAGCCTGATGAACCCGAAGGCCATTTTGTTCTTCATTTCCTTCTTCATCCAGTTCGTCGACCCGGCCTTCCCGAATCCCGTGCTGTCCTTCATCGGCCTGGGCCTGATCTGCCAGGTGATCAGCTTTACCTACCTGACGGCCATCATTTTTGTCGGCGCGCGACTGGCCGAGACCTTCCGCCGCCGTCGCCGCCTGTCGGCAGGCATGGGCGGCGGCGTGGGCGCCATGTTCATCGGCTTTGGCGCGAAACTGGCCACGGCCACCCTGTAAGGGAGAATCGCCGTGACCGAACTCGAACTGCGCCAGCGCTGCCACACCGTCCTGCCGGGCCACCGCCAGCCCGCCCCAAGCGCCACCTTCGCCGCCATGGCCGCCTGGTGCGACGCCAACGATGTGGCGCACGATACCTATGGCGAAGGCGCGCTGATCGAACAGTTCGAGAACAAGATTGCCAGCCTGCTCGGTTTCGAGGCGGCCGTGTTCTGCATCACGGGCACCATGACGCAGGTCACGGCCCTGCGCCTGGCGTGCCAGGACCGGGGCTCGCGCCTGGTGGCGCTGCATCCCACCTCGCACATCCTGCGCCACGAGCGGGGCAACCATGAATTGCTCGATCACTTCAAGGGTTTAATGATCGGCGACCCGCACCGTCCGTGGACGGTGGACGACTTGCGCGCCGTGCCCGATCATCTGGGCGCCGCGCAGCTGGAACTGCCGATGCGCGAAATCGGCGGCCAGTGCCCTTCCAGGGAAGACTTGAGCCAGATCAAACAGCACTGCCGCGAGCACAATATTCACCTGCACATGGATGGCGCGCGCCTGTGGGAAGCGCAAGCGGGTTTCGGCCAGTCCCTGCCCGCCATCTGCGACGGATTCGATTCCGTGTATGTGTCGCTGTACAAAGGCATCGGCGGCCTCGGTGGCGCCATGCTGGCCGGCAGCCGGCCGTTCGTCGAACGGGCGCGCGAATGGTTCCGCCGCCAGGGCGGCAATATCGTGCACCGCACGCCCTGGGTGGTGGCCGCCGCCATGCAGTTCGACGCGCGCCTCGCCGCCATGCCGCGGTATTTTGCGCGCACGCAGTGGCTGTACGCGCTGCTGCGCGACTTCCCGGCCATTGCCGTCAACCCCGCCAGTCCGCAAGCGAACATGCTGCACCTGCACTTGCCCGTCTCGCGCGAACGGGCCATCGCCATCCGCAACCAGGTGGCCGCCGACCACGGCATCTGGCTGTTCAGCCGCGCCAGCCACGCAGCCCTCCCCGGATACAGCGTGGTGGAATGGTATGTGGGAGACCAGTTGCTGGAACTGCCGGACGACAGCGTGCGGCTGGCCTTGACCCTGCTGGACCAGGCCATGCGCGCCAGGGATTAATTGACAATCGTGACACCCAAAAAAAAAGCGCCCGAAGGCGCTTTTTTTCTTTCATGGCGGCCGGGTTGGCCGCCACTACCTGCTTAGAACTTGTAGTTATAAGCGAGACCGATCAACTGCATGCGGGTCTTGAACAGGCCCTTGGTGGTTTCACCGTTGCCGGTGCACGCGGCCGTAATTGGCGACACCGGAGTGCAGCCGTTCTTGTAGTTCAGCGGCGCATCCTTGAAGTCGATATAGCTGTAGGCCAGGTCGATCGAGGAATTGGCGTTCAGCTTCCAGTTCGCGCCGATCGAGTACTGCATGCGGTCGCTGTCCGGCAAGGCCGGGTGGCGCAGTTCCGCGCTGCGGACCGGGGCCTGGTCGTGCGCGATACCGGCGCGCAACATCAGGCTCTCGCTGTACTTGTAGTTGGTACCCAGCGAGACACGGTAAGTATCTTTCCAGTTCTGGCGAATGCGCTCGGCGCCTTCGGGCGTCGGCGGGAACTGGATGTCCAGGTTCTGCAGGCGCGAAGTGCGGGTCCAGGTGACGTCGCCCATCAAGGCCCAGCGATCATCCATCTGGTGGAAGGCGTTGACCGACAGGGTTTCCGGCGTGCGCAGTTCGACCAGCGCCTCGGAATTGACCTTCCGCGATGCCTTGGCGATGAAGGCGTTCACGGCCGGGTTGCTTGTCACTTGCGAGAAATCCCAGATCGTGCTGCCCTTGAGCTTGTGCGAAATCGACGAGCGGTAGGAAATACCGAAACGCGTGCCTTCATTCATCTGGTACAGATAACCGAGGTTGAAGCCGAAGCCCCAGTCGTGGCCATCCATTGAGGCATGACCATCCTTGGCGCCCTGCAACGCCAGTCCCGCTGCAAGCTTGGCAGCCTGACCTTGCGTACTGCCGATGTAATTCAGGAAAGCCTCCGATGCTGCTGGCGCCTTGTCGTGCAAGTAAGCAACCGAACCGGGCACGTCCACGCCCTGGCCCAGTTCCGCCTTCATGTATTCGGCCGTGATACCGAAACCGAACGAGTGGTGCTGGTCCAGCTTGAATGCCACGGAGGGGTTGAGGGCGATGGCTTCGAGCTTGATGTTGGTGATCGCATAGCGGCCGTACCAGTCCTTGCCATAGTCGAGCTTGGCGCCATAGGGCACGAACAGACCGGCGCCGACAGTCCACTGGTCATTGATTTTCTTGCTGGCGTACAAAGCAGGGGCGACTACCGCATCCGGAGCGTAATCCTTGGTGGCGGCGAATGGGGCGCGGTTGACGGATGGATAAAACGCCTTCGAATTCGCATCCTGGTAGGTCGAATGCGGCACGACGATGGTGCCGCCGCCAACGAACTGCGTGCCTTCCAGGCGCGACAGGCCGGCCGGGTTGTAGAAAATGGTCGATGCGTCGGCCGCTTCGGCGCCGCTGGCATCGGCCGTGCCCTGGGCGGAAACGCTTTGCGAGCCGAAACGATAGCCCGATGCTTGTGCGGTGGAGGAAATGCCGGCGAATGCGGCAACGATCAGGAGGGGCAGATATTTATGTTTCAAGTTGGTCTCTCTTTATTATATGAAATTGTCTTCGGCACACTATCGCGGGCATATCCAGCTGCCCCGTCTTGCACTTTTCTTGCCGCCGTGAACTCCAATTCACTGACGGCATGAGCGAAGCATATAATATTTTTTAGAAAAAAGCGAACGTTCGCTCTTTTTATGAAACGGCGTTGTTTTTCCTGCGCATACGACCTTCTACAGTGCCAATGCAGGGGCTGGAAGCGGTATCAGAAAGCGCTGATGCATCAGCGACAGCATCTGTTCCGCCGGCACGGGACGCGAGATGAAATAGCCCTGTACTTCATTGCATTGCAGGGTGCGCAGGATGTCGAGCTGCTCGCGCGTCTCCACCCCTTCGGCCACCACGCTCATGCCCAGCGCATGCGCCATCGACAGGATGGCGCGCACGAACACTTCGCCCTGCTCCGAGCGGCCCAGTTCCATGGTGAAGGCGCGGTCGATCTTCAAGCCATCCATGGCGAACTTCTGCAGCTGCGACAGCGAGGAATAGCCGGTGCCAAAATCGTCGACCAGCAGGCGCACGCCCAGCGCGCGGATGGCGGACAACTGCTCCACGGCGCGGTTCTGTTCATCCATCATGGCCGATTCCGTGATTTCCACCTCGATCAGGCGCGCATCGATGCGGTGACGCGTCAGCGCAGACGCCAGCACCTGGTGCACGTCGCCGCGGCCGAACTGGCGCGCCGAGACGTTGATGGAGACTGGCACCAGTTCCAGTCCGCTGGCTTGCCAGCGCGCCATCTGCAGGCACACCTTTTCGATGACGACTTCGCCCAGCTGGGAAATCAGGCCGCTGCTCTCGGCCACGGGGATGAATTCCAGCGGCGGCACCATGCCGTGCTGCGGATGGTGCCAGCGCACCAGCGCCTCCATGCTGCACAGCTGCCCGCTCATGGCGTCGACCCTCGGCTGGTAGACGACGAGGAACTGATCCTGCTCCAGCGCCGCCACCAGGCTTTGCTCCAGTTCGCGCCGGTTGCGGATGGTTTCGAACAATTCCGGCTGGAAGAAGCGGTGATGGCCCTTGCCCGCCACTTTCACGGCATACATGGCGATGTCGGCGTTCTTCAGCAGCACTTCCGTCTCGGCCCCATCGCGCGGATACAGGCTGATGCCGATCGAGGCGCCCATCTTGTGGCGTTCGCTGCCCAGGTAAAACGGCTCGTCGAAGGCGATGGCGATGCGCTGCGCCACCTGCTCGGCGCGGCTGTCGTCCTCCACCGGGTCGAGCACGACGACGAATTCGTCGCCGCCCAGGCGCACCACGTGGTCGCCCGGCCGCAGCACGGCCTTCAAGCGCAAGGAGGCGGCGCGCAGCACCTTGTCGCCCTCCGCGTGGCCCTGCGTGTCGTTGATATCCTTGAAGCCGTCCAGGTCGATGAACAGCAGCGCCAGCATGTGCCGCGCGATGGCGGCGCGGCCCAGGGCGCCGGGCAGGAATTGCTGCAGCCAGTAGCGGTTGGGCAAGCCCGTCAAGCCGTCTTCATTGGCCAGGCGGCGCAAGTCGCGCTCGTGCTCCTTGGCCGTGCTGATGTCTTGCAGGGTGACGGCCAGGCGGTCGCCGCTGCGCACCAGGCGCCGGCGTATCCAGCGCAGCTTGAAGGGGTTGCCTTCCGGCAACTCGATCTCTTCCTCGGAAAAGCCGGAGACCATGGCGGCCCGGTAATTATGGATCAAGTCGCGGAAACACGGCTCGTGGGCGCGCGACTGCAGGCGCATGCCCAGCAACTGTTCGCGGCGCACGCCAAAGTAGCCGGCGCCCGGCTCGTTGCAGTCGACGATCTCGAAGTCGAGGATGCTGCCATCCGCGCCGCGCAGGGCGGCGATGATATAAAAGCCGTCGCTCGTGCCTTCGGTGGCCATGCGGTAGGCGTTGCGCACGCCTTCGGACTGGTGGTGGCGCCACGCCAGGCGCAGCGACAGCACGGTGGCGACGGCGGCAAAGGCCAGCAGCAGCACGGTGACGGCCAGGGCGATGCCGAGATAAATCGTGCGCGTTTCCTCGTAGGGATGCAGCATTTCACCGTCCGACAGTCCGACCACGGCCGTAAACGGATAGGCTTTCAGCGCCTGCCAGCCCACATAGCGATTTTGCTTGTCGGAAAAAGCTATCCTGCCGCCCGAATGCAGGGCGCCGCTCTCCGTTTCCAGGAAGCTGGTGTCGAGAAACGGCGTGCCCTGGCCGCTCGGGGTCGGCAGCACGCGCGAACCCAGGCGCGTGCTGAACAGCTCGCCCTCTTCGCCCACCATGGCCGACATGCCGAACTTGCCAAAATTGACACTATTATAGAATTCGGAAAAATAACTGGAATGGATGGAAATCAGCAGCACGCCGTCGAAGTTGCCATCCTCGTCTTCCAGCCGGCGCGTGAAATGCACGAGGCTTTCGCCGGCGCCCGGCGCTGACGGGGCGGCCTCGCTGGCCCTCCCCAGCGCGATGCGCAGCGCGCTGGAATTGCTGCGCCAGTGGCGCAACAGGAAATCGCTGCGCTCGTTGACGCGCAAACGCTGCAGCGGCGCCGTGGCCGTCACGGGATGGCCCTTGCGGTCGAGGATGGCGACGATGGCAAATTGCGGCAAGGCATACATGCCCTGCGTTTTCAATTGATCGAGGCGCAGCTGGCCGCGCGAGTTTTCCCATTCATACTTGAGCTGCAAGGTCAGCTGGTCCATCTGCTCCAGGGTGCGCAGCAGGTACTGGCCATATGCTTTCGACAAGGAAGACACGCTGTCGAGCGCCTGCTGCTGCGCCACCTTCTTTTCCGCTTCCAGCTGCAGCAAGGTGGCCGTCCACAATACCGCGCACAGGATCAGGCCCAGCAAGGGCCAGGCCAGGATCAGGCGCAGGTTAGCCTTGAGAAAATCGGCCCTGCTCATCTCCACCACGGCGGCGTTATTATTATTTACAAATTGTCGCAAGAACATGGTGCAGCATCTGCCGTTTCTATGTATTTCTTCAAGGACACACAAATTACCACAGAGTCATGTTTGCAGGTAAGACGGCAGCGTAATTATGTGCGTGGGCCGCGGCCCGCCTGTCGCGCCTGCGTTACAATCACCATCCTTACCGTTGGAGAAATACATGCAGCAATATCAAGATTTGATCAAGACCGTGCTCGAAACGGGCAGCTGGCAAGACAACCGCACGGGCATCCGCACCCTGAGCGTGCCGGGCGCCATGATGCGTTTCGACTTGGCCAACGGCAACTTCCCTGCCGTGACAACCAAGAAACTGGCTTTCAAATCCGTGATCGGCGAATTGTGCGCCTTCCTGCGCGCCTCGCGCAACGCGGCCGAATTCCGCGCCCTGGGCTGCAAGGTATGGGACCAGAACGCCAATGAAAACGCGCAATGGCTGGCCAACCCCTACCGCGAAGGCGAGGATGACCTGGGCCCCGTGTACGGCGTGCAATGGCGCCAATGGCCCGCATATAAGCTGCTCGACGCCGACCAGCCCGCACAGATCGCCGATGCGCAAGCGAACGGCTTTACCTTGGTCGCCCCCATCGTCGAGAACGGCGTGCAAAAAGTGCTGCTGTACAAGGCCGTCGACCAGTTGCGCGAGTGCCTGGACACCATCATGAGCAACCCGGGCAGCCGGCGCATCCTGTTCCACGGCTGGAACCCGGCCGTGCTGGACGCCGTCGCCCTGCCCGCCTGCCATTTGCTGTACCAGTTCATCCCAAACGCCAGCACGCGCGAAATTTCGCTGTGTTTATATGTACGCAGCAACGATATCGGCCTGGGCACGCCGTTCAACATCGCCGAAGGCGCCGCCCTGCTGCACCTGGTGGCGCGCCTGACGGGCTACACGCCGCGCTGGTTCACCTACTTCATCGGCGACGCGCACATCTATGAAAACCACCTCGACATGGTGGAAGAACAATTGAAGCGCACGCCGTTCCCGGCGCCCCGTTTCGTCATTTCCGAGCGCGTGCCCGACTACGCGAAGACGGGCAAGTACGAGCCGGAATGGCTGGAAAAGATCGAGCCGTCGGATTTCTCGCTGGAAGGCTATGAACACCATGCGCCCATCAAGGCGGCGATGGCCGTCTGATGGCGGTCACACCGCTGGCAGCCCTGCACCGCAAGCTGTTTGACGAAACGGATGGCAGCAAGTTCGCCAGGCTGAAAGAGCGGCTGCTGAAAAAGCATGCCGCGCACGACAGGCTGGCCGTGCTCGACATCCTGACGGCGTATGCGCGCGATGGACAACTGCTGCACTGGCGCACCTTTTTGATGACGGATATCGTGCATCTGGTGGAAGGCAGTCAACATGCGGCCTTTTTCGCCTGGGCACTGGAGCAGCCCGCACTGGCGTACTGGGGCGTCGATGGCTTGCTGAAAAGTATAGGCGTGGACGCGTATGCGCCCCTGGTGGCGCTGGCAGCGTCCGGCGCCACCAGGCTGGAAGTGCGCGCCAAGGCGATCAAGAGCCTGGCCGTGTTCAGCCGCCAGCCGTTTGACCAGGACTTGCCGTCCGATCCCGGCCACTGGAAGGCAGAGCAGCTGCGACTAAGCGCCGTGCTGGACTGGCAAGCGGACGGCTACCCTGACGGTGCAGGCTACAAGGCGCCCGCCAAGCATGAGACGCTGGCCAAGCCGCGGTCGCGCCTGCAAGTAGCAGCCGCCTTCCTGGAGCGGAAACTGGCGCTGCGGCGCCAGCGCGAGCAAGACCTTGCGCAACCGTCGAACTGGCTGACCATGGCCAGCGCCAAGGACATGGCCGAAATCGACGCGCAATGGGTCTTGCCGGAAATCTACCGCCATTTCCTGCAATTCTATTCGCCGCTGCGCGTGCATGTCGACGGCAAGCGCTTCCCGCAGGGCCTGCATCTGTACGGCGCGGCGGAGCTGGTGGAGGCCCAGCACGGCTACGCCGTCCATGCCGTGCATAATCACAACATCGCGAGCTGGCAGTCGAAGCTCGTGGTGATTGCCGATGCGGGCGGCGACCCGTACTGCGTACACCTGGAAGAAAGAAGCATCGACGGTGACTTGCCCGTGTACCGCGCCAGACATGGCGCAGGCGAATGGCGCTTCGAGCTCCATATGGACGATTTCATCGACTTCCTGCACGAAATCGCTTGGGCGGCCTAGCCTGCTTCGCCGCCCGGGCCGGGACCGGGACCGCCTGGCCCCCGTCCGCCCGGCGGACCGAAGCGCGGCTCCCGTTCGCCCTCCTTGGCCGCCGACGTGGCGCCGCCCAGGCGGTACGACAAGCCCACATAAATCATGCGCCCGTCAAAGCGGCGCGTGCTCGTTTCGCGCAGCGAGGCGCTGTTGATGACGGTTTCCATCTTGTTGCTGCTGAACACATCGGTCACATTCATGACCAGGCTCAATTGCGGTGTCACGGTGTGGCGTAAACTGAGGTTCAGCGTGTTGTTCGGCGAGCGGTAGCCCTGTCCCGACAACATCTTGCCCTGCATTTGCAGGGCCAGTTGCAGCTGGTTATCCGCATTGATCTGGTAATTGAGGCGCGCGCGACCGCTCAGTGCGTTGGCCGTGCGCGTGCTGCGGTTGCCCAGGTCGTCGGAACTCGTCTGCTGGCTGCGCGCCAGGTTGCCGCTCGTGTTCAGGGTCAGGGATGGCGTCAGCTTGCCGCTGACGCTGAATTCCAGGCCGCTCGAATGGCTGCCTTCGCCGTTTTCCCGCGTCGTCAGCAGCACATTGTCGCTGATAAAATAGCGATAATCGACGATGGCGTCCGTGTCGCGGCGGTGGTAGGCGCGCAAGCTGCTTTCCAGGCCCGCGATCTTCGTTTCATAGCCGATTTCGAAGGAATCCGTCTGCGTGGGCTTCAGCTTGGGATTGCCGGCCGACACATTGAACTCGTCACGGTACACCACGTAGGGGTTCAAATCGCCCGCATTCGGGCGGCGGATGCGGTGCGCGTAGCTGAAGCGCAAATTGCTCTCGTCGCTGACCTTATAGGTGGCGAACAGGCTGGGAATATAGTTGACGTAATTGTTGCCAGCCTCAACGCCACCGGTGATCTGGCGCACGTTCAAGTCCGTGTATTCGGCGCGCAAGCCGGCCAGCGCGCCCCAGCGTTCGCTCAAGCGCATCTGGTAAGAGCCGTACAGCGCGATGGTGCGCTCGTCGAGCTCGAAACGGTTGCTGCGCATGGGATTGACGGTCTCGGCCAGGCTGGCCGGATTGATGTCCGTATATAAAGTGTCGAAGCTGCTCTTGTTATCGGCCACCTTGTAGCCCAGCTTGGCCGTGCCGCCCGCCAGCGGACGCTCGTAGTCGCCGCTGAAGTCGACGATGCGGTTGCCCGTCTCGCTATGCTGGCGTGCGCGGCTGTCAAACGCGTTGACGGGGGCGATCGCATAGGCATTCGCGTAATCGCTGTCGCTCTCGTTAGTGGACGACGACACGCGCAAGTCGATTTTCAGGGTTTCGCCAGGCAACTCGCCCTTGTGGTCGTAGCGCCCGCCCCAGCTGTAGTTGCGGCTGTCGCCGTTGCGCACGGTGCTGCGCACATAGTCGCCGATGGTGCTGCCCGTGCTGTCGCCGTTGATGTAACGGTCCAGCGAGCGCTGGTCGTTGCTGCGCCCGTTGTACGACACGCTGGCGGCCAGGGTGTCATTCGCGTTCAGGTTGTAATTGACGGTGCCGTGCAAGCCCAGCGAATCGTTCAAGCCATTGTTGGTGGAGCTCTGGCTGCTGGGGGCAAAGGCGCCCGTGCCGCGGTCCAGACGCTCGCGGCTGACCTCGCCCACGGAATTGCGGCCGTCATGGCGCACGTTGATGCCGCCCTGGTAGCCCCACGGCCCTTCATTGTATGTGCCGGAGACGGAGCTGTTGTAGCGCCCGGCGATGCCCGCATTCGCGTTGACGGTGGCAAAGCCGCCCGGCTTGCGGTTGCGCCGCATCACCAGGTTCAGGATCGGGCCGCCACCGGCTTCGTTGCCGAACTGGGCGCCGGGATTGTTGATCACTTCCACGGATTCGATATCGTCGGCCGCCATGGCGTTCAACGTGGCGCCGCGTGAATCGCCCTGCAGCATGGCCGACGGTTTGCCATCGATCAATATCTGCACATTGCTGCTGCCGCGCAAGGACACCGAACCATCGGGGTCGACGGCCACCGAAGGCACATTGTTCAAGGCATCGGCCGCCGTGCCGTTGGTGCTGCCCACGTCGGACTTGACGTCGTAGACTTGCCGGTCGATGCGGCCCGTGGGGCGTTCGGCCGTCACGCTGACGGTAGCGGGAGCATCGGCGGCGGGCGCCTTGGCCGGTGCGGGCTTGACGACGGTATCGCCGGTGACGGTTTGCGCCTGGACAGCGGCGCCGGACACGAGCAGGCTACCGCCCGCCAGACAGTGAAAGAGAATTTTATGCATTTGCTTAAAAAATAATCGAGACGCTACGGATGAGGCACTACGCCGCAGCGTGAGAGCACATTCTCAAAGCATGCCACGATTGCAAGGAGCAAAGCAAATGCGAACCATTGTTATTTACTTCAATTTACAAATCTCTCGCACTTGTGGTCGCATAGCCTCATCCGATGACCTTTGCGCTACCTTTGCGCTACCTCAGCAAGCCCTTGCCGCGCGTCAGTTTCAGCCAGCCCGGATATTCCGTCATCAATAAGTCATACAGTTCCGCATCGCTGTGCTCGTCGGGCGAGCTGACGGAAAAGTAATTGGCATTGTCGACCAGGCGGCCCTGCAATTCGTCGAGCTTTTCCAGGAAGGGGAAGTCGGAATCGGCAAAGGCGGCGAGGAACTTGCTTTTCGATTTACGCCCCTTGCCGATGCCCATGAATTGCCAAAAGATCGGTTCATGGCTGGCCCAGCGTAATTGTTTCTCCGTCGTCGCCTGGTCGCTCGTGCCGCCATCCGTGACGAACATCACGTACACGGGCAATTCCGCGGCGACGGGCCGCGTGCGCTCGCCGCCGGCGCCATCGGGGAAATAAAATGCGCGTATCGCCTGCATGGCGGCGCCATAGCGCGTGTCGCCTTCCAGCGGATGACGCTGTATGGCCTGGCCCACGTAGGTATTGCAGTTGCTCAAGGCCATGGGCGCCGGATGGTGGACATTCTTGCCGAACAGGAAAACATCGATCTCGCCATCGTCGTCGAACTTGCAGCCCAGGGCCAGGATGCGTTCGGCAAAGCGCTGCACCAGCCCCTCTTTATATAGTCGGCCCATGGAGCCGGAAATATCCAGGCACAAACACACCTTGGCGCGGTGGTCAAGCAAACCCACTTTCTGCAGCGACACGCCCGCCTGCTTGACGAGGCTGACCAGTTGCGGCGCTTCCCGTTCGACCCGTTTTTCCAGGTTGATCTTTGCCTGCATGACGGCCGAAACCGCCGCAGGGGCAGCAGAAGCGGCCTGGTCGACTTCGCCGCCGAAGTGGCGCACCAGCGCATCCAGTCCGCCATTAAAACCTTGCCCCACGGCCATGCAGCGCCAGCCGCCATCCTTGCGGTAGATTTCCGCCAGCATGACGGCTTTTTCCTGTGCGAAATCACTACCCGCGAAGGCGAAGCGGGCCAGCTCGCGTCCGCCCGCCTCCAGACGCACGTGGCCGGCTTGCAGCTGCGACATCACGCCGCCGCCATCGATGGACGCCGTCACGACGAGGCGGTCTATGCCGGCCGGCAAGCGCGCCAGTTGCAAGGCAAACTCGGCCATGTCGCCGCCGCTGCCGGGGCGCGCTTCCACGCCGCCGCACGGCGTGCGCGGCTGGTTGAAAAAGGTCATGTAGCGCTCGTCGGACAGTTTGCCGCTGGCGTCGAGGCCGAAACAGGCCACGTCGAGCGCCAGCCCCTGCGCGGCGACGCCCACCTGCAGCACGCCGTCGGGAACGAGATTGGCCAGCGGCAAGCGCTGTCCCTTGGACAAGGTTTCCATCAGTGCCTCCTAGGCGATATAGCGGCGCGGATTGTCCGCGTTGAAATCATCTTCGTCTTCCTTGTCCTCGCCCTTGAAGACGACGGGACCGTTGAAGGCCAGTTGCAGATTCTCGCCCTGCCAGCTCAGCCACGGCGTCGCTTCGCTGCCCGGTTCCGACGTCTTGCCGGACGGTTCGAGGATGATGCTGTCGGGCGTGATGCGCGCCATGCCGATCACATAGGTGTAGACGGAATCGTCCTCGGCCGCCTTGGACAGGCGGAAGTCGAACGCGCACTCGACGATCTGCTCGCCATATTGCATGACCATCTTCGGCCGCATGGAAGCGACCGACACGGCGCCATTGGCCAGCGCCGAATACACGCTGAAGACGAGGCCCACCGTGCCGCCGTACTGTTGCGCCAGCGCGGGATTGACTTCCACCGTTTCCGTGGCCGGTTCCTTGCCCGATGCGCCCGCCACGTCGCCCAGGTGGCGCACATACGGCATGACGTCGAAGCTGCCCGGCGTATCGGGCGCCTGGATGAAGCGCATCTGGCCGTTCGGCAAGAGGATGCCGACTCTTAAATCGAGGTCGTCGTTATCGTCGTCGCCATCGCCGTTATCGACCCAGCTGGCCTTGACGGTGAGCTTGCCCGGCGCGCCCGCGCCCTTTTGCAGCGACACCTTGTGCGTCTGGCCCGCCTTGGTCAGCGAGATTTTCGACAGGGAAATTTTTGGCGGCGGCTCCGCTGCCGCCTGCGCCACTTCACCGCCGAAATGGGCGACCAGAGCGTCCAGGCCGCCATTGAAGCCCTGGCCCACGGCCATGAAGCGCCAGCCGCCGTCCTTGCGGTAGAACTCGCCCAGCATGACGGCTTTTTCTTGCGCAAAATCAGATCCCGCATACGTATAGCGGGCCAGCTCGCGCCCGCCGTCCTGCAAGCGCAGGTAGCCGCTGCCCAGCTGCGCCATGGTGGCCGCGCCATCGATGGCGGCCGTGACGACGAGGCGCTCGATGGTGGCAGGCAAGCGGTCCAGCTGATAGCTGAAACCGGCCGCATCGCCGGACGGCGCCGCCGCTTCGACGCCGCCGCACGGCGTGCGCGGCTGGTTAAAGAAAGTCATGTAGCGGTCGTCGGACAGTTTGCCGTTGGCATCGAGGCCGAAACAGGCAAAGTCCAGCGGCACGCCAGCGCTGGCGAGCCCCAGTTGCACGACGTTGCCCGTGACGAGGCCGGACAGCGCCAGGCGCTGCCCCTTGATCAGGTTTTCCATGCGATTATTTATTCAGGTGTGGGAGCTTCGGACAACGGCTCAAGGCAAGGCGCGTCGTCCGAAGACAGTACGAATGTACAGTCAGTCCATGGCGGCGCAACGCCGCCATGGACTGCCGTTTTGGGTTCTATACAAAGCTAAAAGAGCTTCGGACAACGGTTCAGGGCAAGGCGCGTCACCGAAGACAGTACGAATAGTACGGCGAGGTGACGCAACGCCGCCATGGGCCGTTTTCCGGAGCTCTTAGGCGTTGATGCCGAACGAGCGTGCCAGTGGTCCCAGGCCGCCTTTGAAACCCTGGCCGATGGCCTTGAATTTCCATTCGCTGCCGGCGCGGTAGATTTCGCCGAAGATCATGGCCGCTTCCGTCGAGCCGTCTTCCGACAGGTCGTAGCGGGCGATTTCCGCGCCGTTGTCGCCGTTCAGGCAGCGGATGTAGGCCTTGCCGACCATGCCGAAGTTCTGCTTGCGGTTTTCCGCGTCGTGGATAGTCACGGCGATGGCGATCTTGTCGATGTCGGCAGGCACGCTGGCCAGGTCGACGGCCACTTTCTCGTCGTCGCCATCGCCGCCGCCGGTCGTGTTGTCGCCCGCGTGGACGATGGAGCCGTCAGCCGACTTCAGGTTGTTATAAAAAATAAAATCGGCATCGGAACGGGCCTTGCCATCCGTTTTCAGCAGGAAGGCGCTGCCGTCCAGGTCAAAAGCGGCGCCATCGGTGGCGCGCGGGTCCCAGCCCAGGCCAATCACGATTTTCTTCAAGCCGGGAGCTTCCTTGCTCAGGTTGACATTGCCGCCTTTTTGCAAACTGATCGCCATGGTAATTCCTCTTTAATGTGGGGGTTGCATTCGGTGTTTCAGGTCACGTCGCCGGCACGCCGGCTTGATGAGCCATGAGCCTACCATAAAGTTCCGGCTTGCCAGCCGCGCACTATTGAAAATAATGCCATACGGAAAAATCGTGCCGCTGTCCCCATGCGCAAAATGACGGATAATGCCGCTCGACAAAAATTTTTCACACTAGGTTTGTCCTTGATCAATATACGACTCGACTGCATTCCTGGCACCCTGTGCGACGCACGCCTGTGGTCGCGCCTGGCGCCTGCCCTGGGCGACGCCTTTGAGCTGCGGCACGTACCCCTGCACCAGGCGCGCACGCGCCCGCAGATGCAGCAGATGATCGCCAGCCACAGCGCTCCGCAAGCCCATCTGGTGGGCTTTTCGCTGGGCGCCTACCTGGCGCTCGAACACGCGCTGGCGCACCCGCAGCGTGTGAAATCCCTCACTTTGATCGCCAATTCGGCCAAAGGTTTGCTGCCGGCGGAGGTCGAAGCGCGCCAGCGCATCGTCGCCATGCTCGAGCGCAATGCCTATACGGGCATCACGCGTCAGCGCCTGCGCGAATTGCTGCACCCGTCGCACTTGCAGGACGACGGCATCACGGGCCTGATCCAGCAGATGGGGCTGGACCTGGGCAAGGAAGTGCTGCTGGCGCAATTTCTCACCACGATAGACCGCCCCGACCTGATGGCGCGCTTGCCGGAACTCGATTTCCCCGTGCTGATCGTGGGCGCCGAAGACGACAAGCTCGTCAATCCCGACGACCTGCGCACCATGGCCGCCCGCCTGCCGCAAGCCACCTTGCACATACTCAAAGACGACACCGGCCACATGATTCCGCTGGAAGCGCCAGGCGCGCTGGCGCAAGCCATGCGTGCGCATCTGGAGGCTGCCGGCAATTTCAACGATAATGACGGGCATCGGGCATCGCCCCCACCTTTTTCACAGAACCAATGAGCTTACTGACCATCATCGTCGCCACCGACCAGCAAGGCGGCATCGGCATCGACAACACCCTGCCGTGGAAATTGCCGGAAGACCTGGCGCATTTCAAGCGCTTGACGACGGGCCACCCCATCCTGATGGGCCGCAAGACCTTCGATTCCATCGGCCGCCCGCTGCCGAACCGCCGCAACATCGTCATCACGCGCAATCCGGACTGGCGCCATGAAGGCGTGGAAGCGGCGCCGTCGCTGGAAGCGGCCATCGCCCTGCTGGATGGCGCCGAAGGCTATGTGATCGGCGGCGCCGACATCTATAAGCAGTCGCTGGCCCTGGCGCAGCGCCTGATCGTCACGGAAATCGGCCAGACGTTCGATTGCGATGCGTTTTTCCCCGCCGTGGATCATGCCGTGTGGCAAGAAACCGCGCGCGAAGCGCATGTTTCGGAGAAATCCGGCCTGCCTTACGCCTTTGTCACCTTGCAACGCAAAGCCTGATAAGGTTGATGTTGATTAACAGAATGTTGCTGTAATACCCCTGTCACACCGTTGCGTCACGCTAGCGCAAGCTTGTGGCGCTTTGGTGCGATATTTTTTTCCCGCAGAGGCCGCATTTCTGCGAGAATCCCGTTCTTATTTTTTTTATGTGGCTGCCGGGTTGCACTACCGCCTGACCGTCGCGCCCTAGTCCGCCCCTTCACATCTGTCAGGGGCGGCTTGCTTTTTTGGAGACATGCATGAAATTTCGTTTCCCCATCGTCATCATTGACGAGGATTTCCGTTCTGAAAATACGTCCGGCCTGGGCATTCGCGCCCTTGCCGCCGCAATGGAAAAAGAAGGCATGGAAGTGCTGGGCGTGACCAGCTACGGCGATTTGTCGCAATTTGCCCAGCAGCAATCGCGCGCGTCAGCCTTCGTGCTGTCGATCGACGATGAAGAATTCGGCGCCGGTTCCATCGAGGAAACCGATCACGCCTTGAAGTCGCTGCGCGCCTTCGTCGAGGAAATCCGCTACAAGAACGCCGACATCCCTATTTACCTGTACGGCGAAACGCGCACCTCGCGCCATATTCCCAACGATATCCTGCGCGAACTGCATGGTTTCATCCACATGTTCGAAGATACGCCGGAATTCGTCGCGCGCCACATCATCCGCGAAGCGAAATCCTACCTGGACGGCCTGTCGCCGCCGTTCTTCCGCGCCCTGGTGCACTACGCCAACGACGGTTCCTACTCGTGGCACTGCCCCGGCCACTCGGGCGGCGTGGCCTTCCTAAAGTCGCCGATCGGCCAGATGTTCCACCAGTTCTTCGGTGAAAACATGCTGCGCGCCGACGTCTGCAACGCCGTCGAGGAACTGGGCCAGCTGCTCGACCATACGGGCCCCGTCGCCGCGTCCGAACGCAATGCGGCGCGCATCTTCAATGCCGACCATTGCTATTTCGTCACGAACGGCACCTCGACCTCGAACAAGATGGTGTGGCATTCGACCGTGGCGCCAGGCGACATCGTCGTCGTCGACCGCAATTGCCACAAGTCAATCTTGCATTCGATCATCATGTGCGGCGCCATTCCCGTGTTCCTGATGCCGACGCGCAATCACCTGGGCATCATCGGCCCTATCCCGCTGCATGAATTCACGCCGGAAAGCATTGCCCGCAAGATCGAAGCGAATCCATTCGCGCGCGAAGCGAAGAACAAGAAGCCGCGCATCCTGACCATCACGCAATCGACCTACGATGGCGTGATCTACAACGTGGAAACCCTGCGCGAAATGCTGGACGGCAAGATCGACACCCTGCACTTCGACGAAGCATGGCTGCCGCATGCCACCTTCCACGATTTCTACAAGAATATGCACGCCATCGGCAAGGACCGTCCGCGCGCCAAGGAATCGATGATCTTCTCGACCCAGTCCACGCACAAATTGCTGGCCGGCCTGTCGCAGGCCTCGCAAATCCTCGTGCGCGAATCGGACACGGTCAAGCTGGACCAGGACGCCTTCAACGAGGCTTACCTGATGCATACCTCGACCTCGCCCCAGTATTCCATCATCGCCTCGTGCGACGTGGCCGCGGCCATGATGGAAGCGCCGGGCGGCACGGCCCTGGTGGAAGAATCGATCATGGAAGCGCTCGATTTCCGCCGCGCCATGAAGAAGATCGACCAGGAATGGGGCCAGGACTGGTGGTTCCAGGTGTGGGGTCCGGCCAGCTTCAACGACGAAGGCATGGGCCAGCAGGAAGACTGGATGATACGCGCCGAGGATGACTGGCACGGTTTCGGCGACCTCGCTCCCGGCTTCAACATGCTCGACCCGATCAAGGCGACCATCGTCAACCCGGGCCTGTCGCTGGACGGCCAGTTCGGCGACACGGGCATCCCCGCGTCCATCGTCACCAAGTACCTGGCCGAGCACGGCGTCATCATTGAAAAATGCGGCCTGTACTCGTTCTTCATCATGTTTACCATCGGCATCACCAAGGGCCGCTGGAATACCCTGTTGACGGCCTTGCAACAATTCAAGGACGACTACGACAAGAACCAGCCGATGTGGCGCATCCTGCCGGAATTTGCGGCGGCCAACCCACGCTACGAAAAAATGGGCTTGCGCGACCTGTGCCAGCAGATCCACGATTTCTACAAGGCCTACGACGTGGCCCGTTTGACGACGGAAATGTATCTGTCGGACATGATCCCAGCCATGAAGCCGTCGGACGCGTTCGCCAAGATGGCGCACCGCGAAATCGAGCGCGTGGCCATCGACGAACTGGAAGGCCGCATCACGTCCATCCTGCTGACGCCGTACCCGCCGGGCATTCCGCTCTTGATCCCGGGCGAGCGCTTCAACAAGACCATCGTTGACTACCTGCGCTTCGCGCGCGACTTCAACGAGCGCTTCCCCGGCTTCGAGACGGATGTGCATGGCCTCGTGAAACGCGAAGTCGATGGCAAACGCGGCTATTTTGTGGACTGTGTGAAATTGGACGACTAGTTACGGCTCATCCAATCTCGCTTGGCGCGCTTTGCGGCCGGCGATGCTCACCGTACCAGAGTACGGTTGCGCTTCTCGGCCACAAATCATTGCCGCTCGCTACGATTGGATGAACCGTCGTGACGTTCGTTAAAGAACGCTGCTTACATGGCGCCGCCTGATGCAGATCAGGCGGCGTTTTTCATTGTGGGCCAGCGCGCACGCTTGCGCCAGATCAAACGACCGGGGTATCGGGCTTCTAAGATGGGCGACTCGTGCCCTCGTGACGGCAGGCCTATGACGCTCAAGGTGTGGCTGGAAATCATGCAGCAGGCGGCGGCTGGCAGTGGCGCCTTGCTGGCGGCGGCCTTGAAGCAGGCTCAGGTAACTATAGCCCGGCGGCACGATGGCGAAGCAGATGGAACGGGCATCGTGCTGTTCGCCGAAGCCAATACGGCGCTGCTGCAGGCGCTGCCGGCGCTGTGCAGCCATGCCCGCGTGCTGGCCATCGCCGCCTGCGGCCAGGCCGTCAGCTGCGCGCAACAGCGGGCCCTGCTGGCGGCCGGCGCCCTCGATGTGCTGCTATGGCCTGGCGGCGCCGTCGATGCGGGCCAGGTGCTGGCGCGCCTGCAGCGCTGGCAAGCCGTGGCGCAGCTGCTGGCGTCCAGCGCCGTGCGCCAGCAACTGGTGGGCGGCAGCGCTGTCTGGACCGCCTTGCTGCACCAGGTGGTGGAAATGGCCGCCTTCAGCCAGGCGCCGATGCTGATCACGGGCGAAACGGGCACGGGCAAGGATTTACTGGCGCAACTGGTCCACCGCCTGGGCAACTGCCGGGGCGACTTCACCATCCTCGACTGCACCACCCTGTCGCCGGAACTGGCGGGCAGCGAACTGTTCGGCCATGAACGGGGCGCGTTTACGGGCGCGGCGGCGCCGCGCGACGGCGCTTTCGCCCTGGCCGACGGCGGCGTGCTCTTCCTCGACGAAGTGGGCGAACTGCAACTGCCCCTGCAGGCGCAGCTGCTGCGCGCCATCCAGGAACGCAAATACAAGCGCGTGGGCGGCAATACCTGGCAACCGACGCAATTTCGCCTCGTCTGCGCCACCAACCGCGCACTGGAAGACGAGGTGGCGCGCGGCGCCTTCCGCGCCGACCTGTATTACCGCATCGCCGGCTGGCGTTGCCAGACGCCGCCGTTGCGCGAGCGCCAGGACGACATCTTGCCGCTGGCCCGGCATTTTCTCGCCGAACTGGCCCAGCAGCAGCCGCCCCCGCTGGACGCCGCCGTGCGCGAATACCTGCTGCTGCGCGACTATCCGGGCAATGTGCGCGAGCTGCGCCAGACCGTCACGCGCATCTGGCACCGCCATTGCGGCCCCGGCCCCATCACCATCGGCGCCCTGCCACCCGAAGAACGGCTGCTGGCGCCGCCCTGGCCCGACCAGCACTTCGAAGCGGCCGTGCGGCGGGCCCTGGCCCAGGGCTGCAAGCTGTCGCACATCGCGCGCTGCGCCACCGACATGGCCATCCGCCTCGTGCTGGCCGAGGAACACGGCAACAACCAGCGCGCCGCCGCCCGCCTTGGGGTGACCGACCGCGCCCTGCAGATACGCCGCAAGGCGGCCGCGCCTTGATCTGCCTCAAGCCAGCCGCGCCAGCCGCAAGAAATTGCCGCCAGTGATCAAAGCCGCATCCAGCGGCGGCAAGCCCAGCAGGTGAATCTTGTGCAATTCCAGCCCCGGATGCAGCCAGGGGCCATCCGAGCCGAACAAGACCTTGTGCGGCCCCGCGCGGCGCACGGCCTGCTGCAGCAAGTCGAAGCGGCGCACGCCCGAGCTGTCCGCATGGATGTTGCGGTGGCGGGCCAGATGGTCGACCAGCGCCAGCTGCGCCGCCCAGTCGTCGCCGAAGCTGCCCAGATGGGGCAGGATGAAATCGACATCGGGATACTGCTGCGCCAGCAGCTCGGCCACGGCCACCTCGCCGGCCGGGTCGTACAGCACGGGCAAGCCGAAGAAGCGCGCCGCGTCGCACACTTCGCCGCTGATGCGCGCATCCAGGCGGTGCGCCTTGATGCCGACAAAACCGTAGCGTTCGACGGCCGTGCGCACCAGATCCTGGATGCGGCCCCGGTCGCGCCGCGCATGCACGAAGGCAAAGCCGTAGAAACGCTGCGGATCAGACGCGACCAGGCGCGCCACACCATGGTTGGCGATGGCGTAATCGGAGTGGAAGGCGGCGAACAGCACGCTGCGGGCGATACCGGCCGCCTGCGCGCGGCGCAGATAGGCGTGCAGCGGCGCATCGCTGTCCCACGGCCCGCTCAAGCCGTCGCCAGGTCCCGCATGGCAATGACAGTCGATGATCATCTTGCCGCGCTATTGCCAGTCGCCCATGACGACGATGCGGTTGCCGCGCCGGCGCCAGCGCCCGCTCTCCTCCTCGCCCTGCGGCGCGGCCGAACGGAAATGCGGCAGTTGCTGGTGCAGGGCCCGCGTCAGCGCGCTTTCCACGGCGCGCGCGCTGCCGTCGCCGTCGGCCGCCAGGCGCGCCGCCTGCCCCGCGATGCGCACGAAGCGGCGCGCCAGCTCCAGTTCGCGGTCGACCGGCGCTGCGGCCTCCAGCTCCAGTTCCAGCGCATTGCTGGCGGCGCGCCCCAGGGCCGAACCGAGCGCCGTGCCCACGCCCGGTATCGGTATCATCGAACCGAGGGCGCCGCCGACAAAGGGCAAGGCCGTCTTGGCCACGGCCTTCAAGGCGCCGCCCAGGGGCTTGGCCACCTTGGCGATGGTAGCACCCACCTTCTTGACGCCCTTCCACACGCTCTTGAAGACATTGCCGAGAAACTGTTCCAGCTCCTCCTCGCTGGACACTTCCAGCAATTCCATGGCCAGCTGCAACTCTTCCTCTTCGCTGAACAGGGCCGGGGCGCTCCCCTTGCCGGGCCAGTCCTGGCCGAATTCCAGCACTTCAAACGCGGCGCCGGCCCGCTGGCGGCATTGCGCGCATTCACATTCAAGTTGATGCATGATGTACTCCTTCTCAGTCGTCAAGGCGCTGTCGTCAATTCCACATTTCACCCAGCACGGCCAGTTCCAGTTCGCGCCGCTGGTTGGTCAGCACGCCGCGCTGGTTGGCGAACATGTCGTCATGGATGCGCTGCTCGATGCGGCGCCGCTGCGCCGCCGAGGACAGGGCCGCCACGTACACCTGGTGCGCGCTGACGTCGACGGCCAACATCTGGCCGCACAGCCGGTGCTGCAGCAAACGGCGGTGCAGATCATCGGTCTGGCCGCTGTAGGCGCGGCGCCTTCCACCCGCATCGAACTCGATCACGTACAGGCCCGGGCCGCGGCCATTCGGGTCGCGCAAGGCATTGGCCAGCGTCCCCAGCGCCTGGTAGGTCAAGGCGGCCGCTTCCGGCACCCGGCCCATGGTGCCGGCCAGGGTGGGCGGGACTTCACCTTGCTGCTGGTCATCGTCCTGCCCCTGGTCCTGCCCTTGATCCTGGCCCTGTCCCGTATCCATGCCCGGCTCCGGCTGGTCGCCAAAGGTCGGCTCCGCCACGGGATAGGCCTGCGGATAGAGGGTCGGGTAGAGGGGCACGTAGCCGGCCCAGCCCCGGTAGCGCGGCGGCAGATAGGGCAAGGGCGGCGGCGCGGGACGCAGCGGCCTGCGCGCCGGATTCGCCTGGTAGCGCGGCGGCGCGGGACGGCGCTGTCCGCGCAGGGGCGGCCGCGCGCGCAGCCCGACGCCGCGCATGCCGCCGCGCGCGCCACCGGGGGGCCAGCGCCCGCCCTCCCATTCGGCCTCGCCCTCTTCCTCCCCTTGCCACTCCTGCGACCACTCTAGAGACCATTCCCCCTGCCATTCCTGCTCGCCGGCCGCTCCCGGCTGCCCCGCAAAGGGCAGCATTTCAAACGCTTCGTTCATATCGCCTCCTGATGTGATGTTCAAGCAAGCCCATCGCCTGCTCCAGTTGCCGCGACGAATGATCGGCCCGCAGCAGAAAAGTCAGCGCGCCGGGACCTTCCCCCGCTTGCGCCAGCGACAGCACGCCCGCTGCGCGCAAGACCTGTTGCAAATGGGCGCGGCCGGGCAGGCGCTGCACGGGAAAGCTGCCACCCTGGCAGGCGATGCCAGCCGCCGCCATCCCCGCCCTCCATTGCGCCACCCTGTCCGCCAGCCTGGCGCGCAGGGCGTCGCCATGGCGCGCATTGAGCGCCAGCGCGCGCCGCGCCGCCGCCAGCACGGCTGCCGAAGGCGGACTGGCATGCACGCGCGTCTGGCTGTGCGCCGCGAAGCGCCGCAGCAAGTTGCCGCTGCCGGCCAGCACGGCCAGCGGCACGCCAAAGCCCTTGGCCAGCGAGGCGCCGACGATCAGGTGGCCGCCCCCCTTGTCGCAGCCGCCCGGCAAGCCATGCAGCCGCGCCGAGCCGCCACCAGCCGTGCCCATCACGCCTAGCACCTGCGTGTCGTCCAGCAGCAGATAGCCGCCTCCCTGGCGCGCCAGGGCCGCGTAGCCGGTCAGCGGCAAGACCTGTTCGCTGCCCGGCACATAGCCGTCGGCCAGGATCAGCGGGCGCCGCCCCTGCCGGCCCCAGTCCGCCGCCAGGCGCCGCAGCACCGCCATCTCGCCGCTGGGAAACATGCGCAGGGGCAAGCCCAGCGCCTGCGCCCGCTCGGCGCCCCAGCGCGCGATGGCGTAGCTGCCGCCATCGACGAGGATCACCAGCCGCTCGGCAGCGAGCATGCCGAACAGGTCCCAGAACAGGTGCAGGGTCGACGGCAGCACGCAAGCGGCCTCGCAGCCTTGCAGCGCAGCCAGGCTTGCTGCAAGGGCTTGCGCGCCGGGCGGCTCCTGCAGCGCGGCCGGCTGGCCCAGGGTCAGGCTGTTCCACGGCGCCAGCGAAGCCGCCGGATGGCGCATGCCCAGGTACAGCGCACTGGTAAAATCGAGCATGCACGCGCCTCGCTCCCGTCCTAGACGCTGCGCAGCTGCTGGCTCAGGCGCTGGCGCAGCAATACCGAGGGCATCGTCGCTTCGATCGCCGGGTCGCTGCTGTCGACGGACAGGTCGACCCCGGTGGCGGCGCGGTAACCGTGGATATAGCCCTGCACTTGCGGGCGCCAGAAGCGCGCCCAGTTGAACGCCTGCGTGGGTTCGTAGATGTCGCTCCAGTTGCCATAGCGTACGGAAAGCAGCAATTGCTCGCCAAAGATGGCCAGGTTACGGAAGTGCATCACGCTCGTATCCGTCCAACCCTGCAGTTTCTTCATGGCATCGACCCGGTCCATCCACGGTTCCGGATACGCCACCATCACGCGCGTCGGCAAGAATTCGCGGAATTCGGGGCGCGCCAGCATCCATTGCTGCATCAGCATCTCGATGCGCGCCGTCGACGGCAAGTCGCCGAACTGGTTGTGCGCGCCCTGCGACAGGATCAAATGGATTTCCTTCAAGGCATTCAGTACGGGGAAGGCATCCGCCTTCACGGTGGTGTCGTCATCCTGCTTGTAGAAGGAAGTGAGCAGGCGCAACAGGTGGTGGAATGCTTCCAGGAATTTCGAGCGGCTGTCGGCCGGCCGGAAGTGCTGCACTGCCTTGCCGTCCAGGCGCACGCCGTAGTGATGGTCATATTCGTAGTTGCGGCGCACCACGGTCAACCGGTGCTGCTCATCCTGGGTGTAGCCCCAGAGCAAGTTATTCAGGGGCCGCAGCATGTCGATTTCCGTGTTCGACAAGGGGTCGAGGCCGCCGCCGGGGGCGCGCAGGTTCTGGAAGCGTTGCGCGATGGCGTTCATGGTCTGCACCAGCATGCCCTCTTCGTGCCAGTACGACCAGATCAGTTCCAGCAGGCAAGGGTTCGCCAGCTTTTCCTGGATGATGCCGAAGCACAGGTCCACTTCCCCCTCCTGGCCGCGCGGGATGCTGATGGGGATGTCGGGCAATTTGCGCCGGATCACGGCCAGGTAGGGCAAGGTCTGGAAGCCGTCGATGTTTTCCAGGTAATCGTTGCGCAGCACGGTTTCCAGGTCGCGCCCCTGGGGGATGTCGCGCCGGTCCAGATAGGCGTTGTCTTCGGCCGGATTGAAAGCCAGCGGCTGGTTCAACACGCCGCAATTGACCATCACGAACGCTTCCGTCGCCACTTTCAGCACGCGGTAGGAGTCCGAATCGGAGAACGGCAGCGCGCGGCGCTGCTTGAGCTGCTGGAACATGTCGGCCTTCTTGACGAAGCGCTCCTGCTCGAAGCCGCGCACGGCGGCCAGATCGCCGCAAAACAGGCTGTCCATGAAATGCAGGTAATTTGTAAACGACATCGCCTCGGTGCTGTTGCGTATCAAGGTCCACAGGGGCAAGTCTTCCGTCGGTTCCGTTTCCGTGCGCGTCAGCGACACGCCCACATTGCCCGAGATGGGCTGCGGCTGGCGCTCTTCCGTCTCGTATTCCGCATCCACGGCCAGCATGGCGTTCGGACTCAGCCCTTCCGGCACGGGCAAGGCGCTGCGCAGGTCGGGCCGCTGCGAAAGCATCATCTGCGCCATGAAACGGTGCATGCCGGCGCGCCGCACGGGTGTGGAAAAGGCGTTCGGCGTGCCGCGCATGGGCACCCATGGCGCGACGGCCAGCACCTGCACCTGGTCGCGCCCGTCGGCGCTTTGATCGCCGTCAAACGACACGGTGGCCACGGCGCGGTCGCCCACCCTGCCAAAATTGCAGTCGCTGGGATGGCAGTCCGGCGTTTCGAAGGCCAGCCCCACCTGCGGGTTGAGCTGCGGCTTGAAGCACAGCACGGCGCTGCAGCCGGCCTGCACCGTCACGCAGTGGGGCGCCGTGGCGGGGAAATTGCCATACACGCCCACGTAGCTGCCCGTCGCCAGGTCGGCAAACACGGTGCCGCCACGGCCATCCGTCCAGCGCACGCCCACCAGCATGGCAGGGTCGGCTTGCCAGGCGGCGGCATTGAAATCATGGCAGTCGGCCTCGGCGCCCCGGTACAGGCTGATCGCGGCATTGACGACCATGGCCCCGCTGTCCTGCTCGTGCACGGTGACGACGATGCTGCCGCCCTGCTGTTTCGGCCCCGCCTGGCCCGCCGCCCCGCTCCTGCTGCCCATCTTGCCACCCATATTGCTGCTCATCTTGCTGCTCATGTCATTCTCCTCAATGGATAATCAAACGGCCTGCCGGACCGGCGGCCATGCCGCACGACATCCGCGCACAGCTCCGACGTGTCCAGGGTGCTGCGCAGGGCCCAGTGGGTCAGCAAACGCCCCAGCAGCTCGCTTTCGTCTTCCGGGCTCAAGGTGGCGCTGGCGCGCGCCTGGCCCAGCACGGCGAACACCAGGGTAGGCGTCGCCTGGTACATCTGCGCCGGCGCCAGGGTCCAGCTGCGAAACAGCTGCGCCAGCATGGCCGGCTGGCGCGTGTGCACGGCCATGGCTTCGACCAGCGAGCCGCCGCGCAAGGCCGGCGGCCGGTGCTGCACCAGCAAGCCCACCAGGGCGTCCATGCTGGCCTGCAACTGTTCCAGCAGCCGCTGCCGGGCCGGCGGCAAGCCGGCCAGCGGGTAGTACGATAGCCACAGCTGCTCCAGGCGGTCCCACTGCGGATGCGGATACAAGGCCCGTCCCATGGCGCAGCTCAGGCGCACCCGCAGCCATGGCACCGGATGGGGATCGTCGATATTCAGGCGGAAGACAAACACGCGCGGCAGGCTGACCACGCCGATCAGGCCCAGGGTGGCGGCCACGCCGACCCGCGCCAGCGACCAGAAGTCGGCCACGATCTCGGAAATCCACCGCTCCCACAACTGCCACACGTGAACCAGACCGCTGCCGCCGTGCTGCATGGCTTGCAGCACTGGCCGCAAGGATGCCACCAGGTCCAGCAGCGCCGCGCCCTGGTGGCCGATCTCGTGCACCAGCGACGAGGCGATGCCGCTGCCGATCATGCGTTCGCGCGGCAGGCGGATGATGGCGACGGGATTGTCGCCGCCGCCCGGCAGGCGCGTGCGCGCGCGGCGGATGGCCGCGCCCGGTCCCCGGTCCAGGTAGCAGATCACGGGCGGCGCCTGGTAGACATCGCTGGGCAGCGCCAGCGCATCGGCGGCAACAATATCGAGGCCGGCCAGCCACACGCCCGTCTTGTGCTCGCTGCGCTGGGTGATGACTTCGTTGAACAGGTCGAACTGGGTCAGCGCGGCATTGAACTTCAGGCGCAGGAAAGTGAAGCGGCGCTGGGCCTCGGCAGCCGTGGCCATGCTGGCGCCATCGGCGTGCTCGCGCCGCAGCCACCACTGGAACTGGGCCACCATGCGCCGCAAGGCGCGCCGGCCCTGCACCAGCTGGCTTTCGATGGCCGACTGGGCGCTGGGCATCAGGGACGCCGCCAGCACCGTCGGCTCGATCAGCGCAAACGGTTCCAGCCGCGCCAGCCGCGTCAGCAGCGAGCGCGCCTCCTGCTCCAGCATCCAGGCTGCATAAGCGCCGATGGCCATGATGTCACACGCCGTACAGGACGATCTTGTGGCCCTGGCGCGCCCAGCGGCCGCTGGATGGCCGCATGCCGGCGCCGCTGCGCACGCCGGCCGGCGCCACGCCCCCCGCAGCTGGGCCGCTGCCGTTCTGCGTGGCGA
The DNA here is from genome assembly GCF_030587265.1 of Janthinobacterium sp. SUN137. Classification (NCBI taxonomy): domain Bacteria; kingdom Pseudomonadati; phylum Pseudomonadota; class Betaproteobacteria; order Burkholderiales; family Oxalobacteraceae; genus Janthinobacterium; species Janthinobacterium sp. SUN137. The sequence goes on along the minus strand of NZ_JAPWHZ010000002.1, from coordinate 453,421 downwards.
CCTGGCCGCCCGGCCGGCCCAGCAGGCCTGGCGCGAACTGGCGCGCCGCCGCGCTGGCCGCCGCCTGGGCGATGGCGCGCGGGTCGCCATTGCCGCGCGCTTGCGCGGCGCGGTTGACGGTATCGGCCGCCAGGCGCACGAACTGCTTGGCGCCCTCGAATTCGCGGTCTTCGTTCGACGACGCTTCCGCTTCCAGCCCCAGGGCGCTGCCGGCGGCCGAGGCCAGGCCGCTGCCGATCTTGGCGCCCAGCGGACCGCCGAAATAGCCGCCGATGGCGCCGCCCGCCAGGGGAATGGCCTTCTTCGCCACGCCCTTGAGCACGCCGCCGATCGCTTGTCCCACGGGCGACTTGATGATGCCGCCCGCCACGGAGGCGGCCTTGCGCAGGAAATTGCCGAGAAACTGTTCCAGTTCGGCTTCATTGCTGACAGACAACAGTTCATTCGCCAGTTCCATCTCCTCGGCCTCGGAAAACATGGCGCTCGCGCCGCCCTCGCCGCTCCACTCGCCCTGGCCAAACTCGAACTGTTCCGCTTCAAAGCCGGACATTTCCTGTCCGTATTCCAGGGTAGTACGATCCAAGTCATGCATGATGAACTCCTCAAAGTTAGCACCTCGGTTGACATAACAGTGCCGGACGCAGCAGCCGCCCGGCTAACAATCGAGCACGACGATGTGCCCGCCCTCGCGGCGCCAATGGCCAGCATCCCGTCCCGGCGTTTGCGCCGCCTGCCTGAGCAAGCCTGGCGCCACGCGGCGTGCCACTTGCAGCAGGGCCGCGTCCACCCACGTCCTGGGGTCGCGCGCGCCCAGGACGCCGTCCTGCACCAGCGCCGTGTTGACGGCATCGATCAGGTGCACGACCTGGCGCGCCAGTTCGAATTCCTTGTCTTCCGGGCTCAATCCTTCCAGTTCCATGCCGAAGATGGCCGCAGCGCGCCGCTTGAGCGCCTGCGGCGAGCCACCATGCAGGGGCAGCAAGGGCGCCACCACCTTGCCCAGCAACTGGCGCAGTGGCCCTTCCAGCGGCGTGCCGCGCACTTGCTGGCCCGCCGCGGTGGCGCCCAGCTGGTGCGCCAGGAAAGCATCGAATTGGGCCGGCCTCTGCAATTCCAGCAACTGCGCCGCCAGCGCCAGCGCATCTTCCTGGAGCGGCAGCATGCCCGGCGCTTCAGGCAATTCCATTTCGGGACGATAGGCGAGCAGGCGGCTGGTCATGACAGGCTCCGGTGGAAGGCGGGCGGGTGGCCCATGCCTCCCTGACGCAAGGGCCATGCCAGTCCGGCGCAGGGGAAGAATGGGACAGGATGGCGAACGGCGTTTCGCCGATAGCGTAAAAACCATGGTTTCCGGCGAAGCGGGTTTCGTTGTCAAGATGAGCTTTCAAACAAGCTTAATTGGCAGGAATGATTACGTCGCCTATCCGCCACAGTGCTCGCTATCGGCAAAAAATATTTTTCATTTTCAAAAAGAAAACTTCGCTCTACCCCGCCAAAAACACCGTCAACACCACGCCAACGGACGATAAAAGTAAACGTGGCCAACACGTAAATAGTTAATTGGAAACAGGATTTTGGTAGGCAAGCCCTACAATTAACGGGCCAGAATTTGATTGCCTGAAAGAAACTAAATGATAGACCCTACCTTGCGCCGTTTGTTGGCCATCACATTACTCAGCCTGCTTGCCGCCTGCGGCGGTGGCGGCGACAGCAAGACCGGCGCCAGCCATAACCCGGACATATCGGTCGTGCCGCCGACCACCACGGTCCCCGGCGATCCGGCCAACCCCGGCACCAAGCCGGGCGACACCATCCCGCCACCGCCCCTGACCACGCCCCCGGCCAACCAGACCGCCACCTTCACGCGCGCGGAAGCGTCGCGCTTCCTGGGCCGCGCCACGTTCGGGCCGGACATGGCGGCCATCGACGCCCTCGCCGCCAGCGACAGCGACGCCTGGTTCCGCGCGCAGTTTTCCAAGCCGCAAACCTTGCACCGCAAATATATCGACGCCAAGTATCCCGTTGCGGGCGCGGCGGCCACCAAGGCCGTGCCGAACGACTTTTACGAGTCGTTCTGGCAGCAAGCCGTGCGCGGCGACGACCAGTTGCGCCAGCGCGTGGCCTTTGCCCTGTCGGAAATCTTCGTCGTGTCCACGCAAAACGAGAGCGTATGGACGCAAACGCGGGGCGTCGCCAGCTATTACGATATGCTGGGGCAACATGCGTTCGGCAACTTCCGCACCCTGCTGCAGGGCGTGGCCACCCATCCGATGATGGGGCTGTACCTGTCGCACCTGCGCAACCAGAAGGAATCGGCCACGCGTACACCCGACGAGAATTTCGCGCGCGAAGTGATGCAGCTGTTTACCATCGGCCTGTACCAGCTGAATGCGGATGGTTCATTGAAATTGTCCGGCGGCAAGCCCATCGACACCTACACGCGCGACGATGTGGGCGGCCTGGCGAAAGTGTTTACGGGCTGGAGCTGGGCCGGCCCGGACCAGGGCGCGAACCGTTTCTTTGGCAGCGTGGCCGATCCGGACCGCGACTGGAAACCGATGCAGAACTATGCGGCGTACCACTCCACCAGCGAAAAGCGTTTCCTGGGCGTGAGCGCGGCGGGCGCCGCCGGCGGTGAAGCGGACATGGCGCTGGCCCTCGACACCCTGTTCAACCATCCGAATGCCGGCCCCTTCTTCGGCCGCCAGCTGATCCAGCGCCTGGTGACCAGCAACCCCAGCCCGGCCTATGTGGGCAGGGTTGCGGCCGCCTTCGCCAACAATGGTTCGGGCGTGCGCGGCGACATGCAGGCCGTGATCCGCGCCGTGCTGCTCGACCCCGACGCGCTGGCGCCAGCCGGCAGCAGCCTGCGCACGGGCAAATTGCGCGAACCGCTTGTGCGTCTGGGCAACTGGATGCGCGCCTTTCACGCCAAGGATGCGGCCTTGCAGTACCGCATCTATTACCTGAGCGATCCGCTGTCGGGACTGGGGCAGAATCCCATGAACGCGCCATCCGTCTTCAACTACTTCCGCCCCTCGTACGTGCCGCCCAATTCGGCGCTGGCGACGGCGGGCCTGGTGGCGCCGGAAATGCAGATCACATCGGAGCCATCCGTCACCGGTTACCTGAACTTCATGCAGGACGCCATCCGCGGCGGCGTGGCGGAAAACAGCGCCGTGCAAGCCGACTACTCGGCCGAAGTGGCCCTGGCCGACCAGCCCGCCGCCTTGCTGGACCGGGTCAACTTACTGTTAATGTCCGGCAATATGTCGTCCCGGCTGCGCGGCAAGATCCTGGCGGCCGTCACGAGCATCGCGATTCCCGCCGCCAACGGCAGCAATGCCGCGCAAGTGACGACGGCAAAAACCTACCGCGTGCACCTGGCCATTTTCCTGGCCATGGCCTCGCCTGAATACCTGGTTCAAAAATAAGGAAGCAGCATGACCATCACCTCTCACTTCTCGCGCCGCCGCTTCCTCGGCTCCATGCTGGGCCTGGCCGGCAGCGCGGCCACGCCATTCGCCCTCAACCTGGCCGCCATGGGCCAGGCTGCGGCCCAGTCCGCCGACGACTACAAGGCCCTCGTCTGCCTGTTCATGACCGGCGGCAACGATTCCTTCAACACGGTGCTGGCCACGGACACGCCATCGTGGAGCGAATACCTGCGCCTGCGCAACACGGGCAGCAACGATTCGATCCACCTGCCCGGCGTCGGCGAAACGGGCGGCGTGCTGCCGATCACGCCCGCCACGGCGCAAACGGGCCGCAGCTTTGCCCTGCACCCCGCCCTCGCTCCCGTGAAAGACCTGTTCGACGGCGGCCGCGCCGCCATCGTTGCCAATGTGGGCACCCTGATCCAGCCCCTGACCCTGGCGCAATACAAGGCGGGCAATGTGGCGCTGCCGCCGAAACTGTTTTCGCATAACGACCAGCAATCGACCTGGCAATCGGGCTTGCCGGAAGGCGCCAGCATCGGCTGGGGCGGACGCCTGGGCGACCTGCTCGGCACGGGCAACGCGAATGCGACGTTTACGGCCATCTCGGCCGCGTCAAACGCGCTGTTCCTCAGCGGGCGCCAGGTGCGCCAGTTCCAGGTGGGCCAGGCAGGCGCCGTGCCGATCCGCAATATCGGCGGCGGCTACCTGTTCGGCACCACCGAGGGCGAGACCGCCTTGCGCGACATCATCAGCACGGCGGGCGACGACATGATGGAGCAAGAACACGTGGCGACGGTGCAGCGCGCCATTTCCAGCCAGAGCGTGCTGAGCGGCGCCATGCTGGCGGCCGGCGCGGGCGGCGTGCCCAATCCGCCGCCCTACATCAATCCGAACACGGGCGCGTCCAGCGTCAACCAGCTGGCCGTGCAATTGCAGACGGTGGCGCGCATCATCGGCGGGCGCGGTCCCCTGGGGGCGAAACGGCAAGTGTTCTATGTGACCCTGGGCAGCTTCGACACGCATGACCGCCAGAAGGAATTGCACGGCGACCTGATGGCGCGCCTGGCGCACGCGCTCGCGTATTTCGACGCGACCCTGGCCACCCTGCAAGGCGCCGACGTGCGGCGCCAGGTGACGACGTTTACGGCGTCGGACTTCGGCCGCACCTTCAGCAGCAACGGCGACGGCACGGATCACGGCTGGGGCGCGCACCACTTTGTCGTGGGCGGCGCCGTGAAGGGCCGCGACATCTACGGCGCCTTCCCCGCCACGGGCCTGGGCCATGAGCTGGACGTGGGTTCCGGCTCCCTGCTGCCGACCATCTCCGTCGACCAGTATGGCGCCACCCTGGCCAAATGGTTCGGCGTGGCAGACGGCCAGCTGGCCGACGTGTTCCCGAACATCGGCAACTTCAGCCGGCGCGACCTGGGTTTCATGACGGCAACTTAACCGTTCACGGCCACCGTCAGGGTGACGACATAACCATCGGTGGCATTGCCCGTCACCGTCGCCATCTGCAAGCTGGTGCCGTCGGCAAAGACATTGTCGGTGGCATAGCTGATCTGCGCCAGGTTGCGCACGCTGGCCGTGTAGCCGCTGGCCGTGTAAGCCTCGTTCAGCGTTGCCATCGGGAACGTGAACTGCGACGTCTTGATGCGGTTCGCGGCGCTGGCCGCCTTGGCCAGGCTGGGATACACCTCGAAATGCACGTGCGGCATGCGTCCCGCGTAGCAGCCGGGAAAGATGGTCGTGAACGCCAGCTTGCCCGCGCTGTCCGTTTCCTGCACGCCGCGCAAATAATTTTGCGCCGTCACGCCGCTCGAATACAGCGAATACAGACCGTCGCGGTCGCAATGCCATAAATACACGGCGTAGCCGGCCAGGCTGGCGCAGCCGCCGCTGGCGTTGAGCAACTGCAAATTGATGGTCAAGGGCACGCCTGCCGCCACGCCCGTGGCGCCATTGAAACTGGCGCGGATATCGCTGCGCACCACGCCCGACTGGTTCAGCACGTTGATGATGCTGCCGCCATTCGTGTTCGTGCCATCGGCCGGATACGGCCCGCCCGTTTCCTCGGGAATCACCGTGCAGGCGCCCGCGGCCGGTATCGTGACGCTGCCGGCGCCGCCGGACGTGCCCGTGACGGCGCCGCTCGCGGCCGTGCCGCCGGCGTCCGAACCGCCGCCGCAGCTCATCAACGGCAAGGTGGCGGCGCCCGCCAGCAGCCAGCGCAGGACTTGGCGCCGTTCGGCCGCCTGTTGCCGCATCATTTCGAGGTCGGATGCCAGACCGTGATCATGTAAGTCCATATATATTCCATCAAGTAGGGCAAGCTCGCCAAGGCAGGGCTCAGGCTGGCGCACAGGAACAGCGCCTGCGTGGCCCGTTGCGCGAGCGCCTTCCTGGCAGCGATGGCGAGCTTGCGTTCCATGGCTCAAGCCGTTGTATCGACCAGGTTGCCGCTGGCGGACAGGCTGCCGCCCGCGCTCGCCGCGCCCAGGCTGCCCGACAATGCCTGCAGGAAACTGCTCAGTTTGCTGCTGCTCGTGCCGCCCTCATCGCCGCCCAGCGCGCTGAGCAGGCTGGCAAAGCTGGACTGCAAGTCCGTCACGCTGCTGTCCGCGCTCTGCGCGCTGTCGCTGCCATCGCTGCCGGATGACGAGAGTTTTTGCAGCAGGCTTTGCAAATCCGACTCGATATTGCCGGGGCCGCCGCGCGCGCCACCGCCGGGTGGCGGCCCCGAAGGCGGCTCTGCCCCCTCTTCTTGCCCGCCGGCACTGCCACCGCTCTGCGCATGCAGGCTGCCCATCAGCTGGTGCAGGAAGGCGCCCAGCGCCTGGCCCGCGTCGCCGCTGCCGGCGGCGCTGGCGCCGTCCGTCGCGCTATCGCCATCGCTGGCATCGACCGTCACGCCGATCGATGACAAGGCGCTGGAAATAGCGTCGAGAAATGCGCCATCGTCGGGTTTGGACGGCCGCGTGCCGCCCGCGCCGCTGGTACTGCCGGTATTGCTGCCGCCGCCCAGGCGGCTGAACGCGCTCAGCTGGCTGGCGGCGCTGGTCGAACTCAAGGCACTGATGCTCATCTCACTCTCCTGTGCTTATTGGGGACGGCGCGGGCCGGGGCGGCTGTCGCCCCGCTGCTGCGCCTGCTTGCGCTGTTCCGGCGTCAGCACGGCCAGCAATTGCTGCTCCAGCCGTGCCTGCTGCAAGCTGATCTGCGCCATGGCTTGCGCCGCCGTGCTGGCCAGCGCGCTGGCCTTCGCATCGTCGTAGGCGCTGGAGGCGGCCAGCGCGCGCAGCTGCGCATGGGCCTTGAAGGCGATCTTTTCCTGTTCCCGCAGCAAGGGCGCCTGGGCGTAGGTGGCGGCGAAAATCTTGTCTTGCTGCGCTTCGCTCAAGTCGATGCCGCGCAGGAATGGCGGCAAGCCTGGCGCACCGGGTCCGCCAGGTCCGCCGGGTCCGTGAAGCAGGCCGGGCGGCGGCCCTTCCAGGGCGCGCGCTGGCGGGCCGTCCGGCGCAGCTTCTTGCTGAGCCAGCGCCAGCAGCGGCATGCTGCAGGCGGACAGCAGCAACAGGGATACGGCAATACTCAGGTATTTCATCGGGCTTTCCTTTCGTGGCGATCAGCCCTGATTGTGGGCGTCTGGCATGTAAAGCAACGTTAGGGCGGCGTAAAAGCGTGTAAAGGAAGGTGCGCAAATGTAAGCGGACGTATGTAAAAGCGGGTAAAACCGCCCTGAACGGCCCCCTTTGACTGCTATCATCGGGCGATATTCACCCGAAAAAAGCACAGGCATGAGCAAGGTTTTGTTAATCGATGACGACGTGGAACTGGTCGGCATGTTCCAGGAATACCTGACGCAGGAAGGTTTTGACGCCCGCGCCGTGCATGATGGCGAAAGCGGCGCGGCCGAGGCGCTGACGGGCCTGTACGCCATCGCCATCCTCGACGTCATGATGCCGCGCATGAATGGCCTGGAAACCCTGCGCCGCATCCGCGCCGGCAGCAACCTGCCCATCCTGATGCTGACGGCGCGCGGCGACGATACGGACCGCATCGTGGGCCTGGAGCTGGGCGCCGACGATTACGTGACAAAACCGTGCACGCCGCGCGAGCTGACGGCGCGCATCCGCGCCATCCTGCGCCGTGCGCAAGCGGCACCGCAGGACACGTCGGGCCTGGCGCCGCTGAGCGTGGGACAACTGACGATGTGGCCGGAGCAGCGCCGCGTTGCCTGGGCCGGCGCGCACCTGGAGCTGACGAGCACGGAATTCAACCTGCTGGAAGTGCTGGTGCGCCATGCAGGCAAGCCCGTGAGCAAGAATCAGCTGTCCGAACTGGGCCTGGGCCGGCCCATGGCCCGCTTCGACCGCAATATCGACGTGCACTTGAGCAGCCTGCGCCGCAAGCTGGGCAGCCTGGCCGATGGCCGTTCCTGCCTGCAAACCGTGTACCGTCTCGGCTACCAGCTGATCAAGGAGTAAGCGTGGGCCGTCTGTTCTGGAAGTTTTTTCTGTGCATCATGCTGGCGCAAGTGACGGCCACCATCGGCATCGGCGGCACCTTCTGGCTGAAAAACCGGGCCGCGCAGCAGGAACGGGCCCTCGACATCGACACCAGCCCGCCCGCGCAAATGATCATCGAGGCCGCCAGCGCCACCGTGGAAGCGGGCGGCAGCCAGGCCTTGCGGCAATTCCTGGGCAAACTCGAACGCATGCGCGTGTTTGCCGTCGATACCAAAGGGCAAGAATTGATGGGCCGCGCGGTGCATCCCGCCATGCTGGCCAAGGCACGCGCCATGCTGCAACAAAGCCAGGCCCATCCCGTCGTGCGCGACGTGGCCGGCAGCGACGGCAAGCGCTACCTGCTGTTCCTGCCCTCGTCCGAACGCTTCCGCAATGCCGAGGCGGGCGCCGCGCGCGACACGCTCAACGCCGTCACCCTGAGCGGCCCGCGCGCCATGGGACCCGGTCCACGCCCCAGCGAAGCGGGCGCCCCGCCGCCACGCGGCGAATTCGGCCGCGGCATGCCGCCCGGCCCGCGCATGGACAGCCCCTACCGCACCTTCATTCCCCTGGCCGCCGCCATCGCCGCCAGCCTGCTGTTCGCCTTTTTGCTGGCCTGGTATTTTGCGCGCCCCATCCGCGACCTGCGCCAGGCGTTCGAGGCCGCCTCGCACGGCAACCTGGCGCCGCGCTTTCACGCCAGCGGCAAGCGCGGCGATGAATTGACGGACCTGGGACGCGATTTCGACCGCATGACGGGCCGTTTGCGCAGCCTCATGGACAGCCAGAGGCGCTTGCTGCATGATGTCTCGCATGAACTGCGCTCGCCGCTGGCGCGCTTGCAGGCCGCCATCGGCCTGGCGCACCAGCAGCCGGAAAAGATGGCCGCCTCGATGCAGCGCATCGAACGCGAAAGCGAGCGCATGGATAAACTGATCGGTGAACTGCTGACCCTGTCGCGGCTGGAAGCGGGCGCCGTGCAAGCGGGCGCGGGGCACGCACACAGCGAAGACGTCGGCATCGCCGACCTCGTGCACGACATCGTGGACGACGCCCGCTATGAAGCCAGGGCGCGCCTGATGGGCATCGACCTGACGGTCGACGCGGCCATGGCCGACGCCAGCGTCACGGGCCAGCCCGAGCTGCTGGCGCGCGCCGTGGAAAACGTGGTGCGCAATGCTGTCAAGCACAGCCCCGACGGCGGCACGGTCGATGTCGAGCTGTCGCGCCAGCATGATTGCTTGCGCATCGCCGTGCTGGACCGGGGACCCGGCGTGGCCAGCGCCGACCTGGCCCGCATTTTTGAACCGTTCTTCCGCGCCGCCAATACCCAGCACAGCACGGACGGCCATGGCCTGGGCCTGGCCATCGCCCAACACGTCATCAACGCCCATGGCGGCCGCATCGGGGCCAGCTTGCGCAGCGGTGGCGGACTGTGCGTGGAAATGTTGTTGCCCGTCAAAACGCCAGGCTGACCTGTCGGCGAGCCTGGCGTCTTTTACGCGCGGAGAATGCTGTTACGCCTGCGTATCGATGATGCTGCCCAGGGTGGACGAGGTCGATTTGGCCGGGCTCGTCGCCGTATCGGCGCTGCTGACCGGCTGAGCATCTTGCTGCGCCGCCTTCTGCGCGGCGGCAGCTTGCAACTGGGCAATTTGCGCCTGCAAGGCCTGGATTTGCTGCGCCAGTTGCTGTTGCAGCTTTTGCGACGCCTCCGTCTGCTCGCCCTTCTGCGACTCCGTCAACTGCTTTTGCGCCGCCGTGATCTGCTTTTGCAGCGCCGCGATCTGCGAACTGCTGCCCGAACTGGCGCTACCGGCCGCGCTGACCGCGCTGCCTGAACCGATTGCCGCTACCATGATGCCTCCTCAGTGTTTCGATACCAAGGTTAACGGCAGGCATGGGCGCGGATGTAGTGCCGCAGGTGTAAAGACAGGTAAAGACAGGTAAAGACGGCTGGCGCCCCTCCCTTCACCGCAATCAGGTCTTGGGTAAGGTTACGCCGACCTGGCCCTGGTACTTGCCGCCGCGGTCCTTGTACGACGTTTCGCACACTTCATCTGACTCGAAGAACAGCACTTGCGCCACGCCTTCGTTGGCATAGATTTTCGCCGGCAGCGGTGTCGTGTTGGAAAACTCCAGGGTCACATAGCCTTCCCACTCCGGTTCGAACGGGGTGACGTTGACGATGATGCCGCAGCGCGCATAGGTGCTCTTGCCCAGGCAAATCGTCAGCACGTTGCGGGGAATGCGGAAATACTCGACGGTACGGGCCAGCGCGAACGAGTTCGGCGGGATGATGCAATAGCCCTTGCCGGACACGTCGACGAAATTGTTCGCGTCGAAATCCTTCGGATCGACGATGGTGGTATTGATGTTGGTGAACAACTTGAACTCGTCGGCGCAACGGATGTCATAGCCATAGCTGGACGTGCCGTAGGAAACGATGCGGTTGCCGTCGCGTTCCTTGACCTGGCCCGGTTCGAACGGCTCGATCATGCCCGTTGTTTCCGCCATGCGGCGTATCCATTTATCGCTTTTAATCGTCATCGCAGGGGTATCTTTCTAGAATATCGGAATGGCTGGGGCCGCACGCCTGCTGCAGGCGTGGCCCGGATGGCAGGATTTTACGCGAAAATCCGCCACTTTTGGCCCTTGCCCGCTGAAAATCCTTGCCAGTCGGCTAGTGTTTAGCCAACAGCGAGGTGATCATCTCGCGCACCACTTGCGCCGTCAGTTCCGGGTTTTCCATGGGAAACAGATGCCCGCCCGGCACCTGGCGGAAAAATTTGCCGACCAGCTTGCGCGTGGCCGTCAAGCCCGCCTGGCGGCATTCCACCGATTCCGTGCCGCCGATAAAACCGATGGGCACTGGAAATCCGTCCTTAACGAGACCGCCGATGTGGTGCGGCAAGCTGCGGTAGACCTGCGTCTCCACTTCGCGCGTAAAGCGCAGCTGCACCCCGTCCGGATGCGGCGCCAGGCCGCTGTCGATGTAATCGCGCAAGACTTGCGGCGCCCAGATGGCGAACATGTCCTTGGCGGCAAAATGCTCATACGCAGCTTGCGCATCGGGCCACAGCTTGCGCCGCCGGGCGGAAAAACGGGCGGGAGAGTAACGCTCGCCCAGTGCCGTGTTGCGCGCCAGCCGCACCAGCAAGGCGCGCCAGCCCGCCACCACGGGCGAATCGAGCAAGACCACGCAGCGCACCAGGTCGGGACGCTGCTTGGCCACCATGACGCTGAGCATGCCGCCCAACGAATGGCCGACGAGGATCACGGGCGCGCTGTAGCGGCGCTCCAGGTCGTCGATATACTCGCGCACCAGCTCGGGCCAGCCCGTGCTGACGGGGTATTCGGGATCGTGCGCATGCATGTCGAGCGCCTGCACGGTGTAATGCTGTCCCAGCAAGCCAAACAGCTTGCGGTAAGTGCCGGCTGGATAACTGTTGGCATGGGCAAAGTGCAGTTGCGGGAGGGTCATCGTGGGTCGGTGCCGGTGAATGCGATAAACAATTGTAATGGCATGCCGGCAAGACGTATCAGAGGAAGGACTCTAATTGCCGGGGCGCATGGGCCATGCCGGGCACGAACGCCGCCAGCACTTCGCCCAGCTCGGCGTTGGAATCCACGACGCAAAAAGCATCGTCGAACGCGTGGTGACGGTTCATGGGATTGCGCACGACGATGCATTCCAGTCCGGCCGCATTGGCGGCGCGCAAGCCGCGCGGCGAGTCTTCCACGGCCACGCAGTCGGCGGCGGCCAGGCCCAGGCGCTGCAAGCCCAGCTGGTAGCCGTCGGGCGCCGGCTTGCTTTCCCCATACATTTCACGCGTGAGCACGAAATCGAAGTGGCGCAACAAGCCCGTGGCCGCATGGCTGATCCGGAAATGCTGCTCGTAGGCACTGGTGACCACGCCCATGGCCACGTGCGGGCGCAGCGCCGCCAGCACTTGCCCGATGCCGGGCATGGCCAGCTGGCGCGCCTGGCGCAGGCGCTGCGCGAACAGCGCGGTGCGCTCGGCCCGCAAGCGCTCGACCAGCTCGATCTCATGGCCCTGCCCCAGCAGCACATGCCAGGCGCCATAGTTATTGTCCAGGAACCAGTCAAAGAATTGCTTCGGCGTCAGGTCTATGCCGTAGGGCAAGAGCAAGTCGCGGTTGCTTTCGTAAAACAGCTGCTCGGTGTTGACCAGCACGCCATCGTTGTCCCACAGCACGCCCTGGATGGTTTTCATGGCTTGTTGTCGTTCAGAAACTTACTTGAAGAAAATGTCGTAGGACAATTTAACGATCAGCAGCACCAGCAGCACGAGGAATAGGATGCGCACGAAGGCGGCGCCGCGGCGCACGGCGATCCAGGTGCCCGTCAGGGCGCCCAGGATGTTGCACACAGCCATCGGTGCAGCCACGGCATACACCACGTGACCGGCGGGAATGAAGAAGGCCAGCGCAGCCACGTTGGTGGCGATATTCACCAGTTTCGAGCAGGCCGAAGCGAGGATGAAGTCGAAGCCGAAGACGCGGATGAACAGGAAAATCAGGAAACTGCCCGTGCCCGGCCCGAACAGGCCGTCATAGAAGCCGATGGCGCCGCCGATGACGATGGCGAGAATGCGTTCGCGCGGCCCGATGGGGCGCGCTTCGCGCGTCGTGCCGAAATCCTTCTTGATGAAGGTGTAGATGGCCATGATGATGATCAACACCAGCACCATGGGGCGCACCACCTGCTGCGGCACATACGACACGGCGGCCGCGCCGATGAAGGACATGACAAAGGCGCTGGCTACGGCCGGCAGCACCAGCAGCCAAGGGATGTGCACCTTGCCGACAAACGAGCGGGCGGCAAACGTGGTGCCGCAGGCGGACGCCAGCTTGTTCGTGCCCAGCAAGGAGGTCGAGGCCATGTTCGGCATCAGGTTGAACAGGGCCGGCAGCTGTATCAGCCCGCCCCCGCCCACGGCGGCATCGATCAGGCCGGCAAAGAAGGCAAATAAACACAGCAGCGAGATGGTCAGCATGATAGGCAGTAAGGAATGGGCGACAGCGGCAGTATAGGCGCCGTGGATTTTTCCGGATGCAACTTCATATTGCGGAAAACGCAATCAGGCGTAACGCTTGACGGAATGCGCCCCGTGCGGTCTACTGGCCTCTTTTGCCGGGAGTCACGCGATGTCGATGAAACTGATGTGGGAGATCCGCGCCTTTTGCACCGTGGTGGAAAAGCGCAGCTTCATCCACGCGGCGCGCATGCTGGGGCGCTCGCCGTCGGCCGTCACGCGCGCCATCCAGTTCCTCGAAGACGCCATCGGCGCCGAGCTGATCCTGCGCACGCAAAAGCAGTTCACCCTGACGACGGCTGGCGAAACGTATTACGCGTCGGCCAAGCACTTGCTGGAAACGCAGGCCGAGGCGGAAGACCAATTGGCGGAATTGAGCAATTCGCCGCAAGGCTGGGTACGACTGTCGGCGCCGGAAATCCTCTCGCTGGGCTTTCTGCCGAAAGTAGTGGCGCAATTCTCGCGCGACTACCCGAACGTGTCGGTGGACATCCATTTCTCCGATAAATCCATCGATCCTATCCAGGAAAAGCTGGACTTCGCCATCCGCGGCGCCTTTCCCCAGTCCAGCGAGCTGATCGGCTACCCACTGTGGAATTACCGCCGCTACATGTACGCCTCGCCCGACTATATAGAACGCATGGGTGCGCCCGGGGAACCGGAAGAGCTGGCCGGCCACGACATCATCATGCATTCGGCCCCCCGCATCCTGCGCGACTGGCATTTCGTTTCCGGCGAACGCAACGTGCGCTACCAGGTGCAGCCCCGTTTCCGCTTCACTTCCGGCATCGCCACCTTCCAGGCGGCCTTGGAAGGCGCCGGCATCGTGCGCCTGGCCAGCTGGCTGGCGGAACCGGCCGTGGCCAACGGCACCCTGCGCAGGGTCTGCACGGCGTACCGGCTGACGTCATCGAAGGAGCTGGACCCCAGCATTCATGCCGTGTACGGCACCTCGCGCATGGCCAAGGGGGCGCGTTTGTTTCTCGAATATGTAAAGAAAAGGGGGATGGAGATACCGGATGAGCGCGTAACGTGATGTCTATTTTCAAAATAGGCGTGCAAAAAAAACTCTTCACTTCATATGCTATCGCACGCTTCGTCGGCTGCATGCAGATATAGCGACATTTCACCACTATTGCTTTTTAATAGCAGTCAGTTCTTCGTGAAATACGTGTACCGCATGTACAACCATTAAGTTCCCCATAAAAAATCTTGCAGAAAATCAACAATATTGATAGCATTAATATTTAAATAAATAATAAATCTTATGCCGTCAATGAAAAAATACAGTTCGGATATTATCAATGCGATGATAGCCCAGGCCACGTCACCTCAAAAAGATGACTACCTGAACAATGTTTTATATGAGATGTGCAAAAAATCCCCGAAACATACTGATATTGGTGTTATCTATGCAAAGCTATCCATTATTGGACGCACTTATGCTGCAGCACTAGAACGGACCTCGAAAAAAGAAAAGAAGAGCAATATCATATTTTCAACGGCCATTTCAAAAATAATCAAGGATGGCGAACTTGATGCTCTCATCAATGAAGCCAGGATGGTAAAACTTCCAATCTCTCTGGAATTTTCCAGCGTCGATCTGAATGCCATCTCTAAAATATTGGCCCCGCACGCCTATCTTTCACGCGTACTCAGCCAAGCAGCGGAGATAGGAAAGGTTTCGCTTTCGTCAAAATACCTGCATTTTCATCTACCCGATCTCTACCCCATATATGACAAATATTCACGAAAAAATATAAGTAAATTTACCTCGAGCACCGGGAGAAAGTTTGAATACAAAAATTGCGAAGAAAGCTATGCAAAATTTTTCATTAGATGCCTCATATTGAAAAATTCACTGATGAAGAACCATAAAAAGAAATTAAGCATGCGACAGATAGATAATTTATTGTTAGGGAAAAATCCAACTTTTTGACAAGGGCAACATAAATCTCCCTATGTGTATTCAATAGCGCGCAGGGATGAGAATTATCAAAAAATATTGCAAAAATACACCTACCAACAATGCCCGCCCAAGCATTCCGACGAAAAAATAACTCCTAAAACTGTGAATTTATACAAGCCATACAGTACGTTTTAGAAGACTCCAGTCATTAATTCCACTCACATACCATGCCAGTACCGCGGCCGGCTGGCGCGGTACTGCGTCACATCAATATTGTCCCCAAACGCCAGCACCACCGCCCCCTCCACATCCGTGCGCAAGCGGGTAATGCCCATGTCGCCATAGCGCGCATACACCTGCGCCTTCGGATGTTTATAGCGGTTTCTGTGCCCCACCTGGAAAATGGCCAGGGTCGGATGCACGGCGCTCAAAAACGCCGGAGTGGAAGACGTGCCGCTACCGTGGTGCGGCGCCAGCAGCACGTCGGCCGCCAGTTCGCCCTCCATCGAGCGCGCCAGCAATTGCGCTTCCTGCGCCGCTTCGATGTCGCCGGCCAGCAGAATCGAGTGCTTGCCCGCCGTGATTTTCACGGTGCAGCTGCGGGCGTTCGGCGTCAAGCTGATGTCCATGTGACTGGCGGGCAGCGGGTGCAGCATGGCGAAATGCACGCCTTCCCAGGTCCAGCTCTGGCCCGCCACGCAATGCAGATGCGGGAGCCGGGCTTGGCGCCGTGCCTCGACGGCCGGGTGGCCGTCGAACAGGGACGAGGCCAGCCAGCCGACTTGCACGTTTTCCAGCAAGGATACGGCGCCGCCCGCGTGATCGAGGTCGCTGTGGGAAATGATCACGCCGTCCAGCCTGGCGATGCCGCGCGCGCGCAAGTAAGGCACGATGACCCGGCTGGCGCCATCGGCATCGAGACTGTAGGCGGGACCCGTGTCGTACAGCAGGCGGTGGCCGTGGGTTTCCACCAGCACGGCCATGCCTTGTCCCACGTCAAAGGCCGTGACCCACATCTGGCCAGGTGGCGGGCTGGACGGCAAGGCCGTCAGCAGCGGCAGCCAGCCCAGCATGCCCGCCCAGCGGTGCGGCCATCCGCGTGGTGCCAGCAGCCATGCCGTGCCAAACAATGCCCAGAAAAAACTCCACATTGGCGGCGCGGGCGCCGTCCACACGGCAAAGCGGCGCGCACCCAGCCAGTCCAGCACCTGTGCCAGCATCTGCACGATGGCGTGCGCCAGCAGCAACAGTCCATCGGACAGGGGCGCGGGCAGCAGGCTGCCAGCCAGAGACAGGGGCGTGACGACCAGGCTGATGACGGGAATAGCCAGCGCATTGGCGACGGGAGAAACCAGTGAGACTTGCGAAAACAGCAGCATCGTCAACGGTACCAGCCCCACCGTCACCACATACTGCGTGTGCGCACCCAGCGCCACGGCCGCGCGCAGGCGGCGCCAGCGTCCCGCCTGCTGCGGCAAGGGCACCGTGGTGCGGCCTGCCGTCGCATACAGCATGGTGGCGACGGCGCCGAACGACAGCCAGAAACCAGGCCATAGCACGGCCCACGGGTCGAGCAGCACCACCACGCCCAGCGCCAGGCACAGGATATGGCCGATGCTGGTAATGCGCCCCAGCCACAGGGCCAGCGCCACCACCAGCAACATATACAAGGTGCGCTGCGCGGGCACGCCGAAGCCTGCCAGCAGCACATAGGCAAATGCCGCCAGCGCACCGGCCAGCGCCGCCACCTTTTGCGCCGGCAGCCGCAAGGGCAGTTGCCAGTCGGTAAAAAACGAGCGCCGCCACAACGTGCCCGCACCCAGGGCGAACAGTCCCGCGATCATGGTGATGTGCAAACCCGAGATAGAGACCAAGTGGCTCACGCCCGTGCGGTTGAATACTTGCCAGTCCGACTGGGGAATGGCGCGCTGGTCGCCCACCACCAGCGCCACGATCACGCCCGCATACTGCCTATCTTCCAGGCTGCGCAGTATGCGCGCGCGCAAGGCCGCGCGGCTCGCTTCCACCACGTTGCCGAAGCCGGGCACGAAGCCCGCCAGGCGCACGTTCGGCGTATCGGCGCGCGGCTGCGGCCGCACATAGCCCGTGGCGCGCACGCCCTGCTCCAGCATCCACGCCTCGTAGTCGAAGCCCATGGGATTCGCATTGCCGTGCGGACGCTGCAGCCGCACGGTGAGGCGCCAGCGCTCGCCCGGCTGCACGTCGCCCACCTCGTTCGTCACCTCATCGCGAAAACCCGCGTACCAGGACAAGGCGATCAAGGGAGGAACCTGCACGCCAACCGCCTTTTCCACGGCAAAGTTAAAACGCACGCCCTGCTCGAAGCGATACGGCAGGCTGGCAACGGTGCCCGTGACAACAATATCCTGCCCTTCATCGGCCAGCGCCAGTTGCGGTGCCATGGCGGCCTGGGCCAGCCAGGCCGCCCAATAAAAGCCCAGTCCTACGCCAGCGGCGAGCGCAACAGCAGAACGCCAACGCACGTGACGGCGCAGCGTCACACTCGCCGCCCACCCTGCGCCCGCGATCCCCCACAGCAGCACGCCCGCATGCGGCGGCAAGCTTGCCTGCGTCTGCAACCAGGCGGCGCCAGCGGCAAAGCCGAGTATCAGGGTGCGCATGGGAACTCGACGCGAAAGGGATTCAGCTACTGTGCCCCTTTCCCACTATTTGCCATCTGATCTGGCGCAATGGTGGCGCGGATAAACGCGGCCCTGCACGCCATCCGCCGCCACCGCTGGCGACACTTTCCGCATGCTAAGATGACCATCCGGCGTTCAGGCGCCATGACTTGCGAACCTTGCATGACACCACTGACTGCGGCCGAAACCTATTTGCAGGACTTTCATCAAAGGCAAGTGGGCGTCACCAGCGCCGCGTTTGCCCATCTGCCGGCCAGTTCCCGCACCGGCGGCTGGGCCTCGTCCTACGACGTGCTGACCAGCCTGATACCAAGCGCGGACATGCCATTGAGCGTGCTCGACCTGGCCTGCGGCGATGGCCATCTGCTGGGTTTGCTGGCAGCCAGGCGGCAGCCCCGGCTACAATTGCTCGGCGCCGACATGAGCGAAGCGGAACTGGCCGCCGCGGGCGCAGCCCTGCCCGCTTCCGTGCGGCTGCTGCTGGGACGCGCCCAGGCGCTGGACCTGCCATCGGCCAGCGTCGATTATCTCGTCTCGCACATGGCGCTGATGCTGATGGACGACATCGAACAAGTCGTGCGCGAAATGCGCCGCGTGCTGCGTCCCGCTGGCCAGTTTGCGGCTATCGTCGGCCGGACATTCTTGCTGGGAGAAGTCAACGACGTTTTCATGCGCGTGTTCAAGCCGATCGCCAGCGACGCGCTGCCAAGCATGCGCTTCGGCGACCGGCGGGCTGGATCGGAAGCGGGCTGGCGCGAACTTCTCGATACCGGTTTCGCAGACGTCGCGTTTGACGATATCGACGTGCCATGGACGCCCACGCCGGGCGAATTGTGGACCGCCCTGCTTGACACCTACGATATCGACCGCC
This sequence comes from Janthinobacterium sp. SUN137, assembly GCF_030587265.1. NCBI lineage: Bacteria > Pseudomonadati > Pseudomonadota > Betaproteobacteria > Burkholderiales > Oxalobacteraceae > Janthinobacterium > Janthinobacterium sp. SUN137. Next base: position 434,970 of record NZ_JAPWHZ010000002.1, on the reverse strand, counting down.
TGGACGACGGCGCCAGGCGGCGCCTGCGCAGTGTGCTCATGGAGGCCATGGCGCCGCTGCAAGACGGCGATGGCAAGATCGCCACCGGCTGGGGCCTGCGCCTGGTACGCGCGCGTGCCGCCTGAACTGCCATCGACGCCATGGCTTGCTGGCGTCGATGGCAACAGGCTACGCTGGCGGGCTGCGCTCTCCTGTCAATTGCAGCCTTGCTGGCAGGCGGACCGCTCGGCGCCGCACTCGGCTTGAGACGTACCGCTGGCAATGCAAGCCCGCCATTCGGCGGCGCAGGCGCTATAGCAGCTGGCAAAGGCTGGCGTCGCAGTCACGGCTAAACCGAGACCAGTCGCAAAAAGAAACGCAGCGAGCTTTTTATTCATGGTGTTCTCCTCAAGTCGGATGGCTGATGAATCCCTGCGCGCGCCATCCTCCGGCGCAGGGCCACATACACAGGTATGTCCTGGTTCATCGCTAGCTGGCTGTGCGTCAGCGCGAAGTGGAAATCCTGGAGATAGGCGCGCCCTTTCGCGCAATAAGGACAGGTCTGCGTGCCATACACAACAGCCTTGGTGGCGGTGCCGGCAAAATACGCGCTGCGATTCCTTTCGCCATACGCACGCTGCAGCCGTTCATATAAATTCGGCACGCCCCAGCCGATAGCAAGACCGCCAGCGAAAATAATGCCGCATATCGCCGTCGATTTCAGATGTCTTTGAAAATATGCCAAAATTTCCTCGAAAAATCTGAGGCCATGATCAGCTCACCATTATTAATTGTCAAGATAATTCAATTCATTTCACCCCGCTGCACAATTGCTCATGCAATCAACATTGCAGGCGCGGTTCGCTCACTGTGCGCCAGGTTGAATTTCAAATCTGCAGTCTCGGTGGCCGTCATCGGCGCGCCGGCTGCCGCTGGCGCCATTGGAACAACGCGGCGTTTATTTATTGCCGATGCACGCAAGCGAATATGTGCAAGCCTGCCCCGCAAAAAACAATCTGCACACCATGTAAATATCGTCGCCATGCGTTAATAGAAACAGACTCTCTGTCACTGTCAATGTTAAGATAATTTAGATTCCACAATTAAATTAAAAAATTAAACATTATTAATAAAAATATATTTTATAATTTTCAGCCGGACATAAGCGCAATAGGCAAAAACCGGCAAGCGCAAACCGTCAGATATCGCCTGCCCATTTCGCATCCAGGCAACCTGATTCGCGATACCGTGGAAGCGCTGTTTTCCACGCTTGCCGGAAGCTTATCCAGCCCAGGTATCACCGCTTTCAAGATCAGCGCTGCTGCAGCGGCCACACCGCGCGCCGGACAAAATCTTTACCCTGCGCACGGTATAATCGGCCTCGCTTACTTCAACACCCAGGCATGACATGACTTCCTCCGCACTTCCTCCCGATACTTCCACCGACATTTCCGACAGCAGCGAAGACAATAACGACGCCACCCTGGTCGCGGAACTGGGGGAACTGGCTGAGCATATCCGCCTCATCAAGATGGAAGGCCGCGTCTTCGTGCGCTTTTCCGGCGTCGTCAAGGCGGGCCACCTGGTGGTGCCGTATGCGCTGGTACCAAGCCAGGGCGTGCTGGCGCGGCCGGCCAAGTGGCGCAAGATGGACCGCGAGACCAAGCTGGCCCTGGTGCGCGAACGGGCCAGCGCGGCCGTCTTCGAGGAGCTGCGCCAGCATGTGATCGATTTCGTCGCCGATATCGCGGGCTTGAGCGAGGACGTGGACACGGACCCGATGGTCTTCCTGCACACCCTGGCCGACATGCAGACGTCGGAGCCGGCCGGCATGGTGTTCGACCGCATCCGCCAGCGTTTCAATCACGCCATCGAGCGCCAGCAGGAAGAACAGCATGCTGCGCGCACGCGCCAGAGCATCAACCTGGCCGAATATCCCGCCTCGTTCGAGATGGCGCGCCGCCTGCCGCGCCGCTTTGTCGCCCTGCTCGGGCCCACGAATTCCGGCAAGACGCACCGCGCCATGGAAGCGCTGGTCAAGGCCAAGAGCGGCATCTATCTGGCGCCCTTGCGCCTGCTGGCCCTGGAAAACTATGAACGCCTGCAGGAAGCCGCGCCGCACGGCAAGCCGCTGGCCGTGAGCCTGATCACGGGCGAGGAACGCAGGGTCGTCGACGGCGCCACGCACGTGGCCAGCACGGTGGAAATGCTGGACACGAAAACCGTCGTCGAAGTGGCCGTCATCGATGAAATCCAGATGCTGGCCGACCCGGACCGGGGCGCCGCATGGACGGCGGCCGTCTGCGGCGCACCCGCCCACACCGTCTACCTGGTAGGGGCGCCCGAAGCCCGGCGCGCCATCGAAGCGCTGGCCGAGCGCCTGGACTGCCCGCTGGAGGTGCATGTTTTGAAACGCATGGCGCCCCTGTCGATGGAGCCGACGGCCGTGCGCAAGGTGCGCAACCTGCGCCGCGGCGACGCCGTCATCGCCTTTTCGCGCCGCGAAGTGCTGATGTGGCGCGACATGATCACGGAAACGGGGTTGTCGGTGGCGACTGTGTACGGCAACCTGTCGCCGGAAGTGCGGCGCGCGCAGGCGCAGCGCTTCCGCGACGGCACGGCCGATATCGTCGTCGGCACGGACGCGCTGGCGATGGGCCTGAACATGCCGATCGCGCGCATCGTCATGACCACCTGCGTCAAATACAATGGCCGCGAGGAGGAAGAGATTTCGGCCGCGCTGGCGCGCCAGATCGCCGGACGCGCAGGCCGCTACGGCGTGCATGAAGAGGGACTGGTGGCCGGCTACGACAACGAGACGCATGAAGTGATGCGCGCCCTGCTGAAGGAAAAACTGCATCCGCTGAACACCAGCGGCTTTGCCGTGGCGCCGTCGCTGGAACACCTGCACCGCATTTCGTCGGTGACGGGCGAACTGTCGCTGTCGAAACTGCTGCGCCGCTTCATTCACAATATCGACGTGCCGGACGGCTTTTTCTTCCCCCGCATCACGGAAGACCAGAAGGAGCGCGCCATCTGGCTCGACACCCTGCCCCTGTCCGTGGCCGACAAGTTCACCCTGTCGCTGGTGCCGATATCGAGCAAGGTGCCGTCCCTGCAAACGGCGTGGGAACACTGGGCGAAGAATCTGTCGCAGGGCAAGACGTCTACCTTGCGGCAGCACGCGTACGGCGGCGACACGCAGAATCTGCAGCAGGTGGAAGACACGTGCCGCTACTATTCCGCGTATGCGTGGCTCAGCTACCGCCTGCCCGAATTCTTCCCCGATATCGCCGTGGCGCAAAACCTGTCGCGCGATGCGTCCGAGCGCGTCGACTCCATCCTGCGCGCACACAATGCGGCTTCGCGCGGACGGTCGAAGAAGTTCAAATAAGCCTCAACCGAGCGGCCAGAACCAGACCTCGCCACAATCCCAGTAGCATTCGGTGCCGCACACCTTCACGCCGATGGACGGCAGCAGGATATCGATATGGCCGCCCGCGCCGCCCAGGTAGCCGGGAATGCGGAAGAAGGCGACCAGGCCCTGGCGCTGGCCGATGCCGGCCATGGCGGCATCCCGGCTGAATTTTTCGGGCGCGCCGAACATCGACGGGCTGGCCAGCATGTGCGCCAGCTTGGCCTGACCCGGTTCGATCAGCGCGCCCTTGAACGGCCCCTTGCGGATGGCCATGCGGCCCCGGACCTGGACGCCGGCCTTGATCAGGGCCAGGCTGACGCGGATGGCGCAGGTATTGGCAAAGCTGTCCTTGCCGATCAAGTCTTCCCAGCCGATTTCGCCGAACAAGGCCGCCTGGTCGACGGCCGCCACGCTCGAGTAATTTTCACGCAGATTGATGAATGCGGGTTTCACGCCGGCCTCCCGTTGCCCCTGGACGATAGGGAACCTCAGGCCGATTGTAGAAGGATGCGGCAGGCCCCGCACTGAGCGAGGTCAAGCGATATGCATTACGGTTTGCCCGCCTCGTAATGCAGTTTCAACACCAGCCCATTATGGTCATCGGCCATATAGATATCGCCATCCTGCCCCTGCTTCACGTCGACGGGCGCGCCCCTGCCCTGCTTGCCCTTGCGCTCCCAGTTGCCGATCAACTCGACGGACTTGCCCAGTGGCGCGCCAGCCTTGTCGGGCAGCAGGGCCACCAGGCGGTGGCCATTGCTGCGGTAGCCGTGGTAGCCGATGATCAGGCTATTCTTGTACAACGCCGGGTAGCGGCTGGCCGTGTAAAAGGTCATGCCCAGCGGCGCGGCGTGGCCGGGCAGCAGGCGCTGCGGCGCCGCATACTGGGCGTCGCAAGCCGTCTTCGGATACTCGGGACTGGCCACATTGTCGTCGTAGCAGTACGGCCAGCCATAGTGCCGGTCGGCCTTGATCAAATTGAGTTCTTCATGCGGCAGGTTTTCGTCGCTTTTCAGCTGCGGCATGGCGGCCTGGATGGCGTCGCGCGAATTTTCCGCCTGCCACAGCTCGCCCGTGGCCGGATGGAAGGCCAGCGCCATCGAATTGCGCAAGCCGCGCGCATGCGTGCGCCAGCTCGTCACCGTGCCGGCCGGCCACGCCATCGTGTATTCGCGGATGGCGCCCAGCGCGTCAAGGCCTTCCGCCGAGGGGCAAGCCTTGGCCGGATCGGGCGCCTTGCCATCGTTCTCGCAATGGTCGGTACTCGACCCCACGTTCACATACAGGTCGCCCTTGGGGCTGAAACGCATGTTCGTCAGCAGGTGCAAACCGAGGCCCGGCAGGCGCGGCGTCTTGGCCGTGCCGCCGATCACGTCGGTGATGGCGCGGGCCGGATCGCGCAAATCGAAGCGGAAGATGCGCCCCACCTCGCCCACGTAGACCATGCCGTCCGGTCCCTGCACGATGCCGTTCGGGCGATCGAGCTTGTCGAGCAGCAGCTTGCGTTCGTAGCCGCCACCGGCCGCCTTGGGCTGCAACAGCCACAATTTACCCTGTTTCGGCGCCCATCCCGCCATGTCCGTGACGACGATGTCGCCATTCGTCAGCGGCAGCACGCCGCGCGGGAATTTCAGGCCGTCGGCCAGCACGGCCACGCAAAAGCCGGCCGGCGTGGTGACGTCGAGGCGCGGCATGCCGTCGCACTGGGCGGCGGTCGCCGCCTGGGCGGGCGCCAACACGGTGGACATACAGGCTGCCAGGGCGCCCGCAAGCATTTTCTTGTTCATGGTCTCACTCCATCAGGGGTAATCGGGGCATCACGGCGCGCGCGTTGGCGCTGGTGGCATGCGCCACTTGCGCGATATCAAGGCCGCGCAGCTCGGCCAGCACGGCGCCGATGCGCGGCAATTCTTCGGGGCTGTTGCGGCCAGGGTGGCTCCAGCTGGGGGAAATGTCGGGCGCGTCCGTCTCCAGGACGATGGCTTCCAAAGGCAGGTCGGCCGCCATGCGGCGTATCTGCAGCGCGCGCGTAAACGTCATGGCGCCGCCAAACCCCAGCTTGAAACCGAGGTCGATATAACCTTGCGCCTGCTGGAAGCTGCCGTTGAACGCATGGGCGATGCCGCCGTTCGGGCGGATCTGGCGCGCATGTTTGAGGACGATATCCTGCGAGCGGCGCACGTGGGTCAGCACGGGCAAGTCGAAGTCGCGGGCAATCTTCAGCTGCTCGCGCAAAAAATGCTCCTGCTTGACTCTCATGGCCGGTTCGCACAGCATGGGGATGAAGAAATCGAGGCCGATTTCGCCGATGGCGACGAAATTCGGGTCGGCCATGGCGGCTTGCACGGCCTCGCGCAGAGCGATCAAATCGTCGTCCGTGGCGTGCGGCACGTAGATCGGGTGTATACCAAGGGCATAGCAGGCGTTGGGCGCCGTTGCCGCCAGATCGCGCACGATGCTGAAATTGGCCCGTTCGACGGCGGGAATGACGATCATGCCCACGCCCTGCTGCTGCGCGCGCGCCGCCACCTGCAGCGATTCGCTGCCGAATTCATGCGCGTCGAGGTGGCAGTGCGTGTCGATCCACATGGCGAATTCCTAGTATTGGTACGGCTGCAGCCCTTCGTCCGTCAGGCGCAGCACGCGGTCGCAGCGCTTGGCCAGCTCGATATCGTGCGTGACGATGACGAAGGCCGTACCCAGGGTGCGCGACAATTCCAGCATCAGGTCGAAAATCTGTTCGGCCGTGGCGTGATCGAGGTTGCCCGTCGGTTCATCGGCCAGCACGCAGGCCGGCTGCGTGACGAGGGCGCGGGCCAGGGCCACGCGCTGGCGCTCGCCGCCCGACAATTCGCCCGGCGTGTGCGTGACGCGCTTGGCCAGGTTCACGCGCGTGAGGATTTGCTGCGCCAGCTCGGTGGCGGGCGCGCGCTTCATGCGCCGTATCATCAGCGGCATGGCGACGTTGTCCAGCGCGGAAAACTCGGGCAGCAAGTGATGGAACTGGTAGACGAAGCCCAGCGAGGCGTTGCGCAAGTCGCCGCGCGCCTTTTCGCTGAGGGTGGCGAAATCCTTGCCCAGCAGGGTCACCTTGCCGCTGGTGGGCGTATCGAGCCCGCCCAGCAGGTGCAGCAGGGTCGATTTGCCGGAGCCGGAAGCGCCGACGATGGCGACCCGCTCTCCGCGGTGGACGTCGATGTCGATGCCGGCCAGGACCTGCACCTTGTAGCTGCCCTGCGTGAAAGTCTTGCCCAGGCCGCGGCAGCTGAGGACGGCGGAATCGGCGGAAGCGCCATTGGAGGCAGGTTTGTTCAGATCGGTCATGGTCATAGTCAGTGGTTTATTCATAGCGCAGGGCTTCCGCAGGTTTCACGCGGGCGGCCCACCAGCTTGGGTACAGGGTCGCCAGGAAGGCGAGGATCACGGCCAGCACGCCGATCTTGGTGACGTCGGGCCAGCGCAGGTCGGACGGCACGGTGCTGATGAAGTAAATGTCCTTGGAGAGGAACTGCACGCCCAGCAGATGCTCGATGAAGGGCACGATGACGTCGATGTTCATGGCGACCAGCACGCCGCCGCCCACGCCCAGGATGGTGCCCAGGATGCCCACCAGCGCGCCCTGGATCATGAAAATCTTCATGATGGAACGGGGCGATGCGCCCAGGGTGCGCAAAATCGCGATATCGGCCTGCTTGTCCGTCACCGTCATCACCAGGGTCGAGACGAGGTTGAAGGCGGCCACCGCGATGATCAGGGTCAGGATGATGAACATCATGCGCTTTTCCGTCTGCACGGCGGCGAACCAGTTGGCGTTCAGCTTGGACCAGTCGCGCAGCCACAGGTCGCCCGGCATGGATTTTTTCAGCTCCGCCGCCACTTGCGGCGCCTGGTTCATGTCGGCCAGGCGCAAACGCAGGCCGGACGGGCCGTCCAGGCGCAGCAAGCGCTGGCCGTCTTCGATATTGATGAAGGCCAAACCCGCGTCGAATTCATTGTGACCCGCCTGGAAGATGCCGCTGACGGTGAAGCTGCGCATGCGCGGCAGCACGCCGGCCGGCGTGACCTGGCCTTGCGCCAGCATCAGCGTGACTTTTTCGCCCAGGTTGACGCGCAGGGCGCGCGCAAGTTCGATGCCCAGCACGATATTGAAGGTGCCCGGCTGCAGGGCCTTGAAGCTGCCCATGCGCGTCTGGCCGGCCACGTCGGAGACGTTCGGCTCTTCCTCGGGCAGCACGCCGCGCACGATGGCGGGGCGCAGCGCATCGTCGCGCAGCAGCATGCCTTGCGTTTCCACAAACGGCGCGGCGCCTTTCACGGCAGGATTCTTGAACGCCTGCGCCGCTTCGGCGCGCCAGTCGGGCATGCTGCCGCTGTTGTCGAACACTTCCACGTGGGCCAGCACGGACAGCATGCGGTCCGTCACTTCCTTCTGGAAGCCGTTCATCACGGACAGCACGACGATCAGCGCCGCCACGCCCAGGCCGATGCCGGCCATGGAAATGAGCGAGATGAAGGAGATAAAACTGTTACGGCCACTGCGCTTGCCGGCCCGCGTGTAGCGCAGGCCGACCAGCCATTCAAAGGGCAAATTCTTGAAAATACTCATTATTCAGGCGGTCTTTATCGTTTCTTGGAGTGTTATTCGTAGCGCAGCGCCTCGGCCGGCTTGACGCGCGCGGCGCGCCAGCTCGGGTAGATGGTCGCCACCAGCGCCAGGCCAAAGGCGATCAGGCCGATCTGCGCCACGTCCAGCCAGTGCACGTCCGACGGCACGGCGCTGATCTGGTAGATTTCCTTCGAGATGAAGTGCAGGCCGAAGATGCCTTCGATGAAGGGCACGATGACGCCCACGTTCAGCGCCAGCACGACGCCGCCGATCACGCCCAGCGCGCTGCCCAGCAAGCCGACCAGCGCGCCCTGGATCATGAATATCTTCATGATCGAGAACGGCGAAGCGCCCAGGGTGCGCAAAATGGCGATATCGGCCTGCTTGTCGGTGACCGACATGACCAGCGTCGAGACGAGGTTGAACGCGGCCACGGCGATGATCATGCTGAGGATGATGAACATCATGTTCTTCTGGCTTTGCACCAGCGCATACCAGCTGGCGCTGGCGCGCGACCAGTCGCGCATCCACAGCTGGCCCGGCATCGAGGCCTTCAATTCGCGCGCCACCTGCGGCGCCTGGTTCATGTCGTGCAGGCGCAGGCGCAGGCCGGACGGGCCGTCGAGCTGCAGCAGCTGCTGCGCATCCTGCATGTTCACAAACGCCAGGCTGCCATCGAGTTCATTGTGGCCTGCCTCGAAGATGCCGGCGACTTTGAGCGCGCGCATGCGCGGCATGACGATGCCAGTGGCCGGGTCGCCCGCCTTCGGCTCGCGTTCCAGCATCAGGGTGACGTTCTGCCCCACCTGCACGCCCAGCGCCTTGGCCAGGTCGATGCCCAGCACGATGTTGTACGAGCCTGGCGTGAGATCCTTGAAACTGCCCTGCTTCATCTGGGAAGCCACGCTGGAGACGGTGGCTTCCTGCTGCGGCAGCACGCCGCGCACGACGGACGGGCGCATGGTTTCGTCATTGAGCAGCATGCCCTGGGTTTCCACGAACGGCGACACGGCTTTTACTTGCGGGTTGGCGTAGGCGGCGCGCTCCTGCGCCTGCCAATTCGGCATCGAGCCGCTGGTATCGAACACCTCGACATGGGCCAGCACCGACATCAGCCGGTCGGTGACTTCCTTCTGGAAGCCGTTCATGACGGAGAGGACGACGATCAGGGCGGCCACGCCCAGGCCGATGCCGGCCACGGAAATGAGGGAGATGAAGGAAATGAAGCTGTTGCGGCCGCTGCGCTTCCCGGCACGCGTATAGCGCACGCCAACCTGCCACTCAAAAGGAAATTGTTTGATGATGCTCATGCGCTCCCGCGACAACGTAATATGCGAGCGCGCAGTGTGCCACACAAATGACACTCATGCGTGAAACACATCACCGTGGCGCGACTTTTCCCGCGCCCGCCGTCAAGGGAAAAAGCGCAGGAACTACTCCCCCACCGCCACAATCGCCTACAATCTCGGGATGAATCAACTTACCCTCGTCCTGCCCTTCGCCTTGCCCAACGCCGAACTGGCTGCCGACCTGCTCAAGGTCTTGCAGGCACCCGCCCTGGCGGCCCTGCTGTCGCGCACCTCGACTTGCAATTTGGAAACTTTTGACAACGCCAACCGCCTGCTGCCGCACGAAGCGTGGCTGGCGCATGCCTTGACCCTGTCGCCCGCGCCCAACGGCGCGGCGGCGCAGGCGGCCTTTGCGGCCCAGGCCATGCGCGGCTACGGTCTGGCGCCGGAACCGGGCGCGCGCTACTTCCTGCTGCATCCGGCCCACCTGGCCATCGCCCGCAGCCATATCAGCCTGGAAGACTTGCGCCAGCTCAAGCTGAGCGAGGCCGATGGCCGCACGCTGTTCGAGACGGCGCGTCCGTATTTCGACGAAATCGGCCAGCCCCTGGCGTATGGCGACGCGGGCACCTGGTTCATGCGCGCCGATGGCTGGAGCGACTTGCAGTGCGCCACGCCGGACGCCGCCACCACGCAAGACCTGTCCGTGTGGATGCCGGAAGGCGAGCATGCGCGCGCCGCGCGCCGCCTGCAGAACGAAGTGCAGATGCTGTGGCATGAACATCCCGTCAACGCGGCACGCGAAGAACGGGGCTTGAAAGCCATCAATTCCTTCTGGATCTGGGGCGGCAGCCTGGCTGCATCTGCACCTGCGCGCTGCGCGGCCAGCCTGCATACGAAGGACGCGCCCGACTGGCTGGCCGCGCTGGCGGAACCGGCGCGGCGCGATGCCAGTCCAAGCAGTGTGCTGGCGGACCAGACCGACGCCATCGTCGTGCTGGGCGGATTGACCGAAGCGGCGCAGGCGCAGGAATGGGGCATGTGGCTGCAACAGTTGCAAGCGCTGGAGGCGGACTGGTTCGCGCCCCTGCTGGCGGCCGTCAAGGATGGCCGCCTGGGCCAGTTGCGCCTGGTGCTGAGCCACCGCGACGCCTGGCTGGACTGCACCACCAGCAAGCATGCGCAGCGCAAATTCTGGCGCGCGATTACCCTGAACAAGTTGAAAGCATCATGACCCGTACCCGCATCGCCACCCGTCCCTGCCCTTACCGCGAATCCGAATTGCTGCGCCAGGGCGGCATCCACCCCGTGCTGGCCCGCTTGTATGCGTCGCGCGGCCTGTCCGACGCGAAAGAGCTCTCGATCGAGCCGAAGGACTTGATACCGCCGTCCGGCTTGCTGCACATCGGCGCGGCCGGCGTCTTCCTGGCCGACGCCATTGCCGCCAAGAAACGCATGGTCATCGTGGCCGACTACGACTGCGACGGCGCCACCGCCTGCGCCGTCGCCATCCGCGGCTTGCGCGCCATGGGCGCCGACGTCGACTTCATCGTGCCCAACCGTTTTGAATACGGTTACGGCCTGACGCCGGAAATCGTCGAACTCACCGCGCGCGAAAAATCGCCCGACATCATCATCACCGTCGACAACGGCATCGCCAGCATCGACGGCGTGGCCGAGGCGAACCGGCGCGGCATCCAGGTGGTTGTCACCGACCACCATTTGCCGGCCGACACCCTGCCCGACGCAGCCGTCATCGTCAACCCGAACCAGCCCGCCTGCGGCTTCCCTAGTAAACATCTGGCGGGCGTGGGCGTCGTGTTCTACGTCTTGCTGGCCTTGCGCGCCGAACTGCGCCGGCGCGGCATCTTCGATGCGCAAACGCAACCCAAGCTCGATAACCTGCTCGACCTGGTGGCGCTGGGCACGGTGGCCGACGTGGTGCGCCTCGATACGAACAACCGCATCCTCGTCGCGCAAGGCTTGAAACGCATGCGCAAGGGCAATATGCATGCAGGCGTGGCCGCCCTGTTCCGCGTGGCGGGCCGCGAAGCGCGCAGCGCCACGCCGTTCGACCTCGGTTTTGCGCTGGGACCGCGCCTGAATGCGGCCGGCCGCCTGCAAGACATGTCCCTGGGCATCGAATGCCTGGTCACGGACGACGAAGGCCGCGCCTGGGCGCTGGCCCAGCAACTGAACGACATCAACCTGAAGCGCCGCGAAATCGAAGCGGAAATGCAGGATACGGCCCTGCTGCACCTCGATGCTTTCGAGCCGGCCAACAGCAGCACCATCAGTGTCTTCGATGAATCCTGGCACCAGGGCGTGATCGGCATCGTGGCCTCGCGCCTGAAGGAAAAGTTTTATCGTCCGACCATCACGTTCGCACCGGGCGCCGATGGCTGGATCAAGGGTTCCGGCCGCTCGATCCCCGGTTTTCACTTGCGCGACGCACTCGACCTCGTGTCGAAACGGGCGCCCAGCCTGATCGACAAGTTCGGCGGCCACGCCATGGCGGCCGGCTTGACCATCCGCGCCGACGCCTTCGACACCTTTTCCCAGGCCTTCGAAGCCGTGGGCCAGGCCTGGCTCAGCCAGCAACAGCTGGAACGGGTGGTGGAAACGGACGGCCCGCTGGAAGACGCGTATTACACGACGGCCTTCATCGAGCTGATGGATGAGCAAGTGTGGGGCCAGGGCTTCGCCCCGCCCGTCTTTTGCGACGAATTCCGCGTCGTCAGCCAGCGCATATTAAAAGAGCGCCATTTGAAACTGTTGCTGGAAAAGAACGGCGTGCGCTTCGACGCCATCTGGTTCGGCCACACGGACGCCCTGGGCGAGCGCACGCGGGTCGCCTTCCGGCTCGACGCAAATGAATACAATGGCACGACGAAAGTGCAGTTGATGGTGGAGCATGCTGAACCTGCCTGAGCACGCGGCATGCAGCTGTTGCCCTGCCTCAAACATGCGCCAGATAGTCAACATTCCCCCTAAGTAATAGCGTATCTAGTCATACAGGCAGCCGCCGGTTGCCATGACTGGGAGGAAATCGCATGGAATACGGGGGATTCTGGCGCCGCGTGGGCGCGTTTTTTATCGATACGGCCATCATGCTACCGCTGGTCCTGCCGATCGTTTATCTGGGGCTGCCCTGGAGCCAGTCATTCCTGCTGTACTGGTTTTTGCCCGGTCTGGCGCTCAACCTTGCCTACAATGTTTACCTCGTCAGCCGTTTTGGCGGCACACCCGGACAGTTGCTGTGCAAATTGCGGGTGCGCATGCTCGACGGTGCGCCAGTGACGCGTCAGGCGGCGCTGCTGCGCTATTCCATAATGCTCACGCTGACAACACTGACTGCCATCGCGGGCATTATTATTACCTTGCGCATCGATGAAGGCGCCTACGCTGCCATGACCTTCACGCAAATATCCGCCCACATAGCCCGTCTTAAACCCGGCTGGTCTGTGATGCTCGATACGCTGACGCAACTATGGATCTACAGCGAATTCGTGGTGCTATTATTTAACAAGAAACGCCGCGCCCTGCAGGATTTCATGGCTGGCACGGTCGTCGTCAAGCTGCCTGCCCGCGCCGCGCAGCCGCTGCCCTCCCCCTCCACCTGAAAGAAAGCCAAACCGTCGTGTTGACCGGCCTGAACCACCTCACCCTGTCCGTGGGCGACCTGGCGCGCAGCGTGGCCTTTTACCGCGACACCTTGGGCCTGCGCCTGCATGCGCGCTGGGACAGGGGCGCGTATCTGTCGGCCGGGGATTTGTGGCTGTGCCTGTCGCTGGATGGACAGGGCACGGCCGCGCTGGCCAGCCCGGCTTACACGCACTACGCGTTTTCCATTTCCACGGAAGACTTCGCCGCCTTTGCCGCCCGCCTGCGCGCCGCCGGCGTGCCCGAATGGCAGCAAAACCGCAGCGCCGGCGATTCCCTGTATTTTCTCGACCCGGACGGCCACCGACTGGAAGCCCATGCTGGCAGCCTGGCGCAGCGGCTGGCGGCCTGCCGCGCAGCGCCGTATCAGGGCATGGTGTTCGAGGATTGAGACCGGCAAGATCGCATATTTATTAAATTCGTTAGATTCATTAGAAAACGAAAAATGCAAGCGCCGTTGCCGTGAAAAAACACTGTCACGCCTCGGTACACCCTTGATAACCTTGCTTTTAAGACTTAATCAGGCTGACAAGATTCCATCCATCAATAGGCAAATTTGCCACATTTTATTGCATAAATAAAAATATTGATTGAAAATAGTTAACACTTATTTGGCAAATTCACTAAAATCGATGACGCATCAGGAAATTCCCAATGATGCATGATCAGTTTTGAGGGCAAACCCGTCGAAAGGCGGGGACGCAAAGCCACCGGCCTACCGCGCGCAAGCGCCACGGCAGCGGGGCTGCCAATGCAGGGCCGGGACCGCCAGCGCGCGGCGCCAGCCTGGAAGCATTGTCGAGATGTGGCCCTCGCCCAACTCGGAGAGTTTCGCCATGAAAAAAATCATTCCCCCGCATCACCGTCACGGGCGCCTGCTGCTGGGCGCCACAGCCGCCCTCCTGCTGGCCGCTTGCGGCCCCGGCCAGGAGACTTCCACGCCGCCCGCCGCCATCGCCACGGCAGCGACACAGTTCACTGTCGAGGTGCCCGTCGTCCCCGCCGCCGTCGGCGCGCTGGTGGTGCAACCGATGTTCCATGCGGCCCCGGCCCTGCTCGATGCGCCTGACGGGCGCGACAGCGCCAACAGCAGCGGCTCGGCCCACTGGCGGCCGCACTTGCAAAACGTGCCCGGCGCCATGCGGGAAATGACCACGCGCCGCCTGACGGCGCAAAAAATCGCCGCCTCGGAACAGGCGGCACAGGATATCGCCCCCTTGCTGGACGGCGGCGCGGGCGACATCGCCGCGCCCATGGCCGGCAGCAGCGTGGTGGCGACCTATTCTCCCGCGCAAATCCGCGCCGCCTACGACTTGCCCGCCCTGCCGGCGGCCGGCACGGCGCTGACGCCAGCCCAGGCGGCCCAGCTGGGCGCGGGACAGACGATCTACATCGTCGACGCCATGCACAACCCGAACGCAGCGGCCGAACTGGCCATCTTCAACCAGAAATTCGGCTTGCCCGGCTGCACCACCAAGGCTATCGCCACGAATGCCACCCTGCCCCTGCCGCCCGCCCCGGCCAGCGGCTGTGAATTTTCTGTTGTCTACAACACGCCATCGAGCACCATGACGGCCACGGCGCCCGCCTACAACTCGGGCTGGGCCATGGAAATCGCACTCGACGTGCAGTGGGCGCATGCCACGGCGCCGCTGGCGCGCATCGTGCTGATCGAGGCGCCCGACGCTTCCATCAACAGCCTGCTGGGCGCCGTGCGCCTGGCCAACCAGATGGGGCCTGGCGTCGTGTCGATGAGCTTTGGCGCCGCCGAAGGCAACTGGACAGCATCCGTCGACAGCGCCTTCACGGGCAAGAACATGAGCTACCTGGCTGCCACGGGCGATTCGGGCAGCGGCGTGTCCTGGCCGTCCGTGTCGTCCAACGTGCTGGCCGTGGGCGGCACCACGCTCAGCTACAGCGGCAGCGGCGTGCGCAGCGAAACGGCCTGGTCCGGCACGGGCGGCGGCATCAGCGCCTATACGGCACTGCCCGCCTACCAGACGGCCAGCGTGCCCGGCCTGACCAACTTGCTGCGCCGCAACGTCGCCGACGTGGCCTTCAATGCCGACCCCGCCACCGGCCAGTACACGGCCGTGATGACACCCGGCAGCAGCACCGCCAGCTGGCTCAGCATTGGCGGCACCAGCCTGTCCACGCCGCAATGGGCCGGCCTGGTCGCCATCGCCAACGCCAGTCGCGCGCTGCAAGCGAAGGCGGCGCTCGGCTTGCCGCACAACATCTTGTACGGCCAGATCGCCAGCGTGCCCGGCACCTTCGCCAGCAGCTTTGCCGACATCACGCGCGGCAGCAACGGCACGTGCAGCGTGTGCACGGCCAGGGTCGGCTATGACCCGCTGGGCGGCCTGGGCACGCCGAACGTGAAAAGCCTGCTGGCCGGCCTGTCGGGCACGCAGATTGCACCGACCGCGCCCGTGGTGGCGCCGGCCAGCATCAGCGGCGCGGCCGGCAAGCCGCTGTCGTTCACCGTCTCGGCCACCGCTGCCAATCCCCTCAGCTACACCATGCTGGGCGCGCCGGCCGGCATGAGCATCGCCGCCACGGGCGTGGTCAGCTGGGCCGCCCCCGTCGCGGGCACGTATGCCGTGACCATGGTGGCCAAGGATACCGTCAGCGGCCTCAGTGGCCAGGGCGTGTACGCCATCGTCATCACCCCCGTCGCGCCGCCCGTCGTCGGCGCCGGCGCCATCACGGGCAAGGTTGGCACGGCCCTGGCGTTCAATGTCAGCGTCTCCGCCCCCAATCCCGTCAGCTACACGCTCGCCGGCGCGCCGGCCGGCATGACCATCAGCAGCGCCGGACTGGTGAGCTGGGCCGCGCCCGTAGCCGGCACCTATGCCGTCACCGTGACAGCCACGGACAGCAAGACTGGCCTGAGCGGCAAAGGCATCTATACGGTGGCCATCGCCGCCCCGCTGCCCCCCGTCGTGACCGTGGCCAGCGTGAGCGGCAAGCCGGGCGTGTCCCTGTCGTTCGCCGCCACGACGGTGGCGCCCAACCCCGTCACCTACAGCCTGTCGGGCGCGCCATCCGGCATGGCCGTCAGCGCCGCCGGCGTCGTCAGCTGGGCCAGCCCCGTGCTGGGCAGCTACAGCGTGACCGTCATCGCCAAAGATAGCAAGACGGGCTTGACGGGCCAGGCCGTGGCCACGGTGAAAATCGCCGCCGCCGGCCCCACGATCAGCGCCGCCGCCATGACGGGCGTGGCCGGCAAGGCCATGAGCGGCAGCATCGTGCTGACGGCGCCGGGCGCGAACGCCCTGTGGATCTCCATCCTCGGCGCGCCGCTGGGTATGCAGTTTTCCATGAGCGGCATGACCATCACGGCCACCTGGCCGCAACCGGTGGCCGGCAGCTATGCGCTGAAGGTCGTGGCAGTGGACAGTAACGGCTTGACGGCGCAACTCACCGTGCCCGTCACCGTCACGGCCAGATAAGCGAACGGGGCCCGCCAACGGGGCGCACCGGGACACCCGTCCTGGCGCGCCCCGTTTTGCATGCGCGCGGCCGTTGCAACGAATCCAGAAAAGGAGTATAAATAGTCCATATACAGAGTTTTAATGAAGGACATGCCATGAATCTCGCCTACGCCTACCCCAAGAGCCGCTTCGAGCCGGCCGTGCTCGTCGACCTGAATGCCAAAGCCGAGCGCGAGCGATTGTCGCAAGCGGCCTTGAAAGGGTTTTTCAAGCTGGCCGCCGCCTGGAAGCTGCGCGACGACGATGCGCGCGAATTGCTGGGCGGCCTGTCCAGCAGCGCCTGGTACGAGTGGAAGAAGCACCCGGACCGCGTGCTGGAAGTGGACCGCATCACGCGCATTTCCTATTTGCTGGGCATCTACAAGGCCTTGCACATCCTGTACGGCGACAAGCTGGCCGACGAATGGGTGAGTTTGCCCAACAAGAATCCCATCTTCGGCGGCCGCACGCCCCTGTCGCAGATGCTGGCCGGCGGCTTGCTGGCCATGCAGACGGTGCGCAAGCTGCTCGACGCGCGCCGCGGAGGGCTGTGATCGTGCCTGCCGCCCCGAATGAGCACCTGCCGCCGCTGGCCGCCTTGCGCCAGATCGACACTTGCCGCCTGATTCCCTCGCGCTTCGCCGACATGGAAGACTCCGTGCTGGCGCCCCTGGCCGAGAACGACGATCACCTGCGCGAGCTGTTCGAGCTCGATAATGCGACCAACGCGCGCCTGGTGGCCGAGTACGGCGGCGCGCCAGGAATTGGCGTGGACGAGCTGGTTTTTGGCGTGCCGCACTTTCGCATCATCAACGCCGCCTACACGTATGCCCGCCCGGAAGGAGCGCGTTTCAACGATGGCGAACGGGGCGCCTGGTATTGCGCCTTCGACATGCCAACGGCGCTGGCCGAGATCATTTTCCATAAAACCGTGGAATACCAGGAAATCGACTATTTCGACGACAGCGTCAACTACCAGTCGCTGCTGGCCGATTTTTCCGCCAGTTTCCACGACTTGCGCGGCCAGCAGCGCTACCAGGCTTGCCTGGACCCGGCCAGCTACATCGCCTCGCAAGACCTGGCCGCCACCCTGCTCGAAGCCGGCTCCATGGGCGTGATCTTCCCCAGCGTGCGGCACGCCAGCGGCACCAACCTGGCCTGCTTCCGTCCTGCCCTGGTGGGCAATGTTCGCAAAGGCGCCGCCTATCGGTTAACATGGCGGGGTACGCCGACGCCGCAGGTGGAAGCCTTGCCAGGCAAATAAACCGCGCGCACCGGCACCCGACTCACCGCAACCTGATATTTCGCATGCAAACCAATCCTGAAAAAGACACCGAACTGCGCCTCAAAGTGAACAGCGAAACGGCCCGCCTGGCCTGGAGCGAGCTGGAAAAGCATTTCGCCCAGGGCAACGTCGTCTGGGTCGCCAATGAACTGGACCTGGTCGAAGTGGCCGTGCGCATCTCGCACGACGACAAGGCCACCATCACGCAATGGATGGTCGATGGCAAGGTCGCCAAGGTGTCGGACCAGCAGGCGCTGGACTGGCAGGCGGCCGACGCCGCGCTGTGGGCCGTCGTCGTCAGCCCGTTCATTCTGGTGCAGCAGGAAAAGCCGACGAAACATTAGAGATTACGTTCGAACATCAGTCGTAACGGTGCCTAGCCAAGCAAGGTAGCCGTAATTACTCGCATCTATATGTACTAATAATTACGGCAGCTGGCGCACTTACATTAAATTATATTACTAACAAAGAAGGCTAAAAAGGAATCTCCTCACCTAAATCTTCCTTTGTGGCACGGTGAAGTACAAATAACGATTCATTTGCCTCAATCCATTCCCAAGCTTGCGGAGTTAGCTCAAGACCTGGATAGCGCTCGCTGCTGTAGTCCTCCTGCATCATAGTTTCTTCAATGAATTTCTTGGTCAACAAACGCTTCATCCCAAGATTGAATCCAAGACTCGTTACTCCAGCACGTTCTGCGTCCTGTTTTGCGGAATATAGCCCGGTTGGACTATGCGGACTAAGCCCGCCTGCCAAAATTGCCATTACTCTTAATTCTGGTGGAGATAAACCTGCTACAGGAGCAACAGCCTCTGCGTCAGATATAAACTGCAATGCTGCATCTTTTTTCACATAGGCCTTTATCTTTTCCGTTATATCCGCTTTGAGTTTATTGAAATCGCTGATCGATTCTGACTTGTATATTATGATTGTACGATGTTGGATATCGAACGGAAATTTCTTGCCAAGTCGCTCCGCGTTACAAATCATTACTACTGGTCGTCCAGATGCAAATGCATATCCGAGTTCATACCAAACATTCGGGTTATCCACTGTAATATCTGCAAGGCAAACAATAGCCGAACGAATGCCATTCTCGATTGATTCAATTGGAACCGACACGCTCGGATCTTGATCGACACGATAGGCATCATATCCCGCTGCCTTAATGGCGGGTTCGTAAACGTCGCTATATCTCTTATCGTATGCACCGCCATCAAATGGCTGAATTACAAAACATGTTGGCATGTATTTTTCACAATAAAATAGAGTGCTAACTTAATATTTATCAACCAAAAAATCTGATCAATCCAAGTTTTAAATAATTAAATACCATAAAACTGAGCAAAAATACTCACCCTACGACATTCAGCTTATCGCAATTTTTTAGAATAAAAACTAAAACTGATGCTAGAAGAAGATTACAGCAAATTTAATCGCACAGCTCGGGCGGCTAAGTAATACGAAGCAAGCGCCCTCTCAGTGCCCGCCACCCAGGTAAGCCGCAATCACCTTCGGATCATTTTTCAGGCTTTCCGCCGGCCCGTGCACGGAAATGCTGCCGTTTTCCAGCACATAGCCGTAATCGGCCACGTTCAGGGCGGCGGCGGCGAATTGTTCGACCAGCAGCATGGTCACGCCTTCCGCCTTCAAGCGCGTGATGATGCGGAAGACTTCTTCCACCAGAATCGGCGCCAGGCCCATCGACGGCTCGTCCAGCAGGATCACTTCCGGGTTCAGCATCACGGCGCGGGCCATGGCCAGCATTTGCTGCTCGCCGCCCGACAAGGTGCCGGCCAGCTGGTCGCGCCGCTCCTTCAGGCGGGGGAACAGTTCCAACGCCTTGTCCAGGTCGCCCTTGATGTCGCCTTTCGGGCGCGCCCGCGTAAAACGGGGGAAGGCGCCCAGCAGCAGGTTGTCCGTCACCGACATCGAGGCGAACACCCTCCTGCCTTCCGGCGAATGGGCCAGTCCCGCGCGCGCGATGCGGTGCGAATCGAGCCCCGTGACATCCTTGCCGCCCAGGGTGACAGTGCCGGATTTCGGTTTGAGCATGCCGGAAATGGCGCGCATGGTGGTGGTCTTGCCGGCCCCGTTCGAACCGATCAGGGTCACCAGCTTGCCCTTCGGGACGTCGAGCGAAATGCCGTGCAAGACTTCGACTTTGCCGTAGGCGGCGTGCAGATTGTTAATGGTCAGCATGGTCTTCCTCTCAATGCGCCGCTGGCGCCAGGGTTTCGGCGCTGCCGCCCAGGTAGGCTTCGATCACTTTCGGGTCGCTCTGGACAAGCGCGGGCACGCCTTCGGCGATCTTCTGGCCGAAGTCCAGCACCGTCACCACGTCCGACAGGGCCATCACCACGTCCATGTGATGCTCGATCAGGATGATGGTGATGCCGTGCTCGCGGATCTTGCGGATGATGGCCATCAGTTCCTTGATGTCGGGCGCCGTCAGGCCCGCCGCCGGCTCGTCGAGCAGCAGCAGGCGCGGGTTCAGGCCCAGCGCGCGGCCGATTTCCAGCAGCCGCTGCTTGCCATACGGCAGATTGCGCGCCTCTTCGTTGGCCAGGTCGGCCAGGCCGACGAATTCGAGGATGCTGGCGGCCCGCTCGCGCGCCGCCTTCTCTTCGCGCTTGTAGCGGGGCGTATGCAGCATCACGTCCAGCACGTTCGATTTAAACGTGTTGTGCAAGCCCACCAGCACGTTTTCCGTCGCCGTCATCTCGCCGAACAGCTGCACGTTCTGGAAGGTGCGCGCCACGCCGCCCAGGGCGATTTCGGACGGCGTGCGGCCGGAGATCACCACGCCGGCAAATTCCACCTTGCCCGCCGTCGGCTTGTAGATCCCAGTCAGCACGTTCATCATCGTGCTCTTACCCGAGCCGTTCGGCCCGATCAAGCCGTGCACGGAACCCTGCGTGACGTTCAAGTCCACCTGGTTCAGCGCTTTCAGGCCGCCGAACTGCATCAGGGCATGTTCCACGCGCAGCAGGGTCGCGCCCTGCTGCCCGCCCTGGGCGTGGTCGAACGGCGCCACGCCGTGCGAGGCGACGGCTTCCACATGGCGCCGGCCCTTGCCGATAAAGCTCATCAGGAAGCCGACGATGCCGTCCTGCAGGTAGTACACGACAAATAAGGTCATCAGGCCGAAGATGGTCAGACGCCAGTCGACCATGTTTTCCAGCTTGTACGAATACGCGGCCAGGCCGATGGTGGCCACCAGGGGCACGAGCACGCCGCGCACGGTGGAGCGCTTCTTCGCCAGCATGACGATGGAACCGATCACGCCCAGCACGGCGGCGCCGACGGCAATCTTGCGGAACAATTCGATGTCCGACAGCAGGCTGGGCAGCATGACGACGATCAGGGCGCCGATCAGCGCGCCGGAACGCGTCTTGCGTCCGCCCATGATGACGGCCAGCAAGAACAATATCGTCAGCTCGAAGTTGTAGGTATTGGGCGAAATGTACTCTTCCGAATACGCATACAGGCTACCGGCCAGGCCCGCGAAACCGGCGCTGATGACGAAGGCGTAGACCTTGTAGCGATACACGGAGACGCCCATGCAATCCGAGGCGATGGGGCTGTCGCGCAAGGCTTCGAAGGCGCGGCCCAGGTTCGACTTCAGAATGCGGTGCACCACCACCAGCGAGATCACCAGCAGCGCGGCGACCATGTAGTAGTACTCGACCTCGGAAAGCTTGTGGCCGAACAGGACGGGCTTGTGGATCTTGATGCCCATCGGCCCTTCCGTCAGGAAGCTCATTTCATTGATCAGGATTTGCACAATGGTGCCGAAGGCCAGGGTCACCATCGCCAGGTAGGGCCCCGTCACGCGCAGGGCCGGCAAGGCCAGAATGGCGCCGAAGACGGCCGCGCCCAGGATGCTGGCGGGGATGGCCAGCCAGAACGGCGCGCCCAGCTTGAACACCAGCACGCCCGTGGCGTAGGAGCCGATGCCGAACAGGCCCGCGTGGCCCAGCGACACCTGCCCCGTGTAGCCGACGACGATATCGAGACCGAACAGCAGGATGGCATAGATCAATATGGTCTCGGCCAGGTGGATGTAATATGGGTTCGGGATGACGATGGGGAACAGCGCGAGCACGGCCAGTCCCGCCGCGCTCAACGCCAGCATGGTGATTTTCTTGTTCATGTCGTCCTCAGACTTTCTTGATCGCGGCTTTGCCGAACAGGCCGGACGGCTTGATGGCCAGCACCAGCAGCAGGAGCAGCAGGCCAGGCACTTCCTTGTAGCCGGTGGAGATGTAGTAGCCGGTGGTCGTCTCGGCGATGCCCAGGATCAGCCCGCCGACGATGGCGCCCACGCCCGACGTCAGGCCGCCGATGATGGCCACGGCAAACGCTTTCAAGCCCAGCGAAGCGCCCATGGTCGCTCCCGTCAGGGTCAGCGGCGCCACCAGCACGCCCGCGAAGGCGGCCGTGGCCGATGACAGCGCGTAGGAAAAGGTGATGACCATGCCCGTGTTGATGCCCATCAAACCGGCCGCGTCGCGGTCGTTGGCCGTCGCCACGACGGCCTTGCCATAGATCGACTTGCGGTTGAAGACTTCCACGGCCAGCATGATGGCCAGCGCGCCGACGATGACGGCCACCTGCATCTGCTGCACATTGGCGCCGAATACCTGGAACGGCGCGGCCGACAGCGGCGACGGGAACATCAGGTCATCCTTGCCCCAGATGTTTTCCGCCACGTTCTTGAAAATGATGGCCAGCGCGATGGTCGACATGATCCAGCCGAATTCGGACTTGATCTTGATGGCGGGCCGCACGCCTATCCATTCGACGAACACGCCCTGCAAGGCGCCGAAGACGATGACGATGGGGATCATCAGCAGATAGCTCATGTACGGCCCGCCATGGATGGTGCCCACCAGGGAGAGGCCCACGAGCGCGCCCAGCATCAGGGATTCGCCCTGGCCGAAATTGAGGGTGCCGGAAGTGGCAAAGGTCAGCTGGTAGCCGAAAGCGATGACGGCATAGATCATGCCCAGCGCGATGCCGCTGAAGACGAGCTGCAGGAAGATTTCCATGGTATTCCCCGGAAGACGAAAGATGAAAAAATGGCCAGTCCTGATTCCTCAAGGCTGGCCACTGCGCGGCGACTGTCCGCCAGGCTTATTTCGCGAGGACGACCTTGCCGTCCTTGACTTCGCCAAACACGGTCAGGTCGGCCGTGATCGCTTCATGGTTGGTCTTGCTGAACGGTTTGTTGTAGGTCGTGACGGCGCCTTCCACCTTCTCGTTCAGGTTTTCCAGCGCGGCGCGCACTTTCGGGCCGTCCGTGCCGCCCGCCTGCGTGATGGCCGCGGCCAGCAGGTAGATGGAATCGTAGCCTTGCGCGGCCGAGACGGCCGACGGCATGCGTCCGCCCGATGGCTTGTAGGCGGCCACGTAGGCGTCGATGAAGGCCTTGCGCTTCGGCGTGCTGGCGTCCTGGATGAAGGTTTGCGGCATGCGCGTGCCGTTGCCGTTCTTGCCCGCGTTGTCGATGAAGTTACCCATGGCCAGGGTCCAGCTGCCGATCAGCGGCACTTTCCAGCCCAGTTTTTCCATGCCGTTGGCGATCTGCGCCAGTTCCGGGCCGATGCCGTAGGTCAGCACGACTTCCGCCCCCGCCTGCTTGGCTTTCAGCAGCTGGGCCGTCATGTCGACGTCCTTGATGTTGTATTTTTCCACGACGACGGGCTTGATGCCCTTCTTGTCGAGCGCTTTTTCCAGGTCTTCACGGCCCAGCTGGCCATAGTTGGTGGAGTCGGCCAGGATCGCCACTTTCTTGAACTTGCGGTTTTCGATCGCCTCATGCACGATCATGCCGGACTGGATGGTGTCATTGGCCGCATTGCGGAAGATGTAGTTTTCCGGCTGGTCGGCGAATTGCTTGGTGACGATGGAACCCGTCGCCACATTGTTCATGACGGGAATCTTCGCTTCCTGGTAGAAGCGCTGCGAAGCGAGGGCCACGCCCGTGTTGATGTAGCCGACGGTGGCGGCGACCTTTTCCTTGTTGATCAGTTCCTGGGCGATCTGCACGCCGCGTTCGTTCTTCGCTTCGTCATCGCGCTCGATGAGCAGCAGGGAACGGCCCAGCACGCCGCCTTTGGCATTGATTTCAGCGACGGCCAGCTTGACGCCGTCGCGCATCGACACGCCCATCGGCGCGGAACCGCCCGTAAACGGTCCGGACACGCCGATCTTGATGGGGTCGGCTGCGACTGCCGCCTGCGAGAAACCCAAAACCAAACTTGCCACGAGCAATTTCTGTTTCAAATTCATTGTCATCTCCTCTGATACAACGTTTTTAATGCCACTTATTTTTATAGTCGTACGCTGGATAACCGCCCCATCGATAAATCATTGTAGGTGAGTAAACATGCACCAGCAACAACTACATATGACGCGTCGCAACATGCGGAAAAGCCGCAATTGCAGGCCTGTTGTCAGTCTTTTGTAAGGAAAATATGGCGCAAATTGACACAGGTGCTACACCATGACACACGATGCATATGTCTGATCTGCGTCAAAAGTATGGTGATGTAATGGTGATATGGTCATTGAACCAGGGTCAACCGTCCATGGCGGCAATCCCTTCCCTACCATGGAGACCCTATGCGCCAGCCCATGACAAGCATCTGCGCCTGCCTGCTGATCGCCGGCATGAGTAGCGCCTGCAAGAACTTCACGCCGGTCGACAAGTTCGCGGGACAGACGGTGGCGATAACGGAAGTATTCAAACCCATGCTGACCCACTCCATGAGCAGTTGCACCAATAATGTAAGGCGCAACAGCATCATCACCGACCGCCCCTACGTTGCGCAGGAAACGGAACAGGACCTGCTCCGGCGCTGCAAGGACTATGCGGCGCAATTGGCGGGCACAGCCGAACTAAACGATGTATTGAAACGCTACGCGGAAGTACTTGCCGCGCTGGCCAACGACAAGCTGGCGAACTACAAGGAGGAGATCGGCGCCCTTGGCGGTTCGCTGGGCGCCTTGCAGCAGTCTGGCGGCACGGCGCCGGTGCTCGACGCCGACCAGCTGGACAAAGTCACGCGCCTGAGCGCACTGATCAGCCAGATTGTCACGCAGCAAAGACAGCAGTCGGGAATCAACGAATTGCTGGCGCGCGAAGACGATATTTATATCATCAGCAATGCGCTGAAAAAATATGCGCAGCAAAACTACCAGGCCAATCTGCACGACGAGAGCCTGACGCTGGCATCCCTGAATCGCTCGCTCGACAACGCTGCCGCCAGGGAACCCGTGACCAGCAACTATCTGAAGGCCAAGCTCTACCTTGACGGGCGGCATCTGCAGGAGCGTGGCAAGGTCATCGACGCCTATCTTGCCGCCATGACGGAATTGCAAAACAGTCTCAGCACCTTGCGTGCCAAGTCCATGCAAGACCCGGCATTGGAGCGTCAACTGGACACTTTTGCCAAGCAAGTCGATACCCTGCAAAAGCAGGCCGCCAATTATTCACCATCCCCTTGGTAGGAGTCGGACATGGGCAACGTTATCGCACTCGATGAAAAACAAACCACGGAAATCGCCGACAAGCTGGCACAGGCCTCGAACCAGGTACTGGAGCTGCGCATCGCGCTGACCGACCGCACGCCGCCGACGCCGTCAGCCGTGCTGCATGATCTCAAGCAATATGAAAGCCACCTGGATCAGATGGTGTCCTTTTTCCGCGCCCACGGCATCTACCTGATCAACCAGAGTGCGCAGCAGGCATTGGCCAATGTGAACACGGCCATCGACCAAGGCAGGAAAACCGTGGCCGACATCGGGCACACGCACGCGGCCATCAAGGCAGCGGCAGGCCTGCTGGACCTGGCCGCCGCCCTGCTGTCGCGCAACCCGCTGGCCATTGCCGAGGCTGCAAATAGCCTGCGAACCTGACCTGGCGGACAATCACGGCTCTTCGGCCCTGTGCCCCATCGCATGCGTCGCCATCTTCAAGTACAGGTTTGCCTGTTCCTCGCTGTGCGCATAGCCCATGCGCCCTTCGGCCAGGGCGACGGATTTCTGCTGCAGCGCTTCCGGGTAATCCAGGTCGCAGGCGGCATCCAGCCAGTGACGTGCCTGTTCCTGATCAGTCTCCTGCAGCATGTTTGCCACGATGAACATGGCGGGCGCCACGCCGCGTTGCGCGGCCAGTTCCAGCCAGCGCAACGCGGCGGCGCTGTCCTGCGGGCCGCCCATGCCGTTCTTGTGCATCAAGCCCAGGTAGTAGGCGGCAGGACCGCCGCCCTGCCCCGCCGCGTGCTCGAACAGGGCGCGCGCCTGCGGCTGGGTCGCCTCGCCCGCGCGCATCAAGACCTTGGCCTGGGCCGTGACATCCGGCCCTGCCGATGCCAGCGGCGACACGGCCAGGGCGATGGCAAACACCCATGCCTTCATTTCGACAGGTCGAGCTGGTACAGCGCAAAGCCCTTGCCGGCACCGTCATCAAGCTTCAACTGCGTGACGTTATCGATGCCGGCCGCTTTCGCCAGCTCGATCACGTTCGGCGCGGAATGAAAGACCACGGGGCCTTTGGTGGCAATCCTGGCGAAGGTCCAGCTGCGCGCCGAGCCGTTTTTTGCGCGCGTCAGGTTTTTCTGCTGCGTGACGTAGGCGATCAGCAGTTCGCGGTTGTTGTCGGGCGAGGCCACCACCGTCTTGCTGCCATCGAGGCCAGGGAAATTGCCGCCGCCGCTGGCGCGGTAGTTATTTGTCGCGATGAGGAATTCCTGGCCCGCGTCCACCGGCTTGCCCTTGAACGTCAAGCCCTGGATGCGACGGCCCGGCGGCTGCGTAACGTCGATCTGGTAGCGCACGTCGGCGCTGGTGAGCGTATCGAAGTTGTAGCTCGGATGGGCCGTGTTGACCAGTTCCTGCGGCTCCGCCTTGTGCGGATCGATGGTATTGAAGCGCCGCGCCGACTGCTCCAGCCAGGCCTTCAATTCGACGCCATTCATCTTCACGCCGTACAGCGCGTTCGGATACAGATACAAATCGGCCGCGTTGTTCAGCGCCACATTGCCCGCCTTGACGTCCGTGTAGTCGGACACGCCGGCCGAGCCGCTCTTGAACGGGGACGACATCGACAGCACGGGCAGACTGGCATATTGCGGCAGGTTCGCCTTCACGTAGGCGGCCAGGTAGCCCGATTGCGCCTGGTTCACCACTTCGATGGCGCTCACATCGCCCACGTCGGCGAAATACGTCGACATGCGGAAATCCGTGGCGCCGACCGGTGTCTGCACGTAAGCGATCGTCGCTGCGTGCTCCTCGGCCACCAGTGCGGCGATGGCTGCGTCGGGCTGGACGTAACTCTTGTCCGCATTCTGGATGCCGCGCGCTTCCACCGTCGTGGCGCTCTTGTCGACCACCCATTGCTTGCCGTCGTGGCGCAGGCGCAAACCGATCACGCCCAGGTGCTTGCCCCACAAATTGGCCATCACCGTGGGCACGCCATTGACCAGCCCTTTGACCTTGTCGACGCCGGGCAAATTAAACTGCGGCACCGTGCTGGCCGCGTTCGGGAACAGCTGGTGCGAGTGGCCGATCAGCATGGCGTCCACGCCCGGCACTTGCGACAGGTAGTAATTACCGTTTTCCATAGTCGGCGAGTACGGGCTGTCATCGAGCCCGCCGTGCGAAATGGCCACCACCAGCTCGGCGCCCCTGGCGCGCATCTCGGGGATGAATTTTTCCGCTGTCTCGCGCACGCCCTGCGTGTAGACGCGGCCTTCCAGCCAGCGCTTGTCCCAGGCCATGATGGTGGGCGGCGCAAAGCTGATGATGCCCACCTTCACGGTGGCTGTAATGGCCTTGCCATCGGGGCCGGTGGCTGTGATCTGCTTGTCGATGATGTGATATGGCGCAAACAGGGGCTGGCCCGTCTTGACGCTGTAGACGTTGGCCAGCACTTGCGGGAATGCGGGACCGGCGCAGCGCGGTTTGCTGGCGTCGACGCTGTCGACGTCGAAGCGGTTGCCCGTCACCTGGCTCAAAAACGCCAGGCCGTAGTTGAATTCGTGGTTGCCGATGCCGCCGCCGTCCACTTTCAGCAAATTCATGGCCTTGTAGATGGCCAGGGTCTGGTCGCAAGCCAGCGGTTTCACGAGGGCCTGGTAGTCGGCCAGGGCCGTGCCCTGGATGGTGTCGCCGTTGTCGAGCAAGAGATTGTTCGGGAACTGCGCGCGCGCCTGGGCGATCAGTGCCGCCGTGCGTTCCAGGCCGATCGACGGTTCCGCCTGCAGCTTGTAGTAATCATAACTGAGCACATTCGCGTGCAAGTCCGTCGTCTCCAGCAGGGCCAGGGTGGCGCTGCTGCCGGCCGGCGCGGCCGATGGCGACCGGACGGGTCCCGTGGCGGCGGGCGGCAAGGCGCCGCAGCCGGCCAGCAGCAGCGGTAACAGGGCGAGACGGGGAAGTTGAAGCATGATGTATTCCTGTGGAAAGACAATATCGCCAGCATCATACGCAGCACGGCAGCCCCTATCAAGGCAAAAATATTGTCGTAAATACAGCAAAATCGTCATTTTATTGCCCCGTGCGGCAGCAATTGCGCCGCGGCGGCAGCGGAAACGCGCCGCGCTCGCGTATAATTCAGGGTTTGATTTCACCATAGAAGACCAGAACATTATGGAAGCCGAACGCATCAATATCATCTCCGCCCTGCTCAACGACCTGACGGTCCGCGAAGCCGAACTTCGGAGGTATCTTTGACTTCACTGTCAAGTCGGAGAAACTAGAGCAAGTCAACGAAGAGCTGGAAGATCCGACCGTCTGGAACGATCCCAAGCGCGCCCAGGACCTCGGTAAAGAGAAGAAGGCGCTGGAAGCCATCGTCTTCACGCTCGCCAAGGCCGATGCCGACCTGCGCGACACCCGCGACCTGTTCGACATGGCCCGCGAAGAAGGCGACGACGAGACGCTCGAAGCGATCGAGCAGGACGTGCAGGAAATCCGCAAGGTCATCGAAAGCATGGAATTCCGCCGGATGTTCAACAATCCGATGGACCCGAACAACTGCTTCATCGACATCCAGGCCGGCGCCGGCGGTACGGAAGCCCAGGACTGGGCCTCGATGCTGCTGCGCCAGTACCTGCGCTATTGCGAACGCAAGGGCTTCAAGGTCGAAATCCTGGAGCAGTCGGACGGCGAGGTCGCCGGCATCAAGACGGCCACTCTGAAGGTCGAGGGCGATCACGCCTACGGCTTCCTGCGCACGGAAACGGGCGTGCACCGCCTGGTGCGCAAGTCGCCATTCGACTCGGCCAACGGCCGCCACACCTCGTTTACGTCGCTGTTCGTGTATCCGGAAGTCGACGATTCGATCGAGATCGACGTCAACCCGGCCGATATCCGCGTCGATACCTACCGCGCGTCGGGCGCCGGCGGTCAGCACATCAACAAGACCGACTCCGCCGTCCGCATGACCCACGCGCCGACCGGCATCGTGGTGCAGTGCCAGAACGACCGTTCGCAGCACCGCAACCGCGCCGAAGCGATGGAAATGCTGAAAGCGAAGCTGTACGAGCATGAACTGCGCAAGCGCATGAGCGAGCAGCAGAAGCTGGAAGACTCGAAGACGGACGTGGGCTGGGGTCACCAGATCCGCTCCTACGTGCTGGACCAGTCCCGCATCAAGGACTTGCGCACCGGTTTCGAGACGGGCAATACCAAGGGCGTGCTCGATGGCGACATCGACGACTTCATCTCCGCCTCGCTCAAGCAAGGCGTATAAGGATGAACGCATCCGCTCCGGCGCAGCGCGCCTTCCTGTTCGACATGGATGGCACGATCGTCGATAACATGGCCTTCCACACGACGTCGTGGCTGGCGTTCTTTGAACGCCACGGCCATGCGCTGGACGCGGATGCCTTCTTCCGCGACACGGCGGGACGGCAGGGACACGAAATCATCGCCAAGTACCTGGGCGCGGATGCCGACCATGTCACCCTGCTGGCGGAAAAGGAAGTCGTCTACCGCGAACTGTATGGCCCGCACCTGGCCACGGTGCTTGGCTTCGACCGCCTGATCGCCAGCGCGCGCCAGGCTGGCGTCGGGCTGGTGGTGGGCACGGCCGCGCCGGACGAGAACATCGCGTTCACGCTCGATGGCCTGGACCTGCGCCACCGCTTCGACGCCATCGTCGGCGCCGCCGACGTGGAACGGGGCAAGCCGCACCCGGACGTTTTCCTGAAAGGCGCGCTGCTGGCCGGCGCGCTGCCGCAAGACTGCATCGTCTTCGAAGACGCGCCCCTGGGCGTGGAAGCGGCGCGCCGCGCCGGCATGCGCGTCGTGGTGCTCACCACCACCCTGCCGGCCGAGGCGTTTGCCGCCTTCGACAACGTCATTGCCATCGTACCGGATTTCTCCGCACTCGACGTCGACGCACTGTTTGCCAGCGTGGCGCCAGCGCTGGCGCCACATCATCAATAATCACCAACGAAGAACACCATGACTACGGATATCCAAGAACAAGCCGCCGCCCCCGATGAAAACAAGATCATCGCCGAGCGCCGCGTCAAGCTGGCAGCACTGCGCGAACAAGGCGTCGCCTTCCCGAACGATTTCCGCCCCGAGCACAAGGCGGCCGACCTGCACGCGCAATACGGCGGCAAGACGCGCGAAGAGCTGGAAGCCGAACCTGTCACCGTGGTGCTGGCCGGCCGCATGATGCTCAAGCGCGAAGCCGGCAAGAAAGCCGCTTTCGCCACCCTGCAAGACGCCTCCGGCCCGAAGGCCGACGGCCGCATCCAGATCTACGCCACCCTGGACCTGACCGGCGAAGCGGCCATGGCCGCCCTGCACCACTATGACCTGGGCGATATCCTGGGCGTGACGGGCACCCTGTTCAAGACCAAGACGGACGAACTGACCATCAAGGTCACGGAACTGCGCCTGATCACCAAGTCGCTGCGCCCGCTGCCGGACAAATTCCACGGCCTGGCCGATCAGGAAACGAAGTACCGCCAGCGCTACGTCGACCTGATCATGAACGAAGAGACGCGCCGCACCTTCAAGGCGCGTACCGCCGCCATCTCGTCGATCCGCCGCTTCATGGAAAAGAACGAGTTCATGGAAGTGGAAACGCCGATGCTGCACACGATCCCGGGCGGCGCCGCGGCAAAACCGTTCATCACGCACCACAATGCGCTCGACATGCAGATGTTCCTGCGCATCGCGCCCGAGCTGTACCTGAAGCGCCTGGTCGTGGGCGGCTTCGACCGCGTGTTCGAGATCAACCGCAACTTCCGCAACGAAGGCGTGTCGATCCGTCACAACCCTGAATTCACGATGATGGAATTCTACGCGGCCTACACCGACTACAAATGGCTGATGGACTTCACGGAAGCCGTCATCCGCCAGGCCGCCATCGATGCGCACGGCACCGCCACCCTGACCTACGGCGGCCGCGAACTGGATCTGGCAAAACCGTTCCACCGCCTGACCATCGTCGAAGCGATCAACAAATATGCTCCAGGCTACACCGCCGAGCAGTTGAACGATGCCGAATTCATCAAGGAAGAGCTGAAAAAATTCGGCGTCAAGCCGTTCGCCACGGCCGGCCTGGGCGCGCTGCAACTGGCGCTGTTCGAAGAAACGGCTGAAGCGCAGCTGTGGGAACCGACCTACATCATCGATTACCCGGTCGAAGTGTCGCCACTGGCGCGCGCTTCCGACACGGTGGCCGGCATCACGGAACGCTTCGAGCTGTTCATGGTGGGCCGCGAAATCGCCAACGGCTTCTCCGAGTTGAACGACGCGGAAGACCAGTCGGCCCGCTTCCTGGCGCAAGTCGCCGCCAAGGACGCCGGCGATGAAGAGGCGATGTTCTACGACGCCGACTACATCCGCGCGCTGGAATACGGCATGCCGCCAGCCGGTGGCTGCGGCATCGGTATCGACCGCCTGATGATGATCATCACGGATTCGCCGAACATCCGCGACGTCCTCCTGTTCCCTCATCTGCGCCGCGAAGAGTAATCACGGACGCAAGCCGATAAAAAGCCGCCTGGTCTTGCGATCAGGCGGCTTTTTTACTTCTACGGCCAGCCGTCAGCCGGCCAGGGTCACGCGCTGGTGGCTGCGGCTGGCCTGCTGCGCCGCCAATGCGGTGGCCAGCGCGCGCATGCCGTCGTCGCCGGTGGCGGCCGGCTGCCCCTCGCCGCGCATGGCGCGCTGGAAGGCGCGCACCGAGCGCACGTACAGGTTTTCATGCTCGACGGGGATGTCGATGCTGCCGCCGTCGCGCGTCAGGGTAATGCTGCCGACGGGGCGCTGCGTCATCACGCCGGTGGCGAAGATGGTGCCCTTGGTGCCGATGATTTCCACGCCGGACAGCGAATGGGGCGCATTGAACGCGTCGTGCACCTGCACCAGGGTGCCGTTGTCGAACTCGATGACGGCCATCAGGCCCTCTTCCAGCCCGGCCACCGTCATGCCGCCGCTGGTGGCGCAGGCGGTGACGTGGCGCGGTTCCGAGTCGAGCAGGAAGCGCAGGGTGTCGACGTCGTGCACGAACATGTCGAGCGTGACACCGCCCGACTCCGGCGCGTCCAGGCGCCAGCCGCGCAGGTGCTGCGGCAGGTTGTTCGCGTGCAGCACGCGGCAATACAGGGGCTGGCCGATCTCGCCGGCGCGTATCAGCTCGCGCACCTTGCCGTGACTGGCGGCGTTGCGCAGGTGGTGGTTAATCCCCAGCACCACGCCCGCTTCGGCGCAGCCGTCGACCATGCGGCGGGCGTCGTCCAGGTTCAGCGCCAGCGGCTTTTCGCACAGCACGTGCTTGCCGGCGCGCGCCGCCTGCAAGGTCTGCGCCATGTGCCATTCATTGGTGGTGCTGATGTACACGGCGTCCGCGCCCGGATGCGCCAGCGCCGCTTCGAGGTCCGTATAGCTGGCGGCGATGCCGAACTGCGCGGCAAAAGCGGCGCCGCGCGCGGCGTCCTTGCTGACCACGGCCAGCACTTCCGCGTCGCCCTGCTGGCGGATCGCGTCGACCATCCATTCGCGCGCCACGGTGCTGGCGCCGACCAGTATCCATCCGATTTTCTTCATTCGATTCTCCCGTTAAAAAGTGTGACGCAGGCCGAGGTTCCAGGCCTGGTTGCCGGTGCCGTTGTCGGTGGCGTTGCCCACCACGTAGGCGGCGCCGTTGCGGTTGTCGATATGCGCGTAAGCCGCGTACAAGGTGCTGCGCTTCGACAGCGCATAGGTGTAGCCGATGCCGACCTGGGAAGCGTCGCCGTTGGCGGCGCGCCGGTCGTCGCGCCGCACGTACGAGAACAGGACGCGGTGCGGGCCAAAAGGCACGGTGGCGCCCAGCATCAGGTCCGCGCTGTCGACCGTGGTGGCGGCGCCCGCAGTGCTCTTGCTGACGGCCACGGCGCCATGCGCCTTGACCACGCCGAAATCCCAGGTGGCGCCCAGCACCGTGTTGCGCGCCCTGCCCGCCACCAGCGCGCTTGACATGGTGTTGGCATCCTGGTGCGCCAGGCGCACATACAGCGGCCCGCTGGCATAGGTGGCCGCCGCGCCCGTGTAGCGCCTGGCCGCCGCGTCGCCGGGCACTTCGCCGAAACCGTACGCCAGTTCGCCGGAAAGCCCGCCGCGCACGGGCGAGCTGTAGGTGATGCTGTTGTCGACGCGGCTGATGTAGCCGGCCGTGAAGACGTTGCTCATCCTGCCCGCAAAACCCAGGTAGAACGGGTCCAGCGCCCCCAGGCTGCTGTCGATGAACGTGTACTGGCGGCCCAACCGCAAGGTGCCCGCCGCGCCGCCCAGGCCGACGAAGGCCTGGCGCCCGAACAGCAGGCCGCCCTGGGCCGAAGCGCCCGTGTCGGCCAGGATGCCCGCATCCATCGTGAACATCGCCGTCATGCCGCCGCCCAGGTCTTCGCTGCCCTTGAAACCGAGCCGCGAACCGTTGGCGATGCCGCTCGTCAGCTTGAGCACCCTGCCGCCGGCGCCGCCGCTCTCGGACACCACGCCCATGTCCATGATGCCGTACACGGCCACGTTCGACTGCGCGCAGCACAAGCCGCTGCCGGCGCCGATGATCATTGCCCCTACTACCTTCTTCTTCATGTCTTGCCCTGTCTATCTTCTTGTGAAAACTGTCCCTGGCTCACCAGGTGGCGCGGACGCTCGCCGCGCAGGCCTGCCAGCAGGTTGTCCACGGCCTGCTGCGCCATGGCGTAGCGCGTTTCGTGCGTGGCCGAACCGATGTGCGGCAGCGCCACCACGTTTGCCATGTGCGGCAGCGGATTGTCCGGCGCCAGCGGTTCGCGCTCGAACACGTCGAGACCGGCGCCGTGGATGGTGCCCTGCTGCAGCGCCTCGATCAGCGCCGCCTCGTCGACGATGCGCCCGCGCGAACCATTGATGAAGATGGCGCCGGGGCGCATCAGCGCGAACTCGCGCCGGCCCATCATGCGTTCCGTCTGCGCCGTCAGCGGCAGCACCACGCAGACGAAATCGGACCCTGCCAGCAAGTCGTCGAGCGCCACCTGGCGCGCGCCCAGCGCCGCCTCCACCTCGGGCACGGCTTCGCCGTTCACGTACAGCACCTGCATGCCGAAGCCCAGCGCGGCGCGGCGGGCGACGGCGCGGCCGATGCGGCCCATGCCCAGCATGCCGATGGTCTTGCCGTGCACGTTGACGCCGTACTGGCTTTCGCCCACGCTGCGCGTCCAGCGTCCCGCCTTGACGAATTCGGCCAGTTCGACGACGCGCCGCGCGCTGGCGAGGATCAGCGCAAAGATCGTGTCGGCCGTCGTTTCCGTCAGCACGTCCGGCGTATTGGCCAGCAAGATGCCCCGTTCGCGCAGGTAATCGACGTCGAACTGGTCGACGCCCACCGAAATGGTGGAAATGATGCGCAGCTCTTCCGCCGGGTCCAGCAATTCGCGCTCCAGGCGCACGCTGGCGCCCAGCAAGCCGTGCGCGCCGCGGATGGCGGCGGCGAAGGCGGCGCGGTTGCCCGCATCGATCGCCTCGAAATACGTCACCTCGCATTCGGCGCGCAGGCGCGCCAGCAGCGGCTCGGCCAGTTTTTTGTACACAACCACATGTTTTTTCACGAGTATTTCCCCTGTATGGTTCAAGATGGGACCAGCGCGTCGAGCTGGGCGCGGGTCGGCAAGCCTTCCATGTCGCCGGCCACCTGGATGGCGAAGGCGCCGACCCGGTTGCCGCGCCCCACCGCCTGCGCCAGCGGCAAGCCTTCCAGCAAGGCGCTGACCAGGCCGGCCGCGAAGCCGTCGCCGGCGCCCACCGTGTCGACCACGTTGGCCACGCGCTCGCCCGGCACCATGCCGCTGTCGCCCTCGGCCGTGCGGAAATAGGCGCCGTCGGCGCCCAGCTTGACGACCACCAGCCGCGCGCCCCGCTGCAGGTAAAAGCCGGCGACGTCGTGCGGCAGGTCGTGGCCGGTGAGGATTTTTCCCTCCCCCAAGCCGGGCAGCACCCAGTCCGCCTTGGCGGCCAGGCGGTTGATCTGTTCGACCATGACGGCTTGCGACGGCCACAGCGAGGGCCGCAGGTTCGGGTCGAACGACACGCTCCGGCCATGAGCGCGCATGAAGTCGAGCGCCTGGCCGGCGAACGCCAGGCTGGTCTCGGACAGCGCCGCGGCCACGCCCGTGGCGTGCAGGTGGCGCGCGGACAGGAAATAGGCGGGATCGAAGTGCTCGGGCGCCAGCCGGCTGGCGGCGGAACCCTTGCGGAAGTATTCGACCAGCGGATCGGCGCCATTCTCGGCCTTTTCCTTGAGCAGGAAGGCGCTGGACTGGCCGGCGACGGTGACGACCCGGCTGCAATCGACGCCTTCGGCCTGCACGCTGGCGCGGATGAAGCGGCCGAAGGAATCGTCGCCCACCCGGCTCAGCCAGCCGACCTTCAACCCCAGGCGCGCCAGGCCGATGGCGACATTCGTCTCGGCGCCGGCCAGGCGGCGCGTGAAGTGCGCCACGGCCGCCAGGTCGCCCGTTTGCTCGGCAACGAACATCGCCATCGCCTCGCCATACGTGACAACGTCGAGCGCGTGCGCCCCTTGATTCGATTCCTGCGCCATCATGCGGCCTCCAGCATCTGAATGTAGCGGCCCGTTTCGGCCACCAGGTCGGCGCCCTCGAGCGGGAATTCGATGGCCCGCTGCACGCCCGGCGCAAAATGCGCGAAGACGGCGCGCCAGGCCGGATCGGCGTCGGAAACGGCGCAGGCGGACAGCCTTCCGCCGTCGTCAAGGACAGCCTTGCAATGCACATAGCGCACGTACGGCGCCAGCAGGCGCGCCGCCTGCTGCGCATCCTCGCCCACCCAGCGCCAGTTGCCGATGTCGAAGGTCAGCCCCACCGGCAGCCCCGCTTCGTCCGCCGCCGCCAGGAAGCGCGCCATCGTCGCCAGCTTGCCGCCGTGGGCCGTCTGGTCGTTTTCCACCAGCAGCGCCACGGGCGCGGCCGCCAGTTGGGCGTGCAAGGCCGCCAGCTCCGGCGCGGCCGTGTAATGGCCGAGCGACACCTTCAGGTAGCGCGCGCCCAGACGCGCCGCCTCGTCCAGCATCTGCTGCAGCAGCTCGTGCTGCGGCAATCCGTCCGCGCCCCACAATTCGATGGGCGTGGAATACACGCAGTACAGGCCGCGCGCGGCCACGGCCGCGCCCATGCGCGCCAGGTCTGGCAAGTCGGAAGTAAACAGTTCGCGGCGGATCTCGATGCCGGCGCCGCCCGCATCGGCCACCACGTCGATGAACTGGCTTTGCCCCAGCTGCCTTACCCTGCTTGCGCCGTAGGCCGACGCGGCCACCAGGACGGGGCTCACTTGATCGCTCCCGCGCCGACGAACTGGCGCGCTTCGGGCGTTTGCGGGTTGCTGAAAAAGGCTTCCGACGGCCCGCTCTCCCACACCAATCCCTGGTGCATGAAGACGGTCACGTCGGCCATGCGCCGCGCGAACTCCATCTCGTGCGTCACCAGCAGCATCGTCATGCCCGCCTGCGCCAGCTCTTCCATCACCTTCAGCACTTCCTGTGTCAGTTCCGGATCGAGCGCCGACGTCACTTCGTCGAACAGCATCACCTGCGGCTCCATCGCCAGCGAGCGGGCGATCGCCACGCGCTGCTGCTGGCCGCCCGACAGCTGCTCGGGATAGGCCTCGCGCTTGTGGTCCAGGCCCACCTGCTTGAGCACGCGCAGCGCCGTGGCGCGGCCCTGGGCGTCGGGAACCTTCTTGACGATGCGCGGCGCCAGCATGACGTTTTCTTCCACGGTCAGGTGGGGGAACAGGTTGTAGCTCTGGAAGACCATGCCGACATCCTTGCGCAA
The DNA here is from genome assembly GCF_030587265.1 of Janthinobacterium sp. SUN137. Classification (NCBI taxonomy): domain Bacteria; kingdom Pseudomonadati; phylum Pseudomonadota; class Betaproteobacteria; order Burkholderiales; family Oxalobacteraceae; genus Janthinobacterium; species Janthinobacterium sp. SUN137. The sequence continues at coordinate 397,905 of NZ_JAPWHZ010000002.1, read as the reverse complement.
GTCGAGCAGATGCTCCTGGCGCGCCGTCAGCGTGTGGCCGGCCACGACGATGCTGCCGCTGTCGATGGTTTCCAGGCCATTGATACAGCGCAACATGGTGCTCTTGCCGGAGCCGCTGCGGCCGATCACGGCGATCACCTGGCCCCGCTCGACGGCGAACGACACGCCCTTGAGCACGTGGTTGGCGCCGAAGCTCTTGCTGATATGGTCGATTTCAACGATGGGCATGGAATTTCCTTTCCAGTGAATGGCTGTAGCGCGACAGCGGATAGCACAGCGCGAAGTAGATCAGGGCGACGATGGGGAAGACGATGAAAGGCAGGAAAGTCGCATTGCTGACCAGTTGCCCTGCCCGCGTCAGTTCCACCACGCCGATGATCGAGGTGATCGAGGTGTTCTTGATGATCTGCACCATGAAGCCCACCGTCGGCGGCAGCGAATGGCGCAGCGCCTGCGGCAGGATGACGTAGCGCAGCTGCTGGTAGCGGTTCAGCGCCAGCGCGGCGGACGCCTCCCACTGCTGCCGCTGCACGCCTTCGATGCAGCCGCGCCAGATCTCGCCCAGGTAGGCGCTGGCAAAGATCGTCATCGCCGCGCCGGCCGCGATGACCGGCGACAGCTTGTAGCCGAACAGAGCCAGCCCGTAATAGGTCAAAAACAGCACGATCAGCACGGGCGTGCCCTGGACCAGCTGGATGTACAGGGCGCTGATGCAGCGCAGGAATCGGCTGCGCGCCGTGCGCAGCAGCGCCACCGCGAAGCCGGCGATGCCGCCCGTGATAAAGACGATCAGCGACAGGCCGATGGTCCAGCGCGTGGCCTCGAGCAGGAATTGCAGGTTATCCCAGGAAAAGTCACTGATCATGTCATGCTCCCATGCGCACCGCGCCCAGACGGCGGCGGCGTTTGAAGACGATCTGGCCCAGCACCCAGAAGCCGAAGCGGAACAGCAGGGCCAGCAGGATGTACAGCACCATCACGACGATGTAGATCTCGAAGCTGCGGAAGGTTTCCGCGTCGAGCAGGTGGGCGGCGGCGGTCAGCTCTTCGGCGGAAATGGCCGACACGACGCTCGATGCGAGCATCATCAGCGTGAACTGGCTGGCCAGCGCCGGATACACCTTTTCCAGCGCCGGCAGCAGCACCACGTGGCGCATCACTTGCCAGCGCGTCATGCCCAGCGCCTGCGCCGCCTCCAGCTGCGACGGATGCACGGCGCCGATGCCGGCGCGCACGATTTCCGCCGCGTAGGCGCCCAGGTTGACCGTCATGGCGACCAGCGCGGCGCCGTTCGCGTCGAGCTGCAGGCCCAGCGACGGCAAGCCAAAGTAGATGATGAACAGCTGCACCAGGAACGGCGTGCTGCGGATCACCTCGACATACGCGCGCACCGCCGTGCGGGCATAGGCGGGACCGTTCTTCAGGATGACGGCGGCGCACACGCCCACCGCCAGCCCCAGCACCATGGACAGGGCGCTCAGGCGTATCGTCAGCGCCGCGCCCCACAGCAGGCGGTCCAGCGATTGCATGACGAGTTCGAAATGAAATTCATACGGCATACTCAACTCCTTGTCTACGTGCGCATCCCCGGCCGCGCCACCATGGCGGCGCGCCGTGCGGACGAACACTCTCCCTGTGCGGGTCGCGGTATCAGAAGGTCGGCAGCGCCGGCAGCGGCGCGCCGCTCCACTTGCGCGCGATGGCGTCGAGTTCGCCGTTCAGCTTGACGTAGTAGATGAAGTTGTTGAGCCACTGGTGCAGCTCGAAGTCGCCGCGGCGCACGGCCATCGAGTTCGGCTGCAGCGAGTAGGCGAAGCGGACTTCGATCTTGCCCGCGCCGCGCGTCTTGATGATGTCGAGCGCCATCGTGCTGGGGATCGAAACGGCGTCAACCTGCTTGCTGAGCAAGGCCTGGGTGACGGTGGCGTCATCCTCGAAACGCACGATGCTGGTGCCGGCCGGGGCCATGCGGCTCAGCGCCGTGTCATTCGTGGTGCCGCGCGTCACGCCCACCTTCTTGCCCTTCAAGTCGGCGAGGGCCTTGAGCTTGCCGCCGACCGGCGCGACGATGGCCAGTTCGAACGCGCTGTAGGGCATGGTGAACATCAGGGTCTTGGCCCGTTCCGGCGTGGGTGCCAAAGTTGCCACGAGGAAGTCGACCTTGCCCGATTCCAGCGACGGCACGCGCGACGGCGCTGTCAACGGCACCACCTCCACGGGCAGGTTCAGGTATTTGCCGATCAGGTTGGCGACGTCGACGTCATAGCCGACGGGCGCGCCCTTGGCGTCGATGCTGCCAAACGGCGGCGTGCCGCTGACCACGCCAATGGTCAGCTTGCCTTTCTTGATCAGGTCGCCAAGCGTCTGCGCGCCGGCGTCGGCCGCCGCACCGAGGGCGCACGTGGCTGCCAGTGCGCAAGCCAGTATTTTCGAATAGAACAGTGTGGTCATCTTCATGTTTCCGTCTCCTGTGATCCCGGTACCGGCCTCGTCGAGGCGCTTCCGGGAATATTGTCAAATGGACGATTCAGATCGTCTCTTGCCGTGTCGTACCAACCTCCTGCCATTGCCCTGCCTGACTATCCACGCCCCTTTCCAGTGTGAATACAATTCATGAAACCGGTTCCATCACCTTCCCAAAAAAAAGGGCGTACGCCCTCTTCCGTCAATCGCCGTCCTTGCGCACTTCCCCGCTCCGGGTGGAATTGCGCACAATCAACTTGCCTGGCAACAGCACCTCGCGCGGCGGGCACTGATCGCCCTGCAGGCGCGACAGCATGCACGTCATCGCCGAAAAGCCGATCTCGTACGTCTGCTGCTCGATCGTGCTCAGGCCCGCCAGCGGCGACCACGGCAATTCGTCAAAGCCCAGCAAGCCCACGTCCTGCGGCATGCGCAAGGCCAGGCGCTGCAGCATCAGCGCCAGTTCCAGCGCCACCATGCCGTTCGACGCCAGCAGCGCCACGCGGCGGCCGCGCCACTGCGCCAGGCATAGACGCACCTGCGCGTCGATGGAGGGCCGGTCATCTAGGTCCACCGCCAGCACTTCGCCCACGCAACCGGGATGCTCGGCCATCACGGCCTGGAAACCCTCGGCGCGCATCAGGCGCGAACTGACCCCCGTCAAGGGCGGCGCGACGAAGGCGATGGCGTCGAAACCCTGTTCGATCAGATGCGCGGTGGCCAGCCGGCCAGCCTGTACATTGTCCAGGCCCACCAGGTCGAAATCGACGCCCTCGATGCGGCGGTCGACCAGCACGATGGGCATGCCCGCCTGCTGCAAGTCGGACGACTGGATGTTGCGCCCCTGCGTGTTGACGATCAGCCCTTCCACGCTGTACGAGCGCAGCGCGGCAAGCGACTGGCGTTCGCGCTGTTCGTCATTGCCGGTATTACACAAGATCAAGGTATAGCCATGTTGCTGGCAAGCCGCTTCCACGCCTTGCAGCACAGCCACCGTGTAGGGGTTCAGCATGTCCGCCACGACCATGCCGATCAGGCGCGTGCGGCCACGCTTGAGGCCGCGCGCCATCTGGTTCGGCTGGTAGCCGAGGCGCGCGATGGTGCTGGTGATCTGCTGGCGGATGTTTTCGGATAGGGCGTCCAGTTCGCCGCCGAGAAAGCGCGACACGCTCGTCTTCGACACGCCCGCCTCGCGCGCCACCTGGGCAATGGTCACGGGTCGTGCCGGCTCGCCGGAGACTGTCTTTTTATTGCCGCGTACTGAATCCAAGGTTGCTCTCCACTACCTGTTGATATGCATATTTTTATTTTGGAACCGGTTCCAAAGATAGCACCCACGAATCGATGACGCAAGCGATTTGATTGCCTGTGGCGGCGAAGGAACACGATGGGGGCATGGCTGGGAACGCGGATGAAAAGGCGCCGCCCTCCCCCCGCAAACGCAGGGGGCGGGCGGCGCTGCTTGAAAAACGACTTACTGGATCACGGTATAGCAAGGCACGTACGCCGTGCCCGCCAATTTCATGCGGTGCTGCGCCACGAAGGAAGCGAGCAGCGCGTCCATCGGGCCAGCGATGGATTTGTCGCCGTGGATCTCGAAGTTGCCGTGCTTTTCGATCGAGCGGATGCCGTCATCCTTGACGTTGCCCGCCACCACGCCCGAAAACGCGCGGCGCAGCTGGGCCGCCAGCAAGTGCGTCGGCTGGTTCTTGTGCAGGCTCAGGTTGCGCATGTTTTCATGCGTGGGCTGGAACGGCTTCTGGAACTCGTGATCGATCTTCAGCAGCCAATTGAAGTAATACGCGTCGCTGTGCGCCTTGCGGAATTCGCGCACCTGGCGTATGCCTTCGAGCATTTCGCGCGCCACCAGTTCCGGGTCGTCGATGATGATTTTATAGCGCTGCTGCGCTTCCGGGCCCAGGGTATCGCTGATGAACTGGTTGATCTGCACGAAGTACTCGCGCGACGTTTCCGGACCCGTGAAGATCAGCGGGAATGGAATCTCGGCATTGTCTGGGTGCAACAAAATACCGAGGATGTACAGAATCTCTTCGGCCGTGCCGGCGCCGCCGGGGAAGACGACGATACCGTGGCCCGCGCGCACGAACGCTTCCAGGCGTTTTTCGATGTCCGGCATGATGACGAGGTCGTTGACGATGGGGTTCGGCGACTCGGCCGCGATGATGCCCGGCTCGGTGATGCCGAGATACCGTCCATTGTGCAGGCGCTGCTTGGCGTGGCCGATGGTGGCGCCCTTCATGGGGCCCTTCATGGCGCCAGGGCCGCAACCGGTGCAGATGTCGAGGCCACGCAAGCCCAGCTGGTAGCCCACTTCCTTCGAATAATTGTATTCGGCGCGGTTGATCGAGTGGCCGCCCCAGCACACGACCAGGTTCGGGTTGAGCTGGGTTTGCAGCACGTTGGCGTTGCGCAGGATGTGGAAGACGGCGTCCGTCACGCCTTCCGTGCTCTGCAAGTCGAATTTCGGGTTGCCCGTGACTTCATCGCTGACGAAGATGATGTCGCGCAGCACGGCAAACAGGTGCTCGTGGATGCCCTTGATCATCTTGCCGTCGACAAAGGCGATGGCTGGCGCGCCCTTGATGTCGAGCTTGATGCCGCGCTCGCGCTGGATGATGGAGATTTCAAACGACTGGTAGCGCTCCAGCAGGGCGCGGCCATCGTCGATGGTGCTGCCGCAATTCAGGACCGCCAGCGCGCAGCGGCGGAAAGTGTTGTACAGGCCGCCCTGGCTGGTGTCGAGCAGTTTGTTGACTTCAGTCTTGGAGAGCACGTCCAGGCGGCCTTCCGGTGAAACCAGAGTATCGATAACGTCGTGTTCCATAATGCGAAAAATCCCTTTAAAAATCGATGCTCGAAGGTCTTGCAGCCTCAATATACGACAAGTCAGGCAAGTTGTGCTGTGCCGCCGCAAAATCGCCGGGGCCGCCCTTGCCTGCAAACCGGTTTGACCAATATGAAACAGTCATTCTTGCTAATGCGAATCGAAATCTTCGCTCAGCGCAATTTGTAGATTAGAATGCCAGCCTATTGGAATTCCCGTGCGTGAGGTTCTTCATGAGAGTCCCCGCCGCCCGCAGGCTTCCATAAGTTCGTTGTATCGATTGACTATAATAATTTTTCAGGAGGAACCGCATGAGCGGTGCGACTACGCCCAACAAGGAAGCCGTTATTCCCGAGTTCAAGCAGATTATGGGCCATCCAAGCCCATTGTGGATGTTGTTCATGACTGAATTCTGGGAACGCTTCGCGTTCTACGGAGTTCGCTGGGCGCTGGTACTGTACATCGTGGCCCAGTTCCACGGCGGCGACGGTTCGGGACAGGCAGCGGCCAACCTTACCTACGGTTCCTTCCTCGCGCTGGTGTACGCCGGCGCCCTGTTCGGCGGTTACATCGCCGACCGGGTCATCGGTTACCAGCGCTCCATCCTGCTGGGCGCCGTCTTCATGGCTGCCGGCCTGTTCTGCATCTCGGTACCGAACCAAGACATCTTCAACCTGGGCCTGGCCACCATGATCGTCGGTAACGGCATGTTCAAGCCGAACATCTCGACCATGGTCGGCAAGCTGTACACGACGGCCGATCCGCGCCGCGACAGCGGTTTCACGATCTTCTACATGGGTATCAACATGGGCGCCATGGTCGCCCCTGTCTTTACGCAATGGCTGGCCGGGTCGATCTTCGGCACCAGCGACATGCCTGCGTACAAGATGGTCTTCATGGCGTCCGGTTTCGGCATGCTGATCAGCCTGGTATGGTTCGCCATCGGCCGCCGCGCCCTGAAGGGCATCGGCGCACCGGAAGCCGGTGCCGGCAGCCCGATGCGCGTCGTCTGGGTGGCCGTCGGCTCCCTGTGCGTGATCCCGCTGATGTACTTCCTGCTGACCGTCGGCGCTGAAAAGCTGCAAATCGTCCTGACCGTGCTGTTCGTCGGCCTGGCCGTGATGCTGATGATCGAAGGCATACGCAACGGTAAAGTGGCGCGCGACCGCGTCATCGCCATGCTGCTGATCTTCGTCTTCAACATCCTGTTCTGGATGTTCTTCGAACAGGCAGGCAGCTCGTTTACCTTCCTGGCCGACAAGATCGTCAACCGCGACCTGGGCTTCGCCATCTTCCCGACCGCCTACTTCCAGACCGTCAATTCGGTCGCCATCATCGTCTTTGCGCCGATCATCGCCGCCGTCTGGGTCTTCCTGGCGCGCCACAACGTCAATCCATCGATCCCGCGCAAATTCGGCCTGGGCTTGCTGGGCAATGCGCTGGCCTTCGGCCTGCTGATCTTCGCACTGTCGAGCCTGGTTGGCGCCGACAACAAGATCCCGTTCTGGACCCTGGCGACCGTGTACATGCTGCAATCGATCGGCGAGCTGTGCCTGTCGCCTATCGGCCTGTCGATGGTCACCAAGCTGGCGCCAGTACGCCTGGTCGGCCTGGGCATGGGCGGCTGGTTCCTGTCGACCGGTATCGGCAACAACCTGTCCGGCATCTTCGCCAGCCACGTCAGCGGCGAAAGCGGCATGTCGGTACAGTCGGCCCTGTCCGGCTACACCTTCGGCTTCTGGTCCCTGCTGGGCGCCGGCGTGATCCTGTTCCTGATCGCACCGCTGATCAACAAACTGATGCACGGCGTGAAGTAAGCGTCTTGCTGTAGATCAAAACGGCGGCCTGCGGGCCGCCGTTTTTCATTCGGCAGCCGTTTCCCCCTTGCCGGACGGTACAATACAGCCAGGGCCAGCGGCCATCCACCCACATTACTGAAAAATTCCATGTCCAGCATCTCCACCACCACGCCCCTCTCCGACGACGAATACGCCGAACTCGACACCCTGCTGGCCGCGCCCGCGCTGGACAGCCGCGCCATGGACGTGTCGATGCTGGAAGGTTTTCTCACGGCCGTCGCCCTGAGCCCGAAACAGATCGCGCCGGAACAATGGCTGCCCTGGGTCTGGGACAAGGCAGCCGGCAGCGCCGCGCCCGCGCCGGACGCGGCCAGCGAACGGGCGGCCAGCCTGGCGCAACGCCACCACGCCTACATGGTCGAATGGCTGGCGAAGGACCCCGACAGCTTCGAGCCCATCTATGTGTGCGGCCCCGAATGGAGCGTGCCCGCCTGGTGCGCCGGTTTTGTACTTGGCACGAGCCTGGACAAGCCCCAGTGGGCGGCCCTGGCCGTCAGCCACCCGGAATACCTGGCGCCGTTCCAGCACCTGGCCACGGCCGGCGAGCTCGACGACGATGCGGCCGAAACGGCCATGGATGGCGTGATTCCGTCCGTGATCGCCATCAACGCGGCCTGGGCGCGCCAGCGCCACCTGAAAAGCCAGGCCCAAAGCCAGCCCGGCGCCACCGTGCTGCGCGAAGTGCCGAAGACGGGCCGCAACGACCCGTGCCACTGCGGCAGCGGCAAGAAATACAAAAAATGCTGCGCCGACGCCGATAGCGCGGCGAACTAAGGCGATTCCTCCTTGCGCCAGCTGCTGACGGCCATCCTGCGCTTCCTGCTGCGCCACGCGCTGCAGTTTGCGCTGTTCATCGTCATCCTGCTGGCCGGACGCCTGCTGCTGGCGGAATGGCGCGCCTACAGTGCCGGCAGCGAGGCCGTGGCCGTGCTCAGGCTGGCCGCCGAGGGCGCCGACAGCCACGGCGCCGGCCTGGCCGCTGCCGCCACTGCGCGGGTCAACGCCCTGCAAACGGCCTCGCACGCGGCCATCGCCACCCGCCTGGCGCAAGTGCAGGCGCAATTGACGGCCTTGCGCGCGCGGCAGCAAGCGTCGCTGTTCACCCTTCCCCTGCCCGACGCGAACACCCTGGCCCTGCACGCGCAGGAGGAAGCGGCGCGCCGCGTGGAGATCGAAGTGCTGGCGCAGGAAGCCCGCTATCTGACCGCCCTGCAAGCGGCGATCAGCGGCGAGGATGCGCGGCACACGCTGGCGCGCCTGCACGCGGAACACGTGGGCGCATATGCTGCACTGCAAAATAATCTGCGCCAGCGCCGGCAGCTGGAAGCACAGCACCCGCTGGCGGCGCGCCTGCCCGGCAGCGACGCCTACGCGCGGCTGTCGCAGCTGGAAGCGCAGGGGCAGCGTTTGCGCGAGATCAACCTGCAAGCGTATCAGGCCTGGGCGGCGCAGCGCGCACGCACCGGCAACGCCGCCCGTCCGGCGCCATTTGCCATCGACGAGCAAGCCTTGAGGGGCGTCCTGGCGCCCGTGCAAACGGCCATCGCGGCCGGTGAAGGACAACTGGCGCGCAACTGGATCGGGCGCTGGCGCGCGCCCGTCATGGACGTGGCGCCCACGGCCGCCCTGCTGGTACTGTCGGCCATCCTGCTGCCCACCGCCATCAAGGCCTTCTTTTACTTCGTGCTGGCGCCCGTCGCTTCCCGTTTGCCGCCGCTGTCGATCGCGCGCGAACTGCAGGTCGCGGGCAGCTCCCTGCCACCGCCGCCACAGGGCGAATCGCGCATTTCCGCCGTCTCGCAAGGTTTGCTGCTGCAGCCCGGCCAGCAGATGCTGATCCATCCCGAATACCTGCAATCGTCGCCCGTCAGCAGCACCAAGCGCACGCAATGGCTGCTGGACTGGCGCTTCCCGTTCACCAGCCTGGCCGCCGGCATGGTGGCGCTGACCCGCCTGCACAGCGACAAGATTGCATCCGTGACGATTTCCGCCAGCGACGACCCGCTGCTGGAAGTGGCCGTCGTCCACCTGCCGGCCGGCAGCGCATTGGTCTTCCAGCCGCGGGGACTCGTGGGCCTGGTCTGCGACTCGAATCAGCCGCTGGCGATATCGAGCCACTGGCGCCTGGGCAGCCTGCATGCCTGGCTTACCCTGCAGCTGCGCTTCATCGTCTTTCGCGGCCCCGTCACCCTGCTCGTGCGCGGCTGCCGCGGCGTGCGCCTGGAACGGGCCGGCCAGGGACGCTCCATCAGCCAGTCCGCCACCCTGGGTTTCACCACCGACGTGCTGTACTCGACCCTGCGCAGCGAAACCTTCATCCCCTACCTGCGCGGCCAGCAAGCGCTGCTCAACGACCGCTTCGACGGCGACAACGGCGTCTACCTGTACGAAGAAACCCCGCGCCACGGCAAGCAGCCGGGCAAGGCGGGCAGCTGGTTCGAGGGGTTCACGGACGCGATATTGAAAGTATTCGGCATCTAGCCGAGGAAAGCAAAATGAACGACTTCCTGTTTGCCGATTTTCTCGAGGACCATGCCGCGTATGCGGCGGCAGAGGCCTGGTGGCAGGCGCGCCTGGCCTTCCTCGACGGCCAATGCACGCCGTATCTGCGCACCGCGTTCGCCAATGGCCAGCCGTTCTATGACGGCAACCCCATCGTCAACCTGGCGGACCGGCACGCGGGCAAGGCGGCACGCATCGTGCAGCAATGCCCGCATGAATGCGGCCACGGCTACACGAGCTTCGAACAAGCCATCGAGCTGGCCGGCGGCGACGGGCACCGCCCGGCGCAGGAAAAAATCATCGTGCTGACCCTGACGCAGGCAACGGCGCAGAGGGCCGAGGCGGAATTGCGCGCCTGGTTTGCGCCTGCGTAAGGCTGCGCGCTACCAGAGGTAGGCCACGCGCACGCCGACATTGCGCTGTTCGCCGTAATTGCAGGCCCGCGCCGAGAAACACGAGGCGACATGGTATTTGTCGAACAGGTTCTTCACCGTCATGCTCACGCTCAGGCCGCGCCAGTCGCTGCGCGCCTGCCCCAGGTCATAGCGCAGCGACAGGTCGGCCAGGGTGAACGCCGGCACCTGGAAGGTGTTCTCCGCGTCGCCCCAGCTGGCGCCCACGTGGCGCACGCCTGCGCCGGCCGACAGGCCGCGCAAGCCGCCAACGAAGGCGTAATCGGCCCACGCGGAAGCCATCTGCCGGGGCACTTCATACGGCGACTTGCCCTGCACGTTCGTGCCCCACATGTCCGGATTCGCCTTCGTCACCTTCAGGGGGTTGTAGGTGAGGGATGCCAGCAGTTTCAGCTGGCTGCCCGGCTGCGCCGCCACTTCCAGTTCGATGCCGCGCGAGCGCACCTCTCCCTGCTGGATGGAGAAATTCGGGTCGTCCGGGTCCGTCGTCAGCACGTTCTGGCGGCGCAGTTCGAATGCGGCGGCCGTCACGGACAGATGCGCACCAGGCGCGTATTTCACGCCAACCTCCACTTGCCGGGCCGTTTCCGGCTCGAACGGACGCTCAAAGCGGTCGGCGCCGGAGACGGGCGAGAACGATTCGCTGTAGCTGGCGTAAGGCGCCAGGCCGTTCGCCGCCAGGTAGGTGATGCCGGCGCGGCCCGTGAATGCCGTGGGTTTGCGCACCGTCGTGGCCGACGGCGATACCAGCAGATTGCGCTGTTCCTGGCGCGTCCAGTCCTGGCGCCCGCCCACGGTGAAGACCCATTGACGGTATTGCATGCGGTCTTGCAGGTAGGCGCCCAGCTGCCGGTTATGCTCGCGGCGCAGGGCATCGGGCGCCAGCGCCGCCAGGTCCAGCGCGCCGCCGTAGACGGGGCGGTAGATATCGATCTGCGGACCGTCGGCGATATACGAGCTGAACGAAGTACTGCTGCGGCTGTAATCGATGCCGGCAACCACCTCATGGCGCAGCGCGCCCGTCGCCACCTGACCCGTCACGCTGGTATCGAGCGAGTACACGCTGCCCTTGCCGTCGCGCGTATCGATCTCGCGGTTGGTGACTGCATGGTCGATTAAGTTGCCGTAACGAAACATATACTGTTCATGGTTATTCGCGTGCAGGAAGCGGAAGTTCTGCCGGAGCGTCCATCCGCTGTCGAACGTGTGGCGCGCCGCGTAGCCCGCCGACGCGACGCGCGTTTCCTCGTGGTCGAAGCCGGGCTCGCCCAGGAATCGCGTCAGCGGCAGGCGGCCGTTAGGATTACTGCCGTTCAAGGCTTCCCACTGCACGTTCGACGATTGCATGGCGCGATTCTGCTGAAAAAAGCCCAATAAGGTGATGCTGGTGCGGGCGCTCGGCGCCCACGTCAGGCTGGGCGCCAGATAGTAGCGGTCGTCCTGCATGTAATCGATCTGCTGGTCCGCCTGGCGCGCCAGCCCCACCAGCCGGTACTGCAGGCTGCCGTCGTCGGCCAGCTTGCCGCCCACGTCGAGGGCCAGCTGCTTGCGCGCATAGCTGCCGAGCGACAGTTCGACCTGGTTCACCTGGTCCGCCGCGGGGCGCTTGGGCACGAAATTGACGATGCCGCCCGGCGCGTTCTGGCCGTACAGCACGGACGAAGGTCCCTTCAGCACTTCCACGCGCTCGGCGCCGTACGGCTCCACGCCGAAAAAGCCCAGCGTCCCCATCGGCATCAGGCGCATGCCGTCCAGGTAGAACGCGCCCGAAAACTGGCTGAAGCCCCGTACCGACAGGCTGTCGTCGGCAGGATTGGCGCCTGCCGTGTTGCTGCGCAAGCCGGCCGTGTACTGGATGGCATCGTTCAGGGTGCGCACGCCCTGGTCATCCATGCGGTCGCGCGTGATGACGGAGACCGATTGCGGCACTTCCAGCAGGGAAGCATCGGTCTTGGTGGCCGTGCTGGCCCGCCGCGCCACATAGCCGCTGGCCTTGCCCCACGGGTTTTCCTCTTCCGCCTGCGCGCTGACGGTCACGGGCGCCATCGTCTGCACGCCGTCCGCCGCCGCGCCGGCAGCGGATGCGGAGGCGGCACGCAGCGCGTAGCCGCCGCCGGCCGTGCGCACGGCAGCGAGCCCGGTGCCGGCCAGCGCCCGCGCCAGCGCGTCGTCCACCGTGTAGCTGCCGCTGACGCCGCCGCTGCGCAGCCCTTCCGTCGCGGCCGAGCCAAAGGCGATCAGCAAGCCCGCTTCACGCCCCAGCCGGTTCAACGTCGCTTCCAGCGGCCCCGCCGGGATAGCGTAATGGCGCAAGGACGCGGGCTGTCCGGCCGTTTGCGCGTGCGCCGGCGCGCCGGCCAGGCTGGCCAGTGCGCCCAGGCACAGGGCGTGCACCAGGCGGGCCAGCGGTGTCATGGCCAGCAAGCGCGTGGATGGGGGGAATGTACTGCGGTTGTTCATGGCATGCCTTCGTATCATGGGATGGGTGGAACGGGCCAATACCTGCGCCCTCACTTTCCTTGACAAGGCAGCGTGCAAAAACAGTCCATGTATTTTCAGTTTATTTTTTCGCCGCGCGCGGCCGCAAGGTGACCCAGTAGCGCGTCAGGTAGTGCAGCTCGACGGGCAAGGCTTCCACCAGCGCCAACAGCACCCTGTCGGTATCGGCCAGCGGATAGGCGCCCGACACCAGCATGTGCGCGAGCGCAGGATCGCATCCCAGGTGGCCGCGCCGGTAGCGCGACAACTCCAGCAGGAAATCGTCCAGGCGCATGTGCGCGGCGACCAGCATGCCGTCGGCCCAGGCACCGGCGCCGGCATCGAGCGCATGCGCCGCGCCCACGCCGTCGCGCGTAAAACTGCCCTCCTCGCCCGCCCGCAGCACGCGTGGCTGGCCATCGGCCGCCGCAGGCCGCAGCTCGACGGCCCCCTCCAGCACGCCCACCTGCACGAAGCCGTCGTGCTGGCGCACGATGAATCGCGTGCCCAGCGCGCGCGCCGTGCCGTCGGCGGTGTACACGCGGAAGGGCCGCCGCTGCGCATCGGGCGCCGTCTGCAGCAGCACCTCGCCGCGCAGCAGCTGCACCGCGCGCTCGCTGGCGTCATAGCGCAGCTGGATGGCGCTATCGGTATTGAGCACCAGCGTGCCGCCGTCCGGCAGGCGCACCGTGCGCCGCTCGCCCGTGGCCGTGCTGGCATCGGCGTTCCACGACTGCCACGCCGGTGTCTGGCGCAGCATGGCGGCGCTGCCGCCCGCGACCACCAGCGCCGTGAGCAGGCGCACCGCGCGGCGCCGCTGCGCGCCTGCGGGTGCGGCCAGGGCGGCGCTGGCCAGCGGCGGCGGAATGCCGGCCAGCTGGCCGCTGACCGCTTCGATGCGCTGCCAGGCCCGCTCATGTTCGGCTTCCTCGGCGCGCCAGCGCTGCCACGCCTGCAGCTGCGCGGCTGTGGCGTCGCCGCCCTGCAGCGCCAGCCACCACTGCACGGCCCGCCGCGCCACGGCGGGCGCCACGCTTGCGGCGACACCCGTTCCGTCCAGGGCGAGGCTTGCCTCTTCATCCATCATGCTGCTCCGGGAAAAAGCAGCGCAGGGCCGCCCGGGCCAGATGGCGCTTGACGGTGGACAGGGAAATGCCCAGTTCAGCGGCGACCTCCTGCTGCCCCATGTCGTCGAGCTGCACCAGCAAAAAGGCTTGCCGCGCCTGCGCCGGCAGCCCGGCCAGGCGCCGGTCCAGCTCCACCAGCCGTTCGAGGAACATCAGGCGCACTTCGGGCGGCGGCGCCACCGGCTCCGGCATCAGGGCAAGGGCGTCGAGGTAGGCTTGCTCGATGGCGCGCCGGCGCACATGGTTGATCAGCAGGTTGCGGGCGATCGTCGTCAGGTAGGCGCGCGGCTCCTGCACGCCCTGCATGCCCTGCGGCGCGAGCACGCGCAGGAAGGTGGCCTGCGCCAGGTCGGCCGCGTCGAAGGCGTTGCCCACCTTGCGCTGCAGCCAGCCGCGCAGCCAGCCATGGTGCTGGCGATACAGGATGGCGATGTCATCGAAATCATGCAGGGAGACGTGGTCGGCGGACATGGAGCGGCGGGTCTGGCGGGCAGCACAAACTTAATGAGAATTATTCTCAATTATAGGCAGAAGTGCGCACCCAGGCAAGATCCGCGGCCGCCGCAGCCATGGCAGGAAGCTCAATCCGGCCTGCAGTCAGCCTGCAGCAAACCGAAGACATGCAGGTCGACAAACACGCCGTTTAACAGTTCCGCCTGCCGCAGCACGCCTTCGTGCGCAAACCCCAGCCGTTCGGCCAGCGCCATGCTGGCCCCGTTGCCGGCCGCGCACTGCAATTCGATGCGGTGCAATTGCAGCGCGCCAAACGCATGCGCGAGAACGGCGCGCACCGCCGCGCTGGCGATGCCCCTGCCCTGGAATTGGCGTCCGAGGTAATAGCCGATTTTCGCCTTGCGGTCCTCTGTATCGATGTCTTTCAGGCGGATGCTGCCGCACAAGGCCGTGCCGGAGAAGACATGCCACTCCAGCACTTCGCCGCTGGCTGCGCGCGCGCAAGCGGCCTGCAGATACGCCTGCGCCTCGCCGAACGAGTCCAGCTGCACCACGGCGGGCAGGTAGGCTTGCAGGTGTTCGCGGTTTTCCGCCACCAGCGTGGCGAGCGCCTGGGCGTGTTCAGGCAAGGTTGGAACAATGGAAATATCAGGAAATGCTGAAAGAGTCAGGTGCATATGTCCCTGGCGGGCCGGTAAAGTTAGAGTAGAAACACGCGGGCGTATCGCTACGCCGCAATCGAATGCGACACGCTCAGCCACTCGCCCGGCTGCAAATTCGCCGCCGCCTCGCGCGTGGCCAGCACGCTGTCCGGGTCCAGGTCGGAGCGTTTCAGCTTGTAGGAGTAGGCGAAATCATCGGCATCGAATGCCTGCCCCGCCTTCACGTAATACTTGAAGCCGACGAACGCGTCGGGATTGGTGACGACTGTGTATTCAAGCGTGACGCTGTTCATGGCGGGCCTCGTCGACAACGGTGAAGTGTCTATTATGCGTCAATTCCGGCGGCAGCGATGCGACGGCCAATCCTTGCGGCAAGTCAATAACCCTACCGCCTGCCGGCGCTACAGTAGCCTGTGCCAACCAGCACGCCACTGCTGCCATTACGACCGTTACTGCCATTACTGCCATGCGCACCTTGCTCACGAAGATCAGGAACACGCTGTCGCCGCAGGCGAGCCTGCCGGCGGCGGCGCGCATCGAGCGGCTGTCGGACCGGCGCGGCCTGCCCGCCTTCGACCCCGGCCCGCAAGCCGTCGTCAAGGCCTGCACGGCCTGGCTATGCGCGGCGCAGGACCATTCCAGCTCAAACGACGGCGGCGTCGCGCGCGACTACAGCCTGCTCACAGGGTGGTCGAGTTCCTACCCGGAGACCACCGGCTACATCATCCCCACCCTCATCGCCCTGGCGCAGCGCACGGGCGATGAGGGTGGGGATGAGGCGCTGCACGGGCGCGCGCGGCGCATGCTCGACTGGTGCCTGGCCATCCAGTTCGCACAAGGCGGATTCCAGGGCGGGAAGATCGATTCGACGCCGCGCGTGCCCGTCACTTTCAATACGGGCCAGATCCTGCTCGGCCTGGCCGCCGGCGTGGCGGCGTACGGCGCAGCCTACGCAGACGCCATGCACCGCGCGGCAAGCTGGCTGCGCGACAGCCAGGATGCGGACGGCTGCTGGCGCCGCCATCCGACGCCGTTCGCCAGCGCCGGCGACAAGGCCTACGAAACGCACGTCGCATGGGGCCTGTTCGAAGCAGACCGCGTCGCGCCGGGCCACGGCTATGGCGCGGCCGGCTTGCGCCAGGTCGACTGGGCGCTGACAAAACAGCGGCCCAATGGCTGGTTCGCGTCGAACTGCCTGGACAACCCGCTCCTGCCCCTGACCCATACCATCGGCTACGCCTTGCGCGGCCTGCTCGAAGCGCACCGCTTTTCGGCGCGCGCCGACCTGCTCGACGCCGCCGCGCGCACGGGAACGAGCGTCGCCAGGGCCGTGGCGGCCGACGGCTACCTGGCCGGCCGCCTCGGTCCGGACTTCCAGCCGGGAGCGAACTACGCCTGCCTCACGGGTTCCGCCCAAAACGCGCATTGTCTGTTCCTGCTGTATCGGCTCACGGGCGAGCGGCCCTACCTCGACGCGGGGCGCCGCCTGAACCGCTACGTGCGGCGCGCGGTCAGCATCGACGGTCCCGCGCACGCGCGCGGCGGCGTCAAGGGCTCGTTTCCCGTCGATGGCGACTACGGCACCTGGGCTTACCTGAACTGGGCCGCCAAGTTCTGCATCGATGCCAACCTGCTGGAATTGGAGTTAGGCCATGCTTGACGGGGCCAGACGCGCCGCCAGGGCCGCGCTGCAAGCGTGGCGCCGCGCCGCCGGCGCCCGGCACGTGCGCCAGAATGCCCCCCACGTGACGCGCGCCGGGCTGACTGCCGGCCTGGCGCGGCTGGGCATCGCGCCAGGCGATACGCTGTTCGTGCATTCCTCGCTGAAAAGCCTGGGCTATGTGGAAGGCGGCGCGCCAGCCGTGATAGCCGCCCTGCAGGACGCCGTCGGCCCGCAAGGCGCCCTGCTGCTGCCCGCCTACTATCTGCCGGGCGGCACCGTGCGCGCCGCCTGCGCCATGCCCGATTATGTATTCGACCCGCGCCGCCACGGCACGCACATGGGACGCCTGCCGGAAGCCTTCCTTGCCAGCCCCGGTGTCCGGCGCAGCATCCACCCGACGCACTCCGTCTGCGCGTGGGGCCGCCATGCCGCCGACCTCACCGAAGCGCACCACCGCGCGCCCTCGATCTTCGGCATGGGCTCTCCCTGGCAGCGCTTCATCGGCTGCGACCATGCGAAGGTGCTGGGCCTGGGCATTTCCATGGGGCCGGTGACGTTCTATCACGCGCTGGAAGACGCCATGGGCGAGGCCTTTCCCGTGCCCGTGTGGGAGGAAGAGACAAGGCTGCTCGCTTGCCTGGACCACGCGGGCCGTCGCTGGGACGTGCCCGTGCGCCCTTTCGATCCGGCCATCGCACAGCGCCGCATCGACCATCCCGGCCGGGAGGATCTGCGCACGTACTTTCAGCGGGAATTCGATGCCGCCGGCCTGCGCGTCAACGGGCAAGTAGGCGACGCGGCGTCGTGGTGCATACCCGCGCAGGCGTTTTATGACCACCTGCGCCAACTGGCGTCCGAGCACGTAACGATCTACGCGAGCGCGGCGCAGCTGGCGGCGCGGCCCATCGGGCGCGCATAAAAAAACCGCCCGGTGCGACCCGGGCGGTTTTCCTTGGAGTGGCTATGACATCAAGCCTGCGAACTGCCCGCTTTCTTCTCGCGCGCCACGATATACAGCAGCACGATGATGAGCGCATACGGCAACAGGGACAGCGCATCCGAATGCAAGCCCGCGTAGAACGGGTTGCCGTGCTCGGCCCAGTCGGCCATCATCTGGTCGAAGTGCGTCAGCACGCCGGCCGTGATCGCGATGATGATGCCGGCCAGCGCACCGCCGGCGATGTAGCCGGACGCCAGCAGCACGCCCGAGCTGCGGTCGCCCGCCAGCTGGCGCTCTTCTTCATTGAGCTTGGCGTTGTGTTCCAGCTTGTTGTTGCGGCGGTCCGCCAGCCAGCGCACCAGGCCACCGACGAAGATCGGCAAGGTGGACGACAGGGGCAAATACACGCCCACGGAGAACGCCAGCGACGGGATGCCGGCCATTTCCAGCACCACGGCGATCATCACGCCGAACAGCACCAGGGTCCACGGCAGCTGCTGGTCGAGGATGCCCTTGATGATGTAGGACATCAGCACGGCCTTCGGCGCATCGTATTTCTTCACTTCCGAACCGTCGGGACGCTTGCTGTAATGGCCATTGATGCCCGGATCGACCAGGTAAGCCAGCTGGCCATCATCCTTGACAAAATACTTGCCGGCCGGGCCGCCCACGGTATCCGTCTTTTGCCAGACTTTATACGTGTTGTGGTCCGTCTCGGCTTGCGGGCCATGCAGCTCGCCCGTCACCGTCAGCTTCGACGCATCGACCGTCAGGCCGGGCGCCACTTGCGCGGCCGGCACGTAGACGGTGCTCGCCTCGTTCAGTTTCAGCAGAATCGGACCGAGGATCAGGGCGGACGACAAGGCGCCCGCCAGGATCGCATACTGCTGCAGGCGCGGCGTGGCGCCCACCAGGTAGCCCGTTTTCAAGTCTTGCGACGTGGTGCCCGCATTGCTGGCGGCGATGCAGACGATGGCGCCCACCGACAGGGCCGTCACATAGTAACGTCCGCCCGTCCAGCCCATGATGAGGAAGATCAGGCAAGTGAACAGCAAGGTGGCCACGGCCATGCCGGAGATCGGGTTCGACGAGGAGCCGATTTCGCCCGTCAGGCGCGACGACACGGTGGCGAACAGGAAGCCGAAGACGAGGATCAGCAGCGCGCCGAGGAAATTCATGTGCAGCGGCGTGGCGAAGGTGATCACGGCGATGATGGACAGGCAGCCGATGACGACCCATTTCAGGGGGATGTCCTGGTCCGTGCGCAGGGTGGAATTGCTCTTGACGCCCTTGCCGATGCCTTTCAGGCCGGCCGACAGGCTGCGCCAGATCATGGGCATGGCGCGCACCAGGGAAATCAGGCCGCCGGCGGCCACGGCGCCCGCGCCGATGTACAGCACGTAGGCGCTGCGCACGTCGTCCGCGCCCATTTCGCTGATCAACTTGGTGCCCGGCGAAAGCACGGTGGTCAGGCTGTCGCCGAAGAACTTGATCATCGGGATCAACAGCAGGTACGACAGCACGCCGCCGGCCGCCATGGTGGCGGCGATGCGCGGGCCGATGATGTAGCCCACGCCCAGCAATTCAGGAGAGATTTCGGCGCCGATGGAGCCGCCCTTGAGCGGCGCGGCGAATTCCACGCCCGGCGTATCCTTCCAGCCCTTGAACGAGATATTGAACACTTTATACAGCAAGCCGACGGCAAAACCGCCGAAGATGATCTTCGCGCGGCGCTTGGCGTCCAGCGCGGCAGCCGAATCCTTCTCGATGCTTTCGCCCGCGGCGATGCGCGATTCTTCCGTGGCGGCCGCCTTGAGCACTTCGGCGCACGCCGTGCCTTCGGGGAATTTGAGTTCCTTGTGCTGGTCGACGATCATGGTGCGGCGCATGGGGATCATCATCAGGATGCCCAGCAGGCCGCCGAGGACGCCGACCAGCATGACTCTAGAGATTTCCAGGTCGAAGCCGAGAATCAGGATGGCGGGCATGGTGACGCCCAGGCCGAAGGCCAGCGATTCGCCGGCCGAACCGGCCGTTTGCGTGATGCTGTTTTCCAGGATCGACGAATCCTTGCCGCCCACCTTCTTGGCCAGGCCGAACAGGGTGATGGCGATCACGGCGACGGGAATCGAGGCGCTGACGGTCAGGCCCACTTTCAGCACCAGGTAGAGCGAGGAAGCGCCGAAGACCATCCCCAGGATGACGCCCATGAACAGGGCGCGGAAGGTCATCTCGGGCAGCTTCGCATCGGCCGGGATGTAGGGCCTCACGACGCTCGGTGTTGCATCTTTTGCCATGGATATTTCCTTAATTTTAAAAAATAAACAGCCCGGATTGACGCCCGGGCTATTTTCTTGAAGCCGAGACTATCGCACAGCCGCGTTTCGATGAAAAGGTTTTTTGCTCCCGGTCCCCGAGGCCCGCCCGCCGCCCTGCCCGCGCGGGAAGCGCCGGCGCATTGGTCTATAATCGCTGCCACCGTGCCTTGCACGCTCACGTGAGACTGCCTTGACTGCCAAACGAACCGGATTCCCCTGGCCTTCCCGCCGCGCCACCGTGCGCGGTTTCATCATCGCCGGCTGCGCCGCGCTGGCCGCCGCCCTGCTGCTGGCCGCCTACCTGTTCCTGTATGTGCGCCCGCGCCTGCCCGAGCTGGACGTCATTACGGACTACCAGCCAAAGATCCCGCTGCGCGTCTACACGGCCGACAATGTGCTGATCGGCGAATTCGGCGAGGAACACCGCGACTTCGTGCCGATTGCGCAAGTGCCGGAAATGATGAAGAAGGCCCTGCTGGCCATCGAGGATGGCCGCTTCTACGAACACCACGGCATCGACTTCGTGCGCGCCGGCGGCGCCGTGCTGTCGAATCTGCGCCACGGCTTCGGCCACGGCGGCGGCTCCACCATCACCATGCAGGTGGCGCGCAACTTCTTCCTGACGCGCGAAAAAGTCGCCTCGCGCAAGCTCAATGAAATCATGCTGGCCCTGAAGATCGAGTCGGCCCTGTCGAAAGACCAGATTCTCGAGCTGTACATGAACCAGATGTACCTGGGCCAGCGCTCGTTCGGCTTCGGCAGCGCGGCGCAGACGTATTTCGGCAAGCCCTTGTCCGAACTGTCGATCGCGGAAATGGCCATGCTGGCGGGCCTGCCGCAAAACCCCTCGCGCCACAACCCGATCAGCAATCCGAAAAAGGCGCACGCGCGCCAGCAACTGGTCTTGAAACGCATGCGCGACCTCGATTACATCAGCGAAGGCCAGTACCAGCAGGCGCTGGCGCAGCCGCTGCATATCAACAGCCGCGGCAAGCAGGGTTTCGACACGCACGCCGAATACGTGGCCGAACTGGCGCGCCAGGCCGTGTATGCGCAGTACAAGGAAGACAGCTATACCAGAGGCATCAGCGTCTACACGACGATTTTGAAGGCGGACCAGGATGCGGCCTACGCCTCGACGCGCCGCAACGTCATCGCCTACGACCAGCGCCACGGCTACCGCGGCCCGGAAACCTTCATCGACATGCCGGTCGACCCCGAGCAGCGCGACGACGCCATCGATGCTGCGCTGCAAAAACGCCCGGACAGCGACGGCCTGATCGCCGCCGTCGTCACGGAAGTGGCCAGCGGCAAGGTAGTGGCCGACATCGGCGACGGCGATGCCAAGGCCATCACGGGCGAAGGCTTGCGCTTTGCCGCCCCGGCGCTGTCCGCCAAGGCGGGCGCCGGCATCAAGCTGCGCCCGGGCGCCGTGATCCGCATCACCCAGGACGCCAAGGGCAACTGGGCCATCACGCAAGTGCCGCTGGTGGCCGCCGCCTTCGTCTCGCTGGACGCGGAAACGGGCGCCTACCACGCCATGGTGGGCGGCTTCGACTACAACCTGCAAAAATTCAACCACGTGACGCAAGCCTGGCGCCAGCCCGGTTCGGCCATGAAGCCCTTCGTGTATTCGGCGGCGCTGGAAAAAGGCTTTTCGCCGGCCACCCTGATCAACGACGTGCCACTGGAAATGCAGGCGGGCGGCAAGGTATGGGCGCCGCAGAATGACGACTTCAAGTTCGACGGCCCCATCACCATGCGCTATGCGCTGGCGCAATCGAAGAACGTGGCCTCGGTGCGCATCCTGCGCGCGCTGGGCGTGTCGTACACGCACGACTTCATGGAAAAATTCGGCTTCGACCCGGCCCGCCAGCCCAGCAATCTGACCATGGCGCTGGGCACGGGTTCCGTCACGCCCGTGCAGATGGCGGGCGCCTACGCCCTGTTCGCCAATGGCGGCCACCAGGTGGAACCGTATTTGATCGACCGCATCGTCGACGCCAAGGGCGCGGTGCTGATGCAGGCCAAGCCGCCTGCGCCGAACGACGAGAAGACCCTGGCGCTGGACCCGCGCAACGCCTTCGTGATGGACAGCATGCTGCGCGAAGTCACGCGCACCGGCACGGGTGCTGCGGCGACGAAAAAACTGGGCCGCAGCGACATCGCCGGCAAGACCGGCACCACCAGCGACGCCGTCGACGGCTGGTTCGCCGGCTATGGCGGCGGCATCGTGGCGGTGGCGTGGATGGGCTATGACGAGCCCAAGTCCCTGGGCGGACGCGAATTCGGTTCCTCGCTTGCCATGCCGATCTGGATCGACTACATGCGCACGGCCCTGTCGACGCGCCCGCAAGTCACGCGCGCCGTGCCGGCGGGCCTGAGCCAGGTCGACGGCGAGTGGCTGTACGACGAATTCATCGACATGAACGGGATCAGGACGCTGGATATGGAGGCGGAGACGCCGACGGATCCGGCAGCCGTGCCGGAGACGGTGCCGGTGGAAACGAACTAGTGAAAAAGCCAGGAGCGATCCTGGCTTTTTTTCGGCGGCCTTCTTACGGCGCCTTGACCATGCTCAGGTAGCCGCGCACCGTACTGACGACGCTATCGGCAAAATCGTCGACATTGACCTTCGCTGCGCGGTACTTCCAGCGCTTCACGTACCAGTCCTGGAACAGGGCCAGGCAGTGAGCGGCCAGCAAGGTGGGATCGCCCTGCGGCTTCGGTTCGATTTCCCCGATGGTGGCGGCGATCAGGGTCTGCACGTACAGTTCCGAATTCTTCGCCATGCTGCGCTGCTCCACCTGCAGCACGCGCGAATCCATGAAGACAAAATAAAACCATGGCTGCAGCACTTCGGACAGGTAGATCGACGAGCGTATCATCGCTTCCAGGCGGTCCAGCGGCGACTTCACGTCGGCAAACAGCAAGGGCAAGGCTTGCGTGGCGTGGCGCACCACGTCCTCGATCATTTCGGCCAGTTGATCCTTGCTGGTGATGTAGCCATACAGGCCGCCCATCGACAAGCCGGTCTCGCGGCATAAATCGCGCAAGCTCATGGCGCGGAAACCCACGTCATTGGCCAGGCGGAAGGTGGCGACGAAGATGCGTTCAAGATTTTCCAGCGCCGGCTTGCGGCGCTTGACGCCGATGCGCTCCGCGTGGCGGTCAAGAATATATTCCCAGATGTTTTCGCCATTTAAAGGCGTCATCTGCTGAAACTGTTCAAAATTAAAATGGGTCGACAAGTGCATTCCCAAGTAACGGTGTAGGAGCGATATCCATGCCATGCCGGTACGCGGCATTGCAAGATGGCGGGACGGCTGATGCCGGGCCGATTATAGCTCAGGAAAACAACTATTTGACTTTTCAACTATGCAATGGGCACATAAGCAACGCCAAATTCCCACAGTTATTGCGCTGCATCATGCAATTCAAATGCAATTTAAATCCAGCGGTGCTACATTCAAAAAACCGAGCGCTCGCTATTTTTAATGCATCGAGAATGTACAGGAGTGCACGGTTCATCGCTACAGCATCGACATTTCCACTCATTTCCACTATTAATAATACATAACGGAGACAAAATGAAGACTCGCTTCTGGCAACTGCTTTCCACCCTGCTGTTTTCCCTCGCCATCCTGCCCGGCAGCGCCAGCGCCGCCGGCTACACGCAAACGAAGTACCCGATCGTGCTCGTGCACGGCCTGTTCGGCTTCGACAAGCTCGGTCCCGTCGAATATTTTTATGGCGTTCCCGCCGCCCTGCGCAGCGGCGGCGCGCAAGTGTATGTGACCACCGTGTCGGCCGCAAACAGCACGGAAGTGCGCGGCGAGCAGCTGCTGTCGCAGGTGCGCCAAATCCTCGCCGCCACGGGCGCAAGCAAAGTCAATTTGATCGGCCATAGCCATGGCGGCCCCACGGCCCGCTATGTCGCTTCCGTGCGCCCCGACCTGGTGGCGTCCGTCACCAGCGTGGCCGGCGTCAACAAGGGCTCAAAGGTGGCCGATATCCTTAGCGGCGCCATTCCCAACACCAGCGGCGCGCTGGGCAACGCGCTCGCCTCCCTGATCGGCATTTTGTCGGGCAACAAGGGCTTGCCGCAAAACGCGGGCGCGTCGCTCACCTCCCTGTCCACGGCCGGCTCGCTGGCCTTCAACAGCCGCCACCCGCAAGGCATCCCGACCAGCGCCTGCGGCGAAGGCGCCTACCAGGTGCTAGGCGTGTACTACTTCTCGTGGAGCGGCGCGCAACCGTACACGAACGTGCTCGACGTGGGCGACCCTGCCCTGGCGGCCATCAGCCTGGCCTTCGGCGGCGTCAAGAACGATGGCCTGGTAAGCAGCTGCTCCAGCCACCTGGGCAAGGTGATCCGCGACGATTACGCCATGAACCACCTCGATGAAGTCAACCAGTTCGTCGGCATCGTCAACCTGTTCGAGACGAACCCCGTCACCGTCTTCCGCCAGCAAGCCAACCGCCTGCAAGGCCTGGGACTGTAAGGAGAAGCGCATGCACGCGAAATGGATCATCGGCGGCAGCCTGGCAGCCCTGGCCCTGTACCTGGTGCTGCGCCCGGGCGAGCCGCCCGCCCCGCCGCCGGAAAAAGCGGAACCGGACCTGTTCGCGTTCGTGCGCTCGATGCAAGGCACGCGGCCCGACGGCGACGTGACGGTGGCCGCCGGCGACAAGCTGGTGGTCGACGCGGAACTGGGCCACCTGTTCGACTACTACCTGGCGGGCCTCGGCGAAAAGCCGCTGGCCGCCATCCGCAGCCAGATCGAGGCGGAGCTGGACAAGCGCCTGGCGCCCGTGCCCGCCCGCGAAGCGAAGCGCCTGCTGGGCGCCTATCTGGCCTACAAGCAGGCGCTGGCCGGCGCGGAACAGGCCTTGCCGGCGCAAGCCGATCCCGCCGTGGCGGCGCGCGCGCGCCTGCAAGCCATGCGCGCCCTGCGCGGCAATTATTTTACGCCAGGGGAAAGCGCGGGCCTGTTCGGCGCCAGCGACGCGTATGACGACGACGCCGTGGCGCGCATGGATATCCTCGGCAACACGACGCTCGATGAGGCCCAGCGCCAGGCGCAGCTGACGGCGCTGGACCAGAAGATGTCGCCGGCCCAGCGCGCCGCGCGCGATGCGCCGCTGCAGGTGGCCAGGCTGGATGAATCGGTCAAGGCCTTGCGGGCACAGGGCGGCGGCGACAATGAAGTCTACCGCCTGCGCGCCAGCACCTTCACGCCGGCGGCGGCGGCCCGTCTGGCGGAGCTGGACCGCGAGGAATCGCAATGGCAGCAGCGCATCATCGCCTACCAGGCGCGAAAACACAGCCTGCCCGGCGGCGCGCAGGATGCGGCGGCCCTGCAGCAGTTGCGCGACGCCAGTTTCACGCCGGAGGAACAGCGCCGGCTGGGCGCCTACGAATAGCGCTCAGGCCAGCTGCGCCAGCAACGCTGCCGCCGCCATCACGTCCGTCGTGTCGCGCCCCTGGCTATAGAGCGCATGCACAGGGGCCAGCACGGCATGCGCGGCGGCGCCGCGGCCTTGCGCCCGCAGCACGGCCGCCAGGCTGGTGGCGCAGCGCAGTTCCCAGCCCGGCGCCTGCTGGCCCCTGGCCAGCTGCAGCGCTTCTTCCAGCTGCGCCCGCACCGCTTCCAGGCCGGCCGCATCGTCGTGCGCCAGCGCCCGCCAGCGGTGGTGCGCGTCGCGGCGCAGCACTTCCGGCGCGCTCCACGGCGCCAGGCCCGTGCGCGCGCGCCGCAGCGCCTGGCTATCGGCGGCCGCGTCGTGCAGGGTGGCCATCAAATCGACCTGTATCGGCCAGCTGCGCACCGAAGGCCAGGGGAATGGCGTCATCGCCTCGCCCCCGTCGAGCAGGCGCTGGTAGGCGGCGCCCCAAGCTCTCCAGTACAGCAAGCCATAGCGGGCCGCGTGCTCGCACAACAGGCAAGTCCACGCCTGCGCCAGTTCCCGCCGCCCGCACCACAGGGCGACGGGAATGGCATGGATGGCCAGCGCCACGCACAGCGTGACGCCATTGTGCTCGAAGCCCACCGTCACCGCCTCGCGCGCCAGCGCCAGGGCGTCGTCGGGGCGGCCCTGCATCCACAGGCAGCGCGCCAGCGTGCCGCGCAGGCACACCTGGTGATCGGCCAGCAAGACATTGTTGAAACCCAGCTGCGCCGCGCCCCCGGGATGCGCGAGCACCATGCGCGCCAGCGCCGCCGACTGCGCGTAGCGTCCCTGCACATACTCGCCCACGGAACGCATGCGCGCCAGCACCAGGTGCATCGCCGTGTCGTCGCGCGTTGCGCACAGGACGGCCAGCTGCGTGACGTAACTGTCGGCGCGCTGGAAATCGGCCAGCTTCAGGCAGCAGATCCACATGCCGCAAATCGCCTCGGCCCGGCGGCTGCCATCGTCCGTGCGCATGGCCAGCGCATAGCCGCGCTGGAAGGAACGCAGCATGGTGCCGGTGATGCCCTGCGTATGCAGCAGCAGGTGCGCCTGCGAGGCATGCAGCTGCATTTCGCTGTCGGGGTCGTCCACCGCGTGCGTGGCCATGCGCTCGAGCGCCCGCTCGACGCGCACGCGGTATTCATCCATCAGCGACAGCTGATAGAACAGGGTTTGCCCGGCCAGGGTCAGCGCCACGCCCAGCGCCACGTCGCCCTCCTCGCCGAAGGCCCAGTCGATCGCGGCCCGCAAGTCGTCGACATGGCGGCCGTAGCGCGCGCTCCAGTGGGCCGGCGGCATGCTGCCCCAGTCGGCGGAGATGCGTGCGGCCAGTCCCAGGCAATGGCGCGCATGGCGCAGCAGCACGGCGCCCGCGCCACCACCCGCCGACAGCTGCGCGCCAGCATAGGCGCGCGTGGTGTCGAGCAGCCGGTAATACACGTGCTGGCGGCAAAACTCGATGCTGACGAGGGACTTGGCCGCCAGGTCGGCCAGCGTGTCGAACACGTCGCATCCCGCCACGGCGCTGGCCGACTCCAGGCGGAAGCGGCTCCTGAACACGCTCAGCGCCTGCAGCGCCTGGCGCTCGCGCGCGTCGAGCAAGCCGTAGCTCCAGTCCAGCGTGGCGCGCAGGGTCTGGTGGCGCAAGGGCATGTTGCGCGCGCCGCGCGTGAGCAGGCGAAAGCGGTCGTCGAGCTGGCGGCGCAATTCGTGCAGGCCGAAATGGCCGATGCGCCCGGCCGCCAGTTCCAGCGCCAGCGGGATGCCGTCGAGGCGCCGGCAGATGTCCACCACCACGGGCACGTCGGCGTCGGCCAGCACGAAGGCATCGTCGACGGCCGCGCAGCGTTCGCAAAACAGCTGCACCGCGGAGAAATGCCGGGCCGCCGCCGCATCGGGCACGGCATCGGCAGGCGGCAATTCCAGCGCGGGCAGGCGCTGCAGCTGTTCGCTGGTGAGGCGCAGCGGCTCGCGGCTGGTGGCCAGCACGTGCAGCAGCGGCGCGCCCTTGAGCAAGGCGTCGGCCAGCGTGGCGGCCGCGCCGATCACGTGTTCGCAGTTATCCAGCACGAGCAGCATGTGGCGCGGGCGCAGGTAGGCCAGCAGGACCGGCATGGCGTCGCCGGCCGGCACCGCCACCCCCAGCGCCGTGGCCAGCGCCAGCGGCACCAGGCGGCCCTCGTCCAGCGGCGACAGGTCGACGAAACACACGCCGTCGGCATAGCGGCGCAGCACGCGCGTGGCCAGGCCGACGGCCAGGGTGGTCTTGCCGATGCCGCCCGGGCCGGCAATGCACAGCAGGCGCAATTGCAGCAGCTGGTTGGCCATCGTTTGCAGCACCTCGGCGCGGCCCAGCATGCGCGTCAGCATGACGGGCAGGTTATGCCGCGGCTCGGCGCCCGCCGCACCGGACGCCGGCCGGCCCGTGTGCGCCAGCGGCGCCAGGAAGCCGTAGCCGCGCCCGGGAATGGTGGTGATGTAGCGCTGGCCGTCGCGGCCGTCGCCGAGCGCCTTGCGCAACGCCGCCAGGTGCACGCGCAAGGTCGCGTCGTCGACCACGGCATTGGGCCAGACGATGGCCACCAGTTCATGCTTGTCGACGATGTCGCCGGCGCGCTCCAGCAGGGCCAGCAGCAAGTCCATGGCCCTGCTGCCCAGGCGCAGCGCGCGGTCGCCCTCGAACAGCAGGCGTTCTAGCGGCAAAAGGCGAAACGGGCCGAAGACATAGGCCGGGACGGGACTGTTTATCATTCTTGCGTGGGGGTGTAGGTGTTAAAGCACGCGGCTTGCAGTGGCCATATTCTACTGAGCATCCGCGCCATGCCGCATGGCGCCATGTTGCGGCACCGTTACAAGGCCGGTGGACAGCAGCGCGGCCACCTCGGCCGCGGGCGCCGGGCGGTGCAGATAGAAGCCCTGTACCTGCGGGCAGCCCAGCCGCCGCAACTGCGCCAGCTGCGCACCGTTTTCCACGCCCTCGGCCAGCGCCAGCAAGCCCAGGCCGCGCGCCAGCGCAAGGGTCGAGGCGACGATCACGGCGTCGCTGCCGCAGTTGTCCACGTCGCGGATGAAGGAGCGGTCGATCTTGATGGTCTGAATCGGCAGCATCCGGACATGGCTCAAGCCTGAATAACCGGTGCCGTAATCGTCGAGCGAAAGGGCCAGCCCCAGCGCGCGCAGGCGGCGCAAGCCCTGCGCCGCCTGCGCCATGTCGTCGATGCGGCAGCTTTCCGTCACTTCCAGCTCCAGCAGGCGGGCAGGAATGGCGTGGCGCCGCAGGCAGTCCAGCACGAAGTCGGGCAACTGCGGCTGGCACAGCTGGCGCGCCGAGACATTCACCGCGACCGGCACCAGAGGCAAGCCCGCCGCGCGCCACTGCGCCAGCTGGCGGCAGGCCGCGTCGATGCCCCAGTTGCCCAGCGCGGCGATGGCCTGCGTCTGCTCGGCCAGGCCGATGAATTCGTTCGGGTAGACCAGACCGTGGCGCGGATGGTCCCAGCGCAGCAGCGCTTCCAGGCCGACCAGGCGCAGCTGCGCCGTATCGAACTTGCCCTGGTAGTGAAAGCGGAATTCGCCGTCGACGATGGCGCCGTCCAGGCGCGCCTGCAACTCCCGGCTGCGCGCCGACGCCCCCGGCTTGCCGCCCTGCCCCTCCCGCGCCCGGCGCCGCGCCCGCCACAGCGCGACGCAGCCGCGCCAGAACCTTGCCAGGGGCGCCACTAGGCCAGCAGGCGCGGCACGGCCGGCGCGCTGCGGCGCGGCAAGGTGTGCGCCGGCCCCTGCTGCAGGCGGAACACGCTGACCACCTGCAGCAGCTTCGCCGCCTCGCCTTCCAGCGATTGCGACGCGGCCGCAGCCTCTTCCACCAAGGCGGCGTTCTGCTGCGTCACTTCATCCATCTGCACGACGGCCTGGCTGACCTGGCCGATGCCCGTGCTTTGCTCGGCGCTGGCGGCCGTGATGTCGGCCACCATCTGGCTCACGCGTCCCACGGCCGCCACCACGTCCCGCATCGTGGCGCCGGCCTGCGCGACGAGGGCCGCGCCCGCGTCCACCTGCTGCGTGGAATTGGCGATCAGGGCGCGGATATCGCGCGCCGCCGCCGCGCTGCGCTGCGCCAGGTTGCGCACTTCCGTCGCCACGACGGCAAAGCCGCGCCCCTGCTCGCCCGCGCGCGCCGCTTCCACGGCCGCGTTCAGGGCCAGGATATTCGTCTGGAATGCCAGCATGTCGATCACGCCGATGATGTCGGCGATCTGCGCCGACGACGCGCTGATGGCGTCCATCGTATGGATCACCTGTCCCACGGCTTGCCCGCCGGCGCCGGCGATGTTCGCCGCCTCGACGGCCAGCACGCTGGCATGGCGGGCATTGTCCGCGTTCTGCTGCACCGTCGAACTGAGCTCCTCCATGGCCGACGCGGTCTGTTCGAGCGAGCTGGCCTGCTCCTCCGTGCGCGACGACAGGTCGATATTGCCGGCCGCGATCTGCGACGACGCCGTGGCGATGGTATCGGTGCCGCTGCGCACCCGCTGCACGATGTCGAGCAGGTTGCCGTTCATGATGCACAGCGCATCGAGCAGCTTGCCCGTTTCATCGCCCGCATGGCGGCCGAAGGTCGACGTCAGGTCGCCGGCGGCCACGGTCTGCGCCACCGTCAAGGCATGGCGCAGCGGGTTGACGATGCTGCGCGTGACCAGCCAGGCGGTGACGAGCGAAAACAGCACGGCCAGCGCGCTCAGCGCCAGCATCATGTTGCGCGCCGTCGCGTATTCGTGGCTGACCTGGGCGCCCGCCTCCGCCATCAGGTCATGCTGGAGCGCGATCAGGCTTTCCAGCGCCGCCATGTAGCGCAGCTGGTCGCCGCGCACCGTGCCGAGCAGCAAACTGGTCGCTTCCTCGCGCGCGCCCTCTTCCAGCAGGGCCAGCACCTTGTCGCGCCCGCCGTTGAAGGTGGCGCGCGCCTGCGTCACGGCCGCCATCTGCTGGCGTCCCTGCGGCGACAGCACCACCTTGTCCAGCTGCGCCAGGCCCTTTTCCGTTTCGCCGCCCGCCCTGGCGATGGTGGCCCGTTCCTGCGCCAGCTGCTGCGGCTCCGTCATCAGCAGCAGATTGCGCGAGGAGCGCGCGATGATGTTGACATTCTTGATGATGTCGTTGGCCAGCACGGTTTTCGGATATTTGTCGTCGATCACGTCGCGCATGCGCAGTTCCAGGCTGGACAGGCGCAGCATGCCCAGCATGGCGGTCGCCAGCAGCAGCAAGGTCAACAACGCAAAGGAGCAGCGCAGGCGCGTGCCGATTTTCATATTTGCCATCTTCATTCGCATCCTTCAGTGTGGTGCATCGGTCATTGCGCCGGGCCCGCATGCAAGGCTGACGGCAATGGCTGCCGCCTGCCACGAATGGCTGGACGCAGCAGGCGGAGGGGTCAGCCGGGATGTGGCCGAGGCGGGAACAAGGGTGGTACGGCAGGCAGTGTGAGTTATCTCACAAGCAATGTCGCGTTAAGTTTTGAAAAGATTTGCTTAGATGGCAAAACAGCTATTTTTATAACGCTGTTTTTTTAGTAAGTAGTAACCGCAGTGCGAACCTGTGCGCGCATGTAGAAACGGCCGCGCAAGGCGGCCGTCCGTTAGCGCATGCCGGCGCCGTCAAGCCATCAGAACACTTCCCACTCGTCGTCGCGCGGCGCGCTCTGGCGCTGGGACGGCACCGCGTGCAAGGCCGGGCGGCCCGCGGCGGGACGGGAAGCCGGACGCGGTGCGGGACGCTTCAGCGCCGCGCTGGCCACCGCGGCGCGCGGCGCGGCTGGCTTTGCGTTCACGTTTGCGCGCGCGGCAGGCGCCTGGGCGCCATCGAGCTTGAAGACGCTGACCACCTCGGCCAGCTGGCCCGATTGCTCCTGCAGCGATTCGGCCGCGGCGGCCGCCTCTTCCACCAGGGCCGCGTTTTGCTGCGTCACCTGGTCCATCTGGCCGATGGCCTGGTTAATCTGGTCGATGCCCGAGCTTTGCTCCTGCGTCGCCAGGCTGATTTCGGCCATGATGTCCGTCACGCGCTGCACGCTGGAGACGATTTCGGCCATCGTGCTGCCCGCCTCGGCCACCAGCTTGCTGCCTGCGTCGACGGCCACCACGGAGTCGCCGATCAGGGTCTTGATTTCTTTCGCTGCGCCAGCCGATCTTTGGGCCAGATTGCGCACTTCCGTCGCCACCACGGCGAAACCGCGTCCCTGCTCGCCCGCGCGCGCCGCCTCCACGGCAGCGTTCAGCGCCAGGATATTCGTCTGGAAGGCGATGCCGTCGATGACGGAAATGATGTCGACGATCTTGCGCGACGAATCGTTGATGGCGTCCATGGTCTCGACCACCTTGCCCACCACTTCGCCGCCTTTGACGGCCACGCCCGAGGCGCTCAGCGCCAGCTGGTTGGCTTGCTGGGCATTGTCGGCGTTCTGCCGCACGGTGGACGTCAGCTCTTCCATCGACGACGCCGTCTCTTCCAGCGAGCTGGCTTGCTCTTCCGTGCGCGAGGACAGGTCCAGGTTGCCGCTGGCAATCTGCGACGACGCCGTGGCGATGGTCTCCGTGCCGCTGCGCACCTGGCCGACGATGCTGACCAGGCTGGAATTCATGTCCTTCAGCGCCTGCAGCAGCTGGCCCGTTTCTTCCGTCGTGTGCACCTCGATCTGGCTCGTCAGGTCGCCCGAGGCCACCGTCTGCGCCACTTTCACGGCCGAATTGATCGGCTGCGTGATGGCGCGCGTGATGTAGGCGGCGCAGCCGATGCCCAGTGCGGAGGCCAGCAAGCCGAGGATGACCATCAGGCTTTCCGAGCGGATCACGGCCGCGCTGCCGTCCTTGACGCTGGCGTCGGCCACGCCATTATTGAGCTTGATGATGTCGTTGAGCGTGCCTTCGGCCTTGCCGAACAGCGCGCGCGAATCCTGGTACTGCTTGTAAAAGCCCACGAACAGCTCTTTCTGCCGCGCTTCGTCGCGGTTGTCGGCCAGCTGGCGCAGGATGGCGCGCACCTTGTCGTCGTCCGCCTTCCAGGCCGTCCACTCGCCCTGGAAGCGCTGCCACAGCACGGCTTCCTCGGGCGTTTGCGGCAGCGGTTCGTACAGCTTGCGGCCGGCCTCGATGTTGTTCCAGGCGCGCGTGCGCAGCTGCAGCGCTTCCGCGAACTTGTCCTGTGCCTGATAATTGTTTTCATAGATGGCCGCCGTCAGGGTGGCGGCGGCGACGGCCGTCTGGCCTTCGCTGATCATCATCAAACCCTGGATCGACGGCAGGCGCACGACGCCGATTTCATTGACGGCGCGGCCGACGGTGGCGATGCCCGTGTAACCGCTGATGCCCACCACCAGCAAGGCCGCCATCATCACGGCGACAAGCGTCGCCAACTTCCATTTGATCAGTAAATTCTTAAACATGGCTAGGCCCTTTATAAAATCACGATTTTTGCTGGCGAGGTTGAGGCTGGCATGTTCGAGTAAAACAGCTGACACTTGTATAAAGGTGGCGGGGATGGGGCGTACGCTTCGTTACAATTGGCGAGATTTGATAATAGGAGCATAGTGGAAAACGGGGACGCTGACTGCTACATACTTGATACAAATCAATATTTATTTCCTGACTGTGGCGCGCCTTGCACAGTGGCATCGAAAAGCCATTCGATGCCCTGCTTTGGTGCAAAAAATCCCCGCGCGCCGCTATTGGCTACGCAGTTAATAGTCGTATAAGATGGTCAACACGCACACCACAGGTACAGCATGGCTTATCCTATCGAACACAAACTGGTGATCGGGGTCGCTTCCAGCGCCCTGTTCGACCTGGCCGAATCGCACCAGATCTACCTCGACAACGGCCCCGAGGAATACCGCAAGTACCAGGAGACGCACATCGACACGGTCTTGCCGCGCGGCGTGGCCTTCCCCTTCATCCGCCGCTTCCTGAACATCAACAAGCACTACCCGCGCCAGTCGCCCGTGGAAGTGGTGCTGTTTTCGCGCAATTCGCCGGAAACGGGCTTGCGCGTCATGCACAGCATCGCTCACTACGGCCTGGACATTTCGCGTGCCGCCTTCATGACGGGCAAGTCGCCGTATCCCTACCTGCCCGCCTTCAATGCCTCGCTGTTCCTCAGCGCGAACGAAGGCGACGTGCGCAGCGCCCTGGCCTGCGACTATCCGGCCGGCCTGGTGCTGCCGTCGCGCACGGAAGACGACGAAAACGACGAAGAACTGCGCGTGGCCTTCGATTTCGATGGCGTGATCGCCGACGACGAAGCGGAAACCGTCTTCAAGCGCAACAATGACGTCGACGAATTCCACGCCCATGAAACGCTGAACGTGGGCACGCCGCACCGCCCCGGCCCGCTGGCCGGCCTGTTCCAGAAGCTGGCCACCATGCAACGCCTGGAGGAAAGGGCCCAGCGGCGCGACCCCGGCTATAAAAAGATCCTGCGCATCGCCATCATCACGGCGCGCAACGCGCCCTCGCACGAGCGCGTCGTGACGACCCTGAAAAGCTGGGGCGTGGCGGCCGACGAGACGTTTTTCCTCGGCGGCATGGACAAATCGCGCGTGCTGGCTGTGTTCAAGCCGCATATCTTCTTCGACGATCAATTGAGCCACCTCAAATCGGCGGGCGGCACGATCCCCATGGTGCATGTCCCGTTCGGCATCGCCAATGTCCGCGCAGGATAAAACCTGCTGCGCGTCGTGCTTTGCGGCCTGCGATGCTCACCGTACTAAAGTACGGTTGCGCTTCTTAGCCACAAATCACTGCCGCTCGCGACGGTTTTCTCAAGCGCGGAGATATAAGTGATGGTCTATAATCTCGCCTGTCAGCGCCGTCACTGGCGGCGCTGCGCGCACCACAGCTGTCCCACTCAACTGCCTCTGCCACTAGTGTCATCGCCTGCATGTCCTTAGACTTAACAAAAGCCCTCCCCAAGCCCGGCAACCGCTACGCGCTGCCCGCCCTGTATGGTTCATCCGACGCCTATGCCCTGGCGCTGGCCGCGCTGGAATTAAAAGCGCGGGGCCAGATGCTGGCCGTGGTGGTGGCGCAGGCCAGCGACGGCCAGCGCCTGCTCGATGAAATCCCGTGGTTTGGCGGCAAGGACTTGCGCTGCCACCTGCTGCCGGACTGGGAAACCCTGCCCTACGACGCTTTTTCGCCGCACCAGGACCTGGTCTCCGAGCGCCTGGCCACCCTGCACGAAATCCAGACGCGCCAGTGCGACGTGCTGATCGTGCCGGCCACCACGGCGCTGGTGCGCCTGGCGCCGCCATCCTTCCTGGCCGCCTACACCTTCTTCTTCAAGAAGGGCGAAAAGCTCGACGAGGCGCGATTGAAGTCGCAGCTGACCCTGGCCGGCTACAGCCATGTGTCGCAAGTGATGTCGCCCGGCGAATACTCGGTGCGCGGCGGCCTGCTCGACCTGTTCCCCATGGGTTCCGCCCTGCCCTACCGCCTGGACCTGTTCGGCGACACCATCGAAACCATCCGCACGTTTGACGCCGACACCCAGCGCTCGCTGTACCCCGTGCACGAGGTACGCTTGCTGCCGGGGCGCGAATTCCCCATGGATGAAGCGGCGCGCACCACCTTCCGCAACCGCTGGCGCGAACAGTTCGAAGGCGACCCATCGCGCTCGGTCGTCTACAAGGACATCAGCAGCGGCATCGCCTCGGCCGGCATCGAATACTACCTGCCCCTGTTCTTCGAACAGACGGCCACCCTGTTCGACTACCTGCCGCCCGACGCCTCGCTGGCCCTGGTGGGCGAGATCGATGCGGCCATCGGCCGCTTCTGGACCGATACGCAGTCGCGCTACCGCTTCTTAAAAGCCGACCGCGAACGGCCGATTTTGCCGCCCGAATCGCTGTTCCTGTCCGACGAACAGTTCTTCGGCCTGGCCAAGCCGTATCCGCGCCTGGCGATCGCTAAATCGAACGATGCGCTGGCGTCCGAACTGTCGGCCCCCGTGCCGAACATCGCCGTCAACCGCCGCGCCGACGACCCGCTGGCCAACCTGCGCAGCTATGTGCTGCAAGCGGGCCGCCGCGTGATGATCTGCGCCGAATCGAACGGCCGCCGCGAAACCCTGCAGCAGTACTTCACCGAATACGACCTGCACCTGACGCCCGTGGAAGGCAGCGACGGCTTTTTGCAGTCCGACGCCAAGCTGATGCTGGGCGTGGCGCCGCTGCACGCGGGCTTCGAACTGTTCACGCCGGAAGGCAACCTGGCTTTCATCACCGAGACGGAACTGTACGCCGGTTCCGGCCGCCGCGTCGGCACCAAGAAGCAGGAAGGCGTGACGCAGGTCGAATCGATGGTGCGCGACCTGTCGGAGCTGAAGATCGGCGACCCCGTCGTGCACATCAACCACGGCATCGGGCGCTACATGGGCCTGACCAGCATGGACCTGGGCGAAGGCGAGACGGAATTCCTGCACCTCGAATACGCGAAGGACACCAAGCTGTACGTGCCCGTATCGCAGCTGCACGTCATTTCCCGCTATTCGGGCGCGTCGCCGGAAGACGCGCCCTTGCACTCGCTCGGTTCGGGCCAGTGGGAAAAGGCGAAAAAACGCGCGGCCGAACAGGTGCGCGACACGGCCGCCGAGCTGCTCAACCTGTACGCCCGGCGCGCGCTGCGCCAGGGCCATTCGTTCGAATTCTCGTCGCACGACTACCAGCGCTTCGCCGACAGCTTCGGCTTCGATGAAACGCCGGACCAGGCCGAAGCCATCCACAACGTCATCAAGGACATGACCTCCGGCAAACCGATGGACCGCCTCGTGTGCGGCGACGTCGGCTTCGGCAAGACGGAAGTGGCGCTGCGCGCCGCCTTCATCGCCGTCATGGGCGGCAAGCAGGTGGCCATCCTGGCGCCCACCACCCTGCTGGCCGAGCAGCATGCGCAAACCTTCGCCGACC
Organism: Janthinobacterium sp. SUN137; assembly: GCF_030587265.1. Classification (NCBI taxonomy): domain Bacteria; kingdom Pseudomonadati; phylum Pseudomonadota; class Betaproteobacteria; order Burkholderiales; family Oxalobacteraceae; genus Janthinobacterium; species Janthinobacterium sp. SUN137. The sequence goes on along the minus strand of NZ_JAPWHZ010000002.1, from coordinate 361,768 downwards.
GCTTCGCCGACTGGCCCGTGCGCATCGCGGAATTGTCGCGCTTCCGCAGCGGCAAGGAGATCACGCAAGCGTTCAAGGGCATGGCCGACGGCACCATCGACATCGTCATCGGCACGCACAAGCTGTTGTCCGACGACGTGAAGTTTACCCGTTTGGGCCTGGTCATCATTGACGAAGAACACAGGTTCGGCGTGCGCCAGAAGGAAGCCTTGAAAGCCCTGCGCGCGGAAGTGGACGTGCTGACCCTGACGGCCACGCCGATCCCGCGCACCTTGGGCATGGCGCTGGAAGGCTTGCGCGACTTTTCCATCATCGCCACGGCGCCGCAAAAGCGCCTGGCCATCAAGACGTTCGTGCGCAGCGAAGGCGAAGCCATCATCCGCGAAGCGTGTTTGCGCGAACTCAAACGGGGCGGCCAGATCTACTTCCTGCACAACGAGGTGGAAACCATCCAGAACCGCCTGGCCATGCTGACGGAATTGCTGCCCGAGGCGCGCATCGCCGTGGCGCACGGCCAGATGCACGAGCGCGACCTGGAAAAAGTCATGCGCGACTTCGTCGCCCAGCGTTTCAACATCCTGCTGTGCACGACGATCATCGAAACGGGCATCGACGTGCCGACGGCGAACACCATCATCATGCACCGCGCCGACAAGTTCGGCCTGGCGCAGCTGCACCAGCTGCGCGGCCGGGTCGGACGCTCGCATCACCAGGCCTACGCCTACCTGCTGGTGCACGACGTGCAGGGTCTGACCAAGCTGGCGCAGCGCCGCCTGGACGCCATCCAGCAGATGGAAGAACTGGGCAGCGGCTTTTACCTGGCCATGCACGACCTGGAAATCCGCGGCGCCGGCGAAGTGCTGGGCGAGAGCCAGTCCGGCGAGATGACGGAAATCGGCTTCCAGCTGTATTCCGACATGCTGAACGAAGCCGTGCGCTCGCTGAAAGCGGGCAAGGAACCGGACCTGGCCGCGCCGCTGGCGTCGACGACCGAAATCAACCTGCACGTGCCGGCCCTGCTGCCGGCCGATTTCTGCGGCGACGTGCACGAGCGCCTGTCGATCTACAAGCGCCTGGCCAACTGCGCCACGCAGGACAAGATCGACGATATCCAGGAAGAGCTGATCGACCGCTTCGGCAAGCTGCCCGACGCCGTCAAGGCCCTGGTCGAGACGCACCGCCTGCGCATCGCCGCGAAAACCGTGGGCATCGTCAAGATCGACGTGCATGGCGAGGCGGCCACCCTGCAATTCATGGCCAAGCCGCCCATCGACCCGATGCGCATCATCGACTTGATCCAGAAGAACCGCCATATCAAGCTGCATGGCCAGGACAAGCTGAAAATCACGGCCGCCATGCCGGACCTGGCCGCGCGCGTGACGCAGATCAAGACCACCATCAAGCAATTGACGGTTTAGACTATTCCTATCATTTATGCAGGGCTGACCCATGACCAATACCAAGACCATCACCATGAATCTGATCCTGCAGGGCCTGGACGGCGACAGCGCCCGCCTCGAGCGCATCGCCGCGCTGGCCGCGCCCACGTCCATCACGCGCCTGGGCCCGAACGCCGTGCGCTGCGAACAGATCGCCTACTCGCCCGCGCTGCGCCCCACCATCGAAGTGGCGGCCCAGGCGGCGCAGCTGGACGCCACCTACATGATGGGCCAGCGCGAGCTCGGCGAATTCAAGCTGGTGGCGATGGACATGGATTCGACCCTGATCACCATCGAATGCATCGATGAAATCGCCGACATGCAGGGCTTGAAACCGCAGGTGGCGGCCATCACGGAAGCGGCCATGCGGGGCGAACTCGATTTCAGCTCCAGCCTGAAACAGCGCGTGGCCCTGCTCGAGGGTCTCGACGCGTCGGCCCTGCAGCGCGTCTACGATGAACGCTTAAAACTGTCGCCGGGCGCGGAAGCCATGCTGGCTGCCGTGCAGAAGGCGGGCCTGAAAACCCTGCTGGTGTCGGGCGGCTTCACCTTCTTCACGGAGCGCCTGAAGGAGCGCCTGGGCCTCGATTACACGCATGCGAACGAACTGGAAATCGTCGACGGCAAGCTGACGGGCAAGGTGTTAGGCGGCATCGTCGACGCCGAGGAAAAGCAGCGCACGGTGGAAAGAGTCTGCGCGGAGCTGGGCATTTCCCCGTCCGAGGCCATCGTCATGGGCGACGGCGCCAACGACTTGAAAATGATGGGCATCGCCGGCCTGTCCGTGGCCTTCCGCGCCAAGCCCGTGGTGCGCTCGCAGGCCGACGTGGCGCTGAACTTCGTGGGACTCGATGGCTTGCTCAACGTATTGACCTGAGTCGGCGCCATCTGGCGGACGGTGCGCGCACGATGGCATAAGTTTGCTATATTGCAAACTTATGCGCATCCTGCCAACCCATCGTGAAAGAACACCGCATGCCGCCACCGTTGCCAGAAGAGATACAACGCCACCTGGACGTGTTTGTCGCCGCCGCGCAAAGCACCTTTGGTGACGACCTTGCCGCCGCCGTGCTGTTTGGCTCGGCCGCCGATGGCCAGGTGCGCGCCACCTCCGACGTCAACCTGCTGTTGCTGCTCAAGCGCTTTGCGCCGCAGACGGCCGATGCGCTGCGCGGGCCCTTGCGCCTGGCGCACGCCGCCATCGATTTGCAGGTGATGTTCCTGCTCGAGGGCGAATTGACGCAGGCCGCCGACGCCTTTGCCGTCAAGTTCGCCGACATCATCGCGCGCCACCAGGTGCTGCATGGCGTCGACCCTTTCGCCAGCCTGCGCACGAACCGCGACGCCGTGCTGCGGCGCTTGCGGCAAGTGCTGCTGAACCAGCAGGTGCGCATGCGCGAACGGTATCTGCTATTGAGCCTGAATGAAGAACAGCTGGCCGGCGCCATCGCCGACGCAGCCGGCCCCCTGCGCTCGTCCGCGGCGTCGCTGGCGCAGCTGGAGGGCAAGTCCGGGCTGTCAGGCAAGCAGGCGCTCGAAGCGTTTGTCGACCAGCTGGGCGAGCCAGCCCTGCACGCGGCCCTGCAAGCCATGTCGGCGGCGCGCGAAACGGCGCGCCTGGCGCCGGGGCAGGCCTTGCCCGCCTTTGCGGGCTTGATGACGATTACCGAACACTTGCGCGAACACGCGGAGCAGATGCGGTGAACGGCGCCAATCCGTTCGACTGGAGCGGGCCCTGGTTCCTGCTCGCCTACCTGGTCTTTGGCATGCTCGTGTACTACCTGGCGCGCGAGCTGCTGATACGCATGGAATTGCGCAATCCGCACGCCCAGCTGTCGCTGGCCGATGACCCATACCGCATCGCCTTCCTGCGCGGCGGCGCCCTCGAAGCCGTGAAAGTCGCCACCATCGTGCTGGTCGACCGCGGCTTGCTGCGCGCCGACGGCCCGCTGCTGGAAACGGCCAGCGCCGACAGCCTGCGCTTCGCCAGCCATGACATCGAACGCGACGTGCTGCAGCTGTACCTGGGCCGCCAGGGCCACAGCAAGGAACTGGCAGTACAAGCCGAGATGCTGCCCTCGTGCCGCGCCTACCTGGAGACCTTGACGCAGCAGCAATTGCTGGTCGGCCCGCCGCTGCTGCGCCGGCGCGAACGCATCACCTGGACGGCGCACTGGCTGCTGCTGACGGTGGCCGCCGTCAAGGCCGTCATCGCCATCAGCCGCCAGCACTACAACCTGCTGTTCCTGGCGCTGCTGCTGGCGATCTTCCTGCTCATGCTGCGCGGCTTGCGCACCCAGCCGACCAGCTGGAGCGCGCAGCGGCTACTGACCGACCTGCGCATGCTGTTTGGCCGGCTGAACATGCGTTCATCGCGCCTGCAGGCGGGCAGCAGCAGCGCCGACATGGCCCTGCTGGCGGCCATCTTCGGCCTCGGCGCCCTGCCGCCGTCGGTGTACGCGTATGTCACCCAGCTGTACCCGGTGCCGCGGCAAAACGGCGGCGGCGACTCCTCGTCCGGCAGCTCGGGCGACTCCGGCGGCGGCTCGTCGGGCGGCGGCGACGGTTCTTCCTGCGGCAGCGGCTGCGGCGGTTGCGGCGGTGGCGGCGGCTGTGGCAGCTAGCCAGGGGACCACGCGCGACCGCGTCGGCCTGGGCTGGCGCGGCGAACTGGCAGCCGGCATCCTGTCCAACCTGGCGCACATCGACGTGCTGGAAGTAATCGCCGACGATTATTACCACGCCGCGCGCGCCGGCATCGCCGCCTTGCGCAGCCTGGCGCGCCAGGTGCCCGTCAGCCTGCACGGCGTGGGCATGGGGCTGGCGTCGACGATACCCGCCGATCCGCGCCGCCTGCATGCGATGGCGCGCCTGATGAAGGAGGTGCAAGCGGAATCGTGGTCCGAGCACCTGAGTTTCGTGCGCGCCGGCGGCGTGGAAATCGGCCACCTGGCGGCGCCGCCGCGCACGCCGCACAGCGCTGCCGGCGCCATCGCCAATATCGCGCTGGCCACGCGCATCGTCGGCAGCGCGCCGCTGATGGAAAACATCGCCACCCTGGTCCAGCCGCCCGCCAGCACGCTGGACGAAGCCGAGTGGCTGACGCACATCCTTGACGGCGCGCAAGTGCCGCTGCTGCTGGACCTGCATAATCTGTATGCGAACGCCGTCAATTTCGGGCATGACCCGGAGCAACTGCTGCTGCGCCTGCCCCTGGACAGGGTCGGCGCCGTGCACCTGAGCGGCGGCCACTGGATCGACGCGCCCGGCGGCGGCCAGCGCCTGCTGGACGACCATCTGCACGACGTGCCGCCCGCCGTCTTCGCCCTGTTGACCGTGCTGGCGCGCCAGGCGCCGCAACCGTTGACAGTGATCGTCGAACGCGACGGCAATTACCCGTCGTTCGAGCATGTGCTGGACCAGCTGGAGCTGGCGCGCGCGGCCTTGCGCGCGGGGCGAAACGCATGAGTTCCCCCGCACTGGAAACCTATCTGGCAAGGCTGTACACGGACGACGCCCTGCGTGCCGCCTTCCTGCTGGAACCCCGTGCACACGCGTTGCGGCATGGCTTGTCGCCGCAGGAGGCGGACGCGATGGCGGCGATGGACCGCATCGGCCTGCACATGGCGGCGGCCAGCTATCGCGCCAAGCGGGCCGGGCATGGCAGCCAGCCCAGGCCAGCGCAACGCTGGTGGCGCCGGCTGCTGCACGCCTGGCGCTGAGCGCCGGCTACAGGTGCCACAGGCGCAGCGGCAGCAATCCCCACCAGGCCAGCACCAGCAGCAGTTGCAAGGCCGCCAGCAAGGCCACCCAATCCCATTTTGCCCACGAACCCGCCTCGGCCGCCGTGCCGCGGCTGCGCCAGCAGCGCGCCAGACCGAACGCCGTCGCCAGCGGCAGCGCGCCCGTCGCCAGCGCCTGCAGCACGCTGGCGATGGTGACGTCGCCCAGGCGCAGGTAGGACTGGAAATAAAAGAACGGCAGCGGCAGGAGCAGCGCCAGCAGCGACAGCAAGGGCGCGAACAGGTGGTCGCCCCGCCCCAGGCTGCGCAGCGCGGCGCGCCAGACGCCGACCACCAGCACATACAACAAGCCCGCCGCGCCCAGGGCCAGGCTGCCCCACAGCACCAGCATGCGCAGCATCGACGCGCGCTCATAGCTGCGCAAGCCGTCGCTGAGCACATGCTTGCCATCCTCCTGCATCAGCACGTGCGACGGCGTGCTGCGGTCGCTGGCGCGGAACAGCAAGCCGCCCACCGGTTCCAGCTCCTTCGGCTCGCCCTGAAACGGGATCAGGAACAGCGATTCGCCATCCCATTTCAGGCGCGTAAAGCCGAAGACGGCGTCGACCCAGGCCATGCTGGCCATGGGACTGGGCGACGGCACGTAGACGCCCTGCCAGTTTTCCACCGTGGGCGCGGGCGTGCCGCGCGGGGCCGGCGCGCGCAGCGGCAGTTCCAGGTCGCGCAGCAGCAAGCGGTTGAAGCGTTCATAGTCGGCCTGCTCCGCATCCGTATTGAAGGCCACGAAGAAGGCGCTGTCCTGCTCCGGATACAGGCACAGCATGGCGCGGAAACCCACGGCCGTGCCCGGATGGCAGGCGCCCACCACATTGTGGCGGTCGCGCACGGCCAGCACCAGGCCGTGGCCCGTGGCCAGGCCCGCCTGCGCCGCATCCGTGCCGGCCGGCTCGGACAAGGCGCCCATCAGCGCCAGGTCGATGAAGCGCTTGCCCTGCAGCTTGCCGTCGCCCATCAGGAATTGCGCCAGCTTGCCCATGTCGGCCGCCGTGGTGGTAAATTGCGCGGCCGGACGCAAATACTGGGGCACGGCCGGCTGCGCCACGCCATGCTCGAAGTAGCCCATGGCCAGGCGCGGATCAGCCTGCGCACCCGCCTGCGTACTCATTTGAGTGCTCACTTGCGTAACGAAGGCGAACGTGCTGTCCGCCATGCCCAGCGGCTGCAGCAGCTGCGCATCGAGATAGCGCTCATACGGCTGGCCCGTGATTTTCTCGATCACCATGCCCAGCAAGCCATAGCCCATGTTCGAATACGCATAGCGGCTGCCGGGCCGGGCGCGCACGCGCAGCAGGTTGCGGTCGCCGTCAAAAGCGTCGACCAGCGGCGTCTGCGGCGCCGGGTTCAGGCTGAACGCCTGCCAGAAGCGCACATTGTCGAGGCCGGACGTATGTGCCAGCAGGTGGCGGATGCGCACGGGGTCGCTGGCTTGCCACGGGTTTTTCAGCGCCAGTTCCGGCAGCACCTGCTGCAGGGGCGTGTCGAGCGTGAGCCGGTCTTCGCTGACCAGGCGCAAGACGCCCAGCGCCAGCGCCACCTTGCCCACGGAACCCACCTGCATGCGCGTGTCCGCCTGCATGGGCATGCGCCTGGCGGTATCGCGCAGGCCGGACGCGCCGACTTTGACTGTTCCGTCAGGCAAGACTTCACTCCAGACGGCGCCCGCCAGGCCCTCTTCCTTCAAGCCGGCGGCAAACTCCGTCTCCAGCGGGGCGCCGGCGGCGTGGGCCGCCGAGGCGCACAGCAGCAAGGCCGGCAAAGCCTGGCGCAGCCATGACCTGGCGCGCGCGGCCAGGGTGGGATAGCGATTTCGTTTCAACAATGTATTCTGCCTTTTTCCATGGACTGCGCTCCTGCTCCGCTTTGCTTGTTACAATTAAAAATTGAGCAACGACGGGAGCCTTCATGTCACAAGATATTATTTTGGATACCCAACTCCAGCAGACCAAGAACCTGGCCTGGTGGTTGTACCTGATACATGGCGCCAGCTTCGTGTTTTCGCTGGGCGCGTTTTCCTTCATTCCGCTCATCATCAATTATGTGAAGCGGGACGAGGCGGCCGGGACCTTCGTGTACAGCCATCACAGCTGGATGATCCGTTCCTTCTGGTGGTACGTGGCCTGGATCGTCGTCGGCGCCATCCTGTGGATCACGCTGATCGGCATCCCGCTGGCCTTCCTCGTATGGGGCGTGGCCTGGCTGTGGAAAGCCTACCGCCTGCTGCGCGGCTTCCTCGACTTGAACAACAACAAGCCCGTGCCCCTGTAAATTACTTGTGGGCAAGCCATCGTGCTTGCCCGCTTGCCGCTACATCGCCGCGAACGCCCGTTCGATATCGGCGATCAGATCCTGCGGATCTTCCAGTCCCACGTTCAGGCGCACCAACTGGCCCGGCAATTGCCAGCCCTTGCGCATGGCGGCGATGCGGTACGGCATCACCAGGCTGTTCGCGCCGCCCCAGCTGTAGCCAATCTTGAACAACTGCAAGGCATCGACGAAGCGGTCCGTCTGCGCCTCCGTGTAGCGGGCATCGAACAGCACGGAAAACAGGCCGCCCGCGCCCGTGAAATCGCGCTGCCAGATGGCGTGGCCCGGGCAATCTTCGAAGGCCGGATGCAGCACCGTGGCGATCTCGCTGCGCCCCTTGAGCCAGGCGGCCACAGTGCGCGCGCCCTGGTCGTGGGCGTCGAAGCGCAATTTCATCGTGGGCAAGCCGCGCAGCACCAGGTAGGCATCGTCCGCCCCCACGCCCATGCCCAGACGCATGTGCGCCTGCGCCAGGCGGTCGTGCAGCGCCCGCTCGCGCGTGATCAGCGCGCCCATCAGCACGTCCGAGCCGCCCGACTGGTATTTCGTCAGCGCCTGCATGATGATGTCCACGCCCAGGTCAAAGCCGCGCAGGGCCAGGCCGGCCGACCAGGTATTGTCCAGGGCGACGAGCACGCCGCGCGCATGGGCGGCCGCGCAAATGGCAGGCAAGTCCGGCACTTCCATCGTCACGGAGCCAGGCGCTTCCGTCCAGATCAGCTTGGTATTGTGCTGGATCAAGCCCGCGATGCCGGCGCCGATGAGCGGATCGTAATAGCGGGCCGTGATGCCGAAATCCTGCGCCAGCCAGCGGCCCAGTTCGCGGTTCGGGTTGTAGATGTTTTCCGGCAATAAAACGTCATCGCCCGTTTTCAGCAGGGCAAAGTCCGCCATGGCGATGGCCGCCAGGCCGGACGGCGCCAGCAGGCAGTATTTGCCCCCTTCGATCTCGGCCAGCCGCGCTTCCAGGGTGAAGGTGGTGGGCGTGCCGTGCAAGCCGTAGGTGTAGGCGTTCTTTTCTTTCCAGTCGCCCGAGCGCATGGCCGCCACGTCCTTGAACAGCACGGTCGAAGCATGATGGATGGCGTTGGGAAACGCCGCAAAGCCTTGCGGCGCCTGGTAATCGCTGTGGATCAGCGCCGTCTGGGGGGATTTGGGTGTGGTCATGGCGTCGTCGGCAAATAAAAAAGGCGGGCCAGTCTGTGCTGGTCCGCCTTGATTGTAAGGGCTTTACGCCCTGTACGCCGTACGTATGACAGAGTGTTACACCTTGTCAGATATCATCTTCACCGCGTAAAAACGTTCAGGCCAAGGCGCGCTGCCGCAGGCAGTACCTTACTGTACGGCAAGGCAGCGCAACGCCGGCATGGACGTTTTTTACTCGGCAGCGCCCCACAGGTCGTGCGCGTCGGCCGAGGTGATGGTCACGTCGACGAACTGGCCGACAGCCAGCTTGCGGTGCGGCTCGAATGGCGGCTTCACATACACGACGCCGTCGATTTCCGGCGCGTCGGCGGACGAGCGGCCCACGCCGCCGGAGCGGGTGACTTCATCGATCAGCACGCGCACGGTCTTGCCGACCTTGGCTTGCAGGCGTTTCTTGGAAATTTCTTCCTGCAGCAGCATGACGCGGCCGCGGCGCTCTTCGCGCAGCTCTTCCGGCACGGGATTGGCGATTTCGTTGGCGGTCGCGCCTTCGACAGGCGAATACGCGAAGCAGCCGAGGCGGTCGATCTGCGCTTCCTTGAGGAAGTCCAGCAAGTACTCGAATTCCGCTTCCGTTTCGCCAGGGAAACCGGCGATAAAGGTCGAGCGGATGGTCAGGTCCGGGTTGATGGCGCGCCAAGCCTGGATGCGGTCCAGGTTTTTCTCGCCGCTGGCCGGACGCTTCATGCGTTTGAGCACGTCAGGGTGCGCATGCTGCATCGGAATGTCCAGATATGGCAGGATGTGGCCGCCGCTCATCATCGGGATGATCTGGTCCACGTGCGGGTATGGATACACGTAATGCAAGCGCACCCAGGCGCCGTAGGACTTGGCCAGTTCGCCCAGCGCTTCCGTCAGTTGCGTCATGTGGGTCTTCACGGGACGGCCATTCCAGAAGCCGGAACGGAATTTCACGTCCACGCCATACGCCGAGGTATCTTGCGAAATGACCAGCAATTCCTTGACGCCGGCCTTGAACAGGTTTTCCGCTTCGATCATCAATTCGCCGATCGGACGCGAAACGAGGTCGCCGCGCATGGACGGGATGATGCAGAAGCTGCAGCGGTGGTTGCAGCCTTCGGAAATTTTCAGGTAGGCGTAATGCTTGGGTGTCAGCTTGACGCCTTGCGGCGGCACCAGGTCGAGGAAAGGCGCATGCGGTTTCGGCAGGTGGAAGTGGACGGAGTCCATCACTTCGGCCAGCGCGTGCGGGCCCGTGACGGACAGCACTTTCGGGTGCACCTTCATGATGATGTCGTCGCCGGCAGCATCTTTCTTGGCGCCCAGGCAGCCGGTCACGATCACTTTGCCGTTTTCAGCCAGCGCTTCGCCGATGGCGTCGAGCGACTCTTGCACGGCAGCATCGATAAAACCGCAGGTATTGACGATCACCAGATCGGCGCCAGCGTAGGATTTCGCCGTTTCGTAGCCTTCGGCGCGCAGTTGGGTCAGGATTTGTTCGGAGTCGACCAGCGCTTTCGGGCAGCCGAGCGAGACAAAGCCCACTTTCGGCGCCGCACCTGGCATGGCCAGCATGGCCTCGGGCTGGGCGGAAGGAACGGGAATACGGTGAATTTCAGACATAGTTGGCAGCTAGTAAAATGGTGAGGCGAATCGGCTATTGTACCCCGAGCCGCCCCTTGCTGGCAGAACTATGCTGTTTTGATGACGCCAATACAACTCCCGGGCAAGCGAATCGCCCGGTGAGTGTGTCGGATCGATTACTTTTTGTCGGTTGGAGGTACCGGCGGCACGAACGGGAAGGTGCCGAACAGATTCTTGCTCTGGCTCTGCATCTGTTCCTGCATCTGCACGAACAGGCTCTTGCTCTGGTCGATGTAGTTGTTCATCATGCCTTGCATCATCGGGCCCTGGACATTCATGAACTGGGTCCACATTTCAGGGCTGAAGGGCTTGCCTTCGAAACTGCCGGCCGACGTGCCCGTGAATTTGTGCTGGATATCGGTGAACGCTTGCACGTTCTTTTCCAGGTAGGATCCCATCATGCCCTGCATGGCGTGGCCATAGTAGCGGATGATCTGCGACAACACGCTGCTCGAGAACATGGGCGCGCCATTCGCTTCCTCTTCCAAAATGATTTGCAGCAAGATGCTGCGCGTCAAATCTTCATTGGATTTGGCATCGACGACGGTAAACACCTCATTGTCCAACACCAACTGCTTGACGTCCGTCAAGGTGATGTAGGAACTGGTTTGCGTGTCATACAGACGGCGGTTGGGATATTTTTTAATCAGGCGGTCTATACTTTTTTTTGCACTACTCATCACAAGTTCCACTTATTGCGCCGCAGCGCATACTGAGTTAATCCGAAAAAAAAGCGAACGTGGGTCCGCTTTCGCACCTGCCTACGTTTTCCATTATAGAGTGGAAAACGGCTCCATTGCACATCAGGGTAGTAGATTCCCGCATTTATTGCAACGCAACTAAAAGTAGATTCCTGACAAGACCGGAGATTACGCCGGTCTTGCCAGGCCAGAAGCTTTTGTAAACTAGTCCGCCCTGACTTTAACATACCGCCCCGGCGCCGGCTCGATTGCCGCGTGGCGTTTGTTGCCCGGCTTGCCCGGCGCCTTCACCTGCGCGCCGCCGTGTTCGGCCAGGAAAGCCGCCCATTCGGGCCACCAGCTGCCCACGTGCTCGGTCGCGCCTTCCATCCACTGTTCGGCCGTCAAGGGCTTGGCTTTCGCCGCGCGTGCGCCTTTGCCCGCGTCATTGCTCCAGTAGCTGCGCTTTTTCTTCGAGGCAGGATTGATCACGCCGGCGATATGGCCCGAGGCGCCGAGGATGAAGCGGTTGGCTTTCGGCTTTTTCGGATTCAGCACGGCCGTGCTGGCGTACGCCGCGCCCCAGGGCACGATATGGTCTTCGCGCGAACCGTAGATGAAGGCGGGCGCGTCGATGCTGCTCAAGTCGACCTTTTCGCCGGCCACCGTCAGCTTGCCCGGCACTTTCAGGCTGTTTTCCAGGTAGGTGTTGCGCAGATACCAGCAAAACATGGGGCCCGGCAAGCCCGTGCCGTCGCCATTCCAGTACAGCAAGTCGAACGCGGGCGGTTCCTTGCCCTTCAGGTAATTCGACTGCACGTAGTTCCACACGAGGTCGTTCGGTCGCAGGCTCGAAAAAGTGCTGCCCAGGTCGCGGCCCGACATCAGGCCGCCCTTGGCCAGCGTCTGCTCGCGCAGCGCCACTTGCGGCTCGTCGATAAAGACGTCGAGCGCGCCCGTGTCGCAGAAATCGAGGAAGGTGGTCAGCAAGGTCAGGCTGGCGGCCGGATTCTCGCCCCGCGCCTTGAGCACGGCCAGCGCCGTCGAGACGATGGTGCCGCCCACGCAAAAGCCGAACATATTGAGCTTGTCCTGGCCGGAAATGTCCTGCGTGACCTGAATCGCTTCGATCACGCCTTGCTCGACGTAATCGTCCCACGTCAGGTGCTGCATGCTCAGGTCCGGATTGCGCCAGGACATCAGGAACACGGTATTGCCCTGCTCCACCGCATAGCGCACGAGCGAGTTTTCTGGCTGCAAGTCAAGGATATAGAATTTATTGATGCACGGCGGCACCATTAGCAGCGGCCGCTGGTGTACCGTGGCCGTCGTCGGCGTGTACTGGATCAGCTGGAACAGCGCGTTCTCGAACACCACCGTGCCCGGCGTGGTGGCCACGTTGCGGCCCACTTCGAAGGCCGATTCGTCGGACTGCGAAATGCGGCCCTTGCCCATGTCGGCCAGCATGTTGCTCAAGCCCTTGGCCAGGCTTTCACCCTTGGTCTCGATCAGGGTTTGCTGCGCGTCGGGATTGGTGGCAAGAAAATTGGCGGGCGACATGGCGTCGACGATTTGCTGTACGGCAAACGCAATCTTTTGCTTCTGGTGCGGCGTCGCTTCCACGGCGTCGGCCATGGCGCTGAGAAATTCGGCGTTCAGCAGGTAGGCCGCCGCATTGAAGGCAGACAGGGGGCTGGCGTGCCAGGCGGGCGCGGAGAAACGGCGGTCTTTCAATTCCGGCGCCTTGCCGGCCATAAAGTCTGCCCACAAGCCCGTCAGCTTGGCCACGTAGGCATTTTTCAGTTGCTCGATCGCTTCCGGCTTGATGCTGGCACCCGCATCCTGCAAAATGCCGGCAATCGGATTGCCGGCGGGCTGCGGTACCATGTTGAACCACGTCTTCCACTGTTCAGGATTGCTGATCTGCGCCATCCATTCCTTGGTCATCATTTGAGGATCGGGCATGTTCATAGCTATATAAATCCATTCAAGAATTGATAAATAATTACTTCCGGGCCACCTGCATGCAAACTCTTACTGACTGCCAATACCAATGATGCTCATGACCGCTGTTGCCTGGATCTATGTCGTCGGCCTCATGGCGCTGACGGAACCGTCCATCGTCGCCGGGGTGATGACCTTCGTGCTGTACTGCGTCATCCCGCTGTCCATCCTATTCTATCTGACGGGCTCAAGGAGACGCAAACGCAAGGCGGCGCGCATCGCGGAACTGCAGGCCCGCGCGCTGGCCTCAGCAGACGATAAAACAAAAACGGCAGACACATAAGTGTCTGCCGTGCAGATTATTTGCGCCAGATCAAGCTGGCCTGTCTTCCCGTGACGCCATCGCGCCGGTACGAGTAAAACTGCGCCGCATCGCTGACGGTGCAATATTCCCCGCCCGCCACTTGCGCCACGCCATCGCGCAGCAGCATGGTGCGCGCCAGCGCATAGATGTCGGCCAGGTACTTGCCCGGCTTGCCAGCGATGGCGACGAAGGAAGCGCTCAACACTTGCCGCTCGACATCATCGCGCGCGCCGTCTTGAAACGCTTGCAGCACGTCGTGTCCCACTTCGAATTGCTGTGGACCAATTGCCGGCCCCAGCCAGGCGAGGATGTCCGTCGCGCCCTGCGCGCGCATGCTGTCCACCGTGCGCTGCAAGACGCCGTTGGCCAGGCCGCGCCAGCCCGCGTGGGCCGCGCCGACGACGCGGCCATCCGTCGAACAAAACAATACTGGCAGGCAATCGGCCGTCATCACCACGCACACGGCGCCCGCCTGCGTGGCGATGCTGGCGTCGGCGTCCGGCACGCAGCCGTCCAGCTTGCCGGCATCGGCGACGGCCACGCCGTGCACCTGCGACAGCCAGGCGGGCTCGGCAGGCAAGACGCCAGCCAGCCGCGCGCGGTTGGCCGCCACGTGCGCGGCCTCGTCGCCCACGTGCGTACCCAGGTTCAAGCCACCGCAGCCCTGCCCGTCACCATACGGGCCCTGGCTGACGCCGCCCGCGCGCACGGTCGCCAGCGCGCCCACGTTCGCGGGCAGGCCGGGCCAATGGGGAGTGATATAAGGCAAGGCAGCCGTCATCAGACCTGTTCCGGCTCGGGAATGCCGGCCGTGGCGATCAGTTGGGCGAAATCATCGGCCAGCGGCACGATCCACTCGCACGCTTCCAGGGTGCCCGGATGCACGAGGCCCAGGCGGCGCGCCTGCAGCGCCTGGCGCGAGAAGACGGACACCAGATGCTGCTTGCCGTACACATAATCACCGACCAGCGCAAAACCCAGATGCTGCATGTGCACGCGGATCTGGTGCGTGCGGCCAGTTTCCAGGCGGCATTGCATCAGGCTCACGGGACGGCGGTCGAGTTCGCCGCTGCCGATCAATTCATAGTGCGTGATGGCGGGCTTGGCCGTAAAGTTTTCCGAGACGGCCATCTTGACGCGGTCGCGCGGGTGGCGCGCGATGGATGCATCGATGGTGCCTGCAGCCTTTGGCGTACCCCACACGAGCGCGAAATATTCGCGCTTGACGGTGCGTGCCTGCAATTGGCGCACCAGGTCCGTTTGCGAAGCGAGGGTCTTGCCGACCACCATCAGGCCGCTCGTATCCTTGTCCAGGCGGTGCACGATGCCGGCGCGCGGCACGCCCGCCAGCTGCGGGCAGTGGTGCAGCAGGCCGTTGAGCAGGGTACCCGACCAGTTGCCGGGACCCGGATGCACGACCAGTCCGGCCGGTTTGTTGATGACGATGATATGCTCATCTTCGTGCACGATGTTCAATTCCATCGCTTCCGGCTTAAAAGCCTCGTCTTCCGGCGCGCTTTGCGGCAGAATGACGATCTTCTCGTCGCCGTAGGCGGTCATGTTGCGTTTGGCAACTTTTCCATCGACGGTCACGAAACCGGCTTCCAGCCACAATTGCAAGCGGCTGCGCGAGTATTGCGGCACCAGCTGGGCGATGACTTTATCGAGGCGGTGGCCGCAGGCGTCCGGCGTCAGTTCCAATGTAATCGGGGCCATTTCCTCGAAGACGTCGTCGGCGGCAAAATCGCCGTCAAACGCCTCTTCGGCAACATGGTCAGAAAGGGAGTCAAACGCGGGGTCAGCCAAATTAGGCTTCGGAGTTAATATCACAGCATTCCCATCGGCTATAATCAGCCTATTGTAAAATCTTGGTTAAAACCTTCTTGCAAAACGTCATGCAAAAAAAATTATCGTTGGTAGTCGCTTCAGTCGTTCTGCTCGGCATGTCCGCTTGCAGCTTGTTGCCTGAAAAAGTGGATGAGACCAAAAACTGGTCCGTTACGAAATTATACTCGGAGGCGCGTGAAGAAATGGCCGGGCAGCACTATGAAGCTGCAATCGGCCTGTTCCAGAAGCTGGAGGCTAACTATCCTTTCGGCAACTATGCTCTGCAAGCGCAGATGGAGATCGCTTACGCGTATTATAAGTCGGGAGACCAGGCTCAGGCACTGGCTGCCGTCGAACGCTTCATCAAGTTGCATCCGAACCACGCCAATGTGGACTATATGTACTACTTGCGGGGCCTGATCAGCTTTAACGACCAGATCAGCTTCCTGAACTTCCTGTACGAGCAAGATCCGACCGAGCGCGATCCGAAAGCCACGCGCGAAGCGTTTGCCGCCTTCAAGCAACTGGTCGACAAGTTTCCAAATAGCAAATACGCGCCCGATTCGCTGGCCCGCATGAACTATTTGATCGATGCCATGGCGAAATACGAAGTGCACGTGGCGCGCTATTACTACCGCCGCGGCGCCTATCTGGCCGCCGCCAACCGCGCGCAAACGACGGTCAGCGACTTTGCCGCTTCGCCGGCCATCGAAGAAGCGCTGTTCATCATGTACCGCTCGTATGACAAGCTGGGCTTGACCGACTTGCGCGACGATGCCTTGCGCGTGCTGACCAAGAACTACCCGAACACGGCATTCCTCAGCCCGGAAGGGGTGAACAGGGAACGCAAGTGGTGGAAATTCTGGCAGTAAGATAAGAAAAAACCGGGCTAGCCCGGTTTTTTTACTTATACACCCACTTTGCGACGAAACACCCAGCTGGTATCGTTCGAGGCTTCCGGCACGAAACCGTAGCCGTCGACGTCGAACTCTTTCAGCTGCTGCGGGTCGCGGATGGCGTTGACGGCCGCATAGCGGGCCAGCATGCCGCGCGCGCGCTTGGCGTAGAACGAGATGATTTTATATTTGCCGTTCTTCCAGTCCTCGAACACGGGCGCGATGACGGGCACGTCCAGCTGGCGCGGCTTGACGGATTTGAAATATTCCTCGGAAGCAAGATTGACCAGCACCTTGGCGCCCTGCTCTTTTGCCGTGCGGTTCAGGCCGTTGGTGATGGTGTCGCCCCAGAATGCGTACAGATCCTTGCCGCGCGTGGTCGACAGCCGCGTGCCCATTTCCAGGCGGTGCGGGTGGATCAAGTCCAGCGGGCGCAGCAAGCCGTACAGGCCCGACAGGATGCGCACGCGCGACTGGGCATAGTCGAGCTGGGCCGGCAGCAGGCTGCGCGCCTCGAAACCGGCATACACGTCGCCATTGAAGGCCATGATGGCTTGGCGCGCTTCCGCCAGCTTGGGCGTCCAGGAAGCGTAGCGAGCCACGTTGAGGGCCGACAAGGCATCGGAAATGCCCATCAGGCTGCCCACTTCGGCGGGCGAAAACTGGCGCATGCGGGCTATGAGCTGGGCGGAATGGTCGAGAAAATCGGGGGTGCTGTGCAACGAGGTTGTTGGCGGCGTCTCCAGGTCGAGACTCTTGGCGGGCGAAAGCACGATCAACATAAATTATCACTACAGAATAGAATTGCCGACATGATACCTGCTCCACAAAAACTCGTCCTCGACACCAACGTTTGCCTCGACCTGTTCGTCTTCAACGACCCGCGCTGGGCGCCCCTGCTGGCGGCCATGGAAAGCGGTGCCGTGCACGCCATCACGCGCGAAGATTGCCGCGCGGAATATCTTGTCGTGTTGCATTACAAACATTTGCCGCTCGACGAAGCCAGCCGCGCAGTCGCCGCCGCCCGCTTCGACGCCCACATCACGGTCGTGGCGCCGCCCGTCTCCGGCGTGCGCCTGCCCGTCTGCACGGACAAGGATGACCAGAAATTCCTCGAACTGGCGCGCGACGCCAACGCCGACATCCTCATCACCAAGGACAAGGCCCTGCTGAAACTGGCCCGCAAGACGGCCAAGGCCGGCATGTTCAAGATCATGGTGCCGGAAGGCTGGGCCTTGCCAGGCTGAGCCATCGAGGGCTGCACGGAACGCCACGCGCTGCGCTAGAATGGGAAACGATTCCACTTTCCGCACCGCGCCCCTACCGCTCATGAACAGCCCGTCCCTGCCCTGCACGACTCCCACCCTGACCACCCGCTTGCCTCTCGTGGGCACCACCGTGTTCACCCGCATGTCCAGCCTGGCGGCCCAGCATGGCGCCGTCAACCTTGGCCAGGGCTTTCCCGACTTCGATTGCGACCCGGCCCTGGTCGACCTGGTCAGCGACGCCATGCGCGCCGGCCACAACCAGTATCCGATGATGACGGGCGCCGCGCCCCTGCGCGAGGCCATCGCCGCGAAAATCGCCAGCTTGTACGGCCACGGTTATGATGCCGGCACGGAAATCACCGTCACGGCCGGCGCCACGCAGGCGCTCACCACCACCATCCTGTGCTGCGTGCACCCGGGCGACGAAGTCATCGTCATCGAACCGGCCTACGACAGCTATCTGCCCGCCATCGCGCTGGCCGGCGGCGTGCCCGTGCTGGTGTCCATGCAAGTGGGTGAGCAAGGCTACAGCGTGCCGTGGGACAAACTGGCCGCCGCCGTCAGCAGCAAGACGCGCTTGATCATCATCAACACGCCGCACAACCCGACGGGCACGATTTTGCGCCCGGCCGACATCGCCGCACTGGCCGACATCGTGCGCGGCACGCAAATATTGATCCTGTCCGACGAAGTGTACGAGCACATGGTGTACGACGGCGTGCCGCACGCCTCGCTTTCGCGCAACCCGGAACTGGCGGCGCGCAGCTTCATCGTCTCCAGCTTCGGCAAGACGTATCACGTGACGGGCTGGAAAGTCGGCTACGTGGCGGCACCAGCAGCCCTGACGGCGGAATTTCGCAAGGTGCACCAGTACAACGTGTTTACCGTCAACACGCCGATGCAGCACGGCATCGCCGGCTACATGGCAGACCCGCAGCCCTACCTGGACTTGCCCGCGTTTTACCAGCGCAAGCGCGACCTGTTCCGCGACGGCCTGGCGGGCAGCCGCTTTACCCTGCTGCCGGCCGACGGCACGTATTTCCAGTGCGTGCGCTACGATGCGATTTCGCAAGAGACCGAAGCGCAGTTCGCCGAATGGCTGACGACGGAAATCAAGGTGGCGGCCATTCCCGTCTCCGCGTTTTACGTGCAGGGCAAGGAGTCGGGCATCGTGCGCTTCTGCTTTGCCAAGAAAGACGAGACCTTGCGCCTGGCGCTGGAGCGCCTGCGCAGCATATAACCGAGCACTGAACATGGCTTCGCTGCGGCGGGGCAAAGGATGACAGATGGTACAGCGTCGCATCGGCCCGGCCGACCTGGTTCCCGGCGAACCCCTGCCCTGGGATCTGTTTTTGGCTGACCATAGTGCCGGCCCGCAACTGCGCAAGGGGCAGATCATCACGGATGGCACGCAGCTGGGCCGTTTGCTGCAGCTGGGCCTGTACGTGGGCGCGCCGGACCAGCCATCCGTCTTGCGCTTGCTCAATGAGGCGGCGCAACGCCTGGAACGGCTGCTACTGGACTTGCGCAGCGAAAGCAATGCCGAGCGCGACGTGCGCGACATCGCCCGCGAACTGCTGCGCGCGCTCGAACACGATGCCGATATCGCCCTGGCCAGCATCCTGCTCAACCAGATCGCCGGCAGCTACGCCGTGCGCCACTGCATCGAAACGGCCTTGCTGGCCATGCTGGTGGGCCGCGGCATGCACAAGTCGCACGATGAACTGCTGCTGATCGGCGCGGCCGCGCTGACGATGAACGTGGGCATGCTGCGCCACCACGACAGCTTCCAGGACCGGCGCGGCCCCCTGAACGACGACGAAATGCGCATCGTGCGCCAGCATCCGCAGGAAAGCACGGAATTGCTGCGCTGCGCCGGCGTCGATGACGAGGAATGGCTGAGCTGTGTACTCTTGCACCATGAAAACGACGACGGCAGCGGCTACCCGCAGGGGCGCACGGCCGATGAAATCCTGCAAAATGCCAAGCTGATCGGCCTGGCCGACCGCTATTGCGCCCGCGTCTCGGCGCGCAACTACCGCCGCTCCATCGTCCCCGACCAGGCGCTGCAGCACATCTTCCTCGACCAGGGCGTGCCCATCGACCCGCTGCTGGGCGAGCAATTCGTCAATCTGCTGGGCAAGTATCCGCCCGGCACCCTGGTACGCCTGCGCAGCGGCGAACTGGGAGTGGTGACGCAACGGGGCGCCGGCCATGTGCATCCGCTCAGCGACCCGCTGGGCGCGCCGCTGGCCGCCGCCGAGCTATCGCAGATGACGCCGCGCGACACGGGCGACAGCCAGTTCGCCATCGTCTCGTCGCTGCACGAAGACGATGCCGGCATGCATTTCAGCATGCGGCACGTGTGGGGCGACGAGGCGCGGCTGTAGGCTGGCCGGACACCAGGCACGGCTCACTTCACGGTTTCGGCGGGCGGATGCCCGTGTACTGTGCGCTGACCAGCAGCCATTGCTTGTCAACAAGCCGAGCGACATAGCCGGCGCGCAGGGCGAAATTGCGGGCTACCCCATCCTGGTTGAGACGGTAGGACAGCCGCGCCGAGATGAGCGCCGTATCGCCAAACAGGCGCACCACTGGTTCATCGACCTGCAGCTGGGGACTCGGCCGCTTCTGCTCCGGCGCATAGAAGGCGAGCATTTTTTCACGCCCGTCCACCTCGCCGACCGGCGATATTTCCACATAATTCTCCGCCGTGATGGCGTTCAAGGCCACTTGATCAAAGTTGCTCTGCGCCTGCGCATGGCGTTGCACCAAGGCGACCAGTTCGGCATCGGCGGGAGCCGCGTGCGCGCTGCCGATCGCACCGAAGGCGCCCAACAGACAAGTGGAGAGGACATGTGGAAGGGTCAATTTCATGCGTATTCATCCTGATCGGGGTCGTTGAGAAGCATCCGTTGCCTGCCGCGGCAGTATCGGACACTCGCTGGCGGGCGGCGCATCGCGAGAAAGCCCATCGTATGCTATCCCCTATCCCTCTTCTCGCGCATGCCATTGCGACAAAGCGCTTGAATCGGGGGTTGAAATGCCATTTCGCCGGCCCGGGATGCGCAGGGCGATGCCGTCAAAGACGCCCGCAAGCCATGCCTCAGTTCGCGCCTGCAGGAGCGTCCAGCAACTTCTGTTGCAGATCAAGGTTGAGCGCCCACTGCTCTTCCACGGGAATGGCGCGCCGCGAGCTGGTCTTGAGGGACCCTTCTTGCGTCCACAGAAACGGATAAAAATTCAGGCAGAGGTCGCCGGGCAAAGGCAATTCGGGCAATTCGTCAAACTCCTGCGCATCGCCGGGCTGCCGGCAGTAAAACTGCCGCAACTGGCGAGTAAAAGCCCATTCGACGAACGCCGTGTAGCCGATCTCCAGCGCTTCCCACGCCAGTGTCTCGGGCGCGAGGTAATACATCTTGCCCTGGTCGGCCCCGAGTGCGCCGCCGTTGATGGCAAAAAAGCCGCCGAGCACGTCGTCGGCCACCAACAGAAAGCCTTCGGCCTTTCCTTCGTTCCACATTGCAATGTTCCGCTCCAGCTTGCCATGTCCCGAGCCCAATATCCGCAGCCAGCCGTCATCCACCAGAATGCCCCCGGTTTCATAGGCGATGGCGCCGAGGGGGGAACGCGTGGTGACCTGCAGGCTCAGCAGCACATCTTCCCTGCCGGCCGAGGGCGGCAGCAATTCCACCGGGATGTCGGCCTCGCTGGCCCATTGCCGGATCAGCGGAAACGCCGGGTCTTCACTATCCAGTAATTCATTCAATGTACGCATTGCACCTGACCTTATCGATGACCGCTTCCGGCGGTCGGAGAGTTCATGACGACGCTGGCACTGCCAGGCGGGCGGCGCCCGGCATTCCAGCGGCTCGCCCCTGGCGCGATCCAGTATCGATGGCGACATCTGGACGCTGCGCAAATTTTACACATAGCCGCCCCGGCACCCCTGCACGCCTGCCAGCAGCCACGCAAAACCGGCCTGAGCCGCCGTCCCACATCCCGTGCATTCCCCCGAATCGACCGTTCATCCTGCGCCTGGCGCCATTCGTCGTCCCGCGCTCGCCCGTCAGGACGGCCGCACATACCATGCCGATATGACCACTCCACTCCAGTTCAAATCCGGCCAATTCTATGGCGACGTGCATCACGGCGCGCGCGGCAGCATCTTCGATATCCGCCGCCTGAAGGCCACGCGTGGCGAGGATGAAGTCGAAACGCACCGGCATGACGATGCCCACTTCGTCTTCGTTCTGTCCGGCACGTATATTTCCAGCGCCCTGCACGCCCCGCCGCGCGCGCCTTCGCCCACCCTCGTCTTCAATCCTGCCGGCACGACGCACCGCGACCGCTTCGTCGATGGCAAGGGCAGTTTCATGACGGTATCGCTCGACCCTGCCCTGCTGTCGGGCGCCGAGGAATTGCATGCGGCCCAGGAGTGCGCCACCGTGTTGCGCGATATGGCCAGCGCGGCGGCCGCGTTCCGGCTCGCGCGCGAAGTGGGCCGCGGCGGCGATAGCGCCTTGCTCGAAGCGGGCGCGTGGGAAATGCTGGCCAGCCTGCACAAGGCGCCCCGGCAGGCGCCCCCCGCCCTGCCCGGCTGGGCCCACCAGGCGTATGAAGCAGTGATGGACCTGGCCAATGACACGCATCTGCGCATCGCCGACGTGGCCGCCGCCCTGGATGTGCATCCCGTGCACCTGGCCCGCGTGTTCCGCCAGGCCTGGGGCTGTTCGCCGGGCGACCTGCTGCGCTGGCGCCGCGTCGACCAGGCCAGCGGCTTGCTGCGCCGCCCGGAACTGAGCATGGCCGACGTGGCGCTGAGCGTGGGCTTTGCCGACCAGAGCCATATGACGCGCGCCTTCCAGGCCCGTTACGGCATGACGCCCAGCAACTATCGCCGCCAAATGTTTCAAACGTCCAAGACAATGCCCAATTTGCAAGACTAGACTGCACTTTTCCAACTCAGGAGTACACCATGTTGCGATACATCCCCCTTCTTCTCGCCTTCGGCAGCAGCGTCCACGCAGGCGAGCTGGACGGCGTCACCACCGCCATCGAAGCGGGCGACTTCAAGCAGGTCACCAGCGTCGTGGTGGCGCAGCATGGCAAGCTGCTTTACGAACACTACTTCGACAAGGATGGCGCCGAAAGCCTGCGCAACACGCGCTCGGTGGGCAAGACGGTGGCCGGCATGCTGGTCGGCCTGGCCATCGAGCGCAAGCTCTTGCGCACCGACTCCCCCGTCCTGCCCTACTTTCCGGAACTGCGCCCACTGGCCCATGCCGACCCGCGCAAGGACAAGATCACGGTCGAGGATTTCCTGACCATGAGTTCGCTGCTCGAGTGCGACGACGACAACCAGCATTCGCGCGGCAATGAAGAGCGCATGTATCTGGTGGAAGACTGGAGCCGCTTCGTGGCGGACCTGCCGATCCGCGGCTTTCCCGAATGGCAGCCCCGCCCCGAGCAATCGCCGTACGGCCGCGCCTGGAGCTATTGCACGGCCGGCGTAACCCTGCTGGGACCGCTGCTTGAAAAGGTGAGCGGCCAGGGCGTGCCGGACTTCGCCGCCGCCAACCTGTTCAAGCCGCTTGGCATCGACAAGGTGAAATGGCAATTCCAGCCCAAGGGCAGCGCCATGACGGGCGGCGGCTTGCAGCTGCGCAGCGTGGATCTGATGAAGCTTGGCCAGCTCTACCTCGACGGCGGGCGCTGGCATGGCAAGCAGGTGATGCCGGCCGAATGGGTCAAGCGCTCGATCGCGCCTCACGCCAACGCGCGCGAAGGCATGGACTACGGCTACCTGTGGTGGCTGCAACCGTTCACGGCCAATGGCCGCACGGTGCAAAGCTATGGCATGGCGGGTTCCGGCGGCAATAAAGTGCTCGTCCTGCCGGAACTCGATGCCGTGGTCGTCATCACCACGACCAACTTCCAGGTGCGCGACGCCCATGGCATCAGCGAAAAATTGCTGACCAAGCTGATCCTGCCGGCATTGATGCGCCCGTAAGCGCCCTTCATTTTGCGGACGTCAGATACGCCCGCAAGCCATGCGTGAGCACGAAAGGAAACACGCTCGCGTGATCTTCATCCGCGAAGACGCGCAAGCGCGTCTTCAGGCCGGGGAACTTGCGCGATGTCAACTTCCCATCGAATTCGCGCAAGTCGGCCACCATGTCGGCGTCCTCTTCCGAACGCGAACGCTTCTTGCCCGCCGCCAACTTTTCCAGGCCGCCGATGCCGAAGAACACGGACGCGGGCAAGTCCTTGTGGCTGGCCGCATACGCCTGTTCGCGGTCGAACATGACGCCGGCGTCGTACCACAGCGACGGGCTGCCGAGGATGTAGTGCTCGAAGGTGCGCGGTTCCGTCAGCAGCAATTGCAGGCCCAGCAGGCTGCCGTAGGAATGGCCGATGAACACCTTGCGCTGCATGTTCGCGCGATATTGCTGCGCAATAAAGGGAAACACCTCGCCCCAGATGAACTGGCCATACGCCTTCGCTTCGCCGAACGCGGGCTGCCGCCCCGGCATGTCCGAGCGGTAATCGTGCTTGCGCGGCGTGGTGGGCGTGTAGTCGCGGCGCCGGCTGTACACCCCGCCATCGCCGTTGGCATACGACAAGCCGACCACGATGACCTCTTCCATCCCCGCATGCTTGTTCAGGCGCTGCGCGATATTGCGCACGACGGGAAACGCATAATTGGCGTCGACGACGAACAGCACCGGATAGCGCTTATTGCACTGCCGATAGGAATCGGGCAAGGCGACATATAGCTGATAGTCGCGTTTGAGGGCTTGCGCGCGGATGTCGCGCACTTCCGTATTTTCAAGAACGTAGCTGGCCGGGGCGCTGGCGGGGGCGGCCAGGGCGCTGTTGGCCAGGCAGCAAAGGACGATGAGCAGATGCAGAGGCTTCAAGCTGTTTCTTTCATTGAGGTAATAGTTACTTCGCCGTCGCCGCCGTCAGCTGCACCAGCTTGCGCTCGACAAAGGCCTGCAGCTGGGGCGACAGGGTTTGCAAGCCCTTGGCCCGTTCGAACGCCTGGCGCGCCTGGGCCGGGTGGTTGTCGGCTTGCAAGGCGATGCCGAGGCCCATCCACCAGACGCTGTTGTCGGGCACCGCCTGCAGGGCCAGCTGGTAGTGTTCGGCCGCTTCGCGGTAGCGCTGCTCGCGCTGCAGCACGCCGGCCAGGAAGGCGTGGTATTCGCCGCTGTCGGCGGCGTACGGCAAGCTGCGCATGAGGGTATCGAGGGCCGCCGCGCCGCCATTGGCCTTGTCCAGCTGCAAACGGGCCAGCATCATCGCTTGCGCCGGCTGTTTCGGGTCCAGCGCCAGACTCAGCTGTAACTGGCGGGCCGCCTCGTCGGGACGCTGCGCTTCCAGCAGCAGGCGCACCAGGGTTTCGCGCGCGCCCTGGTGGCGCGGATCCAGCTGCAGGGTCTGCTGCAAGGCCAGCATGGCGTCGGACACGCGGCCATCCTGCAACTGGGCCAGCGCGCGCCGGTATTCATTCTCCACGCGCTGCTGCGGCGTGACTTGTTTTCCGTCAATGATACGTTCACTCACAGCGGACGCGGCCGTCTTCACCACGGGCGCGCCAGCAGGCTTGACGGCTTGTTGCGTGATGCGGCGCATGTCGGCGGCACGCAGCTTGGCCGGCGCGGGGGCGGCTTCCTCGGCCTGAAATACGGGTTCGGGTTCCGCCGCCACGACGGGTACGGGCACGGGTGCAACAACGACGGCAGGCGCCGGTGCCGGCACTGGAACCAGGACCGGCGTACTGGCCACGCTGACCAGCACGGGCGGCACGGCCGGGCGCTTCAGGTAGACCCAGCCCAGGGCGATGGCGGCGGCCGTCAAGCCTGCGGCGCCGCCGAAGACCAGCGCGCGCGAGACGCCCCGCTCGCGTTCGGGCACGGAGCGGATACCGGCCGCGTCGCCGCGTCCATCGGGGGTGCCGCGGGCATCGAGGTCTTGCAACATCTTGTTAATCAGGCTCATCTACAGGCTCATCTTCGTCATCGGTTCAATAAAGTCCAGCTCGCGCCGCAGGCGGCGGCCAGCACGCCGGCGCCGGCCAGCCATGGCCACGGCCTGCGCCAAAAGCGGCGCGGCTTGCTGGCCAGGGTGTCGCTGGCGGCCAGCGCCACGTGGCGGCCGCCGACCTGCTGCCGCCCTTCGCCATACGCCACCATCAGCGCCTTGTGCGCCATGATATTGATCAGGCGCGGGATGCCGCCGGACGCCTTGTACAGCTTGGCCACGCCGCCACGGCTGAACAGACGCGCGCCATCGAAACCGGCCACGCGCAGGCGGTGCGCCACATAAAAATCCACGTCGTCGCGCGACAAGGGCCCCAGGTGATAGTGAAAGGTGATGCGCTGCGCCAGCTGGCGGATTTCCGGCAGGGCCAGCTTGACGTCCAGTTCCGGCTGGCCGAACAGCACGATCTGCAGCAGCTTGCGCTTTTCCGTTTCCAGATTTGTCAGCAGGCGCAGCGCTTCCAGGCTGTCGACGGGAATCGCCTGCGCTTCGTCCAGGCACAGCAGCACGCGCTTGCCTTGCGCCGCCAGGTTGAGCAGGCGCAAGTTGAGTGCGCGCAGCAACTGATGCTGCTCAATATCCTTTTCCAGCAAGACATCCAGGTCCTCGGCCAGCGCCAGGATCAGCGAACGGGGCGACAAGTTCGGATTCGGGATGTAGGCCGTGACGAAGTCCGGCCCCAAGGATTGCATGAACTTGCGGCAAAGAAAAGTCTTGCCGGTGCCCACTTCGCCAGTGATCTTGATGAAGCCCTCGCCATTGCGCGCCGCCACCAGCAAGGTGTTGAGCGCCTTTTGCGACTGCGGGCCGTTAAAGAAGAAACTGGTATCGGGCGTGAGGCCGAACGGCGCCTCGCGCAAGCCGAAATGGGCCTGGTACATTTAGCGCCGCTCCGACGGACGGCGCGGGTCGAGCGCCTCGATGCGCTTGCCCGAATCGAGCAAGTCCTCGTTCCAGCTATTGGCGCCATCGACGATGGTCGGCTTGATCAGCACCACCAGCTCGCGCTTCTGGATCACCTGCCCCGTGTTGCGGAACAGCGCGCCCAGCACGGGGATATCGCCCGCGCCCGGCACTTGCGAGCGGTCCGACGTCGTGGCCTGGCGCATCAGGCCGCCGATGGCGACGATGCGGCCGTCCTGGCTGCGCACCATGCTGTCCATCTCCGACGTGCTCGATGCCGCCAGCGGCAGTTTCAGGGAACCGGCGCTGCCCAGGTCGATTTCCTTGCTGATGGTCGACACCTGGCTGACGGATGGGTGCACGTGCAGGATGATGTTGCCATCCGCGTCGATCTGCGGCGTCACGTCCAGCACCACGCCGGAAAAGAAGGGCTGCAAGGTCACGTTGGGGCTGGTCGTCGCGCCGCTGGCCGTCGTATTCGTCGTGGTCGACACGCCCGTCACGTAAAACTCGTCCGTGCCGATCTTCAGCACGGCCTTCTGGTTGTTCATGGTGGCGATGCGCGGGCTCGACAGCACGTGCACGGAGCCTTGCGATTCCAGGAAGGAAATCATCGCCGCGAAATTGGCCGTCTGGAAGGCCAGGCCGAACATGGAACCGGCCGAGGTCGCCGCCGAGCTGAGGCCAAAGCCGCTGCTGGCCGTCAAGCCGCTGCCATTCGTCATGTTGGGCGGCTGGCCGCCATTGAAGGGCAGCGGCGCCAGGGTGCCGCCCGGCTGGATGAAGCCCGTCGAGATGCGGTTCGTGTGGCCGCTCTTGATCGAGGCGAACGAGGCCCAGTTGATGCCCGTCTGCGTGTTGTCGTTGAGTTCGACTTCGAGGATTTTCGCTTCCAGGATCACCTGGCGGTCGACGGACAATTGCGTGGCCTTCAAATACATGTCGACATTGCGCAACTCTTCCGGCATGGCGCGGATGACGATCACGCCCGATTGCGGGCTCAGCACCACTTGCCGGCCGCCGTCGCTGCTGCCGACGATGGCTTCCAGCGCCGCCTTCAGTTCCGGCCAGAAATCGGCCGTCGACGAGGTGGTCAGGTTGCTGCTGTCCAGCGTACGGCCGCCCTGGCCGCCATTCGTTTGCTGGTTCTGCTCGTTGTTGTTGCCCTGATTGTTATTGCCGCCATTTCCGCTGTTGCCGGAGCCGCCCGAATTGGTCGAGCCCACGGAACCGACCGACGTCGACGACACGCGCAAGTTGGAACTGCCGCGGCGCGCGCCCGTCAGGTAATTGACGTGGAACAAGCGCGTCTGCATGGTCAGGGGCTTGATGTAGATCTGCGTGCCCTCGACCTTGTAATCGTAGCCATACAGTTCGCGCACGGCGTCGAGCGCCTGGAACAGGGTCACGTCCTTCAGATTGGCGGAAATCGTGCCGCCGATGTCGGGATGGACCAGCATGTTGTAGCGCGTGCCGGCCACGATGGAAGTGAAGAACTGGCGCGCCGGCACATTGTTGAACGCCACGTTGAAGCGCTCGTCGAGCGCGGCGCGGGCCTTCGGCAATTGCTGGGCCAGGGCCGCCACGGGCGGCAGCAGCGCCGCTTCCACGGCATCCGGCTGGGCCGCCGGCGCCGTGGTGGCTGCCGCGCCCTTGACGGCATCGGTGATCGCATTATAGGTGTCGCGCTTGACGGGCGCGACATTGCAGCCGCCCAGGCCCAGGCTGACGC
The DNA here is from genome assembly GCF_030587265.1 of Janthinobacterium sp. SUN137. Taxonomy (NCBI): domain Bacteria; kingdom Pseudomonadati; phylum Pseudomonadota; class Betaproteobacteria; order Burkholderiales; family Oxalobacteraceae; genus Janthinobacterium; species Janthinobacterium sp. SUN137. Next base: position 333,748 of record NZ_JAPWHZ010000002.1, on the reverse strand, counting down.
TGATGACAGCCGCCATCGTACTGATCTTGAACATGCTCGCCTTGTGTTGATTGAGTTGCTTGGCCACTTCTTCTACTCCTGCTTGCGGTCGGTCTTGCTATCGGTCTTGCGATCGGCCTTGTTGTTGGTCTTGCTACTGGGATACAGCTTGAAGGTTTCCAGTGATTTGCCACGCCGCAACAATACGGCCGTGTCGCGGATTTCCACCACCACGGCGTCGCCCACCTTGCCTCCCACCTTGACCGTCTGGCCATCGATGACGGCCAGGCGGCGTCCGCCCGGCTGGGTGGAAACGAGCACCGATTGCAGCTGCGGCCGGGCCGCGACGACGGGCGCGGCGTCGGCGGGCGCCCACAGGGCTGCGGGCGGGCGCGTCGGATCGTCGAGCGCCTGCGCCTGCGCGCCCGGCGATGCCAGGTTCAGGATCAGGAAGGGCGCCAGCAACGCGGAACCCAGGGTCAGAGTGCGATCCATGTATCGTCCATGCTGAGGGTATGTAAGGTCAGGGTCAGGGTGGCGCCCGGGTAACTGGCAGCGTCGAGGTGGGCGGCGCCCCAGAAGACGCGCGTCGGCATCGCTTGCAGCGCCTGCATGTATTGCACCATGTCGGCATAACTGCCTTGCAGCACCACTTCCACCCCATGCTGGTGCAGCAGTGGCGCCGGGGCCGGGGCCCTGGCCGCCGCATCGCCGTTCGCGCTGTCGGCCTGGCGCGCGCCCACGGCGCTGGCCGGCAGGGTTTTCAGCGACACCACGCGCAGTCCTGCGTGCCGGCGCAGCAAGTGTTCGAGCAAGGTGAGCATGCGCTCGGGCGCCACCAGACCATGCTGCTTCTCGCGCAGCGCCTGCGCCAGGGACGCCGTTTCCGCCTGCAAGGCCGCCAGGCGCTTGCGCGCTTCCTGGTCGGGATCGGTGGCATGGGCCAGCATGGTCAGCTCGATTTCCTTGTCGGTGGCGCTCAGGAGGCTTTGTTTTTGCGCAATGCTCGCCTCCAGCGCGGCGCGTTTCGCCAACAGGGGATTGAAGCTCATGAAATAGAACACGAACAGGACGGCGGCCGCACCGGCGCCGAACACCATCAGCCGCTCGCGCAGGCTGAGGGCGTCGAAGGCGGCGGCCCATTTCTTCAGCAAGGGCAGCATCAGCGTGTTCCTTCCGTAACAGGTTTCGGCGGCGTGGCAGGCCCGGCCGGGCCGGCGGCGCGGTCGGCCGACTGCAGGCTGAACGCGACATACGGCAGGCCAGGCGCCTTGCCCTCGGCCACGGCCGGCTGCCCGGACTGGTTAATGTCGAGGCTGGCGAAAGTCTTGCCTCGCAGTACTTCCTGCTGGCCCAGGCGCGTGATGTACGCGGGCAACAGCGACGCGTGCAAGGCGCGGCCCTGCAAGCCGAAGTCATTGCCGGCGCCGGCGATATCCACGCCCGTCAGCCATACGCCCTCGACCTTGGCCTGCGCCAGCGCGCGGAAATAGCCGGCATAGCCGAGGGTATTGCCCAGCTTGCCGCTTTCCAGCACGTTCGACGCATCCTGCAGCAACTGGCGTTGCGCCTCGACGGCCGCCAGTTCCTGCGCCAGCGTCGGATCTTTCTTGCGTGGAGGAAAATCGCGCAAAGCCTGGTCGCGCTTCGCCTCGCCTTGCGCCAGCGCCGCCTTGACGCCCGCTTCGCGCCGTTCCAGGCCGGTCAAGGCTTGCTGGGCCAGCACGCCCACGGCCAGCAGGGCCAGCGCCAAGCCGCCCAGAGCCAGCCCGGCCGTGCGCGCCGACATATGGTGTTTTTGCAGTTCAAACTGGGGATTGAACAGATTGATCTGCTGGCTCATGCGCCCTTCCCTTCATGCTTGCCCGGGTGCAGGCCAACCTCGCGCAAGCCGGCGCCGATGGCTAGGAAGTAGCGCGCCTGCATGGCGGGGTCGCGCAATTCGGCGGCCTGCGACAAGTCCAGCACCGTGGCCAGGTCCAGCTGCTCGACGGGCATGTAGAGGTTGTCGGCCAGATAGGCGTGCAAGCCGTCGGCCGCGCCCGTCATAAGCATCAAGCGGGCCAGCGAAATGAAATGAAACTGGCGGTCGAAGTGGTCGAACGAGCGCTGCAGTTCCAGGGTGACGCGGTCGTAATACTGGCTGGCGTCGGGCGACTGCAATTGCGTCAGGGTCACGTCGATGCGGCGCGCCTGGTAAAGCTCGCCATTGAAACTCATGGTCAGCAAGCCGCCGTCGCCATCGAAATACAGCACGGCGATGCCGCGTCCCGGCGTTTCCAGCAAGGTGGCGATATTGCGCTGCGCCATCTCGGGGATATCGATCACGGACAGGCCGATCTTGCATTCGGCGTACAGCGCCTGGCGCCGCGACACGGCGCTGTTGCGCGCGGCGACGGCAAACACGCTGCTGCCGCGCTGGGTGCCGTTCGGGTCGCCGGGGATGTCGAACACGTCGATGGTGGCTTCGGCCAGGGGAAAGTCAAGCATGTCCTTCAGGCGCCAGCCCACGGCCGTCTTCAGTTCCTCGCGCGGCACGGCCGGCGCTTCCAGCGACAGCAACTGGTACTCGCCGCCGGCCAGCACGGTGGTGCAGTGGCGCGCTGCCGCCTGCACGTCCTTGCCCAGTTTTTCCAGCACCTCGGCCGGCGCCGGCCGCGCGGCCGCCTGGTAACTGGCGCCCAGCACGCGCGGCATGCCGTCGGCGGGACGTTCGACAACGACAGCGCTGACGCCTTCCCGGCCAAACGCCGTGGCCAGCCAACCCTCATACTTCCTTGCTCTTGCGAATAAACCCATGCGACCTATCCAGTGTAAGTGCCTGCCCGATCTTGTCGCGCAGTTAATGCATCCAGCCAATTTTAATTCATGAAGCCAACTTTATTGTGTAAAAACAATAAATTAGCGATCTTTTTTTCATGCAGTTGACCTTACTGCGACAGCACGGCTTGCAGGCGGCGCTGGACGTAATCGGCGTTATTGCCCGCGTTAGGACAGAACGGCTTGACTGCGGCCGGCTGGTTGCACGCCGTGGCCGTGATGGTCCAGCTGGTCAAGGTGCCGGGCCCCTTGGCCGTGCTGCATTGCACGCTGACGCTGAACGACGACAGCGTCGTGCCCGCCGGCAAGTTGAAATCGGCCGGACCGATGCACGCCGCGCCGGCGGTCAGGCCGGCGCTGATCTGCTGCTGCAGCCCCCATTCGAGACCGGCGCGCGCGGCCTGTTCGGCGCGCACGCCCTGCACGTCCATGGCCGACTCCGTCTGCTGGAAAGTGGAGATATTCACCATCACGGCCGCCAGCGCGGCCAGCACCACCAGCAGGAAAATGGCCGTGACGAGGCTGAAACCGCGCATGCGGCCCGTGCGGTGGCGCAGCAAGCGCCTCATGGCGTATTCCTCGCCTGTACCTGTTGCACCAGACGCAGCACGCCCGTATTGCTGTTCGCCGCCCCCAGACTCAGGTCGATATTCACCAGACCCCGCTGCACGTTGGCCAAAATGCCATAGCTGAAACGGCAAGCCGTCACCTGGCGCGCCAGCAGTGCTCCCTTCTTCGCCTCCAGCGGCGCCGTGTTTTCCACAACCGGCTGGGTAGCCTGGATGACATAGCCCGCGTAACGGGTCAGGGTGCCGGTCGCCAGATCGCACGCATAGGTAACGGGCGTCGATACCACCTGGAAACGGTTCGATGGCGATGGCAGCGGCGCGGGCGCCGTCGTGAAGGGATAGCTGCCCAAGGTGACGACAGTGCCGGACACTGCCGTCACGGGCGCACGGTTGCAGCCATTTGCCGCGCTGCAGGCATACGCATTGTTCGGCGCGTCGTCCCCGCCCAGGTTGTAGACGACGATCTGATCGCCCACGCTGATCGCCTGGCGCGTGCCCAGCGCATCGGCGGGCATGGCGCCGACGACGGTGAAGCTCGCCGGAACGCCGGGGGCGGGAGGGGTCTCGAAGCTCAGCACATTGCCCAGACCGGCCGGGTCGCTGTCGCTCAGGTAGCGCCCGCCCGTCTTGGTCAGCAGCAATTCCAGGTACAGGCCATTGCCGCCCACGCGCACGCTGTTGGGCAGGGCCAGGCGCACGTCGCGCGTCAGGCGGCGCGCCGCCGTATCGGCCGTGTCGGCCAGCGCCGCGCGCGCGGTGGTGTCGATATAGCCTTGCACGGGCACGCGGATGAAGACGGCGACCATGGCGCCGATGATGCCCGTGATGACGATCACGATGACCATCTCGACGAGGGTAAAGCCGCGCGGGCGGCGCCTGGCGTTATAGAAATTTCTCATGGGATACTCATGGGATACTATTCGGCGCATAGCGCACGCGATAGCCGTCGAGCACGATCTGCTGGTCGGCATACGGCACGACCACCTGGATATGCAGGCTTTCCGTCGCAGGCAGGTTGTTCAGTGCTTGCTCGGTGATCGTCACCAAGGCAGTGTAATTCTGGGTGGGGCTGGCAGCCCAGGCATTACCCTGGGCATCCGTCGTGTACTCCTTGGCCGTGCCATACGCGCTCACGTAATCGTTGACGTTGTCGAACGGCCTCCCCGCGCCGTTCGCCTCTTCCCCCGGCCCTTCCGGGATGGCGCAGCCGGCCGGGCTGGTCGCCGTTTCCGCGGCCGGGTCTTGCGGATCGCAATAGGTAAACCGCGCCAGCTGGATTTCTTCCAGCATGCCTTCGGCAATCGCCAGCGCCTGCTTGCGCAGCTGCGGATCGGCGCTGTGTTGCGTCGTCAGGCTCATCACGCCCAGGATGGCGGCCGAGGCCAGGCCGACGATGACGATGAACAGCACCAGCTCGATCAGGGTCACGCCGCGTTCACGCTGGCGCCGCTGGCTAATGGACATAGCCGGTCTCCCCCTCGACCGTGACGACGCGCTCCGTGCCGTCACCCAGGATGCTGATGTTCAGCCGCGCCGGGAAAGCCGATGGCGCCGGGAACACATCGTTCTGCGCATATGGTTTGCCCAGCGCGTCGAAATAAAAACTGGGCTCGCCTGTCACATCGGTGGACAGCTTGACGCCGGACGGACGGCCTTCGCACAGCCAATTGCTCCCCAGGCAATACTGCTGCGTCTCCTTGCTGCCGCTGTTCTTGCCCGCGGGCGGCACCACTTTCTGGTCAGCGCTGCAAACGGCATCGAAGCACAGGGCCACGCTGTTGGCATCGATGCGCACAAACACGGCACGGTTTTGCGCCACCGCAAGTTTTTGCCCGTAGCGCACGATATTCGTCACCTGGTCGGCAAAACCGCGCGCGTCAAAAGTGTCGCGCTGGAAAAACCGGTTGACGGCAAAGGTCGCCAGCAAACCCGCCAGCACCAGCACGGCCACCAGCTCGATCAAGGTGAAGCCGCGTGGGCGGCACTGCAGCCTAGCCCGCGGTAGCGCCAGACGTTGCGGCAAGATGATCGATGGCAAGGACAATGGAGATACCCGTAAAAAAGCCCAACCGGCATAGCCTGGCGTTGGGCGGGCGGAAACATGGCGCGGCCGTGCCGGTTTGCCGGCACGGCATCTGCACGCCTGTATTAACTGCAGTTGGCCGGCGTGCCCAGGGCCGTCGCGTCAACCACCGGCGGCTGGATCGGTGTGGTGCCTGCGGCAGCCACGGCAGCCGTATAGGTCACCTTGCAATTTGGATGTTTACTGTCAGGCAATACAGTCAACACGGTCGCCGTTGCAGCAGTGGTGGTGGTATCGTAGTCAAGCAGACCACCTGCCGCCGCGGCGATGCCAGGCGAAGCGATAGACGGATAGCCGCTGACGCCCTTGACGTCCGTGCCTTCCATGGTGATGGCAACGCTGTCCGCAGGCGAACCCTTGACCAACCATTGTGCGTGGAACAGGGCCGAACCAGACTTCAAGGCACCCGCCGCCGCCTGCATCTTGGCCACGCGCGCCTCGGTCGACATGTCGATGAATTTAGGAATCGCCGTGGCGGCCAGGATGCCGAGGATCACGATGACGACGATCAATTCGATCAGGGTAAAACCTGCCTGGGCGCCGCTTTTCATACTACGTAAAGACTTGTTCATTCTTGCTTTCTCCAAAATCAAATAAAAAAACTTCAAAACCAACGCCATGACACCGTCGCTGCACCGGACCAGGAAGCGCGTCAGTTTGCCGCCGGGTCCGGCGATTGCCACACCACGATATCGGGTTCCTGGGCGAGCTTGTCAAGATCGGCATCCGCACGTGGCAAGGTTACCTTAAATTTCACTAAATCAACCCTTTTACTGGGAAAAATATTGCCATTACTAAACAAATAGATGATTTTTTGTTCTTTTTTATCGTACAGCCAATTCCCCGCAGGTAATTTTTCAAGCTCCGGCTGCGCGAACTCGCCCAGGTAGTTGGCCGGCTTATCCATCAGCCAGTCGAACGGGTTTTGCCGCGCCAGCGCCGGCAACTGGTCGCGCCGATCCGCCAGGTACAGGTGCAGCACCTGCACCCGCAAGCTGGTGCGCAGCACGCCCAGCATCTGCGCCACGGCCACCTGCTGCGCCTGTCGCTGGTAATAGCCGACGCGGTTCAGGAACACGGCCGTCAGGATGGCGAACACGCCCGCCACCACCGCCAGCTCGAACAGGGTGAAACCGCGCTGGCGGAACGGTTTTGCCATCAGTGCAGGGCCGCCCGGCCCAGGTCCCAGATCGGCAGGAAGATGCCCAGCGCCAGCACCAGCACCATGGCGCCGAGGAAGACGATCAAAATCGGCTCGATCTGCGCCGACAGGGTTTTCAGCTCGTAATCGACTTCGCGCTCGTACATGTCCGCGATCTCGTCCATCAGGTCGTCGAGCGAACCGGATTCCTCGCCCACGGCGATCATCTGCAGCACCACGGGCGTAAACACGCCGGCCGCGACCGAGGTGCGCAAGATGCTTTCTCCCCGCTCGACGCCGTCGCGCATCTGCTCCACGCGCGCGCTCAGATAGGTGTTGTCGACCGTTTGCGACACCACCGTCAGCGCCTGCACGATGGGCACGCCGCTCGTACTCGACAGGGCGAAGCTACGCGCGAAGCGGGCCATCGTGCCTTTCAGGATGATCTTGCCGGCGATCGGCAGGCGCAGCTTGGCGCGATCCCACTTATATAAACCCTCTTTCGTGCGCAGCCAGGCGCGCCAGCCGAAAAAGCCGCCCACGCCCAGCATCAGCAGGATGGGCCAGTACGTCACCGTAAAGCGCGAGATACCGATCAGGATGCGCGTCATCAGGGGCAGTTCTGCATGGAAGCTGGCGAACACCTTCTCGAACTGGGGAATGACGAAGATATTCACCACGATCATGGCGGCCAGCATGGCGAAGACGACGAAGGTCGGGTAGCGCGTCGCCGTTTTCACGCGCGCGCGCATGTCGCGGTCGAATTCCAGGTGGTCGAACAGGCGCAAAAACACTTCATCGAGGCGCCCCGTCATTTCACCCACGCGCACCATCGACAGGTAGAACGGCGTGAAGATGGCGGGATGGCGCGCCATGGCGGCCGACAGTTCGCGGCCCGCGTCGAGCGATTCGCGCACATCCTTGATGATGCGCCCGAATGCGGGACTGATGGCCGACTCCTGCAAGCCGGCCAGGCCGCGCATGATGGGCACGCCCGCCTTGAGCAGGGTGTACAGCTGGCGGCTGAACAATTGCACGTCCATGGGCGTGACCTTTTTCTCGGTCAGCTTGTCCCACCAGCCCAGTTGGTTGGCGCCCGCCTTCGTCACCGTCTGTTTCGTGGCGCTGATGTCGACGGGCGTGCTGCCGCCCGCCATCAATTGGTCGGCCACGGCGCCGCTGTCGGCACCTTCCATGACGCCGGTCAACAGTTCGCCGCTGGCGCTGCGCGCCTTGTAGGAGAAAAACGGCACCTCAATCCTCGCTCTGGTTGCTGATGCGCATCGCTTCCATCACCGTCGTGCGGCCCTGGACCACCAGCTGCACGGCGTGGCGGCGCAGGGTTTCGCCCGCCATCTGCGCCGTCGCCACCTTCATGAAGTGGGACGGATCGGCATGGTTGGCGGCATCGGCCACGGCGCGCGTGATTTCCAGCAATTCGTACACGCCCGTGCGGCCCCGGTAGCCCATGCCGTTGCAATGCGAACAGCCCTTGCCGTGGAAATACTGGTTGCGTTCGACCAGCTCGCCCAGTTCCAGGCGCAGCCATTCGTATTCGTTCGGCGTGGGCGCGTATGGCGTGCTGCAGCTTTCGCAAATCACGCGCACCAGGCGCTGCGCCAGCACGGCTTGCAGCGAGCTGCCCACCATGTAGCGGGGCACGCCCATGTCCATCAGGCGCAGCGGCGTGCTGATGGCGTCGTTGGTATGCAGGGTCGACAGCACCAAGTGACCCGTCATGGCGGCGCGCAAGCCGATTTGCGCCGTTTCCTGGTCGCGCATCTCGCCCACCAGCACGATGTCGGGATCTTGCCGCAGGGCCGAGCGCAGCACCCTGGCGAAATTCAGCTCGATCTTGTCGTTTACTTGCACCTGGTTAATGCCCGGCAAGCGGTACTCGACGGGGTCTTCCACCGTGATGAGCTTTTTTTCCACGGAGTTGAGTTCGGACAAGGCGCAGTACAAGGTCGTCGTCTTGCCGCTGCCGGTCGGCCCCGTCACCAGCACGAGGCCGTTCGGGCGGCTGACGATGGCGCGAAATTGCGCCACCAGCGCGGGCGGCATGCCGATGGCGTCCAGGCGCAAGGTCGTGCCGCCCTGGTTCAACAAGCGCATCACCACCGATTCGCCGTACTGCGTCGGCATGGTGGAAATACGCACGTCGATGCGCTGGTTTTTCACGCGGATGGCGAAGCGGCCATCCTGCGGCAGGCGTTTCTCGGAAATATCGAGGTCCGACATCAGTTTCAGGCGCAGCGCCAGCGAACTGGCGATCTTGCTGTCCGCTTCCGTCTGCAGGTGCAGCACGCCGTCGATGCGGAAGCGGATCTGCAGCCGGCCTTCCTGCGGCTCGATGTGGATGTCCGAGGCGCGCACCTGGGTGGCATCCTCGAACACGGATTGCAGCAGCTTGACGATGGGCGCCTCTTCCAGGCCAGGATTGGCGGCCAGCGCGCCGAAGTCGACGGAAACGTCGCCCAGGTCCTGCTCCAGCTCGCGCGTCAGGGTGGAAATGTCTTCCGTGCGGCGGTAGATGCGGTCGATGGCGGCCAGCACTTCCGTCTCATTGACGACGGCCAGTTCGATATGGCGCTTGACCAGGCGCGAGATTTCATCGTACGCGAACAGGTCCGTGGGATCGGACATGCCGACCAGCAAGCCCTCGCGGCGGTCTTCCAGCACCAGCGCGCGGAAGCGCCGCGCCTGGGTTTCCGGCAGCAGCCGCACCAGTTCGGGATTGATGTTGAAAAACTTCAGATTGATATAGGGAATGTCGAGCTGGCGCGCCAGGGCGCCCGAAATCTGCTCTTCCGTGACGAAACCGTGCTCGACAAAAACGCGGCCCAGCTTGCGTCCCGAACGCTTCTGTTCCGTCAAGGCCTGGCCCAACTGTTCTTCCGTCAGCAATTTCTGCTGCACCAAAATTTCACCGAGCCGGACTTTCTCTGGCCTTGCCATGCTTGCTCCTCGACAGATTCATCAGACGATGCACGCCAGCGGCGCGCGGGGGTATTTTATTCCAGAACCTGTTGTTTCTTAAAGAAAATACATTCCATCATTTGATTTTTGCGCATTTCAACACTCAGCAAGTAAACACTTGCCGCCCGCCGGCACCCATGACAATAATGGCGGTCGTACCCCGTCTTGCCTGCCGACCATTGCCACTATGAACGCCTGCGCCATCGAGTTCCACAACGTGCATCTGCAGCTGGCGGGCAGCATCGTGCTGCGCGGCGTCGACCTGCAGGTGCGCGCGGGAGAACTGTTCGGTCTGGTTGGCGTGAATGGCGCGGGCAAGACTTCCCTGCTGAAATGCCTGCTGGACTTCTGTACGCCGGAGCGGGGCGAGATCGCCATCTTCGGCCAGCCGCACCGGCATGGCGCGGCGCGCCAGCCCCTGTCGTTTCTGCCGGAGCGCTTCCAGGCGCCGTATTACCTGACGGGCGGCGACTTCCTGCGCTACCTGGCGCGCCTGCACAAGGTGCGCCCCGATGCGCAAGCGCTGCAGCAAACCCTGGACGCGCTGGACCTGGCGCCGGACGCCCTGCTGCGCCCCGCGCGCGAGTATTCGAAAGGCATGATGCAGAAACTGGGGCTGGCCGCATGCTTGCTATCGGGCAAGCCGCAACTGTTGCTAGATGAACCGATGAGCGGACTCGACCCGAAGGCGCGCGCGCAATTCAAGCAAGTCTTGCGGCAAGCGCGCGCGCAAGGCCGCGGCGCCCTGCTCACCTCGCATGCGCTGGCCGACGTGGAAGAATTGTGCGACCGCATGGCCATCCTGCATGGGGGCCGCATCGTGTTTACGGGCACGCCCGCCGAATGCCGCGCGCGTCACGGCGGCGCGCAAGACGCCAGCCTGGAACAGGCTTTCCTCAATTGCATCGCGGCATGAACGCCGACACGCACGTCCCGCCCTCCACGCCGCCCGGACGGCCGTATGCGCCCTCGCCGCACGGCATGTATCTGCGCCATTTCGGCTTGCGCACGGCGCCGTTCGGCATCACGCCGGATCCGGCCTTCTTTTATACGGGCAATACGCGGGGCGAGCTGCTCGCTGCGCTGCTGTATGCCGTCACGCAAGGCGAAGGCATCATCAAGCTGACGGGCGAAGTGGGCAGCGGCAAGACCATGCTGTGCCGCATGCTGGCCGAGCGCCTGCCGCCCCGGGTCGACGTGCTGTACCTGCTCAATCCCCGCCTGGAACCGGACGAAGTCCTGCACGCCATCGCCGCCGAACTGGGTCTGGAACTGGATGGCTGCCGCGCCGACGCCGTCCTGCGCGCCCTGCACGGCGAGCTGATCGCCAGGCATGCGGCGGGACGCCAGGTGGTGTTGCTGGCCGAAGAAGCACAAGCGATGCCGGGCGCCACCCTGGAAGCGCTGCGCCTGCTGACGAACCTGGAGACGGCCAGCCACAAGCTGCTGCAGATCGTCCTGTTTGGCCAGCCGGAATTGCAGGACACCCTGGACTTGCCCCAGTTCCGCCAGTTGAAGGAACGCATCACCCACAGTTTCAGCGTGCCGAGGCTGCCGCCAGCCTTGCTGGACGACTATCTGGCATGCCGCCTGGCCGCCGCCGGCCGCACGGCGCCGCTCGTTTTCACGCCGGCCGCGCGGCGCCGGCTGGCGCGCGCGGCGCAGGGCATCGTGCGCAGGATCAATATCCTGGCCGACAAAGCCTTGCTGGCCGCGTTTGCGGACGATGCGCAGGAAATCAGCGCGCGCCACGTGCGCCTGGCCATCGCCGACAGCCCCTTTTACCGCCCGCCCTGGCATGCGGGCAAGCTGCTGGCAGGCGCCTTGAGCGCGCTGATGCTGCTGCTGGCCTTTGCTCTGCTGTGGCAATGGCGGGCGGGCAGCGAGGATCCGACAGCGGCGACAGCCAGCATGGCGACGCCGGCAAGCCAGGCCTCCCAGGCACGCTCCGCCGCGCCCGCCGACGCGGCCCCAGAGACGCTCAAGGCAGCGCTTATGCGCGCACCGCAGCCCGCCCCGTCAACGCTGCTCGACAGCAAGCTGGCCGAATCGCGCGACTGGCTGGCGCGACAAGGGCCGAAGCAACTGGTGCTGCACATCGCCAGCCTGCCCGCCACCGAGACAGTTGCGGCGGAAACCTTCCTGCGGCAGGCGCAGCAAGCCACCGGCCTGCACGACCTCCACGTGTTTCGCCTGCCTGGCGCCATGCCCGCAACCGCGTCCGCGCCCGCAAATACGCCGCCCGCGACCTCCGCCGCGCGCCTGCTCATCGTCTATGGCAGCTTTGCCGACCAGGCCAGCGCCGAAGCCGTGTGGGCCAGGCTGGCCCCGGCGTCGCCGCAGAAAATATTGCTGAGCGACATAGACAGTATCCGCACAGAAATAAAAGCCCTGGCACCGGAAAAACCGGGGCGTGGCGCCCCCTGACTTTATTTCAGCATATTGCCTCCCAAGCCTGCACAGCCGATTGCTTTTAAGCGATCATGCTGGGTAAAATTACAAAAGCACAACACGACTTCAAGGGCGAACTTTTCATGACTCAACACCCTATTCCTGTGCTGACCTCTTGGGTCGCCCTCGCCTGCAGCACCATGCTGGCCGGCTGCGCCACGCATCAAACGCCGCTGTCGCCGGCCCACCTCAATGCCGCGCCCGTCGCCGCCGGCGTCATTCCCGAACCGGTGCAGCAAAGCAGCGCGCTGGCCGCGCCCCTGCCCGCGCCCAAGGTGGAAACCTACAGCGTCACCGTGCACAAGGTGCCTGTGCAATCGCTGCTGTTTGCGCTGGCGCGCGACGCGGGCATGAATATCGACATCCACCCGCAGATCGAAGGCAGCGTCACCCTGAATGCTCTGAACCAGACCCTGCCGCAATTGCTGGCGCGTATCGGCAAGCAAGTCGATATGCGCTACGAAATCGATGGCAAGAACCTGACGGTGCTGCCCGACGCGCCCGTCTGGCGCACTTACAAGGTCGATTACGTCAACATGGCGCGCAGCACCAACAGCAGCGTGAATATCGCCACGCAAATCTCCACGGCGGGCGGCGGGTCGAACAACGCCAGCAACCCCGTGGGCAGCACGCAAGGCAGCGGCGGCAACGGCAATAACAATTCGACCACCCTCGTCGTGAATCGTTCGGAAAATAATTTCTGGTACAGCCTGGAAAAGAATATCCGCGACCTGCTGCGCGAGACCACGCTCAACGACGTGCAGGTGGACCCGCTGGCGCAGCTGAACCAGCAATTGACGAGCATGCCCGGCCAGCAGGGACAGCAGGGACAGCAGCAGAACCAGGCCGGCGCCTACCCTGCCGCCGGTGCGGCGGGCCAGTACGGCGCCCAGCCGCCGATGCAGTATGGCAACCCGAACGGGAACCAGAATGTGCCGGGACAGCAGGCGCCCGGCCAGAATGCAGCTCCCGGCCAGCCGCTGGACGCGAACGGCATGCCGCTGCTCAAACTGGCCAACAAGGGCAGCCCCTCGTCCGTCGTCGTCAACGTCGAGGGCGGCCTGATCGCCGTGCGCGCCACGGGCCGCCAGCATGAAAAGATCGCCGAATTCCTCGACGCGGTATTGCACAGCGCCAAGCGGCAAGTGCTGATCGAGGCAACCATCATCGAGGTGCGCCTGAGCAATGAATACCAGCAAGGCATCAACTGGTCGCGCCTGACGGGCAGCCTGCAATTGCGCCAGGGACAAGTGGGCACGGCGGGCCTGTCCAGCGGCGTCACGCCGAACGCCACGCCCGGCATCTTCCTGCTCAATTATTTGAAAGACAGCTTTTCCACCACCATCCAGCTGCTCGAATCGTTCGGCAAGGTGAAAGTGCTGTCCAGTCCGAAGATCAGCGTGCTGAACAACCAGACGGCCATGCTGAAGGTGGTCGACAACAATGTCTTCTTTACCATCAAGGTGACGCCCGCCGTGATCAGCTCGACGGGCACCATCACCACGCCGGCCACCTATGAATCGAAGCTGGAAACGGTGCCCGTCGGCTTCGTCATGAGCGTCACGCCGCAGATTTCCGACAGCGATGAAGTGACCCTCAACGTGCGCCCCACCATCACGCGCATCGTCGGCTACGTGCAAGACCCGAATCCGGCCCTGGCCACGGCCAACGTGCAAAGCCGGGTGCCCGTGATCCAGGCGCGCGAGCTGGAATCGATCATGAAAGTGGGCAATGGCCAGATCGCCGTGATGGGCGGCCTGATGCAAGACTCCATCGACAATGCCAAGGATGGCGTGCCGGGCCTGTCCAGCCTGCCCTTGGTGGGCAATCTGTTTACCTACCGCAATGAGGCAAGCAGCAAGACGGAGCTGGTGATCTTCATGCGCCCCGTCGTCGTCAAGGATGCCAGTGTCGAGGGCGATTACCGCGATTACCGCTACCTGCTGCCCGGCCAGGCGCCGCTCAACACCCAGCCCTACACGGATGGCCCGCCAGCGGCGCCCATCCGGCCGCAGGCGCGCTTGCAGGGAGACTTCCCATGAGCTTGCTGATGCAGGCGCTCAAGAAAGCCGAGCGCGCCAAGCAGAACAGCCTTTCCGACGAAGAACTGGAAAAGCCGTCCGAAGCCTACGACCAGGTGCTGGAACTGGCGCCGGCCGACGCCCTGCCGCCCCGTCCCGCACCGGCGCCAGCGCCCGTGCAGCCGGCAAGCACCTTGCGCCTGGAGCCGCTGACGGACGCGCCCGCGCCGCAGCCGGCACAGAGTGCCTCCCAGCCTGAGCCACAGCCAGGGTCACAGCAAGGCGCGCAGTCAGGCCCGCCGCCCGAGCCGCCGCGCGCCCGTCCGGAAGCGCCGCCCGCCCGGCCACGCGCCAGCCGCAGCAATCCGCCGCCGAAAGGCCCCACGGGCCCCATCAGCGTCGACCCGGTCACCGTGCGCCTGGCCGTGCTGCTGGCGATCCTGCTGCTGGTGGTCGGCTCCATGGCGTACTGGTACTGGCGCGCCAGCACCAGCCCCGGCGCGGGCGCCAACTTGCCCGGCGTGCCCATGCCGCTGACGGATGCCCCTGGCACGGCCGGCGTCGCCGGCCCCGTCGTGGTGGTGCCGGCGACGGGTGCCGCGCCGCCGGACGCCATGACGCCCGCGGCGCTGCCGCCCGACACCCCGCGCGACGCGCGCCAGCCAGAGTCAGCACAGGACCAGCAGGCGATGATACAGGCGGCGGCCCAGGCCGCCGTAGCGGCGCAGCTGGCGCACATGGCGCCGCCCGCAGCGCCCAGCCTGCCACCGGTGGCCGCGCCCGACAACAGCCAGATCCAGGTGCAGCGCAGCGTGGCCGCGCCGCAAATCAACCCCGACGTGCAGCAAGCCTATCAAGCCTTCAACGGGGGCCAGTTGGGTCTTGCTCGTCAGCAATATGAAACGGTGCTGCGGCAGGATGCCACCAACCGCGACGCGCTGCTGGGCCTGGCGGCCGTAGCCCTGCGCGAAAACCAGGGCGCGCAGGCGGCGGCCCTGTACGTGCGTTTGCTGGAAATCAATCCCGACGATGGCGAGGCGCTGGCCGGCCTGATCGGGCTGCGCCAGGGCGACGTGGCGCAGAGCGAGGCAAAATTGAAAGCCATCCTGGCGCGCAACCCCGACAGCGCCCCCGTGCTGTTTGCACTGGGCAATGTGTACGCCAAGCAGCGCCGCTGGAACGAAGCGCAGCAGCAATTTTTCCGCGCCTACGGCGCCGCGCCAGGCAATCCCGACTATGCCTTCAACCTGGCCGTGGGCCTGGACCGGCTGAACCAGCCCCGGCTGGCCGCCACGTATTACCAGCGCGCCTTGACCCTGGCGCAAACGACGCCCGCCGCCTTCGACCAGGCCGTCGTGCAAACGCGCTTGCGCGAACTGGCTGCCCCTGCGGCCCCGGCCGAGCCGGCCATCATCACCCCCCGTCAGGAATAAGCATCACATGGCAGAACAGGCAAAACTTCCCCTCGGCAAGCTGCTGATCCAGAAAGGCGTGATCAGCGAAGACCAGTTGCGCATCGCCCTGATCGAACAGCGGCGCAGCAGCGAACCGCTGGGCAAGCTGCTGATCACCCTGGGTTTTGTCACGGAAGCCACCGTGCGCGAGGCGCTCAGCGAAAACCTGAAACAGGTCAGCGCGGACCTGTCCAGCCTGGTGGTCGACGCCATCGCCCTGAAATTGATCCCGAAGGACGTGGCCAAGCGCTACCGCGTCTTTCCCATCGTCTACGAGCGGCAGGCGGATAACCTGATCCTGGCCATGGCCGACACGAGCAACATCGTTGCGCTCGATCAAATCAGCGCCATGCTGGTCAAGGGCATCACGATTTCCACCGTGCTCGTCAACGAATCGGACATTTCGCGCGCCATCGACCAGTACTATGGCTTCGAGCTGTCGATCGACGGCATCCTGCACGAAATCGAGACGGGCGAAGTCAGCTATCAAAGCATGGCCTCGCCGTCGGACGAATACAGCCAGCCCATGGTGCGCCTGATCGATGCGCTGCTGGCCGATGCCGTGCAGAACGGCGCCTCGGACATCCATTTCGAGCCGGAACAGTCGTTCCTGCGCATCCGCTACCGTATCGACGGCATCCTGCGGCAAATCCGCAGCCTGCACAAATCGTACTGGCCGGCCATGGCCGTGCGCCTGAAGGTGATGTCGAACATGAATATCGCCGAGGCGCGCGCGCCGCAGGATGGGCGCATCAGCATCAAGTTTTCCGGGCGGCAAATCGACTTCCGCGCGTCGGCGCAGCCCACCACGCATGGCGAAAACGTCGTGCTGCGCGTGCTGGACCGGCAAAAGGGCATCGTGCCGCTGGACGCGCTGGGCCTGGCCGAGGCGGAATTGAACTTGTTGAAACTCATGATCGCGCGCCCCGACGGCGTGATCCTCGTGACGGGCCCGACGGGCAGCGGCAAGACCACCACGCTGTATTCGATACTCAACCATATCAATACGGAAAGCGTCAACATCATGACCCTGGAGGACCCGGTCGAGTATCCGATGAACATGATACGCCAGACCTCCGTCAACGAATCCGTCAAGCTGGGCTTTGCCGACGGCATCCGCTCGATGATGCGGCAAGACCCCGACATCATCCTCGTGGGCGAGATCCGCGACCGCGAAACGGCGGAAATGGCGTTTGCCGCCGCCATGACGGGCCACCAGGTGTATTCCACCCTGCATACGAGCTCGGCCATCGGTTCCGTGGCGCGCCTGCTCGACATCGGCATCTTGCCCGACATCATGGCCGGCAACATCATCGGCATCGTGGCGCAGCGCCTGGTGCGGCGTTTGTGTCCGCATTGCAAAGAAACCGTCATCGCCGATACCATCGAACGGCGCCTGCTGGGCCTTGTACCCGAGGCGCCCGCCGTCAGCATCTGCCGCGCCGCCGGCTGCGAACGCTGCGCGCACCAGGGCTACAAGGGCCGCCTGGCCATCATGGAAATCCTCAAGATGACGGCCGAACTCGATGAATTGACGGCGCGCCGCGCCAGTTTGCGCGAGCTCAAGGCCGCGACGCGCGCGGCCGGTTTCAAGGGCATCGTCGACGACGGCATGCGCCGCGTGCTGGAAGGCGTCACCACCTTGGAAGAAGTGGGCCGCGTAGTCGACCTGACGGAAAGGTTGGCCTGATGGCGCAATATGTCTACCGCGCAATGGATGCGGCCGGCGCCCTGATTCCCGGCAGCATGGAGGCGGCCAACGTGCCGGACCTGGAAGCGCGCCTGCACCGCATGCAGCTCGACTTGATCGACTGCAAGATCACGGGCCAGTACCTGGTGCTGCTGGGCAAGCGCATCATCCACCGCCGCGACCTGATCAATTTCTGCTTCCACATGGAGCAATTGACGGGCGCGGGCGTGCCCATCCTGGAAGGCTTGAACGACTTGCGCGAAAGCACGGACCACCCGCGCCTGCGCGAAGTCGTCACGGATCTGATCGAAAGCATCGAGGGCGGCCTGCCCCTCTCGGGCGCGCTGGCCCAGCATGGCGACATCTTCGACGCCACGTTCACCAGCCTGATACTGGCGGGAGAACAGAGCGGCCGGATCGCCGACGTCTTCAAGAACCTGTCGGAAAGCCTGAAATGGCAGGACGAGCTGGCCTCGCAGACGCGCAAGATCGTCATGTACCCCGTCGTCGTCGCCATCGTCGTGGCGGCCGTGACGTTTTTCCTGATGATTTACCTGGTGCCCCAGCTGACGGCGTTCATCCGCAACATGGGCGGCGAATTGCCGCTGCACACGCGCGTGCTCATTGCCGTGTCGAATGTCTTCATCGATTACTGGTATCTGCTGCTGGCCCTGCCCGTGCTGCTGTTTTTCGGCTTGCGCACGCTCATCCGCCGCAGCGGGGCGGCCCGCTACGCCTGGGATGGCTTGAAACTGCGGTTGTGGCTGATCGGTCCCGTGCTGCACAAGATCATCCTGGCCCGCTTCGCCACGTTTTTTGCCCTGATGTATGCCTCCGGCATCACCATCCTCGAATGCATCCGCCTGTCCGAGGGCATCGCCGGCAACCAGGTGGTGGCGGCCGGCCTGCGCCGCGCCGCCCAGCTGATCAGCGAAGGTTACGGCGTCACCGCCGCCTTCCAGCACACGGGCATCTTCCCGCCGCTGGTGATCCGCATGCTGAAGGTGGGCGAGTCCACGGGTTCGCTGGACACGGCCTTGCGCAATGTCAGTTACTTTTATAACCGGGAAGTGAAGGAATTGATTGAAAAAGTGCAAGCCATGATCGAACCGGCCATGACGGTCATCCTGGGCCTGCTGCTGGGCTGGATCATGCTATCGGTGCTGGGGCCGATCTACGACGCCATCAGCACGATCAAAACCTGAGGCCGCCGTGTTCCGCAAACAATTACTCTACCTCACCAGCGACGCCCTGTGCGCCTACGACTGGAACCACGGCGTGCTGGGCCCCGGCCAGGCCTTCCCCGCCAGCGCGGCCGGGCTGGACGGCTTCGCCGCGTGGCTGGAAGATCCGCAGGAGCGCAGGCTCGACGTGCCCGCCTACCTGCTGACGGACTTGATCGAGGAAGATTTCCAGCATCAGCTCGTGCCCCACGTGCGCGGCAAGGCGGGCCGCGCCCTGCTGGAGCGGCGCAAGCAGCAATTACACCGCGACACGCCCTACCGGGGCAGCACCCTGCTGGGGCGCGAAAGCACGGGACGCCACGACGACCAGGTACTGTTTTTCGCCCTCACCAATCCCACCTTGCTGCAACCGTGGACGGAGGCGCTCGAACACTTGCGCGTGCCCGTGGCCGGCATCTATTCGACCAGCCTGCTCAGTATCGCGCTGGTCAAAAAGTTGTCGATCGCGCATGAACACTTGCTGCTGGTGACGCAGCAATCGGGCGGCTTGCGGCAAAGTTACTATGAAAAGGGCCAGCTGCGCTTTTCGCGCCAGACGGCGACCATCGCGCTCGACGGCGTGGCTGTGAATATCGCGCTGGAAACGGAAAAGACACGGCAATTTCTCACCAGCACGCGCATGCTGGCGCGCGGCGACGTCCTGAATACCGTCATCCTGGCGCCGGCCGCACAGATCGCCAAGCTCGAACTGCTGTGCGACAACGGCGTCGAAGTGGCTTACCACTTCATCGACCTGCAGTTGGCCGGCGAACGGGTGGGCTTGCGCCAGACGCCGGCGCTGGCCGACGAATTGCTGCTGACCTTGCTGGGCAAGCATCCGCCGTCCAGCCACTATCCGCCCGGCGCGCTGGCCCGCTATTACCACTTCCAGCGCGCGCGCAAGACGCTGTACGGCGCCAGCGCCCTGATCGGCGCGTCGGCCGCCCTGTGGTGCGTGATCAATTTGCTTGGCGGCATCGCCGACGGGGCCAGCACGCAGCGGCTGGCGCAGGAAACGGCGTCCTACCAGGAGCGCTACCGCAGCGTCATGTCGACCCAGCCGCCGGCGCCGGCCAAGACGCAGAACATGAAAGTGGCCGTCACCCTGGGCCAGATGATCGCCAGCCAGGCGCCGGAGCCGGGCCGCCTGCTGGGCATGCTGAGCGCCGCGCTGGACCAGGCGCCGCAGGTCGCGCTGGGCCAGCTGCACTGGCATGCGGGCCAGGCGCCCGCGCGCACGGCCGCTGGCCAGCCGCCGCCGCAGCAGACTGCGCCGCCCCACAGCGCCCTGGCCGGCATCCCTGTCGCGCCGCCGCAGGCGCTGCGCCTGGAAGCGGACGTAGCCATGCCGAACAATGACTACCGCGCCGCCCTGGCCGCCATCACGGCCTTCGCGCAAACCCTGGCGCGCCAGCCGGGCATGCAGGTGACGATCGAGGAAACGCCGCTCGACCTGCGTCCCAGCGCGGCCCTGTCCGGCAAGAGCGCAGCGCCGGCGCAGGACAGCCAGGCCCGCTTTACCCTCTTGCTGGAGTGGCAGCCATGAGCGGCCCCGTGAAGCAGCCACCCCTGCCCGGCATGCAGCGGGCAGGCACGCCCATGCGCACCCTGCCCGCCTGGCTGGGCGAACTGCACCTGGTGCGCGCCGCCCTGCTGTGCTTTGCGCTGACCTTGCTGGCCAGCCTGCTGCTGCTGAGCCTGACCGCCGCCTATCGCATGCGCGAAGCGCAACAGCTATACCTGGCCCAGCACACGCGCGCGGCGGCGGCCACCCTGTTCAACCACGCGGAAGCGGAAAAACAGGAAATCCGCGCCTACGAACCGCAATTTTTGGCCCTGCGCCAGCGCGGCCTGATCGGCGAGGAAAACCGCCTGGCCTGGATCGACGCCATCCGCCGCAGCCAGGAACAGCGCAAATTGCTGCCGATCAGCTATGACATCAGCCCGCAGCAAGCGCTGCCCGTGCCATTGCCCATGGTGATGGGGCAATATCACCTGCGCGGCAGCCGCATGCGCCTGCAGATGGATTTGCTGCACGAAATGGACTTGCTGAACCTGTTTGACGATTTGCGCCAGGCCGGCTATTTCGCCGTGCAGGATTGCACGCTCAAGCGCCATGGCGCGGCCGGCGGCGAGGCGGTGCCGACCCTGGGCGCCGAATGCGAACTGCTGTGGCTGACCGTCAACAGCGTGCCCGTGCCGGGGCGGCCATGAGGTCCGCCCGCATCCTGTGCGCGCTGCTGGCCGGCGCCGCGCTCACGGCACAGGCGCAGCCGCTGGGACGTTTGTTCCTGTCGCCCCAGCAGCGCGCCCAGCTCGATGCGCAGCGCTACGGGCCGCCGCCACCCGATCCCGCCCTGGCTGCCCCCACGCCCCCGCCACCGCCGCCGCCCGCGCCGCCCGTGGAATTGAATGGCGTGGTGCAGCGCAGCAGCGGCCGCTCCACCGTCTGGCTGAACCAGGAAGCGCAAAACGAGCCGCACAACCGCCTTGCCCGCGACAAGCCCGGCACCCTGACCCTGCGCCTGTCGAATGGCCAGGCGGTGCTGCTGAAACCTGGCCAGCGCTACGACCCGGCCAGCGGCACGGTCACCGAGGCGCAGGAGACGCCGCCATGACGCCACGGCAAGCTCATTGTCAACCTCATCGGCAAGCTCGTTGGCAACCTCGTCGCCAGCGCGGCGCCGCCCTGTTGCTGCTGGTGGCCGTGCTGGGCCTGGGCGCGGCCAGCCTGCTGATCAGCGCCTTTGGCCGCAAGACGGGCGAGGCCGAACGCCAGCAGCGCACGCTGGACACCCTGGCGCAGGCGCGCGAAGCCTTGCTGGGCTTTGCGGCGGTCAATGGCCGCCTGCCCCGTCCGGCCGCCTCCGCCCTCGACGGGCGCGAACGGGCCGCCGACTGCGCCGACGATGCCGCCTGCAGCGGCTTCCTGCCGTGGGTGGCGCTGGGCGTGGCGGGCAGCGACGCCTGGGGCAAGCTGCTGCGCTACAGCGTCACGCCGGAAATGGCGCGCGCGCCCATCGTCTCGTTTTCCGCCGTCGCCAACCGGGTCGTGCTCGAGCGCGACGCGCGCGGCGAATTCGCCTACGTCGCGGGCCAGGCACTGTGCGACGTCAGCGTCGAATGCCTGCCCGTCGTGCTGTTCTCGCAAGGCAAGGACCACTACGGCACGGCCGCCAGCGGCGTGACGCAGATCAATACGGCACGCGGCAATGTCGACGAAGCCGCCAACGACCGCGCCAGCCGCAGTTTCATCGCCCGCCCAGCCACCGACAATGCCGCGCTGCCCGGCGGCGCCTTCGACGACATGCTCACCTGGATTACCTTGCCCACCCTGTACCAACGCATGCGCGCCGCGCGCAACCTGCCATGAGCCCCCGCCCGCATCCATCGCGCCGCCAGGGCGGCTTTTCCCTGATCGAGATCGCCATCGTGCTCGTCATCGTGGGCTTGATGATAGGCGGCCTGGTCACGCCCTTGACGGTGCAGCTGGAACAGCGCAAGGTGGCCGAGACGCAACAGGCGCTGAATGAAGCGAAGGAAGCGCTGACGGGCTACGCGCTGCGCTACGGCTACCTGCCCTGTCCCGCCATCTCCGCCATGAGCGGCCTGGAAGACCGGCGCGGCACCCGCTGCACGGGCGAAAAGCGCGCCGGTTTCCTGCCCTGGGCCACCCTGGGGCTGCGCCAGGGCGACAGCTGGAACAATCTGTTCCGCTACAGCGTGACGCCGGCCTTCAGCGACAGCGGCCAGCTTTTCAGCCTGTCGACGCCGCGCGACATCAGCATCGTCACGCGCAATGGCGGCGCGCTGCTGCAGGCGACGGCCTTGAACGACATCCCAGCCATGATCATGTCGCACGGCAAGAACGGTTTCGGCGCCACGGGCGTGCAGGGCCAGCGCCAGGCTGTGCCTTTCGGTAACAATGTCGACGAGCGCAACAATGCTACGAACGCTACCACCGTCATCAGCCGCGCCGCCAGCGGCCCGCAGCAGCCCGGCGGCGAGTTCGACGATATCGTCGCCTGGCTGTCGCCGAACATCCTGTTCAACCGCATGGTGGCCGCGCAAAGGCTGCCCCGCTGATGCCCATGCTCTCGCCCGCCGCCACCATCGCCCGCTACACCTTGCTCGAAGCGCTGCGCAGCCGCCTGCCGTGGCTGTTCCTGCTGGCCGCCTGCGGCGCCGCCGCCCTGGCCGGCTTCCTGCAGCAACTGGCGCTGACGGAAAGCGGCGCCGTGCAGGCGGCGTTGCTGGCGGCCGCCTTGCGCCTGGCCGGCGTCTTCCTGCTGGCCACCTTCATCATCACCAGCATGGCGCGCGAAGCGGCCGACCGGGGCCTGGAACTGCTGCTGGCGCTGCCCATGCCGCGCGCCGCCTACCTGCTGGGCAAGCTGCTGGGC
The DNA here is from genome assembly GCF_030587265.1 of Janthinobacterium sp. SUN137. Classification (NCBI taxonomy): domain Bacteria; kingdom Pseudomonadati; phylum Pseudomonadota; class Betaproteobacteria; order Burkholderiales; family Oxalobacteraceae; genus Janthinobacterium; species Janthinobacterium sp. SUN137. Next base: position 310,935 of record NZ_JAPWHZ010000002.1, on the reverse strand, counting down.
TACGGGGCGCTGGCGGCCGTGCCCGCCGTGCTGTTCGGCCTGTTGATGACCCTGTTCGCCGCACCCGCGCAAAGCGCGCTGTGGGCGCTGTCGCTGCTGGGGGAATTGTGGATCGTCGCCGCCTTCAGCCTGCTGTGCGCGGCCAGCCTGCAGCAAGCCCTGCCGGCGCTTGCCGCGACCAGCGGTTTCTATGTGCTGGCGCGCATGCTGGGCAGCCTGCAACTGCTGGCGCACGGCCCGCAGGCGGGCGACTCGCTGGCGCAGCGGGCCACGGCCGGCGCCATCGACGTGCTGGCCCTGTTGCTGCCCCGCCTGGACGCCTTTGCGCGCACGGAATGGCTGCTGTACGCCACCGGCGACTGGCCAGCCCTGGCCAATGTGGCGGCGCAAACCGGCATCTACGTGGCCTTGCTGGCCAGCTGCGCGCTGTGCGACTTTTACCGCAGGAACATCTGATGGCCGCCGCCCAGCGCCCCTGGAGCAGCGTACCGCGCCCCCTGTGCTGGCTGCTGGCGGCATGCCTGCTGCTGCAGCTGGGCTGGCGCCTGGCGCAGCAGCAAGCGCCGGCGCAGGCGCGGCCCCTGCCCGCCGCGCCGCCGGCTGGCGTGGCGCGCCTGGCCAGCCTGGGCGAGCCGCTGGCCATGTCGAAAGCCATGCTGCTGTACCTGCAGTCGTTCGAAGACCAGGCCGGCGTCAGCCTGCCGTGGCGCCAGCTCGACTATGACCGCCTGGCCGGCTGGCTGGAAACGGCGCAAACGCTCGATCCGCGCAGCCAGTATGCGCTGGTGGCCGCCAGCGAAGTGTACGCGGGCGTGGCCGACCCACAGCGCGTGCGGCGCATGCTGGCCTTTGTCGCCGCCAGCTTCGCGGCCGACCCGCAGCGCCGCTGGCCCGCCATGGCGCAGGCGGCGCTGGTGGCGAAGCACCAGCTGCACGACCTGCCGCTGGCCCTGTCGTATGCGCGTGAACTGCGGCGGCTGGCGACGGGGCCGCAAGTGCCATCCTGGGTGCGCGAGATGGAAGCGTTCATCCTGGAAGACATGGACCAGCTCGACAGCGCCCGCCTGGTGATCGGCGGCCTGCTCGCCAGCGGCCAGATCAGCGATCCGCACGAACTGGCCTTCCTCGCGCGCCGGCTCGACGAACTTGCCAAGAAGAAAGCAAAGGCCACGCCATGACCCTGCCCTGCGCGCCCGGCATCAAATGCAGTAAACTGCCAACCCAAGTTGTCGCACTTTTTTTCCAAGGAAATCCCATGCTCCCACGCCGCCAGCACGGCTTTACGCTCGTAGAAATCGCCATCGTCCTGGTCATCATCGGCTTGCTGCTCGGCGGCGTGCTCAAGGGACAAGGCTTGATCGACAGCGCCAAGGTGAAAAACATCATCCAGCAATCGAATGCGCTGACGGCCGCCGTCAACGCCTACCAGGACAAGTTCCGCGCCCTGCCCGGCGACGACCTGCAGGGCACCCTGCACGTGCCCAATTCGGCCGGCAACGGCAATGGCGACGGCCAGATCGGCGACGGCCAGCCGCGCGAATTCACCCTGGCGCCGCAGCACCTGGCCCTGGGCGGCTTCATCACCGGCTCGTTCAACGGCACCTCGCAATTCATGACCAGCGCCCAGGGCGGCGCCGTCTACCTGTACAACGACGAAGTGGGCGGCCGCGCCGGCAACGGCATCCGTTTCGACAACTTGCCCGAAAGCTACGCGGAACAGATCGACAGCAAACTCGACGATGGCGTGGCCAGCACGGGCAGCGTCCGGGCGAACATGCCCTATGGCAATGCCGGTGCTATCATCCCCCGCACCGCCGTCTTCTTCTGAGCCGTCAGTCACTATCAAAGGAATACCATGCCACTGCACCGCAAACTCATCGTCTCCCTGGCCGCCTGCGCCTTGCTGGCCGGCAGCGCGCACGCCCAATACGTGGGCCCGACGGCCGGCCCGGCCGCACCCAGCAGCGTGGCCGCCATCCTGAAAAACCCCGTCGACGACCAGGCCGTCGTGCTGCGCGGCCATTTGCTGCGCAAAGTGGGCAAGGAGAAATACACGTTCTCCGACGGCACGGCGGAAATCCGCGTGGACATCGACGACAAGGTCTTCATGAACCGCAAGATCGACGCCAAGACCCAAGTGGAAATCCGCGGCGAAGTGGAGAAAGATTTCATGGAGAGCCCGGAAATCGATGTCGACGTACTGACCGTGGTGCAATAAGCATCGCCGCCCTCCCGCCGCCATGGCGGGATGGGCGTCCCCCCCTCCTCTGTATGCCTTGCGCAACCTTTTTTCCATTCCAGAAACTAGGCTTGTCAGAAGAATCAATTTCGTCTAGCATCTTTTCATTCAAGGTCAGCCAGCGCCAGCGTGAGCCTGCCTGTCGACTCATCCATTCTGGGAGCTTTCCGGGTGCAAGATTTGCCTTCGATACGCTCAAGAATTTCATGGCTGGTGCTCGCCTGGGTCATTCCGACGGCGCTCGTGTTTCTCCTGCTCGTGGCGCAAAGTTACACGCGCGAACGCGACCATGTCGTCAGCGAAACGGCGCAGGCGGCGCGCGCGGTGGCCGCCGCCGTCGAACGCGACTTGAACGGCGCCCAGATGGCCGCGCGCATCCTGGCCGGCTCGCCCGCCCTGCAAGCGGACGACATCGGCGCCCTGCGGGCCCTGGCCGCCGGCCTGCTGCAGCCTGGCCTGGCCGTCAGCGCCTTCATCGTCTCCGACGCCAAGGGCCGCCAGCTGATCAATACGACCCTGCCCGCCAGCCAGGCGCCGCCTCCCCTGCCGCAAAAATGGGCCGCCAGCATGGAGCGCACGCGCGACTCCGGCAAGCCGCGGCTGACCAGCCTGACCAAGGCGCCCGACAGCCTGCCGCAGCTGGCCCTGAACCTGCCCTTGCCGCGCAGCCAGGGTAGCGCCTACGTGCTGACGGCCCTATACCCGCCCGACTACTTGGCCGTGCTGCTGCGCGAGCTGCACCTGCCAGCCTACCTGGGCGCGGCCATCATCAATGCCGACGGCATCAACGTGGCGCGCACGCTGGCGCCGCAGCGCTATGTGGGCCAGCGCAGCGCGGCGCCCCTGCTGGAACAGATACGCCAGGCGCGCGAAGGCGTGCTGCGCCATGCCACGCTGGAAGGCATCGACGTGTATACGGGCTTTCGCCGCGCTCCGGACGCCGCCTGGACGGTGGCCGTCACCATGCGCACCAGCACGGTGGCGCAAGCCCTGCTGCGCTCGGTAGTCACGGGTTCCCTCATCCTGGCGCTGCTGCTGGGCGCCGGCTTCGCCCTGGCATGGCGCGTGGGCGGCCGCCTGGCCAGCACCCTGCAGGAACTGACGCAGCAGATCCATGCGCTGGCGCAAGGCAAACCCCTGCTCTCGAACCGGCACGCGGACCGCGAATCGGCCGACATGGCCAGCGCCCTGGGCGCGCTGGAACGCGACCTGCGGCGTCACCGCACGCAGCTCGAAAGCCTGGTGGCCGAGCGCACGCTGGCCCTGGGGAAGTCCACGCGCCTGCTGGAAACCGTGTACGCGACGGCGCCGATCGGCATGCTGTTCGTGGACCTGGACTTGCGCATTGTCATGATCAACCACTACCTGGCCGCCATCAACGGGGCCAGCGTGGCGCAGCACCTGGGCCGTCCCGTGGGCGCCATGCTGTTCGACGACGCCGTGCGGGCGGAGGTGGAACGCTGCGTGCGCCAGGTGCTCGGGACGGGACAGCCCATCGTCGACATCGAATTGAAGGGCCATAGCGGCCAGCAGCGCGAGCAATTGAGTCACTGGATCGTCTCGTACCACCCGATCTTCGGCCCGGAACAGCAATTGCTGGGCGTATCGGGCCTGTGGCTGGACATTAGCGAGCGCAAGCGCAGCGAAGCGGAATTTCGCCGCTCGAAACACCTGTTTGGCACCATTATCGAAAACATCCCGGCCATGGTCTTCGTCAAGCGCGCCGACAAGCTGAGCTTTGAAATGGTCAACCGCCACGCGGAACTGACCCTGGGACGCTCGCGCGAACAGTTGCTGGGCAAGACGGACCACGATTTCTTCCCGCCGCAGCAGGCGTCCTCCTTCGTCAGCGCCGACCGCAAGCTGCTGGCCACGGGGCAGATGGTGGAAATCGAACAGGAAGCGATCAATACGGCCGACGGCACCACGCGCCACTTCACCACGCGCAAGGTGGTCTTGCGCGACGATGCGGGGCGCGCCAGCCATGTGCTGGGGGTATCGATCGACATCACGGAACGCAAGCGCGCCACCGAGGTGCTGCACGCCACCACCTGGCGCCTGGAACAGAACGAACGCTTCATCCGCACCGTCACCGACAACCTGCCCGGCATGGTGTCGTACTGGGGCGCCGATTTGCGTTGCCGATTTGCAAATAAATTCTATAACGAATGGTTTGGCCGCAGCAGCGCCGAGCTGGCCGGCATCCACATGAGCGAATTGCTGGGGCAGGAACTGTTCGACGTGTATGCGCCCCACGTCGAGGGCGTGCTGGCGGGCCGGCCGCAAAGCTTCGAGCGCGACCTGCTCGATCCCGGCGGCCAGGTGTGCCACACGTGGACCAATTACATCCCCGATTTCGACGACGGCGGCGGCGTGCGCGGCTTCTTCGTGCTGGCCTCGGACGTTTCCGAACTCAAGCGCACGGAATTGCGCCTGCATGAACTCAACGAGCAGATGGTGCGCGCGCGCGACAAGGCCGAGGCCGCCAGCGTCGCGAAAAGCGAATTCGTCGCCAACATGAGCCATGAAATCCGCACGCCGATGAACGCCATTATCGGCCTGGCGCGCCTGCTGGAAGAGTCGCCGCTGGAAAGGCGCGAGCGCAGCTATGTAGGCAAGATCCAGATGGCGACGCAGTCGCTGCTCAATATCGTCAATGACGTGCTCGATTTTTCCAAGATCGAGGCGGGACAGATGGTGCTGGAGCAGCGCCGCTTCCAGCTCGAGCGCATGTTGGGCAGCGTGGGCGTGTTGCTGGCCAGCAGCGCCTGGGCGCGCGGCGTGGAGCCCGTGTTCGTGCTCGCCCCCGGCGTGCCGGACGAACTGATCGGCGACGCCCTGCGCGTGGAGCAAATCCTCATCAACCTGATGGGCAACGCTGTCAAGTTCACCTCGCATGGCGAAGTGGTGCTGTCGATCGACAAGGTGGCCGAGGATGCGGACAGCGCCACCCTCGAGTTTTCCGTGCGCGACACGGGCATCGGCATCGGCGCGGCCGAGCAGGAACGCATCTTCGACGCGTTTTCCCAGGGCGACAGCGGCACCAGCCGCAAATATGGGGGCACGGGACTGGGGCTGGCCATCTGCCGGCGCATGGTGGAATTGATGGGCGGCACCCTCAGCGTGAAAAGCACGCTGGGCAAGGGCTCCGACTTCCGCTTCCGCTGCCGCTTCGACAAGGTGGCGCCGCCGCCCGAGCCGCCCGGCAAGAGCGCGCCCAGGGTCCAGTCGCTGCTGATCATCGACGACAATGCCAGCGTGCGCGCCATGCTGGAAGAGTGGTGCGCGGCGCAGGGCTGGCACAGCCGCAGCGCCGACAGCGGCGCGGCCGGTCTGGCCCTGCTGCGCGCCCACAGCAGCGGCGGGCCGGCGGCGGACCTGGTGCTGCTCGACGCAGCCATGCCCGGCATGGATGGCATTTCCATGCTCACCGAGGCGCGCGCCGACGAACGCCTGGTACTGCCGCCCGTGATCATGCTGGTGGCCGACCAGGATAGCGAAAACCTCGAACGCCTGGCCGACAGCCTAATGTTGGCAGGCATCGTTTCAAAGCCGGCCACCCCGGCGCGCCTGCTGGCGGCCGTGACGGCCGTGCGCGAAGGCCGCAGCACGCCTTCGGCGCTGCCCGTGTCCACGCCCTTGTCGGGTTTGCTCACAGGCATGCGCGTGCTGCTGGTGGAAGACAATGAAATCAACCAGGAAGTGGCGCAATACATCCTGCTGCATTCGGGCGCGCGCGTGACCGTGGCCGCCAACGGCCGGCTGGCCGTCGACTTGCTCACCAGCACGCCGGACGCCTGGGACGTGCTGCTGATGGATTTGCAGATGCCCGTCATGAACGGCTACGACGCCACCCTGGCCATCCGCGCCCTGGGCTTGCCGGACTTGCCCATCATCGCCATGACGGCCAATGCCATGGACGAAGACCGCCTGCGCGCCATCGCCAGCGGCATGAATGCGCATGTGGCCAAGCCCATCGACGTCGACGAGATGATACAGACGCTGACCCGGCTGGTGCCGTCGCCCCCGGCTGGCGGCGACGGTGCCGTGCAGGCAGCCGACGCCGTCGCGCGGACGCTGGACTTGCCCGCCACGGTGCCCGGCATCGACCTGGCGGCGGCCCTGCACCGATTCGGCGGCGACTACGGCGCCTTCCTGGCCCTGCTCAAGCGCTTTGAGAATTCGCAAGGCGACGCCGTCGAGGAAACGCGGCGCCTGCTGGCCGCCGGCCAGGTGCAGCAGGCGGCGCAGCTGTTGCACCGCGTGTGCGGCGTGGCGGCCAACCTGGGCGCCACGCAGATCGCCAGCCTGGCCGCCGAGACGGAGAAAACGCTGAAAACGGGGCAATCGCACGCCACGGCCGCCATGCTGGGCCGCCTGGAACAGGCGATGGCCGAAGTCATCGAAGCGGCGCGCACCCTGCCTTCGCCCCTGCGGCGCGGCCAGCCGGCGGCGGCCGCGCCCGGCAGCGGGCCCGTCGACCTGCACGCCGGCCTGGCCGAATTGCTGGTCTTGATCCGCAACAACAACCTGAAAGCGCTGGCGCAATTTCACGCGCTGCACCCCGCCCTGCAACAGTCAGACCGGGAAGCGGCGCTGGCGATGGCACATGCGATTGAAACGCTGAATTTTGCCGAGGCGGAAGAACTCGTGCTCGATCAGCTGAAACGAGAGGAAAACAAGTGAGCTGGACCAACCTTGCCATGAACGGGCGCATCCTCATCGTCGATGACGCCATGGAAAACATCCAGATCCTGCACCAGCTGCTGCGCGAGGAGCACGACGTGCTGTTCGCCCTGAGCGGTGTGAAGGCGCTGGAAATTGCGCATAATCAACTGCCGGACCTGATCCTGCTCGACGCCGTCATGCCCGGCATGGATGGCTATGCCGTGTGCAGCGCGCTGCGCGAATCGGCCCTGCTGAGCGCCATTCCCGTCATCTTCGTCACGGCCCTGAACCAGCCCGAGGACGAGACGCGGGCGCTGGAAGCGGGCGCCGTCGATTTCATCACGAAACCGTTCAACGCGGCCGTCGTGCGCGCCCGCGTGCGCAGCCAGCTGACCATCAAGCGGCAGGCGGACGCCATGCGCGAACTGTCGCTGACGGATTCGCTCACGGGCGTGGCCAACCGGCGCAGCTTCAACGACACGATGGACAGCGAATGGCGGCGCTGCGCGCGCGACGGCGTGCCGATGGCCATCATCATGGCCGATATCGACCATTTCAAGGATTACAACGATACGTATGGCCATCAGGCGGGCGACCTGTGCCTGCAGCAGGTGAGCGCCGCCCTGCGCCGCTGCGCCGTGCGCCCGCCCGACCTGCTGGCGCGCTATGGCGGCGAGGAATTCATCATCCTGCTGCCGCAGGAAACGCGCGACGGCGCCGAAGTGGTGGCCCAGCGCATCCTCGACGAAGTGCGCGCGCTGGACATTCCCCACGCCAAATCGAGCGTCGGCCCGCACGTCACCGTCAGCCTGGGCATGGCCAGCGTCATGCCCACGGAAGGCATGGACCCCAGCACCCTGATCCGCGCCGCCGACGCCCTGCTGTACCGCGCCAAGCATACGGGGCGGGACAGATATTGCGCGTCGGAAGAGGAGTGAGCTGGCAGGCTAGCGGCTCCTTGCCGGCGCGGCATTGGAACGATTGGTCCCCGACGGCCGTCCCGTCGTGCTGGGCCAGCCGCCCGCATTGCCCGGGCCAGGACCTCTGCCCGTAGCGCCGCTGCCCCCGGCGGCCGCCTTGCCGCTGCCCGTGGCGCCCTTGCCGGCGCCGCTATTTCCACTGTTTGCCTTGTTGGACATCATCGCCTCCTTCGCCGGAAACCGCCGGCGCGCCAACAGCGTACACCTGGCGCACGCGCAGAAGCGCACGACTGCCTGCCGGCCGGCGAAGCGGGTTCAACTTGCCGCTCAGGGATAGCAGCGCATCAAAAACTCCGCCACGCACACGGGCTTAGTATCACCTTCCCGCTCCATGGTGACGGCCCAGTTGACTTGCGCCCCTTCCGGCAAGTCGTCGACGGAGAGGATGTCGAGGCGCGCGCGCAGGCGGCTGTTCACGGGCACGGGCGCGGGGAAGCGCACCTTGTTGAGCCCATAATTGATAGCCATGCGGATGCCGGCCATGTGCAAGGCCCCCTGCAGCATGGCGGGCAACAGGGACAAGGTCAAGAAACCGTGCGCCACGGTGCAGCCGTACGGCGACTCGCGCGCGCAGCGCTCCGCGTCGACGTGGATCCACTGATGGTCGTCCGTCGCATCGGCAAAGGTGTCGATGCGCTGCTGGGTGATGGTGAGCCAGTCGGAAACGGCCACGTGCTGTCCCGCCAGGGCCTGGAAACCGGCGATGCCGGCGATATCACGCATGGTGTTGCTCCGCTGGCTCCGCCGGGCGGCGGCCGAACATGCCCATGCCCTCCACCGTCGTCACCACTTCGCCGTGCTGGTTGCGCACGCTCCACACGGAAATGACGATGCCGCGGTCCGGTTTCGACGTGGATGGGCGCACTTCCTTGACTTGGTAGGTCAGCTGCAAGGTATCGCCCGCGCGCACGGGCTTGAGCCAGCGGATGCTGTCCAGGCCGGGCGAGCCCATGCTGGACGAATGCTTGAGCAGGTTATCCACCACCAGGCGCATCATCATGCCGCACGTGTGCCAGCCGCTGGCGATGACGCCCTTGAAGATGGTTTTTTCGGCGGCCGCATGGTCGACGTGGAACGGTTGCGGATCGAAATCCGTGGCGAAGGCGATGATTTCCCGCTCCGTCACGTGGCGCTGGCCCAGGTCGATTTCCAGGCCTTGCGTAAAATCTTCGAAATACCAGTGCTTGGGTTTGATTCCAGTCAATGCGGTCATGCGGTCTCCGTCGGCAAAAAGCCCGGCTGGGCGATAAAGCGTTCGATATGGTGCTCCACGTCGCCCAGGGTCAGGGCGATCATGGAGAGGCGCTTGAAATGGTGGGCGGCAGGCAATTCGTCCGTCACGCCCATGCCGCCATGCAACTGCACGGCTTGCTGGCCGACAAAGGTGGCGGCCAGGCCCACCCTCGCCTTGGCGGCGGACACCGTGCGGCGCCGCTCGGCCGCGTCGGCGCTGTCGGCCTTGGCGGCGGCCAACATGGCCATCGAGCGCGCCTGCTCCAGGTGGATGAACATGTCGGCCATGCGGTGCTGCAAGGCCTGGAACTTGCCGATGGGCGCGCCGAACTGCTGGCGCGTCTTCAGATACTCGAGCGTGGCGGCGAAGATGGCGTCCATGGCGCCCACGGCTTCCGCGCACAGCAGGGCGGCGCCGTAATCGACGGCCGCGTCCAGCACGGCCCAGCCCTGCCCCACCTGACCGATCAGCGCGTCATGCCCCAGCACCACTTGCACGAGGGTGACGGTGGCGGCGCGCTGGCCGTCGATGGTGCGGCAGTCGCGCACGGTCACGCCCGGTGCATCGGCGGGAACGAGGAACAGCGAAATGCCGTCCGTGTCGTCCTGGCCGCCGCCGCTGCGCGCGGAAACGATCAGGGAATCCGCCTGCGCGCCGTGGATGACGACGGTTTTCTCGCCGTCCAGCACGAAACCGTCGCCGCTGGCGGTTGCCGTGGTGGCGATGTCATGCAGATCATGGCGCGACTGGCGTTCGCCCAGCGCACACGCCAGTTTGAGGCTGCCGCTGGCAACCTGCTCCAGCACGGCGCCATGACCGCCCGCCAGGGTCAGGAAGCGCGCCCCCAGCACGGTGGCGAAATACGGTTCGACCACGAGGCCGCGTCCCAGTTCCTGCATCACCAGCAGCATGTCCACGGCCGTGCCGTCGAAGCCGCCCGCCGCGGCCGGCAGCGGCAAGGCCGTCATGCCCAGCTCGGCCAGGGTGGCCCAGGCAGCGCTTGAGACGCCCGTGGCCGAGTGGACGATCTGCTTGCGTGTTTCAAACGAGTAATCCTTGTCGACCCAGCGCCGGAGCGCATCGGCGAATTGCTGCTGTTCCTGATTAAAATGGAAGTCCATGTCGTCTCCTTCTGGCTTACAGGCCCAGGATCATCTGCGTGATGATATTTTTCTGGATTTCATTCGAGCCGCCATAGATCGATGTCTTGCGGTAATTGAAGTAATACGCGGCCAAGGGCGCTGCCAGGTCGTCGCCGGCTGCACTGTGCGGCGCGCCGCCATCGAGGAAAGCGGGATCGAAGGGCAAGGCTTGCGGGCCGATGGCTTCCACCATCAGTTCCGTCAGTTGCTGCTGCAATTCCGAACCGCGCACCTTCAGCATCGACGCCTGCGGTCCCGGCCCCTTGCCTTCATCGCTGATGACGCGCAAGACCGTCATTTCCAGCGCCATCAATTCGATTTCCAGGGTAGCGACCTTGGCCGCAAAGGCGGGATCGTGCAGCAGCGGCGCGCCGCGCTTGGTTTGCTGCATGGCCAGTTGCTTGAGGAAAGTCAATTCGCGCTTGGAGCGGCCGACGGCGGCGATGCCCGTGCGCTCGTGCCCCAGCAGATACTTGGCGTAAGTCCAGCCCTTGTTTTCCTGGCCCACCAGGTTGCTGACGGGCACGCGCACGTTGTCGAAGAAGACTTCGTTCACTTCATGTTCTTCATCGAGCATGATGATGGGACGCACGGTGATGCCCGGCGTTTTCATGTCGATCAACAGGAAACTGATGCCTTCCTGCTTGCGCACCGTGCTATCCGTGCGCACCAGGCAAAAGATCATGTCCGCGTGCTGGCCCAGCGTCGTCCAGGTTTTCTGGCCATTGACGATGTAATGGTTGCCGTCGCGCTGGGCCGTGGTTTTCAGGGAAGCGAGGTCGGAACCGGCGCCCGGCTCGGAGTAGCCCTGGCACCACCAGTCGTCGCAGTTCAGGATGCGCGGCAGATAATATGCTTTCTGTTCGGCGTTGGCGAAGGCCATGATGACGGGCGCCACCATGTTGACGCCGAAGGGCAGGATGGGCGGCGTGGCGGCGCGCGCGCACTCGTCTTCCCAGATGTGGCGCTGCACGGCCGTCCAGCCCGTGCCGCCATGTTCGACGGGCCAGGCCGGCGCGGCCCAGCCTTGCTTTGCGACAATCTTGTGCCAGCGCACGTAATCGTCGCGGTTCAGGCGCAGATGCTGGCGCACCTTGCGCTGCAAGTCCGCCGGCAAATGGGTGTCGAGGAAGGCGCGCACCGTGTCGCGGAACGCCGTCTCCCCGGCCGTGTAATGCAGGTCCATGTCTGTCTCCTTGTTCTTATCGGTTGCCGTGATGACTGCACGCAAGGAAGCTCAGCGCACAAAAAAGCACGACCGTTCTCAAGGATTGTACAACAGATTGGGAGCGGCGCCAGGGGTTTTACAAAGGCTGGCGCGCAAGGGAAGCGGGCGGAATTGATTGCCTGCTGCCGCAGGTACTTCGCCTATATGTGCGACAGGATATTAATGAGCTTGCCGAAAGGGTCGCGCACGAAAAACCGCCTGACACCCCAAGGTTCATCGACAGGACCATATTCAATGGGAAACCCCGCCACACGCATGCGTGCCAATGCGGCATCCACGTCATCGACTTCTATGGAAAGATCGGGCACAGCGGTGTTCGAGCCGCCTTGCGTCGCGAAGCTCACTTGCACGCTCATCTCGCTTTGCGAACCATACGTCATGATCCAGCCATGGTCCATCAACAGGCTCAGACCCAGCACGTCCTCGTAAAACGTCCGCGCCAGGCCCGGATCCGACGCCGGGAAATTTGCAACGATACGCTTGACTTGCATATTTTTCCTCCATGTCTATATAAGTCCAACCCTGCTCAATATCGTCATCCACGTCTCCAGACGTGTCCGCTTCTGGCGAGATTGCCACTGTACACAATTACCTTTGAAGCAACATCCCCCGCAGCAGCAATTCCAAAGCCGCGATTGCTTTTATCAGGCGCGCATTGCCTTCGTCACCGTCTGCGATCCAGAACGCCGCTTCTGCCAGGCTGCCGTAGATCAGCGAAGCCAATGCCTGTGGGCAAGCGTCAGCCACGATGCCTTGCTGAATCAGCTGCTGGATCAGCTTTTGCATCGACTCGAGGCAATGGCGCTGCGAGTCCGGTGAAGCGCCACCGAGGACTGCCCTGGCATCGCGCAAGACGATGCGCTGAATTTCCGGCTCCAGGGCCATCTCCAGATAGGCACGGCAGCGGCTGCGAAAGCCTTCCCACGAGTCTGCGGCGCTGTCGGAGATGGCTTGCAGGCGGCCATCCATTTCCGCATCGATCTGCTCCACCACGGCCAGCAGCAAGCCCTTCTTGTCGCCGAAGTGATGATACAGGGCGCCACGCGTCAGGCCTGCCTGCGCGGTCAGGTCGTCCATCGATGTGTCGGCATAGCCGCGCTCGCTAAACACTTTGCGGGCCGTGGCCAGCAACGATGCACGGGTTTCTTCCATTTCCACACGGGTGCGGCGAACCATTGCTCTCTCCTTACATACGCAGCGTATGATTATTTACATTCATCACGTATGTATATATACTATTCATACGCGCTGTATGTATTATCACTTTGATGCCCCTCCGTTGCAAGCAGGGCATGCGCCGTATATCAAATGATCACATGAAGGAAATGAACCATGAGTACGTCTCCCCACGTTGCCACAGAAACCACTGTGCGCCACCCATGGCTGGCGGTCGGCGCTGTCGGCATGGCCACCTTTTCGGTCGTGACGACGGAAATGCTCCCGGTCGGCCTGTTGACGCCGATTGCAGACACGCTGGACACCTCCACGGGAACCGCCGGCCTGATGATCTCGCTGCCAGCATTGCTGGCGGCCATGTTCGCGCCGCTGGTCGTGGTCGCATCGGGAAGCCTGGACAGGCGCAAGATTCTCTGTGGTTTGCTGACACTATTGGTGATCGCGAACATTGCCTCGGCCCTGGCGCAGAATATGGCGTGGATGCTGGCTGCCCGTGTGCTCGTCGGTTTTTGCATGGGCGGCATCTGGGCCATCGCCGGCGGCCTCGCTTCCCGCCTGGTTCCTGCCCGCTCGACCGGCCTGGCAACGTCGATCATCTTCGGTGGCGTGGCGGCAGCTTCCGTGCTGGGCGTGCCACTAGGCGCACAAATCGGCGACGTTGCAGGATGGCGCTGGGCCTTCGGCGTCATGGCGCTGTTCAGTAGCCTGGTACTGGCGCTGCATCTGGCTGTCATTCCCGCACTGCCCGCGGCCGGTGCGGCGACCTGGCGCCAATTCGGCAAACAGCTGCGCAACAGGCAGTTGCAAGCGGGGCTGCTTCTGACTCTGTTGCTGGTGAGTAGCCATTTCATGGCCTTTACCTTCGTGCGCCCGCTACTGCTGTCCGTGTCGGGGTTTGATGCGCAATGGCTGGGCGCACTGCTGTTTGCCTATGGCTGCGCGGGCATCATTGGAAACTTCCTGGTGGGCGTGGTTGCCGTGCGGCGCACGGCGACTACCATCATCGCCATCTCGGGCGGCCTGCTGCTCACGCCGCTGCTGTTCCTGGCGATCGGCGATTCCGGCATCGGCGGCGGCATGGTATTGCTGGCCTGGGGACTGGCCTACGGCGGCGTATCGGTCGGCCTGATGACCTTGATGCTGAAGGCGGCGCCCCGGGCCGTGGAGATCGTCGCCGCGCTGTATGTGGGCGTCTTCAATATCGGCATTGCGCTCGGGGCGTGGACCGGTGGCCAGGCCGTGGACAGGCTGGGCCTCTCAGCCAACCTGTGGCTTGCCGCAGGATGCGCCGCGGCCGCCTTGCTGTTGTCTTTTGGCATCCGTTTTGTTGACACCAACAAGCAGCCTGGCACCGCAAGAGACTGACTGTGGCCGCCATCATCCGTACAGATGCAGCAGCACCTGCACGGCAACGATCTTGACGATGGTCATGCTGGGGAAGATCATGGCGTAGCCCAGGTTCGGGCGGTCCGACTTGGCCAGGCGGTTGGCGAACACCAGCACGGCCGGGTTGCCCGTGGCGCCGGCCGCGATGCCCAGCAATTCAGGAAACGGCAGGCGCAGGAAGATCTTGCCCAGGATCACGACGAGCGCCACCACCACCAGCACCGTCACGGCCCCCAGCGCCAGCATGGGCAAGCCATCGGCGCCCACCTGCTGCACGAAGGGCAAGCCGGACGCCATGCCGACGGAGGCGAGGAAAATCGTCAAGCCATAGTTGCGCATCACCAGGTTGGCCGACAGCGGCAAGCGCCAGCTGATCTTGCCGACCCTGCCCAGGCGCCCCAGGATCAGCGCCATCACCAGCGGACCGCCCGCCAGGCCCAGGCTGAACGAACCGATCCACGGCAAGGGGATAGGTACCAGGCCCAGCAATACACCCAATACCATGCCCATGCCCAGCGAGACATAGCTGAACTCGGCCGTGGCCGTGATGGAATTGCCGAACAGCTTGCGCACGTCGGCTGCATGTTTCGCCGGTGCAATGGCCATCACCCTGTCGCCGAATTCCAGGGTCAGGAACGGGTGCGGCAGGATCATGGCGTCGCCACGGCGTATGAAGGCGATCTGCAGGGGAAAATCTTTCCCAAGATTCAGCTCGCCCAGGGGCACGCCGACGATTTCTGCATCCGATACGAACACTTCCGTGCCATCGAACGCGCTGCGGTCCTTCATCAGGCGGCCCGGGTCCAGGTGGCCCAGCGCCGTGCGCGCCGCTTCCACGCCCGCCACCGTGCCCGACACCATCAGCGCATCGCCCACGCCGAGCACGAGGCCCGGATCGGGCAAGCGGTTCTGGTGGCCCTGGCGCACGCCGATCACTTGCACGCCCGCCAGGGGGCCATCGGCCAGTTCGGACAGGGCCGCGCCCGCCAATTTCGCTTCATCGATGGTAATTTCCGACACGACGATGGGCGCCGGCGGCGGCGTCAGCACGGGTTTTAATATGCGCCCCGCCAGGTACAGGCCCAGCATGGGGCCGACGACGCCGAACGGGTACGCGACGGCATAGCCGACGGCCGCGTCGCCATTGCCGTGCGACGCTTCCAGCGCCGCCTGCAGGGCTGCCGTACTGGTCATGGCGCCGGCAAACACGCCGCTGGCCATGCGCAGCGAGATATCGATCCACTGCCCGCCCCAGACGGACACGGCCAGGCCGCCCATGACGGCGGCAAAGGCGATCAGGTTATGTTTCTGCCCCGCACCGCGCAAGCCGGCGAAAAACTGCACGCCATACTGCACGCCTATGCCATACAGAAACAGCAGCAAGCCGATGGAGCCGACCATCGGCGGCGGCACGGCGCCGGGAGCAAACGCGCCCAGCGCCAACCCCGCGAACAGCACGCCGCCCACGCCCAGCGAAAAGCCGAACACGCTGATGCGTCCCAGCGCATAACCGGCGCCGATGACGAGAAACAGGGCGAGGATGGGCGTGGACTCCAGCGTGTGGCGAAATAATTGAAGCATCAGGCAACCTTGGTCTGGGGAAGGCCCAGTTTAGCATGCACAAAAGCAACACGATGGCGATGATGGCAAGCAAGCGTGCGCAGCTTTGTGCATATAAAACGGGCAAAAAAAAGCCCGCTGCGGGAGCGGGCTGAATCTAATTCCTGTGAGGAAGTAGAGGAGACAGGTGCAATGATGCCGCATCGCAACATATAAATCCAATTGCATGTTGTGATGATGGAAATATGTTTCATCAATATCTGACCTGGGACGTTCCAAAAATGAGGAGTTTTCGATGCGATCGTTGTTCGCGCGTCACCAGCACGCGGGCTTGCTCCACGCTTACGCAAGTCTGCGGCGCAAACCCTGCCGGCACGGTCTCCACATCTCGCGCGATGACTTGCGGATCATTAAGCACGTCATAGTCTGCACGCTTGAAAAACAGTTGCTCGATACCGGCGTCTCCCGCCGGCAACGGCTTGACGACGATGAGCGACCAATGGCCTTCATCCCCCAGAAATTGCTTTTGCTTCAGGAAGGCGTTGACGCGACCTGCATGGGGCGCCGATTCGCTCAGCTCGCTCTGATAAAGACCCAGCGGGCACAGCGCCGTGCCGGCCGGCCACCCCATGTCGGGCAACGCTGCGACCGTGACCGGGCGCAACTGGGCCAGATGGCGGTCGAGCGAATGCTTTTCCGCCGAACAGGCGCCAAGCGCCGTCAGCGCGAGCATGCCGGCGGCGCGTAACAGAGCAATCATCGGGTGGTTTCCTTCTGGAGGGTAGGATTACGTGAAGGTATGGTAAGCGATAAGCCGATGGAAACGGGCAAAAAAAACCCGCTACGGAAGCGGGCTGAATCTATTTCCTTGGAGGAGATAGAGGAGACAGATGAATGATGCCGCATCGCAGCATCATTATCCAATTGCATGTTGTGATGATAGAAATACGATCCCGCTATATCTCTACATGCCTCCCCTGCCCCGCCATCCTCAGACCTTGTCGCCGCGCAAGGTTTTCGCCGCCGCCACCATATTGGCCAACGCGGGAATGACCTCTTTCCAGCCGCGCGTCTTGAGGCCGCAATCGGGGTTGACCCACAGGCGGTGCGCGGGGATGCGTTCGGCCGCCTTGCGCATCAGCTTGACCATCTGTTCCTGGCTCGGAATGTTGGGCGAGTGGATATCGTAGACGCCGGGGCCGATTTCGTTCGGGTAATTAAAATCATCGAAGGCGTCCAGCAATTCCATATCGGAGCGCGACGTTTCGATCGTGATGACGTCCGCATCCATGTCGGCGATCTGCGCGATGATATCGTTGAATTCCGAATAACACATGTGCGTGTGGATCTGCGTTTCATCGGCCACGCCATTGGCCGTGATGCGGAACGATTCGACGGCCCAGCGCAGGTACTCGGCCCATTGCGACTTGCGCAGCGGCAAGCCTTCGCGCAATGCCGCTTCATCGATCTGTATCACGCGGATGCCGGCCTGCTCCAGGTCCTGCACCTCGGCGCGCATGGCCAGCGCCAGCTGGTGGCACGACACGGAACGGGGCTGGTCGTCGCGCACGAAAGACCAGTTCAGGATGGTGACGGGGCCCGTCAGCATGCCTTTCATCGGCTTGTCCGTCAGCGACTGGGCATAGGTGCTCCACTCGACCGTCATGGCGCGCGGGCGGCTGATGTCGCCGAACAAAATGGGCGGCTTCACGCAGCGCGAACCGTACGATTGCACCCAGCCGAACTGGCTGAAGGCGTAGCCGTCCAGCTGTTCGCCGAAGTATTCCACCATGTCGTTGCGTTCCGCTTCGCCGTGCACGAAGACGTCCAGGCCCAGGCTTTCCTGTTCCTGCACGCAATGGGCGATTTCCGCCTGCATCAGCTTTTTATAGCCGGCTGCATCGAGATGGCCGCTGCGGAACTGGCTGCGGGCCTGGCGGATTGGCGCCGTCTGCGGAAACGAGCCGATGGTCGTCGTCGGGTACAGCGGCAGTTGCAGCAGCGCGGCTTGCTTGGCGGCGCGCTCGGCATAGCCGCTGGCGCGCTGGCCCAGGCTGGCGTCGATGCGGGCCACCGCCGCCTTGACTTGGGGATTATGCACGCGCGGCGACTGGCGGCGCGCTTGCACGGCCGCGAAATTCGCGTCCAGCGCCACTTGCACGGAGGCGCGTCCCTGGTTCAGGGCGCTGGCGATGGTGTGCACTTCATCGAGCTTTTGACGGGCAAAGGCCAGCCAGGATTGGATATCGGTGTCGAGCTTTTGTTCGCTGTCCAGGTCGACGGGCACGTGCAGCAGGGAACACGACGGCGCGATCCACAGGCGCGACTGCAGCCTGGCGTACACGGGTTCCAGCCACGCCAGCACCTCGTTCAAATCCGTCTTCCAGATATTGCGGCCATTCACCACGCCCAGCGACAGGACGCTGGAACTTGGCAATTGGGCGATCACTTGCTCGACTTCCTCGCGGGCATTGACGGCGTCCAGGTGCAAGCCTTGCACGGGCAGCGTGCACGCCAGTTCCAGGTTGTCTTGCAGCTTGCCGAAGTACGTGGCCAGCAGCAGTTTGACGCTGTTGACCTTGCTCAAGGCAGCGTAAGCCGTGACGAGCGCCTGCTGCCAGGCGCCGCCCAGTTCCGTGACGAGTATCGGCTCGTCGATCTGCACCCACTCCACGCCCTGCGCGGCCAGTTCCTGCAGCAGTTGCACGTAGACGGGCAGCAAGCCTTCCAGCAGCGCCAGCTTGTCGGAGTCGTCCTTGGCCTTGCCCAGCCACAAATAGGTGACGGGCCCGATCAGCACGGGCTTGGCCTTTACATTCAGCTGGCGCGCCTGCGCCAGTTGCTGCAGCAGGCGGCTGCTGTCGAGCTTGAATTGCGTGCCGGCCGAAAATTCCGGCACGATATAGTGATAATTGGTATCGAACCATTTCGTCATTTCGCCGGCATGGACGCAGCTGCAATCGCTGTCGCTGGCCGAGCGGCCACGGGCGACGCGGAAATAGTTATCGAGCGCCGCGCCAGTCAGGTGGCGCACACGCTGCGGCAGGTTGCCGACGGTAAAGCTCAAGTCCAGCACCTGGTCATAGAAGGAAAAGTCGCCGACGGGCGCCAGGTCCAGCGCGTCCTGGTCTTGCCAGTGGCGCTGGCGCAACTCGGCGCCCTGGCCTTCCAGCGCGGCCAAGGTGCTGCCGCCCTTCCAGTAATCTTCCAGGGCGAATTTCAGTTCACGTTTGGCGCCGATGCGCGGGTAGCCCAGATTGTGTGTCGTGACGGTCATGGCGGTAGTGCCTCCTAGTGAAGTATGAATGCATCATAGTGGCTTTTATCCATGAAAAATAATGGTAAAACTTCATACATCCATTATTGCCACTCATGTGAATACATGCTCGAACACCGACGGGGCAAAAAAAAGCCCGCTGCGGGAGCGGGCTGAATCTAATTCCTGTGAGGAAGTAGAGGAGACAGATGAATGATGCCGCATCGCAGCATATCAAGCCAATTGCATGTTGTGATGATGGAAATATGATTCATCAATATCTGTCGCAGCCGGGGCATCTCAGGCGCTGGCCCGCGCGATCAGCTGGTAGGCCAGCGGCGCCAGGGCCGGCGGCGCGGCGCCCTCGTCCACTTCCCCCAGGCGCTGCAGGATGGCTTGCGCGGCCAGCCGGCCGATGTCATAGCGGGGCACGCGGATCGTCGTCAGCGCCGGCATGAGTTTTTCCGAGAACGGGAAGTCGCCAAAGCCCGCCACCGCGCATTGCTCGGGAATGCGGATGCCCAGGCGCGCCGCTTCATAGATGGCCCCGGCAGCCATGTTGTCGTTGGCAAAAAACAGGGCGTCGGGACGCTCGGCGCGCGCCATTTGCTCGCTGAATACTTGCCCGCCCGCGTCGAGCGGTGCCGTCACCGATGCTTGCACGATTTCCGGACGCAAACCCAGCTGCTGCATGGTTTCCTCATAGCCCTGGGCCCGCTTGCGCGCGCGGAAATCGCTGCCGATGCCGCTGTCGACGTAGACGATGCGCCGGTAGCCTTGCGCGTGCAGGTACAAGGTCATGTCGCGCCCGGTGGCGATGTGCGAAAAACCGATTTGCGGATACGGCCGCTCGGGGCGGATATCCCACGTTTCGATGACGGGGATCTGCAAGCCGGCCAGCAAGGTTTCCGTGGCGGCGCTGTGGTCGGCGCCCGTCAGCACCAGCGCGCGCGGCGACCAGCCGAGAAAGGCGCGCACCACCTTCTCTTCCGTCTCGATCGAGTAATCGTGGGTGGCCAGCAGCAACTGGTAATTGTGCTGCGACAATGTGGTCGACAAGCCCTGGATGGTTTCCGCAAAGATGGAGTTCGACACGCTGGGCACGATGGCGCCCACGATGCGGCCCTGGGTCGACGCCAGGCCGCCGGCCGCCTCGTTGCGGATGTAGCCGAGCTGGTCGATGGCGCTCTTGATGCGCTCGCGCGTTTCCTGCGACACGCGGTCCGGCTCCTTGAAATAGCGCGACACGGAAATGGCCGAGGTCTGTGCCAATTTGGCCACATCGAACACGGTGCTGCGGCCGAGGCCACGCCGCTTGCGTACTGGGTCGTTCATGGGTACTGCCTTCTCAAAAATCGGTGATCACCATGCATCATGCCATGGCCGGCGGCACAGAGGATGCCAGCGTGGCGCCGCTGCGCCGCGGCGCACCGCGATGCATGCCGGCCGGGCCGCAGAAGTTCCACCCTGGAAATTGGTGCCATTGAAATCATGCCGATAGTGTAATGGCTACGCGCATTCCCCCTGCATTAAATCTGTTGACAGTCCCCTGCGATTCAAATTATATTTCGCTGTACTTGCAATGTTAGCGCTAACAAAGGCGACAGGCAAGACCCGAGACAGCAGCACTGGAACGCCATACGCAGCGCGCCAGGCAACCAAAAAGGACACACATTGAGCTCCGCTACCTCCCGCCGCACGCTGGAATCCCTGCGCAGCCAGCGCTGGCTGGCCCCAGACGACATGCGCTCGTTCGCCCACCGCCAGCGCCTGCAGCAGATGGGCCTGCGCCGCGAGGAATTCCTCGACCGCCCCGTCATCGCCATCATCAATACCTGGAGCGACCTGTCGCCGTGCCATTCGCACCTGCGCGAACGGGCCGAAGCCGTCAAACGGGGCATCCTGCTGGCCGGCGGCTTCCCCGTCGAACTGCCGGCCCTGTCGCTGGGCGAAGTGATGGTCAAGCCCACCACCATGATCTACCGCAACTTCCTCGCCATGGAAACGGAAGAACTGCTGCGCTCGCTACCCATCGACGGCGCCGTGCTGCTCGGCGGCTGCGACAAGACGACGCCCGGCATGCTGATGGGCGCCATCAGCATGGACATCCCCGCCATCTTCTGCCCCGCCGGCCCCATGCTCAACGACCGCTACCGTGGCCAGAGCGTGGGCGCGGGCACGCATACCAAGAAATTCTGGGACGATTACGTGGCCGGCGACATCGCCAAGCCCGAGTGGATCAAGCTGGAAGCGAAAATGACGCGCTCGCCCGGCACCTGCAACACCATGGGCACGGCGTCCACCATGACGTCCATCGTCGAAGCCATGGGCTTTACCTTGCCGGGTGCCACCAGCATTCCCGCCATGGATGCCAACCACGTGCGCATGGCTTCGCAATGCGGCGAGCGCATCGTCGGCATGGTGTGGGAAGACTTGAAGCCGTCGCGCTTCTTCACCCGCGCCGCGCTGTCGAATGGCGTGGCCGCCTATATGGCGCTCGGCGGCTCGACCAACGCGGCCATCCACCTGGTCGCCATCGCCGGGCGCGCCGGCCTGGCCCTGTCGCTCGATGAAATGGATGCGATGGCGCAAAAAGTGCCCGTCATCGCCAACCTCTTCCCGTCCGGCGACAAGCTGATGGAAGATTTCTTCTATGCGGGCGGCATGCCGGCCCTGCTCAAGGAAATCATGCCGCAGCTGGACTTGACGGCCTTGACGGTGACGGGCCGTACCCTGGGCGAGAACATCGCCGACGCCGTCTGCCTGGACGACAGCGTCATCCGCAAGGTGTCGCAGCCGGTGGCCGACGGCGCGGCGCTGGCCGTGCTGCGCGGCAACCTGTGTCCCGGCGGCGCCGTCATCAAGCCGTCGGCCGCCAACCCGAAGTTCGCCAAACACCGGGGACGCGCTCTCGTGTTCGACTCGAACGCGGAAATGCTGGCGCAAATCCACGCGCCCGACCTGGATATCGATGAAAACACGGTCTTGATCCTGCGCAATGGCGGCCCCATCGGCGCGCCCGGCATGCCGGAATGGGGCAATCTGCCCGTGCCGAAAAAGCTGCTGCAGCAGGGCATACGCGACATGGTGCGCATCTCCGACGCGCGCATGAGCGGCACCCATTACGGCACCTGCGTGCTGCACGTCACGCCCGAAGCGGCCGTCGGCGGCCCGCTGGCCCTCGTGCGCAACGGCGACATGATCGAACTGGACATCGCCGCGCGCAGCCTGAACATGGATGTGACGGACGAGGAACTGGCACGCCGCCGCGCCGAGTGGCAGGCGCCCGCGCAGAAATATGCGCGCGGCTACACCAAGCTGTACATGGAGCACGTGACGCAGGCGGACCAGGGCTGCGACCTGGACTTCTTGCTGGGCAACGCCGCCACGCCGGAGCCGCCGATTTTCTGACGCCGCCGCCTTCCCTACCTATATAGAGAGCACAACTATGGATATCCTGGACAACCCTTTCCGCGCCTTGCTGGCGGACAACGCAGTACCGCTGGGCAGCTGGCTGATGGCCGGCACGCCCGTCACGGCCGAAGCCATGGGCTGCGCCGGCTTCGACTGGCTGGTGCTGGACATGGAACACGTGCCCATCGATTACCAGGATGCCTACCAGATCCTGCAAGCCTTGGGCGGCACGCCGGCCTGCCCCGTCGTGCGCCTGGCCTGGAACGACCTGGTGCAGATCAAGCGCGCGCTCGACATCGGCGCGCAAACCCTGATGTTCCCGTTCGTGGAAAACGTGGCCGAAGCGCGCAGCGCCGTGGCCGCCACCCGCTATCCGCAGCCGGGCCAGGCCATTCCCGGCACGCGCGGTTTTGCCGCCATGCACCGCGCCAGCCGCTACGGCACCGTGCCTGACTACGCCACGCGCGCCAACGGCGCCGTCTTCTCGATTATCCAGCTGGAAACCCCGGCCGCCCTGGCGCAGCTGGAAGAGATCGCCGCCGTCGATGGCGTCGACGCCCTGTTCGTGGGACCGGGCGACCTGTCGGCCGCCATGGGCCATATCGGCAACATCGGCCACCCGGACGTGCAGGCGGCGATCGCCGACGCGGCCCGCCGCGCCCGCGCCATCGGCAAACCCATCGGCATTGTCGGCCCATCGCCGGAAATGGTGCACACTTTCATCCATTACGGTTATGACTACGTGGCCATCGCTTCGGACATGGGCATGATGATGCGCCAGGCCAACGCCTTTATCACGGCCCTGAAACCGTCGCTGGCGAAAGCCCTCGACACGGGCGCCTACTAATTGTTCTGTTGCAACACATTGTTGCAACGCACGTAACGCGCTCAGACGCGTCATTCGCATCTTTTGGAGACAAGCATGTCAGGTGTAAAACTGGAAAAGGTTGTCAAGAAGTACGACAACGGCGTCGAAGTCATTCATGGCATCGACCTGGAAATCAAGCAAGGCGAATTCGTCGTCTTCGTGGGCCCTTCGGGTTGCGGAAAATCAACACTGATGCGCATGGTCGCGGGCCTGGAATCGATCACGGGCGGCACTATCTCCATCGAGGGACAGGTCGTCAACGACTTGCCGCCGCGCGAGCGCGATATCGCCATGGTGTTCCAGGACTATGCGCTGTATCCGCACAAGTCCGTGTTCGACAACCTGGGCTTTGGCTTGAAACTGCGCAAGTTCCCGAAGGCGGAAATCGAACAGCGCGTGCGCGCCGCCGCCGCCATCCTGAAAATCGACCATTTGCTCGACCGCAAGCCGCGCGCCCTGTCCGGCGGCCAGCGCCAGCGCGTGGCCATGGGCCGCGCCATCGTGCGCCAGGCCAAGCTGTTCCTGTTCGATGAGCCGCTGTCGAACTTGGACGCCCTGCTGCGCTCGGAAATGCGCACGGAAATCAAGAAATTGCACCAGCGCATAGGCGCCACCACCATTTACGTCACGCATGACCAGGTCGAGGCGATGACCCTGGCCGAGCGCATCGTCGTGCTGTCCGGCGGCAACATCATGCAGGTCGGCACGCCGGACCAGATCTACAACGAACCCGTGTCGAAATTCGTCGCCGGTTTCACGGGCTCGCCGCCGATGAACTTCCTCGGCGCCAAGGTGGCGCGCAACGGCGCCGGCCTGGCCGAGATCGTCCTGGGCGCGGCGCGCCTGGCCCTGCCGCCGGAGCGCCAGGCCGCATGCGGCAAGCTCGACGGCCGCGCGGTGGAATTCGGCATCCGCCCGGAAGACATCACGCTGGAAGCGGCCAGTCCCGCCAGCGCCGCCCTGGCCGCGACAGTCGTGGTGGTCGAACCGCTGGGCGCGGAAACCCTGGTCATCTTCCAGTGCGAAGGGGGCGAATTGACGGCGCGCCTGCCGCCCACCTTCGCCCTGGCGCCTGGACAGCAAGTGACGGTACAGCTGGACATGGAAAAATTCCATCTGTTCGATCCGCAAGGGGGCGCGGTACTGCCCTCCCGATAAGCCGCGAACGACCGGCATACCCATTCCAAAAAAACAGGAGACAACATCATGCGTATCAAATCCCTCGTCCTGGCGCTCGGCGCCACTTTCGTCCTTGCCACCGGCTTGGCCACCAACGCCCACGCGCAAACGGTCAAGGTGTTCGTCGGCGGCCAGGAGCGCCCCGAAGTCATGCGCGAACTGTTCGCCAAATTCATGGCCGCCAATCCCGGCGTCAAGATCGACCTGGAAACGGGCGGCGCCACGTCGGAATTGCAGCAGAAATACCTGAACACGGTGCTGTCGGCCGGCGACACCACCCTGGACGTGTTCCTGATCGACATCATCCGCCCGGCCCAGTACGCGTCGGCCGGCTGGATCGAAAGCCTGGACAAATACCTGGGCGCCGACCGCGACAAGATCATGGGCCAGTACCTGCCCGCCTACAAGCAAGCGAATATGGTCGACAACAAGGTCGTGGCCCTGCCCGCCTTTGCCGACGCCATGTTCCTCTATTACCGCAAGGACTTGCTGGCCAAGTACAAGCTGGCGGCGCCGAAAACCTGGGATGAGCTGGCCAGCGTGGCGCGCACCATCCAGGCCGGCGAAAAGAATCCGGATTTGCAAGGCATCAGCTTCCAGGGCAAGGCCATCGAAGGCGCCGTCTGCACCTTCCTGTTGCCGTACTGGAGCCAGGGCGGCGAACTGGTCACAAACGGCAAGCTGACCCTGGACAAGCCCAAGGCGGAAGCGGGCCTGGCCATGTGGCGCAAGCTCGTCGACCAGGGCGTGGCAAAGAAAAACATTGCCGAAGTGGCCACCGACGATACGCGCAAGGAGTTCCAGGCAGGCAATGTCTTGTTCGCCGTCAACTGGGGCTATGCGTGGAACCACTTCCAGGATGGCGCCGACAGCAGCGTGAAAGATAAGGTTGGCGTCGTCAGCCTGCCGGCCATGGCGGGCGGCAAGCCGGCCTCGTGCATCGGCGGCTGGCAGTGGGCCGTGTCCTCGTTCTCGAAGAACAAGGAGGCGTCCGCCAAGCTGGTGCGCTGGCTGTCGAGCCCAGAAGTGTCGAAGCAGCTGGCCCTCAAGGCGTCCAACCTGCCCGTCTACCCCTCCGTCTACCAGGACAAGGAAGTGCTGGCCGCCAATGGCTGGTTCGCCGATGCCCTGCCGGTGGTGCAAAGCGCCCGCTCGCGCCCCGTCACGCCGCGCTACAGCGAAGTGTCCGAAGCCGTGCGCGTCAACACGAATGCCGTGATGGCGGGCGTGAAGACGCCGGCGGCGGCCGTGGGCGAGATCGAAAACCGCGTCAAGCGCATCCTGCGCTAAGGGGATCACGTCCGTGCCGCCACGACGGCGGCGCGGGCGGCACACGCATACGCACACCGCAACAGACGAGGAAATCATGAGGCAACGCACCCTGAAAAGCCGCATCACGGACCCCAGCGAAACAACGCTGGCCTGGGTCCTGCTGACGCCGGCGATTCTCTTTTTACTGCTGATCGTGGCCTACCCGGTCAGCAAATTGATCTACAACAGCTTTTTCGACATCCGCCTGTCCGGCGGCAGCCTGCCCAGTTTCGTGGGCCTGGACAACTACAAGATGGCGCTGGAAGACGCGCTGTTCTGGAAGTCGCTGAAAAACACCGTCATCATCACCGTCGTCACCGTACCGGGCGCGCTGGTGGCGGGCCTGGGCCTGGCCATGCTGGCCAACATGCCGTTCAAGTACCGCTGGCCCGTGCGCCTGGCGCTGCTGCTGCCGTGGGCACTGCCGCTGGCCTTCGTCGGCCTGATCTTCGCCTGGTTCTTCCACAGCGAATACGGCCTGGTCAACGACATCATCCGCCGCATCGACCTCTTGATCCCCGGCCTGGGCTGGGAACCGCAGATCTGGTTCAATTCGCCCGCGCTGACCATGGCCGCCATCTGCATCACGACCATCTGGAAAACCTCGTCGTTCATGGCCCTGATTTTATTGGCCGGCCTGCAAACCATCCCCGCCTCGCTGTATGAAGCGGCCGAAGTGGATGGCGCCAGCAAATGGAAGCAATTCACGGAAGTGACCCTGCCGCTGCTGGTGCCATCGATGCTGGTGGCGCTGATCTTCCGCACCCTGACAGCCATCCAGTCCTTCGATATTCCGTACAACATGCCCGGCCCTGGCGACGAAACCAAGACCCTGGCCATGTACATCCAGTCCAATACCGTCGATTACCTGGACGTGGGCTACGGCTCGACCCTGGCGGTATTCATGTTCCTGCTGTCGATGGCCACCACGTTTGTGTATCTGAAATATGTAAGAGGAGACAAAGAATGAGCGGCCTGTTTTCATCGAAGCGCCTGCGCTGGTTCGCCGCCGCGATCGTCATCCTCAACGGCGTCTTCCCCGCCCTGTGGATCCTGTTTACCTCGCTCAAGACCGAGAGCGAACTGACGCAAAAGCCGATCACTTACTGGCCGCACGAACCGACCATCGGCAATTTCATCTCCGCTTTCCAGGACCAGCCGCTGCTGACGTTCCTGACGAACAGCCTGATCGTGGCCGGCCTGTCGACCCTGCTCAGCCTGTTCATCAGCGCGCTGGCCGCGTATGCGATCGCCCGCCTGCGCCTGCGCTTCCGCGGCCTGATCCTCACTGCCATCATCGGCGTGTCGATGTTCCCGCTGGTGACCCTGATGGTGCCGCTGTTCGAGATCATGCGCAGCCTGGGCTTGCTGAACTCCTACTGGGCGCTGGTGCTGCCCTACACGGTGCTGAACCTGCCCATCTGCACCCTGATGATGGTGAGCTTTTTCCAGGATATCCCGCGCGACATCGAAAACGCGGCCATGCTCGACGGCTGCACCCGGTTGAGCGCCCTGTGGCGCATCGTGCTGCCGCTGGCCGCGCCGGGCGTGGCGACGGCGGCCATCCTCGCGTTTGTGAATTCCTGGGACGAGTTCCTGCTGGCGCTGTCGATGAATTCAGCCGTGGCTTACCGCACCCTGCCCGTCGGCATCCAGCTGTACCAGGGCGAGTTCGCCTTCCCGTGGCCGATCATTTCGGCGGCGCTGGTGGTGGCCATCGTCCCCATCGTCGTGCTGATCGTGATTTTCCAGGAAAAGGTCGTCAGCGGCCTGACCTCGGGCGGCTTGAAGGGCTGAAAATGGACCACCAGTCTCCCTTCACCCTGGCGCACGGCGACTGCCGCGCCGACGTCCACCCGGCCACGGGTGGCGCGCTGGCGGCTTTCCGCTGGCGCGGGCGCGACATCCTGCGCGCCGCGCCCGCCGCTGCCAACGTGCGGCAAATGGCCTGCTATCCTTTGGTGCCGTATTCGAACCGCATCGGCGGCGCCCTGCTGCAGGCGCAGGAACAGACGCATGCGCTGCGCGCCAACTTCCCGCCCGAGCCGCACAGCATCCACGGCTTCGGCTGGCAGCGCGCCTGGCACGTGGCGGTGCGTGCGGACGACAGCGCCGAACTGCTGCTGGTGCACGGCGGCGACGCCGACTGGCCGTTCGCCTGCGAGGCGCGGCAAACCGTGCTGCTCGACGCTGCCGGCCTGCGCCTGACCTTATCGGTGCGCAATGACGATACGCGCGCCATGCCCGCCGGCCTGGGTTTTCACCCCTACTTTCCGCTGGCGCCCGGCCTGCGCCTGCAAACGCAATGGGATGGCGTGTGGAGCATGGGCGCCGACCACCTGCCGGCCGGTCTGGCGCCCGTGGCGCAAGCGTCGCCATTCGCCACGCCGCAGCCCGTGGCCGGCTGGCACAGCGACCATTGCTACAGCGGCTGGACGGGCCGCGCCAGCCTCGATTACGGCGACTACAGCGTGCAGCTGTCGGCCAGCGACAATTGCCGCCACCTCGTGTGCTTCGCGCCCAACGACGAACGCAGCTTCATCGCCATCGAACCCGTCACGCACGCCAATAACGCGTTTGCGCTGGCAGCGCGCGGTGCGCACGACACGGGCATGCGCCTGCTGGCGCCCGGCGAGACGCTGCACATGGCCATGCGCCTGGCGATCGAGGAGAGCAAGCATGCGTGAATGGCAAGCCGAACTCGTGCTCGACGCGCGCGCCCAGCTGGGCGAATGCCCGCTGTGGAGCGTGGCCGAACAGTGTTTGTACTGGATCGACATCGCCGGACGCCGCCTGCACCGCTACGATCCGGCGACCGGTCTTGATCGCGTCTGGTGGGTGCCGTGCGAACCGGGCTGCATCGCCCTGGCGGAAAAAGGCGGCCTGGTGGCGGCCCTGCGCGACGGTTTCTACCGTTTCTACCCGCAGGAAGGCTTGCTCGACAAGCTGGCCGATGCGCCCTACGACAGCGCCGACATGCGTTTCAACGATGGCCGCTGCGACAGCGCCGGGCGCTTCTGGGCCGGCGCCATGTACGAGCCGCGCACAGCGGAACTGGCTGCCATGTTTTGCCTGGAACGGGGCGCCACGCGCCTGGGCTGGGGGCCGCAGCAGGGCCTTGGCGTGAAAGTCAGCAACGGCCTGGCGTTCGCCGCGGATGGCCAAGCCCTGTTCCAGTCCGACACGCCGAACCACGTGATCTACCGTTTCGCGTTTGACGCGGCCAGCGGCCAGCCGGGCGAGCGCAAGGTGTTTGCCCGCCTGCCCGCCAAGGGCGAAGACGCCGTGTACGGCGGCCGCCCCGATGGCGCGGCGCTCGATGCGGAAGGCTGCTACTGGAGCGCGCAATACGAAGGCGGCCGGGTGCTGCGCTTTTCGCCGCAGGGCGAGATCATCGGCATCGTGCGCGTGCCCGTCACACGCCCCACCATGATCGCCTTTGGCGGCGCCGACCTGCGCACCCTGTACATCACCAGCGCGCGCGAAGGCGCCAGCGACGACGAACTGGCGCGCCAGCCGCAGGCGGGCGGCCTCTTTGCCGTGCGCCTGGACGTGGCCGGCCGCCCCGAACCCCTGTACCGGGATTGATACCCGGATCTTCACCCTGAGGACAGCATGAACGCCAACATCACTCTCTACCCCAGCCTGCAGGACCGCGTGGTCTTCGTTTCCGGCGGCGGCTCCGGCATCGGCGCCGCCCTGGTCGAACACTTCGCCCTGCAAGGCGCGCAAGTGGCTTTTTGCGACATCGACCGCGACGCCAGCGCCGCCCTGGCCGCGCGCCTGGCGCCCCTGTGCCGCCATGCGCCCTGTTTCGTCTACAGCGACATCCGCGACATCGCCGCCTACCAGGCCAGCCTGGCCGACGTCGAGGCGCGCTTCGGCGCCATCCGCGTGCTGCTCAATAACGCGGGCCGCGACGACCGCCATTCGCTGGCCGAACTGACGCCCGAGTACTGGGACAACTGCCTGGCACTGAACCTCAAGCACCACGTGTTCGCCATCCAGCAGGTGGCGCCCGGCATGGCCGCCGCCGGCGGCGGTTCCATCATCAACCTCGGCTCCATTTCATGGATGCGCGGACGCCCCAACCTGGTCGGCTACACCACGTCCAAGGCGGGCATCGCGGGCCTGTCGCGCACCCTGGCGCGCGAGCTGGGCGAACAGAATATCCGCGTCAACGCCATCGCGCCGGGCGCCATCGCCACGGACCGCCAGGCCGCGCTGTGGCGCGACCCGGAAGAAGACCGCCGCTTCATCGAACTGCAATGCCTGAAATACCGGCTCGACGCGGGCCACGTGGCGCGCACGGCCCTGTTCCTGGCAGCCGACGATTCGGACGGCATCACGGGACAGAACATCATCGTCGATGCCGGCCTCGCGCAAGTATCTGTAGCTGGCTAAGCCCCCATTCAAGGAGAATCCTCATGTTGAACCTGCAAGACGCAAGCCTGTTGAAACAGCAATGTCTGATCGACGGCGCCTGGTGCGACGCCGATGACGGCGCCACCATCGCCGTCACCAATCCCGCCACCGGCGAAGTGATCGCCACCGTGCCGCGCATGGGCGCGGCCGAGACGCGGCGCGCCATCGCCGCCTCGCATGCGGCCTTCCGGCTGTGGCGCAAGCAGACCGTCAAGGCGCGCGCCACGGTACTGCGCGCCTGGCATGCCTTGATTTTGCAGCACGCGGACGACCTGGCGCTGATACTCACCACGGAACAGGGCAAGTCGCTGGCCGAAGCCAAGGGCGAGATCGTTTCGAACGCGGCCTACCTGGAATGGTTCGCCGAGGAAGGCAAGCGCGCGTATGGCGACGTCATCGCGCCGCCGTCGAACGACAAGCGCATCGTCGTCATCAAGCAGCCGATTGGCGTGTGCGCGGCCATCACGCCGTGGAATTTCCCGAACGGCATGATCACGCGCAAGGCCGGCCCGGCCCTAGCGGCCGGCTGCAGCATGGTCTTGAAGCCGGCGTCGCAAACGCCGCTGTCGGCCCTGGCCCTGGGCGAACTGGCGCTGCGGGCCGGCGTGCCGCCTGGCGTCTTCAATGTGGTGACGGGCGCGGCGCAGGCCATCGGCACGGAACTGTGCCACAACGACCTGGTGCGCAAGATCACGTTTACGGGGTCGACCGAAGTGGGCGCCTGGCTGTCGCGCGAGGCGGCCGGCACGATCAAGAAGCTGTCGCTGGAATTGGGCGGCAACGCGCCCTTCATCGTCTTCGAGGATGCCGACATCGACGCGGCCGTCGAAGGCGTGCTGATGTCGAAATACCGCAACAGCGGCCAGACCTGCGTCTGCGCCAACCGCATCTACGTGCAGGACAGCATCTACGACGACTTCGCCGCCCGCCTGGTGGCCAAGGTGGCCGAGCTGAAACTGGGCAATGGCCTGGACGCGGGCGTCACGCAAGGCCCGCTGATCGATGAAAACGCCGTGCGCAAGATCGAGCAGCACATCGCCGACGCGCTGGCCAAGGGCGGCAAGCTGGCCATCGGCGGCAAGCGCCACGCGCTGGGCGGCAGCTTTTTCGAGCCCAGCGTGGTGCTGGAAGCGAACAGCGACATGCTGGTGGCCACCGAGGAAACCTTCGCCCCGCTGGCGCCGCTGTTCCGCTTCGGCAGCGAAGAGGAAGTCGTCGCCATGGCCAACGCCACGCAGTTCGGCCTGGCCGGCTATTTCTACAGCCGCGACCTGGGCCGTGTCTGGCGCGTGGCGGAAGAACTGGAAGTGGGCATGGTCGGCATCAACACGGGCATGATCGCCAATGAAATGGCGCCGTTCGGCGGCGTCAAGCATTCGGGCATGGGCCGCGAAGGCTCGCACTACGGCATGGACGACTTCCTCGATATCAAATACTTGTGCATGGGAGGAATTTGATTATTTCAATGTAAGCAAGGCAGGGATCAGCAACCATACTCATAAAAAACACAGGAGACAAGATCATGCAAACGACATTCCGCAAGACCACCCTGGCCGCGGCCATCACCGGCGTGCTTCTCGCGGCGCCATTTGTTAGCGCTAACGCACGCGCTGATGAACTCAGCGACATGAAGGCCATGCTGGCACAGTTGCAGGACAGGGTGGCGCAGATGGAAGCGAAAGCGGCCCAGCCCGCACCAGCGACGATGGCGGCCGCACCGGCAACGTCGGCGGCGGCCCCCATGCAGCCCGCCACCGGCTTCAACTGGAAACTGTACGGCCGTGGCGACATCGGCTATACGGTGTCGCGCGGCAAGGATGCCAGCGGGCGCCAGCTGACCAACCACCGCCTGAACCAGGGCGAGATGGCCAGCCGCCTGGGCCTCACGGGCGCCTGGGTCTTCAGCGACGAGTACAAGGCCATCTTCGGCGTCGAGACGGGCTTGAACTTGTTCAACGGCAATGCTGGCGGCGGCACGCAAAACAACACCACCTCATCCGTGCTGTTCAACCGGGGCTCCACCGTCGGCTTTGCCTCGACCACCTGGGGCTCGATCGAAGGCGGCACCATGTACATGGCGCCGTTCTGGGTCTCGCTGGGCGCCGACCTGGCCTCGGCGCACAATTACGGCGCCAACGACTTCAGCGCCCTGTTCTCGCTCACGCGCCCCGAATCCCTGGGCCGCTACCTGAAGGACCCCGTGACAAACAACGCCAGCAAGACGACGAGTTTGGCCGGCAACAACTCGGGCACGGCCTTGTTCTACGGCAATGCGCTGCGCTACCGCAGCCCCACCTGGAACAACATTTCTGCGGAAGTGTCGTATTCGGCCGGCCAGCAAGCGTCTTCCGCCACCGACCTGGAAAACGATGGCCGCAGCTGGGCCGCCAACGTGCTGTACAAGAAGGGCGACCTGTTCCTCGGCTACGCGCACATGGATTACCAGCAGAGCAACGACATCAGCACGGGCGGCACGCCGAACTTCCTCAAGCGCAACCAGGTCACGGACATCGTCGGCGCGCGCTACAAGTGGAACGATTTCACCTTGGGCGGCTCCTACACCTCCTACCGCGTGTCGAACGCGGGCGGCTATGCGGCCGACGCCTTTGGCGTCTCGGGCGCCTACGACCTCGGCAAACACCGCATCGAGGGCAGCCTGGCGCACATCAGCTATGACGGCGCCAACGCCAAAGGCGCTTTCGGCACCAACACGGGCGATGGCGTGGGCAAACCCACGTCGACGGCCTACTCGCTGGGCTACCTGTACAACTTCCAGCCGACCCTGTCGTTCTACGCGTACGCCACGCGCATCGCCAACAACAGCCATGCCAAGCTGGGCGTATTGCAGTTCCGGGGGGACAATAACTACTTCGGCTACAGCCCCGTCGAGCTGACCGCCGGCATGTTCCTCGTCTTTTAATTCAGTGCTTATTTGTTGATGCACCGCCGGCCCGCCCCACGCCCACCATGCGGGCGGCCGGTTTTCACAGGAGTTGATCGTCATGCAGTACACACTACACCAGGAAAATGACAACGTCGCCCTGCGCTGCGCCGGCCGCTTGCTGCTGCGCCACGGCGCCGATGCGCCATGCGTGTTCGTCGGCCAGGGCCGCGAAAGCATGGAAATGTACCGTGGTAACTTCGAAATCGAGGATTACGTCGAGGAGCGCAGCGCCCTGCGCGCGCTGGCCGTCACGCAGGACGGCGACGGCGCCACCCTGAGCTTCGCGCGCCATGCGGGCGACACGCCGCAGTTGGTGCTGGCCGTGCAAGCGGCGCCGCATGGCGTGCACCTGGTGGTGCGCTACGCGGCGCCGGGCTGGAACCGGCTGTGGCTGCGCCTGCCCGCGGAACAGGACGAGCATGTGTGGGGCTGCGGCGAGCAGATGTCGTACTTCAACCTGCGCGGCCGCCACTTCCCCCTGTGGACGTCCGAGCCGGGCGTGGGCCGCGACAAGTCGACCCATTTGACGTGGCAGGCGGACGTGACGTCGAAGTCGGGCGGCGACTATTACCACACGAATTATCCGCAACCGAGCTTCATCTCGTCGCAGCGCTACTGCCTGCATGCCGAGACGACGGCGTATGCGGACTTCGATTTCCGCCAGCCCGACTTCCACGAGCTGCAATTCTGGGCCATGCCCGAGCGCCTGGAATTCATGCTGGCCGACTCCTTCGTCGACCTGGTCGGCGTCGTCTCGCAACGCTTCGGCCGCCAGCCGCAATTGCCTGCCTGGCTGCAAAATGGCGCCATGCTGGGCCTGAAAGGCGGCGAAGAGCATGCGCGCACCATCCTCGCGCAGGCGCAGGAACGCGGCTTGCCCGTCAGCGCCCTGTGGTGCGAAGACTGGGTGGGCTTGCGCCAGACGTCGTTCGGCAAGCGCCTGTTCTGGGACTGGCGCTGGCAGCCGCAGCGCTATCCGGACCTGAAAAACTGGATCGCGGACCTGGCCAGGCAGGACATCCGCTTCCTCGGCTACGTCAATCCGTATTTATGCAACGACGGCACCCTGTACCAGGAAGCGCTGCAGCAGGGCTTTTTGGCCACGGCCACCGATGGCGGCGCCTACCTGGTGGACTTCGGCGAATTCGATTGCGGCGTCGTCGACTTCACCAACCCGGCCGCCGCGCTGTGGTTCGAGGAACGCATCCTGCGCCAGGAAATGCTCGACTTCGGCCTGTCCGGCTGGATGGCCGATTTCGGCGAATACCTGCCGATCGACCTGCGCCTGCACAATGGCGTCGATGCGCGCCTGATGCACAACGCCTGGCCGACCCTGTGGGCCGAAGTCAATGCGCGCGCGATTGAGGCAGCCGGCAAGACGGGCGAGGCCACCTTCTTCATGCGCGCCGGCTACACGGGCGTGCAGGCGTACTGCCCGCTGCTGTGGGCCGGCGACCAGTCGGTCGACTTCAGCCGCCACGACGGCTTGCAGACGGTGATCTGCGGCGCCCTGTCGTCCGGCCTTCTGGGCAACGCCTACCACCACAGCGACATCGGCGGCTATACCAGCCTGTTCGGCAACCTGCGCACGGCGGAACTGTTCCAGCGCTGGACGGAGATGGCTGTTTTCACGTCGATGATGCGCACGCACGAAGGCAACCGCCCGGACGAAAACTTCCAGTTTTACCAGGATGAACAGGTGTTCCAGCACTTCGCCCGCATGACGCGGCTGCACGTGGCGCTGGCGCCCACCATCCGCGCGCTGGCCGAAGATGCCGTGGCGCGCGGCCTGCCGCTGCAGCGCCCCCTGTTCCTGCACTATGAACACGACCGCGCCACCTACGCCATCCAGGATCAATACCTGTTCGGCCCCGACCTGCTGGTGGCGCCTGTGCATGCGGCGGGCGCTGCGCGCTGGAGCGCCTACCTGCCGCAGGGCGACGCCTGGATCCACCTGTGGAGCGGCGCCGTCTTCGAAGGCGGCCAGCGCGTGGAAGTCGACGCCCCCCTGGGCCAGCCGCCCGTCTTCGTGCGGCGCGGTTGCGCACAGCAGGATTTCTTCCTGTCGCTGGCGAAATGAGCCTGGCATGAGCGTGGCGTCGCATCTGCTGTTCCTGGCCTGCGTGGCGCTGGCCAGCGTCGCGCAGAACCTGACGGGCTTTGCTTTCGGCCTGATCCTGCTGGGCCTGACGGCCGTGCTGCACCTGGCCAGCCTGGGCGACGTGGCCAACGTGGTCAGCGTGCTGGTGCTGGTGAATGCGGCCATCACCTTTGGCCGCACGCGCCCGCAGCTGGCCTGGCCCGTGTTCGGCCCTTCGCTGGCCGTCAGCCTGCTGGGCGTGGGCGCGGGCGTGGCCCTGTTGGGCTGGTTCAGCGCGCAACAGGTGACCCTGCTGCGCTTCCTGCTCGGCTGCGCCATCGTCGTCTGCGCATGCATGCTGGTGCTGCGCGCCAGCGCGCGCCGGCGGCAATCCGGCCTGCCCGCCTTCCTGTTCTTCAGCGGCGTGTCCGGCGTGATGGGCGGCCTGTTCGCCAGCGCCGGTCCGCCCATGGTGTACCACCTGTACCGCCAGCCATGGCCGGCCGACATGATCCGCCATTCGCTGATCGTGCTGTTTGCCGCGAATGCCGTGCTGCGCCTGGCCCTCGTGCTGGCGCACGGCCAGTTCAGCCTGACGGCCCTGTGGCTGACCCTGGAAGCCTTGCCGCTGGTGACGGGGCTGACGTGGCTGGCCCGCCGCCACCCTTCCCGCCTGCCCATCGAGCACGTGCGCCGCGCCGTCTTCGTGCTGCTGCTGATCGCCGGCCTGGCCCTGGTGCTGCCGCCCGTGCTGGCCCTGGCCGCCTGAGGCGGCGCCTTTTCACTGTTTACCCTTTTTTACGAGACGAACCTTCCATGTCCGCTTCCCGCTTTTCCTCCCTGCCCGCCGACTGCGACCTGCTGGTCGTCGGCGGCGGCATCAATGGCGCCGGCATCGCGCGCGACGCGGCCGGCCGCGGCTTGCGCGTGGTGCTGTGCGAACAGCACGACCTGGCGCAGCACACCTCGTCCGCTTCCACCAAGCTGATACACGGCGGCCTGCGCTACCTCGAATACTATGAATTCAAGCTGGTGCGCAAGGCGCTGCAGGAACGCGAAGTGCTGCTGCGCGCCGCGCCGCACATCATGTGGCCGATGCGCTTCGTCATGCCGCACGACGCCGCCCAGCGCCCCGCCTGGATGATACGCGCGGGCCTGTTCCTGTACGATCACCTGGCCAAACGGGCCTTCCTGCCCGCCTCGCAAGGCATTGCGCTGGACCGCCATGCGGCGGGCGCGCCGCT
The DNA here is from genome assembly GCF_030587265.1 of Janthinobacterium sp. SUN137. Lineage (NCBI taxonomy): Bacteria > Pseudomonadati > Pseudomonadota > Betaproteobacteria > Burkholderiales > Oxalobacteraceae > Janthinobacterium > Janthinobacterium sp. SUN137. The sequence goes on along the minus strand of NZ_JAPWHZ010000002.1, from coordinate 274,601 downwards.
GAAGGCCGGTTACCGCAGGGGCTTCGTGTATTCCGACGGCTGGGTCGACGATGCGCGCCTGGTGGTGCTCAACGCGCTCGACGCGCAGGAACACGGCGCGCATATCCTCACGCGCACGGCCTGCGTCGACGCGCGCCGCGACGGCGACGCCTGGCACGCCACCCTGCAAGCCGAGGGGGGCCAGCGCAAGACCTTGCGCGCGCGCGCCATCGTCAACGCGGCGGGACCGTGGACGGCGCAATTTGCAGGCGCGGCCGGCGGCGGCAAGACGCAGGGGTTGCGCCTGATCAAGGGCAGCCACATCATCGTGCCGCGCCTGTTCGACCATCCGAACGCCTACATCTTCCAGAACCCGGACCAGCGCATCATCTTCGCCATCCCCTACCAGGATGACTTTACCCTGATCGGCACCACCGACGAGGAATACAAGGGGGACGTGAGCCAGGTGAAGATCAGCCAGGCGGAGATCGATTACCTGTGCCAGGCGGCGAACCGCTATTTCAAGCGCGAAATCGGCCCCGCCGACGTCGTGTGGACGTACTCCGGCGTGCGCCCCCTGCTCGACGACAGCGCGCAAAACGCGTCGGCCGTCACGCGCGACTACCTGCTGGAAGTGGCGCGCGGCGCAGCGGCGACGGGCGCGCCCCTGCTCAATATCTGGGGCGGCAAGATCACCACCTACCGCAAGCTGGCCGAAGAGGCGCTGGGCCTGCTGGCGCCCCTGCTGGACAATGCTTCCCCGGCCTGGACGGCCCATGCGCCCCTGCCCGGCGGCGACCTGCAGCAGATGAATCAACTCGTGGACAGCCATGATTTCGACGGTTTCCTCGCGCGCTTCCAGCGCGACCACGCCTGGCTGCCGCCCGCGCTGGCGCGCCGCTACGCGCGCGCCTATGGCAGCCGCGCCGCGCGCCTGCTGACGGGCGCCACGTCGATGGCCGACCTGGGCGCGCAACTGGCGCCCGGCCTGTACGAGGCCGAAGCGTGCTATCTGGTCGAAGTGGAATGGGCCAGGAGCAGCGACGACATCCTGTGGCGCCGCAGCAAACTGGGTTTGCGCTGCGCGCCGGCCGACGTGGCGCGCCTGCAGCAGTGGCTGGCCGCCCATCCTGCGCAAGAGGTGGCGGCATGACGTATTTGCTGGCCCTCGACCAGGGCACCTCCAGCTCTCGCAGCATGGTCTTCGATGAAACGGGCGCCATCGTCGCCGTGGCGCAGCGCGAATTTCGCCAGATCTTCCCGCAGCCGGGCTGGATCGAGCACGACCCGATGGAAATCTGGCACAGCCAGCTGGCTACCTGCCGCGAAGTGCTGGCCAAGACGGGCTTGCAGGCCGATGCCCTCGGTGCGCTGGGCATCACCAACCAGCGCGAAACGACGGTGGTATGGGACCGCGCCACGGGCGAGCCTGTCTACAACGCCATCGTCTGGCAAGACCGCCGCACGGAAGCGCTGTGCGAGGACTTGCGCGCGCGGGGTCTGGCCGGCGCCATCCATGCGAAGACGGGCCTGGTGCTCGACCCGTATTTTTCCGGCACCAAGCTGCGCTGGATACTCGACGCCGTGCCCGGCGTCCGCGCGCGGGCCATGCGCGGCGAACTGGCCTTCGGCACCATCGATACCTGGCTCGCATGGCAGATGACGGGCGGCCGGCTGCACGTGAGCGACGTCACCAACGCTTCGCGCACCATGCTATGGAACCTGCACGAAGGCTGCTGGGATGCCCAGCTGCTCGACTGGCTGGGCATTCCCGCCAGCCTGCTGCCGACCGTCCACCCTTCGAGCCACGTGTATGGCGAAACGGATGCGGCGGTGCTGGGCAGCCCCGTCATCATCGGCGGCATCGCCGGCGACCAGCAGGCGGCGCTGTTCGGCCAGACCTGTTTCACGCCGGGCATGGCCAAGAATACCTATGGCACGGGCTGCTTCTTGCTGCTCAACACGGGCGAGCAGTGCGCGCAATCGCAGCATGGCTTGATCAGCACGGCCGCCTGCCAGGTGGGCGCGCAGCCCGCGTATGCCCTCGAAGGCAGCGTCTTCATCGGCGGCGCCGTGGTGCAGTGGCTGCGCGACGGCCTGGGCGCCATCGGCCACGCGGGCGAAGCGGAAGGCCTGGCCGCCTCCGTGCCCGATTCCGGCGGCGTGGTCTTCGTGCCCTCGTTTACAGGCCTGGGCGCACCGTACTGGGTGCCCTCGGCGAAAGGCGCCATCCTGGGCTTGAGCCGGGGCAGCACGGTGGGCCACATCGCCCGCGCCGCGCTCGAAGCGATCGCCTTCCAGAGCGCCGCCCTGCTGGGCGCGATGACGCGCGACGCGCAAGCGCCCATCACCGAGCTACGCGTGGACGGCGGCGCCTGCGCCAACAACCTGCTGCTGCAATTCCAGGCCGACTTGCTGGGCATCCCCGTCGTGCGCCCGCAAGTGATCGAAACGACGGCCCTGGGCGCGGCCTACCTGGCGGGCCTGGCCATCGGCCAGTACCGTGGCGTCGACGAGCTGGCAACGCACTGGCGCGCCGACAGGACGTTTCTGCCCGCCATCGGCCGCGACCAGGCGGCCAGCCTGATGCAGCAGTGGGAGGTGGCGGTACGGCGGTTTACAGGTGCCGGCGACGCATAGCCGCGCGGAACGACAGGCAAAAAAAAGCCCGCTGCGGGAGCGGGCTGAATCTATTTCCTTGGAGGAGATAGAGGAGACAAATGAATGATGCCGCGTTGCAGCATATAAAACCACTTTATATTCGTGATGTCAGAAATACGCGGCAGTGATATTAGGGGCAACAGACAATTCCATACGGCAACTTTTACGTTGCCGTTTCCGTTTTTGCGTCGCCGGAACGCAACATATTCTTGATGCCGCGCAAAGCTTGCCGGACGCGCGCCTCGTTTTCGATCAGGGCAAAGCGCACGTATTCATCGCCGTATTCGCCGAAACCGATGCCGGGCGACACGCTCACCTTGGCTTTTTGCAGCAGCAGCTTGGCAAATTCCAGCGAACCCAGGTGGCGATACGCTTGCGGGATATGCGCCCAGATATACATCGAAGCCTTCGGTTTTTCCACCATCCAGCCTGCCTCATGCAAGCCTTTCACCAGCACGTCGCGGCGGCGCTGGTACTGGGCGCAGATGTCCGTCACGCAACTTTGGTCGCCTTCCAGCGCGGCGATGGCCGCCACTTGCACCGGCGTAAAACTGCCGTAGTCGTGGTAGCTCTTGATGCGCGCCAAGGCCGCCACCAGTTCCGCATTGCCCACCATGAAGCCGATGCGCCAGCCCGCCATGTTGTAGCTTTTCGACATGGTAAAGAATTCCACGGCCACGTCGCGCGCGCCCGGCACCTGCATGATGGACGGCGCCTTCCAGCCGTCGAAGGTGATGTCGGCATACGCCAGGTCATGCACCACCAGGATATTGTGCTGTTTCGCCAGCGCCACGACCCGTTCGAAGAATTCCAGCTCCACGCACTGCGCCGTGGGGTTGGACGGGAAGCCCAGCACCATCATCTTCGGTTTCGGGTAGCTTTCGCGGATGGCCCGTTCCAGTTCGGCAAAGAAATCCACGCCCGGCCCCATGCGCACGGAGCGGATATCGGCGCCCGCGATGACGGCGCCCCAAATGTGGATCGGGTAGCTGGGATTGGGCACCAGCACCGTGTCGCCACGGTCCAGCGTCGCCAGCATCAGGTGCGCCAGGCCCTCTTTCGAGCCGATGGTGACGATGGCTTCGCTGTCCGGGTCGATGTCGACCTCGTAGCGCTTCTTGTACCAGTGGGCAATCGCGCGGCGCAGCCGCGGAATGCCTTTGGAGGCGGAATAGCCGTGCGTATCGGGGCGTTTCACCGTCTCGACCAGCTTGTCCACGATGTGGGCCGGCGTGGCGCCATCGGGATTGCCCATCGACATGTCGATGATGTCCTCGCCACGGCGGCGCGCGGCCATCTTGAGTTCGGCGGTGATATTGAAAACGTAGGGGGGAAGGCGATTGATGCGCGAAAAGCTGCGCGGAGCTTGGCTGTCGGTCATGGTTATCTCTGTACGTAAGCGCCCGGATCCGTCCGAGCGACGTTGGCGCAGTGGCTGCGCCTGCAACGATACTAACCCGGCTTCGCAAGAACTGGCAAGGCCGATTCGGACAAGCTACAATACGCGCTGATCGAAAATGAGCGCACCGGTTGGTAACCCGGTAAGTGCCCGGCACCGTCCGGCATGCTCCCGCCCACGCGGACCCACGGCGCTGACCCTTGGCTGTTACACCAGCCGGGGAGGTGTTCTGGTTCGTGCATTTTCCCGCCGCGCCATCCCTCCCCTGCTTTGATTAGGAATAAAAACAGATGGCAACACACGACACCGCAGTAAGCAACATGACCCTGGACCGCGCCGGCATCGAGCAGCAGCTGGCCCTGCCCGTGCGCCACTTCATCGATTGTGCATTCGACGGCGAAGACTTGTCGCGCCTCGATTTGCAGGGCTGTACCTTCGAGCGCTGCACCTTTGCCGAAACCAATTTGTTCGCCAGCAAACTGGCGCGCAGCACCTGGCGCCGCTGCCGCGCGGGCAGCGCCGATTTCGAATCCGTCGATGCCGTCGACGCCACGTTTGAAGGCTGCGACCTGAACAACACAAAATGGCGGCGCGCCAAGCTGGCCTCGGCCACCTACCGCGGCTGCAAGCTGACGGGCGCCTCGTTCGAGGAAGTGGCCCACCTGGGCCTCACCTTCGAAGACAGCCTGCTGGTGGGCGCCGACCTGCGCGGCTTCTCGTTCCGCAAGGCAATATTAAAGCAGCTGGACTTTTCCGACGCCTACCTGGCCGGCTGCGACTTCCGCGACGCCGTCTTCGAAGGGGGCAGCCTGCGCAACGCCACCATCAAACTGGCGAAGTTCCAGGGCGCGGACTTGCGCGGCGCCGATATCGACGGGTTCAAATTGAGCGAAGCGTCCTTGCTGAAAGGCGCCGTCATCACGCATGCGCAGGCGGCGAACTTCATGCGTGCGCTCGATCTGGTGGTCATTTAAGCCTTGCCGCGCAGCTGCCATAGACAGCTGGCCTGCGACGAAAAGAGGCCAAATCCCGTATGCCGCCAAAGCGGCCCAAGATAGGCGATGAGTGGAATTGTGATAGCCAGAATAGTCATCCCCCATCGCTCGCCCATTCTCCGCCACATACACAGCGAACCGTTGATCGCCCAGGTTCCGCCGTCTCCGGAGAATGTGCGGTCAATATAGTTCCCCACTCAGACACCACGCTGGCCAAGCCATGAGAAATACTGCGTGCTATATTTCCTTGGAAAATCCCCATTCAACATCCAACAATGGTTCAGCTGAAATGCAAGAAATCACAATAATGAAGGCAGTCAAAATAATATCATTTTTATTTCTGCTCCTGATGACGCTATTTTGCACTCCGCCACTGGGCATCATTTTTATCTACATGGCATTGCATGAAAATAAGGACGGCATAAAAAGCATCATAGAAGAAGTACATCCTGGCATAGAAAAAATTGGCAAAAATATTTCAAAAAGATATGCCAAGCCAAGAACCATGATCCTGCTGTCCATTTTTTTCATTGCAACATTGATAAGTTTTTCCTTTTTGGCCTCACATCTGAACACTCCGGAAACGGATGACTATGTCAATTACATCTTCGTCCAGATGGCGCTGACAGGTATTTTTGCGAGCGGCATCGTCGCTATCGCGTGGGTATTGCTATCGCTGAAAAGTATTTTTAAAAGCCTGCTGGCAAAAGTACTGCTTTCCCTGGTCGTTTCAGCCTGTATTATTTTTTCGCGCCTGGGAGCAGTTGAATTCTTTTCTGCCAACTTCCCATTCCCACCGTCCTACATGCCCTTTTCTTTCGGCCTCGCCACCCTGATATCGGCCTTCTCGTTGAGCGCCTTTGCCTTTGCCGCACTGGCGATCATATTTGAATTTATTTTTCTTTCCCTCTTGTTTATTTACAATTTCAAAAAAGAAGCCATGCGAACACTGTTCTTTTTTGCAATTTCTCTTGCCGGCTTTATTGGAAGTTTTTCGGCAGCGCTGGCCATAATCCAGGGAACGTCAAACAAAGGGCAACTTTTCATGATCAAGGCTGCTGAAAGATATGACTTCACGCAAAATCACATGTGCCAAGCCCGGGAGGGAGAAACTGTGCTCTTCATTGATAACGTAGCGGACCGCGCCATTGCGGCCACTTTCCCACCGCCGCCAAAGAAGAACAAATTTCCCACTCGGAAGATTTCGGATGACATATTAAAATCATATCTTCCCACAGATTTTCGCACCATCCATTGCAACCCGCTGGCCGAGCCAAGGAAGGAAGCCGGCTGGTGCGAAAATCCACGGCGCTATGGTTTTTGCGATGCCCATGGCCAGGCATCCAGATAAACAGGCCAAAAAAAAGCCCGCTACGGAAGCGGGCTGAATCTATTTCCTTGGAGGAGATAGAGGAGACAAGTGCATCTTGCGGCATCGCGGCATATCACGCCACTTTATCTTCATGATGATAGAAATAGCCACCAGTGATAACGAGCCGCCATCAGGGTTTCAAGCCGTGCGGCGCGCGGCCAGCGGCAGAAATTCTCCCAGCCATACCAGCAGGGCCAGGCCCGGAAACGCCATGCCGGTCAGCAAGGTCGCTTGCCAGCCATAGCTGGCATACACCCAGGCGCCGATGGCCGAGCCGGCTGCACCGCCGGCGAAGAACAGGGCGAAATACAGGCCGTTCAGGCGGCCCCGCACTTCCGCGCCCAGGCTGAAGATGGCGCGCTGGCCCAGCACCAGATTCGCCGCCACGCCCATGTCGAGCACGATGGAAGCGACCACCAGCAAGCCCAGCGCCACGTGGCTCGACTCCGGCGCCAGCATCGGCAAGGCAAACGCGACGACGCCCAGCGCCAGCGCGGCGGCCGTGGCGGGCAAGGTGTGGCCCGCATCGGCCAGGCGGCCGGCGATGGGTGAAGCGACGGCGCCCGCCATGCCCACCAGGGCGAAGATGGCGATGCCCGTTTGCGACAGGCCGAACGCGGGGCTGGACAGCACCAGCGGCGTGACGGTCCAGAACAGGCTGAAGGCGCCGAACAGGCCAGCATGATAGGCGGCGCGGCGGCGCAGCACGGGCGTGCCCAGCAGCAAATGCCACAGCGAGGCCATCAAAGCCGGATAGCGCATGCTCGACACGGGCTGACGCACGGGCAAGGCGCGGCGCAGCACCAGCGCCAGCAAGACCATCAGCACGGCGGCGCCGCCAAACACCACGTGCCAGCTCGCATGGGCCGCCACCAGCGAGGCCACGGGACGGGCCAGCATGATGCCCAGCAACAGGCCGCTGACCACCTTGCCCACCGTCTGCCCCCGCGTCGCTTCCTGCGACAGGTGGGCGGCAAACGGCACGATCACTTGCGCCGCCACGGACCCGAGGCCGATGGCCAGCGCGGCTGCCAGGAACACGATGGCACCCGTGGAAAGGGCCGCCGCCACCAGGGCCGTGGCCGTCACCAGCAAGGCAGTGACGATCAGGCGGCGGTTTTCCAGCAAGTCGCCCAGGGGCACGACAAACAGCAGGCCCAGGGTATAGCCGACTTGCGTCAGGGTAACGATCAGCCCGGCCGCCTTGGCCGACAGGCCCGTGGAGGCGCTGATGGGCCCGACGAGGGTTTGCGCGTAATACAGATTGGCGACGATCAGGCCGGAAGCGACGGCCAGCAGCAGCACCATGGCGGGCGCAATGTCGTGGGGAGCAGAAGGTGAGGCCTTGTTCATGTTGTTTCCTCGGTTCGGTAGGGATGTGGCCATTCTAGGCAAAACCGGGGCAAAGATAATTAGGGCATAATCGGCCTACACTTTTCACATAAGATGAACAATACAAGGACAGGCTATCCCATGGACAAGATCAAGGCCATGCAGACCTTCGTGCGCATCGTCGAGGCCAACAGTTTTTCCAAGGCGGCCGAAACCTTGAATTTGCCGCGCGCCGCGCTGACGGCCACCCTGCAAAAGCTGGAAGCCTACCTGGGCACGCAACTGCTGCAGCGCACCACGCGCCGTTTGTCCCTGACGCCGGAAGGGGCCGAGTATTTCCGCCATTGCCTCGAAATTTTGAAAGCCGTCGACACGGCGGAACTGGCGTTCCGCGGTCCGGACGCGAAAAAACCCCGTGGCTTGCTGCGCATCAACCTGCCCAACACGGTGGGCAGGCGCCTCGTCATGCCCCATATCGCGCAATTCCACGCCGCCTGGCCGGACGTGCAACTGCAGCTGAGCCTGACTGACCGCCTGGTCGACCTGACGCAGGAAGGCATCGATTGCGCCTTGCGCGTGGGCACCTTGCAGGATTCCGCCTTCATCGGCAAACAGATCGGCCTGATGCGCTTCGTCACGTGCGCCTCGCCCGCCTACCTAGCGCGGCACGGCACGCCGCAGACCCTGGCGGACCTGGCCGCGCACCAGGGCATCATGCATTACTCGGGCCGCACGGGACGCGCCTTCGACTGGGATTTCCTGCAAGGCAAGGAGGTCGTGCGTGTACAGATGGCCGGCCCCATCGCCGTCAACGATGCCGACGCCAGCGTCGCTTGCGCGCTGCAGGGACTGGGACTGGCGCAGGCGGCCGTGTACCAGGTGCGCGCGCACCTCGACAGCGGCGCCCTGGTGGCCGTGCTGGCGGATCACCCGCCGACGCCGATGCCCATGTCGCTGCTGACGCCGCAAGGCCGGCTGGCCACGCCCAAGCTGCAGGCGTTTGCGGGCTGGATCACGGCCCTGTTCGAAGCCAATACGGATCTGCAGCCGCCTGCCAGGGAGGCTGCCGCACGGGCCGGCTAGCCGGGGCAAGCACGGCCCTGGCTGTTACGGCATGGCCGGGCCGCTGGCAATGCCGGCCGGCAACAGGATGCCGCCGTCGAGCACGCTCAATTGCAAGCCCGGCAGCACCTGGCGGGATGCCTGGCCGGCCACGCTGGCCACGACAGGCGCGTCAGGGCCGGCCGCCGCTTTGCCGCCATGGGCATGCTCCGCAACCACCATATTGCCCGCCAACGGCACGGCGGCGACGGAAGCGGCCGCTGCCGTCACCGCATTGCGCAAGGCTTCGGCCGGCTTCACCTTCAAGCTGCCGGCCACATAGCCGATCACATAGTTGTTCGACGTCTGCCCTGCGGCGGCAACCTTGTAGTTGCCGGCCGGCGAACCCGCACCAGCCTCCGTACTGAACAGCAGTTCGCCGCGCAGTTCCGATGCCACGCTATCGCCTGCCAGCAAGCCCGCATAGCCGACGTCAAAGACAGGATTAGGGCGCCCCTGGTCTTTCTCGGCATTGTTCACCGTCACGGTCAATTTCGCCTGCGTAATATCGGCCCGCGCCGACGCCGCCGTGTTGACCACATAATTGCCGGCGTCCAGCCCGCTCAAGCGTATGCCATCCACGCGCACCGTCTTGCCCTGTCCCGCATTCTTGTCGGCAAACTGGGCAGCATTGCTGCTGATGCTCAGTTGGTCGCCGGCAAGACGGTCGTCGCGCCAGTTCACGCTGGCAGCGACGCTCGCATCGTAAACCTTGTTGACACCCGTGATACCCACCGTCAGCGCCGCCGGCGTGATGCTGGCCGTCAAGCCGTTCGGGTCGGCCACCGTGTAATTGCCGGCCAAGCCGCTGGCCGTGTCGGCCAGGGCCGTGCCCGTCACCGTCACCGCCTTGGCCTTGCCCGCGTTCTTGTCGCCGAAGCTGGCCGTCATCCCGGTCACGCCCAGGCGTTCGCCTTCGACCAGGCCGGACAGCACGCCGCCGCTGACGCTGGCCTGGCGCGTGCCGTCGTAGACCTTGTCGAGCGCCGCCGCCCCCGTCACCGTCAAGGCTTTGGGCGTGATGCTGGCCGTCAGGCCGTTCGGATCGGTCACCGTGTAATTGCCGGCCAAGCCGCTGGCCGTGTCGACCAGGGCCGTGCCCGTCACCGTCACCGCCTTGGCCTTGCCCGCGTTCTTGTCGCCGAAGCTGGCCGTCATCCCGGCGATGTCCAGGCGCTCGCCTTCAACCAGGCCGGACAGTACGCCGCCGCTGATGCTGGCCAGGCGCGTGCCATCGTAGACCTTGTCGAGCGCCACCGCGCCCGTCACCGTCAGGGCCTTGGGCGTGATGCTGGCCGTCAATCCGCTCGGGTCGGCTACCGTGTAATTGCTGGCCAAGCCGCTGGCCGTGTCGGCCAGGGTCGTGCCCGTCACCGTCACCGCCTTGGCCTTGCCCGCGTTCTGGTCGCCGAAGCTGGCCGCCATCCCGGCGATGCCCAGGCGTTCGCCTTCGACCAGGCCGGACAGAACCCCGCCGCTGACGCTGGCCAGGCGCGTGCCGTCATAGACCTTGTCGCCCGCCACCGCGCCCGTCACCGTCAGGGCCTTGGGCGTGATGCTGGCCGTCAAGCCGTCCGGGTTGGCCACCGTGTAGTTGCTGGCCAGCCCCGTATCGCTGGCCAGCACGGCGCCCACCGTCACGGCCTTGCCGTTGCCGGCGTTCTTGTCCGAAAAATAGCCGCTCAGGCCAGACAAGATCACGTTTTCCGAGCCGACGAAACCGCTCAATGTGCCGCCCGTCACGCGCGCGTCGGCATTGCCATCGTAGACTTTATCTTGCGCGGCGACGCCGCCGAGCGTCAGCGCCTTGGGCCGGATGGTGCCCGTGATGACGGCGTCCGTGGCGGCCAGGATATAGTTGCCGCTGTCGGCGCCAGCCAGCACGATATCGCTGACATACACCGTTTTGCCGCTGCCCGCATTCTTGTCCGCGAAATTGCCTCTGGCAGTGACCACGGCAAGACTGTCGCCGCTCACCATGCCGTGCAAGACCGCGGAAGCGCCGCTCAGGCTGGCCCCCAGGCCGCCGTCATACACCTTGTCATCGGCCTTGATGCCCGTCACGCTGCTGATGGTGGCTTTGGTGATCGCGCCGCTGAAGTCGCCGATTGGCGCCAGCGTGTAGTTGCCGGCCGCACTGCCGCCCAGCGTGGCGCTGGCCGTAATGGCGAGATTGTTGCCGACATTCTTGCTGGCATACGAGCCGGACAGCAAAAAGCTCAGCTTGGCCACGTCATCGCCCAGCACGCCACTGAGGCTACCGCCAGCCAATACGGCAGAGGTGTTGCCGTCATATACCTTGTTGCCCGCCGAAACGCCATTCAGGCTGATCTGGCGCGGCGTAATGGTCACGCCGCCATCGACATAGCTAATCAGGTAGCCATTCTGGGCCGTGGAATACACGCCGCTGGCCCGCACCACATAGTTGCCGGCATTGACCGGGCTACCGGACGCATTATCATATGTCAACGAGCCTTGCAGCAGGGAAGGATCGACCACCCTGGAATAGCTTACGGTGACCGGATCGCTGGCGAGGCCATCATAGACCTTGCTGCTATGCGACACCGTCACCACCAGAGGCGTCAGGAAGGAACGCAGCAATGGCGTGCTCTGTCCTTCGTAAATCACCCAGGTATTGTTCAAGTCCCACGCCGGGCTGCCCGCGCCGTTGCTGCCGTTATAGTTGGCCAGTTTTTTCAAATCGGCCGAACTCAAGCCCGTGCCGCCCTGGCTGCCCGCCTGCCCGCTGATCTGCGTATCCCAGTAACTGCCCGTGGCATCGGCGGCGGAGGCGCCGCCTGCCAGCCCGCCCAGCCCCGCTGCGCCGCTGACGGCAACGGCCGCATAGCTGTTACGGATGCTGCCGCCGCGGCTGTCGCCAGCCAGGCCGCCCACATTCACGCCGCCCGTCGCGCTGCCCAACGCGTAACTGTCGACAATTTCACCCGTATTGCTGCCCACGAGGGCGCCGACCTGCGCATCGCCCGTGACATTGCCGGTAACGAAACTGCCGCTGATTTTGCCCGCATTCGCGCCGGCGAGCGCGCCCACATCGCTGCCGCCGGTGATCCGGGCGTCGCTCAAGCCCAGATCCGAGATACTGCCATTTTTGCCGAGACTGCCGATCAGGCCGATTGCAGCGCTCCCCTGCCGGAAGATGCGCAAGTCGGAAATGATGTGGCCGGCGCCATTGAGGCTCCCCGTGAACGGCGACGCGGCGTCACCGACAGGCACGAAGCCTTTGCCGCCCCAGATATCGCCGCCGGCCGTCGCCCCCGCGCTGAAGCTGCTGCCCAGGGTATAGGCAGCCGCCTTGTCCATCGCCATCAGCTGCAGCTGGTGCGCGGAATTGATGGTGGTCGAGTACTCGCCGCTGAACATCGGCAAGGTGCCGCCCTTGCCGTTCATGCCGCCGTTCGATCCCACCGTCACCCAATTGTTGCCCGTGGCGCCAGCCGTCGTCGTGAAATTGAATGTTGGATAACTTGCAGGATCACCCATCGCAAGGTCCGTCAAGCCGACGATATTGCTCGTTCTGCCATTGCCTTGGCCCAGGCCCGTCAGGCCGTGGTTGGCGCTGCTGTTGTAATAGGCATTGCTCACGTTGCCGCTGGAATCATTGTAGCCAACGATGCCGCCCCGGTTGTCGTGCTGCGCATTGACCGCGCCGACGGAATAGACATTGTCCACAATCCCCTGGTTCCGGCCGACGATGCCGCCCGCATAGTTGCCCGCATTGACGCTGCCGGTGGCATAGCTGTTGCTGATCCTGCCCGCATAAACGTCACCGACGAGGCCCCCAAAGCCTTGCTCGGACTGCGCATCGCCGGAAGAATAGACATTGCCTGTCGCATAGCTGTTGCTGATCGTCCCGCTCATGCGGCCAGCCAATCCCCCGGCGATGGAATTGCTGGTCACGCTGCCCGTCGCATAGCTGTCGCTGATATTGCCGGACGTGAATGCCGCCAGGCCGCCCGTAAAGGTATCGCCCGCGACGTCGCCCGTGGCAAAGCTCTTCGCGATGGCGCCAGCGTTTTCAAGCACCAGCCCGCCGGCCCTGCCCTTGACAACGGTCACTTTCATGCTGCTGCTACTGTTGCTGACGCTGCCGCCACGTTCATTTTGGGCAACCAGCCCGGCAGCTCCGCCACCGTAATTGGGAGTGTGTTCGATACTGCCGCTGCTGCGGCTATTGTTGACCACGCCGCTATTCACGCCCACCAGGCCCCCTGCATAAATCGACCCTGTCAGCTTCAGCTCGCCGTACGCACTGACGTTATCGATCAAGCCCGCGTTTCTTGCCGCCAGCATGCCCATCCGGATCTGCCCGTACTTGCCTTCCGGCGCCTGTATCCGGGTATTGACCAGATTGAGGTTGCGCACCACCCCCGACGCGCCGATGGCGCCGAACATGCCGACATCGGCATAGTCCGTCAGCCGGGTGAGGGACAATCCCGTGACGTCATGGCCAAGGCCGTCAAGCCTGCCCGTGAATGGCGTGCCTGCGCCACCGATAGGCACGAAGCCCGTGCCACCGCCCCAGTTGAGCGTGGCACTGGCGTCGATATGGCGGCCCAGCGCATAGTTGCCTCCCAGGTTGGCATTCATGCCCTGCAAATCGGCTGCGCTCAGGCTGCCAGCCGCACCTGCGCTGTTGATCACCGTATAGCTGATCACTGCGCCATCCGTGCCCTGCCTGGTGCTGAAGTTATTACCCGATGGCAAGTCCACTTCCGCCTTCACGTTGTAGGTGGACAGGTTGCCGGCGGCCACACCGCGCTGGCCATACTCGAGCGCGAGGCTGGCCGTGCCGGCACCGCGCAGCGGCGCATTGATATTGATATTATTGTGCGCCGTCAAGGTCAGCTTGTTGGCCGACCAGCTGATCGTGTCGTTGACATGGATATCGCCTGCCGCGCCGCCGCTGGCGACCGTTGCAATGGTGACATTGCTGGACTTGAGCGCATTGCTGTAAAACGCACCGGTCTGGTTGCCGCCCGATGCCGCGATTGTGAAATCGGTCGGATCGATCAGCCACATGCCCGTCGCGCCCTTCGTCGCGGCCGTGCTCACCTTCAGACCATCGTCGATCTTCACGTGCGCGGCCGAGGTGTCGATGAAGCCGCCATTGCCGCCCGCAGGCGCGCTGGCGTCCAGGGTGCCGGCCGCGTTCACCGTGCCGCTTTGCATGTCGCCCAGCAACTTGATCTTGCCGCCGCGCGTGTCGATGCTGTGCGCCTCGATCACGCCCGTGTTGTTGACGACGGTTTTCAGCAAGTCGCCCGCCGCCTGCGCCGTCAGGACGACGCTGCCGCCATCGGCCTGGATCAAGCCGCCGTTGTTCACGAGCGCGCCCACGGCGCCCCGGTCCACCGCCACGTTCAGCAAGCCATCGCCCGCCACGTCCAGCGTGATGGCCCTGCCCGCCGCCAGGGCCACCGAGCCCAGGCGTGCCTGGATCGTGCCTTCGTTCGATACGTTCGCGCCCAGCAAGGCCACATAGCCGCCCGGTGCGCTGATGTTGCCCTGGTTCAAGACTTTACCGCTGCCATTGCCGGAAAACTGGTACTTGCCCGCCATGAAGTCGGCATTGCTGATATCCAGCGTGGAAGCCACCAGGCCGGCCGTGTTCACGGACGCGCCGTGGCCGAACAGCACGCCGTTCGGGTTGACGATGAACACCTTGCCATTGGCCGACAGCTTGCCCAGGATGGTCGTGCCGTCGCTGCCCAGCACGCGGTTCAGGGCCACCGCATTGCTGTTGGGCTGCTGGAACTGCACCGATTCGCCCTTGCCGATATTGAAACTGGCCCAGTTGATGACGGCATGCTGGCTGCCCTGCTGGATCACGGTATTGCCCGGCGTACCATTGATGGAAGCCTGGCCCGCCACCACCGTGCCGCCCGCCGGCCCCGCCAGGGCCAGGGAGCCATAACCGAGCATCAGCGCCGCCGCCATGCCGGTCAGGGCGAAATGCGCGCCGCCCCCGCTGCTGCCCGGCATCGAGCGCTTGCCGGCGGATTTGACGTTTTCGGAAACGGCGGCGTAGGCGCCGGTGGCCTGGTTCCAGATGGAGCGGTAGATGCGGTTCATGGCAGTGTCCTGATGTTTTTATTGATGTAGTAATTTAGAAATACTTGACGGCTTGCAGCCAGAAGCGTCCTGCCGCATCCGGTGCCGAGGTCGCCTTGGCATTGCCCAGCTTGTGCGCGTAATACGCCTTCAGCACGAGCGCGTTGGCGCCCGTCCACGTCACGCCCACGCCCGCGCCGCTCAGGGTGCGGCGGTTGTCGCCGGCGCTCCAGGCATCGCGGTTCAGCTTGACGGTGCCCGTGTCGGCAAACGCCAGCACTTGCAGCTGGCCGGGAAAGGCCGTGAACGCCGTCACGTTCTGGCGCAGCTCCACATTCAGCACATAGCCCTGGTCGCCATACGCTTCGCCGCCCGGATAGGCGCGCACGCCGCCCACGCCGCCGATGCCCATCTTTTCGGACACATCGAGGTTTTTCGACGCCGCCTGGCCGCTGACGGTGCCGAACAAGCTCGTCTCGCCGCCCAGGCTTTGCACGCGCGCCGCGTTGAAGGCCAGCTTGTTGAAGTGGCCATTGCTGTTCACCGTCGCGCGGTCGAGCGCCAGGGTTGCCGGCGTCTCGATATCGATCTTGCCCGTGGTGAAGGTCAGCGAATACGTGCTGGCGCCGCCACCGCCCCAGCCATCCTTGCTGTCGCCATTCAGATTCAGCATCCACACCTTGGCCTTCTTGTCGTTGACGCTGCCCGTCGACTCCGTGCGGTCCTGGAAAGTCTTGTCGTCATAGCTGACCTGTGCATACAGATTGTTGCTGCGCGAGCGGATCAGCGGATAACTGCCGTAGGCGCTGGCGATCTTCGCCGTGCCCTTGGCGTCGAGCACGGCAAATTCCTTGCCCAGCTTGTAGTCCATATAGGTGTAGGCGCCGCCCAGGCGCAGCAAGCCCGCCTGCCCCTGGTAGGCGAGGCGGCCATAGTTCAGGCCGTCGGCCGAGGTGAACGCGCGCACGGTGGCCACGTCGCCGATGCCGGCCAGTTCATTGATGTTCAGGGTGGCGCCGATGCGGTTGCGGCCCGTGTAACGGTTGCCCTGGTTGTCCAGGTCGATGCTGCCGTTGAAGCGCGAGCCCGGCTGCACGTCGACGATCAGGTCGGACGCCCCCAGCGAGGCGCCCGGCGCCAAGGTCGAGCTGACCTGCACGCCCGGCAAATCCGACAGCAGCAGCAAGCGGCGTTCCAGCGGCGCCGTGGCGATCACCTGCCCGTCCAGGCCCGCCAGCACGGTGCCGGCCAGGCCGTCGGACAGATTGCTCTGGTTGCGCAGTTGCACCTGGCCATACTGGCCTGGCAACACGCTGATCGTGACGACGCCATCCTGGATATCTTGCGCGGGCAAATAGGCTTGCGCGAGGAAATAGCCGCGGTTCTGGTAATAGCTGGCGATGTTGGACGCCATGGCGCGCAACTCGCCCAGGGTCAGCTCGCTGCCCGGAGTAAATCCCGAGGCGGCCACCAGTTCACTCTCGGTGAAGACTGGCGGCGCCGCGACCTGCAGGCGCTGCACGGCGATGCGCGTCGTGTCGCCCACCGTGGTGGCGGGCACATTGCCCTGCTGCACGCGGATGGCCGGCGGCGCTTTCGGCAGCGAGGGCGCCACGGGAATCTGCTGCAGCTGGCTGCCGGCACCGGGAGGATCGACGGCCCAGGCGGTCTGTATCAGCGCCAGCAAGGGCAGCAGGGTCAGGGGAAGAAGTTTACAACGCAAGATAAGCCTCTCGGTCGCCGCTGGCGGCATGACGGAATGAATAAAGGAAAAAGCATGCGGTGCCGGCGTCGGGCGCTATGCATCAGGCGCAGGCAGCCATGGGACGGCGCACTGCGTGGCGGATAACGCGCTTTGTTGCCGCGCTAGACCGCGCTGCCATTACAGAAAGCCAAAGAAAATTTCTTTGTGGGAATATAACAAGAATGGAAAATGTATAACGGAGCAAATCTGAGCGATTCCCGACAATTTCAGTCGGGATTGAACGCTTGCAGCGGCATGCGGAGGGCAGACTTGAGGAAACGCGGCGGGCGCCACGCAAAAAGCAAGGCAAAAAAAAGCCCGCTGCGGGAGCGGGCTGAATCTATTTTCTTGGAGGAGAATAGAGGAGACAGGTGCATTATGCTGCGTCGCGGCATATCAATCCAATTGATTGTTGGAATGATAGAAATACACCAGGCAGATAACTGATGGCACAAAAAAAGCCGGCTCCGCAAGGAACCGGCTTCTTACGCGACCACAAGCCTTATTTCGCTGCCGTCACCGGCGTCGCCTTGCTGTCCGCGCCATATGGCAAGACCTTCGACGCCATGCGGCTATCGGCCTTGATCAGCGCCACTTCGTCGGCCAGGATGCGCGCTGCTTCGTTCAGCAGCACGTCCTTGGCGCTCTTCGCGGCCGTTTCAGCGTCCAGTTCGGCACTCAGCGCCCGTTCGTCACCCTGCAAGCCGTCGTCCGTGCGCAAGGCGCCCTTCACGGCGGCGATCTGCTTGGCCGTCTTGTTGGCCGCTTTCGCGCCCTTCAGCACGTCCTTCGGATCCGGAATCACCACCAGGTCGTCGGCAGGGTTCGAAATCTGCGCGATCAGGCGTTTTTCACGGGCCTTGGCGCGCGCTTCCTGGGCATCGCGCTCCTTGCGGCGCACGGTTTCATTGAGCGAAATCTGGTTTTCCTTGCGCTGCTTGACGACGAGAGCTATGTCATCGAGCAAGTACTGGAAATCCTTGTCCTTGGCCACGCGCGCATCATGTTTCTTGTCCAGCAGCGGCACGATCTCCTTCAGGTCGCCCGTCGGTATGTAAGGCGCCGGCTTGATCGCGACCCATGGCAGGGCATTGTCATAGCTCGACTCGCCGAAGTTTTCCGCGTCCGACATGGCTGGCAGCTTGATGTCTGGCGTGACGCCGCGCAACTGCGTGGTGCCGCCATTGATGCGGAAGAACTGGGCGATGGTCATTTTCAGCTCGCCGAAACGGGCTTTCTCGCTGCCGCCGAAACGGTCAAGGTTGAACAAGGTCTGCACCGTGCCCTTGCCGAAGCTGCCTTCGCCGATGATGACGCCACGGCCGTAGTCCTGCACGGCGGCGGCGAAAATCTCGGAAGCGGAAGCCGAACCGCGGTTGATCAGCACGCCCATCGGGCCATCCCAGGCCAGGCCGGCATTCGTATCGCTTTCCACTTCGACCTTGCCTTCGGCATTGCGCTGCATCACGACAGGGCCCTTGTCGATGAACAGGCCCGTCAGTTCGACGGCTTCGTTCAGCGAACCGCCGCCGTTGTTGCGCAAGTCGATCAGGACGTTGTCGACCTTGTCTTTCTTCAACTCGGCCAGCAAGCGGCTGACGTCGCGCGTGGCGCTCTTGAAGTCCTTGTCGCCGCGGCGGCGCGCTTCGAAGTCCTGGTAGAACGTCGGCAGGGAAATGACGCCGATGCGGCGCTTGACGCCATTGTCGCGCACTTCGATGATCGATTTCTTCGCCGCCTGCTCTTCCATGCTGATTTTCTTGCGCACCAGAGGCAAGACCACGTGCTTGGCGTCCGGGCCGGCGTCGGCCGGCAGGATGTCGAGGCGCACCACGGAATCCTTGGCGCCGCGGATCAGCTGCACCACGTCGTCGATGCGCATGCCCAGCACTTCGGTGATGGGGCCGCTTTCGCCCTGCCCCACGCCGACGATGCGGTCGCCCACTTTCAGCTTGCCCGACAGGCCGGCCGGGCTGCCCGGCACGACTTCGCGCACCACCGTGTATTCGTCGCGCGTCTGCAGCACGGCGCCGATGCCTTCGAGCGACAGCCGCATGGCGATGTCAAAGTTGTCCGACGCGCGCGGGCCCAGGTAATTGGTATGCGGCTCGATCGACATGGCATACGAATTCATGAAAATCTGGAACACGTCTTCGCTGTTGAGCTTGCGCGAACGGGTCGTGTAGCTTTCATAGCGCTTGTCCAGGGTCTCGCGGATGGCCTTGTCTTCCTTGCCCGCCAGTTTCAGGCGCAGCCAGTCGTTCTTGACGCGCTTGCGCCACAGGTCGCGCACTTCCTCGTCGTTCTTCGGCCAGGCAGCCTTTTCGCGGTCGAGCTGGTAGCTCTCGTCGGCCGTGAAGTCGAACTTGGTTTTCAGCAATTCACGCGCATACGCCATGCGCTCGTCGAAACGCTGCTGGTACAGGTTGTAGATGGCAAACGGCGCCGTCAAGTCTTCATTGATGATGGCGTCATCGAGCTTGGTGCGCAGCGGCGCGAAACGGTCGACGTCGGCTTGCACGAAAAACAGTTTTTCCGCGTCCAGGGACTTGAAGTAGCGATCGAAGATTTTCTCCGACATGGCGTCGTCGAGCGGCATGGCCTTGTAATGGACGCGTGTCAATACGCGCGATGCCCACAAGGCGGCCTGCGTTTGCTGGGCCAGCGGCTTCATGGGTAGCGGAGGAGCGGCGCTCTTGTCCGTCTGGGCTGCGCCAGCGTGGGCTGACAGGGCAAGCACCAGGGTGACCAGCATCATTTGCTTCTTCATCGGCTTCTCCGAAAATTAGTTGAATCAATTCCAGGCGGCGCAGATAGGCATGCGCCAGCCAGCAAGACAGTAAGGGGAATACACGACTGGTCTGCATATTATTCTACAGGATACGGCCTGGCAGGCTCCCATGGAATATCAGTTTCTTCCTGGAAGCTTAAACGCGGATTAAAGGCAGCGTGTCATTCATTACAAAGTGAAACATTCGTGACAAAAATCGCATCATCCGCCAGTGACGAACAGAAACATTCATTATTGAAATCAAAAAAGTCAATAGTCAGTCTTTGCAATCCTTGATGCAGATGATGTTTTTACGCAAAAGAAATGATTCCTGCGGGAAACACTTAGTAACAAAAGACAAGCAACATGCTATCATCGCGCCCTGAAATTCAGCTTGCCTGTGCGCGGCCCGACAGCCGGCGCGCCTCCGTTTCAAGCGCATTCCCCACCAGATCCCCTCCCCGCGTGTCATGTCATGACCAGGAATGGCCGAGCTGATTACCCTTTGCCAGACTCACACTATGCCTACAATTTCCTTCTCCCCCCGCCACTGGAGTGTCGGCGGCAAGATCACCGTCTTCACGTTTGCGCTGGTCAGCCTGATCCTCGCCAGCCTGACGACCCTGATCAGTATCCGCACCTCCAATGCCCTGGAACAGCGCGCCGAAGCGGCCGTCACCAGCGAACTCAATAGCGTCATGACGACCACGGAAGTATTTCATACCGCCATGGTCAACGAGGCGGCCAGCTTTGCCCGCCTGTTCGCGGCCGAATTTCCCGGCCCGTTCTCGGTCGACACGGGCGCCATGGTGGCCGTGGCCGGCAAGGCCACGCCGGCCCTGGCCAACGGCAACAGGGTGCTCAACCTCGATACGTCCCTGGTCGACCGCTACACGGCCCAGACGGGCGTGATCGCCACCATTTTTGCTGCCAACGGCGATGAATTCGTGCGCATCAGCACTTCGCTGAAAAAACAGGATGGCGAACGGGCCGTCGGCACCCAGCTCGACCACAACCACCCCAGCTATGCGCCGCTGCGCGCAGGCCAGCGCTTCGTTGGCATGGCAACACTGTTTGGCAAGCAATACATCACGCAATATGACCCCGTGCGCGATGCGGGCGGCAAGGTGGTGGGCGTGCTGTTCATCGGCCTCGATATCAGCAAGAATCTGGCCATGCTGAAAGAGAAGATTCGCCAGGTCAAGATCGGCCAGACGGGTTACATCTATATCGTCGACACGGCGCCCGGCGCCAATTACGGCCACCTGGTGCTGCACCCGAACAGCGAAGGCAAGAGCGCGCTCGAGTTCAAGGCCAGCGACGGCCGATTGTTCATCCAGGAAATGCTGGCGCAAAAGGATGGCGCCATGCGCTACACGTGGACGGCGCCGGGCGAGACGAGTGCCAGCGCGCGCGAAAAGCAGCTGTTTTACCGTCAATTCAAGGATTGGCAATGGATCATCGCGGGCGGCACGTTCACGGATGAGATCACCCTGGAAGCGCGCCAGATGCGCAACCAGCTGGCCATTTCCGGCTTCATCGCCCTGCTCGTCTTCGCCCTGCTGCTGTACTGGCTGGTGCGCACCCTCGTGTCGCGCCCGCTGGCCGCCGCCGAAACGGCCGCCGCGCAAATCGCCGCCGGCGACCTGACGGTGCACCTCGATACCAGCAGCCTGGACGAAATCGGCCGCCTGCTGCTGGCCATGAACCGCATCAGCGACAACCTGTCGCAAGTGGTCAGCAATGTACGCGGCAGCGCCGGGCAGATCGCTACGGCGTCCGGTGAGATCGCCAGCGGCAACCTGGATTTGTCGAGCCGCACGGAACAGCAAGCCAGCTCGCTGGAAGAGACGGCCGCCTCGATGGAAGAACTGAGCTCCACCGTGCGCCAGAACGTTGATCACGCACAACAGGCAAGCCGGCTGGCGCACGACTCGTCCAGCCTGGCAGCGGAAGGCGGCGCGGCCGTGGCGCAGGTGGCCAGCACCATGGACGCCATCCGCAGTTCCTCGGGCAAGATCGCCGACATCATCGGCGTCATCGACGGCATCGCCTTCCAGACGAATATCCTGGCCTTGAACGCGGCCGTGGAAGCGGCGCGCGCCGGTGAACAGGGACGGGGCTTTGCCGTCGTCGCCACGGAAGTGCGCACCCTGGCGCAGCGCTCGACGGCAGCGGCGAAAGATATCAAGGATTTGATCCAGGCGTCCGCCAGCACGGTGGACCTGGGCCACGCGCAAGTGAGCCAGGCCAGCGCCACCATGGACACGGTGGTGGCCAGCGTGCAGCAAGTGAGCACCATCATGGCCGAAATCGCCCAGGCGAGCGAAGAGCAGCGCAGCGGCATCGAGCAAGTCAACCAGGCCATCGCCCAGATGGACCAGGTGACCCAGCAGAACGCGGCCCTGGTGGAAGAAGCGGCCGCGGCGGCGGACGCCCTGCAGGAACAGGCGCAGGAACTGAACCAGGTGGTGGGCGTGTTCAAGCTGTAAGGGCTAGCCTGGTGCTAAGATGGGGTCGAATCCACCTTGCCAGGAGGCACCATGCACGATGACTACGTTTTAATTGCCCGGCTGATGATACCCACGGATGCGCACGTCATCCGCGGCTGCCTGGCCGCCGCCGGCATCGACGTGCTGCTGACGGATGACCAGCACATGCAGGCCGACATGCTGCTGGCGGCCGCCATCGGCGGCGCCCGCGTGATGGTGCGCGAACACGACGTGGCGCGCGCGAATGACATCCTCGCCGCCTTCGAGCGAGGCGACCTGGCGCTGGCGGATGATGCCGATGTGGGCGCGCCCGTCGCCGAATAAGAACACCTGTCAAAACCTACTGCGCGTCGTAATTTGCGGTCTGCGATGCTCACTGTACCTTCGTACAGTTGCGCTTCTCAACCACAACTTCCTTCCGCTCGCTACGGTTTTGCTAGGCGTTGTAAATCAGGCATAGAAACAGCGTCCGCACGCCTGGCGGTAACTTTCGTTGCCGCCAATACTGATCTGCTCGCCTTCCTTGATGCGGCGGCCCTGCTCATCCACGCGGATGTTCATCGTGGCCTTCTTGCCGCAAGTACAGATATTCTTCAATTCCTCGATATCGTCGGCCAGCGCCAGCAGATAAGCCGAGCCGGGGAACGGTTCGCCCTTGAAATCCGTGCGCAAGCCGTAGCAGATGACGGGCACGCCCTTCACTTGCGCCAGCTGGTGCAATTGTTGCACTTGTGCCGTGCTGAGAAATTGCGCTTCGTCAACCAGCAGGCAAGCGACCTGGGGAATTGCATCGAGGAAATTCGTGTCGGCATGGAAGATGTCGACCTGGCGCTGCGGGCCCAGGCGCGAAGTGACCCTTCCCACGCCGTAGCGGCTGTCGATGGCGGCCGTGTACAGGCGCACCTGCTGGCCCTGCTCTTCATAGTTGTGCGCGACCTGCAACAAGGCCGTCGACTTGCCCGCGTTCATCGCGGAATACCGGAAATAAAGTTTTGCCACTGCCGCCTGCCCTGTTCGTCTGGTTTTCAGGATACTGTTTAGTTCCTTTTCGAGGCGTGATTATAAATCGCAATGGCGGGCTTGCGGCAGCTTAATAGTCGTGCCGTTGGCGCGGCAAGCGGGCTAAAAACGGCGCATACTCGAAGCGCGCACGCTGTAGCCGCGCTGCTGCTGATATGCGAAAGCCGCATATGCAAGCATGCAAACATTCGTTCGCCGCACCCGTGCACCCGCCTACACTGCGCGACACGGAAGGCGGCTCGGGACACAATCCGGAGCGGCTGTTTCTCTGACAGGAGCCACCATGAATGATCGAATGCCATCCCCATCCCAGCCGCCGGCGCTATACAAGCTGATCGGCAATACCCCACTGGTCGAAGTGACCAGGCTCGACACGGGCCTGTGCCAGCTGTTCCTGAAACTGGAATCGCAGAATCCCGGCGGTTCCATCAAGGACCGCATCGGCCTGTCCATCATCGAAGCGGCCGAAGCCGACGGCCGCTTGCAGCCGGGCGGCACCATCGTCGAGGCGACGGCCGGCAATACCGGCATCGGCCTGGCGCTGGTGGGCCGCATCAAGGGCTACCGCGTGATTCTCGTCGTGCCCGACAAGATGTCGACGGAAAAAGTACTGCACCTGAAAGCCCTGGGCGCCGAGGTGCACACCACGCGCTCGGACGTGGGCAAGGGCCATCCCGAGTACTACCAGGATTACGCGGCGCGCCTGGCGCGCGAACTGCCGGGCGCCTTCTTCGCCGACCAGTTCAACAATCCCGCCAATCCGCTGGCCCACGAAACGACGACGGCGCCCGAAATCTGGGAGCAAAGCGGCCATGACGTGGACGCCATCGTCGTCGGCGTCGGCTCCTCCGGCACCCTGACGGGCCTGACGCGCTACTTCCGCAAGGCCCAGCCGAAGCTGGAATTCGTGCTGGCCGACCCGCAAGGCTCCATCCTCACCGAATACATCGACACGGGAAAGGTATCGGACACGAGCGGCTCGTGGGCCGTCGAAGGCATCGGCGAAGATTTCATTCCCTCGATTGCCGACATGGACAGCGTCACCAAGGCCTACACCATCAGCGACCAGGAAAGCTTTGATTCCGCGCGCGCCCTGCTGCTCGCCGAAGGCATTTTAGGGGGCTCGTCAACGGGCACCCTGCTGGCCGCCGCGCTCAAGTACTGCCGCGAACAGACCACGCCCAAACGCGTCGTCACCTTCGTGTGCGACACGGGGACGCGCTATCTGTCGAAGGTCTACAACGACGGCTGGATGCGCGACCAGGGCCTGTTGCAGCGGGCATTGTCCGGCGACTTGCGCGACCTGATCGGACGCCGCTACGACGAAGGCGACGTGGTCAGCGTGGCGCCGGGCGACACCCTGCTCACGGCCTTCAACCGCATGCGCGCCAGCGACCTGGCGCAGCTGCCCGTCATCGACGGCGGCCAATTGGTCGGCATCCTCGACGAATCGGACTTGCTGCTGCACGTTTCCGGCGACGCCGCGCATTTCGCGGGCCTGGTGGGCGCCACCATGACGACGCAGATCGAAACCCTGGCGCCGTCAAGCGGCTTGCCCGCCCTGCGCGCCACCCTGGACCGGGGCTTGACGGCCGTCGTCGCCGACGACAGCGCCTTCTATGGCCTGATCACCCGCTTCGACCTTCTCAACCACTTACGCAGGACACTATCTTGAGCCAACAAACGCCCCGCAAGAGCCGCCTCGCCACCCGCGTCATCCACGCCGGCCAGTCGCCCGACCCGTCGACGGGCGCCATCATGCCGCCCATTTACGCCACCTCCACCTTCGTGCAGGACAGCCCCGGCGTACATAAAGGCCTGGACTACGGCCGCTCGCACAATCCCACGCGCTGGGCGCTGGAGCGCTGCGTGGCCGACCTGGAAAGCGGCAGCGCAGCTTTCGCCTTCGCCTCGGGCCTGGCCGCCATCTCGTCCGTGCTGGAATTGCTGGATGCGGGCAGCCATATCGTCGCCGGCGACGACATGTACGGCGGCACCTACCGCTTGTTCGAGCGCGTGCGCCGCCGCTCGGCCGGTCATGAATTCACGTATGTCGACCTGATGAATCCGGAAAACCTGCTGGCCGCGCTGCGCCCGGAAACGAAGATGGTATGGGTGGAAACGCCCACCAACCCGATGCTGAAACTGGCGGATTTGCGCGCCATTGCCGACATCTGCCGCGAACGGGGCATCATCGCCGTGGCGGACAACACGTTTGCCAGCCCGCTGGTGCAACGCCCGCTCGAACACGGCTTCGACATCGTCGTGCACTCGACCACCAAGTATTTGAACGGCCACTCGGACATCATCGGCGGCATCGCCATCGTCGGCGCGGAAGAACGCCAGGCGGAATGGCGCGAGCAACTGGGCTTTTTGCAAAACTCCGTGGGTGCGATTGCCGGGCCGTTCGACAGCTTTTTGGCCCTGCGCGGCGTGAAGACCCTGGCCATCCGCATGCAGCGCCATTGCGAAAGCGCCCTGGCCCTGGCGCAGTGGCTGGAACAGCAAAAGGAAGTGCGCAAGGTGTTTTATCCGGGCCTGGCCTCGCACCCGCAACATGCGCTGGCGCAGCGCCAGATGGATGGCTTCGGCGGCATCATCTCGATCGACCTCGATACGGATTTGGCGGGCGCGCGGCGCTTCCTCGAACGCTGCGAGGTGTTCGCCCTGGCCGAAAGCCTGGGCGGCGTGGAAAGCCTGATCGAGCACCCTGCCCTGATGACGCATGCCAGCATCCCGGCCGAGCAGCGGGCCAGGCTGGGCATCGGCGATGGCTTGATCCGGCTGTCGGTGGGGATCGAGGATATCGAGGATTTGCGCCATGACCTGCGCACGGCGCTCGACGCGATTTGATACACCCGGCGGCTATTTTCCGGGGTGGTATCTGCGCTCCAGGTGCTTCGCCACGTCCTCGGGATAAAACAGCACGTCCTTGAATTCGCCGCGCGCATACATGGCCGCCTGGTCCCGGAAGTGCGGCGACTTCGGGTCGCCGCTCTGGCCACCGGCGAGGATGCTTTTCGCCTTGATGCGGGGGCCGAATTCCACGGCCGCCACAAAGCTGTTGCCGCGCTCGCCGTAAATCCTGCGCGTGGTGCTCTTGCTGCTCTGTCCATACGCGGCCAGCGCGCCCCAGTTGCCCGACGCGTAAGGCACGGGCAGGCTGGCTTGCGCATCGTCAAACGGCTGCACGATGTCGCCCGTCAGGCGCTGGAAGCGGTTGATCTCCCCCCACGGCGTTTGCCAGTTGCCGAAATCGCGCTGCAGTTTATCGGCGGCGCTGGCCAATGCCGCCAGCCGCTGCGCCGCCGTGACCTTGTCCGTCGCCAGGAAATCGACGACGGGCACGCCCTGCTCGCGCGCCTGTTTTCCCGCCAGCTCGGCCAGCTCCTGGCCCCAGAACACGGCCAGCGAGGTGGCGGTGGAGTCCAGCGCATAGCGCCAGTCCCAGGCCCGCAGCAAGGCCACCTTGTCGGCCAGCGCCAGCTTGAGCGCGTCGCCCGCCGGCAGCGCATCGTATGCCGCGAACAGGGGCGGCAACAACGCTTCGAAGGCCGTCAGTTCGCTGTCGTACGAGGCGGCGATCAGCTTGTCGAGCGTGAAATCCTTCTGGTTCTGGAAAACCTTGACGGCATGCAGGCCGCGCGCGTTTTCGCCGTACACGGACATGTAGGCGGGATAGTCGCTCTGGCGCGGGCTGTGGGCGCCAGCCGCCGAATACGGCCAGTTGTTCGTGTTCTGTATCCAGCCATTCTTCGGATTGAACAGGGTGATGGTTTGCGCCACAGTATGCAGCCCTTTCCATTCCGTGGCCGGGTCGCTGCCGTCGACAGGCTGCTTCCAGTTGAAACGCGGGTCGCGCACGGGGATGAAATTGCCGTGAAAGTAGGCGATATTGCCATCCGCATCCGCATACACCGTGTTGTTCGACGAATTCGTGCGCAATTCCATCGTTTGATAAAACGCAGCATAATCGCGCGCCTTGGTGCGCGTGTACGACTGCATCAAAGCCTTCAACGGTTCATGCATCAGGCGCACGGCCACCCATTTACCATCGTGCGCGCGCACGATGGGGCCGTGGTGGCTGTAGTGGACGGTGATGGTCTTCGATGCCATGCCGCCATCGGCCAGTTTGTAGGGCAAGGTGATGGGCACGGTTTTCAAGGGCCGCAAGCCGCCGTCATAGCGGTAGAACCAGGCGCCGTCCTTGTCGACGATGCTTTCCAGGTATTCGTCGATGACGTCGCCGCCGCCCGAGGTGTGCATCCAGCCCAGGCGCTCGTTAAAACCCTGGTAGACGAAGAACTGGCCCCAGGTGACGGCGCCATACGCGTTCAAGCCTTCGCCGCTGGTGACCTGCACTTCGGGACGGAAGTAGAACGAGGTGTGCGGGTTGATCATCAGCAGCGCATGGCCATTTTTCGTGATGGCGGGCGCGATGGCGAAACCGTTCGAGCCGCTGGGCTCGGGATCCAACCCGGTCTCGATGCTGGCCAGCGCCACGGCGGCAGGACTGGCCTGCTGGCCGTAAAACGCTTCGAGCTGCGCCAGGTTGATCGATTCGATATCGCCGCCGATGCTGCCCTCGCTGAAACTCAAGGCCATCCACGGCTCGAAATGCGCGATCAGCCGCGGTTTGACGCGCGGATGCGTGGCCAGGTAAAAGTTCAGGCCATCGGCAAAGGCGTCCATCAACTTGCGCAGCCACGCCGGGCTGGCGCGGTACTGCGCCTGCAGCTCAAGCGGGTCGATGAAGAGCTTCATGCGCAGGTCGCGGTACAGCTCCCGTTCGCCCTCCACTTCCGCCAGGCGCCCCATGGCGTTGATGTAATTGAGTTCCACGCGGGGGAAATCGTCCTCGGCCTGCGCATACATCAGGCCAAACACGGCGTCCGCATCCGTCTTGCCCGTCACATGGGGCACGCCCCAGGTGTCGCGCGCGATGCTGACATTGGCCGCCTGCGCCTGCCAGCGGGCCATGTCCTTGACAGAAACAGCGGGTGCGGCCAGCACGGGAATACTGGCGACAGCAACTGAGGCAAACAGGGCACTGCTATGTAACATGCCAAAACTCCAGATCAGGATGCGTCAATCAGGGCCGCGATGCGCTGGTTCAACTCCACATTTTCCGCCTGCAGCTGCGCCACCTTCTGTTTCAGGCTGGCGATCTCGCCGCGCAGGCGTTCCGTTTCGGACGGCGCCTGGGCCGCGTTCTCCGCCCACGGCTCGTTGCCCGTTTCCGGCGTGTCCTGCGATACATGCACCTTCGGCTCGCGCGGCGTGCGCGTGGCGGCGCGCTGTTCGCGGATTTCCTTGGCCGCCTGGCGCAGCAGTTTTTTACCGCCGGCGACGGCCGCCACCTGTTCTTCCGGCGGCAGGGATGCCACGGTGGCCGCCGCATTGATCGAGATCGTGCCCGAACGGACGGCTTCCACCAGTTCCGGCGACGCCGCCTTCTGGATCTTCTCGATCTGGCTGATCTGGTTGCTGCTCAATCTCGCCGCCTTGGCCACCTCTTCGCGCGTGCTCATGGGTGCCTTCGGCGCGTTTTCGCCTTCCGGCGCATCCTGGGCGCTGACGGGTGCCGGGCTGCGCGCGGCGACGATTTCCTTCTTGCGCAGGGCCAGCACGCCGCGCTGGAAGTCCGATACACTGCGGCGCGCCAGGTGATTGTCGATCATCCACAGCATGACGTCGTCGAGCGAGGTAAAGCTGGTGTTCTGGATGGTCTTGAATTCGATGCCGTGCTGGCGGCAGATGGCGTAGCGGTTATGCCCGTCGATCAGCACGTCGTTCCACAGCACCAGCGCATCGCGGCAGCCTTCGGCCAGCAGGCTGCGCTCGAGCGCCGCGTACTCGCTGGCGGTGAGCGGGTCGATATACGACTGCAGCACCTGATTGATAGTGATATTCATGGTTGTCCTCAATATTGCGGCGCGATGGTCCGCGCCGGCACGAATGCTACACCATCCGCCGCCCATCCAGCTGATCGAGGTCCGCCATCGGCCGTCACAATGGAAAAAAGCGCATTTTCCCTTTCTTTCATAGGCAACTGAACTTATCATTTGGCAATATTTAGCTACCCTTCCCCTTAATCGCGCCGGCTTGTGCATGAGCGCGCCCAAGACAAACAAGGAAATCAATGAAAAAGTTATACCGCGTCGCCATCGCTGCGCTGCTACTCAGCGGATGTGCCACCATGGAAGTCCGCGAGACGACCCGCACGATGGAGCGCATCGGCCATGATCCGCAACTGAACATCGTTTCAAAGGTCACTGCTGGTGAAGCGCTATTGTCCACATTCCAATACACAAGCAAAACGGGCTATCAGATCTACGATGGACGCGCCGTGTCCATCGGCGGCGGCCGCGTTGCCGTCATCGAGGGCGACTTCCTGTACCGCGCCGATATTGAAGGCAAGCCCGCTTACTGCACCGAACGCCAGGTCTTCAACATGCTGCTGCCCGGGATGACCAGGAATGCCTGTTTTGCCGACCGCAACAATGATGGCCTGCTGGACCAGGTGATGGTCGCCAGCGATCTGATGTGGTGGCACGAAGATGTCAACCCCGGCATCAAATTCGGCCCGGGAGTGGAAACCGCGCCTATCGACAGGTCCATCAATTCGCAGTTGCTATACCAGGGCTACAGCAATCACACCTTGCGCATTGCCTACAGAGAATATGCAGGCGACCTGGCACGGCCGTCGTTTTCGCAAGACTTGTCGTTTGAGATCACCAGTTTTCCCGCGGAAGTCACCTTCCGGAAAATCCGGATCCAGATACGCAGCGCAGGAAATCAAGGTTTGGAATACCAGATCCTTGGCGGCTATTGACCCCCGCGTGCAAGCTGCGACCCAACGAGCCATAGCATGAAAAGAAAGTACGCCACCGCGCTCATTTTTACCGTCGCCGCCATCGGCTTCACCTGGGTCAGCCCCTATATCGCCATGTACCGCATCAGTATCGCGGCGAAATCCGTGCGCCTGGAAAACCTGGCGCAGCAGGCCGACCTGCCCGCCGTGCGCGCCAGCGTGGCGCGCCAGCTGCGGGCGGCCGGCGAAACGGCCAATGAGGACGATTTCAAGGAAATGCTCGACACCATCGTCTCGCCGCCCGGCATCACGGTATTGATCCTGCATGGCAAGCACGGGGCGGACGGCAAGCGCCACGACTTCGGCATGGCGTACCGCTCGTGGAACGAAGTGGTGCTGCGGCGCAGCGGCGCCGGGCCCGCCGCCAGCCAGTTTTTGCTGCGCCGCCATGGCATCTGGGACTGGAAACTGACGGACATCACCTTGCCGCCGGAATTACTTTAAAGAAACTTGATCTAAAACAACACTTACTTAAACCTCTATATTGATTTTGGGAAATATTATGTAGAATGCCAACACTTCAGGCGCACCGGGTCGCCAGGCATCCGAGAGATCGCACGATGAAAAGAATGATGCTTCTCGCTGTAGTGGCACTGGTCGCGCTGGCTGGCGTCTTCTATGGCAGCCCGTATTTCACCATGAACAAGATTCGCACGGCAACGATGGACGAGGATACCCAGGCCCTCGCTGCGCATATCGACCTGCCCCAGTTGCGCGGCAGCCTCGGGCAACAACTGCACACCCTGTTTTCGGCGCCCGAAGTGGCCGACGACATCAGTCCCGACGTCATCGACCCCTTGCTCGATACCATGCTGATGCCCGAAGGCATCGTCGCCTTGATGAAGCTCAATGACCGCTACGAAAAACCGCTCGCCAAGGTCAGCGACATCAGCGGCCGCAAGCGCAATACCAAGCCCGACTACAAACTGCGCTACACCTCCTGGGACAGCGTCGTGGTGCAGCGCGCCCACAGCAAAAGCCATATCGGCGAACTGACGCTGGCGCGCGACGGCCTGTGGCACTGGAAGCTGGTATCGGTGGCCCTGCCGAAGAACTTGCTGGCCGACGCCTGAGGCGTCGGCGCAGCCCTGCTCCCGGGGCGATCAGCGCCGGTCCGTCACCCTGCCCGTCGTATCGGCAAACCAGCGGCTATGCGACACCACTTGCAGCGCGCCGGCAGCCACTTGCCCCGCCAGCCATGCCAGCAATTCATCGATGACCGCATACGAGGTCTGGTAATCGGACGTTGGCGTCCTGACGATATCGTGGCCGTTGACAAACACAAAGCTGTCGTCGCCCACCGCCGTCTGGATCGCCGCCTGGACTTGCGCAAAGCTGGCGTCGTTTGTCAGGTTGACCGTGGAGGTGTTGAGGATGTAGGCATCCTTGTCGTTGCCAGTGAAAAACATCTGGTCGAAGCCGCGCTCGGCCGTATAGCCGGCGCCGCGCGCCGACAGGAAACCGGCGGCGCGCATGGCGTTGATGGCCGTATTCGTCCACAGCGATTCGACCCACGCATGGTGCGATGGCCCATCGCCGCCGATACCGGCGGCGCGCATCTTGTCCCGCCCCACCTGCAGCGCAGTGACGTACTGGGCCGAACCCTGGACCGCCACATTGTCGTGCACGCTCTGGTGCAAAGTAAAGTCGAACAGGCGCGACGGATCGTCGAAGCGCGCCTTCATGCGCTCGGCCGACATGTAGTCTGGCTGCCCCAGCAGGGACGTGACGATGGCAAACGAGGCCGGCAAATCATAGTATTTCAGCCGCTCCATCAGATACGTATCCCAGGACGCATAACCATCGTCAAAGGACAAGATGACGGTGGGCAATTTACGCTTCGGCAACGCCGCAAGCATGCCCAGCCAGATGGTTTCCGGCTGCGTCGTGGCGGCGGTCAGCTGCACGGTAAATTTCCCGCGTGACAGGTTTTGTGCCGTGGGCGTGCCCTCGCTATCGAGCGGCGTGGCCAGCTTGGGCACCCACCACTCATTGTTGACGAACATCAAGGTGTCGGCGGCGGCGGAACCGCCGTAATGCAAGGCATTCAGGAAGCCGGACCAGAAACTGCTGTAATCGCTGTTGCCCAGGTAAATCATGCCCCCCGTCTGCATGATGGCGGCATTCGTCGAGCGCAGCGCGAAGGAAAAGCGTTGCAAGTCCCAGTTGAACGGGATGCGCGGCTGGCCCTTGCCGGCAGCCCCTGTCGTGCCCACTTTCACGACGGTACCGGCAGGCAAGCCGGCTGGCAGGTCGATGCGCAAGGAGGGGTAGCCATCCTTGAACGACACGGCGGCATCGAGCGACACCATGCAGCCCGACGTCACATCGCTGTCCCAGAAGGACAGATCGTGCGTGGGCATGAATTCCAGCGGCGTATTGGTGACCGGCGGCGGGGGCATGGAAAAGCGGGGCGGGGCGTCAGGGTACTGGCTGGACATGGTGCGGCTTTCAAAAGTAGTGCGCGCGGCGCCGGCGGAACAAACGCAGCACGGCAGAAAAGGATCAATCAACATTGCCTTGCCAAGCTTTTTCGCCAGGAGTGCTTGTCAACTATATCACTTAATTGCCATTATGCAAATAAATAATGAAGCCCCGCCATGCCTGCCGCGGCGGCCATGGCGCAGCCCATGCGCCAGGCCGGCACGGCATCGCCCAAGCCCGCGCGGCACTGCTATCATCGAGCTTTGATTTCCATCGGAGGCTCCATGTCAGACCTGGTACAACACGCACTGGCCCACGCGGGCAAACCGGCCACCACGCCCTGGGTGGTGACCCTGATCAGCGGTGAAAAACTCACCGGCCCCATTTCCCCGCTCAGCGACGGCTGCTACGCCATCGGCCTGGGGCAAATCAAGTATTTTTCCAGCGATAAGGTCGCCTGCCTGAATGTGTCGGGCGCGGGCGCGTTTCCCATCTGAAGACCTTGGCAATGGACCACACGCCGAACCAGATGCAGGACAGCGCACGCCTGGCGGCGCAGCTGCAAGCGCTGGAAGCGGCGCTGCAAAGCCAGGCCGTGCGCGCCGACAGCGCCAGGATGGCAGCGCTGCTAGCCGACGAGTTCGTCGAATTCGGCAGCTCGGGCAAGCTCTGGACACGCGCCGCGACCCTGGCGGACTTGCCGGCAGAAGATTTTTGTCCGCGCAGCATCAGCGATTTTCAAGCCCGCCTGCTGGCCGAGGATGTGGCCTTGGTGACCTACCGCTCGCAGCGCCACGCCAGCGGCGCCCTGCCCGCCAGCGCCAGCTTGCGCAGTTCGCTGTGGAAGTGGCGCGATGGCCGCTGGCAAATGATTTTTCACCAGGGCACGCCGATTCCCGGCTGATCCGCACAGGGGATGGCCGCCACCGGCACCGTCCCCTGTCGCGCAGCAACAACACGCCCCTGCCGAAAAAAATCCGCGGCAGCTGTTGTATTTCCAGTGCCCGGGCGCGGGCCGCGCGGCCACAGCCCTCCCTCTGTTTGCGTTTCCGCAGGAAACCGCCATCGCCATGCCAGGCCACTTTGCGCTCGCGCAAGCCTGCCGGCACTCCACTATGCACCCGCCAAATATTGACGACAAATACGATTTTATTCGCGTATTCAGTCGAAAAACATATGAATGAGCGCGCCTGAAAAATGGCATGAATACCAAAACTTTCCGTGCTAGCATGATTTTTCGTCCAGCTGGCCAGCGCCAGCTTGCAGCGCCCCAACAACCTTCACCGACAGGAGCCGTTTCATGATGACACCGCATGCCAGCACACGCGCCAGCACAGTACGCCACACCCTGATTGCCCTGGCAATCACTGCCGCCTTCCCCCTGCAGGCGATGGCGCAAGACAGCGTCCTGCCGCCAGCCACCGACGCGCCTGCCGCCCCGGTGACGCAGGCCGGTCCTGGCCAGCTGGAAACGGTGATCGTGACGGCGCAGCGGCGCGCGGAAAACATCAAGGACGTGCCCATGTCCATCGCCACCCTGAAGGGCGATAAGCTCGACACCCTGACGGCCGGCGGCGCCGACATCCGCTTCCTCAACAGCCGTTCGCCCAGCGTCTCCGTCGAATCGGATTACGGCCGTACCTTTCCCCGTTTCTACATTCGCGGCCTGGGCAATACCGACTTCGACCTGAATGCCTCGCAACCGGTAGGCCTGGTGATGGACGACGTGGTGCAGGAAAACGCCATGTTGAAGGGTTTTCCCGTATTTGACGTGGATCAGGTCGAGGTGCTGCGCGGCCCGCAAGGCACCTTGTTCGGCCGCAACTCGCCGGCCGGCGTGATCAAGTTCGATTCCGCCAAGCCCGTCTTCAAGACGGAAGGCTACCTGAGCGGCGGTTTCGGCAAGGATGGCATGAAGAACCTGGAAGGCGCCTTCAACGTGCCCGTCAGCGACACGGTGGCCCTGCGCTTTTCCGGCCAGACGCAGCGCCGCGACGACCGCGTGCACAACCCGCGCCCTACCGGCACGCGCGACTTCGAAGGCTATGAAGACAGCGCCGCCCGCCTGCAGGTACTGGTCAAGCCCACGCGCGATTTCACCGCCCTGTTCAACGTGCATGCGCGCAACCTCGACGGCACGGCCACTTTGTTCCGCGCCAACATCCTGAAACAGGGCACGAATGACCTGGTCGACAACTTCGATTACAACTCCTATCCGACCGACGGCATCAACCGCCAGCACCTGAAAACCAAGGGCGGCAGCATGCGCCTGAAATGGGACTTGCCCGGCGTCACCCTGCATTCGATCACCGGCTACGAAAAACTCGATTTCTTCAGCCGCGCCGACGTCGACGGCGGCTATGGCGCCGTGTACGCCCCGCCGATGGGCCCTGGCTTCATCCCCTTCGTCGTGGAAACGGCCGACGTGATCCCCAACCACAAGCAGATTTCGCAGGAATTCCGCGCCGAATCGTCTGCCCGCGGTCCGCTGCAATGGATAGGCGGCTTGTTCTACTTCAAGGAAGATATCCAGATCGACAGCATCAGCTTTGACAGTCTGGCGCCCGGCAATCCGCAAAACAGCGCCTACGCCACGCAAAACCAGAGCTCGAAATCGTATGCGGCCTTCGGCTCGCTCAACTACACGGTCTCGGACGCCCTGAAACTGCGCGCCGGCCTGCGCTACACGAGCGACAAGAAGGATTTCTCGGCCAAGCGCGTGGAAGCGACCACGGCCGGCCCATTCAACTTGCACGACACCTCGCACAACGTCAGCTGGGACTTGAGCGGCAC
Organism: Janthinobacterium sp. SUN137; assembly: GCF_030587265.1. Classification (NCBI taxonomy): domain Bacteria; kingdom Pseudomonadati; phylum Pseudomonadota; class Betaproteobacteria; order Burkholderiales; family Oxalobacteraceae; genus Janthinobacterium; species Janthinobacterium sp. SUN137. The sequence continues at coordinate 239,573 of NZ_JAPWHZ010000002.1, read as the reverse complement.
CTATGTGCTCACGCCGGAAACCAACGCCTACGCGCGCATCGCCACCGGCTACCGCGCGCCGTCGATGCAGGGCCGCCTGAACGGCCTGGCCGACCGCCCTTCGTTTGCGGGCGCCGAGAAAGCGCTGTCCGTCGAGGCGGGCATCAAGCAAGACCTGTTCGACAAGCGCGCGCGCCTCAGCGTGGCCGTGTTCCAGTACCGCGTCAAGGACAAGCAGCTGACGGCCGGCAGCGGCGCCGTCAACATGAACCAGCTGATCAATGCCGACAAGGCCACGGGCCGTGGCGTGGAACTCGATTTCCAGGCGAATCTCAGCGATTCGCTCAGCATGACCCTGGGCGGCAGCTACAACCACACGGAAATCCAGGACAAGAAACTGTTCGTGCAAAGCTGCGGCAACGCGCAAAACAACCCGGCCAGCGGCTGCACCGTCACCGATCCCGTCGGTCCGTTCAAGGGCACGGCCTACATCGACGGCAACCCGCTGCCCCGCGCGCCGGAGTGGCAGACCAATTTCACCCTGAAATACAGCATTCCCCTTGCCAATGGCGAGTTCTACGCCTACACGGACTGGGCCTATCGCACCAGCTACAACTTCTTCCTGTATGAAGCGAAGGAATACAAGGCCAAGGAACTGCTGGAAGGCGGCTTGCGCGTCGGCTACAAATGGGACAAATATGAAATCTCCGCCTACGGCCGCAACATCACCAACCAGATCCAGTCGCTGGGCGCCATCGATTTTGACAACCTGACGGGCATCATCAACGAACCGCGCACGTACGGGGTGCAGTTCAAGGCGACGTTCTGACGGCAGGCAGGTAAAACCAAGCTGTCCGGCGCAAACCGGACAGCCTGGCTCAGGCACAAGATGGCATTATGGGCATCACCTGTGCTAGAATCTCGCCGCGCTGCCCGGATGGTGAAACTGGTAGACACTGGAGACTTAAAATCTCCCGCCTGTAAGGGCGTGCCGGTTCGATTCCGGCTCCGGGCACCAGCGCATAGAATTCAGAAACATCAAAAAAGCCATTAAACCCAATACAATCAACGGGTTAGTGGCTTTTTTACGTCCCGACATTTCCCTTGATACAGATTAAACCCGACAAAAACCGGTAGCGATTACGCCAGACTTACGCCGTGATTACGCCTCAACGAGAGGGATGCATGGCTTCACTCAGGAAACGGGTTGGCGGTTGGCGGGCGGAGATCGCCATCCTCGGCACACGGGAATCTAAGACATTCAGCACCTAGGCCGAAGCTGCGGCCTGGGCGTCGGAACGCAAAACCGAAATCCGGCGCGGCGCCGACAGCGGCATCGTCGTCGGGAAAAGCTGCGGCGACGCATTCGACCGATACCTGGAAGAAGTCTCCATCCACAAGCGCGGCGAGCGCTGGGAGAGGCTGCGGCTCAATGCCATCGGCGAAGTGGTCATTGGCGGCGTGAAAATCAAAGATATCAAGCTGGCCAACTTGACACCAGAGCTGCTCGGCACCTGGCGCGATCAGCGCATGACCGGGGAAAACACGGTCACTGGCGCCACCGTGAATCGTGAACTGAACTTGCTTTCCCACGTTTTTACGACTGCGCGCAGGGAATGGAAATGGCTTGCGGCCAGTCCGACCAGCGACGTGCGCCGTCCCAAGCCTGCCGCCTCGCGCGGACGCATTCCTACCGAGGATGAAATCGAGCGCCTGTGCAACGCACTTGGCTTTGCCGACGAGCCTGTGACGACCAAGAGCCAGGCTGTGGCGGTCGCCTACTCTGCGCGCCAGGTCGGCCAACCTGATCGACACCTTCAAACAGCAGCAGGAACACAGCTTTCACAAGACCACCCTGGGCGCCATCATCGAGGCGATTGCCTTTCGCAACGAGCTGGCGTCTGGCGTATCGGCGCACCTGCGCGATACCGCCGTCGAGCACATCGACCAGACCCATGAAAGCGATGCGGCCTTCCTGCGCCGGCGGGGCAGGAAATACCACGCGGTGGCCACCGTCAAGAACGACACTTTGCTCTTTATCCCCATCAACCAGAGCCGCACCGCCAGCGGCAAGGCGCTGCCCGTCATTCCCATCACGCGCGCCCTGGGCGATGGCCACCGCTACCACAGCGCCGAAAGCGATGCCTACACGGGCGTGCGCGCCTTCTGGCACGACGAGCGCTACGCACGCCGCCGCAGCGTCGTGGCCGGCGTGCCCGGCAACAGCAAGCGCCTACGGGCCACCTTCGCCAACGAAACAGACGCGCGCGCGGCGGCCGTGGCCGAATGGCAGCGCATCCTGCGCGGCCTGGCCACCTTTGAAATGAACCTCGCCCTGGGCAACCCGGCCGTGTTCCCGCAATCGCCCGTGACAGTCAAAGGGTTCAAGCCCGAGATCGACGCCACCGAATGGCTATCGGTCAAGGTCACGCACAGCCTGGGCGGCAGCGGCTTTACCACGCGGGTGGAGTTTGAAACGAAGACGGAAGCGGTCGAGGCGGAACGAGAGAACGAGAAAGACCCGGACGAAGGCATCACGGGCGTGGTGGCCAAGTGGAAGGATGTGGCGGCGAAGAAGAAAAAGGCGGGGCAGGAACAGGTTGGCAGCAAGACCAAACTCAAAATATTAGAACATCTCTACAAAAGTAGGCAAGCCGCAAAACGAGCGTCAATCAACTACTGGAAGCAGATTCAAGAAGTGCGCGATATCATCAAAGAGAATAAAGAGGAATCTTGGAAACCGTAAACGACGATTTCCAAGGATAGTGCTATGAAAATCAAACTCAGCCAAACAGTTCGCATCAATCAAAAATCGCTTCTGTCATAGAGATGAAATATTGAAACAACAATTCAGCAAAAAAAACACAGTCATTGCCATACTCATTAAATTTTTTATGAGCATCAATCCATAGAATTGCCTTACACTGCCTCGGCCAAATCACTTTTCGCATCATCTTCCCAAGGACCACCTAAAGGAAAGCATTCAAACGATGATATAAGCCCTTCCCAATCATCTTTATCGACGGGATATATTGGCACTATGCGGGGTTGCACACCTTTAAAAAATCGCTCCAATTGCGGTGGCGATTTGAAATATTGAGTAGCTATTTTTTCTGCTTCTTCTACGGTCGAATAGAAAATAGTATTGATTTTCTTCACGACCTTCAAACCATCACCTGCCAGAGCTACATTTTCAATGCATCCATCAAAGAAGCGGCCGAGAATCAGCTCATCAATTACGGGAACACCTTGTGATTCAAAGCCAACATGACTAGACGAACTTGTAATAACCAACGAAATCACTTCAAAATTCGCGGAAATATCCCAGCCAAATTTCCTCATGGAATCAACAAAATCAGACCTATTTTCCTCGATAGAGCGCGCCTTTCGAAGTACCTGTATAGCAGCACCATTCACAGTTTTACGATGCATAGCAACGCCTTTGGAGTCTACTGGCTCTAATATGCATTTAGCTTCCGCTACAAAGACGGTCTTACCGATAAAGAATAGCAAATCAATTTGTTCTGAACGACTACCTACAGGTTTAAATGTATAATCATCTGAAAGGCTTTTAGAAAAATTTGCCAATAATGGCGAAGTTTTAATCGACTCTGATACACTTGCCCTAATATGAGCTTCAAATTCTGGCCCACGCCTACCCAAATCCACACCAGCTTGTTTCATCCAAACATCTATAAGACGCCTAAGATTCGGACTAACTATTGCTGGAAAATATGGCGCAACAGAAACATTGCCAACTGGAATTAATGGTTGGGCCCAAATTTCTTGATCGCCCGCTCCTCGATAAGTAAAAAACTCAACTGCCCGAGCAGCCTCGATTCGATTAATGCCTGTTGCGACAGACAATGCATCAACCAGTGCAGTCACTTGTATAACCGGCACATACTCAGGGAACCAGGCGTGAGGCAATGCGTCAGGGTTAATTGCGGAGTTATGCTTTTCCGTTAATTTTCGAAGAAGAATTTGAGAAGTTTGTGATATTACTGTCCAAACGCGGGTGAGAAGCGATAAATTTAAACCAGCAAGTTTTGGTTGAGCCTCATTAAGCAATTCAGTGTAATATGGTTCCGATGCAAATGCCCACATTGCCATCAAGTCTTGATATGCATCAGATGGATTTTCATTTTTTGAAACCTTTATAACCTGATGCTTACCTTTGCGCTCGATTGACTTCACCTCCCTAATGTTAGGAAAAATTCCTTTATCATATAACTCTCGGTAATATTTCGCACTTAAAATATTAAATGTGCCACTCAACGAATTTCTCCGTGCAAGGCCAAGACTGTAACTTTTTACCACATCGAGATCAGTCGGAAGAAACAAAATCACGCCCGCCTCGTCTGCCGACACATATCCATTCCAAAGACAATCATTCCATATGTCTTCGATCATACGATATAAAGTTCCTAAATTAAGCTCATGGGCCATTTCCTTCCACGCGACCAAATTCATCTTCGGCGCCCCACTCAACACCGGGGATCCTTGAAGCGCAAATCTAATGGGAATTTCCATACCATCAACTAAACCTTCGACTATCTCATTTGGCCCCCAAGCGAAACCTCCTTTTAATTTAAGTTTAATATTTGTTAAATCTTCTAAGCCATAACCGTTAACTTCGCGCTCTTGCAACTCTTTCGCAAGCTTCCCCATAGCTTCGTGAGTACGCTTAGCATTAACAATAAATTCATGGTTCGCCATTGCAACAAATGCTCGTAGTTTAGTGGTTGCCGAAAGCGACGAAGAATTTGAAAGCTTTAGAGAGTTTCTAATGTTTTTTAACTTATCACTGACCAGCACCCCAGATTTAAACAAAGCCAAATCTTCCACATCTGGATCAATACATTTTTTAAATTCGTCATTCCATTTCTTTTTAGTAAATTCACGGCGAAGGGGACCTGGAATTTCATCACCTCGCACTCGCCTCAAAAAATCTCCCATATTTACCCTTAAATAGACATAAATCAAACAAACTAGACTTAAATATTTTCTACTTTCCTTGCGTTTCTTACGTTTGAGGCTCATGCGTTTAAAGGTCAGGTCTGCCATTCCGACACAGGCCCCGCTATGCGAATCCCCAAGCTGAAAGCTCTACGTAAGCTCAGCGTCAAACCTATAAACTTTGGATGTCTTCCTCGCTATGCCAAGGCGGTGTGCTACTCCCGATTTAGGTCGGCATCAAGGTTGACACTTTTGAACACATTTTCGATCAAACCCTCCCAGCGAGTACCTGCGTACTCAACACGAATTCTCTTGCATGCCTCAAGGAAATTATTAGGACCGGAGCCGAAGTGTTTTTCATAACTATTGCGATTAGCGTATAAGTCCATGTTTTTAAGCAGGAACAACCTGAGCTGTTCGCCACGAAGGCTCAGAATTGTTTGCTTGAAATCATCTATGGTCGCCGCTTGGATAACAGCCTCGTCGGCATGGCCCCATGCGTCTCTCTCGGCAAGGATAAGGATTACGTCCAGTAAGGTGCGTCGCTGCTCGACATGACCGCGAGCCTCTGAAAAAGCGGACACGATTGATGGATGCACATTTTGGTTAGTCCATTTACTGAGTTCGAATTGACTAGGATCAGCACCTGGGGCTGCCGCAATTTTCTGCAAGTGTTCGATCCAAAGGGTGATCATCTGTCCAGCAACCTCTTTTCCTCCCTCCACGTTCGCCAAGAGATCGTGCAATGAAGTGACCGTATAGCAATCGAGATACTGAACGTCGGCGAGAACTAATTGGGCGGTTTTCAGAATCTCATTAGGCGGTAGTTCTGGATCCCAAATCGTGGACTGAATAAACTCTCGCGCTCGTGCCTGTGCGCCTGCACGTCGCCGTTCCTGACTATAGCGACCGATAATCGCATCGACTGAAGAGCGATCAACAAGGCCTGCGCTCAGGTAGTCGGACACGAGTATTTCGTATTCATCAGTGTGCGAAATATTTAGACGATTAAGCAAAAGCTCCCATCGCGCATGGAGTTTGTCCTCATCGGATGCATCCTCACCACGCTCCGCCCGCTCGCGCCGTTCGAAATGGCGACTGATAGAAGATTGTGAATCAAGAACGAAAGCAGTGGTGGGACCGTCCTCAATTCCTTTGTAATGGATAGCAGACAAAAGCACAGTAGAGGGGATCATGCGGTTCAGAACGTCATCGAGAAGTGCTGAATTCCCGGAAAGGATGTTATTTACGGCTCGAATAATCTTGCGAATAATTCTAATATTGGTGAGTCCACAAGCTTCTACCGCCGGTTGAATCTTCGGCGCGAACTGACTTGGGGAAAGCTGGACGGCAATGTCGAAGGCTTCGGCCGACGTCGTATCCAACCGCAATTCTGCATCAATGACCTTTTCCCTAAACTTATCCCATACAGTCTTGTCGGCCAGCTGATCAGTGTTTAGTATCAGCAAAATCCGGCACCCATAATTTTGCGTGAAGTCGTCGATGAACCCTAAGACTTCGTCGATAGCAAGCTTGTCGTGCTTCCGTTCTATATCGTCGATTACGATAAACTTATCCCGTACCAATGCTGGAATGGCAAGCATGGTAAGTTCGTCTAGGGCTGAGCCGAGCTTAAAAAATGACTGTACAGCTATCTTTGCTGTGTTGATTGCACCTTTCACAGCATCCGCTCTAGGACCTTTCTTCTCAAGCAAGGGCATTGCAGATTGGCAGAGCTTCAACTTTAATTCTCCTACCGATGCAGCCCCAAATAGCGATACGTAGAGCGCCGATTTTATCTCGGGATCACGCGAGGTAGCACGCAGGAGTTTCCACATATGGCTCTTGCCCGTACCCCACTTCCCGAACAACGCCATAACCCTAACCTGTCGGTCAACGAGAAGTTCCTCGAAGCTCGCCTTTGTAATAGCCATGCTCATTTAATCCACTCCATGTATGCAATTTTTTGAATTTCGGGACTTTCGAAAAATGAAGGCGAGACCGTGATAGCGAATTGAGACTAAACTTAAACTTGTTTCCGCTAGGAGATGACTTTTTCAGAACGAAAGATGCCGGCCGAGACCAAATTCCCGACGAGGAGCAGACGTTAGAAAAGTTAAAGAACCACCTGCCAAAAGAACTAGATTTGGATATGATGCCAAACTGAGCCTTCCAATTTTCCTGCTTCAAACGCTCGCTTCCGAGAATTACAGCTGCTGGAAATTATGCAAAGCAAACAGGCAGCAATTACAATAAGCATAAGAAGGTGAATCATTTGCAGACTATTTTTCCTTTTTTCGTCCGCTGCCGGCCACATTAAAAGTCTGCGGCCCAATGATATTCCCCACGAAATTTTGCCCAATCTTGCCGTGGGTTTCAACGTGTGGGGCATTCCCTGCAAGAGATGCCTGGGGCATTGGCAGGCGCATGCCGCCAATCATTCCAAGAACACCAGCTCGTCCGCGTGCATCTAGGTTCCGGAAACCCGAAACTAATTCACTTTCATCCGGACTGAGCGCCGCAGCTGAAACGCTGCCAGTCATTACATACCAAACGTCTACGCCAATCTCTAATAGCGCACATAGGTAGACAGCATCCGGGGATCGCTCATCTTTTTCATACGAAATTTGAGCGCGCTTTTTGACCCCGCCAACCGCTGCGAAGTCATCTTGATTCATGCCCAGACGTTGACGCTCTCGCTTTAATCTTTCACCAAACATGCTCATACTCACATCTTTTTATTGATTAGCGCGTTTTTAGACACCATATTTACGCCATCCTGTAGCGATTACACATCATAACATTATGAAAAACATATCCAAAACCGGGCGCACTGCCAAGGGCGTCACTTCGCAACCGTTGGGCGTCCGCTTGGCGCCTGATGAAGTGGTGGAAGTCGAAGGCTTTGCCGCCGCGCAACAACGATCCCGTGCATGGTTCCTGCGCTTTCTGATCCTGCGCGGCCTGGCGGACTACAAACGCGAACTCGCATCCAAACCCATCCACTAAGAACCACGTCATGTACCCCGATGCAAAACGTATCCGCAGCCACCGCGTCATGCTACGCCTGGACGATTACGAGCACCAGCTTGTTTCCTCGATCGCCAACTACCAGGGCGAAGAGCTTACAGTGCTGGTGCGCCAGATCGTGATGCGTGAAGCCTTGGCCGTGATCGCCTTGGATGACGCCACTATCGACAGCGTACAGCGTCGCAGCGTTTAAACCGAGTCACTTTTGAGCAACTCTAAAGTTACAGAAAATGCCAGACCATCAAATTCACCTCAATGACGAAGAGCGCGCGGTGCTGGAACTCGTGCGCCAGCGCCAGGGGCTGGCAAGTATCGATCAGGCGGCTGAATGGCTCGTCAAGTCGCGCTTACGCATACAGTCGAAAAACATGACAGGTCGCGGTCGCGCCCTGTACCAAGTGGAAAGAAAGCTGAAATGAGAGTCATCGGCCTGCCCTGCCCGCATTGCGAAAACACCGTCCGCGCCGTCAAGAGCCGCACGATGTCCGCCATGTTCAAGGAAATCACCTGCGTGTGCCAGAACCCCGACTGCGGGCACTCCTTCGTGGCAGGCCTGGAAGTGCTGCGCACCCTCTCGCTGTCCGCCATGCCCAAGCCGGATATCCGTCAGATACCGTCTTGAACGGCAAGCCCTTTTGTCAAATAGTGCGCGTCAAAGGCCCCGCCTTTTCACCGGTGGCTGGCGGCAACGGCGGAAAGTAAACGGTGCTGCGCACCAACGAGGCTCGGACACAAGAGGCTAGCGCCACGCGCAGGCAACAAGGCGGACAGCATCCGATAGCGTCATAAAAATATTGTTGCGTGTCGCAAACGTTCAAGACCGGCTTAAGCAACCAAACGATACTACCTCCATCTGATGCCAACCGAGGGAGTCTCATGAATACCGCTGTCATGTCCGCCTTGCGCGATATTGCTTATTTATTAATAAATGAAAATTTTCGGTGCAATATCTGTAGCCCTCAATGAGGTATGGAGCCCCAGCGCAACATAGGGAAAATCACACTCACTCATGGATTCATATGTCAATTCGTAAATTTCACCGCCTGTCGGCATGTGCCCTGGCGGCCTATATATTGCTGCATATTGTCAATCACCTGATGGCCATTACCGGCGCCCATGCGCACATCGCCTTCATGGAGGCGACACGGCCACTCTATCGAAATGCCGTCGTCGAGCCGGTGCTGTTGGCGTGCGTGCTGTTTCAATGTGGCAGCGGAATATGGATGGTGCTGCGGGGATGGAAAAAACGCTGCGGGTTCGTAGCGTGGCTGCAGGCCGGCTCAGGGATCTATCTGGCCCTGTTCCTGCTTTTTCATGTCGGCGCGGTCCTGTTCGGCCGCGCCGCGCTCAAGCTCGACACCAATTTTTACTATGCCGCAGCCGGTTTTGTGCTGATGCCATATGAATTGTTCTTTGCACCGTATTATTTCTTCGCAGTGTATGCCCTATTCACGCACCTGGGCTGTGCCGCATATTGGCAAGTCGAAGCGCACTCCCGAACGGTGCGCAGACTCGCCGTTGGCGTTCCGGCAGGAGTCGGCCTGGTGGTCGCCCTGCTGATCAACCTGGCGCTGGCAGGCATGCTCCACCCACTCGACATTCCCGCGAAATACCTGACTATTTACCGGTAAGCGGGGCGCGAGCACGCTGAGCCAGAACACGCATGAAAAAAGGAAACCGAACCATTTGCTTGTACGAATTAGCCTGCACATTCTTTTTCCGATGGCGTACAAAGTGCGCCATCATGCTCGTTATCCAGTTTCCACGTTGCGCTGGTGCCGCATCCCCTCATCGCTCCCCCTCAGTGCCTGCCGCCGCTGACGTTTTTACAACAGCCCCCATCGCCCCGCGCCCTCCCCCGCGACTCCCTACTGATATAATACTAACAATCAACTAGTACTCCGAAATGTGCGCCTCAAGGCTCCCGCAACCGTCTGTGTACCGCTAAGCCCAGCCCATGCGCTCCCTTTTCGACCACGAGATCATCAAACAGCTGCACAGCGGTACGCGCTCGCGGGTTTACCGCGCCCGGGCCGCCGATGGCACTGCGCTGATCGTCAAGATGCCGAATCAGCCGTTCCCCTCCTTTCAGCAGCTGGGACAATTCAAGCGGGAATTTGCGATTGCGCGCCGCTGCCGCCATCCGGGCGTGGCGCATCCGCTGGCGCTGCAGCTGCACGGCGGGCGCTGGACGATGATCCTGGAAGATACCGGCGGCCTGGCGCTCGACCAAGTGTTGCGCGCGCAGGTGGCGGGGCGCAGTACTCCGTCGCAGCCCGCATTGACGCTGGACGATTTTTTCGACATCGCGCTGCAACTGTGCGCAGCGCTGGACGAGGTCCATCGTCAGGGCGTGATCCACAAGGACATCAATCCCTCCAATCTGGTGTGGAATGCCGAACGGCGCCTGCTGCAGCTGACCGATTTCGGCATCGCCTGTGAACTGCCCTGCGAAAGCCATGGCATCGTCAATCTCCAGCCCCTGGAAGGCACGCTGCGCTACATGGCGCCGGAGCAGACGGGGCGCATGAACCGGCGGGTCGATTGGCGCGCCGATTTCTATGCGCTCGGCGCCACCTTGTACGAAATGCTGACCTGCCAGGCGCCGTTCGAGACGGGCGACGAGATGGAACTCGTGCATTGCCACATTGCGCGCAGCCCGGACTGGTCGCACCCGGCGCTGGCCAGCTTGCCTGGCCAGCTGCTGCCGATCATCCAGCGGCTGCTGGAAAAAAATGCCGATCAGCGCTACCAGAGCCTGCAAGGCTTGCGCAGCGACCTCGAAGCCTGCCGCGCGAACAAGCCAGCGCAGGCGCTCAAGCTGTCCGACCACGACGGCCGCTTCCTCGTGCCACAAACGCTGCACGGGCGCGAGAATGCCATCGCCACGCTGCTGGCGGCGTTTGAGCGCAGTGCCGCCGGCACCTGCGAGATGCTGCTGGTGGCCGGCCATTCGGGTATCGGCAAGTCGGCGGTCGTCAACGAAGTGCAAAAGCCCATCATCGCCCGGCGCGGCCGCTTCCTGTCCGGCAAATTTGACCAGCTCCAGCGCGACGTGCCGTATGCCTCGCTGATCCAGGCCTTCCAGGGGCTGGTGCGCCAGTTGCTGGACCAGCCAGAAGAAACCCTGCGGCAATGGTCCGAAAAACTGCACGAAGCCCTGGGCAGCGGCGTGGGCGTGATCGTCGAGCTGATTCCCCAACTGGCCTTGATCGTCGGCCCCACCGACCCGCTGCCCGCGGCGCCGCCGGCACAGGCCCAGCTGCGCCTGGACCGCCTCTTCCCCCGCTTCGTCGAAGTCTTCGCCTGCGCCGGGCATCCGCTGGTGCTGTTCCTCGACGACCTGCAATGGGCCGATGCGGCCACGCTGCGGATGATCGAGCTGCTGATGGTCTCCTGCGACAAGAGCTGCATGCTGTTCATCGGCGCGTACCGCGATAATGAAGTGGGCCCCGCGCATCCGCTCAGCGCGCTGCGCGACAAGCTGCTCGCCCGTGACGTGCGCCTGTCGACGCTGTTACTGAGCGCACTGACCGAGCCGCAGGTGGCGCAAATGGTCTCGGCCACCGTGCGCGTGGCGGCGCCTTACTGCGCGCCACTGACCAGCATTTGCTACCGCAAGACGGCCGGCAATCCCTTCTTCCTCAACCAGTTCCTCGCCGCGCTCAACGAGGCGGGCCACCTGCGCTACCGGCCCGCCGACGATTGCTGGGACTGGGACCTGCCCGCGATAGAACAGGCCGGATACGCCGACAACGTGGTCGAGGTACTGCTGGAGAAAATCCGCCGCCTGCCCGGCGTGACGCAGCACCTGCTGCAACTGGCCGCCTCCAGCGGCAACCGCTTCACGCTCGACACGCTCACCCTGGCAGTGGACCGCGCTCCCCGGCAAACGCAGCAAGACCTATGGCCGGCGCTCAGGGCAGGCTTGATCCAGCCGCTCGACGAACGCTATAAATACGTCAATGGCGACACCGCCGCGGGCAACAGCGGCGTCAGTTACCGCTTCCTGCACGACCGGGTGCAGCAGGCAGCCTACCTGGTCGCCGATGCCGGCGCGCGCGCGGCCAACCATCTTCTCATCGGCCGCCTGCTCCTGTTGCATACGCCGCCGGAGCGCCAGGACGAGACGCTGTTCGACATCGTCGAGCAGCTCAACGCCGGCCGCGCGCTGATCGACGAGGCGGGCGAGCGCGTGCATCTGGCGACGCTCAATCTCCAGGCCGGCGTCAAGGCACGGCGCTCCGCCGCGTTCCAGTCGACCCTGGAGCACATGCGCATCGGTCTCGACCTGCTGCCGGCGGAAGCATGGAACGCCCACGCCGGCCTCTGGCTCGAGCTGCAGCTGGGCGCCGCCGAAGCGGCCTACCTGTGTGGCCAGTTCGATGCCGCCGAGACGATCTATCCACTGGTGCGCTCCCATACCTTGAGCCCCTTGCAGCAGGTACGCTGCATTGCCATCCAGGCGCACCAGTATCAGTTGCAGGGCCGCCTGCTCGACGCCATCGCCGTGCAGCGCGACGGCCTGGCGCAGCTGGACATCGACATTCCGCACGAGGTGGCGCGCATGAAGACGCGCTTCGCCGACATTCTCGCCGACATTGGACGGCAGCCCGGCGCGCATGCGCCCGAGACCTTGCTGGCGGCGGCCGACATGTGCGAGCCGGACGCGGTGGCCGCGATGCAGATGATGCAGGGCCTGTGGATGGCCAGCTACTACGCCGGCCAGCAGGATCTCAGCGCGCTGATGGTGGTGTCGATGACGCGCCTGTCCATGCAGCGGGGGACCAGCGATTTCAGCGCTGTCGCGTATGTCGGCTACGCGATGATGCTGGCGCTGTACAGCGGCGACATCGCGCGCGGCTACCACTTCGGCGCGATGGCGATGGCGCTGGCCAGGCGCCGCGCCAACCTGCAGACGCGCACGCTCACGGGGCTGATGTTCGGCGCGCTCTGCAACCACTGGACGCAGCCGCTGCGCAGCTCCGACGCCCTGTACGAGGAAGCGTTTGGCTGGGCGCTGGAAATCGCCGATTTCGTGCAGGTCGGCGTGGTAGCCGCCGTGCGCGCCACCGACCGGATCATCCTCGGCGACTACCTGCCGCACCTGATGCACGACATCGAGCACGACCTGGCGCTGATGCGCGCCAATGGCCAGCAGGCGATGGCCGATTGCTGCGTCGCCGCCGCGGTCCAGCCGATCAAGTGCCTGACGGGCCTCTTGCCGCGCCATGACAGCTACGACGATGCGGCGTTCAGCGAGGCAGGCTTCCTTGCACGGTATGGCGACTCGCACCTGTACCGCGCCTATTTCTTGCAAGGGAAGATCCGCAACGCCTACCTGTTCGACAACGCCGACGCCGAACCGCTGGCCGGCCAGCTCGGCATCGTCACGCAGATCATGCGCGGCCAGGCCAAGGTGGCCGAGTGCAGCTTCTACGCCGCGCTGATCCTGATCCGCGCCTTGCGGCGCGCTCCCGCGCGCACCGATGCGGGCGATCTGTGCGCCGTGATCGGCACGCTGCAAGCGAGTCTCGCCGAGTGGGCCAGGCAAGGCTCGGACAATAGCGCTGCCAAGCACCTGCTGGTGATGGCCGAGATGGCACGCTACCGGGACGATCTGCAGCTTGCCACGCGCCTTTACCAGCAGGCGATCGACGCGGCTGGCCTGGCAGGTTACGTCAACATGCAAGCGCTGGGCAATGAACTGTGCGGCGAATGCTGGTGCGACCAGGGGCAGCCGCGCGTGGCAGCCGTCTTCATCGGAGACGCCATCGCGCATTACGGCCAGTGGGGCGCGGAGGGCAAGGTGGCGCAGCTGCGGGAGCGCCATGCCGCGCTGCTGTCAAGGATGGATGGCCGCGGCACGCAGCGGCATTCCGTCTCCCACACGCACGGCAGTTCCGCGCTCGACCTGGTGTCGCTGCTGAAGGCGGCACAAATCCTGTCGAACGAAGTCGGCCTGCGCAATGTGCTGACACGCCTCATTGCCATCGTGTGCGAAAACGCCGGCGGGCAGGTAGCGCGCCTGCTGCTGCTGTCCGAAGGCAGCTACCAGCTGGAGGCCAATATAGACGGCGATGGCGTCACCGTCCTGCAAGCGCGCCCGCTGGACCTGAACGCCGCCAGCGACCCGCAATTCCCGCTGTCGCTGCTGCGCTACGTCATCCGCACTGGCGCGGAGGTGATCGAAGACTGCATCACGGGCGGTTCTCGCTTTGCCGCCGACCCGTACGTGCAGCTGCACCTGCCGCGCGCCGTCATGTGCCTGCCGATCCGCCACGGCGGCCGGATCGACGGCATCCTATACTTCGAGAACCGGCTGGCCGACGCCTCGTTTACGGAAGAACGCGTCGCATTCCTGCGCATGCTCGGCGCGCAGGCGATGATCTCGATCTCCAGCGCCCGGCTGCATGACAGCCTGGAACGGCGCGTTGCCGAGCGCACCGGGCAACTGGAAGACGCCAACCGCAAGCTGGCGACCCTGTCCATCACCGACGGCCTGACGGGCCTGTCGAACCGGCGCCATTTCGACGACGTGCTGCGCACCGAATGTGCGCGTGCCACGCGCGTCGGCCAGCCGCTTGCCGTCGTCATGCTCGATGTCGACTACTTCAAGCTCTTTAACGACCGCCACGGCCACCAGGCCGGTGACGCATGCCTGATCCGGATCGCGCAGGCGCTGGCGGCCGGCATGCGGCGCGCAGGCGACCTGACGGCGCGTTACGGCGGCGAAGAGTTTTCGATCGTGTTGCCGAACACGGGCGCGGACGAAGCGCGCCAGATCGGCGAAGCGCTGCGGCGCGCCATCGAAGACCTGGGCATCGTCCACGCGAGTACGGAAGCGCAGCAGGTGACGATCAGCGTCGGCATCGCTGTCCAGTCGGCGCCGGGCGCCGCCGATCCGGACGCCCTGTTGCGGCTGGCCGATGCCGCGCTGTACCAGGCCAAGGATGCGGGGCGCAATTGCATGGTGCTGAGGATTCTGCCGCCTGGCTGAGCCGTATGCGGCACCCGCCTTTTTTCATGGCGCGGGGCGGCGATTCACTCGCTGCCATGGGTGTGCTCGCGCGCCTGCTCCCGCGCCTTTTCCTGCGATGCCAAGCCGTTGAAGAACAGATTGAGCAGCACGGCGACGATGGCGGCCAGCAGGATGCCGCTGTGCAGCAGCGGTGACAGGGCCTTCGGCATGTGCTGCGCGTACTGTTCCGCCACCAGCGGCAGCATGCCGAAGCCGATAGCCAGGGCCACGATGAACAGGTTGTTGCGGTTGCTCTTGTAATCGACGCCGGCTAGGATGCGGATGCCGGTGGCGGCGACCATGCCGAACATCACCAGCCCTGCCCCGCCCAGCACGAACGCCGGCACGGCTTCGGCCGTCTGCGCGATCTTCGGAATCACCCCCATGACGAGCAGGATAAGGCCGGCCGCCACGCAGACCCAGCGGCTGCGCACGCCCGTCACCCCCACCAGGCCCACGTTTTGCGAAAACGAGGTGTAGGGAAAGGTATTGAAGATGCCACCGATCAGGGTGCCCAGGCCATCGACGCGCAAGCCGCGGCTGATGTCGTCCTGCGTGATGCGCTTGTCCGTCATCTCTCCCAGCGCCAGAAACATGCCCAAGGACTCAATCATGACGACGATCATCACCAGGCTCATGGTGACGATGGCGACCACGTCGAAGGTCGGCATGCCGAACTGGAACGGCGTGACGATGGCAAAGGCCTTGGCGCCGGCCACTTTGGCGAAATCGGCCTTGCCCAGCGCAAACGACAGGGCCGTGCCGGCAATGATGCCGATCAATACCGCGATATTCGACAGGAAACCGCGGCCATACTTGGCCACCAGTAAGATGACGGCCAGCACGAAGAAGGCGATGCCCATGTTATCCAGCGCCCCGTAGCCGGGATTGGCGATCAGGGGTGCGGGACCGGCTGGCGCGGGCAAGCCGGCCGCCGTGGCGGCAGCGGCCATCTTGAGGAAGGCGGGATCGGCGATTTGCGCCATGGCGGGCGGCCCGCCCATGGTCCAGTTGACGCCCACGCGCATCAGCGACACGCCGATCACGGCGATGATGCTGCCGGTGACCACGGGTGGAAACAGGGCCAGCAGGCGGCTGATGAAGGGAGCGATCAGCATGGAAACGACGCCGGCGCCGATCACGGCGCCAAAGATGCCCGTGATGCCCAGGGCAGGATTGTTGGCCATGGCCAGCATGGGACTGACGGCGGCAAAGGTCACGCCCATCATGACGGGCAGGCGGATGCCGAAGTACTTGCCGATGCCCAGGGACTGGATCAGGGTGACGAGGCCGCAGCAGAACAGGTCGGCACTGATCAATGCCGCCACCTGCTCGGGCGGCAGCTTGAGGGCGCGGCCGACGATCAGCGGCACGGCGATGGCGCCGGCATACATGACGAGCACGTGCTGCAAGCCCAGCGTAAACAGTTTGCCGGCAGGCAGGATTTCATCGACGGGCGATGGCGCGGCAGGCACGGTGCCGGGCACGCTGCGGTGGATGGATTTCAGACGGGGAGTGGCCATTTACGCTCCATTTCCTGGGTTACCGCGGCCCGGATGGACGCAGGTGAAAGGGAAAAGCAAGAGAGAAACGGGACGACAGGAAGACACTGGCGGCGGACGAGGCATACGAAGCTCCTTGGATGGGACGACCAAGGTATGCCATGCACGCATCGTGCCAGGTGGATTGTATACAAGAATCGTGCCGAAAATCGCCAGAGATCAGGCAATTTGACGATGGATGCACCGTTTTCTCGCATGCCGCCACCCGCCTGCACCACAAGGCGGCACAAGGCGGCGGGGCTGGCAGGCCGCGGATTGGGGATGGCGGATGGCGGATGGCTGGAGTTGGAGTTGGAGTTGGAGTTGGAGTTGGAGTTGGAGTTGGAGTTGGAGTTGGAGTTGGCGTTGGCGTTGGGAACTGGAGTCTGAAACTGGAACCTGGCGATTGGTGCTGAGAGCCTATCCCAGTAGAGGCATACATCCCCTGCTGGTGCCTCTCGGAAGTGAAGACTACATTGATCGTCGTGGCGTGGCTCGCCACGCGTCCCCCTCAGCCTTGTCCGCGCTCCTGATGCGCTGCCAGCAGAAGACGCTCCCTGCCGGGATAGGCGCTTAGCCACCGGAGCAGGCATCAAGCAGCGTTTCCAGCTGGCGCACATGGGCGGCACGCAATTGCTCGCGCGCCAGCAAGGCTTGCACTTGCTCGAAGATGCCGTGGGATGGCACCGTCGGCAAGGCGGGAGCGGCGGGACGCGTGGCAATGCATGGCGCGCTGACCGGCCAAGTTTCCAGCTTTGATGCCGGCACCCATGCCGCACAGCCGGTTAATATACTCATCAGCAACAGCGCGGCGGCGCACCTGGCACACCGCCCCCCTGCCGTCCTCCTGGCCCGCCACCCCGCACTCGCACGCGACGGCCTCATGGCATTTCGCTGGCGATCAGCGCCTCGGCGGCACGGCAGGCGTCACCTTCGGGCTGCAGCGCCAGGATGCGCGCCGCTGCAGCTTGGGCGTCTGCCTGCCCGGCCTGCGCCGTGGCTAGCGCCTGCCGCACCCGTGCCGACCGGCGTGCGCCCTCTTCCCGCATCGCATTCAGCGCCTGGGTCTGGCGCCCCAACAGGCCCTGCACCTCCTGCACTTGCGCCGCGCACGCGGCACGGCCAGCTTCGCGGCCCCAGCGCTGGGCGCAAAACACGGCTGCCCCCAACAACAGCAGCATGGCCATAATGCTCAACGACGGCTTCATTCCAGCACCTTGCGCGCTGCTGCATACAAGGCCAGGCGTTCGGCCAGGCCGTTCACGCCGCCGTTGATGCGGCGCGTCACCCTTTCCTGGTCGCCCGCGTCGGCTAGGCGGTTCAAGCCGCGCGATTGCCAGAACCAGCCCGCCGAGCGACACGCGAACATCGTTTGCTCCAGCAACTGCGGCGCCGCCAGCAAGTCCAGGCCCAGCGACACGCCGCATGCCGCATAATTGGCGCGCCCCGTCACCTGCAGCAAGCCGCGCCCCTTGAAGCGCACGCCGTCGCCGGCAATCACATTGCCCAGATCCGCCCTCCCCTCATAAGCCGCGCCGCTGGCCAGCTCGCGCACATAGCGCAGCTGTCCCGATTCGTGGCCCACCTGTGCCAGGAACGCTGCCTGACGCAGCGGCGTATCAATACCGAATTCGGCCATCGCCGCATTCAAGGGCGCCAGAAACAGCATAGCGCGGCGGCCGGCCAACGGCATGATCTGCATCAATTGGGCGCCTGTCACAACATGCCCCGCACATCCTTGACGGTCGCGGCCGCATCGGCCGCCAGTTCGCCGATATCCTTGCCACGCCGTTTGTCGAACCAGCGCACGCAGGCGCCCAGCACCCACCAGGCTGGCAAGCCGGCCGCCACCATCAACGGCGCGGCGATGAACAAAAAACCCGTTGCCGGATCGCCGCCATACAGCCCCGCCACGGTCTTCGCGCTGTCAAACAGGCTGGGCCACCACGACAGCACGGCGGCCACGAGCACGGGGCCGAGAAAGGTGGAAATGATGATGCTGGAACAAAAACGAATGAATGCCTCCTTGGTGGACTGGGGCCACATGAACATGAAGCCCAGCGACGTGGCGGCGGCGCCGGCCAGCACGGGCACGCCAAACAGTTTGATCAATGCGCCGCCGGCGGCGGTGGTTTCGAGGGCCATGATTGCCTTTCAGGTGGTGGAAATGAAAAAACCCGCCGAAGCGGGTTTAAGGTGGACAACTGATTTGCTACACGGCCTTGACCATCACGTAAGCCCTGCCATCGGGCTCGGCCGAGATCACGCGGCCGACTGCATGCAGGTACTGCTTCATGCTGAGATCGTCCTCATGCACGGCGATGCCCTTGATGCCGGCGCCGTCCTGCACCGGCACGATGTAATCACCAGGCTGGGTACCCAGCACGTTGACCGGCACGCGGCCGGCGATGGCGATGCGGTCGACCTTCTGGCGCTCGACTTCCAGCGCCGCGTCGAAGGCGGCCATGGCTTCGGCATCCTGCAGCACGGCGGTGTTGTGGGCGGCCAGTGCGGCGGCGTAGATGGCCTGCTTTGCTGCCCACTCGTCATCAGTGTCGCCGGGTTCGGCTATGACGTCCTCGAATTCCGGTGGCTCAATACCTGGAACTGCCTGCGACGTGACTACATCTGCACGGCGCACGGGCCGGGTCGGCGCTACCCCGGCCTGGGCCGACGGGCGCGGCCCAACCCCATGGCTCCAGGTATCACCGCCCACGAACGACGGGGCCGTTGATTTGATCGAAAACATCACGGCGTCGGCCCACATGTCGGTGACCTTATTCTCCGCGGTGATACCGACAATCTGGCCAGGAGCTACGATGCCGCACATCGAGCTTTTGAAAATATACTCGGCATAATCATTGCCATTTGTGTTCACCGTGCCGGTGACATTAATACTACGGCTTGTCGTACTGTTCTTTCCAACAGTCAATACTGCGGGCGAAAACGACCATCCCGCCTGGCCATTCGACGCAACCACCCATACAGAGGGATTGGCGGCGGCATCGGTGCCAACGTACAAAATCGGATCGCCCTCGGCAGCGCCGCGACTGATGCTATGCTGAAGGCCAGTATTGGTGCTGCCTGCTTTCAGCAAGGGCACATACACTTGGCCATTGCCCTGAAATCTCGCCAAATCTGCGGAAGTTGTATTGGAATTTTTGTCGTATGCCCGGAGAATAAGACGGAACCCCTCCTTCCCAGCCAGGGAGTTTGCACCGCCTGAAACATACCAGACAAACTGTCCAGTCGAGTAGCTGCCGGCAAGCCCGCCTACACCCAGTGAAAGTACGTCATTTACTACGCCCGCTGCCGCCCCTGCAGAGCAGGGTCTAATATACCCGCCCCCCGTAGTCCAATCCCCGAAGAATAACCCGTTGTTGACCTGTACTGCACTGTGCAGGCCTGCGTACGTGCCTGAATTGGATATACCGCGCATGCGCGGTGGATATACAGCAGCATTTCCTGAGTCATAGACAACTGCTCCAGCAGGAGTTGCTGTCACTGATACTGGCTGTGCGTATGTCGTAGTGGTATAGCCCAGCAGACTAAATGATGCCGAACCAAACGTCCCGGCTCGGAAATGCAAGTACACCTCAAAAGTTCCGTTCACTTGCTGAAAAACCTGTATTCGCGCGTTTATCGAAACGGCGCCATTAAACGTCGCATCGTAATAAAAGCCGTTCCGCACACCCAGCATGAGGACGAACGGGGTACTGGCGCTTGCAGCCCAATCGCTGTTGACTACACCATCAATTCGCAGGTGCTGTGCATTGCTGCCGCCGTCAGCTGCAAATGTAGCGATCCGATACCAGATACCCGTCGGGGGATTTTGGCCAACGTAGCTATAACCGTACTTATTGGTTATGCCCACCGCCACAGGAAAGGCCGTTGCAATTGGGATGCCCGGATCAAGCCACGCCGGGCTCATATAGCCATTCGGCCCGCCCAGTGGCGACCGCCCCACTGCTGCAGCATACGACGCCACCACGGCGCCGCGCCCGGCCAGCTCATTCAGGCGCTGGATCGTATCCTTCTGGCCATAGTAGAAAAAGTCACCCATTACATTTCCTCGATTTCGATGTTAGTGGCATATGCCAGGTAATACGGTGTGGTGATGGCGGAATTGCTGGCAATGCGACCATACACCTGATGCGCCTGCTCGAGCTCGCCGTCGTCGCTCTCTGGATAGAGACTGACCAGCAGCGGGCGCGACAAGCCGTTACCGCGCACGATGCGCCACACCTCGGCCCGGTCCAATGGCGTCATATGGTCGAGCGCCAAAGACAACTTGCGGTACAGTGCGCCGCGCGCCACAGTCTGGCCGCCAGCGCCGTCCCGGTTCTGGGTGCTGGTGTCGACCGACATGACACCGGCACCATATGACGCGTTCTGCTCCGGGCTCCAGTAGGGGCCGGCCACCAAGCGCGCCGCCTCGATATAGCCTGCCGGATTGTCCGGATCAGCAAGCTCGATCACCAGTTTCTTGACGCTGACCATCGGCAGCCAGCAGCGCGCATACGTGCCGCCGCCGTAGCTGAAGGCGTTCACACCGAGCGGCAGCGCGCCCCAATCCCACATACCCAGCACAGCGTATTCGCATGCCGATACGATGCCCGTATCGAAATCAGGCACGGCGTCACCTGGCTCGACGTAGCCGCGTACACGGATCGTCGCCGTCGGCGTCAGGTTGCAAAATGGCAGGGCCACGCACCCAATAATCTCGGGCGTGGGCCAGGTAGCGGTGATGGTTAGGGCCAGGCCGAGCGAGCGCAGCACGGAAAACTTGCCTTCTCGCTGCAGATTGGCCGGCCCCAGCGCGTCGGCCTGGCTCGATGCGGTCAGCACAGCCCGGTCGCCGGCGTTGTCGTAGATGATGCGGAGGTTGGTCATGTCAATCCTATTCGTAAAGTGAAGCATCTATGACCGGCAACACCAGGCCGCTGGTATTGCCGTAGGTCTGGTCTTCAAAATAACCATGGGTGTTTCTAGGTGGAACATTGGAATTACTCGTCTCGACCATTCTCGCTTTGACGTTCCCGTCAGTTCGCCGATAACAGGCAAGCCACTCGGTGAAGCGCGCAGACGAGCCTCTAGTACTGTAGGACTCCCTGTTACGCATAATTGACGGCACTAGAAAAGCGGGCTTCCTCGGCAACGATGGCAGTGCCAGGCTTGATTCTGTGCTGCTGACGTTGATTCCTGCCGCAATTTGCTGTATCGCCAAATGCACCTTTCCGCTGTCGAATAGCAAGCGCCCGGAGGTATCCCACAGGCGAGTAGCCATCCGGGCAGTTGATATCTCGACTGGGCTCAATGAGAATACATACGCCTCGGGAAGAACGGGCGGCAACGCAACGGAGGGGGGAAAAAATGCATGAACTCCCGTGTGGACATAGGTAACTCCCGCAAAGCCATACTGATTCTGCGGCCACCACCAGATATTTTCGTCGGAGACTGGCAGCGTCCAGAAGACCATGAATCCCCGACCGTTCGTTGCCGGTAAGACACCGCTATACCCATGCGAAAGAAAGCCGGATTCGCCACCGTCATTCGAAATGATGGGCGTCGGATTAAGTGTCACCTTGCCGATAAACTCGGGCACCAGATTGACGTTGTCGATCAAGCGATGGCCAGCATCCGTGTTGAAAAAGAGGCTCATACGGCAAATACCAATAAAAGAATGGGACCGCCGTTAAAAGTTGCGGGTTGAACGGTAAAAATAAGCTGGGGGTTACCAGCGCCGTCCTGACCAACAACCCAGGTAAAGCTGCCGCCGTGTACTTGGTAGATACGCAGCGCCAGGCCTGCAGCGCCGTAGAAGGTCCGTACCAGCGGATCGCCGACCTTTTGCTCGTGCATGCCCAGGAAGACACCGCCAGCAACAGTGGGTGTGATGACCGGCGTGCCGTCGGTTTTAAAGGTCCAAAGGCCGATCATCGCGGCCACTTCCCACAAGCCATGGCGATGCTGCCATCGGAGTTGTAAAAATACAGCCCAGTTCCTGTCTGGTCGTACCCTTCATTGTTACCGGCAACGCGATTGGGACTCTGGATCAACTGAAAGGAGCCGACAACGCCCGACAGTACGCCGGAGAACTTTGCAACCGGGGGAGCTACCGCAGATCCAGGCGTCACGGTAAGTCCTGGCATCTCAAAATAGCCCGTACTCGACAGCTGAAAAAAACCACCTGGCACATTAATATTGCCAATAAGCAATCCTTTGTCGCTCAAATGAAAGCCGCTGCGGCCGTTGCTGGGCCATCCGTAGTTATTGGTCGGATACCCGGCGCCTCCATGCAGCGTCGCGCTGTAGATATCGCCCGCCGTGACCTTGCCAAGGTCGGCACTGATTGCACTCAACTGACCTACTTTAAGTGCGTTCAGGTACGGTGCTGCCCACTTGGTGGTGCCGCTGGCCGGATTAAAAATGCCATCCGAACGGTACAGCGATTCGCCGGCGCCAAACAGCGGCGGCGAACCCTCCCACACGGTGCCGGCGCCCCAGGTATCAATCGGCGGATAGGATGTTGCCCCCTCCGTGCTGAGCGTCTCCGGCGCGCTGCCCAGGGACAGCAAACTGGTCTTGCTATAGCAGATCCGTGCCGAATTGCCCGTCACGCCGTCGAAGATCTTGCTGACCGTCTGGCTGGCCGTGTAGGTCAGGCCGTCGACCACGATGCTGGCCGTGACCGTCACGCTGTCGCCCACCATACCGGCATACGCCATGCTGGCAACATTACCGACGCGCGTCAGCACGCTGGCGTTGCTGGCGGTGAATGTCACCTGACCCTGCATGTTCACCAGGCCCGCCGTGAAATCGATGCTGGCAGGCGCGGCAATTGTCGTGGCCGCCACCTTGAACGCCTGTGCCGTAGCAGCCAGCAGCAGCACGCGGTCGTTGGCCGGCGCGAAGCGCGGCACGGTATTCATAATCAGCCTGTCGCGTTCCCCCACAATCGCGCTCATGCCAGCACCCCCACCGTCACTCTGCCCGTCAGCCAGAAGCGCGACAGCAGCACCACCACGCCCGGTACGCCATCCTGCAAGCCAAAGCGTTCAGCGCGCAGTTGTACGGGCTGTCCCAGTTCCAGCATCATCATCTCGGGTTCTCCATCGAATTCGTAAATGGTGCGCGGCACCTTGTTCAAGGCCAGGCGCCGCTGCGCTTCCGCACGGGCGTCGGCCCGCGTCTTCAGGCACGTATCGATCTGCACCGGGTCGTCGCTCAGGCGATAACGCGTGCGCACCGCTGCGTCGACGGCCGTCTCCGTCAGCCATTCCGTGGCGTACAAATCCGCATGCGCGGGCGGAATGCTGGTCGTCAGGTTCGCCTGCAGCGTGTAGTTGCGGTCGAAGCCAATCTTCACGGCGGCCGTCACGGGCACACGCTGCGCGGGACGCAAGGAGCGCTCGCGCATCTGTTCCGGACCGATTTCCACCGGCACGCCGGCGGCCGGTAGCGCGATCTGCACCAGGCGCAGCTGGCCGGTGCGCGACATGATCGCCTGAGCGCCCACGCTGGCCGCCAGTTGCTGGATGGCTTGCGCCTGGTTCGTGCGGTCCGCAACATACAAGCCCACCGGCTGCGGGTGGGCCGCATCGAAAGCGGCCAGGTTGACCAAATCCAGGTCGTCCGGGGTAAAACGGTCGGCCGCCTTGCCATAGGCTGTGGCGATGCGCTGCACCAGCGGGGCGATGCGCGGCGCATAGCCACCGCCCTTGTCGCCCTGCACGCTGGCCGTGATCGTGGTGGAAAACGGATCCGTGGTCAGGTTGAAGCGTCCCGCCTGGTCATTCAAGGCCACGGCGATCGGCTTGCCATTGGTGCGCACCTCGAACGTCGATTCGACCGCGCCGAAAAAACCGTACTCCAGGGTGGCCGGATTGGTCAGCAAGGGCGCCACGTTATGGCACTCGCCAAACGGCATCGGCAGGATGGTGTCCTTGTTGGGCGTCGTGCCGCCCAGCTTCGCCTCGGTGATCGGCGTATTCAGGCGCTGCAGCTTGTCGCGCAGTACCAGGTTGACCGACTCGCGCCCCGCACTGGCCACGTCGGCGATGATGCCGTCGAAGACCAGCTGGAAGTCGGCGCGCGGCCAGGAAGGATCGCCGGCCCAGGCCTTGATCGGCCGGTTCATCCAGACGTCGTCCAGCCAGCCATCGAGCGCGCCATCGGCGTTATCGAGTTCGATATCGCCGCCCGACAGCCCCGCCTCGCCGGACAGGCTGACCTGTTCCGTGAAGGCCAGGCCACCCTTGGCCAGCGGCAGGTACGCGGTATTCGCCGGCACCTCAACCGGCCCGGTGACGTAGGGCCGGGAGGCGATATACCGCGTCACCTCGCTGCCGTCCACATTCACTTGCGCCTCGATCAGCACCATGCGGATGGCCGACGGGCTTTGCAGCCAATCCTGAAATTGCGCATCGGTCATGCGTATTCTCCTTTCACTGCATTGGCCCAGGCGGATGCCCGGGACGATTTGTCCACGCCATCGACCACCGTCTTGGCGGCGTTGGCGTTCGATTCAAAGGTGGCCTGGATGGTGGCGCCCGTCTGCGCCCGCTGGTCGGCGCGCAAGCCTTCCAATTCGGCTCGCATGGCCTGGTTGTCTTCGCGCAGGCCGCGGATTTCGGCCACCAGTACGTCGGAACCAACGTTCGCGGCCGACGAGTAGCGCACGGGGTCGAAGACTGCCGCCGCGACCGGGGTTGTCATCGCCGCCAGTGCAGCGATCACGGGTGGATTGCTGAACTGGACGCCAAGATCTGCCGCACCGCCCATCGCTGCCCGCAAGCCGGCAATGGCTTGCGCCACCGTCAGCACGCTGTCATTGATCTTGATCAATCCCGATACCTGAGCATTGAGCGCATCGAGGCTGGCCTGCTGCACATCGACCTGTTCGGCAGCCCATTTCAACGCTTCCTTGTTCGCTTCCACCACGCGGGCATAATCCGCCGCATAACGGGCATCGGAGGCGTTGACCACCTGCGATGCCGTCAAAAACGCCTGTTCGGCGGCGGACAAACCCGATTGCGCCGTCGAATCGCCCGCATTCGCAGCCGCCAGGGTTTTCTCGAACTGGGCCCGTGCTTCCGCATACTTCTGCTCCGGCGTCAGCGTCGACTGGGCGCCCAACGCCATGCTGGCATTGAGCCCGTTCAAGGTCGTCACCCACGATTTCGATTTCTCCAGCGCCGACTTGGCCGCCGCCGATTCCGTTTCATACGCCTTGGCCAGCGCATCCTTCGCGCTGGTTACCGCCTTCACGGCCTGGATCTGGTCGAACAGCCCCCGATTCGCTTCAGCGACGCTGGCGCGCTGGGCAGCCAGCAACTGCGCTTCGCTTTGCGTCAGCTGGTTCAACTGCTGTTGCAAGTCGCGCCGTTCGCTGGCGATGTCGCTGGCCGTCTTGCTCACTGCGGCCAGCTCGCCCGTGGCGGCACTAAGGTCGGCGGCATAGTCGGCAGCGGTCTTGAACGGCTCGGCAAGGGCCAACAGGGATGCGTACAGCTCCGCAGCTCCATCCTGGCCCGTTGCCACGCCATCGGCAGCCGACAGGACGGCAGCCTTGAAGCCATCCATCGTCGTCACTCCAGCCAGGCCCAGTTTGCCCATGGCTTCATTGACCGACCTGGTAATCGGCGCCAGACGTTCCGCCTCGGTCAGGAAGTTTTCCACGAAAAAACCCGTACCACTTGTCAGTTTGTCGATTCCACCAGCCGCGTCGATCAGATGTTCGCTCAACTTCACGGCGCCCAGGCCTGTCGTATTGAACGACTTGCCCAGTACGGCCAGCACATCCGTCACTTGCATGTAGTCATTCGCAACGCGCGCCAAGGTTTCCAGATAACCCTCGCCAACCTTCTGGTACTGTTCCAGGCCACCCACACCAAACTTGGCCATATCGTCGCCCAGCTTGGAGAATGCGGCTTCCAGCGCTTTCTGAATCTCGTCACCCTTCAGGTCTTTCAACGAGATCTTGCCCAGATCGACCACGAAGGACTTCAACCGTGCGTTGAATGCATCACCGCCCATTCCCAGCATGCCGGCCGCCGCCTTGACGGTGTCGGACAGGCCGAGAATGACTTTGCTGAATTGATCGTTCGCTTCGCGGTCGAGACCATTCAATGCCGTACGTTTCTTGTCACGGGAAAACCAGCCACCCGACGTCTTCGTATCCGTGTACTGACTGGCCGATACGCCTCCCGCCTGAATGCCGTCCAGCGTAGCCTTGTTCAACATCAGGCCCGTGTCGATCGTCGTCGTTTTACCGCCGAAGATAGAGCCAAGGATGCCGCCCGTGATTTTTCCTACCAAGCCCCCCGTCAGCTTATCGAGTGTCAGGCCAATGACGCCGCCCGTGATGGCAACGCCAAGTGCGGAAGAGCCAAACGTCGCCGCACTGCCCTTGGTATCCGGCGCCATGGCGCCCGTCACGCCGGAATTGCGCACCAACAGTCCCCCCAAGCCACCTATGCCCGCCACCACCTGGCGCAGCGAGTAAGCCATCGAGGCGGAGTACGCGAGCCCGAGTCCGGAGTTTTTCTCCATGATTTCCAGCGAATTCGCGATCGAATTACTCTTTGCGCTGCTGTCGCCCAATACCGTGCCCGTGCCGGTTGCCGCCTGCCTGTCCTTGGCAGTGGTATCGCCACCACCGCCGCCGGAAACGGCGACGCCGATGGCCATCAGCATGCCGGCCACCATGGCGAATGCGCCGATATTGGCTGGAAATGGCGCAGCCAGCGAAGCGGCAAGGGCCGACGTTCCGTAGGCGCTGGACTTGGCAGCTTCCGCGGCAGCCACCGGAGCGACAGATGCAGCAGTACTTGTAACTTCCGCAGTCGTCGCTGCTGTTTTCGCCGTCGTCACCAGGGTGATATTCGTCAGCTTTTCAAACAGCGACTTGGCATTCATGGCAAATTCATAGGCACGGAAGCCTTTTTCCACCTTTTCCATGAGTTCATAGCCGGCCGACTTCTCTTTGAAAAAGCCTTTCGCGGCAGTCGCCATGTCGTGATACTGCTTGACCGTGGCCCTTTTCTTGTTTTCCTGCGCCTTTTCCTGCCCTTTTTCGGACGGATCTTCCTTCACTTCCTTGGCGAAGTTAAAATCGATATCGTCCTGCGCCTTCCTGAAGCCCAGCAAGGCAGTGGTCATTTTTCCGATGGTGCCGCCGACCTTGCCAAACGCGCGCTCCAGCTTTTCACCGAACGTCTTGGCAAATTCACCCGCCTCCTTCCATTCCGCCTCGCTATATTTGCGTGCAGGGGCTGCCGGAGTTGCCGGTGCTGCCTTTGCCTTGGCATCGGCGGCCTCTTTGCCTGCCGTATCCAGCTTGTCCTGGCGCTGCTCTTCAATCGCAAAAGCGCCATATTTGGCGCCTGCGCCTGCGGTGGCGGCGCTCCCCGCGGCACGGAAAGCCGCCAGCCGCGTATAGGCATTGCCCAGGCCATTGACCACCTTGAAGGCATCGGCCAGCGACTTCGCCTCGCCGGCATTCCATGTCCCCAGGGCCTTCGAGGCGGCGGTGGCATCGCGTGCCTGCTCCGCCAGGGCGCGCAGCAACAGCGCCGACGATTCCGCCTCCGTATTGCTCGCCTTCATGCCCTCGGCCGCAGCCAGGCTGGCCTCGCTGATTGCTTTCAGTACCTGCGCGGTGTCGGTCGCCTTCGTCAAGTCAATGACAAGTTTTAATTCTGTTATCTCTGGCATGATTGGCCCATAAAAAAAGCCGCGCATGGCGGCCGGGTTGAAAAATTCGGGTCAGCCCGCCGCATGCTGGTGCGATAGGAACAGCGCGTCGAGCTGGTCCAGCAACTGGTGCTCGAACGGTTCGATGGCGATGCCGTGGCGCGCCTGCCAGGCGAGGATTTCCGTGCTGGCGATGGGGTTGACGGCCATGCCGTTCTGGCGCTTGCGGTTCAATTGCGCGAACCACTCCCACACGTGGGTCAGTTCGAACGGCATGGGTGGCACCGCCTCCTCGGGCGGCGCGCGGTACAGCGGATGGCGCCGGGCCGCGTCGATATGCTCGCCCTTGGCATGCCCATCGGCCGCCCTCGCGCCGCGCTCGAACTGGTGCCCGGCGTAGCGCAGCAGGCTGGCCGTCAGAGTTTCAAAAAATTCGACTCGTTTTCCAGCGCCGTGGTGACCTTTTCCTGCCAGGTCGGGTATTTTTCAAAGGCCGCTTCCAGCAGTGCAGCATCGAGCGGCACGGGCGCACCGTTGCTTGTGAAACCGTACCAGCCCGTGACCACGGCCAGCGCCAGGCGCTTCTGGTTGCCGTCGATGGCTTGCACCAGCAATTCCGCGCCTTCGTCGGTGGAGGCGTCGATGGCCGTCTTGCGACGCGCCGATTTTTTATAGCCTTCGGCGCGCACGGCGTTGTTGGCCAGGCGATATTGCTCGCTGTTCTTGCCGACGATGGTCAGGCCGGCCACCGCTTCGCCATCCGCGTCGAAGATGACGGGCACGTCGAAGGTGACGGGAGTGGCAGCCGCGTGGATATTGCCGATGTCGAAACCTGCCTGGATTTTTTGTGCGTTGTTCATGTGTGCTGCTTTCTTGATCAAGGTGAAAAGTAAAAAGGCCGCCATCACGACGGCCCCGGTGCAAGCGTCAGCCGCTTACAGCGCGCTGTCCTGGATGCTCAAGGTGGTCGCCTCGTGCTGCGCGTCGGCGCCCTTGTAGCGCAGGACGTCGAAGGCGCAGGTGACGATCTTGTTCTTCTCGCCGTCGTCGATCTTGGCCGAGGTGATCTTGATGCGGCCCATGGCCAGTGCCAGCACGTCGGCGGTCGGCGCCGTGCCCGACGCCATGGCGTAGGCCAGCGGGATTTCCGTCTCGGACTTGAAGTAGTCGAGGTAGGTGGCATCCTGCAGCAGCACCGTGAACTGGCCCGAACCCATCACCTTGCCGCGCGAGGCAGCCGTGGCGTACTTCGAGCCAATCACCGGGTCGACCTTGACCTGGCCGTCCAGCGAGACGG
The DNA here is from genome assembly GCF_030587265.1 of Janthinobacterium sp. SUN137. NCBI lineage: Bacteria > Pseudomonadati > Pseudomonadota > Betaproteobacteria > Burkholderiales > Oxalobacteraceae > Janthinobacterium > Janthinobacterium sp. SUN137. The sequence goes on along the minus strand of NZ_JAPWHZ010000002.1, from coordinate 210,049 downwards.
ACATGCCGGTGCAGATCTGCGACGGGATGCCGTTCACCGACAGCATCGCCGTGGCGCCCGAGAATTTACCGGTGCCCGGCGCGGCCAGCGGCGTGGGGAAGTACGGCACGGCCGTGGTCGGGCCTTCCGCCTTGCCCATCAGGGTGAAGTCCAGGCTGGTGATCCCGTTCGGCTGCACGGCGATGTCCATCTTGCTGACCAGCTGGTCGACAAAGCTGCGGTGCACGCCGATCTTCGGGTCCTGCACTTCAGCCGTGAACCAGTCGGTGGTGTGGCCCGTCAACGGGGTGAAACTGCGCTTGCCGACCGCCGCCACGCCGACCGAGTCCCCGGCCGCCTTGACGATCATGGCCGAGCCGTCCATGAACTGGCCATTCAGGTTGGTGGCCGTCACCGACGTGACGAAGAAATTCTTCGCGTTGTTGGCGGCCGCCGGCGCCGTCATGCCGGTGATGCGCACGACGCTGCCGGCGCGGAAACCTTCCGCCAGCCAGGAACCGGCGCTGCGCGTCAGGCCCGTGGCGGCAGCGGCGATCGTGGTTTGCGCGGCAGCCACGCCGCCTGCCGTAAAGTCGCGGCGCAGCAGCGCAGCCATCAGCGGCGCATACGTGCCGCACGCCGCTTCGGCCTTGATGGCGCCCGTGGTGCGGAAGTTACCGAGGCGGGTATCGCCCTGCTGCTGGCTGGCGTCGATTTCGGCGCTTGCGTATTTGTCCGCTTCCGTGTCGAAAGTGGCCGTGACGCGGGGATAAATCTGGCCGCCGCCAGCGGCAGCCTTGCTGCCTTCGGCGCTTTGTTTGCTGATAACGATCAAGCTGTCGATACCGTTTGCTGTCGATGCCATAGTTATAAAACCTTTCGTGGGATGAAAACCGCCGGGGCGGCCTTGTGGAAGAAACTGAAAAATGGAAGGTGAAACGAAAAAGCCCGCACGCGGTGAGGCGGCGGGCTGGCGTCCGGATGGCGCGGGGCCATGCCGGACGGAAGGTGGGCGAAGGGGCCATGAAGGCCGTTCGCTGCGCTGATTTCCCCTATCGGTGTCGCGCCGAAAGCGCGTCTATTACGAGTGGAGAAGCATGTGATGTACTGCGGGTGCTAGCTGTGTTGCCGTTGCTGCGTGATCGAGACTCTATTGTAGGGGCGTTTTTTTCAGCGCCAGGCATATTGCAAAAAAATTTCAGTGACCGAGGCGGCGCATGGCGCGGGCACCGTGCGACTGGAAGATGGCTTCCAGTTCGCTGACCATATCCTTGATGCGTTCGAGCTCGAAGCCGCCGGAGCAGCTGATGGCCGCTTCGCCGGCACCGCGGCAAGCCTGGCAGACGAGCGGCGCGCCGGCCTGCATGGCAGCGACGACGCCCGTGCCGTGGCAGACCTTGCATTTGCTGTCGAGCCAATGCGCGAGCGACGCTTCGGCCACGCGGCGATACAAGGTGTTGGCCGCCTGCGCATCCCAGGCCGTCTGCGCCTTGACCCAGCGCCGCGCGCGGCCCTTCTGCGTCACGGCCGCCGTCCAGGCGCGCAGCAATTGGGCCAGGTTGCCCGCATTGCCTTCGAACAGGCGGCTGACGGTGCCGTCCGCGTATTTGACGCGGCACAGCAAGGCGCCCATGTCGCCGGCCAGCGCCGCGGCCGCGATCACGTCCAGGTCGTGGTGGACGGCATCGTCGCGCAGGTTCTGCGACGACAGCGATGCGATGAATTTTTCTGCAAACCCCATGATTTCTCCTCGTTGATTCTTGTTTCAGTTACCCGCCGGGCCAAACAGGGCCGCCACCAGCGGATCGCGGCGCGCCGCGCCGCGCGCCCAGCTGGCCGTGCGGCGCACTTGCGGCGGCAATTCGGCCCAGCCATCGACGTCGTCGTCCTGCTCCCCCAGCGCGTACAGGGCGGGCCGCTGGCGCCCCGGCTCCGTGCAATGGCGCTGCGCCAGGTGGATCTGTCCCAGGCCGCACATGTGGCGCAGATAGCGGCTCATGGTGCCAGCATCGAGTCCCAGCAAGGCGGACAACTGCGCCGCGCTGGCCTGGCCCTGCTCGCGGATGTACTGCGCGATGCGGGCGATATGCAGCTGCGACTTCTTGCTGCGTCCCTGTAATTGGCGCCCCTGCCGTGGCGCCGCCCTGCTTTCAACCAACTGACTGCTGTTCAACATCTGCCTGACCTCCCGTGGTGCTGCCCGCCGGCAAACGCTGTAGTGCGTTTGCGACAGGCAACGAATGGACTTTATCAATCGCTAATGTTAAAGTCAAGCATTTGGTAATTTATCAAACGGTAAATTTCAGGTTTAATGTGGAGATGAATATGTATCAATACAGACGCGACCGCCTGCTGGCCCTGATCCGCGAGCACTACGACAACACGCGCAAGAAGATTTCCGACGTCAGCGGCTGGAGCGAGGCGCGCATCTCGCAAATCCTCTCGCCCACCTACCGCGAGGGACGCGCCTTCAGCGAAAAGATCGCGCGCAAACTGGAAGCGGACCTGCAACTGGACAGCATGTATTTCGACCAGGGCGCGGCGCCCGATCAGGCGGCGCTGACGGCACGCGCGCTGGCCGGCGTGCAGCCGGTGGTCGTGGAAGATGGCGAAGATGAACGCTTTTACCCGATCCGCAAGGTGAAACTGCGCCTGTCGGCCGGCATCACGGGCTTTGCCATCGAACCGGAAACGCACGACGGCAGCACCATCAGCGTGCCGCGCAGCTGGGTCGAGCGCAATGGCTACCACCCGGAAAAACTGGTGGCGATCAAGGTCAAGGGCGAGAGCATGGAACCGGCCCTGTACGAGGACGACGTGGTGATCATCAATACGGCCGACAACCGGCCGGCCGATGGCATCGTGTTTGCCATCAATTACGAAGGCGAACCGGTGGTCAAGCGCATGGCGCGCGATATCGGCGAATGGTGGCTGACGTCGGACAACCCGGACCAGCGCAAATACCACCGCAAGCTGTGCCGCGGCAATGAATGCCTGATCGTGGGCAGGGTCGTGCGCAAGGAAAGCGACCGGATTTGAAAGCGAAGTTTATCAAACGATAAACTTCGCTCGCGACATGCCGCTTACGCCAGCGCCGCCTGGATCTGCTGCAGCGATGCCGGATCGTCCATCGACGTCAGGTCGCCCGGGCTGCGGCCTTCGCAGATGGCCTGGATCGAGCGGCGCAGCAGCTTGCCCGAGCGCGTCTTCGGCAGTTGCGGCACGAACAGCACGCGGGCCGGCCGCGCCACGGCGCCCAGCTGGCGGTCGACGACGGCCATCACTTCGCGCTCCAGCACCGCTTTCGCCTCGACACTGTCGAAGCCCTGCGGGTCCTTCAGGATCACGAAAGCCATCGCCACCTGGCCTTTGAGCTTGTCTTCCACGCCCACCACCGCCACTTCCGACACGTTCGGATGGCTGGTGATGCTTTCCTCGATTTCGCGCGTGCCCAGGCGGTGGCCGGCCACGTTGATCACGTCGTCGGTGCGGCCCAAAATGAAGTAATAGCCATCCGCGTCGCGCACGCCCCAGTCGAAGGTGGAATACACTTGCCGTTCGCTGAAGGTGGACCAGTAGGTGTCGACGAAGCGCGCGTCGTCGCCGTACACCGTCTGCATGCAGCCGGGCGGCAGCGGGCCTTCCAGCACCAGCACGCCCTTCTCGTTGGCGCCGCACTCCTCGCCCGTCGCCTCGTTGAGCAGCTTGACCTGGTAACCGTACATGGCCAGGCCGGGGCTGCCCAGGCGCGTGGGCGTGTTGGCAACACCCTTGGCCACCGAGAGGATCGGCCAGCCCGTCTCCGTCTGCCAGTAGTTGTCGATGATGTCCACTTTCAGTTCGTCGGCGATCCATTGCGACGTGGTTTCATCGAGCGGCTCGCCCGCCAGGTACAGCGCCTTCAATGACGACAGGTCGTATTTGCGCATCAGTTCCACCGGGTGCTTGCGCAGCACGCGGATGGCCGTCGGCGCCGAGAACATGCGCGTGACCTTGTATTTTTCGACGATGCTCCACCAGATGCCCGCATCGGGACAGATGGGCAAACCCTCGTACAGGATGGTGGCCATGCCGGCGATCAGCGGGCCATACACGATGTAGGAATGACCCACCACCCAGCCGATATCCGAGGTGGCAAAGAAGGTTTCGCCGGGCTTGCCGCAAAATGTGTACTGCATCGACGACGCCAGCGCCACCGCATAGCCGCCCACGTCGCGCTGCACGCCCTTCGGCTTGCCCGTCGTGCCCGAGGTGTAGAGCACATACGACGGTTCGTTCGATTCGAGCCAGGTGACGGGCACCTGCGCATCCAGGTGCTGCTCGCGCAGGGCAGCGTAATCGACGTCCCGGCCCGGCGTCAGTTCCATCGGCACCAGTTGGCGGTCGACCAGCAGCACCCGCTGCGGCTTGTGCGCGGCGATGCGGATGGCTTCGTCGAGCAGCGGTTTGTAGGCAATCGCCTTGCCATTGCGCGAACCGGCATCGGCGGAAAACACCAATTTGGGCTGCGCATCGTCGATGCGGCTGGCCAGGCTATTGGCGGCAAAGCCGCCGAACACCACGGAATGCACGGCGCCGATGCGCGTGCAAGCGAGCATGGCGAACGCCGCCTCGGCGATCATCGGCATGTAGATCAGGACGCGGTCGCCCTTGACCACGCCCAGCGACAGCAGGATGGCGGCGCAGCGCTCCACTTCGCGCTGCAGTTCGCGAAAGCTGTAGCTGCGCTCGGTATTCGTTTCGGTGGAAATGGCGATCAGCGCGGCCGCATCGCCCTGGCTGCCCACCCAGCGGTCGACGGCGTTGTGGCACAAATTGGTGGTGCCGCCGACAAACCACTTGGCGAACGGCGGGCGGGAATAATCGAGCACTTGCGAAAACGGGGCATGCCAGGCTATCTTGTCCGCTTCCTCGCGCCAGAAAACGTCAGGCGTGTCGATCGAGCGTTGATAAAATGCTGCGAAATTCATGTCTCCTCCGGTAGGCTTGCAATCTGTTGTAGTTGCTGCTCGTTCCTGTTCTGGTGATCTGTTCGCGCAAGCACCCTCCGCTCCGTGCCGCCACTTGCAGGCCAGGTATCGGCCGGACCAGTTGCGGTCCGGCCTGGGCGGGTTATGCGCTAAAGGCGTCGCCGGGAATGCGCACAGCCCCTTCCATCAGCACGCGCGCGCTGCGGCTCATGATGGCCTTGGTGACGCTCCACACGCCATCGACGAGCGCCGCTTCCGCGCCCACCATCAGGGTGCCGGACGGGTGGCCGAAGCGCACCGAGTTACGGAGACCGCCACCGGCCGCCAGGTTGACCAGGGTGCCGGGAATGGCTGCCGCCGTGCCGATGGCGACAGCGGCCGTGCCCATCATGGCATGATGTAATTTACCCATCGACATGGCGCGCACCAGCAAGTCGATCTCGCCCGCTGCCACCTGCTTGCCGCTGGACGAGACATAGCCGGCAGGCCTGGCGACAAATGCCACTTTCGGCGTGTGCTGGCGTTTCGCCGCTTCATCGAGATGCGCGATGAGTCCCATGCGCAAGGCGCCATGCGCGCGGATGGTTTCGAAGCGGGCCAGGGCCACCGGATCGCCATTGATGGCGTCCTGCAGTTCCGTGCCCGTGTAGCCGATGGCGTCCGCATCGACAAAAATCGTCGGGATGCCGGCGTTGATCATCGTGACCTTTAAAACACCGATGCCGGGTACCTCCAGGTCATCGACAAGGTTGCCGGTAGGAAACATGGCCGAGCTGGCCCCATCGCCGCCCTCCTCGTCTGCCGCCGGATCGAGGAATTCCAGTTTCACTTCGGCGGCCGGGAAAGTCACGCCATCGAGTTCGAAGTCGCCCGTTTCCTGCACTTCGCCATGCGTCATGGGCACGTGGGCGATGATGGTCTTGCCGATATTGGCTTGCCAGATGCGCACCGTGGCGATGCCGTTTTGCGGCACGCGGGCGGCATCCACCAGGCCGCTGGCGATGGCAAACGAGCCGACGGCGGCCGACAGGTTGCCGCAATTGCCGCTCCAGTCGACGAATGGCTTGTCGATGGAGACCTGGCCGAACAGGTAGTCGACGTCGTGGTCAAGCTTGGCGCTTTTTGCCAGGATCACCGTCTTGCTGGTGCTGGACGTGGCGCCGCCCATGCCGTCGATCTGCTTGCCGTAGGGGTCGGGGCTGCCGATCACGCGCAGCAGCAGCGCATCGCGCGCGGCGCCCGGCACTTGCGCGCTGGCGGGCAAATCCTGCAGGCGGAAGAACACGCCCTTGCTGGTGCCGCCGCGCATGTAGGTGGCGGGGATTTTGATTTGGGGTACGTGGGTCATAGGGTTTCCTGAAAAGCCGGGCAGCGCGCGCCTGCGCGCCACCCGGTGAATGACGAACTGCTTACGCTGCCTTGGTCGACTCGAGGAAATCCTGCGCGAATCGCTGAAGAACGCCGCCCGCCTCGTAGATCGACACCTCTTCCGCCGTATCGAGGCGGCAGGTGACGGGCACTTCGACCGTTTCGCCGTTCTTGCGGTGGATCAGCAAGGTCAAGGTGGAACGCGGCGTGCGCTCGCCGACGACGTCATAGGTTTCGCTGCCGTCCAGGCCCAGGGTCTTGCGGTTCACGCCAGCCAAAAATTCCAGCGGCAAGACGCCCATGCCCACCAGGTTGGTACGGTGAATGCGTTCGAAACCTTCGGCCACGATGGCTTCCACACCGGCCAGGCGCACGCCCTTGGCGGCCCAGTCGCGCGAGGAGCCCTGGCCATAGTCGGCGCCGGCGATGATGATCAATGGCTGCTTGCGCTCCATGTACACCTCGATGGCTTCCCACATGCGCGAGATTTTGCCTTCCGGCTCGATGCGCGTGAGCGAACCGGCTTTCACTTTGCCATCCTCGATGACCATCTCGTTCTTCAGGGTCGGGTTGGCAAACGTGGCGCGCTGCGCCGTCAGATGGTCGCCCCGGTGCGTGGCGTAGGAATTGAAGTCTTCCTCGGGCAAGCCCATTTTCGCCAGGTATTCCCCGGCCGCGCTATCGAGCATGATGGCGTTCGACGGCGACAGGTGGTCGGTGGTGATGTTGTCGCCCAGGACGGCCAGCGGACGCATGCCTTTCAAGGGGCGCGCGCCAGCCAGCGCGCCTTCCCAGTACGGCGGACGGCGGATGTATGTCGTCTGCGGACGCCAGTCGTACAGGGGGCTGACCTTGATGCCGTCGTCCGCCTGCGCGGCAAACATCGGAATGTACACCTTGCGGAACTGCTCCGGCTTGACGCTGGAAGCGACGATGGCGTCGATTTCCTCGTCCGACGGCCAGATATCCTTGAGCAGAATCGGCTTGCCATCCGCATCATGGCCCAGCACATCCTTCTCGATGTCGAAGCGGATGGTGCCGGCGATCGCGTATGCCACCACCAGCGGCGGCGAGGCAAGGAACGCCTGTTTCGCGTACGGATGGATGCGGCCGTCGAAGTTGCGGTTGCCCGACAAGACGGCCGTGGCGTAAAGGTCGCGCGACACCACTTCGTCCTGGATCACGGGGTCGAGCGCGCCCGACATGCCGTTGCACGAGGTACAAGCGAATGCCACCACACCGAAGCCCAATGTTTCAAGCTCCGGCATCAGGCCCGCTTCCTGAAGGTACAGTTCCACGGTCTTTGAGCCAGGCGCCAGCGACGATTTCACCCATGGCTTGCGGGTCAAACCGAGGCGGTTCGCATTGCGCGCGATCAAACCGGCGGCGATCATGTTGCGCGGGTTGTTCGTGTTGGTGCAGCTGGTGATGGCGGCGATGATGACGGCGCCGTCCGGCATCTTGCCCGGTTCGTTTTCCACCACGCCGGAAATCCCGCGCGCGGCCAGCTCCGACGTCGGCACGCGGTTGTGCGGATTCGACGGACCGGCGATATTGCGCACGACGGACGACAGGTCGAAGCTCAAGACGCGCTCGTACTGCGCGTCCACCAGGCTGTCGGCCCACAGGCCCGTCTCTTTGGCGTACAGCTCCACCAGTTTCACCAGTTCGTCGTCGCGGCCCGTCAATTTCAGGTACTTGATGGTTTGCGCGTCGATGTAGAACATGGCGGCCGTGGCGCCAAACTCCGGCGCCATGTTGGAAATCGTGGCACGGTCGCCCAGGGTCAGGTGCGCAGCGCCTTCGCCAAAGAATTCCAGGTAGGACGAGACGACCTTCTGCTTGCGCAGGAACTCCGTCAGCGCCAGCACCGTGTCGGTGGCCGTGATGCCCGGCTGCGGTTTACCCGTCAGCTTGACGCCGATGATATCCGGCAGGCGCATCCACGAGGCGCGGCCCAGCATCACGCTTTCCGCTTCCAGGCCGCCCACGCCGATGGCGATCACGCCCAGCGCATCGACCATCGGCGTGTGCGAATCCGTGCCCACCAGCGTATCGGGATAGGCTACACCATTTTGCACCTGGATCACGGGCGACATGCGCTCAAGATTGATCTGGTGCAAGATGCCGTTGCCCGGCGGAATCACATCGACGTTCTTGAAGGCCTTCTTGGTCCAGTCGATGAAGTCGAAACGGTCTTCGTTGCGGCGGTCTTCGATGGCGCGGTTCTTGGCGAAGGCGTCGGGGTCGAAACCGCCGCATTCGACGGCCAGCGAGTGGTCGACCACCAGCTGCGTCGGCACGACGGGGTTGACGAGGGCCGGGTCGCCACCCTGGGCCGCGATGGCGTCGCGCAAGCCGGCCAGGTCGACCAGGGCCGTCTGGCCCAGGATGTCATGGCAGACGACGCGCGCGGGGAACCACGGGAAGTCCAGGTCGCGGCGGCGTTCGATGAATTGGCTCAGCGAAGCGTTCAGGGTCGCCGGGTCGCAGCGGCGCACGAGGTTTTCCGCCAGCACGCGCGAGGTGTAGGGCAAGGTGGCGTAGGCGCCTGGCTGGATCGCATCGACGGCGGCACGCGTGTCGAAGTAGTCTAGCTGGGTGCCCGGCAAGGATTTGCGGTGCAAGGTGTTCATGTTGGTGCTCATTATTTACGGTCCTTGATCGGGACGAATTCCAGGTCTTCCGGACCCACGTAGTTGGCGCTCGGGCGGATGATCTTGTTGTCGATACGCTGCTCGATGATGTGGGCAGCCCAACCCGAGGTACGCGAGATGACGAACAGCGGCGTAAACATCGCCGTCGGCACGCCCATCATGTGGTACGACACGGCCGAGAACCAGTCCAGGTTCGGGAACATGTTCTTGATTTCCCACATGACCGATTCCAGGCGCTCGGCGATGTCGAACATTTTCGTGGAACCGGCTTCCTGCGACAGCGAACGGGCCACTTCCTTGATGACTTTATTGCGCGGATCCGAAATCGTGTAGACGGGGTGGCCGAAGCCGATCACCACTTCCTTGTTGGCCACGCGCTCGCGGATGTCCGCTTCCGCTTCATCGGCGTTGTCGTAGCGTTTCTGGATATCCAGCGCCACTTCGTTCGCGCCGCCGTGTTTCGGACCGCGCAGCGCGCCGATGGCGCCCGTGATGGCGGAATGGATGTCCGAGCCCGTGCCGGCGATCACCCGGCTGGTGAAGGTCGAGGCGTTGAATTCGTGTTCCGCGTACAGGATCAGCGACGTGTGCATGGCTTTTTCCCACGACGCCGATGGTTTTTCGCCGTGCAGCAGGTGCAGGAAGTGGCCGCCGATCGAGTCGTCGTCCGTTTCCACTTCGATGCGCTTGCCGTTATGGCTGTAGTGGTACCAGTACAGCAGCATGGAGCCGAACGACGCCATCAGACGGTCGGCGATGTCGCGCGCGCCCGGCGCGTTATGGTCGTCTTTTTCCGGCAGGGTGCAGCCCAGCACGGACACGCCCGTGCGCATCACGTCCATCGGGTGGGCGGCGGCCGGCAGCGCTTCCAGCGCCAGTTTCACTGCCGACGGCAAGCCGCGCAGGGACTTCAATTTGGCCTTGTAGCCTTTCAGTTCAGCGGCGGTCGGCAGCTTGCCGTGCACCAGCAGGTAGGCGATTTCCTCGAACTCGCAGCTGTCGGCCACGTCCAGGATGTCATAGCCGCGGTAATGCAAATCGTTGCCGGTCTTGCCGACCGAGCACAGCGCCGTATTGCCGGCGGTGACGCCGGACAAGGCGACGGATTTTTTAGGCTTGAAAGTGGCGGCTTGCGGTGCGTTCATTGATTTCTCCAAAAATTGACTAGTCTCGGTTGCATCACTGCGGGGCCGGCGTGCGGCCCCTGCTTCTTTACTTTTCTTTACTTATTTCTTTTGCGCGGCGAACAGCGCATCGAGCTTTTGCTCGAAATCGTGGTAATTGATCGATTCATACAGCTCCATGCGCGTCTGCATGGTGTCGACGACGTTCTTTTGCGTGCCGTCGCGGCGCAGCGCCTGATAGACGTTTTCCGCCGCCTTGTTCATGGCGCGGAAGGCCGACAGCGGATATAGCGCCAGGCCCACGTGGGCGCTGCGCAGTTCGTCCAGGGTGAACAGCGGCGTGGAACCGAATTCCGTGATGTTGGCCAAAATCGGCACGTTGACGGCCTTGGCGAACGTGGCGTACATGTCCAGGTCCGTGATGGCTTCCGGGAAGATCATGTCGGCACCCGCTTCGACGCAGGCGACGGCGCGTTCCAGCGCCGCTTCCAGGCCATCGACGGCCAGCGCATCGGTGCGCGCCATGATGACGAAGTTCGGGTCCGTGCGCGCATCGACGGCCGCCTTGATGCGGTCGACCATTTCTTCCTTGCTCACGATTTCCTTGCCCGGACGGTGACCGCAGCGCTTGGCGCCCACCTGGTCTTCGATGTGCAGGCCGGCCGCGCCGAACTTGATCATCGATTTCACCGTACGCGCCACGTTGAAGGCGGACGAACCGAAGCCCGTGTCGGCGTCGACCAGCAGCGGCAGGTCGCACACGTCGGTGATGCGGCGGATGTCGGTCAGCACGTCGTCCAGGCTGGAAATACCCAGGTCCGGCAAGCCCAGCGAGCCGGCCGCGACGCCGCCGCCGGACAGATAGATGGCTTTATAGCCGGCGCGCTTGGCCAGCAAGGCGTGGTTGGCGTTGATGGCGCCGACGACTTGCAACGGGGATTCTTCCTGGACGGCCTTGCGGAATGCGGCACCTGCGGAGTATTGAGTCATGTGTTCACCTTATGGGTTTCGGATGGTCCCGAATGTTTCACGGAGTGGCTATGAACATCAGTATTGCAAATGCCGTGCCAGGCCGGCGCGGCGCGGCGAACAACACGTGACGGCAGAGTGAAAACAGGGGACAAGGGGCCAGCCAGCACTGCTCCTGGGCTGTCACGCCAGGGAACAACGATGTCACGTTTGTCCCGTACGATGTTTCATTATCGTTTCATAATTTCATTTTGAAACATAACATTGAAACATGCAACAGCGCTGGCTGAAAAGATGGGGGCAGGCACACGCGCCGCCGGTAGCGCGCAAAAAAAACAGCCGGCGGATGCCGGCTGCGGGAACACGATGACTGAAAGAGTAGAGAACTAGGCCAGCCGCACCAGCGGGTTGGCGATGATGTTGTCGATCTGGCGCACGGCTTCTTCGCAGGCGGCGGCAATGGCGCCCTCCTCGTCGTCGCGCACGAATTGCATGGTCGAGCCTTCGAATACTTCCAGGCCTTCGGCCGTGGCGCGCTCGATGTCGCAACTGGCCGACCATTTGCCGTCGGTGGTGGGCACGGCCAAGGGAACGATTTCCCAGCCTTTATAGTGAATTTTAGAACTGCTATCCATGGGTGCCTCCTTCGTGACTGACTCAATAGTGGAAATCGTAGCATGAAGCGCGGCTGGCAGCGACGTGTTTCACGCGCCAGCCGTAGTCAGGCTCACTTTCGGGCTAAACGATTTACGCTGGCTCAAGGGCGCAGCAGATTATCGACTTCCGTCCTGGCCACTTGCAGGCCCGCCGTGCAAGCCGTTTCGGGGGCCGCGTAGCCGCCCAGGGTGCGGCTGCGCGTGATCGCCTGCGCTTCCGGCTCGCCTTCGCGCTGCAGGCGGTAGGTAAAATCCCATAAATCGTCGTTATCCTTTTGCGGGGTCACGGAAATCGTAAAACCGCGGTACTGTTCGCTGCGTGCAGTGATATCGTTCATGAATTCCTCCTTGGAAGAATGAGGTTACCATGCTGCAAGCGCCGGGGTGCGCACGGCTGTGACGGCCGCATGCCTGCCCCCTTATCTGTTTTCCGCATGTTAAATGTGAATTTGCAGCATTTTTTTAGCGAACTCTGGCGATATAATGCCATTCCCTGTCCGTCCCTTGCCGCCGTGATGACTCCACAAATCCAAGCTTTCTTCGACCCTGCCACCGCCACCGTCACCTATATCGTGTATGAGGCCGATGGCCGGGACTGCGCCATCATCGATTCCGTGCTCGACTACGATCCCAAGGCGGGCCGCACCTCGACCACCTCGGCCGACAAGGTAATCGCCTTCGTGCGCGAACACGGCTTGCAGTGCCGCTGGCTGCTGGAAACCCATGCGCATGCGGATCACCTGTCCGCCGCGCCCTACCTGCAGCAGCAGCTGGGCGGCGACGTGGCCATCGGCGCCGCCATCCAGACGGTGCAGCAGGCGTTCGCCGCCGTCTACCACCAGGGTGCGGCCAAGGCCGACGGCTCGCAGTTCGACCAGCTGTTCGCGCCCGACCAGGTATTCCATATCGGCGCATTGGAAGTGCGCGCGCTGCACGTGCCCGGCCACACGCCGGCCGACCTGGCATACCAGATCGGCGACGCCGTGTTTGTCGGCGACACCCTGTTCATGCCGGACGTGGGCTCGGCCCGCTGCGACTTTCCCGGCGGCTCCGCTGCACTGCTGTACCGTTCCGCGCAGCGTTTGCTGTCGCTGCCGCCGCAGACGCGGCTGTTCATGTGCCACGACTACCCGCCCAACGGCCGCGCGCCGCGCTGGGAAGTGACGGTGGCCGAACAGCGCGCCGGCAACATCCACTTGCGCGACGGCATCACGGAAGAACAATTCGTGGCCATGCGCACGAGCCGCGACGCCACCCTGGACATGCCGACATTGATCTTGCCCGCCATCCAGGTCAACATCAACGCGGGCAAGCTGCCCGAGCCGGAAGACAATGGCGTGCGCTACCTCAAAATACCGCTGAACGCGATCTGATTTCCCCGGCATTCCCCGCCCGCCGCGCCTCCTTTCTTGACACCACGCAAGTCCCACCTCAGGCAATCCGCATACAGTGCAGATTGCCTGAGTTCGCTTGGGCGTCGCTTTTCATCTTTAACGTTGACGGAGCGCCCGCATGTCGCCCGACCCTACGCTAGCTGGCAATTGCATCCTGCTCGCCGAAGCCTAAGGCACGACCTTGTTCAGCCATGCGCTGCTCCAGGCCGTCACGCGCCTGCCCCGTCCCGGCATCGTCATCTTCGTGCATGGCGTCAATTCCGATGGCGAATGGTATGAGCAAGCCGAACAAGGGCTGTGCGCCGGCCTGAATGCGCGTCTGAAGCGCCGCGACGAGTTTCTGGCGATCCCGGGCCCGGCGGCCGGACAGATGCAGGCCCGCCACCTAAGCGCGCGAATTGACGGATGACGGTTTCCTCAATCCCAAGCGCAACGCCACTACCTTCCTGCATCCACCAACTTTGCGCCGAGGACTGACGCTACATAAGTTCATTGCCACGCCGCGCCAGCGACTGGCCCGGGCCTTCGCCACGTTTCTCTGCGTCATTTTCCTGACATGTTGGTCCATCTGGTCGGGCTATGCCGATCACCAGCATGTCCATTCACCTGGAGACTTCATGAAACAGTTCCTCGCGCTGCCCACGCTCGCCGCCTTCTCCATGTTTGCGCTATTGACAGCCTGCGCCGTGAAGCCGGCGCAGAAAGAAGACGGTCTCCCAACAACCACTGTCCAAGCTCCCTTCCGGGCACAGGTCGTGGGCCTGCAGTGGCTCAACCCTCTGCAACGACGCGACTATCCCACCGAGTGGCAACTGCTCTGGACGCTTGGCCTGGCCAAACCCAACAAGAATGACGATATGGTCAGGACGGATCCCAGGGGTTTCAGTACCTTGCAGGCAGTCGCCCCCATTGCCCACGATATCAATGGAAGGGAAACGTTCAAGGGCTATCACCATAAATATCTACTCGAACTCATGACCAATTTTCACGATATCTATTTTTCCAGCCCCACCTACTTCTACCACGTCTACCCCAAGGATCAAAAACAGAACTGGCGCGAACTGGCAGGCATCCGCGTGGAATATGCCCTGCCTGACGGAAAATTCGATCTGGCAGAAGTTCATCAAACAATAAAAGATGAAATTATCAGCAACTTCGAAATCGGCAACCCCCACTTCCCCACCCTCTGGACCCGCGCCACCCCGCCCGACGTGCGCATCACCCTGGGCGGCAACAACGCGGGTTTTACCTCCCTGAAAGCCGCGCTGGCCTACCTGGAAGCGCATCCGAAGGAAACCGTGTGGGTGATGAATTGGGATGCGCCGAGCCGGCCGAAGACCATGCAGATCAATGAAAACCTGGCGCTGCTGGTGCTGGCCAGCCCCGATTACAAGACGGAGCGCGCGGCGCTGGCGTGGATAGCTTATCCGGCCACGCGCAAGGTGGCCGATTTTGAAGCGGGCAAGGACAAGCCGCCGCGCGCCGTGCAGGCGTGGCAGGCCGTGTTTGCCGAAGCGTCGCGCCATGGCGGCAGGACGGAAGAAGACATCGGCTACGTCATCCACGATGCCAATAAAACCCTGCCCTCGTCATCCGACCGTCTGGGCCAGCTGGCGCAAGCGCTGACCCTGGAAGTATCGGGATTCGACTTCCTGCCGCAGACCTTCAATACGCCGGCCCTGCTGGGGGAAATGGGCGCAGGCACGGCGCTGACCAATGTCGCCCTGGGTATCGCCCATGCGAACCACGTCGGCAAGCCCGTGCTGGTGGCGGGCACCAGCGATCCTGACGGCGTCACGGGCGTGCTGGTCTTGCCGCCAGCCACGGTACGGCCCATCGCCCACGACAAGCCGTGGTTCCGAGCGCGCGGCGAAAACAATGCGTATTTGCCGTGGTGGGGCATCCGGCATGACACGGCGGACAGTTTGCAGGGTTACTCGAAATAAAGTCCAAGTACTGGCCGCCGGCTCGCAGCGACCTTCCCGGCGGCCCGGCCGCGCCGCATACATGGCGTCCAACGCAACAACACAATGCAAATGATGCGCCTTCCGCCATACCAGATCCCTCGATACCATGTAATGACCCCATTCGAGGATCAGCCACGCCATGCATGCACCGTCAAAACCCGCTCCACCCAACCAGCAGGCGTCCCAGGCCGGCAACGCCACGATGCCCGTGCGCGGCGCGCTGGCCAGCCTGTCCCTGGCGATGCTGCTGCCCGCGCTGGGCACCAGCATCGCCAACGTCGGCCTGCCCGACATGGCCCGGGCCCTGCAGGCTCCGTTCCAGGATGTGCAATGGATCGTGCTCGCCTATCTGCTGGCCATCACCGCCCTGATCGTCAGCGTGGGGCGCCTCGGCGACACGGTCGGCCGGCGCCGCCTGCTGCTGGCCGGCATCGCGCTGTTTGCCCTAGCTTCCATCCTGTGCGCGCTGGCGCCCACCCTGTGGCTGCTGGTTGCCGCGCGCGCCCTGCAAGGCCTGGGCGCGTCCGTCATGATGGCGCTGACCATGGCCCTGGTCGGCAGCACCGTCCCCAAGGCCAGGACGGGCAGCGCCATGGGCCTGCTCGGCACCATGTCCGCCGTCGGCACCACGCTGGGCCCCGCGCTGGGCGGCCTGCTGATCGCGCGCTTCGGCTGGCAAGCCATTTTCCTCGTCAACGTGCCGCTGGCCGGCCTGGCGCTGCTGCTGGCCTGGCGCTGCCTGCCGGCGGACCAGCGCGACGCGCACGCCAAACGACCGCTGTTCGACCACCGCGGCACCGTGCTGCTGGCGCTGACCCTGGCCGCCTATGCGCTGGCCATGACCCTGGGCCGCGGCCATTTCGGCGTGCGCAACGCGGCGCTGCTGCTGGCCGCCTGCGTCGGCGCCATCCTGTTCGTCCGGGTCGAGCTGAAGGCGCCGGCGCCGCTGATACGCCTGGCCATGCTGCGCGCGCCCATGCTCAGCGCCGGCCTGGCGACCAGCATGCTGGTCGCGACGGTGATGATGTCCACCCTGGTAGTCGGCCCCTTCTACCTGGCGCGCGGCCTGGGTTTGGGCACGGCCGTTACCGGCATGGTGCTGGCGGCGGGGCCGCTGGTGGCGGCGTTCTGCGGCGTGCCATCCGGCTGGCTGGTGGACCGCTACGGCGCGCAGCGCATGGGCGGCGTTGGCCTGTGCGGCGCGGCCGGCGCCTGCCTGGCGCTGGCCCTCCTGCCCGCCAGCCTGGGCATTCCCGGCTACGTCGCGCCGATCATGCTGCTCACGGCCAGCTATGCGCTGTTCCAGGCAGCCAACAATACGGCCGTCATGGGCGATATCGTTGCCGAGCAGCGCGGCGTCATTTCCGGCATGCTCAATCTGTCGCGCAATCTGGGACTCGTCACGGGCGCCTCCGTGATGGGCGCCGTCTTCGCTGCCGGCGCCGGCGATATCGCCAGCGCCCGGCCAGCCGCCATGATCGGCGGCATGCACGCCGCCTTTGGCGTGGCCAGCGCGCTGATACTCGCCGCGCTGGTCATTTTCGTGCTTGGCCGCACCCTGAACAAAACTGGAGACTCCGCATGATACGCACCCGTGCAATCCCATCCCTGCCTGTCCCTCTGTTGCTGCTGGCCCTGGCCTGCGGCGCCACCCTGTCCGGCTGCTGCTGGCCCTGAGCTGGCGCGCCGGAGGCGTCAGCCGGCATTGATCCGGGCCGCGCAAGCGTCGACCACGCAACCGCGCAGCCAGCGGTGAGCGGGGTCGGCATCCATGCGCGGATGCCACATCAGCGACACAGTCAGGTCGGGCATACGCAGCGGCAGCGCAAAGCTGAACATGCCGGCGCGCAGATTGCCCGTATGCCGTTCCGGCACAGTGGCGATCAGGTCGGAGCCGGCGGCCAGCGCCAGCGCCGCCGTGAAGCCGCCGACGATGCTGGCGATCGTGCGCTGCAATCCCAGCGCGGCCAGCGCGTCGTCCATCGGCCCCGTTTCCTGGTCGCGCCGCGCCACCAGCACATGCCGGCCGGCCGCATAGCGCTCGGCGCTGATGTCGCCCTGCGCCAGCGGATGGCCGCTGCGCACCACGCCCACGAAACGGTCGCCGAACAGCCTGCGCGTGCGCACTTCCGGGCTGGTGAGGCTGCCGATCACGCCCGTTTCCAGGTCGATGCTGCCCTCGCGCAGCTGCACGCTTTCGCGGTCGGGCTTTTGCACGAAGCGAAGACGCACGCCTGGCGCTTGCGCGCCGATATGCGCGAGCAGCGCCGGGCCGAAATTTTCCACGAAACCGTCGCTCGAACGCAGCGTAAACGTTTGCGCCAGCTGGCGCGGATCCAGCTGCTGCGCCGGTCCCAGCACGGCCAACACTTCGCCCAGCAGGGGGGCGACTCTTGCGCGCAGCTCCAGCGCGCGCGGCGTGGGCACCAGTTCACGGCCGGCGCGCACCAGCAGCGGATCGCCCGTGGTCTCGCGCAGGCGCGCCAGGGCGCGGCTCATGGCCGATGGACTCAAACGCAAGCGCCGCGCCGCGCGCGTGACGCTGCCTTCGGCCAGCAGGACATCGAGGGTGATCAGCAGGTTCAGATCGGGTAGCGACATGGTGTTTACCTTGGCATACATTGGTGGCGCCAAGTTGCCGGCGCCACCACTGGCGCTTACTCGCCCTGCTCCGGCGCGCGGCCGATCTCGCCGTCGATATTGGCCAGGAACCAGGCCAGCGACGACATCAGCGCCACGTTGCGCTTCAGGTTTTCCGGGTCGACCTTGTCCAGCGTGTCGGCCGCCGTGTGGTGGTAGTGAAAGTAACTGTGGCTGTCCACCAGCGGCTCGAAACTCGGTACGCCGCCCGTTTCCAGGCGGTGCAAGTCGCCCGTGCCCAGCGCGTCGCGGCGCGTGAAGGCGTGCGCGCCCATCGGCAACAGGGCCGCGCGCAGGGGCGCGAACAGTTTTTCCGACTTCGGCCCCACGCTGGCGAGGATGCCGAACGGGCGGCCGGCGCCGCTATCCATCTCGATGGCCGCGTACTGCTTGCCCAGCGCCTGCTTGTGGGCCTCGAAGTAGGCCTGGCCGCCGCGCCCGCCGTTTTCCTCGTTCATCCAGGCGATCACGCGGATGGTGCGGCGCGGACGGTAGTCGAGCTTTTTCAGGGTTTCCACCACGCCCATGGCTGCCACGACGCCGGCGCCGTCGTCGTGCGCGCCCGTCGCCAGGTCCCAGGAATCGAGGTGGCCCGAAACCACCACCACTTCGTCGGCCTTGTCCGTGCCCGGCCAGTCGGCGATGACGTTGTAGCTGTCCGCTTCCGGCAGGTTTTGCGGCGTCAGCGTCAGGTGCATTTTCAGAGGGCCGCGCGCGGCCAGGCGGCCCATCAGCAAGGCGTCTTCCACGGTGACGGCGGCGGCGGGAATGCGTTTATTCTCGTCCAGGCCCGTGGCGCCCGCGTGCGGGATGCGGAAATCGGCGCCGCCCACCGAGCGCACCAGCGCGGCAGCCGCGCCCAGGTCGGCCGCAGCCTTCGGCCCGAGGAAGCGCGCGTGCGAACCCTGGCCATAGGTGACGCCGGCCAGGCCGCGCTCGGCCATCTCCTGGTCGAACGGCGTGTCGATCAGGACGATGGCGCCCTTCACTTCCGCCACGCGGGCCTTGAGCTCATCCAGGCTCCTGACGATGATCACGGGCGCCGTCAGGCCGGCGGCCGGCGTGGCGCCGGAGCCGCCCAGGGCGGTGAGCACCACGCGCTGCGACACGCCTTGCGGACGCCCCGCGTAATCGACGATTTCCGCCGTTTCCACGCCGCGCACCCAGTGCGGCACTTTCACGGGCTGCAAGGTGACGGTCGCGCCCAGCCGGCGCATGGTGTCGGCCACCTGCTGCACGGCGGCGGCCGCGCCGGCGGAACCGGACAGGCGCGGGCCGATCAGATCCGTCATGTCGGCCAGGCGGGCGTACGCCCAGTCGCTTTGCAGCGCGGTGTCGCGCACCTGCGCCAGCGCTTGCGGCGCATTGCCCGGCGCGGCGGCAAAGGCGCCGGCGCTGACGATGCAGCCAAGGGCAAGGGATATGGCGGAACGGCGCAATGGCGCGCCAGTCAGGATGCTATGCATGTGTTCAAATCCAGTCAACGAGGTCGAAGCGGGTACGCCGTGGCCATGGGCAAGGCGCGACTTTTTCTACGATAGCGTATTTATTCTGTCATTGCAGCAACTTTTACGGGATCGATTGCCTCGCCCCCCAGAGTCGATTACCATCAGAATCGTGATCGCTACCGGAAACCGCCATGCTCAAGGGAACACTCTGTACCGTCCGGCATTTGCAGGCCGCCGACCTGAATACCTATATTTCCCTCGTCAACGACCTGCCCTCGCGCGGCGAGTTTTTCTCGATGCAATTCAAGTCGCCCGAGGCCATGCGGCGCGACTTCCTGCAATCGGGCTTCGTGACCGAGGACAGCGAATTGTTCCTCATCGAAGACCACGCCCAGCACATCATCGGCACGATCACGCACTTCAAGAGCCGCACGCCAGCCTCGCGCGAGATCGGCTACCGCCTGTTCGACCGGCAGCGGGATGGACGCGGCTACATCAGCGAAGCGACGCGCCTGCTGGTCGACTACCTGTTCAACGCCTATCCGTATCACCGGCTGGAACTGCTGATGGACCCGCTGAACATCGGTTCCGAGCGCATCGCGCAAAAGAACGGCTTTACCCAGGAAGGCTTGCTGCGCCAAGCCTTCTTTATCAATGGCGTGATGCGCGATGTCAAAATGTACAGCCTGCTGCGTCCGGAATGGCAGGCGCGCCTGCGCTGACTTGTTACGGCCGGGGCAGGATTGTAATAAGTTGTATTAGACATGGAACACGGTTGCGACAGCAGATATAGTCCAGTCCATGCAGATCATTGTGATCTCGCCGGAATGGAAGGAAATGCCATGTTGAACAAGAAACTCCTGGGTGCGGTAATGGTAGCGGCAGTGGCTGTGTCTTCGGCCGCAGTCGCCGGTGACCGCGACTTCAATACCGTTGCAGGCGCCGTTGTCGGAGCGGCCATTGGCAACAGCACCGGCGGCCGCAATGGCGCGATCGTCGGTGGCGTGCTGGGCGCGGCCGTCGGCAACAGCATCAGCACGAATGACCGTTATTACGACCGTGGCGGCTATCGCGGCGGCTACCGCGAAACCTATTATGCGCCGGCGCCGCAGCCCGTGTACTACGCCCCTGCCCCGCAGCCCGTGTATTACGCGCCGCCACCGCGCTACTACGGCCCGCCGGCTGTCGTCTACGTGCAACCGGGCCGCGGCTACTACCGCGACCATGGCCGCCGCGACTACTATGACCGCGGAGACTACCATGACCATGGCCGCGGCTGGGGCCATCGCCGTTAAGCAGCGCCCTGTACTTGCTCCATGAAAAACCTGCGCCAGCCTGCTGCCGCAGGTTTTTTTGCGTGAAAGGCAAGGTATCGCCCCTGCACAATATCGGCTAAGCTGTGTCCTATGATCAACATTGCTGGCCGCCTGGACCGCACCGACCGATGCATTTAATCAAAGACGAGCTCGACTTCGGCCCCTGGCTCGACGCCGCCGCTGGCACCA
This sequence comes from Janthinobacterium sp. SUN137, assembly GCF_030587265.1. Taxonomy (NCBI): domain Bacteria; kingdom Pseudomonadati; phylum Pseudomonadota; class Betaproteobacteria; order Burkholderiales; family Oxalobacteraceae; genus Janthinobacterium; species Janthinobacterium sp. SUN137. The sequence goes on along the minus strand of NZ_JAPWHZ010000002.1, from coordinate 189,372 downwards.
GCGTGGGCGCCGGCCCCCTGCCGCGCCGCGAAAACCAGGACAACTTCCTGCTGATCGATGCCAGCGGCCACGCCGTCTGCCTGTCGCGGCAGGCGCCGTTCCACTGCCAGGTACCGGGCTGGCCGCGCGGCCACGTGCGCGCGGCCGTGCTCGACGGCATGGGCGGCCACGGCCACGGACGCGAAGCGGCGGAAGCGGCCGTGCAAGGCTTGCTGGCCATGCCCACCTGCCTTGACACGGCCAGCCTGGCCGCCAGGCTCGACGCGCTGCACACGCGGCTGCAGGACAGTTTTGCCGAGGCAGCGCCAGCCCAGGCGCGTCCGCCCGGCACCACCCTGACCCTGCTGGAAGTGCCGCCCGGCGAAGCGCCGCTGCTGTATCACGTGGGCGATTCGCGTCTGTACGAAATTGCCGACGGGACAGCCAGCATCCTCACTGTGGACCACGTGCCGGCCACCGTGTACGCCATGCGCGGCGCGCTCGACGAGGCGCGCTGGCGGGCCGCCGTGCACGGCGAACACCACCCGCAAATCTCGCAGGCATTCATTTTAGGCAACGCCATCGGCGACAGCTTACAACTCGACAAGCCCTTGCGCGGCCTCGATGCGGCCATCTTGCCGCCCTTCCTGGCGCACCTGGGCGACCGCCGCGTGCTGCGCGTGCGCCCCGGCGCCCACTATCTGCTGGCCAGCGACGGCTTCTGGGCCTGCGAGGACCCGCTGGCCCTCACGGCCCGCTGGCCCGCCTTGTGCGCTGGCAAGACTGCGGCACAAGCCGTCTGCGCCCTGTTCGACGATTTCCTCTCGCATCCGCCCAAAGGCTTGCATAGCGACAACATTACCGTGCTGGCGCTGCGCTTCGATGCGGAATTCACCGCCCCAGCCGGCTAGCGGCCAGGTAGCCGGCCGTCGCCGACACGGACGACAGCACGGCGCCCCAGGCCATGTCGATCGCCGTCAAGGCCAGCGGCCAGTCGCGCAAGGTCGCATAGTTGCTCAAATCATAGGTACCATAGGCCAGCAGGCCCAGCAGCGCGCCCAGCACTGCCGCCGTGCGCCCGCGGCGCGCGCGCAAGCCCGGCAAAATGGCGAAAACCAGCAATCCCGCCACGTACAGCAGATAAAACAGCGTCGCCGGCGCCCAGCGGGGAGACTCCGCCAGCAGCGGCCCCAGCGCTGCGGCGTACACCGGCTTCATCAGCACCGCCAGCCACAGGGCGTCGAGGGCCAGGAATACGCACAGGGTGGCGCCATAGGCTATGGCAAGCTGGAGCGGGCGTTGGGCAGGCATGGTCGTCTTTCGAAGTCAGGCGGCATCGGGGGAACGGCTGTGCCAGCATAATACAAAACGCCTTCCAGCTCTTGCCGCAGGCATCACCATGCGCGACCGGCGTCCACACGCATGGCTGGAAAACCTGTTTCATACAATATCAAAATAACATATCCAGAAAGATATAAAATGTGTTTCTGGGCAATAGTTTCCATGACATGTATTGCAAGGTGTGACCAGGGACATGAATTTGGACAAAAAGAGCGCATTCCGCTGCCGTGAAAGTTGCCAAGCAAGCGCAAAAGCGCGTAAGCTCTCATGTATAACAGAGGGCAAAATGTCCCCGCTCGATTCGAGTCAGAATGTCATGAAAAAATGCAGCAACCCGGAGCACCCGCACTGTACGTTCTGGGTCTTGCCTGGGGAAACAGTCTGCGCGGGCAACCACCCGCAAGCGACGACCGCCCCCAGCAGCTACGACCTGTTGACCGCACTGCGCAGCGCCCGTTCCGAGCCATCGGCAACGGCGCTTCCGCACGCCCCTGCTGCTGACGCTGCTACCGCACCGCTGACGGGCGCAGCCGCGCCAGCGCAGCCCACCCGCATTGCCGCAGCGATGCCGGCTTCCACGCCAGCGGCGTCGCCTGCTGCCACCGCTGCCGCCCACCCCGCCTACCAGCCCGTGCAAGCCCACCTGCACATCAGCGGCTTCGATCCCCGCGCGGCAGGCGGACGGCAAACCCTGAAGATGGAATTGCGCGGCATGAGCGCCGCCTGCGCGCCGCAGCTGACCTTGCGCCTGCGCTCGGACCTGATCCCGCGCGGTGCCGTCCAGCATGATTTCGTGCGCACCACGCGCGGCGACTGGCGTCCCGTGTTTGTCGAGTTTTCCTCACGCAACAAGGAACACGGGCAATACCAGATCGAAGTCGAAGTGCACAGCCACGTCGATGGCGCCGTGGCGCAGAAATGGGTGTGCACCTTCGTCATCCTCGTGCCGCGCCGCGACGCCACCCTGACGGAAATCCACCAGATCTTCCTCAGCACCCACAAAAACGTGCGCGTGATGGCCGACGACGCCTCGATCGCCCGCGTGACGGGCGGCGACGGCTGCAACCTCGACGTGACGGCGCGCAATGCCGGCATCGCCCACGTGGATCTGTCTGCGCCGCAGGGCAAGATCGACATGGGTTTTACCACCATCGCCTGGGACGAGGAATTGATCGAAGTCGACCTGCCCGCCGCCAGCCACTGCCATCCGCACCCGAGCCAGGCCGCCTGCCTCGTCAATGCGGCGCCGGAAGCGGGCGAACAGCGCCAGATCCGCCTGTTCGCGCTGGAAGAATGCATGCTGGGGCGTTTTGAGCTGGTGGACCCGGAAGCCGATGTGCTGCTCAGCCATTTCAGCCCCGACGGCCAGGACAACAATGGCTTGACGCGCCGCCTGTCGGGCCGCCACGCCATCATCCGGCGCGGCCAGCAAGGCTTTGAAATCGAGGATGTGTCGCGCTACGGCGTGCTGCTCGATGGCGTGTGGCCCGGCAAGCACAAGCCCGTCGCCCTGCGTCTGGGCATGCGCATCGAATTGTCTGCCAGCATCAAGGGCATCGTCGTACTCAGCGTCACGGCCCTGCTCGCGCACGGCGTGATCCTGCACCGCATCGACCACGGCGCCCGTGCCGAGTGTTTTTACCTGCTGCTGCCGGAAGCCCAGCCTTCGCCGGCCAGCCACCTTGCCACGCCGCAAGCCAGCTGCCTGCCCGTGCTATTCCACCGCAACGGCGGTTTCTGGCACCTGGACACGGCCAGCGGCAAGGAAACCGCGCTGGCGCCCGCCACCGCACTCGACAAGCTCAGCGGCTTCGCGCGGCACAACCGCTTCGCCAGCGAACCGTATCCGGAATGCTGGATCATCCGCACCGAAGGCGCCGCCCTGTGCGATAGCACCATGCAAACTGCCTGATACAACGCCTCCCGCCACCTGACCGCTAGCGTCTGAAAAATGGTCAGAGCAAGGCGCGCTGCCGAAGACAGTACGAATGTACGGCAAGGCAGTGCAACGCAGCTATGGCCTTTTTTCGGACGCTAGCGCGGCACCAGCACGAGAAAAATCATCGACAGGCCGAGTATGAACACCGCTTCCAGCGTGAACACGATGGCGGGAATCTGTAATTCGCGTGGGATTTTCATGGCGAAACCTCTTCAAAACGCAGGACTGCTTTCAGCATAGCGCGCCCTGCGCCGATTGCATTGCCATCTACACAACACACTTGACCGGCCGGCATGAGTTGCCGAGTTCGCTGGCCAGGTTATTCCGACACACAATTTAACAATTCAATCGCAGATATTCTGCAAATAGCCCCCATTCCCGCCCTTACATACTGTATATTCATCCAGTTAATATTTCCCTGCACTTCACACAGCGCCCGCACGGTGTTTTACATTTCCTATGGCTTCCAACAAAGCGCATCACGCGACCGGTTGGGCTGCCGGCGTGATCGCCGCGGCCCTGGTCGCGCACGCTGGCGCCGGCGGCCCCTATCAAGTGCTGAGCATGCTCGCCTTTGTCATGGGCGCGCTGGGCGGCACGGCGCCGGACTGGCTGGAAGTGGCCTGGTGGGCGCGCACGCACCGGCTGTGGATCACGCACCGCACGTGGACGCACTGGGGCCTGGCCTGGATCGCCCTGCTCGTCTACACGTGGATGCAATTGCCGCACCACCTGTGGGCGCCGCCCCTGTTCGGCTTTGCGGCCGGCGGCATCATGCATTTGCTGGCCGACTGGCCCAATCCGCTGGGCGTGCCGTGGATCTTCCGCCGCCACTCGTTGCGCTGGTGGAAAAGCGGCCGCCACGACATCATCGTCATCATCGCCGCCTGGCTGGCCGCCACCGTCGTGGCCGACCACGTGTTTTTTGACGGCATCCACCTGCGCCGCACCATGCTGGCGCTTGAGGACCTGCTGCACTGGTCCGCTGGGGCACTGCAGACGGCCTGGGCAAATCTGCAACAATGGCAGCTGCGCTGGCGCCTGGGCGGCAACGCCAATTGACGCCGGCGGCGTGGCAATGTGATAATGAGTATCATTCTCAAACAGCCCAGCCAGCCGGCGCCCCGCGTTCCGTCAGCCCAGCCCTTCCCTTGCCTGGAGAACGCAGTGAGCACCGTCAGTCCCGTCCATGCCAACCACCTGAGCACCCTGTACAGCGAGCACCACGGCTGGCTGTATGGCTGGCTGCGCGGCAAGCTGGGCAACCGCGCCGAAGCGGCCGACCTGGCGCAGGACACCTTTTTGCGCCTGCTGGGCAAGCGCGAGGTGGCACCGCTGGCGCCCCTGCGCGAGCCGCGCGGCTACCTGGCGACGATCGCGCGCGGCTTGCTGATCGACCGCTACCGCCGCCAGGCGCTGGAGCAGGCCTACCTGGAAGCGCTGGCGCAGCAAGCCGAGCCAGCATCGATGTGCGCCGAAACGCACGCCATCATCATCGAAACCCTGCTCGCCGTCGACCGCCTGCTCGACGGCCTGGGAGCGCGCACGCGGACCATCTTCCTGCTGGCGCAAATCGAAGAACTCAGCTACGTGGACATCAGCCGGCGCCTCGGCATCTCGCTGCCGACCGTGAAAAAACACCTGGTGCGCGCCTACACGGAATGCCTGATGCTGGCGGCCGCCTGATGTTCGGCCCCGCGACCTCACCTTCCGCCCCCATCGCCCGCAAGGTGCTGGCCGCCGCCGCCCACTGGCATGTGGAGCTCCAGTGCGGCAGCGCCGACCCGGCCGACGTGCAGGCATGGCGCGACGCCAGCGCCGAGCATGAACGGGCCTGGGATCTGCTGCGGCGCATGGACGGCCAGCTGGGCGCGATACCTGCAGCGCTGGCGATGCCGGCGCTGCAGGCGGCGCAGCAGCGCCGGCGCGCGGCCGCCAAGATACTCGCCCTGCTGGTGGCGGCCGGCGGCGGCATCGTGCTGGGCCAGGCGGGCTTGCAATCCGGCCCATGGCAAGCCCTGACGGCGTCCCTGCGCACGGCGCCGGGCCAGCGCCGCCACGTGACGCTGGCCGATGGCGGGCGCCTGGAGATGAATACGGCCAGCGCCCTGGATGTTGCTTACAGCGCCACGCACCGCCGCATCCGCCTGCACCGTGGCGAAATCATGATCACGACGGCGCCCGACCCGCGCCCCTTCCTCGTCGACACGCCGCACGGCGTGATCCGCGCGCTGGGCACGCGCTTCGGCATACGCTGCGACGACGATGGCAGCACCGTCAGCGTCTTCGAGCACGCCGTGGAAGTGCGCTGCGCGGCGCGCCCGGACGCCGTGCGCCGCCTGGAAGCGGGGCAGCAGCTGCGCTTCGGCGCCACCGGCGCGGATGCGGTATTGAGCACGCCCGCGCACCAGGACAGCTGGCTGCGCAGCATGCTGGTGGCCGCCGACTGGCCGCTGCAACAGCTGGTGGCGGAGCTGGCGCGCTACCGGCGCGGGCGTCTCGCCTGCGACGCCGCCGTGGCGCGGCGCCCCGTCACGGGCACCTACCGCCTCGACGATATCGACGCCGTACTGGAAAGCCTGTGCGCCTCGCACGGGCTGCAAGTGACGTACTTCACGCGCTACTGGGCCACGGTATCGGCCCGGCCAGCATAACTATTTTCAGTTTTTTTGCGTTTGGGGTTGGTGTTTCGATGCGCTGCTTCGGCTTGACAAGTAAGAAGCCGATTCATTGGCCATTTTCCTATCCCTCTGAGCAGAAAGACCGAGCATGCAGCTGACCACCCCCGTTCTCCATCCCGCCGCGCGCGCCATCCGCCTGGCCGTCCTCGCCATGGCTTGCGCCGCCCCCGCCGCCTTCCTCGCCGCTCCCGCGCTGGCGCAAGGCCAGGCCGCCGCCCCGCAAGCCCAAGCCTATGCCGTGCCGGCCGGTCCGCTGGCCACGGCATTGAATGACTTTGCCGTCGCCGCCGGCGTCAGCCTGTCGACCGATCCCGCGCAGACGCGGGGCCTGCGCTCGCCCGGCGTGCACGGCAGCGTTGGCGTGGCCCAGGGCTTTGCCCAGGTACTGGCCGGCAGCGGCCTGGAAGCGGTGCAGCTGCCGAACGGCGCCTATGTGCTGCGCCAGGCGGCCACGTCCTCCGCATCGGCAGCCGGCACGGAAAAGACCATGGCGCCCGTGACGGTCAGCGCCAGCATGGAACGCGATCCGGTCAGTGAGCACAGCAACTCGTACGCGGCGCGCGCCGTCACCGTCGGCAAGGGCGTGCAGACCCTGCGCGAAATTCCCCAGTCCGTCAGCGTCGTCACGCGCCAGAAGATGGACGACCAGAACCTCAACAACATCGACGCCGTGCTGGCCAACACCACCGGCATCACCATGTACGACAGCCCCATGGGCGGGCGCTATGTGTATTCGCGCGGCTTCATGGTGGAAACGTACCAGTTTGACGGCGTCAACCGCGCCATGTACTACCCGCAGGCGAACAGCTTCACCAGCAATACGGCCATGCTGGACCGGGTGGAAATCGTGCGCGGCGCCACGGGCCTGCTGCAGGGCACGGGCTCGCCCGGCGCGGCCATCAACATGGTGCGCAAGCGCCCGCTGGCGGAAAAGCAGATGCAGCTGGCGCTGGGCGCGGGCCGCTGGAACGATGTGCGCGGCGAGGTGGACGTCACCGGTCCCTTGAACGAAGCGGGCAGCATCCGCGGCCGCGCCGTGGCCGCGCACGAGCAGCGCGATTACTTTTATGACGTGGCCGACAGCCGCACGGACGTGCTGTATGGCGTGCTGGAATTCGACCTGGCGCCGGGCAGCAAGCTGACGACGGGCGCCAGCTACGAAAAACTGCACGCGACGCCGTTCTTTTCCGGCATGCCGCGCTACCGCGATGGCAGCGACCCGCACCTGCCCCGTTCCACCTTCCTGGGCGCCGACTGGAACCGCTGGAATAGCAAGCAGACGGCCGTCTTCGCCGAATTCGAGCACCGCTTCGACGCCGACTGGCTGTTCAAGGCCAGCGCCAACTACACGCGCGAGCGGCATGACGTGAAATACATGTTCAGCCAGGGCGCGATCGATCCCGCCACCCTGGCCGGCATGATGATGTACGGCGGCGTGTTCGACTACGGCAGCACCAACAAGGGCATCGACCTGTCGCTCGATGGCAAGTTCAACGCCTTCGGCCGGCGCCACGGCTTCAGCGCCGGCATCAGCACGAACCGCCTGGAAAGCGACAGCGATTACAGCCTGGCCCTGCTGCAGCAGCCGAACAACCCGCTGCAGCCGAACCACGGCGTGGCCGAACCCAGCGACGCCTGGTTCCGTGCAAACAGCTACCGCGGCGATCCCAGCGTGACGAGCATGACGCAGACGGGCGCCTACGGCGTGGCCCGTTTCAGCGTCAGCGATCCGCTCACCGTGGTGGCCGGCGCGCGCGTGTCGAACTACAAGTCGAGCAGCGTGTACCGCGACACGGGCGAAGTGTATATCGACCCCTACCGTGAAAACGGCGTCGTCACGCCGTATGGCGGCGTGATCTACGCATTCGACCCGCGCTGGTCCGGCTATGCCAGCATCTCCGACATCTTCCAGCCGCAGAACCAGCGCACGGCCGATGGCGCCCTGCTCGACCCGCTCAAGGGCCGCAACCTGGAAGTGGGCGTGAAAGGCGAACTGTTCGACGGCAAGGTGAATACCTCGCTGGCGCTGTTCCGCATTGAGCAGCGCAACCGCGCGGAACTCGACCTGGTGAATACCTGCTCGTCCGGCACGGAATGCTATTTCTCGACGGGCAAGGTGCGCAGCGAAGGCGTCGATGCGGAAATCAGCGGCGAGGTGGCGCCGGGCTGGCAACTGTTCGCCGGCTATACCCTGAACAACTTCAAGTACCTGGAGCAGACGTCGAATGCGGGCGTGATGTTCGCCAGCACCTACTCGCCGCGCCACATGCTGCGCGCGTGGAGCGACTACCGCCTGCCCGGCGCCCTGCAGAAGTGGAGCGTGGGCGGCGGCGTGAACTTCCAGACGGAGAGCTCGCGCACCACGCGCGACGTGAAGGTGGCGCAAGGCGCGTACGCCTTGTGGAGCGCGCGCGCCGCCTACCAGATCGACCGTAACTGGACGGCGTCGCTGTCCGTGACGAACGTGCTCGACAAACGCTACTACCAGACGGTGAGCGCACCTGCGTGGGGCAATTTCTACGGCGAGCCGCGCAAGGCGCAACTGACCTTGCGCGCGCGTTTCTAAGGGGGACTCAGGTCGCCGGGCGCAGGGGCGCCTTCGGCAACGGGATGAATTCCGTCTCGCCCGGCACCTGTCCCATGCGCTGGGCGCTCCAGTCGTCGGCTGCCTGCAACAGGCGCTCCTTGCTCGACGAGACGAAATTCCAGAACAGGAAGCGGTGGCCGTCCAGCGGCTCGCCGCCGATGACGACGAACTGCACCGGGCCGCTGCCCGCCGTCACCACCGGTACGGCGCCCGCTCGCACGGCGCCCGCTTCCAGCAAGGCCATGGTGTGCGGCACCAGCGCCACGCCATCGAGCAGCACGTCCCCGCTGATCGGGTAAATCGCCGCTTCCGCCGGCAAGCCGTCCAGCCGCAGCTCCTTGCCTGCCTCCAGCGCCACGTCCAGGTACAGCGTCTGCATGTAGGTGCGCACGGGCGAAGTCTGGCCAAACGCGGTGCCGATCAAGACCTTCACCACGGCGCCATCGAGCGGCACGACGGGAATGTCGGCCTGCGGCGTGTGCGTGAAACTCGGTTCGTCTTCCTCGTGCGCCTTCGGCAGCGCCGCCCACAGTTGCAAGCCGTGCGTGCGGTGCGGCTGGCCCGCCAGGTCGTGCGGCGTGCGTTCCGAATGCACGATGCCGCGCCCGGCCGTCATCCAGTTGATGGCGCCCGGTTCGATGCGCTGGTACGAACCGATGCTGTCGCGGTGGTCGATCGCGCCCTCGAACAGATAGGTGACGGTGGCCAGGCCGATGTGCGGGTGGGGACGCACGTCGTGGTTGGCGTCGGGCGCCACGTCGATGGGGCCGAAATGGTCAAAGAAAATGAAGGGGCCGACGGCCTGTTTTACTGCCGAAGGCAGCAGGCGCCGCACGACAAAGCCGCCGCCCAGGTCTTTTTCGTGGCTTTTCAGGATGGCCGCGCTCATGCCAGCACCGTCGTCACTTCGGTGGTCACCGCCGTCATCAATTTATGCAGCGGGCATTTGCCGGCCGCGGCCAGCAATTCCTCGCGCTGCACATCCGTCAGCTCACCCGTCAGGTGCAGGGTGGCGGCCAGGCGGTACACGCCCCTGCGCTCTTCGCTGGCATCGCGCTCGGTCGACACTTCCACGTGTTCCAGCGGGATGCCCTTGTGTTTGGCGTACCAGACGACGGTGAGCGCCTTGCAGGCCGACAGGGCCGCGTCATACAGGTCGTGCGGCGACGGGCCGGCATCGCCGCCCCCTTCCGCCACCGAAGCGTCGGCGGAAATGATGTGGTCGCGCACGTGCACGATGTGGCGCATGGGTTGCGACTGGTCGCGGATGGCTTTGATGGTCATGGCGTTCCTTGGTGCGTTTGGAAAGCCACAATTTACACCGTTTGCCCGCTTTGCGCAGCCTGCGCCCCTGCTACCTGGTCATTTGATACGGAACAGGGCGTCGACCGTCTGCGCCATTTTGAGGCTGGTGACCATCAGCATGTCGTCGGGATTTTGCCGCTGGCGGCTATTCGCGCGGTTGTAGCGGTCGGACGGCACCAGGCCCACGGCATTGCCCAGGTTTTTCAGCTGGTCAGACGAGATGCCGGCCACGGCGCCCGCGCGCTTGCCGAAGCCGCGCGCCATGGCATCGGCCTTGCGCTGCGCGTCCTTGACGGCTTCGCCCACCAGTTCCTCTTCCAGGCGGATGCGCTCCGTGGCGCCGAAGGTGACGGCAAACGCATCGAGGTTGGGCATGGCCAGCAGCGGACGCATGACGGCGGGCCATTTCGACAAATCCGCCACGTTGACATGCACGCTCGCCTTGATCAGGTATTGCGGATTGGCCGGGTCCTGTTCCGCGCCCTTGCGGATTTCCTTGCGCACGTCGCGCACCTCGATGCCGGCGGCCGCCTCGGGCAAGCCCTGCTCCACCAGCAGCGCCCTGATTTCCGCGATGCGCGTCTGGACCAGCGCGGTGGCCACGTCCGGCGCCGGGTCGAAGACGCTGACGTCGAAGTCGATCTCGCCCAGATCCGGCATGACCAAGCTGTACGCCGTGCCCGTCGCATGGATGAAGGGATAGGAGGGAAAATCGCCGGCCAGGGCGGCGATGGGCAGGCAGGCGAACACGATGGACAGCAGGCGGCGTTTGAACACGGACACTCCGGCACGGTTAAGGTGCATGAAGTATCCGTCAAGATAATCAATATGGCAATCCCGGCCTACCCGGCCTGGTCCAGCGTGCGCGCCACCCGGAAGCCCACGATGTCGTTCGACAGCACGGTGGAAAAGCCGTTGCGCAGGGCCGAGCGCAGATAGCGCGGGTGATACAGCCAGGAGCCGCCGCGCAGGATGCGCCGGCTGCTGTCGCTGCCCTCTTCCCACGCGCTGCCGTCGACGGGCGCGCCCTCGTAATTGTCGTGCACCACGTCCTGCACCCATTCCCACACATTGCCGTGCATGTCGAACAGGCCCCAGGAATTCGGCGCAAAGGTACCCAGGGGCGTGGTGCCGCCCCGGTACACCCCGCGCGGGCCGCCGTTGTACACGTACAAGCCGTCGTAATTGGCTTGCTCGGTGCTGATGGTGTCGCCCACGTTGAACGCCGTGCGCGTGCCGGCGCGGCACGCGTATTCCCATTCCGCTTCGCTGGGCAGGCGGTACTGCCGGCCCGTGCGCTCGCACAGCCACGCCAGGTACAACTGCGCGTCATTCCAGCTCACGCCGACCACCGGGTGCTGGTCGTTCTGCACGAAGCCGGGATTATCCCAGTCCGTTTCCGACCCGCCCGCCCATCCCGTCGCCTTGACGAAGGCGCGCCATTCGCCCACGCTGACGGGGTGCCGGGCCAGCGCGAACGGGCGCTCGATGCCGACCCAGTGCTGCGGCGTTTCGCGGTCCAGCCATGACTGCTGCGAACCGGCCTGGATGGCCGCCTTGTGCTCCGTCTCGTGCGCGCCCATCTGGAAGCGGCCGCTGGGAATGAGCACCAGTTCCGGCCCCTGTCCCGAGCCATCGAGCCAATCATCGCGCAAGATGCCTTCGGCATTGGCCACCGGTTCCGCGTGTTCCGGCTCCAGTTCCGGCGCCGGCGCGGATGCCGGCGCTGGGATGGCGGCGGTCGCGGCGCGGCTGGCCTCTTCGCGGCGCGCGCGTTCCTGCTCGGCCCGATACGCCGCCTCCGCCTTGGCGACGATGGCCTTGCGCTGCAATTCCTGGTGTTCCTGCAAGGCCGTGGCGGCATCGGCTTCGCGGCGCGCGCGCAGCTGGCCGCGCAGCGCTTCCTTGCGCAGCTTGCGCGCCTCTTCCGCTTCGAAATGGCGCTGCGCCTCCTGCTCGCGGCGCAGTTTATCCTGCCGCTGCTTTTCCAGCGCGGCCGCCTGGATTTCCGCCTTGCGGCGCTGGTCCAGTTCTTCCTGGCGCGCACGCGCCTCCCTGAGCGCCGCTTCGCGGGCCTGTTCCGCCGCCAGCGCCGCCTGCTGCTGTTGCTCTGCCAGGCGCGCCTGCTGCTGGCGCGCCTGTTCCGCCAGTTCTTCGGGCGACGGCCCGGCAGCCCGCTCCAGCCCTTCGAGCAAGGCTTGCACGGATAGCGGCCGCAATTCCGCCGTCAGCGAAAAACCGTTCTGCAGCACTTGCCACTGCTGCGCGTTGAGCGCCTGCGGCGCGGACGGCAGGTGGCTGGCGCTGCGCATGTCGTCGAACGGCATGCGCCCTTCCAGCATCTGGTAGATCATCACGGCCACGGCATACACGTCCAGGCGCGGGCTGGGCTGGCGCTGGTTGGCGCCGGCCTCGGGCGCCCGGTAGCCGTGCGTGCCCGCATTCGGCATCTCCAGCGCCAGGCTGCTGTCCGCATTGCGCACGCGCGACGCGATGCCGTAGTCGAGCAATTTGACATCGCCCTTCGCCGTCAGGAAGACATTGCCCGGCTTGATATCGCGGTGCACCAGCTTGTGCTTCTCCCACGCATACGCCAGGGCTTCGGCCACCGGGTGCAGCAGCTGCTGCACGGCGGCCAGCGGCAGCGCGCCCTGGCGGCCCAGATAGTGTTCGAGGTCTTCGCCATCGAGGCATTCCATGATGATGAAATAGCTGGCCGTGGCCGGGTCCTGCGCCCACTCGTAGACGCGCACGATGTTTTCATGCGCGAGTTTTCTCGCCTGGGTCGCTTCCTCGATCAGCAGTTTCGCGTGCGTGGCGCTTTGCGTCAGCTGCGGCGGCAAGATCTTCAGCGCCACCATTTCGCTGCTGCCCAGCTCCGCGTGCGTGGCCAGGTCGGTGGCTTGCCACACCTGCCCCATGCCGCCCGTGCCGATCAGGCGTTCGAGCCGGTAGCGGCGGTTTTGCGGGCCGATTTCCTGGCCCGTCATGAAGCCCAGCTCCGTCCCCTGGCGCACGGGCAGCGGCGCGGCCACGGGTGCGGCGCCGGGCGGCGCGTACTCGGCGTCGAGGATGGCGTTCTTGCGGCGTTCAAATTCCTGCTCGCTGAGCAGCCCGTCGTCGTGGAGGGCGCGCAGTTCCCGCAGTTTGTCTCGTGCTTTTTGCATCATCTGGGGTGAAACGCTTCCATCAAGGCTGCAGGGCGACGCCGCAGGCGGCGCAGAATTTATCTTCCGGATGGCCCGCGCGCTGCGCATGGCCGTTCTTGCAGCGGGCCGGCGCAGCGGCGCCCGGTCCGCCACTTGGCTGCAGCGCCTGCGCCACGGCCACGCCCAGCTGCGCCTGCGCCGACAGGCCATGCGCGTGCGCCGCGTTCTGCAGGTTGAGCAAGTCCAGCTGCTGGCGCCGTTCGCGTTCCGCCTGGCCTTCCTGGTAGCTGCGCTCCTGCGCCGCGCTGTCCTGCGCCATGCGCAGTGCCTCGGCAGGAGAAACGCTGTTCTCGGCCGCCGCCAGCGCCGCCAGCGCGTGGATCTGCTCGGCGCTCATGCCCGCCTGCAGCTGCACTTTCAGCACCTGCGCCAGCGCGGCCGCGTTCTGTCCGGCGGCCATGGCCACCTTGCCCGTGTCGCTCAGGGAGCCGATTTTCTCGATGCGGTCGATGTCGATGCGCGCCAGTTCGGCCGCATGCGCCTGCTGCGCCAGCAGGGCTTCGTACTCGCCCTTCCAGCGCGCGTAATCACTTTCGCGCTGCTGCGCCATGGCCAGCAAGTCGCGCTGCCATTGCGCTTCCTGTTCCAGCTGGCGCAGTTGCTGGCGCTGTTCCTCGATGGCCAGCGCGTCGAGCTGTGCCAGCTGCGCTTGCTGCTGCAGCTGGCGCGCGTGCACGCCGTCGGCCTCGATGGTGCGCAGCAGCTTTTCCTGCTGCGCGATGGCGTCTTCGCGCGCGCCGCCGCGCCGCAGCGCTGCCACTTTTCCCGCGATTTCCGCCGCCTGCACCTGGGCCGCTTCATCCTTGTGCGCCTCGGCGCGCAGCAATTCGCGCTGGCGCGCCAGCTGCATCTGCTCTTCCCACTCCTGCACCCGCTCCGCCTCGCGCTTGCGCGCCGCATTCGCCAGCATCAGGCCCTGCCAGGCGGCCTGGTGCTGCTCCGCCTCCAGCTGCGCTTCGCGCTGGGCCGCATCCGCTTCCGCCTGGCGCAGGCGCGCCAGTTGGGTGCGGCGCCCCGTTTCGTCATCGATCAGCAGCGCGCTTTCCACCTGCTGCGCGATCGACTGCAAGTGCACCTGATGCGTAAAGCGCTGCTGCGCCAGCTGGATCTGTTCGCGCCCATGCAGCTGCGACAATTCCAGCTCGCTGCGCATCTTGATGGCGGCCAGCGCCCGCACGTGTTCCCAGCTGGCCGTTTCGTCGGCGCGCTGCGCGCCCTTCTGCGCCAGTTCCTGTTCCAGCTCGCCCAGCGCCAGCGCGGCGCCATGGTCGAGCGCCTGGCGCCGCGATTTCGCTTCCAGGATGCGGCCATACAGGTCGATCTGGCGCCCGCGCAGCGCCTGCAGGCGCTCCGCTTCCTGGTGGCTCAGCTCCGCCTTTTCCACCGTCGCATCCTGCGTCAGTTCGGCGCGGCGGTGCGCATGGCGCGCCGCCAGTTCCTCGCGGCGGATGCGCTGCCACTCTTCCTCGTCATACAGCTGGTCGAGCTGCTTCATGCGTTCCAGGCTGTGCTGCTCGAGTTCCTGCGCCGGCAAGCCGCCCAGCCACAGGGTGCCGATGCTGGCGCCAGCGTCGCCTTCGCGCTTGTCGTGGCGCAGCGCCAGGGTTTCCACGCGCGCCACGGCCAGGCCGCTGGGCGCCAGGCGCTGCGTCAAGGCCGATTGCAGGCGCTCGTTCAATTCCGGGCGCAGGTCCGCATTCGCGTCCATCTCGCCCAGCGCGCGGCTGCCGATGAATTCCAGCGCGATCTGGCGCACGGATGGCAGCAGCAAGGCGTGCAGGTGGGCGCGGGTGACGGCGCCCGGCGCGCGCATGAACTGGCGCGCGAACGCGTCGGGCTGGCCCAGGGCGATGTCCACGCGCAGGGACGCGGCGACGTTCAGCAACTCCGTGCTGGCCAGGCCGGGCAAGTCGAATTCCAGGCTGACGGCGTCGGCGCGCGCGATCAGCACTTCGGCCGGACGCGCCGGCAGCAGCGCGGGCAGGCGCGCAAAGAAGGCAGCGCTGTCGTAGTCGCCGGCCGGTATCAAGGTGAAAGCGTCCGATTGCACGATCCAGGCGCGCGACTCGGCCGGTACCTGCAGGCGGCGCGCCGCGCTGCCGAACAGCGAGGACAGTTCGCGCACGCCGAAGAACAGGGCCAGTTGCCCATCAGCAAGATGCCATTGATTGGCATGCAGCACCGCGTCGCTGTCGGGTGCCCCCAGCGACAAGCCGCATTGCGCGCAATAGCCGGCGGCAGCGCCGTTCTTGTGCTCGCAGCGCGGGCAGCGGGCGCCGCCAAAACCAAACAATTGGAACATGTGTGACTCCTGATGATATTTTTATCCACGCGACGGGGCCGCCATGTCGATTCTAGCAGGACAGCTGGCCCTGCACTTGCCGCGCGCGGCAGTGTGCAGCGTCAAATAATGCCACGCGGCAATTACATTCATATGCCCGGATACAGGGCAATTTAGGCCTCAATTCAAGCAGTCGGCTTGCCAGCCCCGTGCGCAGGCATTTCAGCGCCGTTTTTTTGCAGGCCATCCCGCCAAAACCACGGCTGGTCGCATCCGCATGGCGCAGCGGCCCGCGCCTGGCTACAGTGCATGCATACCCACCCGCCACCCGAAAGGAAACATCATGAAAGCCTTGAAAAACATGGAAGCCATCTTCACCGTCGCCGTCGCCATCGCCTGCGGTGCCAGCTATGCCAGCTTCATGCAGCCATCGGCCGCCAAGGCCGCCGATGTGGCGCAAGCGGGCGCCATCCCCGTCGTGGTGGTCAGCGCCAAGCGCCTGACGGAACAGGAAAAGAAAATCTCGCTGATCGAGGAGCGGCAAGCCTTGCTGGGCAACGCCAGCGCCAGCACTCTGTGAGCCGCCGATGCTGACACCACGCCGCCTGGCGCACTGCGGACAGTCGCCGCGCCAGGCCGCCATAGGCATCTGATTTGTATCCGCAACGGATACACGGACACACAGCATTGTGTCAATTGTAATAAGTTGAATCAAAGGCGAAAAATCGCCGGCAAGCGCCTATAGTCCATTTCACGCAATCACCGAAATGGAGCAACCCATGAAACCCATCACACTCTACGCAGCAGCCATGCTTGCCATCAGCGCCGCGGCTTTCCTGCCCGCGCAGGCCATGGCCCAGAATCAGCTCGGCGTCAGCATTGTCGTCGGCAACGCCCCGCCTCCGCCACGGTTTGAAAGCGTGCCAGCGCCGCGCGCCGGCTATGTCTGGGCACCCGGCTACTGGAACTGGGATGGCCAGCGCCATGTCTGGAACAATGGCGAATGGCTGCGCGAACGGGGCGGCAACCAGTACCGCCGCGCCGCCTGGATACAGGAAAACAACCGCTGGCGCCTGGACCGTGGCGGCTGGGTCGCCGCGCAAGTGCAGCCCGTGCGCTACGACGAGATCCGCATCGCCCCGCCGCCACCGCGCCGCGAAGCCATCCCGCGCGCCCGCCACGGCTACATCTGGGCGCCCGGCCACTGGGAATGGCGCAGCCAGCGCTACGCCTGGACGCCAGGCGTATGGATCGCCGAACGCCCCGGCTATGCGTATGCGCCGCCCGCCTGGAACCAGCGCGACGGCCGCTGGCAGATGGAGCAAGGCCGCTGGTCGCCACGCGGCCCGAACGGCGACCGCGACCGCGACGGCATCCCCAACCGCTATGACCGCGACAATGGCAACCGCCACGACCGCGACCATGACGGCGTGCCGAACCGCGACGACCGGCGTCCGGACAACCCGAACCGCAGCTAATACTCGGCTGTAGTCAGCACCAAGTCGCACCAAGGCCACCCCTCGCGGTGGCCTTGTCATTTTCCCGACACATCCGTGTATTAAAATCGCGCGACGATCAATCACACTGCACGAGAAAGATTCACGATGGCGATGGAAACTGCCGGTTTTACCTACGGCTCGGACACCTCGGGCCTGGTCTGGGGCTTCCTGTTTGGCCGCGAGGCGCAGCCGCTGGCGCTCGACTCGACGGCCGCCCTGGCCTGGCTGGCCGATGGCGCGGCGCGCCCGGCGCAGGAATTCGTCTGGCTGCATTTCAACCTGTCGCATGCGGCCAGCGAAAAATGGCTGATGACGCACACGCAGCTGGCCGACGAATTCTATGAAACCCTGCACCAGGGCTCACGCTCGACGCGCATCGAACAGGCGGAAAACACCCTGATCGCCGTGGTCAACGATGTGGTGCACAATTTTTCGTTCGAGGCATCTGACATTTCCACCATGTGGGCCAGCGTGGCGCAAAACCTCGTCATCACGGCGCGCCGCGCGCCGCTGCAGTCGATCGAACGCCTGCGCCAGGCCGTCATCAAGAACCACGAGCCGATCCGCTCGTCGGTGGAGCTGCTGATCCACCTGCTGCGCGATCAGGCGGACGTGCTGGTCAACATCGTGCGCGACGCCGTGGCGCGGGTCGACGATATCGAAGACCACTTGCTGGCCGGGCGCCTGGTGCCGAAACGCGAAGATCTGGGCGCCATGCGGCGCGTGCTGGTGCGGCTGCAGCGCCTGCTGGCGCCGGAACCGGCCGCCCTGTTCCGCCTGCTGCAACGGCCGCCCGCGTGGGTGTCGGAGCTGGACAGCCTGGAATTGCGCCAGTCGACAGAGGAATTTTCGGTGGTCCTCAGCGATATGTCTTCGCTACAAGAACGCATCAAGCTGCTGCAGGAAGAGATTGCCGCCAGCGTCAACGAGGAAAACAGCCGCAGCCTGTTCGTGCTGACCATCGTCACCGTGCTGGCCTTGCCGATCAACATCATCGCCGGCATGCTGGGCATGAATGTGGGGGGAATTCCGCTGGCCCAGCATCCGCAAGGCTTCTGGATCATCGTCGCCATCATCGTCACGTTCACGGTGGTGGCGGGATGGCTGGTGGTGCGCGTGCAGAGGAACAGTTAGCTCCGCTCCCGGCACGGCCTGGCAAGCGAACGGCGGGCGCCGTCCGCCATTACTGCTGGCTACGCTTAGCGGTGGTACTCGCCAGCCCGTTCAGGCTGGTAAACGATTTCCTCGATCTTGACCTTCACCACGCCGCCCGGCATGGGCCAGGCGATGCTGTCGCCCACGGACAGGCCCAGCAGCGCGCTGCCGACGGGCGCCAGCACGGAAATGCGGTCGGCCTGGCCTTCCACATCCTTCGGATACACGAGCGTCAGGCAGAATTCCTCCTTGTTTTCCACCGTGAAGCGCACGGTGGAATTCATCGTCACGACGGTCGGGGGAATCTCTTGCGGTTCGAGCACCTCGGCGCGGCCCAGTTCGTCGAGCAAGGCAGCCTTGTCCGGCGACAGATTATTACCCAAGGCATACAACAACGCTTCCAGTCGTTCCAGGTCTTGTGACGACAAAATAATTTTTGGTTTTTTTTCCAAGATATCCTCACTATTGATCATTAGGGCGACGTCCGGTTTTGCTGGCGGCAGCTTGCCTGGCCGCGGCAGACAAAACAAACAGCATCAGGACGTCCATCATCTGCGGATTATGGACGAACTCGCGGAGCAAGGCCATAGCGTTCTCGCATTCTTCATTAAAATTTATTAAAATCAATGACTTGCAATGGCCTATGCAGGCAAAAAGTTAATCCGCGCGCGATGCCGGGGCCATTGAAGTTATTCTTGATGGCATTTTGTTTATTGTCAGCATGTTTTTAAAGGAAAAAAACAGCCGGCAAAAAAAGGATTAAAATTCAGCTTGGATTATTATTAGAAAGACACGCCCCACCTTTTCCGCCTGACTTGTCGCCTAAGTAGGTCGTGGGAAATTATTGTGAAGTTATGACGAACAGAACCGGATGCGCTGCAAGGCGCCCGTTGCGACGCAGTGCAGGCACTGCTAGCAGCGGGTAACGCCGCAGAGCGCCGGTTATCGAGGTCAGAAATCACAATAATTTATTACGACCTACTTAGCCTGCTGCCACCGGCCTGTGGCATGCAGACAAAATTGCCGCGCGCCCTGTACTTTCACGCTGCAAAATGACAATATGTCGGCCTTAACAACACGTCGAGAGTTCCGGCTCACTTCGGTTTTCATCAGACTGGAACGTAAAGTATGGCTGGGCGAGGCGGGATCACACGGGGCGGCGGCAAGCGGGGCCGGCAGGAGAAAGCGTCATGATGGCGCCATTGATGCTGCCGTCGGCGCAATTGCGCGGCGACCGCATAGCCAGGCTGAACTTGCTGGCCGCGGCGGCCATGCTAGCCATGGCCAGCCTGCTGTTGATCCTCTTCCAGTTGTTTTCCCTCCAGGCATCCTTCCAGCGCACGCTGCGCATCCAGGCCGACATGCTGGCGCCTGCCGCCACGCAGGCCATGCGCCAGGATAATCGTCTTGCAGCGCAACAACTCCTCACTCCCCTCGCCGCCGCCCCGCATATCCGGCAAGCACTGCTTTACAGCCCCTATGGCACGCCGTTTGCCCGCTACGCGCGCAGCGGCAGCGATACCGCGCCCACGGCGCCGCGCAACGGCCTGCAGATCGATTACCTGGACGGCAGCGCTGCCATCCTGACGGCCTTGCCCGGCGGCGGCGCGCTGTACCTGCGCGCCAGCCTGGCGCCGCTGTACGCCAGCCTGGCGCAATTTGCCGCCTTCACCCTGCTGGTCTGCCTGTGCGCGTTCGGCCTGACCTTCCTGATGGTGCGCCGCACGCGCACCGCCGCCCTGCATGCGGAGCGCCATTTGCACTACCTGGCCCACGTCGACCCGGTCACGCAGCTGCCGAACCGCCATGAATTCAACGATGCGCTGGCCTATGCGCTGGCGCGCGCCGACCGCCAGGACAGCAGCGTGGGCCTGCTGCTGCTGGACCTGGACAACTTCAAGATCGTCAACGACACGCTGGGCCACCACTGCGGCGACCAGCTGCTCAAGCTCGTGTCCGAGCGCCTGGTGGCCATCCTGCGCGGCACCGACATCATCTGCCGCATCGGCGGCGACGAATTCGTCGTCATCGTGGAACCGGCCGACGACGCCTCGGAGATGGCCAGCGTGGCGCGCAAGATCCTCGCCGTGCTGGCCGCGCCGTTCGCCCTCGAAGGCCACCAGCTGTACGTCAGCGCCAGCATCGGCGTGAGCCTGTATCCGTTCGACGCGCAGGACGTGGCCACCCTGACGCGCAATGCCGATACGGCCATGTACCACGCCAAGCACCAGGGCAAGAACCGCTACGCCGTGTTCAAGGCCGAAATGGAGTTACGCGCCCAGCGCCGCCTGCGCATGGAAGCGAACCTGCGCCGCGCCCTGCAGAACGAGGAACTGTATTTGCACTACCAGCCGCAGATCGACTTGCGCAGCGGGCGCATCGTCGGCGTGGAAGCGCTGATACGCTGGCATTGCCGCGACATGGGCCAGCTGAGTCCCGCCGAATTCATCCCCGTGGCCGAGGAAAGCGGCATCATCGTCGACCTGGGACGCTGGGTGCTGCAAAGCGCCTGCCGCCAGGCAGCCGCCTGGTGCAAGGCGGGTCTGCTCGATTCACTGGAACACGTGGCCGTCAACCTGTCGGCTTGCCAGGCACGCGATCCGGGCCTGATGGACGATATCCGCGCCATCCTGGACGAAACGCAGCTGCCGCATGGCTTGCTGGAGCTGGAAATCACGGAAGGCGTCCTGATGGACAATGTCCACGCCAACGTGGAATTGATGCGGCGCCTGCAGGAAACGGGCATCCACCTGTCGATCGACGATTTCGGCACCGGCTATTCCTCGATGTCGTACTTGAAACGCCTGCCCATCGACCAGCTGAAGATCGACCGCAGCTTCGTGCACGACCTGCCCGGCGAGGGCGAAGCCATCGTCACTGCCATCATCGCCATGGCGCACAGCCTGCACCTGAAAGTGGTGGCCGAAGGGGTGGAAACGCTGCAGCAGGTGGAGTTCTTGCGCAAAGCGGGCTGCGACAACGTGCAGGGCTTCTTCTTCGCCCGCCCGATGACGGCGGCGCAACTGACGGCATTGCTGCTGGAACGGCGCGACTGGAGTACGCGCACGATCCTGCCGGCGTAAAAAAGGCAGAACCAGTGGTTCTGCCCCTCGTCGCTACCTCAGAGTCATCAGGCCAGCTTGGCCGAATGCTCGCGCGTGGCGTGGAATGTCAGCTTCGGCCAGCGCTCTTCCGTCAGGCGCAGGTTCACGCCGGATGTCGCCAGGTAGGCCATGTTGCCGGCCGCATCGTAGGCCACGTTGTGGCCCAGCGCATTTTCGAAATCCTGCAGGATGCGCTTGTCGTCGCAGCTGACCCAGCGGGCGCTGCTGATGCTGGTGCCTTCGAACACGGCGTCCACGCCATACTCGTTGAGCAAACGGCTGGCCACCACTTCGAACTGCAGCACGCCGACGGCGCCCAGTACCAGCTCGCCGCCCTGCACCGGCTTGAAGACCTGCACCGCGCCCTCTTCGCCCAGCTGCTGCAAGCCCTTGTGCAACTGCTTGATTTTCAAGGGATTACGGATGCGCACCGAGCGGAAGAAGTCCGGCGCGAAGTACGGGATGCCCGTAAAGGTCAGCATCTCGCCTTCGGAAAAACTGTCGCCGATCTGCATGTTGCCATGGTTCGGCAAGCCGATGATGTCGCCCGCGTACGCTTCTTCCACCTGTTCGCGCGAGGAAGCCATGAAGGTCACCACGTTCGACACCTTGATCTCGCGCCCCAGGCGCAAGTGCTTGACCTTCATGCCGCGCTCGAAACGTCCCGAGCACACGCGCAGGAAGGCGATGCGGTCGCGGTGGGCCGGGTCCATGTTGGCCTGGATCTTGAAGACGAAACCGGTAAATGGCTGCTCGGACGGCGCCACCGAACGCACGGTCGCGTCGCGCTCGCGCGGCGCCGGCGCCCAGTCGACCAGCGCGGACAGGATCTCGCGCACGCCGAAGTTGTTGATGGCCGAACCGAAGAACACGGGCGTCTGCACGCCGGAGAGGAATTCTTCCAGGTTGAACGGGTTCGACGCGCCGTGCACCAGTTCCACTTCCATGCGCAATTGATCCATCTCAAGCGGGAACATCTCCTGCAGGCGCGGGTTGTCGATGCCCTTGATGATTTCGAAGGCGCCGTCGGCCTTCTCTTCACCGGCCTTGAACAGCATGATCTCGTCGTTCAGCAGGTGGTACACGCCGCGGAAGTTCTTGCCCATGCCGATAGGCCAGGTGACGGGCGCGCACTGGATCTTCAGCACCGATTCCAGTTCGTCGAGCAGGTCCAGCGGATCGCGCGTCTCGCGGTCCATCTTGTTCATGAAGGTGACGATCGGCGTATTGCGCATGCGGCACACGGCCAGCAGCTTGATCGTCTGCGCTTCCACGCCCTTGGCCGCATCGATCACCATCAGCGCCGAGTCGACCGCCGTCAGCACGCGGTAGGTATCTTCCGAGAAGTCCTGGTGGCCCGGGGTGTCGAGCAGGTTGACGACGTGGTCGCGGAATTCGAACTGCATCACCGAGGAAGCGACGGAAATGCCGCGCTGCTTCTCGATCTCCATCCAGTCCGACGTCGCGTGGCGGCCCGATTTACGCGCCTTGACGGTACCGGCCATCTGGATCGCGCCCGAGAACAGCAGCAGTTTTTCCGTCAGGGTGGTTTTACCCGCATCCGGGTGGGAAATGATGCCGAAGGTGCGGCGGCGCTGCACTTCGCGCGCGATCACGGCCGGCGCCTTGCTGCTCACCGGCGCTGCGGCGTTGTCCGCGCTGTCGCTGGAATCGGGGGTGTTGATGTCGTTCTCGTTGGCCATATTGGTGACCATAATATGGCCCTCGCAAAAAACCCTCGATTTTACAGAAGGATCGGCCTTCCGTGTGAACTGCTTCACTCTGGCGAACGGCAAAACTGACCGCATCGCGGCGCACTTCATCAAGGGGTCACAATCCGCAGGCAACATTGCACTGCAGAAATGTTGTCACCCTACCCTGGAAACCCGATGAAAATGCTCCTCACCCCCGCCATCCGCCTCATGCAGCGCTTGCGCCTGCTGCCCAAATTCATGCTTGTCTGCCTGGTCTTCCTGCTGCCGCTGGCGCTGGCGACCACCCTGCTGATCTCGGAACTGGGCAAGTCGCTGGCCCAGGCGCAGGATGCGCAGCGGGGCGTGGCCTATGTGCGCCAGTTGCAGGAAGGCACGCGGCTGCTGCAACAGCGGCGCGGCCTCGAGCACTTGCGCCTGAGCGGCAAGGCGGGCATGGACAACACGGCCCTGAATGCGCGCATCACGGCCGCGCTGGCCGCCCTGGCGCACTTGCCGGCGGGCGCCGGCCTGCCCCAGGCGGCCGAACTGACGAAGCAGTGGCAAGCCCTGCTGGGACGCCAGGCGGGCCTCGCGGCGCGCGACAGCTACGCGGCGCACACGGCGCTGCTGCGCCAGGCGGCCAAGCTGGGCCAGTTGGTGGCCGACCGCTCGCACCTGAGTCTGGACCCGGACGCGGGCGCCAACCACCTGAGCGCCGCCTTCACCGCCACCCTGCCCGACCTGGCCGAGAGCCTGTCCGACATCGGCGGGCGCGGCGCCGCCTACATCGACACGGGCCTGTTCGAGGCGAATGAAGATCAACTGGTCAACGCCAACGCCCTGATCGCGCGCCACGAACTGGAACGCCTGCCGGCCCGCTTCGACGAAATCATCGCGGCCAAGCCGGAATTGCGCGCCAGCCTGCAGCCGGCCCTGAAAGCCGTGCCGGCCGCGCTGGCCTTCCTCGAACGCACGAAGAATGAAGTGACGAACTCCTACGACCAGACGTCGGGCGCGCAATTCCACGCGGCCGGCATGCAAGCCATCGACGCCCTGCACGCGCTGTCCGGCGCCTCCGCCTCCGCGCTGGACGACCTGCTGGCGCAGCGCATCGCCCGCGACGAGGCGCGCCGCGCCCTGATCCTGGCGGCCATGCTGCTGGTGCTGCTGGCCGCCGCCTACCTGTGCGCGGGCTTTTATGCCGCCTTCGCGCGCGACGTGCAGCAATTGCGCGTGGCCGTGGGCGCCGCGGCGGCAGGCGACCTGTCGCAGCGCATCACCTCGCAGGCGCACGACGAAATCGGCGACCTGGTGCGCGACTTCGGCGCCATGACGCATGGCCTGGCCACCCTGGTGCAGGAAATCCGCGGCGGCGCGGCCGTCATCGCGGCCGCCGGCGCCGATATCGCCCAAGGCAACGCCGCCCTGTCCGGCCACACGGCCACGCAAGCGGACGCGCTGGGCGCCACCGTGGACTCGATGCGCGAGCTGACGGCCACCGTGGGCCGCAACGAAGCCCACGTAGGACAGGGACGCACCCTGGTGGCGTCGGCGGCCGAAGTGGCCCTGCGCGGCGGCGAGACCGTCAGCGCCGTGGTCGAGACCATGGCCTCGATCAAGGCCAGCTCGCACAAGATCGTCGACATCATCGGCGTGATCAACGGCATCGCCTTCCAGACGAATATCCTCGCCCTGAACGCGGCCGTGGAAGCGGCGCGCGCGGGCGAACAGGGGCGCGGCTTTGCCGTCGTGGCGTCCGAAGTGCGCAGCCTGGCGCAGCGTTCCAGCGAGGCGGCGCAGCAAATCAAACGCCTGATCGGCGACTCCGTGGCCACCGTGGACGCGGGCGGCGACCTGGTCAACGCGGCCGGCAGCACCATGCGGCAAGTCGTCGATGCAGTGCAGCAAGTGTCCGTCGTCATCGGGCGCATCAGCAGCGCGGGCGCCGAGCAGAATGGCGAAATCGCCCGCATCAACGGCGCGCTGGCGCAAATCGACGACATGACGCGCCAGAATGCGAGCCTGGTCAACGAGGCGCGCGCCGGTTCGCAGCGCCTGCACCAGGAAGGCGAGGCGCTGACGCAGGCCGTCAGCCGCTTCCGCCTGGGAGAACACGAGGCGCCAAACGTGCGCCAGACACCCGCCGCAACCGTGCGCGACGGCTTGCCCAGCGTGCGTCCGGCCGGCCTGTGGAGCGCCAACAAGCCGCGCGTCATATCACAAAATCGCGCAGAACGGCGCAAGGCTAGCTAGTCAAAAGTGTGCACGTAGGACAAGGACTACAATTTCGCCTCAAAAGAGACTACAAAGTGGCGACTGCTAATCTTATGTTCGCCACTTACATAAGCTTTTAAAGTAGCTACATCGCGATCTGCACCGCGCGGTCGAAAAAAAACGCTGTTCCCAGAGGGATGCGGCAACTTTTTTGACCAGCAACGCGGCAGTCGCACTCCGATGTAAAAAGCCTGTGAGGAATACTATGAGCCATACTCAACTTATCGCCCCGGTCCAGAAGAACCAGTTGCTGCCGCGCGCCATGCCGGCGGCCGGTCGGGAAATCAAGCTTGCGTCGCGGGTTAGCCTCAGCAGTGCCCAACAGAATGAATTGCTGGCCGCCCTGCCGCGCGCCGCGCTCGAATCGCTGTTCGAAGACCTGGAACTGGTGGAACTGCCTTTCGGCAAGGAATTGTATGCCTACGGCAATAACCTGGAATACAGCTACTTCCCCACCACCGCCATCATTTCCTTGCTGTATGTCATGGAAGACGGCGCGACGACGGAAATCGCCGTCGTCGGCCATGAAGGCGTGGCCGGTGCCTCGCTGCTGGCAGGCGAGCGCGCCATGTGCACGGCCGTCGTGCAAAGTGCCGGCTACGGCTACCGCCTGAAAACGCAAAGCTTGCGCGACGCCTTCAACCAGGGCGGCGCCCTGCCCCAGTTGCTGATGCGCTACACCAACGCCCTGTTTGCGCAAATGGCGCAGAACGCCGTCGGCGGCCGTCACAGCTCGATCGAGCAAAAGCTGTGCCGCTGGCTGCTGGACCGCCTGGACCGTTCGCCATCGAACGAATTGAAGGTGACGCAAGAGTTGATTTCGATCATGCTGGGCGTGCGCCGCGAAAGCATCACGGCCGCCGCCGGCAAGCTGCAGGAAGAAGGCTTGATCCACTATCGTCGCGGCAATATCACGGTGCTGGACCGCGCCGGCCTGGAATGCTATGCGGGCGAATGCTACAAGGTGGCCAAGACGGAATACGACCGCTTGCTGCGCGACGTATCACGCTGCTGATCCGCTGCTGATCAGGCAAGACAGATAAAAAAATGGCCGGGCTGCATGCCCGGCCATTTTTCTTGCATCAACGTCCATTACGCTTCGGCATCCGCATCGATGTCTTCCGGCTCCGGCGTCAGCGGCAGCGGCAGCGGAATCACGGCTTCCACACACGTGCCCTTGCCTTCCGGCCCCTGGCGCACGGTGAGTGTGCCACCCAGCAACAAGGCCCGCTCGCGCATGCCCAGCAAGCCGTGCGACATGGGTTTTTGCAGCGCATCTTCCGTGATGCCGATACCGTCGTCGATCACGCGCAACACCAGGCCGTGCTCATTGCGCTTCAAGGTCACGCTGACCATGCCGGCGCGCGCATATTTCAGGATATTGGTCAGCGATTCCTGCACGATACGGAACAGGGCAATCGTCAGGGTGGCTTCGCGGTTGTCGATATTGATGGCCACGTCCGTTTCGCAGCGCACGGAACTCATGCGCGCAAAATCCTCGCAATAACTTTCGATGGCGGCGCACAGGCCCAGATTGTCCAGCAGGCTGGGGCGCAGGTCTTCGACGATGCGGCGCTTCAATTCCACCGTTTCCAGCAAGGTGGCCTTGGCGCGGCGCAATTGTGCGGCCAGTTCCGGCTGCGTGTGCGCCAGTTGCTGCGTGACGGCGCCCAGGTCCATGCTGATCGACGTCAGGTTGGCGCCCAGCTCATCGTGCAATTCGCGCGCCAGGCGCGCCTTTTCCACTTCATTGACACTGATCAAATGGCGCGACAGCACGGATAACTGCTCCGTACGCTTGCTGACCGTCGATTCCAGGGTGTCGTTGGCATTTTGCAGCGCATACTCGACGGCCGCGCGATTCTGGAAACTGCGCCGCACCAGCTGGTAAAACATGATCAGCACGAGAATGGCCAGGGCATTGATGCCGATGCCGAGCAGCACGGCTTTCTGGTACTCATGGTAAAAGGCGGCGCTGCCGGACGACAACGCTTCATTCTGTTCGCGCGTCATGATCACCACTTGCAGGCGGATCTCGTCCATGGTGGCGCGGTCATCGGTCACGCGGGAAATGTTGACGATCTCGGCCAGCCCGCCCTGCTTGTAGACATCGATCGACTGTTGCAACATCGACATCTTGCGACGGATCAAGCTTTTCAGCTGGCCCAGGTTTTTCAGCTGGGTAGGACTACCCGCGAGCAAGGTTTGCAGCTCGTTGAATTCGTTTTCGATTTCCGTGGTCGCCGTCTTCGACGGCCCCAGATAGGTTTCGGAGCCGGAAATGAAGTAGCCGCGCAAGCTGCTTTCCGCATCGAGCACGAGCACGTTCAAATACTGCAGGCGGTCCGCCACGCGGGCGCTCTGGCTGAGCAAGGCGTTCGTGCCCTTCAGCGACTGCAGATTATGATAGAGACTGAAACCATTGAGTACAAGCAGCAAGGCGCAAGTCACGCACAGGATCGTCTTGTAGAGGGGCAGGCGGTGATTCGGGGCCGGTTCAGCGGTGAAATACATCCTGATGTGCATCCTTAGCAAGGTTCGGCGCGGGAAAAAGCGCCGGCGCCGGCCAATTATAGTCCTCGCCACAAACTGCTGCACTGCACAAGTCGTGCCGGCTGGCTGGCTGAGCGATCATGTTTCCATGATCGCACCGCAGCGCTAGTCAAGCAAATTGTTTTTCATTGCGTAATAGGTCAAGTCGCTGTTGGATTGCAAGCCCATTTTTTCCATGATGCGCGTACGGTAAGTACTCACCGTCTTGATGCTCAGCGACAAGGCGACACCGATATCGGACACGGTGGCGCCGCGCGCCAGGCGCAGGAAGACCTGGAATTCGCGGTCCGACAATTCCGTGTGCAAAGCGGCATTCGTATCGCGGTCGAACGATTGCGCCAGCAATTCGCCGACGGTGGAGCTGACATAGCGGCGCCCCTGGAACACGGTGCGCACGGCCGTCATCAGCTCGTCGGCTTCGCATTCCTTGTTCAGATAGCCATTCGCGCCCATCTTGAACAGGTTCAACGCGTATTGCTGCGCGGGATAGCCGCTGAGTATCAGCACGGGCAATTCCGGCTGGCCCTGGCGGATCGTGCGCAGGGTATCGATGCCGCTCTGATCGGGCATGGCTATATCGAGCAGCAATACATCGCAAATTTCGCGGCGGGCGATATCGAGCGCTTCGCGCCCCGTACCGGCTTCCGCCACCACACTGAAATCGCTCGACGACGAAAAAATCTGTTTGAATCCAGCTCGTACTATTTGGTGATCATCACAAATGGCAACGCGTATCATTGTTTCCCCTTAAATTTTCCTGGCCTGGGAAAGACTACCGGAACCTGAACGCTGCTCCGGTTCAGCGTCACTAACAAAAACGCAACATTAACATTATATTCAAAATATGGCGCGCCGTACGGTAGCGTCAGCGCCAAGGCCGAGCGCCCATGCAGTATAGTCAACTTAGTCAACTGCTACCGGACAACCCCACCTATATTGGTACAAATCTTATTTTAGCAAGTTTAAAATCGCAATTAATTCATTGCGTATCCACACGCGGTCCAGCGGCGCTTCCTGCGGCGCGACGGGCACGGCCGGCAGCACTGGCAGCTCGTCGGCGATGGCATGCGAAGCGCCACGACTGTCGAGCTTGTTGCGGGCACCGCTGATGGTAAAGCCCTGCTCGTACAGCAATTCGCGGATGCGGCGTATCAACAGCACCTCATGGTGCTGATAATAACGGCGGTTGCCACGTCGTTTGACCGGCTTGAGCTGGGAAAACTCCTGCTCCCAGTAGCGCAATACATGCGGTTTGACGCCGCACAATTCGCTCACCTCGCCGATCGTGAAATAGCGTTTCGCCGGAATGGGCGGCAAGGCGATCAACTCGGTTTTACTGATGCGCTCGTTCATCGCCACTCACTCAGGCAGCACGTGCCAGCGGACTGGTCTCTTCGACCATGCTTTTCAGCTTCTGGCTCGCATGGAAGGTCACGACGCGGCGCGCCGTGATGGGAATCTCTTCGCCCGTCTTCGGATTGCGGCCCGGCCGCTGCGGCTTGTCGCGCAACTGGAAATTGCCGAAACCGGACAGCTTGACGGCCTCGCCCCGTTCGAGCGCATTGCGGATCTCGTCGAAAAAGGTCTCGACCATATCCTTCGCTTCGCGCTTGTTCAGGCCCACTTGCTCGAACAACAGTTCGGCCAGTTCCGCCTTGGTCAAGGTGGGTAAATCTTTTTCCGCTTCCTGGCGCACTTTGGCAACCAGCATGGCCCGATGCAGATCTGCGGCCAGTGCGGACTGCAGTACGGCGGAATCAACGTCGCTGTTATTAATTTTCCTGCCCTGCCTTTTCTGTGCGCCCGAGCCCGCCACATGGCAAGCTCGTCTACGGTTGACGACGGAAAGGCCGTCACGCAAGGCGACGGCCAGTCCGGTAATTACGAACGCAGTTTCGCGTCGTGGCCCTGCTTGGCCGCATCGACCAGGACAGCCATCAGGCCATCGACGACATCGTCTTGCAGGGTGTTTTGAGTATCTTGCAAGCTAATCCGGAAAGCAAGGCTTTTTTCATCCGCTTCCAGACCTTTTCCACGATATTCATCAAATAAAA
This sequence comes from Janthinobacterium sp. SUN137, assembly GCF_030587265.1. NCBI lineage: Bacteria > Pseudomonadati > Pseudomonadota > Betaproteobacteria > Burkholderiales > Oxalobacteraceae > Janthinobacterium > Janthinobacterium sp. SUN137. Next base: position 159,717 of record NZ_JAPWHZ010000002.1, on the reverse strand, counting down.
CAATGGCTTGCACGATACGCGCTGCCGGGCTCGACTTGGCGGCGGCGTGGAAGCTGTCGAGCAGATCCTGCACGGCCACCGATTGCTTGACGACCACGGCCAGGTCGCGGCTGGCGCCAGGGAATTTCGAGATTTCCTGGTACACGGGCACGACTCGTTGCGTCAGCGCAGCGGCGTCGACTTCGAACAGCACAGGCGCCAGCGGCAAGTCATACTTTTGCATCCAGCGCGGGTGCAATTCGCCGATGAAACCGATGACCTTGCCATCGAGCTCCACGTTGGCCGAACGGCCCGGATGCAGGGCAGGATGCTCCGCCTTGCTGAAACGCAAGACCAGCGGCGCAAACAGCGCTTCCAGGTCCGCCTTCACGTCGAAGAAGTCGACCGTGCGCGCAGCCTGGCCCCATTGCTCGTCGGCCACCGCGCCGTAGGCCATGGCCGCCACGCGCTTCGGCTGTGCGTAACCGGCCACCGACAGGGGACCGTTTTCCACGCTGTCGTCGCGCTGGTAGATGGCGCCCACTTCGAAGATGCGCACGCGGTTCGTCTTGCGGTTCAGGTTATAACGCACATTGGCGATCAGGCTGCCAATCAGCGAGGAGCGCATCACGCTCATCTGGCTGGCGATCGGGTTCTGCAATTTGATCGGATTCGTGTTGCCCGAGAAATCGCGCTCCCATGCCGTATCGACAAAGCTCATGTTAACCACTTCCTGGAAGCCCAGGTCGGCCAGCTCATGACGTACCGCAAACAAGGAGCGGGTATTTTCTGGTGCAATCTGCATCACGTTCGCTGCCACGGGCGGCAAGGTCGGGATGTTTTCAAAGCCGTACACGCGCGCCACTTCCTCGATCAAGTCTTCCTCGATCTCGATGTCGAAACGGTAGCTGGGCGAGGTCACGGAAAACACGCCGTCCGCCAGGGTGAATGGCAGGGCCAGGCGCGTGAAGATATCGGCGATCAGCTCATCGGTGAGCGGCACGCCGATGACTTTTTGCGCGCGCGCCGTGCGCATCGACACAGGCTGGCGTTGCGGCAAGTTCACCACGTGGTCGTCGACGGGGCCGACGGTCGTGGCCGGCGTGCCACAGATTTCCACGATCAGGGCCGTGATGCGCTCGATGTGCTCGACGGTGGTGGCGAAATCGACGCCGCGCTCGAAGCGGTGCGCCGCATCGGTCGAGAAATTCAAGCGGCGGGCGCGGCCTTGAATGGCGTTCGGCCACCAGAAAGCCGCTTCCAGGTAAATGCTGTCCGTATCGTCCGATACGGAGCTAGCGTCGCCGCCCATGATGCCGGCCAAGGATTCGATTTCCTGCTCATCGGCAATGACGCCGAGCCACTCGTCGACGGCGATGGTGTTGCCATTCAACAGCTTGACGGATTCGCCCACCTTGCCCCAACGCACGTCGAGGCTGCCGTGGATCTTTGCCAGGTCAAACACGTGGCTGGGACGGCCCAGTTCCAGCATGACATAGTTGGAAATGTCGACCAAGGCCGACAGCGGACGCTGGCCGCTGCGCTCGAGGCGCTGCTTCATCCAGTCCGGCGTGGCGGCACGGGCGTTCAAGCCGCGGATGACGCGGCCCGTGAAACGGCCGCACAGGTCCGGCGCGCTGACTTTCACTGGCAACACTTCATCGCTGGTGACAGGCACGGTGCGGAACTGCGGCGCATTCAGGGGCACGCCCGTCAAGGCCGACACTTCGCGCGCCACGCCCAGCACGGACAGGCAGTCCGCCTTGTTCGGCGTCAACTTGATGGTGAATTTCAAGTCGTTGAGCGCAAAGTAATCGCGGAAATTCTGGCCGATCGGCGCGTCGTCCGGCAATTCCAGCAAGCCGGCGTTTTCTTCCGACAATTTCAATTCGCGCGCGGAGCACAGCATGCCTTGCGACTCGACGCCGCGCAGCTGGCCTACCTTGATTTCAAACGGCTTGCCATCGGCGCCAGGCGGCAGCACGGCGCCGGCCATGGCGCACACGACTTTCAAGCCAGGGCGCACGTTCGGCGCGCCGCAAACGATGTTGAGCATGGTGCCCGTGCCGACGTCGACCTGGCACACATTCAGGCGGTCCGCGTTCGGATGTTTTTCCATCTCCAGGACCAGGCCCACCACCACGTTCGAGAACGGGGGCGCGACAGGATCGACGTCCTCGACTTCGAGACCGGACATGGTCAGCAGATGGGCCAGTTCGTCCGAAGTCATCTTCGGATCGACCATGGTACGGAGCCAGTTTTCGGAAAATTGCATAATCAAGCCTTCAAAGGGTCAAAGCTCACAGCGCGAGCGCACAGGCGCTCAAGCGCCATGAATCAAACGGAACAATGCTTAGTTGAACTGCTTCAGGAAACGCAAGTCGCCCTCATAGAACAGGCGCAGGTCGTTGATGCCGTAGCGCAACATCGTCAAGCGTTCCAGGCCGGAGCCGAAAGCAAAACCGATGAATTTCTCGGGATCGAGGCCGAAGTTCTTCACCACGGTCGGATGCACCTGGCCGGCGCCCGACACTTCCAGCCAGCGGCCTTTCAGCGGGCCCGAATCGAAGGCGATGTCGATCTCGGCCGACGGTTCCGTAAACGGGAAGTACGACGGGCGGAAGCGCACTTGCAAGTCGTCCGTCTCGAAGAATGCCTTGACGAAGTTCAGGTACACGCCCTTCAGGTCGGCAAAGCTGATGTCTTCGGCGATCCACAGGCCTTCGACCTGGTGGAACATCGGCGAATGGGTGGCGTCGCTGTCGACGCGGTAGGTGCGGCCCGGCGCGATGACCTTGATCGGCGGCGTGTGCGTGCGCGCATAGCGCACCTGCATCGGGCTCGTGTGCGTGCGCAGCAGCAAGGGCTTGCCATCGGTATCGTTGCCGTCGATGTAGAAAGTGTCTTGCATGGAACGGGCTGGATGGTTTTCCGGGCTGTTGAGCGCCGTGAAGTTGGTCCAGTCGTTCTCGATTTCGGGGCCGTCGGCCACGTCGAAACCGATGGAGCGGAAGATTTCCTCGACACGCTCCCACGTGCGCATCACGGGATGGATGCCGCCGGGCATGCGGCCACGGCCTGGCAGGGTCACGTCGATCGCTTCGGCGTTCAGGCGGCCTTGCATCTGGGCATCGGCCAGTGCATCACGGCGCGCCGTCAGCGCGTCCTCGATCTGCACTTTGACGGCGTTGATCAAGGCGCCTTGCGCCTTGCGCGCGTCCGGGTCCAGCTTGCCCAGGCCCTTCATCATTTCAGTAATCTGGCCAGTCTTGCCCAGGTAGCGGGCTTTGGCGTTTTCAAGTGCGGCAGCGTCTGCGGCGGCGATAAAGTCAGCCTGGGCCGAGACGACGAGTTCTTCTAGGGAGTTCATGCGGCATTTCCTGTTTTGGACATCAATTCTGGACTCAGTTATCTAAAATCCAACAATCAAAAACGGAAACGGGGCATAAGGTGTTAAAACCCCTGCCCCGCTCTTTATGACGTCACCCTACGGATGACGTTGTGCAATGACCGATGCTTACGCAGCGATTTTTGCTTTAACTGCGTTGACAATCGCAGCGAATGCTGGCTTGTCCATCACAGCCATATCGGCCAGGACTTTACGGTCCAGTTCGATATTTGCTTTTTTCAAGCCGTTCATGAATACGCTGTACGTTACGCCATGCTCACGGGAAGCGGCGTTGATACGGGCGATCCACAGGCGGCGGAAAACGCGCTTCTTGTTGCGGCGATCGCGGTAAGCGTATTGGCCAGCGCGCATAACTGCTTGCTTGGCAACACGGTATACACGGCTGCGGCGACCACGGTAGCCTTTAGCTTGAACAAGAATCTTCTTATGACGGGCACGAGCTGTAACCCCACGTTTTACTCTAGGCATAGTAACTCCTTAAATTGAGTGTGAGATTAAGCAGTCGGCATCATGCGCATGACGGATGTGACATCCGATGCGTTGATGTTACGGGTACCGCGCAACTGACGTTTGTTTTTGGTGGTTTTCTTGGTCAGGATGTGGCGTTTGAACGCGTGACCCGACTTGACTGTTCCACCTGGACGCACGCGAAAACGTTTTTTCGCGGAGCTTTTGGTCTTCATTTTAGGCATAGCAATCTGTCCTCTTACGGACAGCTCCATTTATAACAGGATTGCAGGTGGCAACACGACGCTGCGCTTAGATGCCTGCTTTCACATGTTGTGCAGCGGATGCGAGTCCACTACAGTTCACGCGGCCCGGACATTGCTGACCGGGCCGCGCAAATTCTGCCTGGGGTTTGACACCGCGCCAATGCCGGCGCGAGCAGTTTCCACCCACAGTAAAACGCTATTGTATCTTACTTCTTCTTCTTAGGCGAAAGAACCATGATCATTTGGCGGCCTTCCATCTTCGGGAACTGCTCGACCTGGCCGTACGGCTCCAGATCGGCTTTCAGACGTTCCAGCATGCGGAAGCCAATATCCTGATGCGCCATCTCACGACCGCGGAAACGCAAGGTGATCTTGGTTTTATCGCCATCTTCGAGGAACTTGATGAGATTACGCAACTTGATATTGTAGTCACCATCATCAGTCCCCGGACGGAATTTGACTTCCTTCACGAGGATGATCTTTTGCTTCAATTTGGCTTCGTGAGCTTTCTTTTGCTCCGAATACTTAAATTTGCCGTAGTCCATCAAACGGCACACCGGTGGCTGCGCGGTAGGCGCAATTTCCACCAGGTCGACGTTTGCCTCTTCCGCCAGGCGGAAGGCTTCAGCCAAACTTACGATACCGAGTGGCTCGTTATCGACCCCGCTTAAACGCATTTCAGGGGCAGTGATTTCGCCATTGATGCGATGTGACTTGTCAGTAGCTATTGTAATTTCCTTTAAAAATCTTGTAAGACGGTCGTGCAGCGAGTTTCCTCGTCAGGCCTTGGTGTCGACTTCATGTTTGAGTCGCTCAATCAGGGCATCGACGGACATGACGCCCAGATCGACATTGCCCCGCGCCCGCACGGCCACTGTATTCGCATCCCGCTCTTTGTCGCCAATCACTAAGATGTAAGGCAATTTTTGTACGGAATGTTCACGTATTTTATAGGTAATCTTCTCGTTACGCAAATCAGCCTGTACGCGCAGCCCCGCTTTGCGCAGTTTTGTTGTTACTTCTTGTACATAATCAGCTTGAGCGTCGGAAATATTCAACACCGACACTTGCACTGGCGACAACCACAGCGGCATGGCGCCCGCATAGTGTTCGATCAGGATGCCGATGAAACGTTCCAGCGAACCGACGATCGCGCGGTGCAGCATGATGGGCACCTGGCGCGTGTTATCCACGGCCACATATTCGGCGCCCAGGCGACCCGGCATCGACGGATCGATCTGCACGGTGCCCACTTGCCATGCGCGGCCCAGGCTGTCTTTCAGGTGGTATTCGATCTTCGGACCATAGAATGCACCCTCGCCCGGCAATTCCGTCCACTCCACGCCGCAGGCGCGCAGGGCCGAACGCAGGGATTCCTCGGCGAAATCCCACGACTCTTCCGTACCGATGCGGTTATCCGGGCGCAGCGCCAGTTTCACGTCGATATTCGTAAAGCCGAAAGCCGTGTACACATCCATCGCCTGCTGGTGGAACGCCGTCACTTCTCCGGCGATCTGCTCTTCCAGGCAGAAAATGTGGCCATCGTCCTGCGTAAAGCCGCGCACGCGCATCATGCCGTGCAAGGCGCCCGACGGTTCGTTGCGGTGGCATTGGCCGAATTCGCCGTAGCGCAATGGCAAGTCGCGGTAGCTGCGCATGCCATTGTTGAAAATCTGGATATGGCCAGGGCAATTCATCGGTTTCAGCGCATAGGCGCGGTTTTCCGATTCCGTGATGAACATGTTTTCACGGTAATTATCCCAGTGACCGGTTTTTTCCCACAGGCCACGGTCGAGGATTTGCGGCGCCTTGACTTCCTGGTAACCGTTGACCTGGTACACATTGCGCATGTATTGCTCGACTTGCTGCCAGATCGACCAGCCCTTCGGGTGCCAGAAGATCAGGCCTGGCGCTTCTTCCTGGAAATGGAAGAAATCGAGCTGTTTACCCAGCTTGCGGTGGTCGCGCTTTTCCGCCTCTTCCAGGTTGTGCAGATACAGTTCCTGATCCTCCTTCTTGGCCCAGGCCGTGCCGTAGATACGCTGCAGCATCTCGTTTTTCGAGTCGCCGCGCCAGTAGGCGCCGGCCAGCTTCATCAGCTTGAAGACTTTCAGCTTGCCCGTCGATGGCACGTGGGGGCCGCGGCACAAGTCCGTGAACTTGCCTTCGGAATACAGCGACACTTCCTGGTCGGCCGGGATCGAACCAATCAATTCAGCCTTGTAGGCTTCGCCGATGCCCTTGAAGTATTCGATGGCTTCGTCGCGCGCGACAACCTTGCGCGTGACTTGCTCATCCTTCTTGGCCAGTTCCGCCATTTTCTTTTCGATCGCGACCAGGTCTTCCGGCGTGAACGGGCGCTTGTAGGCGAAGTCATAGTAAAAACCGTTATCGATCACGGGACCGATGGTCACTTGCGCTTCCGGGAACAATTCCTTGACGGCATACGCCAGCAAGTGGGCCGTCGAGTGGCGGATCACTTCCAGGCCATCGGCGTCCTTGTCCGTCACAATCGCCAGTTCCGCATCTTGCTCGATCAGATAGGAAGTATCGACCAGCTTGCCATCGACCTTGCCGGCCAGGGCAGCCTTGGCCAGGCCGGTACCAATATTGGCCGCAACCTGGGCCACGGTGACCGGGCCGTCAAATTGACGGGCGGAACCATCGGGAAGTCGGATTGTAAGCATATTGATCTCCATATCGGCGCTGGCGCCAGGTAAAACTGCAATGTGATGGGTAAATAACTGAAAGGAAAACGCAGACGCAAAAAAACGCGGACTAGCCGCGTTTTTCACTTTCTTGAGACAAAGGAAACCCGTTCGACTAGCGTCACTCCCAAAGCTTGGTAGTAGTTCGCGGTGTCATAACCGGTTTTACCTTTCTCTCTAACTGCATTCTGGTGGGCGGTGAGGAATTCGAATCCCCGACCCCTTGGATGTCGACCAAGTATTCTAACCAGCTGAACTAACCGCCCGTAAAACTTTTGTTGATCATTGTATTTCAAATGACCGCTTGCGGCTTGCGCCAGCTTAAAACTCTTGAAAACTGCTTACTACTAAATTCTGGTGGGCGGTGAGGAATTCGAATCCCCGACCCCTTGGATGTCGACCAAGTATTCTAACCAGCTGAACTAACCGCCCCGAAGACCAGCATTATAGAGAGGCTTTCCCAGAATGACAAGGGCTCTTTTACAGGAAACTTTAATCATTTCTCGGGGCGTCAGCCCCCTTTATATAGAGAGGGCCCGGCGCACGCGGAATGCCGCTAGAATCGCGGCATGAACTCCACCCTATTCGCCTGGCTGAAAACCCTGAGCCGCATCTGCGGTTTTGAAACGGCCGACTCTTTCCCGCCCGGCCACCCATATGCGCGCACGCGCTGGGAAGCCGCGTATTTCGATATCGCCTCCGACGTAAAACCCGACGAGATGGAACGGCGCCTCTGCGCAGCCATCGCCAACACGCCGAGCGTCTTCGCCTACATCACCAATCCCACGCCGCGCATGCAGCGCGCGCTGCTGAACGTGATCCACGACCGGCTGCGGCGCCAGCCCGGCGCGGGCGCCACGGACCTGGTCTTGTTATTGATCAATGCCTACGCCAGCGAGCACATCATGGAAGCCGTGCCTGGCCTGCGCGCCCTGATCTTCAACACTGCACATGAAGAGACGAACCTGCGCGTGCATGCCATCCTGGAACTGCTGGTGGGCACGCCGCGGGGACTGGACGTGATCGACATGTAATCGTCACGCGTGATTGGCAGGCACATAGCGCGCCCGCAATCGCATGAACGGCGTTTCCACCAATCTATATAAGAGCCAGCCCGTGACGATGCTGACAGCGATACTGACCAGTATTGCGGTGAGGCCATCCGGCCCGTGGCCAAAGTCTTGCAACAAGGGCCGCAGCAGAATGCACAGCTGCTTGTGCAGCAGGTAGATCGCATACGACCACAGGGCCAGGCTGGCCGCGCCCGGCACGCGCAATTGATACAAAGCACTGGCAGGACTCAGCGCGGCGATCAGCAATAAGGTAAAACTGGCGGCCAGGGCCGGATAGCCGAACACCGTCACCCAATAACCATAGTGATCGGCGACGAACACGTAAAACATCAGCGCCGTGCCAAAGATTCCCGCCAGCAAGGTGCGATTGCCATAAGACGTCAGGCGCAGCCAGGCGCCAGGGTGGTAGTTTTTCAGCAGCGCCAGCGCCACGCCCGCCACCAGCTCGTCGAAACGGCACCACGACGCGTAATAAATGTATTTGTAATAGCCGAGGCCGCCTCGCGGCACGTGCACGTATTCATCCCACAGATAAGCACGCAGCAGCATGCCGACGATAAAGCTGGCGGCCACGGCCACCCACGCCCACAGCAGGGACTTGCGGCAAGCCGCGATCGCCAGCGCCACGGCCGGCAGCAGCACGTAGAACTGCTCTTCCACGCACAAGGACCACGCATGGGAAAACGCCGTGCCCGGCGTCAGATTGATGTTTTGCGTAAACGTCAGGAATTTCCACAGGGGAAGTAGCGCGCTATCGCCGCGAAACGCGGGCCACAAATAATACAGGGCCAGCACGGCATAGAAACTGGGCAAGGTGCGCAGGAAGCGCCGCGCATAGAAGTGCGGCAAGGAAAAGCCTTGCTCGCTGCGCAAGGCCGCAAAGATCTGGTTGCCGATCAGGTAGCCGCTGAGGGCAAAGAACAGGTCCACGCCCGTCCAGCCGATTTCTCCCCAGAAACCAAACGCCCCGCCCTCGCTGACGAACAACGAATAATGGTTCATGAAGACCAGCACGATGGCCAGCGCGCGCAAGGTGTCGAGGCCGTACAGGCGGGAAGGATGGGACGTACTGGTCATGGAATCGGCAAGGGAAAACAACATTGGCGCCGATCATGCCATGCCGGGATGGGCGATGGGTACATTCCTGGCGACATTTTTACGGGTGCCTGCCGCGAATCCCGCTAAAATATGCCGACCCCGCTTTCCCTTCCCTGATACCAATAGGATATGTCCAGCATGAGCAGCGCACTCCACTTCAAGTCCATCAACTACACGGGCCAGGGCAGCGGCCCGCGCCTGATCGTCACCGGCGCCGTGCACGGCAATGAAACCTGCGGCACCAAGGGCATCCACCGCGTGATGGCTGAACTCGACAGCGGCGCCCTGTCCATCGTGGCCGGCAGCGTCACGTTCGTGCCCATCACCAACCCGCTCGCTTACGCCAAGGGCGTGCGCAGCGGCGACCGCAACCTGAACCGCAACCTGTTCCCGAACGACAATCCGCAAGATTTCGAAGACCGCATCGCCAATTGGCTGTGTCCGCTGCTGGGCCAGCATGACGTGCTGCTCGACTTGCACTCGTTCAATGCCGACAGCCAACCCTTCGTCATGGTGGGACCGCGCAACAACGACGGCCCGCTGCAACCTTTTAAACATGAAGAAAAGGAACGCGCGCTGGCGCGCCGCCTGGGCGTGCGCCGCTTCGTCGACGGCTGGCTGCATGCGTATGGCCAGGGCGTGCAGCGCCGCCTGGGCAATAGCGACCAGGTAGGCCTGGTCTTGCGCTACGGCGTGGGCACGACGGAATACATGCGCTCGACGGGCGGTTACGCCCTCACCCTGGAATGCGGCCAGCATGCGGACCCGGCCGCGCCGGATGTCGCTTACCGCGCCATCATGAACACCTTGGCTTTCCTCGGTTTCATTGACGCGCCGCAACCGGAAGCCATCGCCGACGCCGACATGGAAGCGCTGAACATGGTCGTCGTGCACGACAAGCTGCATGCAAGCGACCGTTTCATCAAGACCTGGTCCAGCTTTGACAAGGTCAAACAGGGCGAGCAGATCGGCGTGCGCGCGGACGGCACGCCCGTGACGGCCGAATTCGACGCCTATATCCTGTTCCCGGACGTCAATGCGGCAGCCAATGCGGAGTGGTATTACCTGGCGCGGGTTGCCAGCAGCTTTTGATTAGAGCCTATTCCAGTAGGGAGCGTCATCTGCTGGTAGTTCATCAGGAGCGCGGACAAGGCGTGAGGAGGACGCGTGGCGAGCCACGCGACGACGATCAACGCAGTCCCCGCTTCTGAGGGGCGCCAGCAGGGGATGTATTCATCTACTGGGATAGGCTCTTAGTGCCCGACCGACTTGGAGAACAAGTTAATGACGAGCACGCCGGCAATGATCAGCCCCAGGCCGATCAGGGCCGGCGTGTCCAGGCTTTGCTTGAACCAGAACCAGCCGACGGCGGAAATGAGCACGATGCCCACGCCCGACCAGATTGCGTACACGATGCCGGTGGGAATGACCTTCAAGGTCAGGGACAGGCACCAGAAAGCGATGCTGTAGCCAAGCACGGTGATGACGCTGGGCCACGAGCGGCTGAAGCCCTCGGACGCCTTCAAGGCGCTGGTGGCGATCACTTCGGCGATGATGGCGATGGCAAGGTAGAAATATGTCATGGCGAGGCTCATGCTGGCGTCCTTTATTGGGGGCTGAGCAATTTCAAGCCCAGGATGCCCGACACGATCAGGGCGATGCAGGCGATACGCGCGGCGCTGGCCGGCTCGCCCAGCACCATGATGCCGAAGATGGCCGTGCCGACGGTGCCAATGCCCGTCCAGATGGCGTACGCAGTGCCCAGCGGCAAGGTGCGCAAGGCCAGGCCCAGCATCACCACGCTGCCCAGCATGGAAATAGCCGTCAGCACGGATGGCACGAGGCGGGTAAAGCCGGCACTGTATTTGAGGCCGATGGCCCAGCCGATTTCCAGCAAACCAGCCAATACCAAAATAATCCACGCCATCGTACTCTCCTGAGGCGGCAGGGTCGTCCCCGCCATGCAGCCCCGTCATCGAGCGGGGTCGTCCCCACAGGAGCAAAAGGAAAAGTATACCATCGGGTGAAAAGGCTTGCCGCCAGCACATTTTTCTAGTGCGGCCGCTCCAATCGAAAGTTGCCAAAAAACATGCTGATGGCCGCATAATTGCCGCATCCATTCACTCTCGGGAACAATGATGCTACTTCTGGCCCAAATCCTTACCGCCCTCATCCTGCTGCTGCACGTGTATATCGTGCTGCTGGAAACCGTGCTGTTCGATGCGCGTGGACGCAAGGTGTTTGGCCTGTCGAAGGAAAAAGCGGAGATCGTGCGTCCCGCCATGTCGAACCAGGGTTGCTACAACGGTTTTCTCGTCGCGGCGCTGGCGCTGGGCTTTTTTCACCCGGACGCGGCCATCGCCCATGCATTTACCGTGTTCGGCCTGGCGTGCATCGCCGTGGCCGGCGCATGGGGCGCGGCCACCGTCATGACGCGCATCCTCTACCTGCAGACGGTGCCTGCCGTCATCGCCTTGCTGCTGTTCCACTTCGCCTGATCCCCGCCGGGGCGGCCAGCCGGCCGCCCTACCCCACTCCGTGCCGCCGGCGCATACCCCAAATGGGTGATGTTTCCAAAAAACATGCCCGATACAATTCCTTGTAGCAAAGATACCACCAGACACATGGTGGCAAGTCACCGTCCACAGGGAAAATCATGCAAGCACATCCAACCACCTTTGCCGTCACTTTGCTCGGCTGCCTCATGCTGTCCGCCTGCGGTGGCGGCGGCAGCGCCGACAGCGGCTCGGGCGGCGGCTCCACCAGCGCCAGCGGCGGCACCTCGTCCACCTGCCAGTACAACAATCTGATCGGCGATACGGAACGCAAGCAGGCCAGCGCCTGCGGCATCCAGGTATCGGGCAACTACGCCCAGGCCGATTCCGGCTACGACAGCGTGATCGCCGCCTGCAAGCAGGGCGAAAAGGCCAAGGCGGATACCTACTACAGCGGCACGTACCAGAAAATGGTCGACTACGCGCGCTCCGTGAGCAAGGAACTCGGCTGCGGGCAAAACAACGGCACCACCTTGCCCAACAACACCGTGGCCAGCAACTACAATTTCTGTGTCAAAAGCACCACCGTCAATGGTAAGCTCAGCTATGAAGGCGCTTGCTACGGCCCCGTCAAATCCGGCGAAGGGGGCTGCGGCAGCGGTTATAACTATGTGAGCCAGTACGCCAGCCTCAGCACGTGCACTTCCGGCGGAAAAAGCTGGCTGGAATCGCGCTAGGGAAGCCGGGCGGCCGCTGCCAAGGCCGCCCGCGCCATGCCTTGTCCACCGCTTGCCGCCATGAGGATCGCCAATGACGCCATCGCTCGCTGTCGCCAGCCAGGCACTGATTACCCTGATCTATGAAGCGGCCACACAACATATCCAATGGCAAGATTTCCTTGCCGCCTTTGCACGCCAGCTGAAATCGCACGCGGGTTTGATCTGGGCCAATGATTTCAGCAACCGCTCGGTCGACGTCCAGCTGCCTGGCAGCGGCCTGTCCGCCACCTATGGCTTCGAAACAGATGCCATGGCCAGCTTTGCCAGCTATTACGGCGCGCGCAATGTCTGGCTGGAAGACGCCACCCTGCACCACGAAGGTGCCGTCGTCACCGGCTCCATGCTGTTTCCCGACCATTGCCTGAAGAAAACCGAATACTGGACGGACTGGCTGCGCCCGCAAGACATCTTTTATACGGCGGCGGCCATCGTCGAATTGCGCGCCGAGCGCTCCACCAACGTCACCGTGGTGCGCCGCGAACGGGCGGGCGCCTACGAGGCGGGCGAGCTGGCGCTGATCCGCAGCCTGATGCCGCATTTGCAGGCGGCCTTTGCCCTGCAGCGCAAGCTGCGCCGGCTGGAAGTGCTGTCCCGGAGTTCCACCCAGGTGCTGGAATTGCTGCCGTTTGGCGTGCTGCTGCTCGACGCCACGTCGCAATTGCTGTACGCCAACGAGCGGGCGCTGGCCATGACGGCTGCGACGCGGCTGCTGCAGTTGCGTGAAGGCGCCCCCCTGTATTGCCCGCGAGAAGCGGACAACGGCGCGCTGCGGCGCATGCTGCATGAGGCGGCGCAAACGGGCACGACGGCGGCAGGCGGCCCCGGCGGCGTGCTCAACCTGAGCGGCTTGACGGGAGAACAGCTGCGCCTGCGCGTCACGCCCCTGCCCTCCTGGCACAGTCCTTTCGGCTCGGCCAGCGCCATCGCCGTCTTTCTCAGCGACAGCAGCGACCTGATCACCTCCCTGGCCGCCACCCTGCGCAATTTCTATGGCATGACGGTGGCCGAGGCGCGCCTGACGGAAGCGCTCGTCAATGGCTATTCCCTGCAGGAATACGCCGAACGCCAGCGCATTTCCATCCACACGGCGCGCACGCAGATCAAGAGCGCCACCGCCAAGGCCGGCGCCCAGCGCCAGGTGGACCTGGTGCGCATCGTGTTGACGGGCCCGGCCGTGCTGCAGCGCAATCCCCTTCCCGCCTGAATCCGTTCAAAAACGCGCGCCGCCAGCACGCTTTTCATTTATATCGTAAGATATATATCGTAAAACAGCGATATTAGAATTGAACAACTACGATATATACATCGTTGAAAAGCGAATTGTATGTTCAGGAGAAACAATATGGATATCGACGCCATCCACAAGGCGCTGGCCAATCCGGTGCGCCGGCAGATTTTGCAATGGCTCAAGGAGCCGGAACAGCATTTCCAGGAGCAGGACCACCCGCTGCACCTGGGCGTGTGCGCCGGCCTGATCGACCGCCGCCTGAACCTGTCGCAATCGACGGTCTCGGCGCACCTGGCCAGCTTGCAAAAGGCGGGCCTGATTTCCGCAACCAAGGTGGGCCAATGGAGTTTCTTCAGCCGCAACGAAGCCACCATCCAGGCCTTTCTCAATCACATGCAGCAAGGTTTGTAAGCACAGCTTTCATCTCGATCACTCTGTCTCAACGCCGCTCGAGCGGCCCCAACAAGGAAATGATAATCATGGCAACTTTATTCGACCCCATCACCATTGGCAGTCTGCAACTGAAAAACCGCATCATCATGGCGCCGCTGACGCGTTCGCGCGCCGGCAATCCGGGCCGCGTGCCCAATGCCCTGATGGCCGAGTACTACACGCAGCGCGCCTCGGCCGGCATGATCATCTCGGAAGCGACGGCCGTCACGCCGCAGGGCGTGGGCTACGCCGACACGCCGGGCATCTGGTCCGAGGAACAGGTGGAAGGCTGGAAACACATCACCCGGGCCGTGCATGACGCTGGCGGCCTGATCGTGCTGCAGCTGTGGCATGTGGGCCGCATTTCCGCCCCAGTCTTCCTCGATGGCGACTTGCCCGTGGCGCCCAGCGCCGTCAAGCCGGCCGGCCACGTCAGCCTGGTACGTCCGAAACAGGAATTCGTCACGCCGCGCGCGCTCGATACGGAAGAAATTCCCGGCATCGTGGCAGCCTACCGCCTGGGCGCCGAAAATGCGAAAAAAGCGGGTTTCGATGGCGTGGAAATCCATGGCGCCAATGGTTATTTGCTCGACCAGTTCCTGCAAGACAGCACCAACTTGCGCACCGACAACTACGGCGGTTCGATTGAAAACCGCGCCCGTTTGATGCTGGAAGTCACGGACGCGTGCATCGAAGTCTGGGGCGCCGACAAGGTGGGCATGCACCTGGCGCCGCGCCGCGACGCGCACGACATGGGCGACTCGGACCCGCGCGCCACCTTCGGCTACGTGGCACGCGAGCTGGGCAAGCGCGGCATCGCTTTCATCTGCGCCCGCGAAGCGCTGGGCGAAGACCGCCTGGGCCCGTATCTGAAGCAGGAGTTCGGCGGCGTGTACATCGCCAACGAGAAAATGGACAAGGCGGCGGCCGAAGCCCTGCTGGCCAAGGGCGAAGCCGATGCCGTCGCCTTTGGCCTGTGGTTCATCGCCAACCCCGACCTGCCCACCCGCCTGCACAGCGACGCGCCCTTGAATCCGCTGAACCCGGACACCCTGTACGCGCCGGACGCTGCCGGCTACACGGACTACCCGGCGCTGGCGGCACAAGCCTGAACGGCAAGCTGAGCGGCACCCTGAAAGCCCCCTGAGCGGCACTGCGCAGCCCATTCCCCCTGGCGGCGGACGCGACGATACCAACGCACTGACTGCGTGACGATCGCCGCGTCCGCCGCTTTTTTCGCTTCTTTATTGACGCCGCCGCGCCGTTCCCTCACCTTCAGCGCCATCGGCGCCGTGCCGGCCGGGCCGGGCGACGCGCCTGCACGCTGCTGAAGACGCGGCGTATTACCTCGACCGGTACCGCGTGCTCGCGCAAATACGCTGTCGCCACCGTCCGCCCCAGTGCGTGGTGAAAAGCAACGCCCCGCTCGACGAGCTCGGCCATCACTTTGTCCGTTCGCACATTCTCCCCATTCACCTCGTCGATGCTGTTTTTCATGCCATGGCTCCCTGTCGGGTGGATCAACACTGCATGAAGTTTTGACCACATTGTGCGCATTTAGTGCCCGACACGCAGGTCAAGCATCGTTAAAATAGCAGCAGCAGCGGCCCCGACACCGCATGAATAGCGGCCTCGGCTGCTTGTCGCCATCGCCAGCCCCGTATAGAATGCCTGCGCAGAATTTTGCTTCAAGGAAAATGGCCACCAGCGCCATCCCATTAAGAACAGTGTCACTGAAGGGTATCAATGGACGATTTATTTGTACAAACGGGCGACTTGCCGACCTGGCACCAGCGTTGCGCGCTGCGCGTGCTGCACCTGTTTGGCTGGCGCATGCGCTTCCGTCCCCTGCCGGGGCCGCGCGGCATCGCCGTCGTCTACCCGCACACGTCCAACTGGGATTTCATGGTGGGCCTGTTTGGCAAATGGGCGCTGTCCTTGCCTTTCCGCTGGCTGGCCAAGGATTCCCTGTTCCGCGGCCCCATGGGCAAGGTGCTGCGCTACCTGGGCGGCGAACCCGTCGACCGCAGCACCACCAGCGGCACCATCGGCCGCCAGGCCGAGCGCATGCTGGCCGCCGACTGGTACTGGCTGGCCATCACGCCGGAAGCGACGCGCAGCTACCGTCCGAACTGGAAAAGCGGCTTTTATCACCTGGCCGTGGCTGCCAAGGTACCGCTATTGCTGGTGTACATCGACTACCCGAACAAGGTGCTGGGCGTCGTCGACCATTTATATTTGACGGGCGACAAGGATGCCGACATGGCCGCCATCGCCGCCGTGTATGCGGGCCACCAGGGCTTGCACCCGGAAAAGGCGGCGCCCATCGTGCTGTCGGAGCGCCGTCCCGGTTCTTAATTCAGTCCCATCAACACCACGCCGGCGGCCGTCAAGGCTACGCCGGCCACGCGCAACATGCGCTCGGCCAATACCTGGCCGAGGAAACGTCCCGCACCCAGCAAGACAGCCGAGGCCAGCATGAAGCCGCACGCGGCCGAGGCGGCCGGCAATTCCTGGCCATGCGCATTGCCATGCGCCAAGGCAAACACGCCCACCAGGCCCATGCCGAGCCAGTTCGGCAAGGCCAGCGCCAGCGCGATGGCCAGCCCCACCAGCGCCACCGTGGCGGCGATGCCCGTTTCCAGCCCCGGCACCGTCAATCCGACCATGCCGGCCAGCGCGCCCAGCAGCAGCATGCCGAGAAAAGTGGCGGGCTGTGCCAGGCCGCCGCGCTGCTGGCCGCCCCAGATACCCACGCCCAGCATGGCAAGCAAATGGTCGATGCCCGTGAATGGATGGGCGAAACCGGCCAGGAAGCCGGCGTTCTCGCCATGACCGGGATGGGCCATGGCAGGCAAGGCCAGCAGGCACAGCGCCGCCACGGTGGCCGTTTTCTTCATCAGTCTTGCGCTCATTGCAGCTCCTTGCCTGGTTGATCGAGCAAACCTTGCTCGCGGATAAAATCGATAACGACCTGCACGCCGTCGCCGCTGCGCAGGTTGGTAAACACGAAGGGACGCTCGCCGCGCATGCGCCTGGCGTCCTGCGCCATGATGTCCAGGTTGGCGCCCACGTAGGGCGCCAGATCCGTCTTGTTGATGATCAGCAAATCGGAACGCGTGATGCCGGGCCCGCCCTTGCGCGGGATCTTTTCGCCGCCAGCCACGTCGATCACGTAAATCGTCAAGTCCGACAGTTCCGGGCTGAAGGTGGCCGCCAGGTTATCGCCGCCCGATTCGACCAGGATCAAGTCGAGATTCGGAAAGTCTGCTTGCATGCGCGCGATGGCTTCCAGGTTGATCGACGCATCTTCGCGGATGGCCGTGTGCGGGCAGCCGCCCGTTTCCACACCCATCAGGCGCTCGGCCGGCAAGGCATCGGCGCGCAGCAGGATTTCCATGTCTTCCTTGGTATAGATGTCGTTCGTGATGACGGCCATGTCGTAGCGCTCGCGCATGCCCTTGCACAGCATTTCGCACAGGGCCGTCTTGCCCGAGCCGACGGGGCCGCCGATGCCGACGCGCAGGGGGTTTGAGGTAATCGATGTCATGTTGTAGTCTCTCGTGGTAGTGTTCAGGAGCGGTACAGCCGGCTGTACTGCACTTCGTGCCGCATCGACAGCAGCGACAGGCCAGGCGCCCAGTTGCCCATCTCGTCGTCTTGCAAGGTTTGCGCCGTGAAGGCCGCCGCTTCCAGGTCCGGCCGCAGCGACAGCAGCAATCGCTGGCCCGCCACCTGCCCCAGCGGCACGGATTTCACGCAGACAAGCACCTGGTTTTCCGCCCACGCGAACAGCATGGCCAGCAACGCTTCTTCGCGCGGAATGGCCAGCGCCGCCACGGCGCAGGCATACGCGGTGGGCAGGGCCACTTCGGGCTGGCCCTGCAGCATGTCGATCAAGACGCCGTCGGCCACGCCCAGTTCGGCCAGCAATTTGGTCAGCGAATATCCCATCTGGATGGTTTCGGCGCGAAATTCCGCCGTGTCGCGCGAAGCGATGAATCGCTCGCTCCAGCGCTGCACGGCGTGCAGATCCTGCGCTTCGAAGGCTTGCATCAAGCGCCAGCACAGGGGCGCCTCCCAGCGCGCCACCACCTGCGCCAGATGCTGGGCGATCCATTCGCGCGCCGTGGCCGCATCCGTCACCAGGTTTGACTCCAGCGCCGCTTCCAGCCCCTGCGAATAGCTGTAGGCGCCGATCGGCAAGGCCGGGCTGGCGAACTGCAGCAAATGCAGCAGGGCAGACGCCTGCATCAGACGGTGCCTGGCAGATCGCCGGGGCGGTGGATTTTCTGCCGCAGCGGCACGGGCGCCAGCAAATGCTGGCCATGGCCGTCGTGGTGGCCATGGCCGCCGCCATACGCGCCCGCCTCGGGCTCGAACGGCGCGCTTTCTTCCGTCACAGTCGCTTGCAAGCCTTCCAGCATCTCCTTGAGCACCACGTCCTTGCGGATGCGCAAAAAGCCGTCGCCCACCTGCGCCTGCGTGTGGCGGTTCCCCAGGTGGAAGGCGCAGCGCAGCAGGGTATGCGCATCCGCGCACTGCACCAGATAGGTCGGTTCGCGCGCGGCGACGATCTGCACCACCTGGCCATCCGGCCCCGTCATGCGTTCGCCGTCGCGCAGCACCGTGCCGCGCACGGTGAACACGGCGACATCCTCGCCATTCGACAGCACGGCGCGCAGCCGGCATTTTTCACGCTGGTCGTAGGGCAGCACCAGTTGGGCAACGGCGGCGCGATGATCGTCTGCCGTCAGTTTGGTATGCAAAGTGAGCATGCTTGTCTCCCGCCTAAAATAGAAAATAGCGCTGCGCCATGGGCAGCACAGCGGCCGCCTCGCACACGAGCAGCTGGCCGTCGGCGCGCACGGCATAGGTTTCCGGGTCCACTTCCATGTGCGGCGTGGCGCTGTTGTGGACCATGTCGTGCTTGCGCAAGCCGCGCATGTTCTTCACGGCGATGACGGATTTATTCAGTTTGAGCTGGTGGCCGATATCGAGCTCGTAGGCCGCCTGCGAGACAAACGTAAACGACTTTTTCAGGCCGCCGCCGAAGGCGCCGAACATCATGCGGTAGTGCACGGGCTGGGGCGTGGGAATCGAGGCGTTCGGGTCGCCCATCTGCGCGGCCGCGATCATGCCGCCTTTTAAGATCATCGATGGCTTGACGCCGAAGAAGGCCGGCTTCCACAGCACGATGTCGGCGATCTTGCCCGCCTCGATCGAGCCCACCACGTGCGAAATGCCATGCGTGATGGCCGGGTTGATCGTGTACTTGGCGATATAGCGCTTGGCGCGGAAATTGTCGCTGCGCGCCGTGTCGGGCGCCAGCGCGCCCCGCTGCACCTTCATCTTGTGCGCCGTCTGCCAGGTGCGCATGATCACTTCGCCGACCCGCCCCATGGCTTGCGAGTCGGACGACATCATCGAGATGGCGCCGATATCGTGCAGGATGTCTTCGGCGGCGATGGTTTCGCGGCGGATGCGCGACTCGGCGAACGCCACGTCTTCGGCGATGGCCGGGTCCAGGTGGTGGCACACCATCAGCATGTCCAGGTGCTCGTCGAGCGTGTTGACGGTGAACGGGCGCGTGGGGTTGGTCGACGAGGGCAGCACGTTGGCTTGCCCGACGGCGGCGATGATGTCGGGCGCATGGCCGCCGCCCGCCCCTTCCGTGTGAAACGTGTGGATGGTGCGGTCCTTGAAGGCCGCCAAGGTGTGTTCCAGGAAGCCGCCCTCGTTGAGGGTATCGCTGTGCAGCGCCACCTGGATATCCATGCGGTCGGCCACGGACAGGCAATTGTCGATGGCGGCCGGCGTGCTGCCCCAGTCTTCGTGCAGTTTCAAGCCGATGGCGCCCGCGCGCACCTGCTCTTCCAGGGGCAGCGGCAAGCTGACGTTCCCTTTTCCCATGAAGCCCAGGTTCATCGGGAAGGCGTCGGCGGCGGCCAGCATGGCGTGCAGATGCCACGGCCCCGGCGTGCAGGTGGTGGCGGCCGTGCCCACGGCCGGCCCCGTGCCGCCGCCCAGCATGGTGGTCACGCCGCTCATCAGCGCTTCCTCGATCTGCTGCGGGCAGATGAAGTGGATGTGCGTGTCGACGCCGCCGGCCGTGACGATCATGCCTTCGCCGGCGATGATTTCCGTCGCACCGCCGATGGGGAGCGTGACGCCGGGCTGGATGTCGGGATTGCCCGCCTTGCCGATGCCGAAGATCAGGCCGTTTTTCAAGCCGATATCCGCCTTCACGATGCCCCAGTGGTCGAGGATGACGGCATTCGTGATGACGGTGTCCATCACCTCGGCCGCGCAGCGCTGCGACTGGCCCATGCCGTCGCGGATCACCTTGCCGCCGCCGAATTTCACCTCTTCGCCGTAGATCGCGTAGTCATGCTCGATCTCGATGAACAGTTCCGTGTCGGCCAGGCGGATGCGGTCGCCCTTGGTGGGGCCGAACATTTCGGCATACGCGCTGCGGGGAATGCTGGCCATCTCAATCCTTTCCCGGTGGAGTGTCTTGCAGTTCACCCATCACTGCGCCATTGAAGCCGTAGACCTTGCGTTCGCCCGCCAGCGCCACCAGTTCCACCGTGCGCTGCTGGCCCGGTTCGAAGCGCACGGCCGTGCCGGCCGTGATATTGAGGCGCATGCCATAGGCGCGCCAGCGCTCGAAGGCCAGCGCCGGGTTGACTTCGAAAAAGTGGAAATGCGAGCCCACCTGGATCGGCCGGTCACCCCGGTTGGCCACCACCACGGTAGCCGTGGCGCGGCCCGCATTCAGGCTGATTTCGCCTTCTTCCAATTTGTATTCGCCTGGGGTCATGATATTTTCCTTCGTCAAAGCGCTCTACGCTGGCCGGCGGATCGCCGGCGCCACACAGGCACGGCGCGGATGGCGCCCTGCCATGCAATCAAAACTACGGTATCGGGTGGTGCACGGTCACCAGCTTGCTGCCATCGGGGAAGGTCGCTTCCACCTGGATATCGGGGATCATCTCGGCGATGCCGTCCATGACGTCGGCGCGCGACAGAATCTTCGTACCGTCCGACATCAGCTGCGCCACCGACTTGCCGTCGCGCGCGCCTTCCATGATGGCGGCACTGATCAGGGCCACCGCTTCCGGATAATTGAGCTTCAAGCCGCGCGCCAGGCGCCGTTCGGCCAGCAGCGCGGCCGTAAAAATGAGCAGCTTGTCTTTTTCGCGGGGAGTCAGGTCCATGGTTTTCCTTGCGTTTCTTTCCTGATTAAGTATTCCAGATGCGGGGCACGACGGCGTCGCGTCCCAGCATGGCGGGACGCAGCAGCTGCCAGGCGGCCAGCATGATGCGGCGCGCCGCCTCGCTGTCGCCGCACAGCAGGCGCACCACCACCAGCGCTTTCATGTGCGTGGCGCCAAACGCGGCGCCGGCCGGCACGGCGATCTCGCGCACGGCCGCCAGCACGGCGGGAGCAACGGGCATGCCGACGGCGATCAGGGTGGCGCACACCGTGTGGCCCCCCAGTCCCAGCGGGCTGACCATCAGGGCGCCGCCGGCGGCCAGCACGCCCTGCTCCCACCACAGCAGCTTGCCGCCGCGGCGTATCTGCACCTGCTGGCTGATGCTGCCCGTGTTGAACATTTCGCCCGAGGCGCTGCGGCCCAGGCAGACGATGTCGCAGCCGATGTAGCGGGCGTCCGGCGCCAGTTCCACCTCGTGGCGCAGGCGCACGCAAGCCTGGTCAAAGAAGATGCTTTCCTGCGGCAGCCACTCGATGGCGGCGCCGCTGCCGGCGCGCAGCACGAGGTGCTGGCCCGAGACATGGCCGTTCGCGCGGTACCACTTGGCGGCGCCCGGCGACGTGAGCAAGGCGTGCGCGCCCTCGCCCACCGTGGCGTCGACGGCCAGCTGGTCGCCGCCCACCACGCCGCCGGGCGGATGGATGATGATGGCGTGGCAGACGGCATCGCCTTCCGGATACAGGGGCTTTTGCACGCGCAGGGGGCCGCTGTGCGTGCGCTCGACGAGACGGCTGACGCCATCGTGCAGCGCAAAGCCCAGGCGCAAATGCGCCTGCCAGGCGCTGTGCGCGCTGGCGGCAGAAGGCGTTGCGAAATGTGGGCTATCTGGCATGCACTGCAATCGTGTAAATAACGATCTACAAAGCAGGATGCATGCCAGCGTCAGAGGGAAGAAACGTGAGAATCATGCACCGCATTGCGGCGCCCGCACCATATCAGTGCAGTTATCGTGCAGGCGCGGGGTGTGCTTATGCCGACACGGCTGCCGACGCCACCGTCAGCACACGCCGTTCGCGCAGCAGCGCCGTGAAGGCTTCCGCGGCCAGGGGGCGGCTGAAATAATAGCCCTGCATTTCGTCGCAGCCGTGTTCCGTCAAAAAATCCACCTGCTCGCGCGTTTCCACGCCTTCGGCGATGACGCGCATGTCCAGGTTATGCGCCAGCGAAATGACGGAACGGGCGATGGCCGCATCGCTGCTGCTGGTGGTGACGTCGTCGACGAACGATTTGTCGATCTTCAGCACGTCGATGGGGAAGCGTTTCAGGTAGCCGAGGCTGGAATAGCCGGTGCCGAAGTCGTCGAGCGAAATGCCCACGCCGATATCCTTCAGGCGCGTGAGGGCCGCCACCGCCTTGTCCGGGTCGCCCATCACCGTGCTTTCCGTGATTTCGATGCCCAGGCAGGCGGGCGCGATGGCGTATTTGCGCAAGGCCGCCTCGACGAACGGCACCGTGCGGTCTTGCGCGAACTGCTTGCCGGACAGGTTGACGGCCACCTTGATGCTGCCCAGGCCCGCGTCGTGCCAGGCGCGGATTTGCGCGCAGACGCTTTCGAGCACCCATTCGCCGATGGCCGTGATCGAGCCATATTCCTCGGCCAGCGCGATGAACAGGCCGGGCGGCACCTTGCCCAGCACCGGGTTATCCCAGCGCAGCAAGGCTTCCGCACCCAGCAAGGCGCCCGTGCGCAAGCACATCTGCGGCTGGTAGTGCACTTCGAATTCATCGCGGCCGATGGCGCCGCGCAGCTGCTGCTGCATCGCCAGGCGGGCGCGGATGTCGCTGCCCATGCGCTCCGTGAAGAAGGCGTAATGGTCGCGCCCCATTTCCTTGGCGCGCACGAGGGCCGTGTCGGCGTGGCGCAGCACGTCGTCGAGGCTGTCGCCGTCGGCCGGACACATGGCGATGCCGATGCTGGTCGTCAGCGCCAGGCGCTCGCCATCGACGCTGAGTTCCTCGCGCAAGCCGGCCAGGATAGTTTGCGCCAGCGCAAGCGTGCGCCCCAGCAGGGCATCGTCCTGCAGCAGGATCTGGAATTCGTCGCCGCCCTGGCGCACCACCGTGTCGCCTTCGCGCACGCAGCCGGACAGGAAACGCGCCACCACTTGCAGCGCCTTGTCGCCCACGGCCTGGCCGTGCGAATCGTTGATGTTCTTGAAGCGGTCCAGGTCCAGGCACATCAGCACCACCTGCTGGCCGTCGCGCAGAGCGTTCGCGCGCGCCTGTTCGAAGCGCTCGCGCAGCAGAACGCGGTTCGGCAAGCCCGTCAACGCGTCGTGGTAGGAGAGGAAATCGATCAGATGCTGCTCGGCCTTGCGCTCGCTGATGTCGAGGAAGACGCCGATGTAGTTGACGACGGCGCCGTCGGGCCCGTGCACGGTGGAGACGCTGAGCAGGCAGGGATAGGTGTCGCCGCTCCTGCGCCGCGTCTGCACCTCGCCCGACCAGCAGCCGCTGCTGCGCAAGCCCTGGCGCAGGGCCAGCAGCACCGCCTCGCCCGTGTATTCGGCGTGCAGGCGCAAAATGTCCGTGCCCACCACTTCCTGCGCCGCGTAGCCGGTGATGCGCGTAAAGGCGGGATTGGCCGTGACGATAACGCCGGCCGGATCGGTGATCAGGATGGCGTCCTGCGTCGCTTCGAAGACCTGGCCCGACAGGCGCAGC
This sequence comes from Janthinobacterium sp. SUN137, assembly GCF_030587265.1. Lineage (NCBI taxonomy): Bacteria > Pseudomonadati > Pseudomonadota > Betaproteobacteria > Burkholderiales > Oxalobacteraceae > Janthinobacterium > Janthinobacterium sp. SUN137. The sequence goes on along the minus strand of NZ_JAPWHZ010000002.1, from coordinate 135,859 downwards.
AATTCTTCATTGGCGCGGCGGATCTGCACTTCGCGCGCCAAGGTGCTGGCCACCTGCTCCAGTTCGGCCGTGCGTTCGGCCACGCGCCGTTCCAGGTTGGCGCGCTCCTGCGCCAGCTGCAGCTGCGCCCGCGCCAGGCGCACGTGGGCGTCCGTGCGGGCCAGGATTTCCTCGGCCTGGAAGGGTTTGGCGATGAAATCGACGGCACCCAGCGCGAAGCCGCGCACCTTGTCGTCCGTGTCGTACTGGGCCGACAGGAAGATCACCGGCACCTGGCGCAGGGACGGTATCTCCTTCAGGCGGCGGCACACTTCAAAGCCGTCGAGGCCGGGCATGCGCACGTCGAGCAGGATCAGCTCGGGCGGGCGCGCCTGGGCCGTCCACAGGGCCAGTTCGCCGTTCGGCGCCTGGCGCACCGCATAGCCGGCGCCGCCCAGCAAATCGCTCAACAGCTTCAGCGAAGCCGGCGTATCTTCAACGATCAGTACTTCGCCCTTCGAATTCACTTCCGAAAAATCGCGGTGCATGTAGCAGTTCTCTCAGCTTTGGATGAGGCGCGGCGATCCGTTGCCGCGCTGGACAAGACATTTCTTTGCGATGAACTACGTACTATCATCATAATCTTTATTGCAATTTAGCACCATCCATCGGCGGCACTTAGTCCGTCTTTTCAGCGAATCCGATGTTGTCAGCCCACACTTTTCAAGCGTGCGCCAGCGCGCCCTCATTCTCCAGCAAGTCGCACAGCTGACGGTATTGATGCTGGTCAAGCATCGCCTGCAGCGGCGCCAGCACGGGCGCGGCCGCCGGCGGCAAGGCGCCCAGCAACAGTGCCACCCTGGCCAGGTTCAATTCGCGCAGCGCCACCAGCAAGGCGGCGCGCTCTTCCCCGGCCAGCAGCAGCAAGTCTTGCGCCCGCAATGCCGGCGGCGCCTCGGGCGCCGGCGCCACGGGCAGCGGCACGGGCGCCGCCACGGGTGCCTCGGCCGCCTGCGCGGGTATGCTGAAACGGAAGGTGGCGCCCTGCCCCGGCATGGATTCCACCGTCAGTTCGCCTTTCATCAATTGCACGAATTCGCGCGAGATGGCCAAGCCCAGGCCCGTGCCATCCTTCGGTCCCGCGCTGTCGGCCTGCACGAAGGGCTCGAAGATGCGCTGCTGGTCTTCCGGGGCGATGCCGATGCCCGTGTCGCTGACGGCGAACGACAGGCGCCACGTGGCGTCATCGCGCCGCTCGCCGCGCACGCGCAAGGCGACCTCGCCGCCGCCGGCAAACTTGACGGCGTTCGACATCAGGTTCAGCAGCACCTGGCGCAAACGCGTCGCGTCGAGCAGCACGGCCGCCGGCACGTCGGCGCAATCGAGGCGCAAGGCCAGCCCCTGCTGCTCGGCGCGCATGCCCAGCATGTCCATCACTTCCTGCAGCAGGGGCGCCAGCGCCACCACGACCGTCTGCGCGTGCAGGCGCCCCGCCTCGCCCTTCGACAGTTCGAGGATTTCATTGATCAACGTCAATAAGTGATTGCCGGAGCGGTGGATGATGGCCAGGTTGCGCTTTTCATCGTCCTGCATGTTCGGCGAGGCGGCCATCAGGCGCGAAAAGCCGATCACGGAATTCAAGGGCGTGCGCAGTTCGTGGCTCATGTTCGCCAGGAAGGTGCTCTTGGCGCGGTTCGCCGCCTGCGCCTGGCTGACGGCCACCGACAGGGCGCTCGTGCGCTCGGCCACCAGTTCTTCCAGGTGATGGCGGTGGCGCAGCAGTTCCAGTTCGGCCTCGCGGTGCGCCGTGATGTCGTAGTTCGAACCCACCAGGCGCATGGGCCGCCCCTGCCCGTCGCGGAAGATCACGGCATCGGCCTTGATGTAGCGGATGGCGCCATCGGGCCACAGGATGCGGTACTCGTGCGTGAAGGCCTGGCCGGCGCCCAGCGCGGCGCGCAGGGCCTCCTTGGCGGCCGGCACGTCGTCCGGCATCAGCGCCGCGCGCCAGATCGCCGCCGGCGCCATGGTGCTGTCCGCATCGGCCTTGAACTGCGCATACATCTGCTCGTCCCACTGCAAGGCATCGTTGATGACATTCCAGTCCCAGATGCCGATGCTGGCCGCGCCGGTGGCCATCTGCACGCGCTCCTCGCTGCGCTGCAAGGCGCGGTAGCGGCTGTCGAGCAGCGCCACCATGTCGCGGATGGAACGGTACAGCGTGCGCAGCTCGCCCAGGAACCACGCTTTCGGCGGCGTGCCGGCCGCTTCGCTCTGCCCTGCCTGGACGCCGGCCGCATACTGGCCGATCGCCTTCAAGGGCTTGAGCATCAGACACCACATGAGCAGCCAGATGCTGGCCACCAGGATCACGTCGAGCGCCACGATCATGGCACCGATGCCCAGCGCGCGTTGCCGCAGCTGCGCGTGCAGCAGGGCCGGCGTCGCATACACGGCCACATTGCCGATGACTTGCCCGCCCATCGTCACGGGGCGCCGCTGCACCAGCCAGCCGGGTTCCGCGGACAGCGAGGAAAAACTGCCGATGGCGCCGGCCGCGGTGCGGCGCAGCACCAGCGCTTCCTTGCCGATGCCCGGCGTCAGGGAGCTGGCCACCAGATCGCGCTTGCCCAGCGTGCTGCGCATGATGGCCTGCATCTGCTTTTCATCGAGATTCCACAAGGGCAGTTCGATGGCCACGGCCAGCTGGTCCGCGCTCAGGGCCAGGCTGCGGTGCAGCTGCTGCCAGCGCTGCTCGCGTTCGGACTGGTAAAACAGCACGGCAAACACCAGCAGCAGCGCGGTGACGACAAAGGTCAGCGCCACGCTGACGGCCAGCACGATGGAGACGCCGCCCAGGCGCGCGCCCTTGGATGCGTGAACCGTCATGCGTCTTCGCCCTGCGGTTCGCTGGCCAGCTGCGCCAGCAAGGCGCACAGCGGCTGGTACTGATGCTGTTCCAGCATGGCGGCGATGTGCGCGGCCAGCTGCGGCAGGCTGGTCGCCACGCCGGCCAGCACGATGGCGCTGCGCCGCAAATCGAGGGCCCGAACGGATTCGAGCAGCGCCTGCCGTTCGGCCGCGCCCAGCTGGCCCAGCGCCTGCTGCAGGTCGAAGGCGGCCGCCGGCACGCGCGGCGGCGCGGCGGCGGTGCGCTGGAAGCGCACGCCCAGTTGCTGCTCCAGCATGGCGAACAGGTGTTCCTGTTCGATCGGCTTGCGCAGGAAGCCGTCGGCGCCGGCGGCCAGCGCCTCCTGCTTTTCTTCCTCGAAGGCGGAGGCGGTCATGATCACCAGGCGCGGCTGCACCAGCGCCGGCTGTGCGCGCAGCCAGCGCGTCAGCGCCAGGCCGTCCATGTCCGGCATGCGCCAGTCGCTGAGCACGATGTCGTAGCGCTGCGCCGCCAGCATGGCTTGCGCCTGCACGCCGCCCGCCGCCTCCTGCAGCTGGAAGCCCAGCGGCGCCAGCAAGCCGGCCAGCAGCTTGCGGCAGTTGTCGTCATCGTCGACCAGCAGCACCGTGCGCCCGCGCTGGCCCGCCGGCAGGCGCGCCACGCGGCCCGGCGCCAGCGGCGCGGCGGCAGGGCACTGCACGCAGGGGGCGCGCAAGTCGAAGTGGAACACGGAGCCGGCCCCCAAGGTCGACTCGACGCGCAGCTCGCCGCCCATCAGGCGCACGAATTCGCGTGAAATGGTCAGCCCCAGTCCCGTGCCGGCCTGCGCCACGGCGCTGTCGGCCTGCACGAACGGTTCGAAGATGCGTTCCAGGTCCTCTTGCGCGATGCCGCTGCCCGTATCGCGCACGGCAAACGCCAGCGCCACTTGCCCATCCTTGTCTGCCTGGCAGGCCAGCGACAGGGTCACGCTGCCCTGCTCGATGAACTTGAGCGCATTCGACAGCAAATTGAGCAGCACCTGGCGCAGCTTGGCGCCGTCGAGGCGCACCAGCGGCGGCACGCCGGAACGCTCCAGCCGCAGCGCGATGCCCTGGTCGCCGGAGCGCATGCGCACCATCTCGAGCACCTCGTCGAGCAAGCCGTTCAAGTCCACGGGCCCCGCTTGCAGCTGCATGCGGCCCGCCTCGATTTTCGACAATTCCAGAATATCGTTGATCAAGGTCAACAAATGATGGCCGGCGCGGTTGATGATGGCCAGGTTATGCTTTTCTTCCTCGAACATGCTGCTCGAATCGGCCATCATCTGCGAAAAGCCGATCACGGAATTCAAGGGCGTGCGCAATTCGTGGCTCATGTTGGCCAGGAAGACGCTTTTCGCGCGGTTCGCCGATTCGGCCTCGGTGACGGCCACCGACAGGGCCGCCGTGCGTTGCTGCACCAGCTCTTCTAGGTGGTCGCGGTAGCCGAGCAGTTCCTGCTCGCTGTGCTTGCGCTCGGAAATGTCGACGATGCCGCTGCGCACCAGGCGCCGCCCTTCCATCGGCAAGCGCACCAGCCGCACTTCGCAGGGAAAGATGCTGCCGTCGGCGCGCCGCACATTGCGCTCGACCAGGATGGGTTCCCCCAGCATGGCGCGGCGCAGATGCTCTTCCATCATCAGTCCCAGCGGCAGGCCATCGGGCTGCTCGCCCGTGTACAGGTCGAACGGCCCGCGCGCCAGCAGCGCCTCGCGCGACATCCCCAGCATGCGCTGCGCGCTGCTGTTGGCGTCGATGAAGCGGTCCAGGTCCAGGTCATACACGACGATGGCTTCGGGCGCATGCTCGACGAGGATGCGGAAGCGCTGCTCGCTTTCGCGCGCATCGCTCTCGGCGCGGCGCAGGCGGCGGCGCTGCAGCAGCAAGGCGCTCAGCATGCACGCCATGGCGAGAAATACGGCGCCGGCCGACAGCACGGCGACGCGGTGCTCGTGCCACAGCTGCGGCGGACGGTTGAAGAACAGGGTGTGCGGCGGCAGCCGGCTGATATCGGCATCCCAGCGCTGCAGCTGTTCCCAGTCATACATGGGCACCGGATGCGCCGGCGGCAGCAAGGCGCCCGGCGCGGCAGGCGCCTTGCCGGCCAACACGGCCAGCGACATCTGCGCCACCTGCTGCGCGGCCCGCTCGATGTGCAGGATGGAGCCGCCCAGGATACCCTTGCCGACCGTCGCGTTATACATGCCAAAGGCGGGCACATTGGCCAGCCGCGCCAGCTGGGCGGCAAACTGCACCGGCGTGGCGATATTGCCGTCCACGTCGCGGTTGACATTGCCCGCCACCAGCAGCGTATCGGCGGGCAAGCGCGCCACGGCCGCGCGCATCTGTTCCAGGGTCAGGTCATCGAGGTAGCGCATGGTCACCTTGCCCTGCCACGCCTGCGCCGCCTGCTGCATGTTGCGCTTCAGGGCCTGGTCGGCCTCGCTGGCGCCGACGGCCATGACGATGGTCTTGGTCTCCGGGAACAGCGCCATGGCTTGCGCCAGCGTGCCGGCAAAATCGACGTTCGCCTTTTGCTGCCAGATGGAAGACGGACTGCCGGCCGGCAAGGCCTTGCCCGAGGTATTGATCGCCAGCACGGGCACGCCGCGCGCCAGCGGCGCCAGGTCCGACAGCAACAAATCGAGCGCCGGCTGCTGCATGGCGATGATCAGGTCGGCCTTGCGGCCCATCATCTTGGTGTATCTTAAAAGCAACAAATCGCGCATCTCATTGCGCAGCGCCGGGTCGCCCTGGGTATTCAGGTTCAGGTGCTCGACCATGATGTCTTCGCTGGCCAGGCCCGCGGCGGCCATGGCGGCCACATAGGTGCGCGTGTACGATTCCACGCCGGCGCGGCCGTAATCGTAAGCGTTGAGAAACAGCACGCGCTGCCCCTGGTGCAGCGCCGCCGAGGCCGGCGTCGCGGCCGGCACGGCGGCAGGGGCCGCGGCAACACAGCATACCAGCAGCAATGCGCAGCCACAGCGGCGCACCGCTGCCCTGCCCAGCCCGCCGCCAGGCAACTCACGCATCCTTCGCCATGCCCATGCTCACCCCCGCCTGTCACCATGTTTCAACTATGCGCTGACTGCTCAGCCACCGACACTTACAAAAACATGATAACGTCAACTGCAGGGGCAAGTCTATTCCTTAGGGCAATCTTTTGGTGATTGCCATGTCTTTCTATATGACCCAGGCGCCGCCGGTCATCTGCTGGCTGAGCGCGGCATGAACTCTTGCTGGCGCCATGCAAGCCATTGCGCTAGCATGGTCTTTTGCCCGGAAAGCGTCCATGACCATCACCCTGCGCCCCGCCCTTGATTCCGACATCGACGCCCTGTGGGCCCTGCGCACGGTGGCCGTGCGCGTCAGTTGCGCCACGCATTATGCGCCGGAGCAAATTACTGCGTGGACGGCTACGCCTGTGCCGCCGGCGTATGCCGCCATGCTGGCCGCGGGTGGCGGCGTCGTGGCGATGCAGGGAGAAGCCATTGCCGGCTACGCCATGCTCGATGCGGACAAGCAGGAAGTGGAGGCAGTGTTCGTCGATCCGGCGCGTGCGGGACTCGGCATCGGCAAGCGGCTGCTGGCGGCGCTGGAGCAGCTGGCGCGCGGGCACGACATCACATGCCTGCACCTGTCCGCGTCGCTGAACGCCGTACCGTTTTACCGGGCCGCAGGGTTTATTTCCTTGCGCGAGGAAGCGTATGCGCACCCCAGCGGCATCAGCCTGGCCAGCGTGGCGATGGAAAAGGCGCTGGCGGCCGCCTGAGCCTTCAGTCCTGGCCGGCTTCGGACTCGGCCAGGCATTGCTGCAGTTTCGCGATCAGCGCGCGCACTTCATCGCCGCCCAGGTCCAGCGGGTCGCCTTGCGCGCCGACGGCGATCAGGCAGATGGCCGAGCCGTCATACCAGGCGTCCAGGCGCTCTTCCTGATTATTCATATTGTCTGGCTTCCTCTCGCAGGTCGGCCAGCAAGTCGCCCGGCGCCGCGATGCTGGCGCTGCCTTGCGGCACGGGAAACACGAAAGCCAACTGTTTATTCTCCGCCATGCCGGGCAGCCATTTAGCCAGAAAATCATCGAGCCCGATGGCGCGCGCCTGGAAATGTTCCCAGTCGCCGCTGGCGCACGCTTGCGCGAATGCCGCTTCCGGCCAGAACGGTATCGCCACCTTGCCGTCAAGCTGCGCCGTGGCCCAGCCGTCATGGTGCAAACCCCACACTTCTTGCGTATCGGCCACCTTGCGCACAAAGTAGGCATGACGCTCGGCGGACGGCAGCCCCGCCACCTGCTTGAACTTGTCAGGATGCATGCTCGCCTCCTGCCTCGTCCCATACCCGCAGCTGCGGCGTGCACCAGCCCGTCACCATGTCGAGGGCGTCCAGTATCACGTCTTCCAGCGGCCCTTCCTGAGCGCCGTCCTCCATAGACGGGCGCAGTTCCTGCAGCAAGCCGGCCACTTGCGCCGCCGTCACGCCGCCGGCCTTGTAGCGCAGCAGGATGGCGTGCAGCGTCAATAACCCCGCCCTGGCGTCCAGCGCGGCCAGCAAGTCCTTGTCGATGTCGGCGATGATGGTTTGCGGCATGTCAATCGGCCTCCCACGCGATGGCGGCCGGCCGCGCGCCGCCTGTCCTGAAAAACGCAGCGAAGGCGTGCTGGCATTCTTCCACCTCCACGCACCACGCTTCCGGATACTCGTCCACCTGGCCATTGGCCAGCAGGTAGCTGCAGGCGCCGTCCGCCTCCTCGTCGCCCAGCGAGTGAAAACTCAGGTCGTCCTGTCCCGACAGATACATCAGCCAGGCATTTCCGCCATTGCGCAGCATGCACAGGGCCGGGCCCTGTTCCGCATCCGTGGCCAGGGTCAGCCACAGTTCGCACTGGGCCAGCGCGCGCGCCTCCTGCAGCGCCTGTTCCAGCGCAGCGATGGTGTCAACGGCGCGCGGTTCGCCATGCAGATTCAATTCCATCGTCATGCCGGTTCTCCACTCTTTTTCCCGCTCAAATCGTTCGTCGCCAGGGCCGTGCTCAGGTACAGCTTGCCGCTCAAGTCTTTCAATAAACTGCTCTGGCGCAGGCGGTCCATCACGGGGCCCTTCACTTCGGCCAGGTTCAGGCTGATGCCGCGCTTGGCCAGCGCGCTGTTGAGTTCGATCAAGCCCAGCAAGGCCGTGCTGTCGATCTGGTTGACGGCTGACAACACCAGCACCAGGTGGCGCGCCGTCGGGTGGCCGCGCAATTCGTCTTCCACCCTCTCCGTCACGGCCTCGACATTGCCGAAGAACAAGCCCGCATCTATGCGCAACAGCAAGACGTCCGGCAGAGTTTGCGCTTCATAGCGCTCCACGTTGCGGAAGTGCTCACTGTTCGGGATACGCCCCAGCACGGCGATGTGCGGGCGGCTGGCGCGCCAGATCAGGGTGCCCATCGACAACAGCACGCCGATCACCACGCCTGCTTCCACGCCCAGCACCAGCACGCCGGCCGTCGTCGCCAGCAGGGCCAGCGCATCGCTGCGGTCGTAGCGCCACGACAGTTTCAAGGTATCCCAGTCCAGCAGGCTGGACACGGCGAAGATGATGGTGGCCGCCAGCACGGGCAGCGGCAGCAGGGCCAGCCAGCCCGTGGGCGCCACCAGCGCCAGCGCCAGCAAGCCGGCAGTGATGATGCTGGCCAGCGGCGTGTTCGCGCCCGCCTGGAAATTGACGGCCGAGCGCGAAATCGACCCCGTGACGGGGAAGCCGCCCGACAGCGCGCTGGCCACGTTGGCCGCTCCCAGGCCCAGCAGTTCGCGGTTGGTATGCAGTTTTTCGCCCCGCTTTTGCGCCAGGGTCTGGGCGGCGGACATGCTCATCAGGAAGATGATGAAGGCGATCAAGAGCGCTGGCGACAGCAAAGTGCGCCAATGGGCGCCGGAGGTGGCCAGGTTCAGGCCCGGCAAGCCGCTGGGCACGTGGCCCGTCGTCTGCACGCCCATCGCTTCCAGGCCGCCATAGGCGACGAGCGCGATGCCGGCCAGCACCAGCGCCATCGGCGCCAGGCGCGCGCCCACGTCGGCCGCCACCTGGTTCAGGCCGCAGCGCCGCAGCAGGCGCGACGCGTACCGCTTGGCCAGCCACAGGAACAGCAGGCCGGACAATCCAAGTACCAGGCTGGGCGCATGCCAGTGGGGAAGCGTCGCCCCCAGCAAGGGCGTGATCTGCCCCCAGATGATCAATATCGCGGCGCCATTGCTGAAACCGCTGATCACGGGGCGCGACAGGAAACTGGCCATGAAGCCCAGGCGCAGCACGCCGCACAGCAGCAGGACGAGGCCGCTGATGAAGGCCAGCTGGGCGGCCAGCACGATATACAGGGAGGAACCGGGGTCGGCCAGCGGCGCCAGGGCGGCGGCCGTCATCAGGGAAACGATGGCCATGGGGCCCACCGATTGCGTCATGCTGCTGCCGAACAGGGCGTACAGCACGGGCGGCAAAATGCTGGCGTAGATGCCCACCACGGGCGGCAAGCCGGCCACCAGCGCGTAAGCCATGCCTTGCGGCACCATCATCATGGCGACCACGATACCGGCGGTGATGTCTCCGGCCAACAGAGGACGCCGGTATTGCCTGAGCCAGAGCAGCATGAATGATCCCGAAATCTGAAAACCGAAGCCTATCATGCGACGAGGCCGGCTGACAGGGGGCACGGGATCAGTCTTGCAGCAATTGCGCCTTCACGGCGTCGAGGATTTCCGCCGACAGGGACTCGTCATCGACGGAACGGGCCAGCACCATGGCGCCCACCATGGCGGCAAACGTGGCGATGGCCTGCTGGCGTCGCCGCTCCTGCGTGCAATCCGGCGCGCCGTCGGGCAGCAAGCCCTGCAGCAAGGCGAACTGCTGCTGCGTGGCCTGGGTAAACGCGGGACGCGCGCCGGGCGACATGCGCGCCACGTCGACGCCCATGGCTGCCGCCGGGCAGCCGCCGCCGGGCTGGTCGCGGTGTTTCGGGGTGAGGTAGTTGTCGATAATCGCCGGCAGCGCCCGCTGCGGGTCGCTGGCGACCTTGGCCCGCCAACCTTCCAGCGACTTATTCAGCGCATGCTGGCACGCCTCGATCATCAAGTCTTCCTTGGACGCGAAATGGCCATAGAAGCCGCCATGCGTGAGGCCCGCATTCTTCATCAGGTCGGCCACGCCGATGCCGTCATAGCCCTTTTCGCGGAACAACCTTGCCGCCACCTCCACGATGCGCTCGCGGTTCAGCGCCGCCTGCTCCCTGCTCACTTTCATGCTGCCCTCCCACATTTATGTCAACCATCATATAACTTTGCGCCCGTTTGCGCCACTCTGTTAGCAAGCGCACCGTGCGATGCGGGTGCCGCGCCGATACTGGATAGTCGTTTCCAGGGAGGCCAGCATGAACGAGAACAAGGATCAGTCTGCCGGCAATTTGCAGCGCAGCATCCAGCAGGAGCAAGATCAGAAAGATAAACAGCCCGATGCCGCCAGGCAAGACAAACGCGACAGCAAATCCCCTGTGCAGACGGGGAGCCGCAGCCAGCCGGCGCCTCCCCTGCCCGCCCAGCACCTGGACAAGCCGGGCGTCGAAGGGCAGATGCAGCTGAAACCCCGTTTCCTGGCCCCCGACTACTGCGGCAGCGGCAAGCTGGCCGGCATGGTGGCCATCGTCACGGGCGGCGATTCGGGCATCGGCCGCGCCGTGGCCGTGCTGTATGCGCGCGAAGGGGCCGATGTCGCCATCATTTACCTGAACGAGCACGCGGACGCCCACGAAACGAAGCGCTACGTGGAAGCGGAAGGCCAGAGTTGCCTGTTGATTGCCGGCGACGTGCGCGACCAGGGCTTTTGCCAGCAAGCCGTCAGCCAGGTATTGGACAAGTTCAGCCATATCGACGTGCTGGTCAATAACGCCGCCTTCCAGGAACACGCCGAATCGCTGCTGGAGCTGAGCGAGGAACGCTTCGACCTCACCATGAAAACCAATGTCTACGGCTACTTTCACATGGCCAAGGCCGTGCTGCCCCACTTGCAGCGCGGTGCGTCCATCATCAATACGGGCTCCGTGACGGGCTTGCATGGCTCGAAGCACTTGCTCGACTATTCCACCACCAAGGGCGCCATCCACGCATTTACCATGGCGCTGGCCGGCAATTTGCTGGACAAGGGCATCCGCGTCAACGCCATCGCACCCGGCCCCGTGTGGACGCCGCTCAACCCGGCCGACAAGTCGCCCGAGGACATCCGGCAATTCGGCGCGGACACGGACATGCGCCGCCCGGCCCAGCCCGAGGAACTGTCGCCCGCCTACGTCTTCCTGGCCTCGCCCGCCTGCTCCAGCTACATCAGCGGCATCGTCCTGCCCGTCACCGGCAGCGCAGGGGATTGAGCGATGGCGCACGGGAACTTGCGCAAGACGGCCTGAACCATGCACCCGCTGCGGGCGCATCGCCAGGAAGATAAATGCATTGACTTTGAGCAGGCTTCTCGCTACGTTATGCACACAGCCTGCCACCCGGCAAGCCCTGTCATGCGTACGGAAAAATGGATGCCGAGTTAGATCAGCTTATCCTCAGCGGCGCCCCTGGCGGCGTTGTCATCACGAACGAAGACCATGTCGTCGTACGCTGGACGGCCGGGGCGCAGCGCATTTTCGGCTATGCCAGCGACGAAACGCTGGGCCGCACGCTGTGGGAACTGATCTCGCTGCCGGGACAGGACGAGGCAGGCCAGCTGATCGCCGAACAGCTGGCCCTGCACGGCAGCTACGACCGCGAATCGCTGCGGCGGCGCAAGGATGGCGAGCTCATCTACGTCGACGTGGCTTGCCAGGCCGCACAAGCCGCGCCGGACGGCCCCCGCTACCTGATTTCCACCATGAAGGACACGACCTTGCTGAAGGCGGCGCGCGACGCCCAGTTCGTCGACGTGCGCTACCGCGTGCTGTTCGAATCGACGCCGGACAGCGTCATCATGGTCAATGCGACGGGCGCCATCGTGCTGGCCAACCAGCAGGCGCAGCACCTGTTCGGCTACGAAGAAGGCGAATTGAGCGGCAGGCAAATCGATAGCCTGCTGCCGCAGCGCCTGCGCCATGCCCACGTGGGGCACCGCGCGCGCTATTTCGACCAGCCGCGCACGCGCACCATGGGCGCCGACCTGGAATTGCTGGGCTTGCGCAAGGACAACGTCGAATTCCCCGTGGAAATCAGCCTCTCGCCCATCCAGACGGAAATCGGCACCTTCGTCATCAGCGCCATCCGCGATGTCAGCGACCGCCGCCGGGCCGAGCAAAAGTTCCGCGGCTTGCTCGAATCGGCGCCGGACGCCATCGTCATCGTCAACGGCGATGGCGAGATCGTGCTCGTCAACTCGCAAACGGAACGCCTGTTCGGCTACTCGCGCGCGGAGTTGCTCGGGCGCAATGTGGAAGTGCTGATCCCGGCCCGCTACGCGACCGACCATCCGCGCCACCGCCAGGCCTTTTCCACGGCGCCGCGCGCCCGCTCCATGGGCGCGGGCCTGGAACTGTACGGCTTGCGCCGCGACGGCACCGAATTTCCCGTCGAAATCAGCCTGTCGCCGCTGGAAACGGAGGAAGGCATGCTGGTCTCGTCGGCCATCCGCGACATCACGGAACGCAAGCGCATCGAGCGCACGCTGAACGAACAGAAAATCGAGCTGGAACGGGCCAGCCAGGCGAAGGACCGCTTTCTCACCAGCATGTCGCATGAATTGCGCACGCCGCTGAACGCCATCCTCGGCTTCGCCCAGCTGCTGGCCAATGAAGCCCTGCCCGCGACCGCGCTGCAAAAGCGCACCTTCGTGCAAAACATCGTCACCTCGGGCCGCCACCTGCTCACCCTGATCAATGAAATCCTCGACCTGGCGAAGATCGAATCAGGCAGTCTGAGCCTGTCGATGGAAGCGGTGACGCTGCCCGCGCTGATCGAGGAAATGCGCGTGATGGTGGAAGAACAGGCGCAGCAGCGCCAGATTCACCTGGTGTTTCCAGCCTGCGAGGCGCTGACGCTCAGGGCCGACCATACGCGCCTCAAGCAAGTGCTGCTGAACCTGCTGTCAAACGCCATCAAGTACAACCGTCCGGCCGGCAAGGTGGAGCTGGAAGTCTCGCAGCCCGAGGCGCAACGCGTGCGCATCGCCATCCGCGACACGGGCAAGGGATTGGACGACGCGCAGATGGCCGAGCTGTTCCAGCCGTTTAACCGCCTGGGACAGGAGGCGGGCAGCGAGGAAGGCACGGGCATTGGCCTGGTCGTCACCAAGCGCCTGGTGGAGCTAATGGGCGGCAACATGGGCGTGCACAGCTGCCTCGGCGTGGGCAGCGTGTTCTGGATCGAACTCGATACGATGGCTGCGCCGCCCGCCGGGCAGGCGGAAACGGAATGCCTGCCCGTAGCCGCCGGCGATGCCGTCGACGCCGGGGACGATGCCGGCGGCCAGGCGCTGCTGCTGTACGTGGAAGACAATCCGGCCAGCCTGCGCCTGGTGGAAGACATCGTCAGCTTCCTGCCCCACCTGCGCTTGATCTCGGCCACCGACGCCCGCCAGGGCATCGCGCTGGCGCTGGAACGCCGCCCCGACGTGATCTTGATGGATATCAACCTGCCCGGCATGAATGGCAACCAGGCGCAGCGCATCCTGCGCAACGATACGCGCACGGCACACATCCCCGTCATCGCCTTGACGGCGAATGCCATGAAGGGCGATATCCGGCATGGCCTGGCCGCGGGCTTTTTCCGCTACCTGACCAAGCCCGTCGAGATCACCCTGCTCAACGCGGCCATCGAGGAAGCGCTGCAGCTGGCGCGCGCCGTCCTGCCGTTCAGGCAAGAGGACTGAAGGCCAGCTTTTTCATCGCCGCATCGAGGCCCTTCGCGCTGCGCGCATAGCCATTCCACGGCGCGTTGCCCAGGTCGAGGCGGCTGTGGACATTGCCCACGTTCCATTGATCGCCCGCTTTCAGCTGGTCGAGCTCCTCCCAGGCCAGCGGCACGGAAATGCCCAGCCCGGAACGCGTGCGGGCCGACCAGGCGCACACGGTGGTGGCACCCCGGCCATTGCGCAAATAATCGATGAAAATCTTGCCGACCCGGTTGGCGGGGCCGCTCTTGACGACAAACCGCGCCGGGATGTGCTGCGCCATGTGCGCCACGATGGCTTGCGAAAACGCCTTCACCGTCTCCCAGTCGTGTTGCGGGCGGATCGGCACGACCACGTGCAAGCCCTTGCCGCCGCTGGTTTTCAGGAACGCGGGCAAGCCCAGCTGCGTCAAAAAGGCCCGCAGCAGCACGGCCGCTTCCCGGATGGCGGGCCAGGCCACGCCCTTGCCCGGGTCCAGGTCGAACACCAGGCGGTTCGGCGTGTCGTAGGCGCTTGCCAGTGCATTTTGCGTGTGGAATTCCACCACATTCCACTGCGCCGCCGCCAGCAAGCCTTGCAGGCTGGCCACTGCCAGCATGGGCGGGTGTCCGGGGTCCAGCCGGGCATCGAGCTGTTTGACGCCGGGCATGGCCGACGACTCCGCATGTTTCTGGAAGAACAGCTCGCCGCCCACGCCGGCCGGCGCGCGCACGAGCGACACGGGCCGGCCGCGCAGGTGCACGAGCATCAGCTTGCCCACCAGCGCGTAGTAGCGCACCAGGTCGATCTTCCTGGCGCCGCTGTCCCTGTCGATCACCCGGTCCGCATGGCTGACCCTGAAACTGGCCGGCAAGGCGCCGTCCGGCGTGGATGTGTTCTGCATCGTCTTCTCCCTGTCGATCGGGCCGCCGCCGGTGACGAATTCCTGGCGCAGCCCGCATTTGAGCTTGACACCGTCCCCGGAACGGCGCGTGGCCTTGAGTCTAGGCCGCCGCGGCACCTGGCGCGGTACGCCAGCTAACAGAGCACCTGCCCCGGCAAATGTAAGTGTTTGTAATTAGATCAAATCGTTGTCAACGCGATTGCCGTGCGGCGCGTTTTTGGCTCAGTGACAGGGGAAATGCATCTCCTGAACTACAACCCCACTTCTCGAGGAACTGCACCATGAAAAAAGTAATCGCTACTCTGATCGCCGGCTTGTTCGCTACCGCAGCCTTTGCTCAAACGCCAGCCGTGCCTGCCAAGGCCGAAGCCAAGCACACCAAGGAAGTGGCAAAAGCGGAAGCCAAGGAAACCAAAGCCGTAGTCAAAGCCGATGCGAAAGAAGCAGTCGTCGCCGCCGATGCCAAGGCCGATGTCGCCAGCGCCAAGGCCGACGCAGCCGCCACCAAGGCAAAAGCCCATCACAAAGCGAAAAAAGCCAAAGCCAAGGCTGACGAAGCCAAGACTGAAGCGACCGCAGCAGCAGCCAAGTAAGTCCCTCCGCGCATTTTCAGCGCCACACAAAAAGACAGCTTCGGCTGTCTTTTTTGCATTTTCATGCCGCCTTCATCAATGAACGTCGCTTAAATCACCTGATTGTAAGAAAGTGTAAACAAGGTCAACCATAACCTTTCGGGGCGCGTTTTCTGCTCAGTGACACGGGAATCATCCCGGCACCAACAGACATACCAGACAAACCACCACAGAGGACTGCACCATGAAAAAAGCAATTGTTACCCTGATCGCCGGCCTGTTCGCTACCGCAGCCTTTGCCCAAACCCCTGCCGCCCCGGCAGCGTCGGTCCCCGCCAAAGTGGAAGCGGCGCACACCAAGGCTGTCGTCAAAGCCGACGCCAAGGAAGCGCAAGCCGTCGTGAAAGCGGATGCAAAAGAAGCGAAAGCCGTCGTCGCCGCGAAAACGGAAGTGGCCAGCGCAAAAACGGAAGCAACGTCCACCAAAGCCAAGGCGCACCACAAAGCCAAGAAAACCAAGGCCAAGGCCGACGCAAAACTGGCTTCGGCCACCGCTGCAGCGCCAGCATCTGTACCAGCGCCAGCAGCCGCCAAGTAATCATCGACACACCATCACTTACCACTTGCCAGGAAAATAAAATGAAAAAAGTTATCGCTACCCTCATCGCCGGCCTGTTCGCTACCGCAGCCTTCGCCCAAACCCCTGCCGCCCCGGCAGCGTCGGTTCCCGCCAAGGCGGAAGCGGCCCACACGAAAGCCGTCGCCAAGGCAGAAGCCAAGGAAACCAAGGCTGTCGTGAAAGCCGACGCCAAGGAAGCGGTCGTCGCAGCCGATGCGAAAGCCGATGTCGCCAGCGCCAAGGCCGACGCCAAAGCCACCAAGGCCAAGGCCCATCACAAGGCAGGCAAAGCCAAGGTAAAAGCGGATGCGGCAAAAGCGGACGCCGCAGTTGCTGCCACACCGGCAAAGTAAGCCGAATGTAGCCACGGGAGCGCATCCGCCGGGTCTGCGCTTGCGTGGCCACTTCGCGTACCAGGGACAGCTTCGGCTGTCCCTTTTGCATGGTGCTCGTCCGACGCGCCTTCACGCAAACTTCATCGAACAGGCCAGCATGCGCGCGACAAAACGGCGCAATTGGGCGACACTGGCAATCCGACCATCGCCACGAAAGCTGTCCATGCGCCGCCTGCCGTTTTCACTATTGAGTGCCCTCCTCCTGTCATGCCCTGTCCTGGCGCAGGACAGCGCCCCCGCCACCCTCGATCAAGTCCTGCAAGCCCAGGACGGCGACAGCCATGACGACTTGCGCGCCGTCGTCGTGCTGCGCGACGGGGCCATCGTCGCCGAGCGCTATTACAACGGCGAGACGGCCGACACCCTGCACGACATCCGCTCGGCCGGCAAGAGCATCACCGCGCTGCTGGTGGGTGCAGCCGTGGCGCGCGGCCAGCTGGCGACAACAAAAACGGTGGGCGGCTACTGGCCCGAAGTCGCTGCCAGCCCGGCGGGCAAGATCGTCCTCGACGACTTGCTGACCATGCGTTCGGGCCTGGCCGCCTTCGATGAAGACGAACACTCGCCCGGCAATGAAGACAAGCTCGATTAAGCGCCCGACCCCGCCGCCTTCGTGCGCGGCGTGCCGGCCGCAACAAAGCCGGGCAGCATCTACCGCTACAACTCGCTGGGTTCGTACATTGCCGGGCGCGTGGTGGAAAACGCCAGCGGCGCCGACCTGGAAGACTACGCCGCCAAGGCGCTGTTCGCGCCGCTGGGCATCACGCGCTGGAACTGGGGCCGCGACGTGGCACGCCACCCTAAAGGCCAGGGCAACCTGTCGCTGCGCGCGCGCGACACGGCAAAAATCGGCCAGATGGTGCTGGACGACGGCGTATTTGACGGCAAGAGGGTGATCGACGCCGCCTGGCTCAAGGCAGCGCTGGCGCCGCGCGTGGCCATCGGCGCCGTCGACCGCTATGCCGACAGCTACGGCTATTTCTGGTACGCGAAGACGCAGGACGTGGCCGGGAAAAAGATCGCCGTGCATTTCGCCTCGGGCAATGGCGGCAACAAGATCTACGTGATACCGGCGCGCCGCATGGTGGTGAGCATCGCATCGAGCGCCTACGGCAAGGGCTACGGGCAGCGCCGTTCGGAAGACATCCTGAAAGCCATTTTGGCCGCGGATGCCACGCAGATGTAAGCGATTGTAATGGCCGTCAACGCAAGCGTCCGGGGGCGCGTTTTATGCTCAGTGACACGGGAATCATCCCGGCACCAACAGACATACCAGACAAACCACCACTGAGGACTGCACCATGAAAAAAGTAATCGCTACCCTGATCGCCGGCCTGTTCGCAACCGCTGCCTTTGCTCAAACGCCAGCAGCCCCCGCAGCCTCGGTTCCCGCCAAAGTGGAAGCTGCCCACACCAAGGCCGTCGTCAAGGCTGACGCCAAGGAAGCGCAAGCCGTCGTGAAAGCGGACGCCAAGGAAGCGAAAGCTGTCGTCGCCGCCAAAACGGAAGTCGCCAGCGCAAAAACGGAAGCTGCCACCACCAAGGCCAAGGCGCATCACACTGCGAAAAAAACCAAGGCCAAGGCAGATGCCAAACTGGCGTCGGCCACCGCTGAAGCAGCGCCTGCAGCAAGCAAGTAATCCCGTCCATCAGCACCCGATTTTCATTCGCACCATTACCTTATAGGATTTCATCATGAAAAAAGTTATCGCCACCCTGATCGCCAGCCTGTTCGCCACCGCCGCTTTCGCCCAGACGCCAGCCGCACCTGCAGCACCGGCCGCTCCAGCAGCTTCCGCCGCCGCCGTCGCACCGGCAGCCAAGGCTGAAGCGCCAGCCGCCGTCAAACCGGCCGCGCACAAGAAAGCCAAGCATCACAAGGCGAAAAAAGCAGCACCGGCAACGCCAGCAGCTCCGGCCGCAGCGGCAGCTTCCGCACCAGCAGCAGCGCCAGCCAAGTAATCGGTGCCATGCAGGCAAAAAAGACAGGGTTTTCCCTGTCTTTTTTTTCGTCCGTTTATTTTGGCATCAGCACCGTGTCAATGACATTGATCACGCCATTCGATTGATACACATCATAGGTGCTGATGTTGGCGCTGTTACCGCCCTCGTCCATCACGACGATGTTGTGCATGCCGTTCATGGCGAACATCAGCTTGCCCCCGCTGGCCGTGGGCAGGGTCGCCTTACCGTCATGCATCTTGATCTCCTTCGCCAGCGCCTTGAAGTCGTATTTGCCCGGTACCACGTGGTAGGTGAGGATTTTCGTCAGGGTCGCCTTGTTTTCCGGTTTCACCAGGGTGTCGACGGTGCCTGCCGGCAGCTTGCCAAACGCCGCATTCGTCGGCGCGAACACGGTGAACGGGCCCTTGCCTTTCAAGGTATCGACCAGGCCGGCCGCCTTGACGGCAGCGACCAGGGTCGTGTGGTCGGCCGAATTGACGGCGTTGTCGACGATGTCCTTGCTCGGGTACATGCTCTGGCCGCCCACCATGGTCGTCATGTCGGCGGCAAACGGGGCGCTGGCGGCCAGCAGGGAAGTAAAGGCGGTGACAAACAGTGCTGCGGGAATAAAGGTGCGCATGATGGTATCTCCTGGATGACTGCATTTGCGTGATTGCAGGAGTACTTACGCGGCCTTGCCGCAAACGGATTCAACTCGCTGAAAACAAAAAAACGGCGCCGTGCAAGCGCACGACGCCGTTTTGACGATGTTTTCCTTGCCGCGGGCCGGGCATGCCAACCCGCGGTGCCGGAAATCAGTTAGCCGCCACCTGCGGCTCCGTCTCGCCCCAGCCGCCGCCCAGGGCGCGGATCAGCGCCACCGTGGTGACGGCGCGGTTGCCGCGCAATTGCACGGCATTGCGCTCGATGGCCGCCAGGTTGCGCTGCGCGTCCAGCAGATCGAGGTAGCTGGAACGGCCCGCGTCATACAGCTTTTGCGCCAGGTCGGCCGAGCGGCGCGCCGAGACGACGGCTTCATCGATCTGCTGCGTCTGGCCCGACAGGATGCGCAGGCCGGCCAGGTTGTCTTCCACCTCGGCGAACGCCACCAGCACGCTCTGGCGATACGTCGCCACCGACTCTTCCAGCTGCGCTTCGCTGCGGCTCACGGCAGCCTTGTTGCGGCCACCGTCGATGATCGGCATCGACATCAGGGCGCCCAGCAGCCAGGAGCGGCTGCTCCACTTGAAGATGTCCGAGAAGGTATCGGACGCACCGCCACCGGAAGCGTTCAAGGTCAACGCGGGGAACATGGCCGATTTCGCCACGCCGATGCGCGCATTCGACGCTTCCATGGTGCGCTGCGCCGACGCGATGTCCGGACGGCGTTCCAGCAGGGACGACGGCATGCCGGCCGGGATCACGGGCAGGAAGCCGCTGTCCTGCAGCGGGTTGACGGTCGCCGTGAAGCTGGCGGCCGGTTTACCCAGCAGGACGGCCAGCGCATGTTCGCTGGTCGCGCGCTGGCGCTGCAGGCCGATGGCTTCGGCGCGCGTGGTCGACAGCTCCGTGCGGGCACGGGACAAATCGAATTCGCCGATGTCGCCCAGGTCATAGCGGCGCTGGTTCACATGCACGCTTTCCTCGCGCAGGCGCACCGTCTGGGCCAGTGTCGCCAGTTCCGCATCCGTGGCGCGCAGCTGGAAGTAGGTTTGCGCCACGTCGGCCTGCAAGGACAGCAGCACCGAGCGGTAAGTCGCTTCCACGGCCAGCGCATCGCTGCGCGAGGCGCTGACATTCGATGCCACCCGGCCGAACAGGTCGACTTCGTAGCTGGCCGTCAGATTCGCCTGGTAGACATTCGTGGCCGCCACCGGCGCGCCGTTCGGCAAGCCGAGCGACACGGCGGAGGCGCGGTTGCGCTGGCCGCCCACGTTCACGCCCACTTGCGGGATGCGGTCCGCTTCGGCGATGCCGGCAATCGCCCTCGCCTGCTTGACGCGGGCGGCGGCGACGGCCAGGTTGGCATTGGCCTGCGTGGCTTCGTTGATCAGGCTTGTGAGGGCCGGATCATTGAAGGCCAGCCACCATTCGCCGCGCGCCTGGCGCTCGGCCGGCACGCCCTGCTTCCAGCGCGTGCCGTCGGCCGCCGTCTGCACTTCCTTGAACGCCGTCGGCGTCTCGATCTGCGGCTGCTTGAACTCCGGCGCCGCGCAGGCGGCCAGCAGCACGGCTGCGGCCATGGCGGTCAGCACAGGCTTGACGCGCCAGATGATTTCCTTGGTTTTCAATATATATCTCCTTCCAGGTTCAATGCTGGCGCGGCGGCAGGCTTGGCGGCAGCATCGGCTGGTTTTTTCTCAAAACGCTGCGCCAGGGTGCGCAGCAGTACATAGAACACGGGCGTCAGGAACAGTCCGAAGAAGGTCACGCCCAGCATGCCGGCGAAGACCGCCACGCCCATCGCATGGCGCATTTCCGAACCGGCGCCGTGCGAGAACACGAGGGGCACCACGCCCATGATGAAGGCGATCGACGTCATCAGGATCGGACGCAGACGCAGGCGGCACGCTTCCAGCGCCGCTTGCACGACGGTGCGGCCATGCTCTTCCAGTTCGCGGGCAAATTCCACGATCAGAATCGCATTCTTCGACGCCAGCCCCACCAGCACGAACAGCGCGATCTGAGTAAACACGTTGTTGTCGCCACCCGTCAATTTGACGCCCAGCAAGGCGCACAGGATGGACATCGGCACGATCAAAATCACGGCCAGCGGCAGGGTCCAGCTTTCATACTGGGCGGCGAGCACGAGGAACACCAGCAGCACGCACAGCGGGAAGACGTAGATCATTGTATTGCCGGACAAGATGTCCTGGTAGGTCAGCTCCGTCCACTCATACGAAATCCCCTGCGGCAGCACTTCCTTGGCGATGCGTTCCAGCGCGGCTTGCGCCTGGCCGCTCGACACGCCAGGGGCGGCGCCGCCGTTGAAATCGGCTGCGGCATACGCGTTGTAGCGCTGTACGCGGTCCGGACCATAGCTATCCTTGACGCGCATCAACGACGACAGCGGGATCATTTCGCCTTTGTCATTACGCACTTTCAGCTGCGCGATATCCTGGGCATGCGAACGGAACGCGGCATCGGCTTGCACGCGCACCTGGTAGGTGCGGCCAAACTGGTTGAAGTCGTTCACGTACAGCGAACCGAGGTTGATCTGCAAGGTCTGGTAAATCGTTTGCAGCTGCACGCCCATCTGCTTGGCTTTCACGCGGTCGACGTCGGCGAACAGCTGCGGCACGTTGATCTGGTAGCCCGAGAACACGCCCGCCAGTTCCGGCGTCTGGTACGCTTTCGCGGCCAGCGACTGGGTGGCGTTGTACAGCGCGTCGTAACCGAGGTTGCCGCGGTCTTCGATCATCATCTTGAAGCCGCCGATGGTGCCCAGGCCGTTGACGGGCGGCGGCGGGAAGACCATGATGAAGGCGTCCTGGATGCCGCCCAGGCGCTTGTTGATCTCGGCCGCGATGGCGCCGCCCGACAATTCCTTGCTGCTGCGCTCATCGAACGGTTTCAGGGTGGCGAACACGATACCGGCGTTCGGCGCATTGGTAAAGTCGTTGATCGACAGGCCGGGGAAGGCGATGGTCGATTCGACGCCAGGCACCGACTTGATGACGTCGGACATGCGGCGCACGACATCTTCCGTGCGGTCCAGCGAAGCGGCGTCAGGCAATTGCGCAAAGCCCACCAGGTATTGCTTGTCCTGCGCCGGCACGAAGCCGGCCGGCACGGACTTGAAGGTGAAGATGGCGGCAACGACCAGCAGCGCATACACACCCAGCGACGCGCTCTTGCGGCCCAACACGCCCTTCACGCCCGCTTCATAGCGGTGCGAAGCGCGGCCGAAGAAGCGGTTGAACCAGGCGAAGAAGCGGCCGAAGACCATGTCCATGCCGCGCGTCAGCGCGTCTTTCGGCGCATCGTGCGGTTTCAGCAGCGCGGCCGACAGGGCTGGCGCCAGGGTCAGCGAGCTGAAAGCGGAAATCACGGTCGAAATGGCGATCGTCAGCGCGAACTGGCGGTAAAACTCGCCGGACAAGCCTGGCACGAAGGCGATCGGCACGAACACGGCGCACAGCACCAGGGCGATGGCGACGATAGGACCGCTCACCTCTTTCATGGCCTGGATGGTGGCGTCGCGCGGCGACAAGCCTTCCTCGATATTGCGCTCGACGTTTTCCACCACCACGATGGCGTCATCGACGACGATACCGATGGCCAGCACGAGGCCGAACAGCGACAGCGTGTTGATCGAGAAGCCAAAGCCCAGCATCACGGCAAAGGTACCGACAATCGACACGGGAACGGCCAGCAGCGGAATGATCGAGGCGCGCCAGGTTTGCAGGAAGATGATCACCACCAGCACCACCAGGGCGATGGCTTCCAGCAAGGTATGGATCACGGCTTCGATGGACGAGCGCACGAACTGCGTGGGGTCGTACTCGATGCGGTATTCCACGCCTTGCGGGAAGTCTTTCTTCAGTTCGTCCATCTTGGCGCGCACGTCGGACGACAATTGCAGCGCGTTGGCGTTCGGCGCTTCGAAAATACCCATGCCGACGGCAGGATTATTGTTCAGCAGCGAACGCAGCGAGTAGCTGTTGGCGCCCATTTCCACGCGCGCCACGTCCTTCAGGTGCGTGACGGCGCCGTCGGCATTCGTGCGCACGATGATGGCGCCGAATTCCTCGGGCGTCTGCAGACGGCCCTGGGTATTGACGGTCAGCTGGAAGTCCGAGTTTTTCGCCGGCGAAGCGCCGATGACACCGGCAGCCACCTGCACGTTCTGCTCGCGGATGGCGTCGACGACGTCATTGGCCGTCATGCCGCGCGCCGCTACCTTTTGCGGGTCGAGCCAGATGCGCATGGCATAGTCGCCGGCGCCGAAGATCTGGATGTCGCCCATACCGGGCAGACGTGCCAGTTGGTCCTTGACGTTCAGCACCGCGTAGTTACGCAGATACATGTCGTCATAGCGCTTGTTCGGCGAGACCAGGTGCACCACCATGGTCAGATTCGGCGACGATTTGACGGTCGTCACGCCGATCTGGCGCACTTCCTCGGGCAGGCGCGGCAAGGCGCGCTGCACGCGGTTCTGCACCTGCGTCTCGGCCTGCTCGACGTTGGTGCCGATCTTGAAGGTCACGGTCAGCATCATCGCGCCATCGGACGTGTTTTGCGAGGACATGTAGAGCATGTTCTCGACGCCGTTGATCTGCTCTTCGAGCGGCGCGGCCACGGTTTCGGCGATCACTTTCGGGTTGGCGCCCGGGTATTGCGCGCGCACCACCACGGATGGCGGCACGACGTCGGGATATTCGGAGATGGGCAGGCCGAAAATCGACAGCAGCCCGGCCACGAATATGACAATCGACAGCACCGCCGCGAAAATCGGCTTGTCGATGAAAAAGCGGGAAAAATTCATGTTTATTCCTTGGAAGTCGATGCTGCTTTCGCGGCGATCTTGGCGTCTTTTACTTCAGGTTTTGCGGGAGCGACAGGCGCGGTCGGGTCGAAATCCATGGCCACCATCTGCGGCGTCACGGGTGCGCCTGGACGCACGCGCTGCAAGCCGTTGACGACGATCTTTTCGCCCGCCTTCAGGCCTTCGCGCACCACGCGCAAGCCGTCCGAATTCGGGCCCAGCTTGACGGCGCGGTATTCGGCCTTGTTGTCGGCGCCCACCACGTACACATATTTGCGGCTTTGATCCGTGCCGACGGCGCGGTCGCTGATCAACAGCGCCGTGCTTTGCGCCTGCGGGCCGTTGCCGCCGTCGAGCTGGATGCGCGCGAACAGGCCCGGCACCAGCTGGCGCTCGGCGTTGGCGAAGGTGGCGCGCATGCGCACGCTGCCCGTGGCCGGGTCGAGCTGGTTGTCGACGAATTCCAGCTTGCCTTCATGCGGGAAGCCCGTTTCGTTGGCCAGGCCCACCTTGACGGTGACGGGCGTGCCCTTTTGCGCCGTGCCGGCCACGCGCAGATACGTATCTTCATCGCCGTCGAAGCTGGCGTAGATGCGGTCCGTCGACACCACGGAAGTGAGGATGGCGGAAGCGTCGATCAGGTTGCCGACGGTGATTTCCGCCTTGCTGACGCGGCCGCTGATCGGAGCCTGCACCTGCGTGTACGACAGGTTCAGCCTGGCCGCTTCATATGCGGCTTGCGCCGAGCGGGCATTCGCGTCCAGCTCTTTCAAGCCCGATGCCTTTTCATCGAATTCGCGCTGGGCGATGGCTTTTTCGGCCAGCAGCTTTTCAGCACGCGACAGTTCCAGCTTGGCCAGTTCCGCCTTGGCGCGGGCGGAGGCGGCCGTGCCTTCGGCGCGCGACACTTCGGCCTGGAATGGGCGCGGGTCGATGACGAACAGCACGTCGCCTTTTTTGACTTCGCTGCCCGGCTTGAAGTTGACGGCCGTGATGAAGCCGCCGACCCGCGAGCGGATTTCCACGCGCTCGATCGCTTCCAGGCGGCCCGAGAATTCCTGCGTTTCCGTGATCTGTTTTTCCACCACGGCGGCGGCCGAGATGGGCGGGCCGCCGGCCGCTGGCGCGTCGGGCACCTTGCTATTGGCCGAATCGCAGCCGGCCAGGCTCACGGCCACCAGACCTGCCAGCGCGAGCGAGGCAGCCAGGGGCTTCAGCAGAGTGGAAAATTGTTGAACGTTTTTCATTTTATTTCCCTGTTTTATGAAAATTTCTAATGGTATGGGCGGCAGGAAGCAACCCAACTGAAAAAGTGAATGGTGGTGCCATGGCGCCCGACGGCGCTCGATCAAAGGTAAACAGGCCGCCAGCTGCTTAAAAGCGGACGGGGACGACGAAGCTGGCTGTGCGAACGCACAACTCAGGCAGGAAGGGAACTACACTGCGTAGTGTAGCAACCAAAACTCAAAAAGTAAACTGATTAGTGTAAGTTTTTTTGCGGTGCCGCGGATGGCGGCGTCATGACTCGGGCTCCTGCCCCAGTCCGGCGACGAAACTGCTAATTTCGCTCAATACCTGTACCTTGCACGCGCACTCATTGCGGGCGGTGGCGTCTTGCAGTGGCGCGGCGGCCATGCGCCGCACGGTCGTCTTGATGCCGCAGGCGATCAATTTGCTGCCGTATTGTTCAGCCTCGTCGCGCAATGGGTCGTCTTCGCTGGACAAGATCAAGGCTGGCGGCAGGTTCTTCAGGCGGCTCGACTGCAATGGCGACGCGTACGGGTGGGTACGGTCAGCGGCATTCGGCAGGTAGCCGCGGTAGGCGGCGGCGCACTGGTCCGCCACTTCCGCCAGGTCGGGACAGGTCGGCAAGGAGCGCATCGAGCAGGTCGACAGGCCGGGGTCGAGCATGGGCATGATCAGCACCTGGCCCGCGAGGGGCGGTCCGCCCCGGTCGCGCGACATCATCGCGCATACGGCGGCCAGGTTGGCGCCCGCCTCGATGCCCGACACCACCATCTGCTTGCCCGTCCAGCCCAGCTTGGACTTGTTCTTTTTTGCCCACAGCAGCACGGCATGCGCGTCTTCCACGGCGGCGGGAAATGGCCGCACGCGGGCCAAGGTGTAGTTCGCGGCCAGCACCACGTGGTCGGGATTGCTCAGCACGAGGCAGCGCAGGAAGTCGTCCGCGTCGTCCAGGTCGCCGTCGACAAAGCCGCCGCCATGGAAGAAAACCATCAGGTTCGGCTGCTTGGCGCCCGGCACGCCGGCCGTGTAGACCCGCGCGCCGAGCGCATCCTGCGCGCCCTGCACCTGGATGTCGCGTATCTTCAGAGCCTGGCCAGGCGCCAGTTCGGCCGCGGTGTCGGCAAAGCTCATTGCGCCACCACCGGCGGCACCGCAGCATCGAGCACCGTGTCGTTCAGGCACAACAGGGCGACGCCGCCCACTTCATGGGTCAGGGCGCTATAACCGCTGGCTTCGCTTTGCGCCGCCATCGAGTATGCATCCGTCGATACCATCGCGGCCAGAGCGAGCGAGCTCATAGCGAGAGCAAGCACTGCAAAGATTCCATTCCGATGACCCATGATTTTTCTCCTGTGAACTTCCTGCGGCAATCACATTTATGCTGCAGTACAACAACTATAGACTTGATCTACAATCTGATAAAGAGTGCAATGACGAATTGATTGTTCAGGATTATGAATAATCAAGCATAAAGTGATAAGGAATCAAGTGAACAAGCTGCAAGCCATGGAAGTTTTCATCCAAGTCGTCGATGCGGGCGGCTTTACGCGCGCGGCGGAAAACATGCAGCTGCCGAAAGCCACCGTCTCGACCCTGATCCAGTCGCTGGAAGCGAGCCTGTCGGTTAAGTTGCTCAACCGCACCACGCGCCACGTCAGCATCACATCCGATGGCGCCGCCTATTACGAGCGCTGCGTGCGCATCCTGTCGGACGTGCGCGAGGCGGAGGAATCGCTGTCGCGCACGCGGCTGAGCCCTAGCGGGCGGCTGCGCGTGGATGCGCCCACGGCCCTGGCCAGCGAACTGATCATCCCCGCCCTGCCCGACTTCTTTGCCCGCTACCCGGACATCTCGCTGGAACTGGGCTGCAGCGACCGCCCCGTCGACCTGATCGAGGAAGGCGTCGATTGCGCCGTGCGCGGCGGCGAATTGGGCGACCTGAACCTGATCGCGCGCCGGGTCGGCGTGCTGCACTTCATGACGTGCGCCTCGCCCGGCTACCTGGCACAGCACGGCACGCCGCTGCATCCGGACGACCTGGCGCAGCACCGGGGCGTGAATTTTTTCTCCGCCAAGACCGGTAAAACCTTCGATTGGGATTTCACGCGCGCCGGCGACCGCATCCAGATCGCCATGCCCAGCCATATCGCCCTGAACGACTCGAATGCCTACACGGCCGCCGGACTGGCGGGCCTGGGCATCGTGCAAATGACGCATTTCATGCTTGCGCCCCTGATAGAACAAGGCAAAATGGTGGAATTGCTCAGCGAATGGGAATCCGACCCGCTGCCCATCCACGTGATCTATCCGCCCAACCGCCATCTGTCGGCCAAGGTGCGCGTGTTTGTCGAATGGGTCGCCGACATGTTTACCAACCACCCGGCCACGCAACTGAAAGGCAAGAGCAGCCTTCCCAGCGCGCGCGCCACCCAGACCGAGGCCCAGCCATGACCGCAGCAAGCACATCGCCGCACCCGCACCGCATCGTCTTTCTCGACCGCGACAACCTGATCGCCACCGTGCGCCCGCCCGCCTTCGCCCACAGCTGGGAAGAACATGCGCACACCAGGGGCAGCGAACAGACGGTGGCTCGCCTGCAAGGCGCCACCATTGCCATCACGAACAAGGTGCCGCTGCGCGCGGCCGAGCTGGCGCAATTGCCGGACCTGCAAATGATCGCCGTGGCCGCCACGGGCACGGATATCCTCGACCTGGCCGCCTGCCGCGAGCGGGGCATCGTCGTGTCGAATATCCGCGACTATGCGCGCGCCACCGTGCCAGAACACACGCTGGCCCTGATGCTGGCCCTGCGCCGCCAGCTGGTCGCCTACCGTGCGGACGTGGAAGCGGGCCTGTGGCAGGCGTCCGACCGCTTCTGCCTGTTCGGCCACCCGATCCGCGACCTGGCCGGCAGCCGCCTGGGTTTGCTGGGCTATGGTGCGCTGGGCAAGTCCGTGGCCCAGCTGGGCCGCGCCTTCGGCATGCAGGTGATCGTGCACAACCGTTCGCCCATCAATGAAGATGGCGTGAAGGAAGTGGGCTTCGACGAATTGCTGGCCAGTTCCGACGTGCTGAGCCTGCACCTGCCGCTGACGGACAAGACACGCAACATCATCGGAGCAAAGGAACTGGCGCGCATGCAGCCGACCTCGCTATTGATCAATACGGCGCGGGGCGGCCTCGTCGATGAAGCGGCGCTGGCGGAGGCCTTGAAAAACGGCGTGATCGCCGGCGCCGGTTTCGACGTGCTATCGAAGGAGCCGCCTCCGCCCGACAACCCGCTGCTCAATTTGCGCCTGCCCAACTTCATCCTCACGCCGCACACGGCCTGGGCCAGCGGCGAAGCCATGCAAAAGCTGGCCGACATTTTGATCGGCAACGTGGAAGCGTTCGAACGGGGTACACCGACGAACGTGGTGGCATGAGCCTGTTAAACGAGTTGGATGAACTGCTGTGCAGCGACGACGATGAATACGACCGCCTCGACCTGTTTCTCGAGGCGGACGAGCTGATCGGGCAACTGCAGTCCGCCGACGTGCCTGCGCTGCTGGCCCTGTGGCAGACGCGCAGCCCGTGCTGGCAGCAGCGTTTCACGCAAGCAAGCAGCAACATCGACGGCGCCGTCCTGCGCGCCCTGCTGGCCGGTTTGCTGAAAATCAAGGAGGCCACCCACGGCGTGCTTGAATTGATGTCGCGCCTGCCGCCCGTCGCCGACAACTCCGCCCTCAGCGACGCCCTGCTCGCCTACGCCGAGCAAGCCTGGCATGCGGACCCGGCACGGCGGCGGCAAATCCAAATCAGTTGCTGGAGCTGCGGGCTGTCGGGCCGGCTGTTGAAGCGGCTGGGGCTGGCGTCGTGGAAAGACGCGGGCTTATAGGAACTACGGCGCGGCAGGCCGCTCGAAGGAAAACCCCGGCGCATACGCGTGATAGCCATCGAAATCGCCCTTGCCGATGGCCGCGCCGGCGCTGCGCGCAATCGCATACGCCATGCTGAAGTGAAAATAGAAATTCGGCAGTATGTACAGGTGCAAGAATTCATCGGCCGGCAGCGCGATGTCGGTGAAGCCGGCGCGGTCGCGGCAGATGCGGTCTGGCGGCCCGTCAAAACGCTCCACGGGAATGTCCTTGAGGTAGCGCATGGTGTGTGCGATCTGTTCCTGCAGGCTGGCGGCGGCGCTGAAATCGGCCACGACCAGCCCCGCCAGCGGACAGCAGCCGCGCAGGGAAAAGCTCACGGCCGCGCGCACTTGCTGGGCAAATGGCAGCATGTCCGGGTGCAGGCGCGCCGCCAGCATGTGCGGCGCGGTGCCGGTCTTGTCCAGCATGGCGGAAAGCTGCGCCAGGGAACGGCAAAAGATGGCGGCCGGGTGGATGGGCATCACGCCTGTCATGCCGAGCCTCCTGCCGCCGCATCGTGCGCCACGGCCTGCTTCAGCACGCGGATCAGGCGGCGTTCATGGCGGCCCACGGCGGCCCAGTCCCAGGCATCGGTCTGGCCAAAGTCCGGGTAAAGGGGCTGCCATTTTTCCGCGCGCTTTTGCGAATTGGCGCTCACATGCGAGGCCAGTCCCTTGCCGCTGGACAGGCGCAGGTAGACGCGGATGACGCCCCAGCCTTCGCACACGTAACGGTAGGTGAGGCCGCCGCACTTGGCCGGGTCGAGGGCGATACGGCGCGGGGCAAAGTGCCCGGCCATGTCCGGGTAATGCACGGCCAGGAGCACCTCGCCGGCCCCTTCGGCCTCCAGCCTGGCCGCATACGCGCACAGCTCGGCAGGCGAGTGGAAATACAGCGTTTCCCGTTCCATCTGCGAATACGCCTGCGCCACGGCCGCGCCGGGCTTGGCAAAGATTGCCGCGGCCATGGCCGCGATGCCTGCTGTTGATAATGCCACTGTGCCTGCCTTTCCCGTTGCTTGATGGTTACGCCATGCGCCGCCATCCTAGCATGGCGTCAACGGCGATGGCGGCTGAAAAACTCCCACATCACCTCATTCGCATCGATGGCGCGCGTGGTCTTGCCGATGGGCAGGCCGACGTTGAAGGCATCGGAGCCCGGCCACGTGTGGCCGCCCTCCTTGACGGTGATCAAGGCCACGCTGACGCCAGCGGCGCCCTGCTCCAGCCAGCTCACTTGCGTGGCGTCGCCCGCGGGGCCAGGAAGCAGGCGCGGCTGCGGCCTGGCGCCTTCGATGCCGTTGTGCTGGCGCCAGTAATCGAACGTATCCTCGGCCGACAGATAGCTGGCGGCCTTGCCCTCGAGCAGCACGACCTTGTCGGCCGTGCCCTGTATCAGCAGCATGCCGACCTTGTCCGCCTTCCGGTGATGCTGCCGTACCGGTTCCGGCATGGGCGCCCCCACCGAGGCGACGGCGGCGAACTGTTGCGGGAGCTCGGCCGCCAGGCGCAGGGCAAAGAAACCGCCGCGCGACAATCCCGTGGCATACACGCGCTGCTCATCGATGCGGTAATCCTGTTTGAGTTTGCTCAACATCGCTTGCGTAAAGCCGACGTCGTCCGTGCCCGCCAGGTAATCCATGCCGAAGCCCACGTTCCAATCCTGCTTGATACCTTGTGGATACACAACGATGAACTGGTGCCGCTCGGCCGTCTTGTTCATCTGCGTGTACAGCATTTGTTCCGCCATGCTCATGCCGCCGCCATGGAAATTGAAGACGACGGGAAAGGTCTTTTGAGGCTGGCTTTGATACGCAGCCGGCGTGTAGACGATATAGCGGCGTTTTTCATCCTTGAGCTGGAGCGATTGCACCTGGGCCAGCACGGGCATGGACAGGCAGGACAGGATGAACAGGATGATGGCGATTTTCATGGGCTTCCCTTCAAGTAAAAGAGCAGCCAGCATATGCAAGGGCAGGTGAAATCGCGGTGAAATCCGCCGACTTTATTGCGCCCGGGCCGGATGGATGGCGACACGGAACCGCGTCGCGCCCGGATGGAAAACAATGTCCCAGTGCATGGCTTTTGCCAGGCGCAGCAGCAGGTCCTGACCATGCGCGAAACCGTGGATGCGTGGCGCTTGCCCCGGCTGCACGGTATTCTGGATGCTCAGACAACCTTGCGCAAACGCAATACTGATGCGGCAATCGGGGCCGCCATGGAACAGCGCATTCGCCAGGCAATTATTCAGGAGCAACATGACCAGCTGCGGGTTGCCGACCGCCTCCAGCCGCTCCGGCAAGTCCAGGGTCAGCAGGCTGGCATCCCAAGGGTGTTCGTCGAGCAGGCGCAGCAGGCATTGCTCGATGCAGCCGCGCAATTCGACCACGTCGCCCGGCAGTTGCTCGGCCCGCGCCAGCGCGAACAGCACGTCGATGGTGGCGCGCATCTCATCCGTGGATTGCCGCAGCTGCGCCTGCTCCTGCTTGCCCAGCGGCGGCGCATAGTCCAGCGCCAGGGTGTTGTGCATCAAGGTCAGCGGTGTGCGCAATTCATGGCTGACGTCGCGGGTAAAAGCCTGTTCACGCCGCAACACCGCCTGCAATTCCGCAAAGGTGGTTTCCAGGCGGCGCGCCAGGAAACCGATCTCGTCGGGGCGGTCGCGCTCGCTGAAATGGACGGCGCCGCCGGGCGCGAGCCGGCGCGCTTCCTGGGCTAATCTCTGCAAGGGCAGCACGAGGCGCCGCGCCAGCCAGTACGCCAGCAGCAAGGCCAGCCCGATCAGCGCCAGCGCCACGCCAGCCACGACGCCGCCCACTTCCCGCGCCAGGCGCGAGACCACCAGCACGGGCGCCACGTCGGCCAGCAGGTATGCGCGCTGCGGCTTGCCAGCGCCAACGATATCGAGCGCCAGCACGTGATAATGCTGGCCCGTCGTCGTAAACACTTCCCCACGCGGGGCGGACGGCGGCACTTGCGCACGCACCGCTTGAGGCAAGTCAAGGTAACTGCCATAAACCGTGATGAGGTCGCTGCCAGAAGGCGTAAGCTTGTAGTGCTGCTGCCAGCGCATGCTGACGGCCGCCGCTTCGCGCTCGAGCAGGCGCTGCACCAGCATATCTTCCGTGACATACGCAATCACCAGCGCCAGGCCCGTGTAGCATAAACACAGCAGGACGGTGAAGCCGGCCAGGGCGGCGAACAGGCGCTGCCGGATCGACTTGCTCATGGCGATGCCGCAACGTCGAAGGCCAGGCGGTAGCCCAGCTGCGGTATGGTCACCAGCATGCCCGCCGCGCCAGCCCCGCCAAGCAACTCCAGCTGCTTGCGCAGCGCGTAGATGTGCGATTTGAGGGCGTCGCTGTCGGGCGGCTGGCTGCCCCACAGCTGCTGCAGCAAGGCCGAGCGCGAGACGGCGTGCGGGTATTCGCGGCACAGCAGCAACAGAATTTTAAAACCCGTCTGCGTCAATGGCAGCGGTGCGTCGCCATACAGGGCGCGCCCTGCGCGCGTCTGCAAGGTGAACGGTCCCACGCGCATTTCCTGGTGCACGTGCAACTGCTGCCGGCGCGCCAGCGCTTCGCAGCGCAAGGCCACTTCGCGCAAGTCGAACGGCTTGGTCAAATAATCGTCGGCGCCGTCGCGAAAACCGCGCGCCTTGTCTTCGTACGCGTCGCGCGCCGTCAGCATCAAAATCGGCACATTGCTGGGCGCGGCCGCCTTGATGGCGCGGCACACTTGCAAACCATCCATGTCGGGCAAGTTCAGGTCCAGCAGCACCACGTCATAGCTGTTGCGCGTGGCCAATTGCACGGCCAGCGCACCCGTGCCCGCATGGTCCGTCTGCCAGCGCAAGCCGTCGAGGAAATCGAGCACCTGGCGCGCGATGGCCAGGTGGTCTTCCACCAGCAGGATACTCAGGGGAAGTTTGTTCATCGCACGCCGGCAATGCGCGCATACAGCCAGAAATTGCCGGATCTTCCGCGAATTTGCCGATAGCAGCGCAGATAGCCTTCCCGCTCGAAAACGCAGCGTTCGAGCACGCGCATCGACCGTCCATTGCTTTCCAGCACGGTTGCCTGGATACGCAGGAAGCCGAGGCGCTGGAAGCCCCAATCCACGACAGCGTTCACGACGGACGTGGCCACGCCCTGCCCCCACACGGCAGGGGCAAGGTCGTAGGCGATTTCAGCCGTGCGGTGCTGCGGGGAAATGGCATTGAAGCCGACCGTGCCCACCAGCCGGCCCCCGTCGCGCAGCACGACGGCCAGCCGTATGGACGACGATGGCTGGGCCGATGCATAGTCATCGAAATTGGCCTGCAGATCGTCGGCGCACTGCAAGTTCCAGCTCGTGTGCTCCACGACGGCAGGGTCGGCCAGGTAGGCATACCAGGCAGGCGGACGCGTCGCTGCGTTCCAGCTGGCGCAAGGTCACCAGCGGGTGGCCTGAAGCGGGTAAATCGACAGCGATCATCGCCTGGCATCCTCCTCAGCTGCGGCCTGGCGATCGCCGGAACGCGCCGCCAACCTGTCCGCTCACGCGGCGCCCTTGCGCCGCGCTTCCCACTCGCGGCGCAGCAAGCCATACAGCGCCGAGTCGCTGACCTGGCCACCGACGATCCAGCGTTCAGGCAGAAAACCTTCCTTGTTGAAACCTTGGCGTTCCAGGGCGCTGGCCGAACCGGCGTTGTGCGGGTCGATATCGGCTTCCAGGCGGTTCAGGTCGCGCTCGATGAAGGCGAATTCCAGCAGCGCCGACAGCGCTTCGTGCATATAGCCCTTGCCCCAGTACGGGCGGCCCAGCGCGTAGCCGATCTCGGCGCGGCGGTTCTGGCGGTGCTCGGAAAACAGGCTGCAGCTGCCCAGGTATTCGCCCGTCGCCTTCAGCTCGACGGCGAAGCGGAAAAATTCCTCTTTCTCGAAAGCGGCGATGTCCTCGGCAATCTGGCGCGTGGCGCGGCCCGTGTCTTCCCAGGGCGGTTCGCTGAAATAGCGCATCACTTCGGGATCGGAATGCATGGCGAACTGCGCCGCCTCATCCGATGGTTGCGGCTTGCGCAGGATCAATCGTTCAGTAGTGATGGTCTTGCTGTAGGTCATGGCTCTCCAGTCTGGCGGCAAACGGATGAAGGCTTATTATTCCATGCAACTATAACGATGTGGCAATTTTGTACGCCTGCTTTTAATGTAGTATGGCAATATTTCCACCATATCATTGATGCAACTTCATGATTCGCCTATGGATGCAGTAAAGGATGCAACAAACAAGGACGCGGCGGGCACCCTGCCGGCGCAGCCCGAGGTCTTGAGCAAGCACAAGCGGCCAGTGATCGTCTGGGCCAGCATCGCCTTCTTCTGCATGTGCGCCATGCTGCTGGGCATGACCATCTGGATCGTCTGGTCTTCGCGCGAAGTCCGCCTGCGCGAGAGCAGCGCGGCGACGGAGAACATGGCGCGCGCCCTTGCCACGCAAGCCTACATGGAACTGGAAGTCGCCGATGTCATGCTGGAAGATATCGTCGAACACATCCGCAACGAAGGCAATAACGACGCCACGGGCGAGCGCTTGCAATCGCACCTGCAGCAGTTGTCGAGGAATATCGTGGAAATTGCCGGTGTCTTCATTCTTGACAGCCAGGGGGACTGGCTGGCCACCTCGTCCGGCGCCAGGCAGGACGGCAACAACGCCGACCGCGACTATTTCACCTATCACAAGACGCATGCGCAACTGGGCAGCCGCATCAGTGCACCCGTGCGCAGCAAATCCAGCGGGCAATGGGTCTTGCCCGTGTCGCGCCGGGTGGAGTTGGCGGACGGTTCCTTTGCCGGCGTGGTGCTGGTCACCCTGGGGCTCGCCTCCTTCGAACGCATCTACGATAGCCTCAACCTTGGCAACACGGGCACGGCATTCTTTGCCCTCGACGACGGCACGCTGATTTACCGGCGGCCGTTCCAGCCCAATGTCATCGGCATGGATATTTCGTCGGGCGCACTCTTGCGCGCCTACCGCGAAAAAGGACCTGTCGGCACGGCCATGATGACGGCGAAGGTGGACGAAATCGAACGGCTGTACAGCTATCGCCACCTGGAACGCTTTCCCGTCATCGTGGCGGCGGGGCTGTCGAAGGAAGACGTCTTCGCCGAGTGGCAACGGCTGAGCATGCAAATCGTGCTGGCGTCGCTGGCGGCGGGAGCGGCGCTGATCTACCTGTTCCGCAAGTTGATGCGGCAGATTGCCGTACGCGACCGCATCGAAGCCAGCCTGCGCCTGGCCACGGCGGAGCTGCGGCACGCGAATGCGGACCTGGCGGCGCGGGCGTCGCAAGACGGCTTGACGGGACTGGCCAACCGCCGCTGTTTCGACGAGACGCTGGCACAGGAATTGAAGCGCGCCCAGCGCAGCGGCCATGCCATATCGCTGATCATGCTCGACGTGGATTTCTTCAAGAAATTCAACGACCAGTATGGCCACGTGGCGGGCGACGAGTGCCTGCAGGCAGTTGCCGGCGCCGTGGCCCGCAGCGTCGGCCGGACCGAAGACCTGGCGGCACGCTATGGCGGCGAAGAGTTCGCCGTGATCATGCCCGCCACCAACGCTGCGGGCGCGCTGGACGTGGCGGAAGCCATCCGCTCGGGCGTGGAAGCCTTGCAGATTGCCCATGCGGCCAGCGCGAACGGCGTCGTGACCGTCAGCCTGGGCGCGGCCACGCTGCAGCCCGCACGGGAGCGCTGCAGCGACAGCAGCGAGCTGATACGCCAGGCCGACGCCTTGCTGTACCAGTCGAAAAATACGGGCCGCAACCGCGTCAGCAGCGGCGGACCAGCAGCATGACGCCGCCCATGTCAGGGAAAAGAATCGCCCTCACCATGCCGGTCACCCTCATCGCACTGGCCATCTGGCTGGGCTTGAGCCTGGGCGGCCGCTGGCTGGAAGCGGCCGGCTACGCCTTGCCGGGCGCCGCCGTCACCGGCCGCATCGGCCTGTCGTGGGCGCTGGCCGCCCTGTTCGCGCTGGCGCTTCTGCTGGCCTCAAGCCAGCGCCGCGCGGCGGGCCTGTGCGCGCCGCAGCCATGGAAAACGCTGTGGCTCGTCTCGCCGCCCCTGCTGTATGCGCTGCTGATGCTGTTGCTGGCCTGGGCCGGCGGCTGGCCGCAGCCGCGCGTGCTGCTGATCGTCGCTTGCAATGCGGCCCTGGTGGCCGTTTCGGAAGAACTGATGTTCCGCGCCATCTTGCTGCAAGGCATGCTGGAGCGCTACGCCGTCTGGCCCGCCGTCCTTATGTCCTCGGCACTGTTCGGCCTGGCCCATACGGCCAACGGCCTGGCCACGGGCGACGTCAGCGGCGCCTTGTGGCAAGCCGTGGCCGCCACCCTGCAAGGCGTCGGCTACGCGGCCATCCGCCTGCGCACCCGCTCCATCTGGCCCATGGTGCTCGTGCATGGCTTGTGGGACTACGCGCTGGTAACGGCCACCTTGCCCAACCCGGCCGAAGACGGCGCGTCGATCCTGCCGTATATCGCCCTGCTGGCCGTGCTGCCCCTGTGCCTGTACGGCGTCTACCTGCTGCGCCCCAGCCAGCGCGCCGCCTTGTCGCAAGTGCAACTATAATATTGCGACACAATTTTCCATCCATTTGCCGAGGAAGCTGCATGGCGTTTTTTTCACGTGATTACGAAGTATTCCTGCTGCTGGCCGCGCCCGCTGCGGCGCCGCTGTGGGATGCGGCGCAATGGACGTCGTTCGCCGCCAGCCTCGATGGCCTCATGGCGCAAGCGCGGACGAGGGGTAAGCCCGGCGTGCGCAGCCATCAATACAATCCCAAGGGCAAGCCGATTTCCTTTGGCCGCCTGGGCTGGGACGACAAGTCGCACGCGAAGTGGACGCATACGCCGGAAACACGCGACGCCCGCTTCATGAGCCTGGAAGCGTGGGCGCCCACCTGGACCATTTGCGAAAAGGACGACCAGGCGCCCGATGTGTTCCTCGCCCTGGCCAATGAGTCGCTGCTGGGACTGGCAGACAAACCCTTGCAATTTGGCCAGCGCCTGGTGTGCGCCATCGCCACGGACATGGGTCCGGAAGCGGCCGCCGCCTTGCGGCACGCCTTGACGCAGCTGGCGGCGCAGCAAGACGCCGTCGTCTTCGCCCACACGCAACGCCAGTGGGGTAGCGCCTCGCCATACGGCGGTTTCACGGGCGCCATCCAGGATATGCTGATCGGCGGCCTGTTCCAGCACGACGACCCGCATGCGCAGCCGCTCGATGCGGCCGCGTTCCGCGAGCCGTGGACGCGCCTGGACAATTGACAGCGCCCGCCATTCCATGGCATCGTTCAGTCATGCAATCGCCATTCCCGCCCCTGCCATCGATTATTGCCACCATTCGACCGATGGTGGCTTGGCAGGACTGAGATTGCCAAAGCCGCCCGGGAGGCGGCTTTGATTTGCAGCAACAGATCAAGACGTCTCGCAGGCAATATTTCTTTCTAGCGAGCGACCATGTCCCCTACCTCCAGCACCACCGCTTCCCCCACCCTGCACCTCGTGTGCGGCAAGATTGCCTCGGGCAAATCCACCCTGACCGCCCGCCTTGCGGCGGCGCCGCACACCGTGCGCATCAGCGAAGACAGCTTGCTGGCGCAGCTGTATCCGGGCCAGATCGCCAGCCTGGCCGACTACGCGGCTTGCGCGGCGCGGCTGCGCGCGGCCATCGCCCCCTTGTGCCTGCAGATGCTGCAGGCGGGCGTGTCCGTCGTCCTCGATTTCCCCGCGAATACGCCGGCCAGCCGCGCCTGGATGCGCGACCTGTTCCAGCAGGCGGGCACGCCGCACGTGCTGCATTACCTCGACGTGACGGATGAGGAATGCAAGGCGCGCTTGCGCCAGCGCAATGCCAGCGGGCTGCACCCGTTTTCCACCAGCGACGCGCAATTTGATGACATCACGCGCCACTTCGTGCCGCCCCAGGCATCGGAAGGTTTTGAAATCGTGCGGATTGCCGCTTAAAACGTTCCCGGCAGCAGGATTTTCTTGTCCACCTGCTGCAGGTCGCGCAAGCCGCAAAAGGCCATCGTCAAATCCAGTTCGTTGCGGATGATGTCCAGGCATTTGGTGACGCCCGGCCCGCCCATGGCGCCCAGGCCGTACAGGAACGGGCGGCCGATGTACACGCCCCTGGCGCCCAGGGCCACGGCCTTGATCACGTCCTGGCCGGAGCGAATGCCGCCATCCATGTGCACTTCGATCTGGCTGCCGACGGCGTCGACGATGGCCGGCAAGGCTTCGATCGACGATTGCGCGCCATCGAGCTGGCGTCCGCCGTGGTTCGAGACGATCAGCGCATCGGCGCCGCTTTCCACGGCCAGGCGCGCGTCTTCCGGGTCCATGATGCCCTTGATGATGAGTTTTCCACCCCAGCGCTGCTTGATCCATTCCACGTCCGCCCACGACAGGCTCAGGTCGAACTGCTGCTGCGTCCAGGCCGACAGGGACGACATGTCCGACACGGACGTGGCGTGGCCGACGATGTTGCCGAAGCCGCGCCGTTTCGTGCCCAGCATGCCCGCCACCCACCGCGGCTTGCTGGCCATGTTGAGGATGTTGGGGATGGTGAGTTTCGGCGGCGCCGACAGGCCGTTGCGCAAGTCCTTGTGGCGCTGGCCCAGCACCTGCAAGTCCAGCGTCAATACCAGCGCGCCGCACTTGGCGGCCTTGGCGCGGTCGATCAGGCGGTTGATGAATTCGCGGTCTTTCATCACGTACAGCTGGAACCAGAACGGTTTTGTCGTGTTCGCCGCCACGTCCTCGATCGAGCAGATGCTCATGGTCGACAGGGTAAACGGCACGCCGAAGCGCTCGGCCGCCTGGGCCGCGAGGATTTCGCCATCCGCATGCTGCATGCCCGTCAAGCCCGTGGGCGACAGGGCTACCGGCATCGACACGTGCTGGCCCACCATGGTCGAAGCCAGGCTGCGGTTTTCCAGGTTGACGGCCACGCGCTGGCGGAATTTGATCTTGGCGAAATCGCTGTTGTTGGCGCGGTACGTCGATTCCGTCCAGGAACCGGAATCGGCGTAGTCGTAAAACATGCGCGGCACCCGTTTCTGGGCCAGCACGCGCAAGTCTTCGATGCAGGTGATGATACTCATGCGTTTCCTCGGTCGATGGCAAGTCAAGCCATGATCGTGCATTTGCCGGCAATTGTCTATCCGGCAGGCAATGCCATCGGACGCGGCGCCACGCTTACCAGCCGCGCGCGCCGAGGATCTTCTCGCCCAGCGCTGTCAGCTGCGCCTGCGGATAGCGCAGCTGTTCCTTTTCCTCGGGGTCGCCAGGGAATGCATAGCCTTGCGGCGCGCTGCGCTCGCGCCAGCTTTGCACGCGCCAGTCGCGCAGGGCTTGATTGTCTTCCTGGGCTGGCGTGAAGGAAATGTATTGCGCCAGGCGCACTTGGTCCGTCGATGTGTTCGGGCGGATGCCGTGCGCCAGCAGGCTGTTGAAGATCAACAACTCCCCTTTCTTCATGGCGATGAATTCCATCGGATACGGCACCGTCGCCAGATCCGGCTGCCACGGGTTGCGGTCTTGCGGCACGGTCTTGCGCCACGCCAGCAAGTTGTTGAACAATTCCGGATAGCATTGAAAGCCGCCGCTGTCGGGCGAAGTGTCGGACAGGGCCAGCACGCCCTGCACGTTGACGGGCAGCGGGTCGAGCGTGGTGTCGGCATCCCAGTGGATGAAGCCGCCGAACTTGCGCTTGCCATTGTTCGGCGTATTCAGGTTGGCGCGGTCGATGGTCACCCACAGATCCTGACGGTCCCAGATGTCGACAAAGGCGTCGTACACGCGCTGGGTCTGGCGGTTATCCCACAGGGTCTGGTTGTGATAGGCCTCGACCATGCCGGAACCGTTGAGCTCTTTCATCGCGTGGTCGCGCAGCTGGTCCCGATTCCAGGTGGAGGGGTCGTGCTGGTCGAGTCCCTGGAATTCCCACAGGAAATCGGTCGTGCGGCGCACCTGTTCCGGCGTCACGGCATCCTTGACGATGACGTAACCGTAGGTTTGCCAGTGCAGGAAATCGCTGTCGGACAGCACGCGCAGGGGCAACTGTTTTTGTATGTCGCGCAACTGGGTTTGTTCCGTGTAAGCCACGGATGGATTGCCGGGACGGTCTTCGCCGTACTGATATCGGTTTTGCATCGCTGTCTCCTGTGTTGGTGTGGACAGATTGTGCTCCGGCAGTGCCGCATAAAATGCGTGCGCAGCAACCAAAACTGATACTATCCTGACCATCACCCTCTTTAAAACGTCACAATGACGCCTTTATTTGAACAAGTCACGATTCCGACGGGCCACTCCTGGGGCTTGCTGTGGCGCGAACTCGATGCGATTCCCTTCCTCTGGCATTACCACCCGCAATTCGAGCTGACCCTGACGGTCAATGCGCGGGGGCAACGCTATATCGGCGACCACCTGGGCGATTTCGAACCGGGCGACTTGGTGCTGCTGGGGCCGAATTTGCCGCACACGTGGTCGGCCAGCGAGCGCATCGACAGCGCGCAGCCGATGCTGGCCGTCGTCGTGTGGTTTTCGCTGGAATGGGTGGAGCAGCTGGCGGCCTGTTTTCCTGAGTTGCACGGCGTGCGGCAACTGGCGCGCCGCGCCGGCCCTGCTCTGCATTTTTCGCCGGCAACGAGCGCACGCAGCGCAGAGAAACTGCTGCAATTGAATGCGCTGCCCGTGCCGCAGCGCCTGCCGCTGCTGCTCGACGTGCTGCTGGACCTGGCTGGCGATGGCGGTGCGCAGCCGCTGGCCTCGGAAGCGCTGGCGCCGATGCATGCCGATGGCCAGCAAAAGCGCATGGAAATCGTGTTTGACTTCATGCACGCGCATTTCCGGGAAGAGATTGCACTGGAAACGCTGGCGCAGCGGGCGGCCCTGTCGCTGGGCGCCTTCCACCGCTGTTTCAAGCGCCACGCGCATTGCACGCCCGGCGAGTACCTGGCGCGGCTGCGCATCGGCCGCGCCTGCCAACAGCTGATCGAAAGCAATCTGGCCATCGCCGTCATCGCGCAAGAGGCGGGCTACCGCAACCTCGCGCATTTCAACCGCCAGTTCCGCGCCGCCAGGCAGGTGACGCCGCGCGCGTTTCGCCAGCAATACCGGCGCGGCGCCACAGGCGCAGCGTAAATCCATTCGGAAACGAAAAAGGGGATCAGATTTTACAATCTGACCCCCAATATTCTGGTGCGGCTGGCAGGAATTGAACCCACGACCCCTTGGTTCGTAGCCAAGTACTCTATCCAGCTGAGCTACAGCCGCCTAAGACAAGATTATAGCAGGGCTTTGCAGAATGGCAAAGCCGTGGCGGCGATATTTCACAATTGGCGGCCACTCCTGTCTTGTGGCGGCACACGCACGCCGTAGTCTTGCTCATTTCATCACATTTCTTTTCAGACTGCGGCGCGAAACCGACAGCTTTGTTACTTGTTGCTCATTATTAATGCATCCAAGAAAAATAAATTGCAATTCATGGAAAACTTTGAGAATGTTTACTAGCAGTAATTTTAATAAAAATACTAAGGGGATACCATGAAGAAGAACTTGCACAAATTATTGCCTCTGGCTGCCGCCTGTGCCGCCACCCTCATGCTGGCCGCGTGCGGCGGCGGCAGCAGCACCCCCGCCGACCCGGTCGCACCCGTTGCGCCCATCCCTCCTGTCGTGCCCGTTGTACCGCCGCCAGCCACGACGCTCAGCGGCACCGCCGCCGTCGGCGCACCCGTCGCGGGCAGCGTGATTGCCATCGATAGCAAGGGCAAAGTATCCGTGGCGGTCAGTACCGGCGCCGGCGGGGCATACACGCTCGACGTGGGCGGCATGACGGCGCCCTTTCTCCTCAGCATCACCGGCACGGCCGGCGGCAAGCAAGTGACCATGAATTCCATCGCCACGGCAGCGGGACAAACCGTCAATATCACGCCGCTGACCGACCTGATCGTTTCCACGGCGTCGGGCCAGCCCGGCGGCGCCGCCCTGGCCAGCGTTTGCGCGCCCGTCGCCAATGCTGTCCCAGCCGCCTGCACTGCGGCGCTGGCCAGTGCCGCGACCCAGCAACGGCTAGATGCGGCCATCGCCGCAGTCGTCGCCATGATCAAACCGATTAACACCAGCAACACCAATCCGCTGACGGGCGCCTTTGTTGCCAACGGCACGGGCATGGATGCCGTGCTGGACCAGATTCTCGTCGCGCCCGCGGAAGCGCAAGGCGCCATGGCGACGGTCACCCTGATTGCCACCAACAGCACGCTGGGCAGCGTGACCTTACCTGCCGCCGCCGGCGGCACCGCCACCATCCCCGCAGCGACGCCGCCATCGGATGCCGACTTGCTCAAGGCGAACGCCGCGGCCAGCGTCTTGCCGGAAATCCGCGCCTGCATGGCCTCGCTCAGCGCCCTGTATCCGAAGACGGGCTTCGTCGCGCCGTCGACGGCGGCCGTGTCGCCGTTCATCGACAGCTCCTTCAATATGGGGATGGGTGTGGGCCAGGCGGAAATCGTGTCGGCCCTGACCAGCACCGACCAGGCCGCTCATGCCGGGCTGACCATCGAAGCGCTGGGCTTGGCCAGCGTCAACATGCAACCGTTAAGCACGGATGAAATCGCCACGCTGACGTCGTCGAGCAGCACTTCGACATCGCGCGTCGCCGACTTCATCAACAATCGCCTGGGCGCCGGGGCGACAGCCATCGGCTTCACCGCAGGCAAGCCGAGCAGCGCTTGGGTACAGTTGCGCATAGGAACAGATGCGGGCATGCTCAACTGGAAGCTGGTCAAGACGAGCGATACCAGCGCCTGTGCCGGCGGCTGGAAGCTGGCCGGCAGCGGCCACCTGGACATGCACATGAATGCGCGCATCCAGCGCAGCCTCGACAGTGCTGGCGCGGCCACCTTTGCGCGCGAATGGGCCGCGCACGTCGAGCTCGACACCGTGCTGCAGGACAATCCGGCCATCAACAAGATCGACGTGCGGGGACCGGGCCTGACGACATTCGGCGACTTCCAGACACCGGGCACGGCCGGCAGCAAATTGCAGCTGATCCTGCCAGCCACGGGCTACACCCACATGCGGATTGCCGACAGCAATGGCGCTGCCAGCGCTTTCTACAATAACGCGGAAGCGATCCAGAGCTGCCAGGACCTGGCCAGCCTGCCCGCCGGCACGCCGGGCCTGGGCGCCGGCACGGCCTGCATCGACGAGACGAAAGTGGCGCCGGGCAAGGTGTATGTCTGGACCCTGAAGACAGCGAACGGCCCCGTCAGCGCCTTCCCGTTCCAGATCAATGCCGTGCCCCTGTCGAAAGCGTTTGCGCGGGCAAACCAGGCCAGCCTGTTCGCCACGATCACCAGCATCACGCCGGCGAAACTGTCGTCCATCCCGGCCGCCACCCTGCTCGATGGGGCGGTGACCTTCAATTACACGCAGTCCGCCACCTACGGATCGAAAATGGACAATTGCGGCCTGTACCTGTTCAATGGCGCCACGCCCGTGCTGAACGCGGAACAAAATGCTGTTGGGCAAGAAACCGCGTGCACCTTCACGACTTCGGGATTGAATAGCCTGGCGTCGAATGTGGCGGACCCGGCGCAATCGGGCAGCTCGCTGTTCAAGTTCACCGGCCCCGTGACGAATGGCGGGCTGTGGGTGACCACCATCGTCCTGGGCAACCAGGCGTCCTCGGGCCAGCCGTATCCGAATTGATGGGATATTGGCGCAACTGCGGCAGGCCGCGCCATCGGCGGCCCGCTGCAATTGCGCCGGACGAAAAAAAACCCGGAAAGCGAACTTTCCGGGTTTTTCTTTACTGCAAATACTGGTGCGGCTGGCAGGAATTGAACCCACGACCCCTTGGTTCGTAGCCAAGTACTCTATCCAGCTGAGCTACAGCCGCAAACTCTGACACACTTCGCCGGACGGCGCGAAGCTTGAAACTTTCATCAGCACGGGAAAACCCGATGCTGGCAATACTGGTGCGGCTGGCAGGAATTGAACCCACGACCCCTTGGTTCGTAGCCAAGTACTCTATCCAGCTGAGCTACAGCCGCAAAACTTCTACAACATTCCATTAACAACATGGAGGTGAAACTTGTTACAACAAAACCAGGCAAAGTCTGATTTTCAGTATTCTGGTGCGGCTGGCAGGAATTGAACCCACGACCCCTTGGTTCGTAGCCAAGTACTCTATCCAGCTGAGCTACAGCCGCGCAGGCAAACATTATAGCGTATTCATTTCGCTTTGAAAAGTTCGATTTTTCAATCGCTTAGCTGATTTTGCAGAATACCGCCCCGCATGATCGACTA
The DNA here is from genome assembly GCF_030587265.1 of Janthinobacterium sp. SUN137. NCBI lineage: Bacteria > Pseudomonadati > Pseudomonadota > Betaproteobacteria > Burkholderiales > Oxalobacteraceae > Janthinobacterium > Janthinobacterium sp. SUN137. The sequence goes on along the minus strand of NZ_JAPWHZ010000002.1, from coordinate 91,667 downwards.
CCTTTTCACTGCTAAAAAGCTGACGCCTTTTTATCGATGGACACTTCTGCTTTCACAGGAGCTTCTAGCGAATCGAGAAGTTGCTGTCTCGAAAGAAGCGGGATTATAGGGACTGCTTTCCAGCCTGTCCAGTGCTATCTGCAGGCAACGCGCAAGCGTGCGGTGGCGCTGCGCCGCTTGGGGCTACAATACCAGCCAGACAGGGGCGCTTGTGCCTCCCCTCATTCATGGCGCGGGCATTGACCATCATGACCCATTTAACTGAGCTTAGCGGCGGCGGCCCGGCGGGGCAAGAGCCCGTGCGGCAGACTCACTGTTGCAGGATTTCCGATGGCCAAGCCTGACCGCACGCAAGATCTGCTGCCCCCATCAGCGCCGCTGAGCCTCTCCGGCGAGCGCCTGGCAAACTTAATGGAAAGCATCACCGATGGCTTTTGCCTGCTCGACCGCGACTGGACCATCCGCTATATCAATACGCGCGGCGCCGACATGCTCGCACCGCAGCGTCCGCCCGGCGCCAGCCTGGCAGGCAGCAGCCTGTGGCAAGCCTGCCCCGCCCTGCAGGGGACGGAACTGGAAGTGCAATACCGGCGCGCCATGGCGCAGCAGCACAGCAGCAGCTTTGAACTGCTGTACCGGCCGCTGGGGCGCTGGCTGGAAGTGCGCATCTTCCCTTCCAGCGATGGCTTGACCACGTACATCCAGGATATCAGCCAGCGCAAGGAGGCCGAGGAAAGCTTGCGCCACAGCGAGGAAGACTTGCGCGCGCTGGCCAATTCCATCCCGCAACTGGCCTGGATCGCCAGCTTCGACGGCACCATTGCCTGGTACAACCAGCGCTGGCACGACTACACGGGCACCAGCGCCGAACAGATGGCGGGCGACGGCTGGAGCATCGCCTATCACGCGCAGCATTTGCCGCCCATGCTGCACGCGTGGAAGGCCGCCTTGCGCGACGGCACGCCCTTCGAAATGGAATTTCCCATCCGCGGCGCCGACGGCCAGTACCGCTGGTTCCTGACGCGCGCCAATCCCGTGCGCGACCGGGGCGGCCAGCTGCTGCGCTGGTTTGGCACGAGCACCGACGTCGACCAGGTCAAGCGCGCGCAGGAAGCCTTGCGCGATGAAACGCGCGTGCTCGAATTGCTCAACAATACAGGGGCGGCCCTGGCCGGCACCCTCGACTTGCCCGCCCTGCTGCAGGAAACCGTCGATGCGGCCACGCGCATCAGCGGCGCGCGCTTCGGCGCCTTCTATTATGACGATGCGGGCGAGATCCCCGACAGCGCCGCGCCCCTGCCCTCGGCGCGCGCCGTCAACGGCATCAGCCTGCGCCAGGCCGAAGCCATCGCCACCGAACTGCGCCAGGGGCCGGCCATGCGCCAGAACGACTTGCTGGCCGCGCCCGATGCCAGCGCCGACGGCGCGCCGCCGCTGCGCAGCTGCCTGAGCCTGCCCGTCAGCTCCCGCTCGGGCCTGTTGCTGGGGCGCTTGCTGCTCGGCCATCCGCAAGCGGGCATGTTCAGCGCGCGCAGCGAACGCATCGTCTCGGCCATCGCGGCCCAGGCCGCCGTCGCGCTCGACAATACGCGCCTGTACGCGGCCGCCACGCGCGCCGCCGAAGAGCGCAAGGTACTGCTCGACAGCGAACGCGAGGCGCGCGCCGAAGCCGAGCGCACGAACCAGCTGAAAGACGATTTTCTCGCCACCCTGTCGCATGAACTGCGCACGCCCCTGTCGGCCATCCTCGGCTGGGCCCAGGTGCTGCGGCGCGGCACGCGCGACCAGGCCGACCTGCACCGCGGCCTGCAAAGCATCGAACGCAATGCGCGTGCGCAGGCGCAGCTGATCGAGGACTTGCTCGACATGAGCCGCATCACCTCCGACAAGGTATTGCTCGACCTGCAAACCCTGGCGCCCGCCAGCATCATCGCCTCGGCCATCGAAACCCTGCGCCCGGCGGCCGACGCCAAGCACATCGCCATCCACTGCAACATCGCCAGCGATGCGGGCACCATCACGGGCGACCCCAGCCGTATCCAGCAAGTGATCTGGAACCTGCTGTCGAATGCCCTGAAGTTCACGCCGCAAGGGGGGCGGGTCGATATCGGCGTGCGCCGCGAGGCGTCGCGCCTGTCCATCACGGTGGCCGACAACGGCGTCGGCATCAAGAAGGATTTCCTGCCGCACGTGTTCGACCGCTTCCGCCAGGCCGATGCCTCCACCACGCGCCGGCACGGCGGCCTGGGGCTGGGATTGGCGATCGTCAAGCACCTGGTGGAGCAGCATGGCGGCACGGTCACCGTCAGCAGCGCCGGCGACATGCAGGGCGCCAGCTTTACCGTGCGCCTGCCGCTGGGCACGCCGGCCGCCGCGCGCCAGGCGGGCAGCGGCCCGCCCTCCAACGATGACTTGCGCGGCGTCAAGGTGCTGCTGGTCGATGACGACGCCGACGCGCGCGAACTGACGGAACGCATCTTGCGCGACAACAATGCCGAAGTGCACGGCGCCGGCGGCGTGGCGCAAGCGCTGCAATTGCTGGAGCAGGTGCGCCCGGATGTGCTGGTCAGCGACATCGGCATGCCCTACGCCGACGGTTTCGACTTGCTGGCGCAAGTGCGCGCGCACGCCGCCCCGGAGTTGGCCCGGCTGCCCGCACTGGCGCTGACGGCGTTTGCGCAACCGCAAGATCGCCAGCGGGCGCTCGACAGCGGCTTCCAGGCCTGGATCTCGAAGCCGCTCGACCCGGCCGGACTGGTGGCGGCCGTGGCGCAGCTGGCCGCTGCGCGCCCTGGACGGGAGCGCAAAACATCATCTTAAAAAGATGATGCAAAGAAATAAATAGTGCAGTACAAAATGACTATTTTCATGGGTTAGCCTTCCTACTTTCAGACGCGGCACTGTCCTACAAGCAACTAAGCTGAAGTTTGCTACACTGAAATGCAGAAGCACACCTGCACGGCAGGCTGGAAGCGGCGACCTTGGCCGGGGAGAACGGCAGAAGCGAGTTCATGCGCAGTTGTGCGCCCTATCTTGTTGCAAGGCGCTACTATCTTTTCCACCGCCGTCAGCCCATCATCTGCGGTAGAAGCCAGCGTTGCATAGACCGTATAACCGAGACCTTACATGCCCAGCCAAGATGAGATTTTGAAAGCCAAAATTTTGGTCGTCGACGATTCACCCGACAATGTCGACCTGATGCTGGAAATCCTGCGCGATGCCGGCTATACCAACGTCACGGCCACCATGCGTCCGGCACAGGTTTGCCCCCTGCACCGGGAGCATTGCTACGACTTGATCTTGCTCGACCTGCAAATGCCGGAACTCAATGGTTTCCAGGTTATGAAAGGCTTGAAAGAAATCGAACATGGCGGCTACCTGCCCGTGCTGGCCCTCACGGCGCAACCGAGTTTCAAGATCGCCGCCCTGGAAGCGGGCGCGCGCGACTTCATCAGCAAGCCCTTCGACCTGATGGAAGTGCACAAGCGCATCCACAACATGCTGGAAGTGCGCCTGCTGTACAAGGAACTGGCGCAATACAGCAAGCAGCAGCAGGAACTGGCGCTGCACGATCCGCTGACGGGCTTGCCGAACCGGCGCCTGCTGGAAGACCGCATCGAGCATACGCTGCAGCAATCGGCCCGCAGCCGCGGCAAGTCGGCCATCCTGTACCTGGACCTGGACGGCTTCAAGGCCATCAACGACAGTTACGGCCACGGCTATGGCGACGAGATCCTGAAAATGGTGGCGGCCCGCCTGGTGGGCGCGTCGCGCAAGGAAGACACGGTGGCGCGCATCGGCGGCGATGAATTCGTCATCGTGCTGGGCAACCTGGCCGGCAAGGGCGACGCGCGCGAACCGGCCGCCAAGCTGATCGAAGTCATTTCCGAGCCGTATTTCATCAACGACCTGACCCTGCGCCTGTCGACCAGCATCGGCATCGCCATCTACCCGGACGACGCCAGCACCGTCGAATCCCTGCTCGGCGCGGCCGACACGGCCCTGTATGAAGCCAAGCGCGCCGGCAAGAACCGCTTTTGCTGCACGCCGCACGAAGTGATCGCGGCGCAGGTCAACATGCAGAAAAGCAGCATCCCGTCGATCGCCTGACGGTGACGCCGCGCGGCGCGTAAAAAAAACGGCGGGCCTCGCGGCCAGCCGGTTTTTTCATGTCCTGCAGGCTTTATTTCTTGCCAGCCGTCACTTCATGCTGGCCCGCATGCTGGTGGTCCGTTTGCGCATTGACGGTGTCGGGCGACACTTCGATGCGCGTGATGCCCGCATCGACGGAGATCGGGTCGCTGGCGGGGAAGGTCATTTCCACGGCGTCGTCGAGCAATTCTTCCTTGGCCCGCTCTTCGCCGCTCATGCCCTCCTCATCGGCCAGGATGGCCAGCGCGCTGGCCCATTTGACGAAGTTGAGGTTGGACAATTCGCGCACGGTGGTCACGCCAAACGCCTGCTGCAAGGCCTTGGCGTCTTTTGCGCTGACGCCGCGCAGGGCGCTGATGGGCGCATTGACGATGTCGCGGAAGCTTTTGTCGAGGTATTCCTTGTCGACGATGGTATCGATATTCATGGCATGTCCTTTCGTTTCGGTAAGCGGGCCAGTGCTGCATGGGGGAGGCACGGCCCCACTATGGCAGCGTAGCGCGCCCCGGTATGTGCGCAGCCGTACGTAACGACGGGAACGGTGGCTGATGGCGCAAACGATAATATTGCCTATCACATAAAAGTGATGGAAGGAGATTAAAATTGCCGAAAAGACAGAAATTTTTCATCCATGCGCCCCGCGATGAAATCCTCATGTATGATCCACAACTTGAATTTGGTCCTCACCTTTCACCATTCACGGGGCGCTATGTCCGCACAAACAGATCCGAACAAGGAAGCGTCCCAGGCCGATGCGGAACGCGCCGCCGACCTCAGCGAATTGCTCGGCCATGTCAACACCAGCTGGGACAATGAACGGCGCGCCCTGTCGCGCCAGCTGCACGACAGCCTCGGCTCCTCGCTGACGGCGCTCACCATGCACCTGTCGCTGCTGACGCAAAAGATGCCGCAGGAAGCCGCCTTGCTCGACCGCGCGGCAACGATGAAGCAATTGCTGCTGAATGTGATCGAGACCAACCGCCAGATGCAGATGAAGCTGTGGAACGACAAGCTCGAGTTTCTCGGCGTAAATGTCGCGCTGGGTGAGCTGGCTGCGCAATTTGCCGAACAGCACAAGATCACCGTGCGCTGCAGCCTGCCCGAAGATGAATTGATTTGCCCGCGCAACGTGGGCGTGGCCCTGCTGCGCACCCTGGAAGAAGCGCTCGGCAACATCGCCGCGCACGCCCACGCCACGCAGGTGGACATCATCATCGACGACAATGACGAGGCGCTGATGATGACGGTCAAGGATAACGGCAGCGGCTTGCCGGCCAACGAGCCCGTCGAAATGAGCAAGCACGGCCTGCGCTCCGTGCGCGAGCGCGTGCATTACCTGGGCGGCACCCTGAGCCTGACGGCCAATCCGCAAGGCGGCACGGCCCTGACCGTCGTCTTGCCGCGCATTACGCCAAAAGAATAATTTCCCGCAGCGGGCGCCCTGCCCGCCTCAACGGGGCAGCGGCATGCCCTCTTCCGGCAACAGCAGTTGCGCCCCCAGCACATCGCGGCGCGTGCCATGCCCGGCCAGGCTGGTGCGATCGCCTTCCAGCACCTGCAAGAAATGTCCAACACGCAACACATCCGTCAGTTGGGCCGCCAGGGCGGCATCGGCCGGGGAACCCGCCTGCCGCCATCCCAGCACCAGCAGGGTTTGCCAAATGTCGGGCAATGCCGTGCGCCAGCCGGCCGAGGCGAGAAAGACGCCGGCCGGCTGCTCCAGCGCTGCACTGGCCCGCGCCAGCAAGTCCTCGCGCGCCAGCTCGCCGGGCCAGCCGTCAAGCTCGGCACGCCACAGGGGAAACGTGGCCAGCGGCGCCGGCAACGCGTCCAGGCTGCTGATGAAGCGGGACTTGCCATAGCCATCCGTGCGGAAACGCACGACTTGCCGCAGGCTTTCCCCGGCATCCCCCCTGGCCCTGCAGGCCAGCAGCAGCTGGTAAAAATCGAGCTGCTCCGGGTCCAGGCCCAGGCTTTTCAAGCTGATGTAGCGGTCGTCGAACTGGCCCGGCCTGGCGGCGCCGCGCGGCTGCGTGGAAGTATCGTGCATGATTGTCCTTGGCGTGATGGTGGTGACGGTCGGCATCTTTCCCGAGTATAAAGTGTTTGCCGTGTGCAGCCCAGCATCGGCTACACTGGGCAGGCGCGCCGCCGGCGTGCCCCAGTGACCGCTAACATCGCAACGACAGGAGATGGCATGCAACGACTCGCAACGACCTTGCTGGCAGCGCTGCTGGCCATGGGCGCCGCCCAGGCCGCCGACAATACCGTGCCGCCGCCGGAAACCGTGGACAAGCTGGCCTGGCTGGCCGGCTGCTGGAATGTCGACGGCGCCGAACCCGGTTCCGGCGAACAATGGAGCACGGCCGCCGGCGGCACCATCCTCGGCACCAGCCGCACCGTCAAGGGCGGCAAGACGACGGCCTTTGAATTCGTGCAGATCCGCCTCACGGAACCGGGCCAGCTGGCCTACATCGTGCAGCCGTCGGGGCAGCCGCCCGTCACCTTCAACCTGCTGCGCCAGGACAAGCCGAACGAATTCATCTTCGCCAACCTGGACAATGACTTTCCGAGCCGCATCATCTACCGCCACGACAGCGAGCGCATCTTGCATGCCAGCATCGTCGGCACCTTGAAGGGCAAATTCACCACCATCGACTTTCCCATGACGCGGGGCCGTTGCGAAGCGGCGCCTGCCGCGCGCGGCAAATAAAAAGGGGCCGCAAGGCCCCTTGTTTGATCCGGCGCAAACCGTTTACTGCAGCGCGATCAGTGCAGCTTGACTTGCGGCGTGCTGCGCTTGATCAGGAAGCGGCCCATGGCCATGACGGCCGTGCGCACGCTGCCCAGCACGGCATTGTGGTGCATCAGGTGCAGGCTCACATACATCATGCGCGCAACAAAGCCTTCGACGAACCAGCTCAGGCCCTTCAGCGAACCCATCAGGGTACCCACCGAGGTGGTGCGGCCGAAGGACACGAGCGAACCGTAGTCCAGGTATTCGTACGGCTTGGTTTGCGGCGGCTTGCCCTTGGCTTGCAGCAGGAACGTTTTCAGCAGGTAATCGGCTTGCTGATGGGCAGCCTGGGCGCGCGGCGGCACCAGCTTGCCATCCGGCCCCATGCAGGCGGCGCAGTCGCCCAGCGCAAAGATATTCGCATGGCCCTGCACGTTGAGCATGCCCGTCACTTCCAACTGGCCGGCGCGGTTGGTCGGCAAGCCCAGGGTGGACAGGAATTCCGGCGCGCGGATGCCGGCGGCCCACACGCAGATGTCGGCCGCATAGCTGGTGCCGCTGGCCACCGTCACCTTGTCGGCTTCGATGGTGGTGACGCGCGTATCGGTCACCACGGTGATGCCGTGCTGGTGCAGCAATTTCGAGGCGGCGATGGAGACGCGCTCGGGCAGCGGCGCCAGGATGCGCGGCGCCCCTTCCAGCAGAGTGATGCGCACATCCTTGATGGCGTTGAGATTCTGGAAACCATACGCGGCATACACGCCGCTCGCTTCGCGCAATTCGGCCGCCAGTTCCACGCCCGTGGCGCCGCCGCCGATGATGACGATGTCGACGCCGGGATGGCCCGCGTCGCCCTGGCGCTGCTCGGCCATGGCCAGCAGTTTCAGCAGGGTCAGCCGGAAACGCTCGGCGTCTTCCGTGGCATTCAGGGAAATCGTGTTTTCCTGGGCGCCGGGCACGCCGAAGTAATTCGAGGTGCTGCCCACGGCCAGCACCAGCTGGTCGTAGCTGACAGTGCGTTGCGGCAAGAGTTGCTCATCCTTGTCCGTGGCGATGGCACCCACGGTAAGGCTGTTCGACGCGGCGTCGAGTGCGATCAGGGGGCCATAGACATAGGTGAAACCATTGTCATGCGCCAGCATCTGGTATGACAGGCCCTCTTGATGAATGTCCAGGGTGCCGGCCGCCACTTCATGCAGCGACGGCTTCCAGATATGGTACAGGCGGCTGTCGACCAGGGTGACCTGGCCGGCGCCGAGCTTGCGGCTGAGTTTACAGGCCAGCTCCAGGCCGCCTGCACCTCCCCCTACGATAACGATTTTACTATGCAAAGATCCTCCTGCTTGTTAATCCCTGTGCCCGTTGCCGTTGCCATTGCCATGACCGTTGCCATGGCCCTTGCCTGGCTTGTCATCATGCTTGTCGCGCTTGCCTTCATGTTTATCGCGCTTGTCATCATGCTTGTCATAGTGGCCGCGATCACGGTCATGGTCCCGGTAGTCGGGACGGCCATGGTCGCCATGCTGCTGGCGGTAACGGGGCACATATTGGTTGTTATACCAACTATCTTGGACGAAATATACCTCTTGGTTACAGGCATTATACTTGCGGCAGTGCTTGGACCAGTGTTTCGCATGGCCGGGCGGCACGCGCAAATAGATGGGGCGCGCCGAATAGTATTGCGGGCGCTGCACGATGACGGGCTGGGCATAGATCAATTGCGGCGCTGGATAGTCGCCTATGTCGATGCGTCCGTAAAAGCCCGGCTGGCCGACGGTGACGGAGACGCCCACCTGGGCGACGGCAGCGGTAGCGGCCGACAGCAAGACGGCGGCAAGAATCAGGGTTTTCATGGGGACACTCCTTTTATCAGTTATGCCGCAATTGTAGACCTTGTGCAACCAACTGTTTGTTCGCAAGGACACATAAGGATTGCCGTGGCAATCTCACCACAGCTTACCCAAAGGCACGACCACGCCGCTGAACAGCGACCAGTCCGGCGACGCCGCCGTCAAGCCGCGCGCCATGCCGATATCGAAGGCCAGCCGCGGCGTGGGACTGTAGGTGGCGGCCAGCAAGAGCTGCGCCGTGGCCGGCGCGCCGCGCAAGCGCGTGCCCGACACTTCCGCCGTGGCGCCCCAGCGCTCGCTGACGGGTGTGGAAAAGGAGGTCGCCCAGCCCGTTTGCACCCTGCCGGTATGCGGGTCGGCTGCGCCCAGGCGCGTGGCGTTCAGGTTGGCGTCCATGTGCACGGCGCCCAGGTCGCGGCTGAAAATGCCGTTCAGCGACACGTCGCTCTTGCCGCTGCCGATGCTGTCCTTGGCCGTGGGCAACTTCCAGCCCAGTTCCAGGCCCAGCGCCGTGGCGCTGTCGAGCAAAAAGGCGCGCTTGAGCACGACCGTCGTGTCGCCCACGCCCGTTTCGCGGCGCCCCGTGTCGTCGCGCGCGCGCACGAAGCCCTCGCCTTCGAGCAACACGCCCCATTCCGGGCTGAACGCCAGTTTGAACGTGTACGGCAGGCTGGCGCGGCGCGTGCCGTCCGTTTTCGACAGCAGGCCGCCCGCCTCGAATTCCAGCTGGCCCGGCACGGGCAGCTGGGCGGGACTGGCCACGGAAGGCCGGTACGGCAGCACGGGATCGCCCTCCTGCGCCTGCGCCAGCGGCGGCAGGGAGAGCAATAACACGGAGAAACACAACAGCGGCAGGGAAGAAGACGGCATGGGAAACCCGGAAGTGGCAAACGCGCAATAACGACAGCCTACCACCGCCGCGCCGATTGCGCCCGGACCCGCCCCATTTCAGGCCAGGCGCCGCACGCCCTGCCTGGCGGCCGGCACCGGCCGGCGCAGCGGCGTGACATTGCTGGACGCCGGCACGGCCATCTGTTGCGCCTGTGCATGCAGGCGGAACACGCCCACCAGTTCCGTCAGGGTCTGCGCCTGGTCCTGCAGCGATTCGGCGGCCGCGGCCGCCTCTTCCACCAGGGCCGCGTTTTGCTGCGTCACCTGATCCATCTGCAGCACGGCCTGGTTGACTTGCTCGATGCCGGCGCTTTGCTCGGCGCTGGCGGCTGTGATTTCCTGCATGATGTCGGCCACCTGGCGCACGCTGGTGACCACTTCATCCATCGTCTTGCCCGCGTCATGCACGAGTCTGGAGCCGATTTCCACCTGCTCGACGGAGTCGCCGATCAGAATCTTGATTTCCTTGGCGGCACTGGCCGAGCGTTGCGCCAGGTTGCGCACTTCGGACGCGACGACGGCAAATCCGCGCCCCTCCTCGCCCGCCCTGGCCGCTTCCACGGCCGCGTTCAAGGCCAGGATGTTCGTCTGGAAGGCGATGCTGTCGATGACGCTGATGATGTCGACGATCTTGCGCGACGACGCGTTGATCGATTCCATCGTCTGCACCACCTGCCCCACCACGGCGCCGCCCTTGCCCGCCACGTCGGACGCGGCGCCGGCCAGCGCATTGGCCTGGCGCGCATTGTCCGCATTCTGCCGCACGGCCGACGTCAGCTCTTCCATCGACGACGCCGTTTCTTCCAGCGAACTGGCCTGCTCTTCCGTGCGGGACGACAAGTCGAGGTTACCCTGGGCAATTTCGCCCGAGGCCGTGTTGATGGTGTCCGTACCCGAGCGCACCTGGCTGACGATGCCCACCAGCTTGTCGCGCATGGTTTTCATGGCAAACAGCAGGCTGGCGCTGTCGTGGCTGGCCGTACGGATATCGACGGTGAGGTCGCCCTCGGCGATGGCGCCGGCGATCTTGACGGCATACGCCGGTTCGCCACCGAGCTGGCGCGTCAGTCCGCGCGTGATCAGCGCCCCCAGCGCCAGGCCCGCCGCCACGCTGCCCAGCACCAGCGCAATCATGAAGCTGCGGCTGGCCTGGTACACGCCGGACGCCTGCTCGGAAGCGGCCTTGGCGCGCTCTTCCTTCTGCTGCGACAGCTTGTCCAGCACGCCGTCGAGTTCATCGGCATGCTGGCGCGTCTTGTTGAGCAGTTCAGTCAGTTGCGCGCTGCGCTGGGCCAGCGGTTCGGCTGCCGCCAGGGTCAGCGCCTGCTGCATGGTGGCGATATATTCCGCTTCGACGGCGGCGAAGCGCGCAAACAGTTCCTTGGCGGCCGGCGTGACGAACAGCGGCTCCGCCTTGGCAAGGTAACTTTTATTCAAGTCGAGGAATTTGGCGATGTCGGCCTGGCGCGTGGCGCGCTCCTCGGCGGTCGTGGCCAGCAAGAAGTTGCTGCGCGCGCGGCCCACCTTGATCAAGGCGATGTTGGCTTCCTTGATGTACGACAAGCCCAACAGTTCATGGTTGTACATCTGCCCCGCCATGGTATCGATCTTGCCCATGTTGAAGATGCCGATGCCGGCCACGATGGCCCCCATCAGCGCGACGCAAAAGAATGCCGCCAGCAAGCGCGTTCCCACCTTCATCCGGTTCAACATGATTTCTCCCATAGACTGGCCGATACTCGATGCAACTGGAGCGTACTGGCTTGAATATAAAGAAAAAACACGGAAAAAAATGCTCGGATTGTCACCAAACAACAATTCCTTGATTTATAGCAACATGCAAAACGGCTTGCCATGCTAGGCAAGCCGTTCGGGCATGGGCTTGGCGCCCCTCCGTTAATGGCCCGCGTTAATGGCCCGCGTGTGCGCCAGGTTTGCGCACAGTCATCTCGACGCTCCCCTTGGCCGGCAGCTTGCCCGTACCCTGGCCGCGCACGGGTTCCGGCAAGGCGCCCGTCCATTCATAGGCCACGCTGCCGGCCGGGTGCTTGTACCAGCCCGGATCGCGGTAGTCGCCGGTTTTTTGATCCTTGCGCACCTTGACCGTGGTAAACATGCCGCCCATGCCGATGGCGCCGAAGGGGCCGTCGCCCGCCATCATCGGCAAGGTATTGTCGGGAATCGGCATCTGCATCTCGCCCATATCGGCCATGCCCCGTTCGCCCATCACCATGTAGCCGGGCACGAGCTGGTTGATCTTCGCCGCCACGCCCTGGTGGTCGACGCCGATCATGGTGGGCACGTCGTGTCCCATGGCATTCATCGTGTGGTGCGACTTGTGGCAGTGGAAAGCCCAGTCGCCGAGGTCCGTGGCCGTGAATTCCACGGCCCGCATCTGGCCCACGGCCACGTCCGTCGTCACTTCGGGCCAGCGCGATTCGGGGCGCGTCCAGCCGCCATCCGTGCCCGTCACCTCGAATTCATGGCCATGCATGTGGATCGGGTGGTTCGTCATGGTCAGATTGCCCACGCGCACGCGCACCTTGTCGCCCTGGCGCACGACCATGGGGTCGATGCCGGGGAAGACGCGGCTATTGAAGGTGAACAGATTGAAATCCGTCATGGTCATGATCTTCGGCGTGTAGCTGCCGGGATCGATGTCGTAGTTGCTCAGCAAGAAGACGAAATCGCGGTCCACCTTCATGAAATTCGGGTCTTTCGGGTGCGTGACCCAGAAACCCATCATGCCCATGGCCATCTGCGTCATTTCATCCGCGTGCGGGTGGTACATGAAGGTGCCGGGCCGCTTGGCGACGAATTCATAGACGAAGGTCTTGCCAGGAGGAATGCCCGGCTGGGTCAGGCCCGTGACGCCGTCCATGCCGTTGGGCAAGCGCTGGCCATGCCAGTGCACGCTCGTGTGTTCGGGCAACTTGTTGGTGACGAAAATGCGCACGCGGTCGCCCTCCACCACTTCGATGGTGGGACCGGGCGACTGGCCGTTGTAGCCCCATAGATTGGCCATCATGCCGGGCGCCAGTTCGCGCACGACGGGTTCGGCAACGAGGTGGAATTCCTTGACGTTGTTGTTCATGCGCCAGGGCAAGGACCAGCCATTCAGGGTGACGACGGGGTTGTACGGCCGCCCGTTCGGCGGCGGTGGCGGCGCCTTGGTGTCCGCGCCGGCCATGCTGACGGCTTCCGGCAGCGATGCCGCGCCCACGCGGCTCACCGCTGCCGCACTCAGGGCGACCGCGCCCGCATTCATGAAAAAGTTTCTACGTGTAATCATCATTATTCCTTGTTGGCAGGGCCGCTGCCATTGATGGCGCCTTGCAGTTCAGTTTGCGCAATCCAGAAATCGCGCTGGGTGTCGATGGCGCCGTTGACGCTGGCAACTTGCTCACGCGCATCGGCCAGCAGTTCGAAGACGCTGGCCAGCATGCCGTTGTAACGCAGCAATACTTCATGCGAAATCGTCTTGCGCAGCGGCACGACTTCATCGCGGTAGTGGCGCGCCAGGTCATAGGCCGTGCGGTAGCTGGAATACGCCTCGCGCACTTCCGAGCGGGCCCGTACTGCCGTGCCCGCCGTGCGCTGCAGCGACTGCTCATACAAGGCTTGCGCCTTCGCATTGCGCGCCGAGCCCCAGTCGAACAGGGGCAGCTCCAGCGACACTTCGTAGCCGTTTTCACGGGGCGCCTCGCTCGTGCTCTTGTTGGTGTAGCCCACGTCGAGCACGTTGATGAAACCCGTCACCTTGGACAGGCCCAGCGCGCTGGCCGTCGCATGCGCGTCGAGTTTACTCATCTGCACGTCGAGGCGCTGCTCCATGGCTTGCGCCTCGATATTGCCCGCCTCGGCTGGCTTGGCCGGCAAATCGGGCAAGCGCGACGGCAAAGTGAACGTCGTCTGCTTGCCCCACAGGCCCAGCAAGCGCGTCAGGTGCTCGCGCGTGGCCGTGGCCTGGTGGCGCGCGCGGGCCAGGTCGCCGACGGCGTCCGCGTAAAACACTTGCTGGCGCGCCTGGTCGAGGCGGCTCCAGTTGCCCGCCTGCTGCAAGCGCGTGGCCAGTTCGGCGCCCGCCTCGGCCGACAGCAGCGCCCGCTGCATGAACTGTTCCGTCTGCACGGCAGCCACCGCGTTGAAGTAGGCGCGGCGCGTATCCGACGCCAGTTGCACGGCGCTGCCGGCCGCTTGCAGCTTGGCTTGCTCGAAACGGCCCCGTTCGATGTTCACGCGCATCGGCATGGTCAGCAAGCCGGCCAGGTCGAAGCTGACGCCGCGGTCGATTTCATTGCCGTGACTGCCATGCGAGCGGCCGAACGACAGGCCGGGATTGCGCAAGCGCCCCGCCTGCACCAGGTCCGCCTCGGACGCGCCCAGCTCGGCCAGCGCCACTTTCATGCTGTGGTTGTTCATCAGGGCGATGCGCACGGCGCCATCCGCGTCCAGGGGCTGGGCCAGCAAGGCCGCCAGTTTTTCCTCGCCGCCCTTGTCGGCCAGCGCCTCGGGCGCGCCCGTGCGGGCGTCAGCCAGCGCGGACACGGCCTGCATGCCGCCATCGGCGCTGAAGCTGGCGCAGCCGCTGAGCAGCAGGACGGCCGCCAGCGCCAGCGGCGTGAGGCAAGTTGATTTGGTGAAACGTGGCATGTCAGTGTCCTTCGTGCTGATGTTGCGGGGCCGGCTGGGCATCGGGCTTGGGGCTGGGCTTATCCATCGGCATCGTGTGGCCCTTCATGGCATGGCCTTCCATCTTGTGGCCTTCCATCTTCATCATGCCCATGTGGCCGCCGGCCTTGCCGACCTTGTCGTTGACGGCGCGCCAGGCCTGGTCGGGCGTGGCATCTTCCTCGGCGGCGGGACGGTAGCCGGCGAAGGCGGAGCGGTAAGTGGTGGCCGGCACGGAGGCTTGCGCCTCTTGCGGGGCGGGCTGTGACTGCGCTGCGGCGGCCAGCGGCAGCACAGCCAGCGCAAAGCTGAACAGGTATTTCATGGTATTCCTTGAAGAACAGGGTATGGCGCGGCGGGCGCGCGACTGGAACGCTGGCGCGGCCGGAACACGGTGCACGATACAAGCTGCAGGGACGTGCGACGGCGGCACCGCCAGGTTCAACGGGCGGTCAGGCGGAGCGCGTGCTTCTCGGGGGACGTTCGGGACCGGACGGGATATGCCCGGCGAACAGGGAATCGGGCGCCAGCGCCGGGGGCGGCGCGCGCAGGGTCAGGGCATGCAGGGGCGGCATGCCGGGCGGCGCCGCGGCGCCCACGGTGCAGGCGCCATGGTTGCTGCAATCGTGGCCATGGTGCATGGCGCCGCCATCGTCCATGGCCATTTTCATCGGCTGGTCCGCCATCCGCATGTCAGCCATGTCGGCCATGTCGGCCATGTCGTGGCACTGGGGCGTTGGCAGCGCCTCGACGGCGACCGTGACCACCGCCGCCAGCTCGTCCACGCAGCAGCTGCGCATGGCCGACGCAAAGCCCTGCATGGGCAGCGTGACGGCCAGCAGCCAGAGCAGCGAGCGGGCGAGAAAGCGGGAAAAGGCACGGTTCATGACACCACTATAAACCTTCCCACATGAGGAAGGTCAAGTCCCTATTCACGCTCGCCGGCCATGCGTCAGCCAGATCACGTACACGCCGTAATAGCCCTGCCCTTCGAAGATGACCTGGCCATCGGCAAACGACACGGTCTGCACTTGATTGACGGTGAAGTACGCGCGGCCGTCCGCCGCCTCGACATCGCCCCAGTAGCGTGCGTGCAGGGGCCGGTAGCCGCTGGCGCGCCCGATCGCATCCATCACATCGCCGATCATGAAGTCGAGCAGCATCCCGGCCAGCAGCGGCCGGTGGCCCGCCAGCATGGCCGTGATGTCGGGATAGCCGGCATGCATCAACTCGGGCAAGTCGCTTTCCTCGTACTGCAAATCGTCTTCGCGGCAAGTCTGGAGAAAACTGTTGAACGGCTCGTCGAGCAAGCCCGCCAGCGCCGTTTCCGGCACGCTCAGGCGGAACGGATGCAGCGGCAGCGCGCTGTGCTGGCCGTAATTGAGTCCGCGGCAGCCGAGGAAGGCCAGCGGATGGCGCCGGCCGCCGACCTCGCAGCGGATGCCGGATGCTTGTCCGTCCGCCATCAGCTGCCCATCCCCGCCGCCCGCATCAGCAGGCGCATCGCCCAGGCCGCCAAGCCCAGGGTCGCCACGCTGGCCAGCCAGAGGCCGGCCATCCAGGCCAGTCGTTTCCACCATGTCTGTTGTCCTTGCATCAGTGATAGCCATCTTCCGGCAGGACTTTGCCACGAAACACATAATATGACCACACCGTATACATCAGGATCACGGGAATGATGAACAGCGCGCCCACCAGCGTAAAGCCCTGGCTTTGCGGCGGCGACGACGCTTCCCAGATCGAGACCGATGGCGGGATGATGTGCGGCCACACGCTGATGCCCAGGCCCGTGTAGCCGAGGAAGACGAGCGCCAGCGTGCACAGGAACGGCGCCGCCTGCCGCCCCTGCCGCAGGGAGCGCAGCAGCAGCCAGCCCGCGCCCAGTACCAGCAGCGGCACGGGCAAAAACCAGAACAATTGCGGCAGCGCAAACCAGCGCGCGGCGATGGCCGGATCGACCAGCGGCGTCCAGACGCTGATGACGGCGATCACGCCCAGCAGCAGCCAGACGAGCACGCGCGTGAGGCGCACGGCGCGCGCCTGCAGGCGGCCCTGCGTCTTCATGATCAGCCAGGTGCTGCCCAGCAAGGCATACGCCGCCACCAGCCCGGCGCCCGTGAACAGGGAAAACGGCGTGAGCCAGTCCAGCGCGCCGCCCGCATAGCTGCGGTTGACCACCGGCATGCCCTGGATGTAGGCGCCCAGAGTCACGCCCTGGAAGAAGGCGGCCGCCACAGAGCCGGCGATGAAGGCCTTGTCCCACACGTGGCGCTCGTGCTCGCGCGCCTTGAAGCGGAATTCGAAGGCCACGCCGCGGAAGATCAGGCCCATCAGCATGAAGCTGAGCGGCAGATAGCAGGCGCTGAGCACGACGGAATACGCGAGCGGAAAGGCCGCCAGCATGCCGGCGCCGCCCAGCACCAGCCAGGTTTCATTGCCATCCCAGACGGGCGCCACCGTATTCATCATCACGTCGCGCTCGCTCTTGTCCTGGAAAAACGGATACAGGATGCCGATGCCCAGGTCGAAACCATCCATCACGACGTACATCATGATGCTGAACAGGATAATAATGGCCCACAGTAGTGGCAGATCAATGCCCATGCGAATGTCCTCCTTGCGCTTGCTCTTCCAGATGCGCGGCCGACATCGGCCGTGCAGGCGTGCGTTCCTGGCCGGGGCCGCCATGCTCGACGCTCTCCCCTTCGTGCGGCTGCGGCCCCACCCGGATCAGGCGCAGCAGGTAGCCGATGCCCGTGCCGAACACGGCAAAATAGATGACGATGAACAACAGCAAGGTGATGCCCAGCTGCGTGGCGCCGTGGGCCGAGACGGCATCCTCCGTGCGCAGCAAGCCGTACACGGTCCACGGCTGGCGGCCGATTTCCGTCGTGTACCAGCCGGCCAGCATGGCCACCAGTCCGCTCGGTCCCATCCACAGGGCGCAGCGCAGGAACAGGCGCGAACGCCACAAGGTATTGCGCCAGCGCAACCATGCGCTCCAGATGCCCAGCGCGATCATCAGCATGCCCAGCCCCGCCATCAGGCGGAACGACCAGAATACGACGGCGGAAGGGGGCCGGTCGCGCGGCGCGAATTCCTTCAGGGCGGGAATCGTGCCATTCCAGTCGTGTGCGAGGATCAGGCCGCCCAAACGGGGGATTTCCACCTTGTACAAGGTTTCTTCGCGCGCCATGTCGGGCCAGCCGAACAGGATCAGCGGCGTGCCTTCGTTGCCCGTGTTTTCCCAGTGGCCTTCCATGGCGGCCAGCTTGGCCGGCTGGTGCTCGAGGGTATTCAAGCCGTGCACGTCGCCGATGACGGCCTGGATGGGCGCGACGACCAGCAGCATGGACAAGCCCATGGTCATCATCTTGCGGATGGCCGCGTTGTCGTTGCCACGCAGCAAATGCCAGGCGGCCGACGCCACCACCAGCAAGGCCGTGGCGAGGAAGGCGGCCACGCTCATGTGCAGCAGGCGGTACGGAAACGAGGGATTGAAGATGACAGCCAGCCAGTCCACGGGTACAACGCGCCCGTCGATGATTTCATGGCCCTGCGGCGTCTGCATCCAGCTGTTCGAGGCGATGATCCACGTGGCCGAGATCAAGGTGCCCAGCGCCACCATGGCCGTGGCGAACATGTGCAGGCCGGGCCCCACGCGGTGCCAGCCGAACAGCATCACGCCGAGGAAGCCCGCTTCCAGGAAGAAGGCCGTCAGCACTTCATAGGCCAGCAGCGGCCCCGTGATGCTGCCCGCGTAATCGGAAAAGAAACTCCAGTTGGTGCCGAACTGGTAAGCCATGACGAGGCCGGAAACGACGCCCATGCCGAAGTTGACGGCGAAGATCTTCGACCAGAAATGGTACAGGTCGCGGTACACGCCGTCCTGCGTGCGCAGCCACGCCGCTTCCAGCACCGTCAGGTAACTGGCCAGGCCGATCGTGATTGCAGGAAAAATGATGTGGAACGAGATGGTGAAGCCGAACTGGACGCGCGCCAGTTCCAGTGCCGTAAGCCCTAACATGTGTTGCCTTCCCGACGTGTGACGTCTGTTTTACCCAGGCCTCCACTCTAGGCTTTCCGGGTAAAACATAACAGACTCAGAAACGGGAGAAAACATAGGATCAGTTTGACGTTTGCCGAATGACAAGATCAAACCGCTCCAACGGAAAACCGCGTCAGGCGGGCTCCGTGATGCCCACGCAATTGCGGCCGTTTTCCTTGGCCACGTACAGGGCCGCATCGGCGGCGCGCAGCACGGCGTCCGTGCTGCCCGCTTCCTGTTCCGACGACACGACGCCCAGCGATATCGTGACCAGGCCCGCGCCGGGAATCACGGCGGCGGCCACCTTGGCGCGCAAGCGCTCGGCCACCTGCATGGCCACGTCGAGGTCGGCATCGGGCAGCAGCATGATGAATTCATCGCCGCCATTGCGGCACAGCACGTCGGCATCGCGCGAACAGGCGCGCATCAGCTGCGCCAGTCGCAGGATGACTTCGTCGCCCACGGCATGGCCCCAGCGGTCGTTGACTTGCTTGAAATGGTCGATGTCGATGGCGATGACGGAAAACGGCCGCGCCTGCGCCTGCCACGCTTCCAGCGCCGCCGCCATGCCGCGCCGGTTCGACAGGCCCGTCAGCGGGTCCGTCTGCACGTCGGTCTTCAACTTGCCGATCTTGTTCTGCAACAATGCCAAGCCTTTCAGCAAGGCTTTCTTGATTTGCGCCGCCTCCACGTACCACGAGCGGATGGCGGCGATGTGCTCGGCCGTTCCGGGCGCATCCATGCGCCGCGCGCCTTCGGCCAGCTGCACCAGGGGCCGTGAAATCAGGCTGGCCAGCCACCAGATGAATGGCAGGCTCAGCAAGGCGATGGGCAGCGAGTGCCATACCGTGTTCGCCATCAGCTGGTTCAGCGGGGCCAGGGTCATGGCCGTCGGGCGCTGCGCCACGATGCCCCAGCCCGTCGACGGCATGATGGCGTAGCCGGCCAGCATGTCCACGCCCAGGCTGTTGTTCATGCGCCGGTTGCCGCCGCCCTGCTGGGCGATGATGGCGTCGATGACGTCATTGCTGCCGGCCACGTCGCCCAGGCGGTCGGGGTCCGGGTGGTACAGCAGGCGCCGGTTCTGGTCGACCACGTACAGGTAGGAGCCGTCGCGGTAGTAATGCTGGCCCAGCATGGTGTACAGGATGTTTTTCTGTTTCAGGTAAATGCTGCCGCCCACGTAGCCCAGGTAGCGGCCATCCTTGCCCAGGATGGGATGCGAAATGAACACGACCAGGTTGCCGGCCGACGACATGTACGGCTGCGTCACCAGCGGGCGCCGCTCGCGCAGCGCCTGGATGGCGCCGGCCGAATCGAGCGTGCGGTTTTTCAGGGCCAGGGTTTCCGGCGACACGCCCAGCACCTTGCCCTGGGCATCGACGATGAGCACGGAATTGAAACTGTTCGTTTGCAGACGCAGGCGTTGCGCCTCGTCCGTCAGCCATTGCTCGTCGCCCATGCGCGAAGGCAGGCCGCCCGCGCTGTAGGCCAGCTGCTGACGCGCCGATTGCAGGAAATCCTCGGCCGTGCTGGCCAGCTTGCTGGCATACGCGTGGTTCGCTTCCAGGGTGGTATCGATCAGCAGCTGGCGCTGCACGCTGTAGCTGGCGTAGAAGGTATTGGCCAGGGACACCAGGGCGCTGGTAAAGGCCACGAGCACGATCAAGCGGCGCAAATTCATGCGCAGAACAGGTTTAGTCCACATGGGGTCGACAAGAAATGGGATGGTCGGGAAAGTATTGCGCTAAAGAAAGGGCGCATTATACCGAGACACCCGTGCCAATATTGAAATCTTGGCATCAATGGTCAAAGAATGTGTACAAGCGGCAACGCCAAGCGTTGCCGCCTTGACATGCATCAAGCGTGGATGGCGTGTTTACGGACCCAGTCCACGTAGCGCTGCATCCAGCCCTGGAAGAAACCCAGGCTGGCCGGACCGATGCCGCCATGCTCGTCGAACAGGCCTTCCTTGGCCTGGATAAACATTTCAGGCTGTCCCAGCAGCGGCACGTCCAGGTAGGCGAGCACATTGCGCAAATGCTGCTGCGCCAGGGCCGTGCCCGTGGCGCCGACGGAAACGCCGAGCACGGCGCCCGGCTTGCCGCCCCACACGCTCTGGCCGTATGGACGCGAGCCCTGGTCGAGGGCGTTTTTCAGCACGCCGGGAATCGAGCGGTTGTATTCGGGGGTGAGAAACAGCAAGGCTTGCGATGCGGAAATTTCCGATTTCAGGCGCAGCACCTGCTCGGACTGCGCGCCATCGTCATCCTGGTCGTACAGCGGCAAGTCGCCGATTTCGATGTGCTTGAAGGAAAACTCGGGCGGCGCCAGCTTGATGATGGCGTCGGCCAGCTTGCGGTTGAAGGAATCCTTGCGCAAGCTGCCGACGATGATAGCAACGTTATATTGACTCATATATATCCCCGATGATGGTGAAAAAATAGCCCTGGAGTGAACTTCACTGCAGGACTATCTTGCCACACAATCATCGGGTTTGCGCTGCCTAGCGTGCCAAGCCCTGGTACTCGCGGTAATAGCGCCCGCCCAGGTTGGTCAGCACCTCGTAGCCGATGGTATTGGCCATGGCCGCCACGGCGTCGACCGGGTGTTCGGCGCAGATCAGGTCGACCAGGCTGCCCGGCGCGACGCGGTCGCCGGCGATGGCGCTCACGTCGAGGGTGATGGAATCCATCGAGATGGCGCCGATCTGCGGCACTTTCACGCCGTCGACGATGGCCAGGCCCTGGTTGCTCATGCTGCGCAGCCAGCCATCGGCGTAGCCGACGGACACCGTCGCCACCTGGCGCGGCTCGCTGGCCGTGTAGCGGCGGCTGTAACCCACGTGGTCGCCGGCGGCAATCGTGCGCGTCTGCAAGACCTTGCCTTGCAGGCGCACGACCGAGCGCAGGGGATTCGGTTCCCCGCCCTGCGGCCCGATGCCGTACAGGGCCGCGCCCGGGCGCACCAGGTCGAAGTGGTAGTCGGGCGACAAAAAGATGCCCGATGAATTGGCCAGGCTGGCGCGGTACTGCGGCAAACGGGCGCGGATGGCGATGAAACGGGTCAGCTGCTCGCCATTCATGGGGTTGCTCCGTTCGTCGGCGCAGGCCAGGTGGCTCATCAGGTAGCGCACCTTGATGCCGTCAAGAAAGTGCGGGTCCAGCAGCCAGGCGTCGATTTCCTGCGGCGACAAACCCATGCGCGACATGCCCGTATCGACCTGCACGATGGCATCCAGGGTGCTGCCCAGCGCTTTTGCATGCGCGCGCCAGCCCGCCACCTGCGGCTCGCTGTTGAGCACGGGCGTCAAGCCATGGGCCGTGAATTCGCCTTCCGTGCCGACGGGCGGGCCGTGCAGCACGAAGATGGACGCGTCCGGCGCCACGTGCGGGCGCAGGCTGATGCCCTCTTCCAGGTGCGCCACGAAGAAATGGCGGCAACCTTCCTCATACAGGGCCGCGCCCACTTGCGCGGCGCCCAGGCCATACGCGTCGGATTTGACGACGGCCGAACAGGCGGCCGGGTGCGCCTTGTCGCGCAGCAAGCGGTAGTTGGCGCGCACGGCATCGAGGTCCACCGTCAGGATGGCGCCGCTACGCTCTTTCGGAGGCATACTGGCCCCCATCTCAAGCCACCGCGTGCTGCAGTTTGCCATTGCCCTGCGCGCCGCTGTAGCGGCTGACGGACAGGTCGTCGGCCAGGATGGCCGGCTTTTTCGACGACATCAGGTCCGCCAGCAATTGCGCGGAACCGCAGGACATGGTCCAGCCTAGGGTGCCGTGGCCCGTGTTCAGGAACAGATTGCGCAACGGCGTGCGGCCGACGATCGGCGTGCCGTCCGGCGTCATCGGGCGCAAGCCCGTCCAGAAGGTAGCCTCGGCCGTGTTGCCGCCGCCGGGGAACAGGTCGTTGACGACCATTTCCAGCGTTTCGCGGCGGCGCGGGTTCAGGTTCAGGTTGTAGCCGGCGATTTCCGCCATGCCGCCCACGCGGATGCGGTCGTCGAAACGCGTGACGGCGATCTTGTAGGTTTCATCGAGGATGGTCGACACGGGCGCCTTGGCCGCGTTAACGATAGGCACGGTGATCGAATAGCCCTTCAATGGATACACGGGAATGTCCAGCAGCGGCTTCATGAAGCCCGTCGAGTAGGAACCGAGCGCCACGACATAGGAATCGGCCTTGACGATTTCCGCGCCACATTGCACGCCAGCAATTTCGTCGCCCTGTGTCAGCAAGGCATCGATGGACACGCCATAACGGAACTTCACGCCCAGCGCCTCGGCCATCTCGGACAGGCGGGTGGTAAACAGCTGGCAATCGCCCGTTTCATCGTTGGGCAGGCGCAAGCCGCCGAACAGTTTATCCTTGACCGCTTCCAGGGCCGGCTCGGCGCGCGACAGTTCGTTGCGCTGCAGCACTTCGTACGGCACGCCCGCGTCTTTCAATACTTCGATATCCTTGGCGGCGTCGTTGTATTGTTTTTCGGTGCGGAACAATTGCATCGTGCCTTGCTGGCGGCCTTCATACGTGATGCCGGCCTCGGCGCGCAGCACCTTGAAGCAGTCGCGGCTGTATTCAGCCAGGCGCACCATGCGTTCCTTGTTTACGGCATACGCTTCCGGTGTGCAATTACGCAACATCTGCCACATCCATTTGAGCTGGGCGGCGCTGCCGTCGAGCGAGATGGCCAGGGGCGCGTGGCGCTGCATCATCCACTTCACGGCCTTCAGGGGAATGCCGGGCGCAGCCCATGGCGAAGCGTAGCCGGGCGAGATTTGCCCCGCATTCGCGAAGCTGGTTTCCAGTGCC
The DNA here is from genome assembly GCF_030587265.1 of Janthinobacterium sp. SUN137. NCBI lineage: Bacteria > Pseudomonadati > Pseudomonadota > Betaproteobacteria > Burkholderiales > Oxalobacteraceae > Janthinobacterium > Janthinobacterium sp. SUN137. The sequence continues at coordinate 68,503 of NZ_JAPWHZ010000002.1, read as the reverse complement.
GGGCCCGGCTGGCGGTCGATGACGGTCACCTCATGTCCTGCCTTGGCCAGATAGTAAGCACTGGTGACGCCGATGACGCCGCTACCCAGAATCACAATACGCATAGTTTCCTCATTATATTTTTTTAGGCTGACGCCAGATTAACCGCTATCATATTGGGAAAGAGCCAGTATTTGTTCACGTATAAATCGAGATATTCAGCAATAAATCATGAGAATCCTTAAAGAATCGGCACGTGGCCTCGACAAGCTGGATCGCCACATCCTGCGCATCCTGCAACAGGATGGCCGCATCTCGATGAAAGACCTGGGCGAACAGGTGGGATTGTCCATCACGCCCTGCATCGAGCGGGTCAAGCGCATGGAGCGTGACGGCGTCATCACGGGCTACCACGCCAAGGTGAACCCGGCCGCGCTGGGCGCCAAGCTGCTCGTCTTTGTAGAGATTACGCTGAATCAAAAATCCGCGTCCGCCTTCGAGCAATTCCGCCGCGAAGTGCTGCAGATTCCCGAAGTGCAGGAATGCCACCTGGTGTCGGGCGACTTCGATTACCTGATCAAGGCGCGCATCCATGAAATGGCCGAGTACCGCAAGCTGCTGGGCGACATGCTGCTGCAGTTGCCGGGCGCCGCGCAATCGAAGAGCTATGTGGTGATGGAAGAAATCAAGGAAACCCTGGCGCTGTCGACCGACGTGCTGCAAAATCGCTGAAGGTACCGCCAGCCGGTACCGACAGCATCAAATTTTGCACCTTTGTATAATCTTGTAGCACATTCGCGGCGACACAAGCACACTCCCTCCTGACATCACGCCCGTCCCCTCTGAGATTGGAAGCAGTGATGCACACTGGGAGTCCATATGAACACATTGATAAAACTGGCAGCTTCCTGCCTCGCGGGCCTGGCCGTGGCCATGTGCACCGCCAGTGAATACAAGGTCAACCGTGCGCCGGACAATGGCGCCATCTATCAAAACATCAAGGTCGGCAAGACCACCCGCCTCGACCTCGACGCGGCCCTGGGCAACGCCACCGTCGTCAGCTTCGATCCCGGCTATGAAGTCTGGGTCTACAAGAACCAGCTGAAAACGCCCAGCGTGACGCGCCTGATCCCCCTGCTGGGCGAAAAAGGCACGCGCGAAGTGGCCGTCATGTTCGACCAGGCCGGCATCGTCAAGAAATTCCGCATCCACGAGCCGCGCAGGTAGGCGCAGGCCGCGCACGTGTGCGACAGCGTAAGGCAGCCGCCAGCCAGATGGCTATACTGGCTGCTGGCTCCCGCCGCCCACCTACCCTGCAAGGAGTTTCCATGCGCCTGCCCCTGATCGCTCCGAAAGACCTGACACAAGAACAACAGCCGCTGTACGACGATATGCGCAAAGGCATCACCAGCAATTTCAACGATTTCATCGCCGTGCGCGAAGATGGCGCCCTGATGGGGCCGTGGAATCCGTGGCTGCACGAACCGGCCATCGGCAAGGCGATCTGGAACCTGACCCTGGCCATGACGGCCAACGCCACGCTGCCCGACAAGGTGCGCCAGATTGCCATCCTGGTGGTTGGCGCGCGCTACAACGCCGCCTATGAAATCTACGCCCACATCGCCGTCGCGGAGCGCGAAGGCATGCCTGCCGAGCGCCTCGCCACGCTGGTAGCGGACGTCAAGCCGCTCGACCTGGACAAGCAGGAAAGCGTGGCCTACGACCTGGCCTACGCGCTCAGCCGTGGCGGCACGCTGCCGGAGCCGCTGTACCGCCTGGCGCTGGCCACCTTCGGCCAGCACGGCATCAACGAGCTGATCTACCTCGTGGGCCTGTACGCACTGGTATCGACGACGCTGAACGGCTTCAACGTGCCGGTGCCGGAACGCGACTGAAGGGCCTGGCCCGCGCCGCGCCTTATGCCGCCCGGGCCGTCGCCGCGCTGGCCGCCCGCTGCGGCCGGTGCGCCACCGCGCAAGCCAGCGCGCCCGCCAGCAGCAGCGCCGTCGCCGCAGATTCCGCCGCGGTGGGCCAGCGCCGCTCCCACGCATAGCCGTACAACAGGGCAAACAGGAATTCAAAGACGATCATCTGCCCCATCAAGGTCAGCGGCAGCACGCGGCTGGCGTAATTCCACAAGCCGTTGCCGACGACTGAACACAGCAGCGCCACACCCGTGACGAGGCCGGCGAACTGCAGCCATGCCGTGCCGCCATGCGCGGCCGGTGCCGCAAGCGCGACGGGAATCGCCAGCAGCAATGCAGCGGCGCCCGTCACCACGCCCGTCAGCAGATTCCACTCCTGCGCCGACACCGCGCGCAAGCGCCCCAGCCAGCGGCTGTTGCCGACGGCATACACCGTCCACGACAGCAGCGCCGCCAGCGCGCACAACAGTCCCAGCAGCGATGCATGGCCGGGATGCGCGAGCGACTGCCAGCTGATGCACAACAAGCCGGCACCGCTGAGCAGCAACGAAGGGAGCAGCTTGCGCAGCGGCACGGCATCGTGGTCGCGGCTGCCGACCACGGTGACGACCAGCGGCAGCAGGCCGATCACCATCGACGTCATGGCCACCCCGCCCGTCTGCACGGCGCTGGCCAGCAGCACGTAATAGATGATGTTGCCGGTCAGGCTGAGCCAGATCAAGCCCCGCCATTCGCGCCAGCCCAGGCTGCGCAGCAGGCGCCGCCACGACGGCGCGACCAGCACGGCCGCAATCAGGCCGTAGGCCAGGTAGCGGCCCACCGACAATTCCAGCGGCTGGAACGCGGGCAGCAGCGCCGGCGCCAGGAACACAAGGCCCCACAGTGCGCCCGCAGCGATACCGGCCAGCATGCCCAGGCGGGTCTTATTCTTTTGCAACATATTCAATCTCCCGAAAAGGAGATTGTGGCCGCTGCGGCGCGCCCGTTCTTGGCGCCATCTACTGCGTTTTTGACCGGTTCTCGCGACGTTGGCGCCGGTAAGCGGCTGGCGTGGCGTCGATGCTGTCGCGCATGGCCCGCGTCAGCGCGCTCTGCTCGGAAAAGCCGGCCGCCAGCGCGATCTCGGCAATGCTGGCGTCGCTGGCGGTGAGCAAGTCGCAGGCCCGCCCTATCCGCTGCTGCTGTAGCCAGGCATGCGGACTGGTATCCATTTCTTCGCGGAACAGTGCATGCAGGCGACTGACGCTGAGGTTGGCAAAGCGCGCCATCGATGCCGTCGACCAGGGCAAGCCAGGCTCGGCCTGCACGCGCGCCAGCAGCGCGGCCAGCCGCGAGCGCGCCTGCGGCGCGGTCTGCAGCAAGGTGTCCAGCAGCAGCGGTGTCCAGCCCTGGATGACGGCCGGCGTCAGCGCCTGCTGCCCGGCCATGATGCCCAGGTATTCGATCAGCTTGCGGGCACCCGGCCCCAGCGCCGCATACGGCCGCTCCAGCAGGCGGCCCCAGCTGCCCTGCTCCACGGCCGCCGCATCCACGTCGAGAATGATCGAGTGGTTGGCAACCCGGCTATGCTGTGCGTGCCAGGTATTGGCCGGGATCACCACGCCCTGCTGCGCATCCACCTTGCCCTGCTTGCCGTCGATATCCAGCAGCAACTGGCCGTGCAGGGGCAGCACCAGCTGCACGAAGTCATGCCGGTTCGGCGCGCCGATTTCCGCGTAGCTACGAAAGCTGAGGTCGATGGCAGGATGGGGGGTGCTGGACATGGGGGCCGGCCTGGGCGAAGAAGCAATTATTTTATCAGCACGGCGATTATCAGCACGGCAATGCCCCAGGCCTGGCGTACCGCCACACGCTCCGACGGTGCGTGCCAGTGGCGCCCGCTTGCTCTACACTGGCGTTTTTTCCTCTGCCACTTCCATGCTACTACCTGCACAACTCGCCCACATCTCGGTGGAACAAGACTGGCAACACAGCGCACCCTACCCGCCGCTCGGCTTCAATCCCTTCTTCGAAGGCGCGCTGGGCAATGGCGACACGTTCGGCCTGTACTGGCCCATCGGCCGCGAAGCATCCGAACCGATCGTCGTCGAAACGTGGCATGACGAATGGCGCTTGCAGCCGAATTTTTCCAGCCTGGCGGCGTTTTTGCAAGCCCTCGCGGCAGCGGAAGACGAGTATGTCGCCGCGCCAACGCTGGACGACGACCCCGCTTCGCCGCGCGCCGCCTTCCTGGCGGCCAAGGAGCATATCTCCCAGCGCAACCCGGACGCGGCCATCGCGCTGCTGGAAGCGGCGCTCGCCCTCCTGCCCGAATACACGGATGCGCTGGCGCTGCTGCACGGCCAGTATGTGCGCGCGGGAAGAATCGATGAGGCCGTCAAGGTGGCGATCCAGGCCATCATTTCGCCCCCCTCGTTCGGCGGCCCGCCCTTGAAATCCTTGCAATGGCTGCGCACGCAGCCGGTGCCGGAAGGGGAAATCGACCCCATCTGGCGTGCCTGCGGACAGCTGTCGTTCAACTTCGGCGGCAGCAAGGACAATGCGGATTACCCCATGCTGCTGGCCGCCATCGACACGTATCTTGAGCAAGGCAATTACCGCTGCGCCTCGACCTTGATGCAAACCTATTCGGAACTGATGAGCGCGGAAACCGTGTCCTTCCAGGAGCGCCATGCCTTCGAGCCGGCCGCCTTCATCGCGCGGCAAATCGCCGTCAGCGCACTGCTACCCCAGGGCAGCCGGGACCCGGCGCTGCTCTGGTCAAGCGAGCTGGCCTAGCTGCTGCCGGAACAGCTTGCGGTACGCCGAAGGCGACGTCTGCAGGTTCGCCCGAAAGTGCTGGCGCAAGGACAGGGCCGTGCCGAAGCCGGCCTCCTGCGCCACGACGTCGATCGAGGCCCCGCTCTTTTCCAGCAAGCCTTGCGCATGCGCAAGACGCTGGTTCAGCAGCCACTGCTTGAACGACGTGCCCGTCGCCTGGCGGAAATGGCGCGTGAAGTTGCGCCGGCTCATGGCGGCCCGTTCGGCCAGCGCGTCGATGCTGTGGGGTATGCCCAGATTGGCCGTCACGCAAGCCAGCACCTCGGCAAAGCGCCCTTCGCTGCCGGACACGGGCAGCGGGCGCTCGATGAATTGCGCCTGCCCGCCCTGGCGGTGCGGCGCCACCAGCAGCCGGCGCGCCACCCGGTTGGCCACCTCGGCGCCCGCCAGCTGGCGCAGCAGATACAGGCAGCAATCGAGGCCGGCCGCCACGCCGGCCGACGTCAGCACGCCGCCATCGTCCACGTACAGCACTTCCCGATCCACCCTGACCCTAGGATAGCGGGCTGCCAGCCGCTCCGCCATGCCCCAGTGCGTGGCTGCGCACTTGCCCTCCAACAAGCCCGCCTGCGCCAGGGGAAACGCACCCAGGCACAGCCCCACCATGCGCGCGCCGCGCCGGCTGGCAGCCTGCAGCGCCGCGACCAGGGGCGGCGGCGCATCGCGGCAATCGTCGTGCCAGGCCGGCATGATGACAATATCGGCCCCTTCCAGCCCTTCCAGACCGAACTCGGGCGTGATGCCGAAGCCGGCCGCCGTGCGCAAGGGCACGGGATCGGCGGCGCACACGCGCACGTGGAAAGGCGGCAGGTCGGCCTCGTCCGTCTGGGCGCCAAACACGAGGCAAGGCACGGACAAGTGGAATGGCGTCATGCCGTCGAAGGCGATCACGGCCACGCTCAAGGGGGAGGAAGGTGCAGGAACGGTAGGCATGGCCCGATTTTATCGTACATAGGCCTTCGGGCCACTTTTTATTTGCGGCGCGCGGCTTGAAAATGGCGCTATCGAGGAAGTCCATCCTCTTTCAACCGTTCCAGGAGAAACCATGTCCACCCACGCTTCCACCGCCCCGCGCCGCGCCCTGCTCGTCATCGACGTGCAAAATGAATACTTTACGGGCGACATGCCCATCGAATATCCATCCGTCGATATTTCCCTGCCCAACATCGTCACCGCCATGGCTGCTGCCCGCGCCGCCGGCGTGCCCGTGATCGTCGTCCAGCACGATGCGCCGGAAGCCTCTCCCATCTTTGCCAAGGGCAGCGACGGCTGGCAGCTGCATCCGCAAGTGGCCGCCTTTACCGCCGACCACCGCATCAACAAGGTCATGGGCAGCGCCTTCGCGGGCACGGACTTGCAGGCCTGGCTGGGCAGCCACGGCATCGACACCCTGACGGTGGTCGGCTACATGACGCACAATTGCGATGCCGCCACGATCTTCCACGCCGCGCACGACGGCCTGCAAGTCGAGTTCCTACAGGACGCCACCGGCACCCTGCCCTACAGCAACGCGGGCGGCACGGCCAGCGCCGAAGAAATCCACCGCGTGTTCAGCGCCGTGTTCCACTCGAATTTCGCCGCCGTCGTCAGCACGCAGGACTGGCTCGCTGCCGTGCGCGAAGGCAAGCCGCTGGAAAAGGACAATATTTATCTGTCGAACCAGCGCGCACGGAAAGCGGCCAGCGCCGCCTAAGTACGGAGATTAAAAGCGCCGGTGCCCGTCATCGGCGTCGCAGCGGCCGCTGAACTTGATCAAGCCATCGACCGTGATCACGCCGCTGCGGCGGTTGATCACGAGGGTAGGACGATTCAAGGCGTTCAGCTGGAAACGACCGCGGATTTCATCGTGACCGACGACCAGATCCATCACGTCCCACCAGCCATCGTTGCTGTCGGCATGAATCGGTGGAATCAGTTGCTTCGGCAAGCGGATTTGCGCCGCGCTGCCGTGAATGGAAACATTCACGGCCGTATCGAAATTGCTCTTGCCCGTCTCCAGCGTGGATTTCTGCACATACTTGTGCCTGTCGTTGTCCCACTCCATGCCGGAACGGTTTTCCATGGTGATCTTTTCCGCCTCGCCATAGCAAACGAGCTGGATATCGTCGCCGCGCCCGGCGGACCCGGAGCGGTCATACTGGTTCGACGGGTCGGACTGGCCCGCCTGCGCGGCGAAGGCCATGGCGATCAGGATGCTGGATACGGCTGTCATGCGGTTCTCCAATGCAGAGGGGTGGCACACAGGGTTGCCATATAACCAAGCTTAGCATAGACGAATATCCCCCTGCGCCGGCTTGAGAACGCGCAAGTCATCCGCCATCTGCTACAGTCGCGCTCACGAAAAACCTGCTGGATGCATAGCGATGCGAACAATACGATGGACCGCCCTGCTGGCGCTGATCACTTTCCTGCTGGCCACCGCCGCCCTGGTGCTGGCCGGACTCAACGACAAGCTGGCGCCCGCCGACGTGATCGTCGTGCCCGGCAATACGATCCTGCCTGACGGCACGCCCAGCCCCCGCCTGCAGGCACGGCTCGACGTGGCGCTCCAGCAATTCCAGGCACACCGGGCGCCCCGCATCCTCGTCAGCGGGGCAACGGGCAAGGAAGGTTTTGACGAGGCCGCATCGATGGCCCGCTACCTGCAGTCGCGCGGCGTGCCAGCCAGCGCCATCATTGAGGATAATCAAGGCTGGACCACGGAGGCCACGGCACGCAATACGGCTACGCTAATGCGCGAGCACGGCTGGAGCACGGCCATGGTGGCCACGCAATACTTCCACGTGCCCCGCTTCCGGCTGGCTTTGGAGCGCAGCGGCATCGCCGTCAGCGGCCAGGTGCACGCCCCTTATTTCGAGCTGCGCGACCTGTATTCCGTGCCGCGCGAAACGGTGGGCTATGCCGTGTATTACGCGCGGCCCTGATCCCGGCTGATTCCCTGACTCACTCGCTCCAGTCGCGCGACCGTTCGACGGCACGCTGCCACTTGTGCAGCCGTGTCAGGCGTTCGTCGGCCGCCATGGCCGGTTCGAAGCGGCGCCCCACCTGCCACTGGGCGGCGATTTCTTCCTGCGAGTCCCAGAAACCCACGGCCAGGCCCGCCAGGTAGGCGGCGCCCAGGGCCGTCGTTTCCGTCACTACAGGACGCACCACGGGCACATTCAAGATGTCGGCCTGGAACTGCATCAGCATGTCGTTGCGGGCCGCGCCGCCGTCCACACGCAGCTCGGATAGCGCGATGCCCGCATCGTCCTGCATGGCGGACAGCACATCCACGTTCTGGTACGCCACGCCTTCGAGCGCCGCGCGCGCGATGTGCGCCTTGCCCGTGCCGCGCGTGATGCCGATCAGGGTGCCGCGCGCATACGGGTCCCAGTATGGCGCGCCCAGGCCCGCGAACGCGGGCACGAAGACGAGGCCGCCCGAATCGGGCACGCTGGTGGCCAAGGCTTCCACTTCGGACGAGTCGCGGATGATGCCGATGCCGTCGCGCATCCATTGCACGGCCGCGCCCGCGATAAAGGCGCTGCCTTCGAGCAAATAGTCAGTTCTATCCGATCCTGGGCCCAGGCTCCAGCCCACCGTCGTCAACAACCGATTTTTCGAAGGCAAGGGGCGCTTGCCCACGTTCATCAGCATGAAGCAACCCGTGCCGTAGGTATTCTTCGCCATGCCCGGTTTCAAACACGCCTGGCCGAACGTGGCGGCCTGCTGGTCGCCAGCGATGCCGGCGATAGGCACGGACACGCCCAGCAAGTTGGCATGCGTGTGCGCCGCCACGCCGCTCGATGGCACGACGTCGGGCAGCAGGGAGGCGGGAATGTCGAGCAGCGCCAGCAAGTCCGTATCCCACTGCAAGGTATGGATATTGAACAGCATGGTGCGCGCCGCGTTGCTCGTGTCCGTCAAGTGGGCGCCGCTCATCTTGTAGATCAGCCAGCTGTCGACGGTGCCGAAGGCCAGCTCTCCCCGTTCGGCGCGCGCGCGGGCGCCGGGAACGTTGTCGAGCAGCCATTTCAACTTGGTGGCGGAAAAATAGGCATCCAGCACGAGACCCGTCTTGCGCTGGATCACGTCCGCCTGGCCCTGCTCGACCAGTTGCTCGCAGTAAGCGGCGTTTCTGCGGTCTTGCCAGACGATGGCGTTGGCGACGGGCGCGCCCGTGGCGCGGTCCCACAGCACCGTCGTTTCGCGCTGGTTGGTCACGCCGATGGCGGCCACGTCGGATGCTGCCACGCCGCTGTCGCGCAACACCTGCTGCAGTACGGCCTCTTGCGAGGCCCAGATGTCGTTCGCGTCATGCTCGACCCAGCCCGGCTGGGGAAAAATCTGGCGAAACTCGCGCTGCGCGCTGGCGTGCGGCCGGCCCGCATGGTCGAACAGGATGGCGCGCGAACTGGTGGTGCCCTGATCTAAAGCAAGTATGTATTTGGTCATTGTCTGGTGGTGCGAAAATCGGGTAAAAACAGGCACGGAGCCGATTCGCTCCGTGCCCTCGGGACAGCCCCGGCAGAAGCTTACACGACTACCTTACCTTGCCTTCTTTCCAAGCCTGCAATAATTTATCGTAGGCAATCGTTTCACCCTTCGGCTTTTCATTCGCCAGCTTTTTCCATGGGGCATGCTGGTCCGACAGATACTGGTTCGGATCGACCTTCGGATTGAGCTTGGGCGCGCACGCCTTCATGCCGGCCCGCTGCAATCGCGCCATGACCTGGTCCATTTCCTCGGCCAGGTTATCCATGGCAGCCTGCGGCGTTTTTTCCGCCGTAATCGCCGTGGCCACGTTCTTCCACCACAGCTGCGCCAGCTTCGGATAGTCGGGCACGTTGTTGCCGGTCGGCGTCCACGCCACGCGGGCGGGGCTGCGGTAGAACTCGATCAAGCCGCCGTACTCGTTCGCGTGCTTCGTAAAATAATCGTGGCGGATGTCGGAATCGCGAATAAAAGTCAGGCCGACGATGGATTTCTTCAGCGACACGGTTTTCGACGTGACGAATTGCGCGTACAGCCAGGCGGCGGCCTTGCGGTCGTCCGGCGTGGACTTGAACAGGAACCAGGAACCGACGTCCTGGTAGCCGTTCTGCATGCCCTCTTTCCAGTACGGGCCATGCGGCGACGGCGCCATGCGCCATTTCGGCGTGCCGTCCTTATTGACCACTGGCAAACCCGGTTTCGTCATGCCGGCCGTAAATGCCGTGTACCAGAAGATTTGCTGGGCGATTTCACCCTGCGCCGGCACGGGGCCCGATTCCGAAAAATTCATGCCGTTCGCCTGCGGCGGCGCGTATTTCTTCATCCAGTCGATGTATTTCGTCAGCGCAAACACGGCCGCCGGCGAATTGGTGGCGCCGCCGCGCGACATCGAGGCGCCCACGGGTGTGCACTTGTCGGCCGCTACCTTGATACCCCACTCGTCGACCGGCATGCCGTTCGGAATGCCCTTGTCGGCCGCGCCAGCCATCGACAGCCACGCATCGGTGAAGCGCCAGCCCAGCGAAGGGTCTTTCTTGCCGTAATCCATGTGGCCATAGACTTTCTTGCCATCCAGTTCCTTCACGTCATTCGTGAAGAAATCGGCGATGTCTTCATACGCGGACCAGTTCTGCGGCACGCCCAGCTCGTAGCCGTACTTGGCCTTGAACTTGGCTTGCAAATCCTTGCGCGCGAACCAGTCGGCGCGGAACCAGTACAGGTTGGCGAATTGCTGGTCGGGCAATTGATACACCTTGCCGTCCGGCGCCGTCGTAAAGCTGATGCCGATAAAATCCTTCAAGTCCAGGCCCGGATTCGTGAATTCCTTGCCCTTGGCGGCCATGTAGTCGGACAAGGGTTCCACGGCGCCATAGCGGTAGTGGGTGCCGATCAGGTCGGAATCGGAAATCCAGCCGTCATAGATACTCTTGCCGGACTGCATGGACGTTTGCAGCTTTTCCACCACGTCGCCTTCCTGGATGATGTCGTGGCGCACCTTGATGCCCGTGATTTCCTCGAAGGCCTTGGCCAGGGTCTTCGATTCGTAGACGTGGGTGTCGATGGTTTCCGAGACCACGGAAATTTCCTTGATGCCCTTGGCTTTCAGCTTGGCCGCCGCATCGATGAACCATTTCATTTCAGCAAGCTGTTGCTGCTTGCTCAGGCTGGATGGCTGGAATTCCTTGTCGATCCAGGTTTGCGCCTGCTTGGCGTCCGCCAGGGCCGCATTCGACACGAGCATGGCCGCAGCCGCGAAGACCGTGAACTTCAATTTCATCGTGAATCTCCTTTTTAGTTGTCATCCGGCCTGCGGTGGCGGGCCGGTATTCTCATCTACGACTTATCCCCAACGCATTACCACCAACAACACTACAAAACTGATGCCAGCCCCGATGGCCTGCTGCATTTCCGTGAACCCCGCCCACGCCAGGTTCACGTAGGCGGCCGTCAACAGCCCGATGAACAAACGGTCGCCGCGCGTGGTCGGCATGGGCAGGAAACCCTTGCGTTCGATGCTGGGCGAACGGATTTGCCACACCGTCATGCCGGCCAGCATCAAGCCGATGCAAATGAAGAAGATGGCCACTTCCGGCGTCCAGGCCATCCAGCCGAACAGGCTGGCTGTGCTATCGGTATTTTCCATGTCACACCCTCCCCATCGCGAAACCCTTGGCTATGTAATGCCGCACGAACCAGATCACCAGCGCGCCGGGCACGATGGTCAGCACGCCGGCCGCCGCCAGCACGCCCCAGTCCATGCCGGCCGCCGACACGGTGCGCGTCATGGTGGCGGCAATCGGCTTGGCATTGACGGACGTCAAGGTGCGCGCCAATAACAGTTCCACCCAGCTGAACATGAAACAGAAGAACGCCGTCACGCCCACGCCAGACTTGATCATCGGCAAGAAGATGCGGATGAAGAAGCGGGGAAAGCTGTAGCCGTCGATATACGCCGTCTCGTCGATTTCCTTCGGCACGCCGGACATGAAGCCTTCCAAAATCCACACTGCCAGCGGCACGTTGAAGACCATGTGCGCCAGCGCCACGGCCAGATGCGTATCCATCAGGCCCACCGTCGAATACAGCTGGAAGAACGGGACGAGGAAGACGGCGGGCGGCGTCATGCGGTTGGTCAAGAGCCAGAAGAACAAATGCTTGTCGCCGACAAAGTTGTAGCGCGAGAAAGCATACGCGGCCGGCAAGGCCACCGTGACGGACATCACCATGTTCAAGGCCACATAAATCATGGAATTGATGTAGCCGCTGTACCAGGACCGGTCCGTAAAAATCGTGTGGTAGTTGGCGAACGTCAATTGCTGGGGCCACAGGCTCAGTACGCCGACGATTTCCTCGTTGGTCTTGAGCGACATATTGAGCATCCAGTAGATGGGCAGCAAGGAGCCCAGCAGGAAGACGGTCAGGATGGCGCTGCTCATTTTCTTGTGCATCATTTCTGGTCTCCCGTGCCGACGCGCTGCATCCACGTGTACAGCACAAAGCAGAACAGCAGGATGATGAGGAAATAGATCAGGGAAAACGCGGACGCCGGCCCCAGGTCGAACTGGCCCACGGCCTTTTGCGTCAGATACTGCGACAAAAAGGTGGTCGCATTGCCGGGACCGCCGCCCGTCAGCACGAACGGTTCCGTGTAGATCATGAAACTGTCCATGAAGCGCAGCAAGACGGCGATCATCAGCACATTGCGCAGTTTCGGCAGCTGGATGTAGCGGAACACGGCCAGGCGCGAAGCGCCGTCGATGCGCGCCGCCTGGTAATACGCGTCGGGAATGGCGCGCAAGCCCGCATAGCACAGCAGCACCACCAGCGGCGTCCAGTGCCAGATATCCATCACCATCACCGTCAGCCACGCGTCGAGCGAGTTGCCGTTGTAATTGTAATCAAAACCCAATTGATTCAAGGTATAGCCCATCAGGCCGATGTCGCCGCGGCCAAAGATTTGCCAGATGGTGCCCACCACGTTCCAGGGGATCAGCAAGGGCAGCGCGATGAGCACCAGCGCCAGCGACGCCTTCCAGCCATCGGCCGGCATGCACAGGGCAATCAAGATGCCCAGCGGAATCTGGATCGCCAGCACGGAGCCGGAAAACAGCAGCTGGCGCAGCAAGGCGCTGTGCAAGTCGCCATCCAGCATGACCATGCGGAACCACTCGGTGCCCACGAAGACCTTTTGCGTGGGGCTCAGAATATCCTGCACGGAATAGTTCACCACCGTCATCAGGGGCAGGATGGCGGAAAAGGCCACGCACAGCAGCACGGGCAAGATCAATAGCCAGGCGCGGCGGTTGTTATCGGTTTTACCGTTATGTATCATCAGGCCACCCGCTTATCGTTGACATAGAACAAAGTGCGTTGCGGCGGGAAGCGCAGCCGCACGGCATTCCCGGCCACCGCGTCGATGGTGCGCAGCTTGGCCGCCACCGTCGCGCCGCCCAGCTGGAATTCCGCCAGGTAATGCGTACCCATGTTGCGCACGGCCGTGACCGTGGCGTCCAGGCAATGGTCGCCCCCCTCTTCTCCCGGATACGCCTTGACGCACTCGACGAATTCGGGCCGCACGCCCACCGTGATTTTCCCTTGCGCACCCGACAGCGCTGCACGTGCGGCGGCGGACACGGCCAGCGCCTGCCCCGCCACGCGCACGCCACCATCGTCCAAGGTGCAATCGAGCAAATTCATGCCCGGATTGCCGATGAAATAGCCGACGAACGTGTGTTCCGGTTCCTCGAACAGCGCTTGCGCGCTGCCCGTCTGCACTACCTCGCCCTGCGTCATGACGACCACCTGGTCGGCAAAGGTCAAGGCTTCCACCTGGTCGTGCGTGACGTAGATCAAGGATAACTTCAGTTCGTGGTGGATTTCCTTGAGTTTTCGGCGCAGCAGCCATTTCAGGTGCGGATCGATCACCGTCAGCGGTTCGTCGAACAGCACGGCCGCCACGTCCGGGCGCACGAGACCGCGGCCCAGCGAAATCTTTTGCTTGGCGTCCACGGACAAGCCGCTGGCGCGCAATTTCAAGTCGCCCGTCAATTCCAGCATCTGCGCCACCTGCTGCACGCGCTTTTTGACTTCCGTCTCTTTCCAGCCGCGATTGCGCAACGGAAACGCCAGGTTGTCGTGCACGGTCATGGTGTCGTAGATGACGGGAAACTGGAACACTTGCGCGATATTCCGCGCCTCGGTCGGCAGCTGCGTCACATCCTTGCCGTCGAACAGCACCTTGCCATGCGACGGTTTCACGAGGCCGGAAATGATATTGAGCAAGGTCGTCTTGCCGCAGCCGGACGGCCCCAGCAAGGCATACGCGCCGCCGTCATGCCATTCCATGCTCATGGGCCGCAGCGCATAGTCGCTTGGCGCCGTCGGGTTCGGTTTATAGGCGTGCGCCAGGTCCACCAGTTCGATGCGCGCCATGTCAAGCTCCTCCTTGTTCTGGAGCAAACAGCAACCCGCCGTCTTGCGCGAAGATCAGCAAGGCGTGCGGCTGGCAATACACGGTGCAGGCGCTGCCGATCTCCAGGTTGTGCACGCCGCCCAGCTGCGCCACCAGGGCCAGCTCGCCGCGGCGCGCATGCACATAGGTTTCCGAGCCGCTGATTTCCGCCAGATCCACCTGCGCCGCGATGGGCACGTCGCCATCGAACTGGGGAGACAGATGCAGGCTGTGCGCGCGCACGCCGAGGATCACCTCCGTGCGGTCGCCCAGGCGGGCGCGCTGCGCGCCGCTCAGGTGGATGGCCAGGCCGTCGGCCGCCTGCGCCACGCCGTGCGCATCCACGCGCGCGGGGATCAGGTTGATGGGCGGGTCGCTGAAGGTGCGCGCCACATCGATGGAATTGGGGGCGTTGAAGACGTCCAGGGTCGGCCCCTGCTGCAGCAGGCGGCCCTCGTGCAGCACGGCCACGTGGCCGCCCAGCTGCAGCGCTTCCAGCGGTTCCGTGGTGGCGTACACGACCGTCGTGCTGCCGCCGGAAAACAGTTCCGTCAATTCGCGGCGCAATTCCTCGCGCAATTTATAGTCGAGGTTGACGAGCGGCTCGTCGAGCAGCAGCAAGGATGCATCCTTGATCAGCGCGCGCCCCAGCGCCGTGCGCTGCTGCTGGCCGCCGGACAATTCTCCGGGCGTGCGCTGCAGATACGGCGTGATGTGCAGGCGCTCGGCCAGCGCGAGCACTTTCGTGCGGATCTGTTCCTCGGGTTCCTTGCGCAAGCGCAAAGGCGAAGCGATATTGTCGTAGACGGTGAAGGCCGGATAGTTGATGAATTGCTGGTACACCATGGCCAGGTTGCGTTTGCTGACGGGCACGCCCGTCACGTCGATGCCATCGGCCGTCACCGTGCCCCCGCTGGGCTTGTCCAGGCCCGCCATCACGCGCATCAGGGTCGTCTTGCCGGCACGCGTGGTGCCCAGCAAGACGTTGATGGCGCCCGGCACGAGGGCCAGCGACATCGGATATAAAAAGTCGTCAGCCCCCTGCTTCCTGCTGATCTTGTCCAGTACCAGTTGCACGCGCTTCTCCTCCAGTGATGGTTTCTTGTTCTTCGCCGCACCCTCTGCGGGGCGCGGTCGCCAACGTGTGCTGCTTACGGCTGCTGCTTACGGCAAAAGGTGCTGCTTATGACAAAGGATGCTGCAACAGCCAGGCGTCGAGCGTGTCCGCTGTGTCGCGCGGCAGGTGCAGGCCCAGCTTGGAGCGCCGCCACAGGATGTCGGCCGCGCTGACGGCCCATTCATGGCGCCGCACATAATCGACTTCCGCCGCGTACAGGCCGGCGGCAATTTCCTCGCCCATGGCCGCCACGTCCCTGCGCCCGGCGAGCAGCGCGTGGATGCGCGTGCCGTAGGCGCGTGCATAGCGCGCCACCAGCGCCGCCGGCAGCCACGCGTACTCGCGCTGCAAGCCTTGCACGAACTGGCCGAACTCGCGCACGGACCGGTTCTGCGGCGTGCTGCCGAACACGTCGCCGCCGGGCAGGCAGGCGCTGGCTGTCCAGGCCGGCAGCGTATTGCCCAGCAAGGGTGCCAGCATGTCCATGGCTTCCTCGGCCAGCTTGCGGAAGGTGGTGATCTTGCCGCCGAAAACGCTGAGCAGCGGCGCACCTTCCTGGTCCAGCTCGAAGCGGTAATCGCGCGTGACGGCCTTGGCGTCGGCCGCCGCATCTTCCACCAGCGGGCGCACGCCCGCATACGTCCAGACCACGTCGGCCGGCGAGATTGGCTTGCTGAAATAGTAACTGGAAAGCTCGCACAAGTAACGAATTTCCTCGTCATCGATTTCCACCTTGCCGGTGTCGCCGTGATAGTCTAGGTCGGTAGTGCCGATCAGGGTGAAATCGTGCTCATACGGAATGGCAAACACGATGCGCCCGTCCGGATGCTGGAAGATGTAGGCATGATCATGCTCGAACAGGCGCTTGACGACGATATGGCTCCCCTTGATCAGGCGCAAATGCCGGCCCTGTCCACCGGGCGCGGCCTGCTGCAGGAACTCGGCCGTCCACGGCCCGGCAGCATTGACGATGCTGCGCGCGCGCACCGTGCTCTGCCGCCCGCTGGCGTGCTGCAAGGTGGCCAGCCAGGCAGCGTCCCCGCCCGCACCGTCGCGTGACAGGGCCGTGCAGCGCGTCTGCGTCAGCACCTGCGCGCCCTTGTCCGCCGCGTCGATGGCATTCAGGACCACCAGGCGCGCATCGTCGACCCAGCCGTCGGAATACACGAAGCCCCGCTTGAACTCGGGTTTCAACGGTGTGCCAGCCGCGTGACGGGTCAAGTCGATGCCGCTGGAGGCAGGCAGGATTTCCCGCTTCGCCAGCATGTCGTAGAGAAACAGGCCGGCGCGTATCAGCCAGGCCGGGCGCTGGCCCTTGGCGTGCGGCATGACGAAGCGCAGCGGCCACATGATGTGCGGCGCCGAGCGCAGCAGTACTTCGCGCTCGATCAGCGCCTTGCGCACGAGGCCGAATTCATAGTATTCGAGGTAGCGCAGGCCGCCGTGTATCAGCTTGGTGGACGCGGACGAGGTGTGCGCGGCCAGGTCGTCCTTTTCGCACAGCAGCACGGACAGGCCCCGTCCGGCCGCGTCGCGCGCGATGCCGGCGCCATTGATGCCGCCGCCGACCACCAGCACGTCGTATGCCATCGCTGTCTCCATACCTTGCTGTGCTGCGGCCATCGGGACTCCGTGTCTGTCGGGGAAAGGGCGGCGAGGAAAGACTAGGCATCGCCGGCGACTGTCGTTAAGATCACCATCTAGTAATACGCATGCAATATGAATAAGATACGCCAGAATGCGAACTCATAGCAACATATTTTCATCACTATTTGTTCGTTTCTGTTCGTTTTTGATTTTTAAAGAGACAAGCCCATGATTTTGAATCCCCGCCAGCGCCGCCTGCTCGAAGTGGTGCGCCAGAAGGTCACCATGTCCGTCGAGGAGCTGGCCCAGCAATTGGGCGTGACGCCGCAAACCGTGCGCCGCGACGTCAAGCAGATGGAAGAAGCGCGCCTGCTGGCCCGCTACCACGGCGGGGTCGGCTTGCCCTCGTCCGTGGAAAACATCGATTACAGCCAGCGGCAAGTGTTCAACAGCGAGGCCAAGCGGCGCATCGCCGCCGCCGTCGCCGCGCAAGTGCCGCACGGCTGCTCGCTGCTGATCAATATCGGCACGACGACCGAGGAAGTGGCGCGCGCGCTGGGCCGGCACACGGGCTTGCACGTGGTGACGAACAACCTGAACGTGGCCGCCATCCTGGCCGACAACGCCGCCTGCGAAGTCATCGTGGCCGGCGGCGTGGTGCGCGGGCGCGACCGCGGCATCGTGGGCGAAGCCACCATCGACTTCATCCGCCAGTTCAAGGTCGACATCGGCATCATCGGCATTTCCAGCATTGACGAGGATGGCAGCCTGCGCGACTTCGACGCGCGCGAAGTGAAGGTGGCGCAAGCCATCATCGAGCAGTCGCGCGAAGTATGGCTGGTGGCCGACCAGCACAAATTCGGCCGCAAGGCGCTGGTGCGGCTGGCCGACCTGGCGCAAGTCGATATCTTGTTTACGGATGCGCCGCCGCCGCCCCGCTTTGCCGAAGTACTGCGCGAAGCGGGCGTGAAGGTGGTGCTGGCCTGAGCGGGCCGCATTTCTGCATCAAAACCTCGCACTGTCGCGCGGGCAATACGTCGTATGTGGGCAAGCACACGGAATGATATGAAATATTTATCAATTCGGCAAAAATCCTGTTACCATTGATGCAACATGAGTTATTTTTTTAATCTTCCTCTCTGGCAATACGATTATTCGCTTGATATTGTTTTTTATCTATCCAGAGCAAGAAAAAAGGAAAAACTCTTTGCCGGTAAGTGATTTCCTGTGAAAACAGTGTTAGAAATACCTCAAGCACGATGATTGTTCCCAAACAAACCACTCGACAGCAAGCGTGAAGGCCTTAACCATGCCGGCAACGCCGCCCAGTGAAGGAAAAGAAATGAGCCATAATTTTGAAACGGCCGCCATGCCGCAAGCCGCCCATCCCAACAGCGTCCCCGTCAGCGAGCTGGAAGCCCATCTCGGTTACTGGCTGCGTTTCGTCTCCAACCACGTTTCCCACAGCTTCCAGAAAAAAGCCGAGGCCAATGGCGTGACGGTCTCCGAATGGGTGGTGCTGCGCGAAATGTTCCGCCTGGGCTGCACCTCGCCCACGGTGCTGGCGCAAGTGTCCGGCATGAGCAAGGGCGCCGTATCGAAACTGATCGACCGCCTGGAAAGCAAGGGCATGGTCAGCAAATCGATCCTGCTGGCCGACCGCCGCCAGCATTCGATCGAACTGACCACGGAAGGCGAGGCGCTGGTGCCCGTGCTGGCCGGGATGGCCGACCAGAACGACGAGGAATTCTTCGGCAAGCTGCCGCGCCAGCTGCGCGACGACCTGCTCGAAGCGATGAAGGAAGTGGCGCGCACGCACCAGCTCAAGAACGCCCCGCTGAACTAGCAGCAGTCATGTATCAGCAAGGGTGACGCGGTGGCGCGGGCGCTTCGGCTATGATGCTGGCCTGACCGTTTACCAGGAACCCGCATGGCCCTGCACATCGAAACTCCCTTGCTCAACTCGCGCGCCCTGAGCCTGCACAGCGAACGCGCCATCTGGCTCAAGCTCGAAGCCTTGCAGCCGCCCGGCTCCTTCAAGATCCGCGGCATCGGCCTCGCCTGCGAAGAATACGCGCGGCGCGGCGCCAGCCGTTTCATCTCCTCTTCCGGCGGCAATGCCGGCATCGCCGTCGCCTATGCGGGACGCCAGCTGGGCATCCCCGTCATCGTCGTCGTGCCGGAAACGACCAGCGAACGGGCCAGGGCCCTGATCGCGCAGGAAGGCGCCGAAGTCATCGTGCACGGCGCCGCGTGGCAGGAAGCGAATGCGCTGGCGCAGTCGATGCTCACGCCGCAAGACGCCTTTTTGCATCCGTTCGACGACCCGCTGCTGTGGCAGGGCCACGCCGGCATGATCGATGAAGTGGCTCGCGCGGGCCTGAAGCCGGACGCCGTGGTGCTGTCGGTGGGCGGCGGCGGCCTGCTGGCCGGCGTGGCCGAAGGATTGCAACGCAATGGCTGGGATGACGTGGCCCTGGTGGCCGTGGAAACGCAAGGCGCCGCGTCGCTGGCGGCGGCCGTGGCCGCGCACGAACACGTGGCCCTGCCGGCCGTGAGCAGCATCGCCACGTCGCTGGCCGCGCGCCAGGTCTGCGCGCAAGCGTTTGCCATCAGCCAGACGCGCCCGCTGCACAGCGTGGTGGTGTCGGACCGGGCCGCCGTCGACGCCTGCCAGCGCTTCATCACCGACCAGCGCCTGGTGGTGGAGCCGGCCTGCGGCGCCGCATTGGCGGCCGTCTACGGCAAGGCGCCGGAACTGGCGCCCTACCGCAAGGTGCTCGTCATCGTGTGCGGCGGCGTGACGGCCACCACGCAGCAGCTCGACCACTGGAGCACCACCCTGTAAGTAAAACCTACGGCGCCGCCTCGAGCAGCGCCACGCCGTCGCGGCCCTGCCCCTTGGCGACATACAGGGCCTGGTCGGCCAGGTCCAGCAACTGCGCCGGCGTCAGCGCGCCTTCGCGGAAGATGGCGATGCCGATGCTGGTCGTCACCGGCAGCGGGCCGCCGGCCAGCTCGAAGGGCTGGCGGATGGCGTCGATGATCTTGGCGCCGACCTGGCGCACTTCCGCCGCGCCGTTCACGCCTTCGAGAATGATCACGAATTCATCGCCGGCCAGGCGCGCCACCAGATCGCTGGCGCGCACGCTGCGCACCAGGCGCGCGGCGAATTCCTTCAACACCTCGTCACCCGCCTTGTGTCCCAGGCTGTCGTTGATGGCCTTGAAACGGTCGATATCGAGATAGGCCAGCGCCATCGGCGCGCGCGCGGCCCGCGTGCGCTGCATGCTTAGCGCCAGCTGCTCGTCGAAGCGGCGCCGGTTGGCGATGCCCGTCAGGGTATCGGTGGCGGCGGCAGACTGCAGCGCCGTATGCACCGCCTTGGTCTTGGTGATTTCGTGGATCAGGCCATACACGCCTTCCACGGCGCCGCTCTCGCCCACGTCGGGCACGTAACTGGTCTGGAAGGCGCGCGGGCCGGCCTCCCCTTCGCCGCCGATGGTAAATTCATATTCAACCTCCTCGCCCGCAAAAGCGCGCCGCAGGTAGGCTTCGCGCAATTGATACGCCTCTTCGCCGAGCACGTCGCGGATCGACTGCATCAGGCTTTCCCGCTGCGACCTGCCGAACCATTTTTCAAACGTGGCGTTGATGAACTGGTAGCGGTGCTCGCGGTCGATATACACGATCACCACGGGCACATGGTCCGTCAGCAGTTTCAGGCGCCGCTCGCTGCCGCGCGTCTGCGCCTCGGCGATTTCGCGCTCGGCCACCAGCGAGTAAAAGTCGCGGCTCAAGTCGCCGATCTCGTCGCGCCGCTCGATTTGCAGCACGTCGATGCCCAGGCGATGACGGCGGATCTCATGCACCTGGTGGCGCAAGCGCGCCAAAGGCTGCAACAGGCGCAGCACCACGCGCCAGCCGGCCAGGCCCGCCAGCGCGGCCAGCAGCACTGCGGCCAGCAGGATCTTGCTGCGGATGGCGTGCAGCGGCGCGAACGCGTCGCTCATGGGATAGACGGAAGCCAGTATCCAGTCCGTCGAGGCGATGCGGTGGTAGGCAAACAGGGCATCGACGCCTTGCGAGGTGGTGCCCGTCAGCCAGCCCTCGAAACCCTGCATGGCGCGCCGCGTCGGTACGCTGATGGGGCCATGCGCTTCGATATGCTGCATGATGCGCGACTTGTCGGGATGCTCGACGATCACGCCTGCGCTGGTCATGATGTACAGGTAGCCGCCCGGACCCGGCTTGAGCGAGCCGAGACGGCCCAGGAAATCGGGCTGGCGCAGGTTCACGCTGGCCGCCAGCACATAGCGCACGCCACCCTGCGCGTCGAACACGGGCTGGGTCACCACGACGATGGGCATGCCGGAAATGCTGCCGTTGAGCGGCGCGGAAATCACCGAGCGCCGCGTCGCCAGCGTCTGTTCGAAGTATGGACGGCCCTTGACGCTCAGCCCCGCCTGCGGCTTGAAGGGACTCACGCTGGCCAGGACAACGCCGTCGATGCCGACCACGCCGGCCGAATAAAACTCCTTGCCCAGCACCGTTTGCGCGGCCAGGAAGCGCTGCAGGCTGGCGCCGTCGTGCGCGCCGCCGGCCGCCAGGCTGTCCGCCATCGCGCGCAGCACATTGCGCTTCGCGTCGAGTTCTTCATCGATGAAGACGGCGGCGCTGGACAGCGATACGTACTGCTGGCGCCCCGTCACGTCGCGCATGCCGCGCTCGGCCACGGCCAGGGTGGCCAGCGCCAGCGAGGCGACCGCGCCCAGCACGAGCAGGAAGACGACCACGCTCATGCGCGCCTTCAGGCTGGCGGGCACGTGCCGGCGCAGCCATTTGCGCCAGGTCGTCACGGCCGCTGCTGCAAATGCCGGCACAGACGCCCGACCGACTCTTCCAGCGCCAGGGCGCCCGTGTCGAGGGTCAGCGCGGCCGCCAGCGGCGCTTCGTAGGGGGCGGACACGCCCGTGAATTCGGCGATCTGCCCCGCGCGCGCCTTCGCGTACAGGCCCTTGACGTCGCGCGCCTCGCACACGGCCAGCGGGGTGCTGACGTGGACTTCGATGAAATGCGCCGTGCCGATGATGGCGGCGGCCATGGCCCGGTCGGCGCGGCTGGGCGAAATGAAGGCGGCGATGACGGTCAGGTCCGCGCCGTTCATCAGGCGCGCCACTTCGGCCACGCGGCGGATGTTTTCATGCCGGTCTTCGGGCGTAAAACCCAGGTCGCGGTTCAAGCCATGGCGCAGCTGGTCGCCGTCGAGCACCGCCACGGCGCGGCCCTGCGCCTTCAGCGCCTGCGCCAGCGACAGGGCGATACTGGTCTTGCCGGCGCCGCTCAAGCCCGTCAGCCAGACCGTCGGGTGTTGTACTGCTGTCATCACACTGCCTCTCTGTTATAGAGCTGGCAATATAACAAAGCCGTGCCGGAAAGGACAGATTTTCAGGCCGCGCTGCGCGCCTCAAGCAGCAACTGTCGTATCTCCGGTACGCAGGAGCCGCAATTGCCGCCCGCCTTGACGCAGGCCGTCACCTGCGCCGTCGTCGTCAGCTTCTGTTCCACGATGGCCGCGCATATGGTGTTGCGCCCCACGCCAAAGCACGAACACACGGTGGGACCGGCGTCCATGCCCTTGCCGATGGGCTGGCCCAGCAGCACGCCGGCGCGATCAAGCGCATCCATTTGCGCGTGCGCAAACAGGCCAGCCAGCCAGCTGCGCGACGGCAGGTCGGGCCGCGGCGAGACATACACGCATTGCGCGATGCGCCCCTCGTCCAGGTGCACGGCGCGGTACACGCCCGCGCTGGCATCCGCATAATCGAGCCAGTCGGCATGCTCGTCCGTCACGCCCAGCAGCGCGCGCGCCCAGGCGCCCAGGTCCTCGATGCGCTGGCGGCCGGCCAGTTCGTAGCGCAGGAATTGCTCGCCCTGGATGCGCGTCCAGTGCGCCACGCCGCCCAGGTTCAAGGGCGTGCGGCTCAGGACAAACGCATGCCAGTGCACGCGGAATTGCTCGATGCGCACGGGCGTGTGCTTGAATTCCGGTTCGCCCGAGACGGGATCGACGACGGGATTGACGACGGCGCCCACGCGCGCGTCGGACGCATTCGCGTCGCTCCAGTGGATGGGCACGAAGACCTGGCCGCGCGCGATGCCGCCGCCATGCACGACGCGCGCCACCATCGCGCCCCAGGCGCTGGAGACGCGCGCCAGTTCGCCTTCGCGCACGCTGTACAGCAGCGCATCCTGCGGGTGGAGGTCGATGAAGGCTTCGGCGATATGCCCCGACAGTTTCGCTGCCTTGCCCGTGCGCGTCATCGTATGCCACTGGTCGCGCACCCGGCCCGTGTTCAGGATGAGCGGATAGTCTTCGTCGGGCATGTTACGCGGCGCGCGCGGCACCGTGGGCACGAAACGCGCGCGCCCGTCCGCATGCGCGAAACGGCCGTCGCCGAACAGGCGCGCCTGGCCCTGCGGCCACTGCTGCGGCGCCAGGGCGTCATAGCGCGCCGCATCCAGGCCGGCCAGGTGGCCCAGGTTGAACAGGCGCGCCGTTTCTCCCGCGTTGCGGAAGGCGGACAGGCGCGCGTGTTCGTCGAAAATGGCCTGCGGCGACGCGAAATCGAAGCCGGCATGGCCCATGCGCCGCGCCACGTCACACAGCACGTCCCAGTCGGCGCGCGCTTCGCCGGGCGCCGGCAGAAACGCCCGCTGGCGCGAGATGCGGCGCTCCGAATTGGTCACCGTGCCATCCTTTTCGCCCCAGCCCAGGGCTGGCAGCAGCACGTCGGCATGGACGTTCGTATCCGAGCCTGCGCTGATGTCCGACACCACCACCAGTTCGCACTTGGCCAGCGCGCGGCGCACCTGGTCCGCGTCCGGCATGCTGACCAGCGGATTGGTGGCGATGATCCACACGGCTTTCACTTTACCCGCCTCGATCGCGTGGAACAGTTCCACGGCCTTCAGGCCAGGCTTGCTTGCCATGCGCGGCGAGTCCCAGAAGGTTTGTACGGCCTCGCGGTGCAGCGGCTTGTCCAGCTCCAGGTGCGCGGCCAGCATGTTGGCTAGGCCGCCCACTTCGCGCCCGCCCATGGCGTTCGGCTGGCCCGTGAGGGAAAACGGCCCCATGCCGGGCTGGCCGATGCGTCCCGTCGCCAGATGGCAGTTGATGATGCTGTTGACCTTGTCCGTGCCGCTCGATGACTGGTTCACGCCCTGGGAAAACGCGGTGACGACCTTGCGCGTGGTGGCAAACGCCTGGTAAAACGCCAGCAAGGCGTGCGGGTCGACCTTGCAGATGGCCGCCACCTGCAAGGGGTCGCCGCAATCCACGTGGGCGGCCGCCAGCGCGTCGTCGAGGCCCGCACTGTGCTGCGTGACGAAAGCGTCGTCGATCGCACCTTCCCGCGCCAGATAGCACAGCAAGCCGTTGAACAGCCACACGTCGGTGCCCGGTTTCACGGGCAGGTGCAAGTCGGCCAGCTCGCAGGTGGCCGTGCGGCGCGGGTCGATCACCACCAGTTTCATGTGCGGCCGGGTTTCGCGGATGCGGGCGATGCGCTGGAACAGGATCGGGTGGCACCAGGCCGTGTTCGAGCCCACCAGCACCACCATGTCGGCCAGTTCCAGGTCGTCATAGCAGCCCGGTACGATATCCTCGCCGAACGCGCGCTTGTGGCCCGCCACGGCCGACGACATGCACAGGCGCGAATTGGTGTCGATATTCGCGCTGCCCACATAGCCCTTCATGAATTTATTGGCAACATAATAATCTTCCGTCAGCAGCTGGCCCGAGACATACAGGGCCACCGCGTCGGGGCCGTGCTCGGCGATGATGGCGCGCAGGCCGCCGGCCACCTGGTCCAGCGCGGCGTCCCAGGAGGCGCGCTGCAGCACGCCGTCGACGCGCACCTGCGGCTGCAGCAAACGGTTCTCCAGGTCCAGGGTGTCGCCCAGCGCCGAGCCTTTCACGCACAGGCGGCCCTGGTTGGCCGGGTGGGCCGTATCGCCGGCGATGCGGATGGCGCCGTCGGGCAGGCGTGTCGCTTCCACGCCGCAGCCGACGCCGCAGTACGGGCAAGTGGTTTTCACGGGCGTGCAGCTAGTCATGAAAGTATCCTGTTGGTCGCTGTCAGGCGGCCTGGGCGCACAGCGCCTGGCCAAACAATAAATGGGCGCGCAGCTTGCTGATGTCGCGGCGCTGCTGGATCAAGTCGAAATACCAGGGACCGTCCTGCACGTCGCCATACAGCACGGCGCCGGCCAGGCGGCTGCCCTGCACCACCAGGCGCTTGTAGACGCCGCGGCGCGGATCGCGCAGCACCAGGTCTTCGCTGCCTTCGCCGCCGATGATGTCGCCGGCCGAATACAGGTCGATGCCCGTCACTTTCAATTTGGTGGCGCTGGCCTGCTGCACGTAGCGGCGGTGGCCCGCGCCGGCCAGGTGCGCGCCGCACACGCGCGCCTGTTCCCAGATGGGCGCCACCAGGCCGAAGGTGGCGCGCCGGTGCTGCACGCATTCGCCCACGGCGTACACGCGCGGGTCATAGCTTTGCAGGCAATCGTCGACGACGATGGCCCGCTCGCAGTGCAGGCCGGCCGCTTGCGCCAGGGCGATGTTGGGCCGCACGCCGGCCGTCATCACCACCAGGTCGGCGGGAATGCTGCTGCCGTCCGCAAACTGCACGCCTTCCACGCGGGTGCTGCCCAGAATGGAGGATGTTTGCGCCTGCATCAGGAAACGCAGGCCGCGCGCTTCCAGCGCCGTCTTCAGCAGCATCGAGGCGGGCGCGTCCAGCTGCTGGTTCATCAGGGCGCCGCTCATGTGCACCACCGTGACGTCCATGCCCTGGCGCTGCAAGCCGTTGGCCGCTTCCAGCCCCAGCAAGCCGCCGCCGATGACCACCGCGTGGCGGTGCTGGCGCGCCGCCTGCAGCATGGTGTCGACGTCGCTGATATCGCGAAAGCCGATCACGCCGGGCAGCGCGTGGCCCGGCACGGGCACGATGAAGGGCGTGGAACCGGTGGCCAGCAGCAGGCGGTCATAGGCAACCGTGATGCCGGACAGCGACTGCACGGTGCGCGCCTGGCGGTCGATGCGCACGACGGGGTCGCCCGCGTGCAGGGTGATGCCGTTGTGCGCATACCAGTCGCGCGTATGCAGCATGATGTCGTCCACCGACTTTTCGCCGGCCAGCACGGGCGACAGCAGGATGCGGTTGTAATTGCCGTGCGGCTCGGCGCCAAACACGGTGATGTCGTACAGGTCCGGCGCGAGTTTCAAGAGCTCCTCGACCGTGCGCATGCCGGCCATGCCGTTGCCGACGACGATCAGCGAGGGACGCGCAGTGGCCCTGACTGGCGGATTCACAGGGCCACCCACACCATGTCCGCAAACACGCGCGCCGGCCAGGCGGCGACCGAGTGTTCCGGCGCTTCGATGCACTCGCCGCTGGCCAGGTCGAAATGCTGCTTGTAGATGGGCGAGGCGACGACGACGCGCTCCCCGATACTGCCCACGAGGCCCCGCGACAGCACGGAAGCGCCCGCGTTCGGGTCGATATTGTCGATGGCGTACACGCGCGGCGCGGCATCGCCGACGCGGAACACGGCCACGTGGCGCCCATTGAGCAAGGCGCACACGCCCGTGTCGGGCACGATGTCGGTCAAGGGGCAGATGGCCACCCAGTTGTCGGCGGTGGCGCCGGAAAGTTCATTCATCGCATTCATGGCTCAAGCCTCCACGGCAAGGATGGGGATCACGGTGCCGCGGCGTTCGTCAAGCGTGGCAGGCCGGATCTGGCCCCGCTCTTCGACGAACACCACGTTTTCATCGTTCTTTTCGCTGTTGACGAAATGGCGGAAGCGCTGCCGCACGGCGGGGTCCGTGACGGCTGCCTGCCACTCGCACGCATAGGTGTCGACCACGTGCTGCATGTCCGCCTCCAGTTCGTGGGCGATGCCCAGGCGGTCGGCCACGACGACGGACTTCAGGTAGTCGAGACCCCCTTCCAGGTTGTCGCGCCACACGCTGGTGCGCTGCAGGCGGTCGGCCGTGCGCACGTAAAACATCAGGAAGCGGTCGACGTAGCGCACCAGGGTGGCTTCGTCGAGATCGGACGCCAGCAATTCCGCATGGCGCGGTTTCATGCCGCCATTGCCGCATACGTACAGATTCCAGCCCTTTTCCGTGGCGATCAGGCCGATATCCTTGCCTTGCGCCTCGGCGCATTCGCGCGTGCAGCCGGAAACGCCGAACTTGATCTTGTGCGGCGTGCGCAAGCCCTTGTAGCGGTTTTCCAGCTGGATGGCAAAGCCCACGCTGTCGGCCACGCCGTAGCGGCACCAGGTGGAGCCGACGCACGATTTGACCGTGCGCAAGGATTTGCCGTAGGCGTGGCCCGACTCGAAGCCGGCCGCGATCAGTTCTTCCCAGATGGCTGGCAACTGGTCGACGCGCGCGCCGAACAGGTCGACCCGCTGGCCGCCCGTGATTTTCGTGTAGAGACCGTATTTTTTCGCCACCATGCCCACGGCGATCAAGCCGTCGGCCGTCACTTCGCCGCCCGGCATGCGCGGCACGACGGAATAGGTGCCATCCTTCTGGATATTGCCAAGGAAATAATCGTTACTGTCCTGCAAGCTGGCGTGCACGGGAGAGAGCACGAAATCGTTCCAGCAAGAGGCCAGGATATTCGCCGCCACGGGCTTGCACACGTCGCACCCCAAACCCTGGCCATGCGCGCCCAGGAGCGCGCCGAAGCTGCGGATCTTGCCCACGCGCACCAAGTGGTGCAGCTCCTGGCGCGAGTACGCAAAGTGTTCGCACACGTGGTTGTTGACTGCCAGGCCCTGCTTTTGCATTTCCGCCTTCATGATCTGCGTCACGAGCGGCACGCAGCCGCCGCAAGCCGTCCCCGCTTTCGTGCAGCTTTTCAAAGCGCCGATGGTGGTGGCGCCCCCGGCGACGGCCGCGCACAGCGCGCCTTTCGACACGTCGTTGCACGAGCAGATTTGCGCCGATTCGGGCAAGGCGTCCACGCCCAGGCCAATCTTTTGCTGGCCGTCCGCCTGCGGCAGGATCAGGAATTCGGGCGATGCCGGCAGCTCTATCTTGTTGAGCATCATCTGCAGCAAGGTGCCGTATTCGCTGGCGTCGCCCACCATCACGCCGCCCAGCAGGTACTTGCCGCAATCGGAAACGACGATCTTCTTGTAGATCTGCTTGCGCTCGTCCATGAACTGGTAGGAGCGGCTGCCCGGCGCATTGCCGTGCGGGTCGCCCAGGCTGGCCACGTCCACGCCCATCAATTTGAGCTTGGTGCTCATGTCGGCGCCCTTGAACGACGCTTCGCCCGCTTCTCCTTCCTCCTCCTGCAGCACATGGCGCGCCGCGATGCGCGCCATTTCATAGCCGGGCGCCACCAAGCCGAACACCAGACCGCCCCACAGCGCGCATTCGCCGATGGCATAAATGTCCGGGTCGGAGGTGACGCAGCTGTCGTCGATGGCGATGCCGCCGCGTGGCCCCACGTCCAGGCCGCAGGCGCGCGCCAGTTCGTCGCGGGGGCGGATGCCGGCCGAGAAGACGATCATGTCCGCTTCCAGGTGGCTGCCGTCGGCGAACTGCATGCGGTGCGTGGCCGCCTCGCCGTCGACGATGGCCAGGGTATTTTTTTGCGTGTGCACGGTCACGCCCAGTTCCTCGATCTTGCGGCGCAGGACGCGCGCGC
Source organism: Janthinobacterium sp. SUN137 (assembly GCF_030587265.1). Classification (NCBI taxonomy): domain Bacteria; kingdom Pseudomonadati; phylum Pseudomonadota; class Betaproteobacteria; order Burkholderiales; family Oxalobacteraceae; genus Janthinobacterium; species Janthinobacterium sp. SUN137. Next base: position 39,907 of record NZ_JAPWHZ010000002.1, on the reverse strand, counting down.
CGCCCTCGTCCACCTGCACGGCCATCAGGCGCGGCGCGAATTCCACCACATGGGTGTCGAGCTTCAGGTCGCGCAGGGCCTTCGCGCATTCGAGGCCCAGCAGGCCGCCGCCGATCACCACGCCGGTGCGGGACTGGGCGCCCCAGGCCAGCATGGCTTCCAGGTCTTCGATGGTGCGGTAGACGAAGCAGCCGTCGCGCTCCTTGCCCGGCAGCGGCGGCACGAACGGCGTCGAGCCGGTGGCAAACACGAGTTTGTCGTAGATCAAGACTTCGCCCGTGCTGGCCGTGACGGTTTTCGCGGCGCGGTCGATGGACACGGCCCGCGCATTGAGCTTCAGGACGACGTTGCCCTTGTCGAAGAAGCCGGGCGCCACCAAGGAGAGGTCGTCGGCCGATTTGCCGCTGAAAAATTCAGACAGGTGCACCCTGTCGTAGGCGGGGCGCGGCTCTTCGCACAGCACGGTGACGTGCAGGTGCGGCGCGTTTTCCAGGGCCAGGCGTTCGAGGAATTTATGCCCGACCATGCCATGGCCAAGGACGACGATGTTCAAGGGGTGGTTCATTGCTGTCTCCTCAGGCCGCGGCCATGTTCGGTTCGGCCGCTTCGCGGGTAAAGCGCACGGCGATGGCGCACAGGGCCGAGATCACCACCAGCGCGCTGAGGATGATCAAGGTCTGGCGGATATCGCCCGTGCCCTTCATCAGGAAACCGGCCGCCACGGCGCCCACATTGCCGCCCGCGCCGATGATGCCGGCCACGCCGCCCAGCGCGCGGCTGTCGATGAAGGGCACCAGCGCATAGGTCGCGCCGCACGCCATGTGGGTGAACAGGCCGAAGACCAGCATGGCGATGACGGCGTACGTGACGCTGTCGACCTTGGCAAACCACAGCAAGCCCACGCCTTCGCCTATCATCAGCATGAACAGCAGGGTCACGCGGCTGTTCAAATTGCCGCGCAGGGCCAATTTATCCGACATCCAGCCGCCCAAAGCCCGGGCAAACAGGGCCAGCAAGCCGAAGCTGCCGGCGGCCAGTCCCGCCGATTTCAAGGACAGGCCGAAATGGTCGACGTAGTACACGGCGGCGATGTTGTGGATGAAGATTTCGATGCCGAAGCAGGCGCCGTAGGTGACGAACAGCAGCCACACGCGATAATTGCTGCTGGCGGCCTTGAAGCTGTCCCAGCCACCGGCCGGAGCATGTCCGGCCTTTCCACCCTCAATAGCCACGCCAGCGGCGCGCAAGTCCGCGTAATTACCTTCCGGGCAATCCTGCGTATAGCGCCAGTAGAGGGCAGCCATCACCAGCATCAGCACGCCCGGCACCAGCAGCGCAATGCGCCAGCCCAGCGATTCGGATACGCCCAGCATCAGCACGGCGCCCAGCAGCAAGGGCATCAGCGCCTGTGCCGCGCCGCCGCCCGCATTGCCCCAGCCGGCGGCAGCCGCATTCGCCGTGCCCACCACGCGGGGCGCAAACATCACGGAGGTGTGATATTGCGTAATGACAAAGCTGGCGCCGACGGCGCCGATGCCCAGGCGGAAGAACAGGAAGCTTTCATAGCTTTGCGACGCGGCCACGCCCAGCACGGGGATGGCGCCCAGCAGCAGCAAACCCGTGTAGGTCTTGCGCGGGCCGTAGCGGTCGCACAAGGGCCCCACGATCAGGCGCACGAGGATGGTGATGGCGACGGCCGCGATATTGATATTTGCCACTTGCGCCAAGGAAAGGCCGAACTCGCCCTTGATGACAGGCATCAGGGGTGCGCAGGCGAACCAGGCGAAGAAACACACGAAAAATGCCATCCACGTCAGGTGGAATGCGCGCATGGGCGGCGTGGCAAGGGAGAAGAGCGCGATGCGCGTTGCTTTTTGGCTGGCCATGATGGTTCCCGAAGTATCCCGTTGATAAAACAAAACGGCGCCCGCCCCCGCCGATCAAAAAAATCAGCCTGGGCGGACGCCGTTGTCCATGTGGTCCGTCGTTGGACCGTTGTGCGTTTATTCAGGGGATCGCCGTTGATCCGTATCTCTTGTGTAGCAAGCGCCGTGCCAGCTTTTTCAGGGGTACGCGGCACCATTTGCACTGGCTTTGCGCCAGATCATGGCCAATCACGGTGCAAGCACGCCACTTGCTGGTGCATGCGGGAACCGGCACGTAGCAACTCTTGTCTAACTTACCATCTGAAGCAGTTGCGGGAGGCCACGATGCTCAAGACACTGCGCCGCTGGCGGCCACCCTGGTCGCCCTGGCCGCCGTGGCTCGCTTGCGTGTGTGCCGGCGTGTTGCTCATAACGTGGAGCAACAGCGCCGCCGCGCAAGAGCCGAAGGAGCACAGCGAACTCGACGGCACTGTCGTCGCGCCCTTCCGCGCCGCGCTCGGTGCACGGACAACGCAGGCGCGCACCTTTCTGGTCCGCCTCGCCTATCCCGACGCGGGGCGCGCGCATGCGGTGCGCTGGACCTTGACACTGTCCGGCCCGGGGCCGCAAGGCGCCGTGCTGCGGCACTGGTCGGGCACGGAACAGGTAGGGGCCGGCGGCCAGAGCGTCGCCTTGCCCTGGGATGGCCGCGCCGACGCCGATGCGCGCGCACGGCGCGTGCCGGTCCCGGACGGTTTATATGAACTGCGCCTGCTGGCCGTGGCCGTGGCCGATGCCGGCACGCCGCAGGAAGCGCAGGTGGAACAGCAATGGCACATCCAGGTGCAGCGGGGGGCCGGCGCGCCGCCCAGGGTACCCGCCTTCCAGGCGGGCTTGCAGCAACTGCCCAGCCTGGATGGCCAGCTAGCGTACCGCATCGTCTACGCCAACCTGCACAGCCAGACGCGCCACAGCGACGGCGGCGCGGCGCTCGATGCCTGTCATGGCGCGCAGGAACCGCAAACGGCGCCCTTCGGCCCCATCGATGCCTACAAGTATGCGCAGCAACATGGACTCGACGCCCTGTTGACATCCGAGCACAACCATATGTATGACGGTTCCGATGGCACCAACGCCGCTGCCATCCCTGCCGAAGCGACAGCCCTGTACCAGACGGGGCTGGCCGAAGCGGCCGCGTATACGGCCGCCCATCCCGGCTTCCTGGCCCTGTACGGCATGGAATGGGGCGTCATCAACAAGGGCGGCCACTTGAACATCTTCAATAGCGACCAGTTGCTGGGCTGGGAAAGGAATGCCCTGGGCGAGCTGCTGGCCGACGTGGAAACGCCGAAAAGCGATTACGCTGGCCTGTACGCGCTGATGCGCGAACGGGGCTGGATCGGGCAGTTCAACCACCCTGCCTATGCGGGCCAGTTTGTCGTCGATGGCCAGCCGCTGGGCTACACGCCGGATGGCGACGCGGCCATGGTGTTGTGCGAAGTCATGAACACGTCCGCTTTTTCCACCAACGACGAGGAAACGGAAACGCGGCGCAGCAATTACGAGGCGGCCTGCAACCGAGCCCTGGCGGCCGGCTATCACGTGGCCTTCAGCAGCAACCAGGACAACCACTGCGCCAACTGGGGAGCGGCTTACGGCAACCGCACGGCCGTGCTGGTGGCCAGCCCGGCCGCTGGCACGCCCGTGTCACGCGACGGCTTCCTCGAAGCGCTGCGCGCGCGCCGCGTGTTTGCCACCATGGACAAGCACGCGCAACTGCTGTTCACGGCCAACGGCAAGCTGATGGGCGAGCGCTTCGACAACCACGGTCCCTTGCACCTGGCCATCAGCTTCAGCAACAGCGCCGGGCGGCAAGCGGCCGCCGTCGCCATTTTCCACGGCGTGCCGGGAAGCAATGGATCCGTCACACAGGTATCGGACCAGGCCGAACTCACCCTCACGCCCGCGCCCGGCCCCCATTTCTATTACGCGCGGCTGACGCAGGACGACGGCAATATCGTCTGGTCGGCGCCCGTGTGGGTCAATCAGTTGCCGTGACGGTGACAGCGGGGGCGGAATGCCGAGCCATCAGTTCGGCGACCCAGTCGATGAAGACGCGCAGTTTCTTGCTGACATGGCGGTTCGGCGGATAGGCGAGATAGAGCGGCATGGCGTCGACCGTCCATGCGGGGAACAGCGGCAGCAGCTCGCCCCTGGCCACGTGCGGCTGCGCCATATACTCGGGCAGCCACAGCACGCCCAGCCCCGCCACCCCAGCCGCCAGGTAGGCGTTGCCGTCGTCGATCGACAGCACGTACTGGCCATGGATCTTCACGCTCTTGCCCTCGCGGTGCATCACGTACGGAAAGCCGTTGCCGCTGCGTCCCCAGCGAAAGCGCACGATGCGGTGCGCGCTGTCCTGCAAGTCCAGCGGATGCAAGGGCGTGCCCACCCGTTGCAGGTAGGCAGGCGCCGCATACACGCCCAGCGGCAAGTCGGCGAGCTTGCGCGCCATCAGCGACTGATCGGTGATGTCACCGCCGCGTATCACGCAATCGACATTGTCGCCGATCACGTCGACCATGCGGTCGCTGGCGCCCATGTCGAGCACAATATCGGGATACCGCGCATGAAACCCGGGCAGCGCCGGCACCAGCAGCAAAGCGGCGAGCGGACTGGGCACGTCCACGCGCAACTGGCCCCGCGGCAAGGCAGCGGCATGCGGCAAGCTCGTTTCGATTTCTTCCAGGGTGTCGAGCACCTGCACGATGCGCTCGTAGTAGACGGCGCCATCGGCCGTCACATTGACCTTGCGCGTGGTGCGGTTCAGCAACTTCAGGCGCAGCCGTGCCTCGAGCTGCTGCACCAGCTGCGTCACCGTCGTGCGGCTCATATGCAAGGTCGCGGCCGCCCGCGTAAAACTGCCCGTCTCGACCACCCGCACGAATGCCCGCATCGTATCCAACTTGTCCATCCACACCTCCGCCACCCGATTGTTTGGATTATACAAACAGTGCAGACGATTCTGGCCGCTTTATCAGCAGGCTGGCAGCAGATAAAGTGTTCTCCAGGCAGCAACTTCGCTGCATCGACAAAGGAAAGCTGATGAAACGCGACGTCGTATTCCCTCCGGGCCGCCAAGCCCTGTATGAGCAGAACCGCTATTCGCCCGCCGTGCGCGCCAACGGCCTGCTGTTCGTGTCGGGACAGGTCGGCAGCCGCGAAGACGGTTCGCCCGAACCCGGGCTCGAAGCCCAGGTCCGGCGCGCCTTCGACAACCTGAATGCCATCTTGCAAGCGGCCGGCTGCTCGTTCGACGACGTGCAGGACGTGACCATCTTTATCGTCGACCCGCAGGCCAACTTCCAGCGCATCTGGGATATCGTGCAAGCCGGTTACTGGGGCGAAGCTCCCCACCCCACCGTCACGGCCGTTGGCGTGACGTGGCTGTATGGTTTCCAGTTCGAGATCAAGGTAGTGGCCAGGCTGCCTGGCCAGCACACAGCCCCCGGAAGCGCGCAGGAAAAATAGCGGCAGGTTTTCCCCTCGCACGATTGCCCGCCGCAAGGTGCGCTGGCGCTGATCTATGGCAACATGGCAGCGCCGTTTTGACCGCAGGCGGCGCAACCGACGAATGCCAGGAAACGGAATGAAGCCAAAAGCGCTGATCATCGCCAATATTGAAGCGTTCTTGCTGGAGCCGCTGACGGCAGCGGGCTTCAAGTTCTCGCCAAGCCAGCTGACCTTCAAGCGCGCGCGGAACGAATTCGTCCAGGCCATCCATTTCCAGGCCAACCGCCATAATGAAGAGCATGTCTGTGTGGCATTCTGGAGCCACTATCAGGTTTCATCCAGATCCTACACCTCATGGCACAAGGCGCGTTACGCTCACGAACCTGCCAACAATATCGTTGGTGATGTGGCCGACTGGGATATCAGAAACTGGCAATTCCCTGTCATCGATGGCAAGGAGGACAAGGAACACCAGCTCGTCGATCCGTCCCATCGGACAACAGTTATGGCCTGCCTGCGGGACAATCTGCTGGAGTTGGCCATTCCCTGGCTCGACCACCGGTCCAACTGGGAAAATGCGGCCCTGGCCCTGGTCGAAGCGCAAGGCTCGCATGCCAGGGCCTACGATTATTATCTGATGGCCGGCAAGCAGGAAAAAGCCTTGTGGGCCTTGCACGAAGGTATTGCCTACTGGGAAAGAAACCCCAAGGCATCTTATCCGCAAGAAAAAGAGGAGATCGCTTTGCGTATGGAACACTACTTCAATGCGACACCAATCTGAACTATGACAGAGATCATTTGTCCCTACGATGGCGACTGCGGGCGCCACTTCGCCCCCAGCGCAATGGATGCCCCGGATGGCGCGTTCTTAACAACGGCCATCGCCAAAAAGATGACGTTCATGTTCCTGCACTGTCCCGCATGTGCAAGGATGTTCCAGTTCAATCCGGTCGCCTGGACAGCGCAGGCTTGCGAGACGGCTGCGCCCAAGGCCGCCAAAGTCGCGAAGAAAAACGGCAAGCAGCTGGAAAAGTTGCTGGCCAGGGAACAAGTAATCGTGCCCCAGGCCTATCTCGCGCACCTCCGCAGCGCAAAGTCACTACCCGGCGTGGCGATTTTCAAGGATGAAGAGCCCTTCACCTTGTACAGCCTGGACGCGCTGTGCCAGGACGTTGATGTGGATGGAACCAGGTACCTGGCAGTCAGGCAACTGGCCGGCTTTGGGCAGGCCCTGGCGCAAGCGGCGGGAACGGGGTCGAAGCAGGCAGCACCGTTCAGCCTTGCCGAACTGGCGGATTGCCTGGCCATCGGCGAGGAAAACACGCGCATCCTGTTCATCGACAGCCGCGACAACGAGGCATTATGGATTTATCACTGCGACGGCGGCGATGTCGAACCGACGCAGCTCACCTTGACCTCGCTGATCGGGCCTGGCATATGCTGAAAGGCGCGACACGCCGCAGATTCTGCGGCCTGCGTCCATTCCAGCAAACAATATTGGAAAAGCATGCTATTTTTTAAGTAGTCGCCCATAGACACTGGTTCCTTACAGCAATCCATGGCACCATGGCTGCGCCGTTTTGCCTGCAACGCGGCCTCCATCGGACCAACCAGGAACCCTACATGTCGTCATATCGCATTCTCGCCAGCAGCATGCTGCTCGGCCTGGCCGCAGCGGGCATCGCCCATGCACAAGCCCCCGCGCCCGCCGCCGCCAACACCGATCCCCACCTGTGGCTGGAAGAAGTCCTCGGCGACAAGCCGCTGGCCTGGGTCAAGCAGCACAATGCCGTCACCACCAAGGAATTGGAAGCCCAGCCCGGCTTTTCGGCCCTGCAGGCGCGCCTGAAAACCATCCTCAATTCCAAGGAACGCATTCCCTACGTCAGCAAGGAAGGCGAGTATTACTACAACTTCTGGCGCGACGCCCAGCACGTGCGCGGCATCTGGCGCCGCACCACGCTGGCGCAGTACCAGCAGGCCGAACCCGCGTGGGAAACCGTGATCGACCTCGACCAGCTGGCCGCCGGCGAGAGTGAAAACTGGGTCTGGGGCGGCGCTTCCTGCCTGTATCCGAAGGGCGAACGCTGCCTCATTTCCCTGTCGCGCGGCGGCGGCGACGCCAAGGTGGTGCGCGAATACGACGTGGCCAAGCGCGCCTTCGTCGACGGCGGCTTCACCCTGCCCGAAGCGAAGGGCAGCGCCAGCTGGATCGACCAGGACACCCTGTTCGTCTCCACGGATTTCGGCCCCGGCTCGATGACCAGCTCCGGCTACCCGCGCATCATCAAGCAGTGGCAGCGCGGCACGCCGCTGGCGCAGGCGCAAACGCTGTATGAAGCCAAAGCCGACGACCTGAGCGCGGGCGCCTACAAGGATTTCACGCCCGGCCACGAACACCAGTTCATCGAGCGGCAAATCGATTTCTACAGCGGCGAAATGTTCCTGCGCGACGGCGCCGAGCTGAAGAAAGTGCCGAAACCGGACGACGCGACGGCCTTCACCGTGCGCGACCAGCTGGTCATCACCCTGCGCTCGGACTGGAAAGTCAATGGCAAGACCTATGCGCAAGGCTCATTGCTGGCGACCGACTTCAAGTCCTTCATGCAGGGCAAGCAGGTGCTGGAAGTGCTGTACGCGCCCACGGCCACGTCTTCGCTGGACAATGTCACGGCGACGAAATCGGCCATCCTCGTCACTACCCTGGACAAGGTCAAGAACCGCCTGACGGAACTGCGCCACGTGAACGGCAAGTGGCAGCGCCGCGCCGTCGATGCGCCAAAGCTGGGCACCCTGGCCGTCAGCGCGCTCGATCCCGTCGACTCGGACCAGTACTTCCTGACGGTGACCGACTTCCTCAACCCCACCACCCTGTACCTGGCCACGGCGCAAAGCGACAAGCGCACAAAGATCAAGTCGCTGCCCGCCTACTACGACGCGGCGCCGTACAAGGTGGAGCAGTTCGAATCGACGTCGAAGGATGGCACGAAGGTGCCGTATTTCGCCATCATGGGCAAGAAGACGAAATTCGACGGCAGCAACCCCACCGTGCTGTATGGCTACGGCGGCTTCGAAGTGTCGCTGAAACCGAGCTACAGCGGCACCACGGGCGTGGCGTGGCTGGAAAAAGGCGGCGTGTATGTGCTGGCCAATATCCGCGGCGGCGGCGAATTCGGCCCCCGCTGGCACCAGGCGGCGCTGAAGGAAAACCGCCAGCGCGCGTATGACGATTTCATCTCGGTGGCGCAGGATTTGATCCAGCGCAAGGTCACCAGTCCGCGCCACCTGGGCATCATGGGCGGCAGCAATGGCGGCCTGCTGACGGGCGCCGTGCTGGTGCAGCGTCCCGACCTGTTCAACGCCGTCGTCAGCCAGGTGCCGCTGCTCGACATGCGCCGCTATAACAAGATGCTGGCGGGCGCCTCGTGGATGGGAGAGTATGGCGACCCGGACGTGCCGGAACAATGGGCGTACATCAGCAAGTACTCGCCGTACCAGAACGTCTTCAAGGACAAGAAATATCCGCGCGTGCTGTTTACCACCTCGACGCGCGACGACCGGGTCCACCCTGGCCATGCGCGCAAGATGGTGGCGAAGATGGAAGAGCAAGGCCACGACGTGCTGTACTGGGAAAACACGGAAGGCGGCCATGCGGGCGCCGCCAATAACGACCAGCAGGCGCTGATGTGGGCGCTGACCTACACCTTCCTGCTGGAGCAGCTGAAGTAAGGAACTCGAAGTCAACCCGGCCTGACGGCCCCCGCAAGACAGAACGCCTGCACCGGATCTTCCGGCGCAGGCGTTTTTTCATGGGCCTACTTCGCCTGCGCGCTGGGGCGTTCGGCGATGCGGTCGCGGTAAGCCTGCAGGTGCTGCAAGCCTTCCGCGCCGGGACGGTACTTCATCAGGCCGCGCGCAAATTCCAGCGCGCAGAAGGCCGTGATGTCGGCAATGGTGAAGCGCTCGCCGGCGATGTACGGCTGCTGCGCCAGCACCTGGTCCAGCCACTGCGCCATCTCGCGCAGCTTGCCCGCCTGCGCCGTGGCGAAATCGGGAAACTGCGGGTTTTCCAGCGCCACCAGGGCCGGATGGCCATGGCGCACCCAGTTGGCGGCGGCGCTGAACAAATGCAGTTCCACGCGGCGGTCGGCCATTTCGATGAACGCGCGCTCCTCGAAACCTTCGCCCATCAGGTTCGGCTGCGGCTGCAAGCCTTCCAGGTAAGTGCAGATGGCGCGCGTCTCGGTCAGCACGCGCCCGTCCGCCAATTCCAGCACGGGCACGCGGCCCAGCGGGTTTTTCGCCAGGAAGGCGGGATCGCGGTGCTGGCCCGCCATCAGGTCGAGCGCCACTTCCTCGATGCCGGCGATGCCTTTTTCGGCGATGAACATGGTGACGCGGCGTGGATTCGGCGTGCGGGGGCTGATATACAGTTTCATGTGCAAGTCTCGTCTCGTTAGGGTGGTTGACAATCAGGTGCGGCACCGGCCTGTGGCAAGGCGGTCAGGCGCCCATCATACCAGCGCACCGTGATGGTGCGGCGCTCCCGGCGCGTTGACTTTGCCCCCGTTTCCACTTAGATTGCTGTACGGGAACGCTGGCTTCCAGTTCCAGCGATGTCCCCCAACCGCCATCAACGCTCGCAGCCTACCCGGCTGGCGGGCGTTTTACCCATGAACGAAGGGCATACCATGCATCGCACACCGACTCCGCGTTTCCGCCGCAGCCAACTGGCCGCCGCCGTCCTGGCCCTGGCCGCCGTCGCCGCCTTTACCCCGGGCCACGCCGCACCCGCCGCCAAATACGCCTCGGCCAGCCACTCTCCTGGCACCACCACGCAGCTGCCGCGCGGCGTCACGCCCTTGCACTACATCCTGTCGATCACGCCGGACGCCGCCGCCTCCACCTTCAAGGGCGCAGCCGCCATCAAGGTGGCCGTCGACACGCCGACGGCCAGCATCACTTTCAATGCCCTGAACCTGGCGTTTGCCGCCGCCGCCATCGAAGGCGCGGGCGGCAGCAAGCAGATGACGCGCAAGATCGATATCGACGCGGAAAAGCAGACGGCCACCGTGCATTTCGCCGAGCCGCTGGCCAAGGGCGAGTACCTGTTGCGCATCGACTACACCGGCAAGATCGGCACGCAGGCCACGGGACTGTTCTCGCTCGACTACGACACGCCGCAAGGACGCCAGCGCGCGCTGTACACGCAGTTCGAGAATTCGGACGCGCGCAGCATGCTGCCGTCGTGGGATGAACCGGACTACAAGGCCACCTTCGCGCTGGACGTGGTCGTCCCGAGCAGCCAGATGGCCATCGGCAACATGCCGATCGCCAGCAGCGAAGAACTGGGCAATGGCATGAAGCACGTGTATTTCGCCACCACGCCGCGCATGTCGACGTATTTGCTGTTCTTCGGCCTGGGCGACTTCGAACGGGCGACAAAAATGGCCGACGGCACGGAATTGGGCGTCATCACGAAGAAGGGCGCGCTGGCGCAAAGCCGCTTCGCGCTCGACGAGTCGGCCGCCCTGCTGCGCGAATACAACGATTATTTCGGCGTGCGCTACCCGTTGCCCAAGCTCGACAACATCGCCGCGCCGGGCCGCAGCCAGTTCTTCGGCGCCATGGAAAACTGGGGCGCCGTGTTCACCTTCGAATACGGCTTGCTGCTCGACCCGGCCATCTCGACCCAGTCGGACAAGGAAAACATCTACACCACCCTGTCGCATGAAATGGCGCACCAGTGGTTCGGCGACCTGGTCACCATGCGCTGGTGGGACGACCTGTGGCTCAACGAAGGCTTTGCCTCGTGGATGGAAAGCCGCACCACGGAGCGTTTGCACCCGGAATGGAACACGGCCCTGTCCAACGTGGGCGGGCGCGAATCGGCCATGAGCCAGGATGCGCTGCGCACCACGCATCCGGTGGTGCAGCGCATCGCCACCGTGGAACAGGCCAGCCAGGCCTTCGACGGCATCACCTACCAGAAGGGCAAGGCCGTGATCAGCATGCTCGAAGCGTACGTGGGCGCCGACACGTGGCGCACGGCCGTGCGCAGCTACATGCGCAAGCATGCGTATGGCAATACGGTATCCAACGACCTGTGGCGCGAAGTCGACGCGGCCGCGGGCAAGCCTGTCAGCGCCATCGCCCATGATTTCACCCTGCAGCCGGGCGTGCCGATGATCACCGTGGGCGACGCCGTGTGCAGGAAGGGCAATACGCGCGTGACCCTGACGCAGACGGAATTTTCCAAGGACCAGCCGGACAAGAAACCGCTGTCGTGGAAAGTGCCCGTCATCGCGTCGACGGTCGGCAACGGCAAGCTGGCCCGCGTGCTGGTCAAGAATGGCAAGGCCACCCTGAACGTGCCCGGTTGCGGCGCCCTGCTGGTGAACGCGGGCCAGAGCGGCTACTACCGCACCCTGTACGCGCCGGCCGGCACGCACGCGCTGGCGGGCAGCTTCGCGCGCCTGGCGCCGATCGACCAGCTGGGCTTGCTGGCGGACAGCCAGTCGCTGGGCATGGCGGGCTTGCAAGACCCGGCCGCTTTCCTGGAACTGGTGAAGGCCACGCCCCTGTCGGCCGACCCGCAAGTGCTGGGCCGCGTGGCCGGCTCGCTGAACGGCCTGTATGAACAGTATGCGGGCGACACGGCGCGCCAGCAGGCTTTCGCCCGCTTTGCCATGGCGCGCCTGGCGCCGATGATGGCGCAGACGGGCTGGGAAGCGCGCGCGGGCGAAGCATCGAGCGTGGCGACCCTGCGCGGCCGCCTGATTGCCATCCTCGGCGACATGGGCGAGCCCGGCGTGATCGCGGAAGCGCGCCGCCGCTACGCGGCCAGCGAACAGGATCCGTCCGCCATGCCCGCGCCGCTGCGCCGCACCATCCTGGGCGTCGTGGCCCAGCATGCGGACGCCGCCACCTGGGAACAGCTGCACGCCAGGGCGCAGCAGGAAAAGACGCCGCTGGTCAAGAACCAGCTGTACGACTTGCTGGCCTCGACCGACGACGCGGCCCTGGCGCAGCGCGCGCTGGCGCTGGCGCTGACGGATGAACCGGGCGTGACCAACAGCCCGGCCATGATTTCGCGCGTGTCGCGCAGGCATCCGGAACTGGCCTTCGACTTCGCGCTGGCCCACCTGGAGCAAGTCAATGCGCGCATCGACGCCAGTTCGCGCAGCCGCTACTTCCCGCGTCTGGCCGCCGGTTCGGCGCAGCCGGAAATGATCGCCAAACTGGAAGCCTATGCGCAAGCGAACCTGCCGGCCAGCGCGCGCGGCGACGCCGACAGTTCCGTGGCCGGCATCAAGTACCGTATCAAGGTGCGTACCGAGCGCCTGCCGGCCGTCGATGCATGGCTGGCCAAGCAAACGGGTTAAGCGCCCGCGCCCGGCGCCGCAGTATGGCGGCGCCGGGCATTTTCCGGCCCTGCACGAAAATCCGGGCAAAAAAAACCGGCTTCGCAAGTCGCGGCAGCCGGTTGAAACGCTGTTTCAGAGCGCAGGGATAAAACGGAAAACACATGAAAAAGTGGAAATCGTGCCGGTCATTGAGGTGTCCGGCAACCTTGCGCCCGGGGTTTCCGTGCGCCATGTATCCACTATGCCAGCCCTTCACTAAGTCAGGCTTAGGACTTCATTAAAGCCCCTTCATTTTCCCGCTTTCACCCTGCATGCCTTGCCATCGCAGCAATTTCACGCTGCGCCGGCCTGTCTGGTGCCGATGGTTGAGCTCACCGGCTAAGCTGTTGAGTCATGCCTGCATCCTATCGCTCCCGGAACGTAGTGATTTGCGCACCGCATGCTGTGTGCCAACAAAAGCATCATAACAGCGGCATATGACCGCCTTATGACGTAGCGCTAAGGTGCGCCGCCCTCCTTTGCGGAACTCTTGATACCCGTCAACTCGATCTCCACGCGGCGGTTCGGCTGCAGACAGGCGATCAGGGCCGCGCCCGGCGCCACCTTCTCGCAAGCGGCGACGGGTTCCGCCTTGCCCTTGCCATACGCGCTGATGACATTGGCGATGCCCTGTTCGCGCAGCAACTGTTTCACCGTCAGGGCGCGCCGCTCCGACAAGGCCTGGTTATAGCTGTCCGAACCCAGGCGGTCCGTGTGTCCTGTCACGGACAGCGTATCGATCTGCACATAGCCCTGCTTCAGGCGCGCCGCCAGGTCGCGGATTTTCTCGATGCCCTGCGGCAGCACGTCGGCCGCGCCCGCCTTGTCGAAGCGGAACAGGGCGTCCATGTCCAGGGTGATGCGTTCATGCTCGATACGCGGCGGCAAGATGTCCGGCGGCGTTACCCGCTTCGGCTGCTCGGCAGGACAGGATGCCGCGGCGGACTGGGCGGCCGCCTGCGCATCCTCGGCCAGTTGCACGTACGGGTTCGCGTGGCGCCAGCCCTGCTGCTTGTATTCATTGCCCGCATGCGCCAGCTCCACTTCGCCGCACGCCACCTTTTGCGCGGCGCAGGCAAAGCCGGGCGAGGCACGCAGCTTGCTGAAGCCGGCCCACAGGTCGTCGCGCAAGCGCGTGGCGTCGTTCACCAGCGGCGTCGCATCGCCGGGATTGGGCGTGCTGCCGTCTTCCAGCGCGGCAACAATCTTCGCCGATTCCTGCAGCGCCTGCAGGGGAAAGGCCGAGCGGTCGTTGCGCGTGTATTCGTGGAACGATACGTCGAGCCAGCATTGCGCCTTGGACAGGTAATAGTCGCCCACGCGCACGCCGCCGTCGTTGAGCTTCTTGATGCGCTCCTGCAGCAGCAGGTACGCCTGCTGGTCGGCAGAGACGGCCTGGTCGCTGATGCGCAGTTGCGGCATGGCCAGCGGCGCCGCCGGCAGGGTCGGCGTGGCCGCCTGGGCCGGGCCCATGGCCAGCAGGCCGGCCAGCGGCAGCAGTTTCATCGTCGTGGTCATCATCGGTGTCATCGTCGGTATCAGTGAGGAAGTCATGGTAGCTTTCATGGCCGGGCCAGGGTACGGTTGATGGTGGCGTCTTTGCCTTTGAACAAGTTTTCATCGAATTTGAAGCGCAGGCGCAAATAGGGGCCGCGGGCCGTGTAGTCGGCGCCCGTCAGGTCGCGGTCGGAAAAGCCCGACCAGTTGTGGCCGGCCGACAGCCACAGGTTTTGCGCCAGCAGATAGCCCACTTCGACGCCGTTGGCCCACTGGCGGCTGCCCCCTTGCGGGCTGCCCATCACGGCCGCCAGCACGCCGATGTCCCAGTTCTTGCTGATGTCGTACACGGTGCGCCCGGAAAACAGCCACGCCGTGTATTTCTCTTGCCCGGCGGGCAGGTTCCTGTCGTTATTGTGCTTGGCGGCAACCCTGCCCGTGAACCACCACGGACGGCTGGGGTGGTAATCGAGGTGCGTGGAAACGATATGCGCGCGGTAATTGTCGCCATCGATCTGCGACTGGTCGCGCACCGTCTTGTACTCATAGCGGGCCAGGCCGTTGAAACGGTTGTCGTCGACGGGGCGCCACGCAAAGCCCAGTTGCGCCCGGTCCTGCAGCACGTTGCCCACGGGCGCGCCGCTGGCGTCGTCGTTGTTGCGCGTGTACAGCAGGTAGTTGCGTGCAAGCAAAGTCCAGTCGCGGCTCAGCTTGCGCGCCCAGGCGATGGTATTGAGCCATTGATCCTGGCGCTGGTTGCCCGGCGCGATGTCGCTGTCGAACAGGCGCCGGTACTCGAGCTTGACGGAACCGCGCCACAGGGGATTGACGGCATAGTCGAAGCCCGCCGCCACGGCCACAGCTTGCTGTTGCTGGCCGTTCATGACTTTCAGGTATTCCACATTCGTGTTCGCCGCCAGCCCTTCGCCCAGGTTCCACGTGTTGC
Source organism: Janthinobacterium sp. SUN137 (assembly GCF_030587265.1). Classification (NCBI taxonomy): domain Bacteria; kingdom Pseudomonadati; phylum Pseudomonadota; class Betaproteobacteria; order Burkholderiales; family Oxalobacteraceae; genus Janthinobacterium; species Janthinobacterium sp. SUN137. The sequence goes on along the minus strand of NZ_JAPWHZ010000002.1, from coordinate 24,680 downwards.
GCAAGCCGGACGCCAGCTGCAAGTCGCGCTGGTTGCTGAGGCTGTAATCCATGGCGTCGCGCATGCGGTACTCGCCGAACACGGTGCCGCCCGGCATGTAGCCCGTATCCGCGCCGGCGACAAAGCTGGTGCTGCGGTCGGCCGGATTGAGCGAGTACGCGGACGCCAGCCCCGTCTGGTTTTCATAGCGCGCATACAGCCGGCTGCGTTCGGCCAGCTGGTATTGCGCACCCAGGCCGTAGCGGTGCTGGTCCGCGTCGGCGATGCTTTTTTCCACGTCGCCATTCAGGGTCCAGCGGTCCGTGGCCTTGTATTGCGCGCCCAGGCGCACGGTGGTGGCGTCCAGCGGCACCGTCGCGCCCGCGCCCACGCCGGGATTGATCGGAGCAAACGTGGTGATGCTGCCGCCCGTGACGGGGTCGATGGCCGTGTTCGCCGTGCCGTTGCCGAAGAAGCCGCCCGTGGGATTCAAGCCCGTGCCCAGCGGCGACGTGTTCGGCGCGATGCCGGCCGTCGACGGCATGCCGCCGCTCTCCTTCATGTGCTGCACGGACACATCGAGCAGCCAGCGCTCGCTGGCATTCCACGCCACGCCCAGGCGCTGCGCATCGCGGCGGGCATCCGTACTGCGCTCGTCGCTACGGATGGCCTCGCCATACACGGTGACGGCGGGACTGAGCTTGTAGCCCGCTTTCAGCCCCGCTTCGCCCCGCCCGCCCGTGATGCCGGCCGCCGTGTTATTGAAATCCTGGTCGGAACGGTTCCAGAACGCTTTCGCTTCCAGCTTCTCATCCTTGTGCTGCAACTCGACCCGCGCCGCATTGCCGCTGACTTCATCGCGCAACTCGCCCGCCTGGCCCGACGGCGTCGTGTAGATGCTGCCGCCCGCGCTGTAGCTGGTGGACGTGGTGCGCGCCACCTCGACCACCAGCAGGCTGTGCTCGCCCAGGCGCACACCCGCGTTGACACTATGCAATTTGTACGGCGACAAGGGATTCCTGTCTTCCACGGCCGAGCCGCCGAGCGAGACCATCTTGCCCAGCTGCACTTGCCCATCCACGCCCACGGTCCAGAATTTCTCGCCGCCTTGATCTACCTCATAACTGATGCGTATCGATTGCGGGTCGCCATTCGGCGTCAGCGCGGGGATCGCCTGCTTGAACAGGATGCGCCCGCTGAACGGCTCGAAGCTGTAATCCTCGAAGCGGCGCAACTGCGTCGCCTGCACGATATTGCCGTTCTGATTCTTGTCGCGCACGACGATCTCGATCTTTTCCGAGTTTTCGATGGCGTTGTTGTTGCGCACGGCGAACGGCCCCGAGGTGCCGTTCGCCCGGTATTCCTCGACCACCTGCTTCAGGCTATCGTTGATGGCAAACGCATTCGCGACGATGCCATCCTGTTCATAGTGGCCGCGGCCGCCCGTGGCCGTGCGGTTGTACTGGCCCAGTTTTCTCTGCTGCAAGTTCGCCACGGCGCCGCCGCCCGTCATCTGGCTGAAGCCGTCTCCCGTGGCAAAGTCGCCGTACAGCACATAGCTTTTTTGCCGGTCGATGCGCACATATAAACGGTCGCTGGAGCGGGCGTCGAAATTGCGCACGGAACTGTCACCGTACACGGGATAAAACTCTTCCGGATTGACATCGCGCAAGAGGCGCGCGCGCGTATCCTTGTCCGAATCGTAGGCGGCCGTCAGCAAGGCGTCGCCTCGGATGGTTCCCTTCAAAAACATCGCCGCGCGGCCCGCCACGTTGGCCTTGCCATTATTAAAAGCGCGGCTCCAGCGCTGGATGTCGCGCTCGAAACCGTCATTGAAGCGCGACGGCGAAATGTCGCTGCTCGACAGGCTGCGCTTGCTGATGATGCCGTCGATCAAGCCCACGGCCAGCATGTCGCGCAATTCCGGCAAGAAACTGATCGTGCCCTGCGCCGCCACACTGCCGGCCGACACGCGCAGCAACACGTCCTGCGGCGTGGCGGGAGCCAGCAGGCTGAACGTCGCCACGCCGTTTTCCACCGCCAGCTGCGTGCCGGGCGTGACCTTGTCGGCGTCGCGCCGTTCCGGACCCAGTTCATCGGTGCGGGCGCCGGGCAACAGGATGCGCCCGGCGCTGGCCTCGATGGTCAGCAATGCCTTGCCCGCCAGGGGCTGGCCCTGCTCGTCAAACAGGCTCACCGTCACCTTGACGGGACTCTGGCCATCGGCCGGCACGCCATTCCCGTCCGTCTCGACGGCGATGCGCGCCACGCCCCGGTTGATGGCGTAATCGGTGGCGCCCACCTTGCCGGCAAGGAAGGATGGCGCCGCCACGGCGGAGCTTGCCGCATGGTCCGGCAAGGGCAGTTGCGCCAGGCTGGCCGCCGGCAAGGCCAGCAGGGCCAGCGCGGCCGCCATGCGCCGGGGCGCGGGGAGAGTTCTCTTCATGGCTTGTTTCTCTTTAGCAGCATTGGCAAGCGGCAAGTAAGGTGGCAGGGGCTTATTGCACATGGCTGCCTCCTGCGGCTGGCGCGGCGGCGGGTACGCGCGGTGCGACGACAGGCTGGTTGGCGCTGTCCGTTGCCTGGGCCGGCGCGGCGGCCGGCTGGCTGCTGAAGCTCAAGCCCCCTCCCTTGCCGCCCTCCCTTTCCACGCTGCGCACCTCGCCCTGCGCGCGGCGCGCCTTGACTTGCTCGAGCACGGGATTCGAGCACGAACCTTCGATGAAGTCGGCGCGCAGCAGCTCGCCGTTCTTGGTATCGAGGAACAGGCTGTGTGGATCGCCCAGGTTGCGGTTCGACGCTTCCATCATGCGGCTGGCGCGCGGCAAGGTCGCACCGTCGACCTTGATGACATGGCTGTTCGGCGTGATGCCGCAATAGCTGTACTTGCCTTCCACGTCCGTGGTGAAGTTCGTGCCATCCTCCATGTACAGCCGCACGCCCGGGATGCCCAGTTCCTCGCCGTCCTGCACGTGGTTGTTGTTGCAGTCCACAAACACCTTGCCGGCGATGCAGGCATCCGTCGTGAACACGCCGCCCGTCACCTTCACTTTCGCGCGCGCCTCGTTCGAGGGCGGGCCGTTGGTGGTCGTTGCCTGGGCGCGGTTGATGCCGTCGCCCTGCAGCGAACCGACGCCCACGCGCAGGCGGTAGCGGAAGCTGGCGCTGGCGTTCGGGGCCAGCGATTCCAGCTTGAAGCTCAGCTGGGGACCGGGCTTGCCGGAAGGATCGGGCTGCAGCACATTGTTGCGCGTGGTGGTGCCGTCGATGTAGCGGAAGCCGGCCGGCAGTTTATCGAGCACGCTGACGCCGAACGCCGTCGCCAGGCCCGTGTTCTTCACCTCGATCGTGTATTGCAGGCTGTCACCGATCTCGGCCTGGGTCTTGTTGACGCTCTTGCTGATCAACAACATCGGCTTGTCCTTCGTGTTGAACACGACGGGCGTAAAGCTGGGCGGCGTGGCGCCTGGCGTGGCCGGCAGCAGCAAGGTGTCGGCCGAACTGGCCAGGGCCAGCACGCTGGCCGGCGCCACCGGCGTGCTGATCCCGCCGGCGCCGCTGTAGCTGTGGCCGATGTTGCGCCCGCTTCCATCCGTGCCCAGCATGGTGCTCGCATACACCTGGTTCAATTGCGGCACGGTGGGAATCGCCGCCACGCTGCCGAAGTCGACCAGTACCGTGAAGACGATGTTGCAGCTTTCCTGCGGCTGCAAGTCGCCCTGGCCGCTCAGCAAGCCAAACACGGTGACGCCGTTGAAGTCGGCATTCGCCGCGCAAGCCGTGGCGCCGGCGGGCCGCGCCGTGACGGCCAGGCTGCCCGGCTTGAAGGTGACGTTCGTGGCCGTGGGGAAGACGGCCTTCAGGTTTTCCGCCACCTGCACCATGGTCGAGGTCGGGTAACCGGCAGGATAGCGGTTGGCCGCCTGCACGGTGTAGCTGATCTCGAACTTGCTGGCATCGACCTGCTGTTGCGCCGACACGGCCTTGATGACATCGACCACTTGCCGCAGCAACACCACGGGCGTGGGCGTGTCTTCGCCCGTGAAGGCGACGCCGCCCACGGTATCCGAGGCATTGCCGTTGCGGTTGGGGTCGACCTTGTCCGCCAGCGCGGCCACCTCCGCCGCCGTGGCCACGGCGCCCGCATGGCTGCCGCCATTGTTGGACGCATCGAACACGAGGCTGCCCGCGGGCGGCGTATACGTGGGGTTGGCGGCGATCGCGCCTGCCGCCGGGGCGGGCGGCACACTGATGGCGCCGCCTCCGTTGGCGACATTGCCGCCCAGCGCGCTGGCAAACACGCTGTTGTTGTACTGCGGCAAGGTCGTCTCCTGCACCGTGATTTCCACGGTGAAAGTAATGACGCTCAACTCGCCCTCGCCCAAGGCCGCATCACCATTGAGCAAACGCAAGTCGCTGCCGCCGCAACCGCCCGTAAAGCCCGGATTGACGGCCAGCTGCCGGCTGCCGCCAATGGCGGGCGCGGCAGGCGGCGCGACGATGCGGCACGCGACCGGTTCGGGGAAGGCGGCGCGCAGGCTGTCGAGCGCCTGCACATTCTGCGCCGCGCCCTTGCCCACGTTGCGGATCACCACCGTGTACGGCACGGTGAAGACCTTGGCCGACAGCTGGGTCACCTTGCCCACGCCCAGCGCCGCGCCGATGGCGGGATTCGCCACGTCCGTGACGGCCGTGCAATCGGATGCCTGCGCGCAGCGCGGCAAGTCGGGACCGGTGGGCACAATGGTATTGCTCAGGGTGCCGCTGGCCGCCACTTTCGCGCTCACCGTGACGGCGGCCACGGCGTTCGGCGCCAGGCCGGCCGGCACCGTGCAGACGAGTTTATTCGCCGCCAGCGGCGCGCACGTGGTCGGTGCGGCAGGCGTGACGACGATCTCCGCCAGGCTGGCAGCCAGGTCGTCCGTCAAGGTGATGGCCGCCGTGGTGGCGCCGCTGCCGCTGTTGGTGGCCGTGATGGTCCAGCTGACGGTGTCGCCGATGCTGGCATTGGCCTTGTTCGCCACTTTCTTGACCATCACGCTGGGGCTGGTGACGTTGGTGGTGGTCTGGCAATCGGCCGGAGACAGGCACAGCGGCGCATCGGGCCCGGACGGCACGACGCGGTTGAGCGCCGCGCCCGCCTGGGTGACGGTCGCCGACACTTCCACGCTGGCTTCGCCGCCATTGCCGATCAGGCCGGCAGGCACGCTGCAAGTGAGCACATTGCCGGCCACGGGCGCGCAAGTGGCGCGCACGGGCGTGAGCACCACATTCGCCAGGCCGGCCGGCAAGGTGTCGACCAGGGTCATGACGGCGCGCGTGGGGCCGGTGCCCGTATTGCTGGCCGTGATGGTCCACACGACGGTGTCGCCCACATTGGCGCTGGCGCGGTTGACGCTTTTCCGCACCGCTACCTTGGGTCCCGTCAGCACGACGCTCGATTCGCAGCTGTTCGCCTGCGCGCAAGCCGGATTGTCGGGTCCGCTCGGCATGACGCGGTTCGACAGCACGCCTTCCAGCGTGCCCGTGGCCGTCACGCGCACGCTGCGCGTGCCATTGCCGATAGCCAATTGACCAGCAGCAATGCTGCAGCTTTGCACGCTGTTCGCCACCCAGTTCGCCAGCGGCGGGCACGTCACGCCCGCATCGGCGTTGACCGCCAGCACCGTCAGGTTCGGCGGCAGGATGTCCGCCAGGGTCACCACGCCCAGGTTGGCCACGCCGCCGCTGTTGATGGCGGTAATGGTCCAGATGATGCTGTCGCCCACGTTGGCATTGCCGACGTGGGCCGTCTTGCTGACGCGAATCACGGGACCAGGCATGGTCACCGTGGCCGTGTTCGGCAAGTCGTACTGCACTTCCGTCGAGCTGGTGGCGATGATGCTGACGATGGTCGACACATTGCTGGCTGGCTGGATATACGACAGGCCAAAGCTGTGCAGTTCGTTGGCCGCCAGGCTGGCGGGCAAGCCCGTCACCGTCAGCATGCCGCTGACGGCGTCATAGCTGCCGGCCGCGCCGTTCAGGGTCACGCCCATCAGGCCTTGCGCCAGTTTCAGGCTGTACGTCACGTTCTCGGCCGTGCCGGGACCCACATTGCTGTAGCTGACGATGCCGTTGATCTGGTCGCCGGCGCTGGTGGTGCCGGGGAAACCGTTCAGGGTGGTGGTCACGTCGACCAGCAGCTTGATGGCCGTGGTGGTGGTGGTGCAGTCCGCCGCCTGCGCACAGACAGGATTGTCCGGGCCGCTTGGCAACACCGTGTTCTGCAACACGCCGGCCGCGCTGGCCGTGGCCCGCAGCACCACTTGCGCCTGTCCGCCCGGCGCCAGGCCGGCCGTCACGCTGCACGTGACAATATTGCCTGCCACGGGCGCGCAGGTGGCCAGTTGCGTGGACAGCACTTGCACGCCGCTGACGCCCGCTGGCAGGTTGTCGGTCAGCACGATGGCGGACTTGGTCGCGCCCGTGCCGCCATTGCTGGCGGTAATGGTCCAGGTCAGCAAGTCGCCCACGCTGACACTGCTCTTGTCGACGCTCTTGCGCACCGTCACTTGCGGCGCGACGAGGGTCGTCGTGGCTTGGCAGGCGCTGGCCGTATCGCAGGCAGGGTTGTCGCCGCCGCTGGGCACGACGCGATTCGACAGGCTGCCGCCCACCGAACCCCGGCCCGTGATGACGACCTTGCGGCTGCCATTGCCGGCTGCCAATTGACCTGCCGCAATCGTGCACGACTGCACGCTGCCTGCCGTCCAGCTGGCGGCCGGCGGACAGCTCACGCCTCCATCGGGCGTCACGCCGAGCACGACGATATTGGCGGGCAGCACGTCGGCGATGACGACGGCGTTTTGATTCGGCAAGTTGCCCGTGTTCGTCGCCGTGATGCTCCAGGTCAGGATATCACCGACGGCCGCGTTCACCTTGTCGACCGTCTTGCTGGCGCGAATCACAGGGCCGGGCAAGTTCGTCGTCGCCGTATTCGGCAAGTCGTTGACGATTTCCGTGGAACTGGTCCCCACCACGCTGGTGATGCGCGAGCTGTTGCTGGCCGGCTGGGTGTAGAACAGGTTGAAACTGGCGCTCTGCCCCGCGATCAGGGTGGCCGGCAAGCCGCTCAGCACGTACATACCCGTAGCGCTGTTGTAGACGCCGCTGATGCCGGGCGCGCCGCTGACGGGGCTGAGCGAGACGCCGCTCAAGCCCGCTTCCAGTTGCAGGCTGTAAGTCACCGTTTCCGCCACGCCCGGCCCCACGTTGGCAAACGTCACCACGCCGCGGATGGCGTCGCCCGCATTGCTGCTGGCGGGAAAGCCGTTCAGGGTGGTGGTCACGTCGACCAGCAGTTTCGACACCACCGTGGTGGTCTGGCAATCGCCGGGCACGGCACAGACGGGGTTGTCCGGCCCGCCCGGCAGCAGCGCATTGACGAGGCTGCCCGACAGGGTCGCCGTGGCGCTCAGCTTGACGGTGGCGGCGCTGCCGGCGGCCAGGCCGGCCGGCACGCTGCAGTTGACGACATTGCCCGCTGGCGCGGCGCAGGTGACGGGCGCCACCGGCGTCACCAGCACGTTCGCCAGGCCCGCAGGCAGGGTATCGGCCAGGGTGGCGATGGCCGTGCTCGGTCCCGTGCCGGTATTGCGCAAGGTCAAGGTCCACGTCAGGGTATCGCCCACGTTGGCCGCCGTCTTGTCGACCGTCTTGCTGGCGTGCAGCAGCGGCGAACTGACGGTGCTGGTGGTGCTGCAATCGCCCGCCTGCAGGCAGACGGGGTTATCCGTGCCGCTGGCGCTGACGCCATTCACCAGGCTGCCAGCGGCGGCGGCGCGCGCCGTCACTTGCAGCGTGGCATTGCCGCCGGCAGCCAGGCCGGCCGGCACGCTGCACGTGAGAACATTGCCGGCCAGCGGCGCGCAGGTGACGGGCGCGGCGGGCGTGACGACGATATTCGCCAGGCCGGCCGGCAAGGTGTCGGTGAGGGTGACGACGGCCGTGCTGGCCCCCGTGCCGCTATTGGCCAGGGTGACCGTCCACGTCAGGCTGTCGCCGATATTCAGAGCCAGCTTGTCGACGCTCTTGCTCAGCGCCAGGCTGGGGCTGGTGATGGTGGTCTGCGTCTGGCAGCTGTTGGCCTGGAAGCAGGCTGGATTGTCCGGACCGCTCGGCATGACCTGGTTGGCCAGGTTGCCGCCCGCGCTGGCCTTGCCGGTCAGCACGATCTGGCGCTGGCCGTTGCCGGCCGCCAACTGGCCGATGGCCACGCTGCAGCTCTGGCTGCTGTTGGCCACCCAGCTGGCCAGCGGCGGACAGGTGACGCCGCTGTCGGGCGAAACATTCGTCACGACGATATTGGCTGGCAGCAAGTCCGTCAGGATCACGGCGCCCTGGTTGGCCAGGCTGCCCGTGTTGCTGGCCGTAATCGTCCAGATAATTTCCTCGCCGACATTCGCCACGGCCTTGTTGGCCGTCTTGCTGACGCGAATGATAGAGCCAGGCATGGTGACGGTGGCCACGTTGGGCTGGTCGTTCGGCACTTCCACCGATGTCGTGGCAATACGGCTGACCACGGTCGACAGGTTGCTGGCAGGCTGGATGTAGCTGAGCTGGAAGCTGAAGCCCTGCCCCGCCGCCAGGGTGGCCGGCACGCCGCTGAAGGTCACCAGGCCGGAGCCGCCGTTGTAGCTGCCCGTCACGCCGCCGAGGTTGACGCCGGCCAGGCCGGGCGCCAGTTGCAGGCTGTACGTCACGCCTTCGGCCGGGCCGGGGCCGATATTGCTGAAATTGACGGTGCCCGCTATCGTGTCGCCCGCATGTGTGCTGCCGGGAAAGCCGTTCAGGGTGGTGGTCACGTCGACCAGCAGTTTCACGGCCGTGCTGGTGGTGCTGCAATCGCCGGGCTGCTGGCAGACGGGATTATCAAGACCGCTCGGCACCACCGTATTGACATAGGCGCCGGCCGCATTGGCCACGCCCTTGACGACGATATTGAGCGTGGCGCCCGCCGCCATGCCGGCGGGAATGGAACACACGAGCTGGTTGCCGCTCGGCACCGCGCACGTGGCGGGCGACGCGGGCAACACTTGCCACAGGGTCAGGTTGGCCGGCAAGGTGTCCGTCAGGGTGACGATGCCCATGGTCGCGCCCGTGCCCGTATTGGCCACGGCTATCGTCCACGTCAGCGCCTCGCCCACGTTGATATTGCTCTTGTCGACGGTTTTACGCACGGCCACTTGCGGGCTGAGGATGGTGGTGGTCGTCTGGCACGAAGCGGCCTGGGCGCAGGCGGGATTGTCTGGCCCGCTCGGCAGCACTTTATTGCCCAGGCTGCCTCCAGCCGTGCCCCTGGCCGTGATGGTGATGCTGCGGCTGCCATTCACGGCGGCCAGCTGGCCTGGCGCGACGGTACACGCTTGCGCGCTGTTGGCCAGCCAGCTGGCCAGCGGCGGACAGCTGACGCCCGCGCCCGGCGTGACGGACAACACCGCCACGTTGGCGGGCAGGATGTCGGTCAGGGTCAGCACGCCCAGGTTGGCCAGGCTGCCCGTGTTCGTGGCCGTGATGGTCCAGGTGATCGTCTCGCCCACGTTGGCCGTCGTCTTGTCGGCCAGTTTCGTCACGCGGATGATGGGGCCGGGCACGGTTGCCGTGGCCGTGTTCGGCAAGTGGTTCGCCACTTCTACCGAGGTGGTGGCGATGCTCGACGTCACCATCGACAGGTTGTCGGCCGGCTGCGTGTAGCTGACGTTGAAACTGGTGCTCTGGCCATTCGCCAGGCCCACGGGCAAGCCGCTGAGGGTGACGACGCCCGTGGCGGAATTGTAGCTGCCAACGGCGCCCGTCAGGGTGACATTGCTCAAGCCGGGCGTCAGTTGCAGGGTGTACGTGACGCCTTCGGCGGGGCCCGGTCCCACGTTGGCGTAGGTGACGGTGCCGGAAATCATGTCGCCCGCCAGGGTATTCGGCGGGAAATTGTTCAGGGTGGTGGTGACGTCGACCAGCAGCTTGACCACCGTGGTGGTGGTGCCGCAATCGCCGGGCAGCACGCAGGCGGGAGTGTCGGGGCCCGATGGCAGCACGCTGTTGACGGCGGCGCCAGCCACGGTGACCGTGGCGCTGACGACGATTTTCGCCGAGGCGCCGGGGGCCAGGCCGGCCGGCACGCTGCATGCGAGGTTCTGGCCCGCCACGGGCGCGCAGGTGGCAGGCGCCTGCGGGCTGACGACGACGTTAGCCAGGCCGGCCGGCAAGGTGTCGGCCAAGGTGACGGCGCCCGTGCTGGCGCCCGTGCCGCTATTGCTCACCGTCAAGGTCCACGTGAGCGTGTCGCCCACGTTGATGCTGGCCTTGTCGACGGTCTTCTTCACGGCCACGTTCGGCCTGGTGACGGTGGTGGTGGTCTGGCAATCGCCCGGCGTGGCGCAGGCAGGATTGTCGACGCCGCCGGGCACGAGGCTGTTGGCCACCGTGCCGGCCGCATTCGCCACGGCCTTGATGGTCACCGTTGCCTGCATGCCGCTGGCCAGGCCAGGCGGCACCGTGCACGTCAACGTGGTGCCGGCGGGCACGCCGCAACTGGCGGGCGCCACCGGCAGGATCTGCAGCGCGCCCACGTTGGCGGGCAAGGTGTCGGTCAGGGTGATCGGGCCATTCGTGGGGCCGCTGCCGCTGTTGATGGCTTTCAGGGTCCACGTGATGGTGTCGCCGAGGTTGACGGTGGTCCTGTCGACGCCTTTCGTCACGGCCACGCTGGGGCTGGTCACCGTGCTGGTGGTGGCGCAGGCGGCAGGCGTGGCGCAGGCCGGGTTGTCGGCGCCGGACGGCACGACGCTGTTGGCATACGTTCCCGCCGCCGCAGGCTGGGCCGTGACGGTGAAACCGGCCACGCCGCCATTCGCGGCCAGGCCGGCCGGCACCGTGCACGTGAGGGTATTGCCCACCGGCGCGGCGCAGGTGGCGCTGCCGACCAGCGCCACGTTCACGCCCGTCAGGTTGGCCGGCAAGGTGTCGGTCAGCGTGATGGGCGCGGTGCTCGCGCCATCGCCGCTATTGGTCGCCGTGACGCTCCAGGTCAGGGTGGCGCCGATATTGATGCTGGCGTGGTCGACGGTTTTCGTCACCGCCACCTTGGGGCTGGTGATCGCAGTGACCGTACTGCAATTTTCCGCCGTGGCGCAGGATGGATTATCGGGGCCGGCCGGCATGATGCGGTTGGCCAGGCTGCCACCCGCCGTCGCATGCGCCGTGATAGTGACGCTACGGCTGCCGTTCAGGGCCGCCAGCTGGCCGGCGGCGATGGTGCACGTCTGGGTGCTCGACGCCACCCAGGCCGCCAGCGGCGGGCAGGTCACCCCGGGCGCCGCCACCACGTTCGTCACCACAAGGTTGGGCGGCAGCAGATCGGCCAGGCTCACGATGCCCTGGTTGGCGATATTGCCCGTATTGCTGGCCGTGATCGTCCACGTGATGTTTTCGCCCACGTTGGCAGTCAGCTTGTCGGCCACCTTGGTGACGCGCACGTTCGGCCCCGGCACCATCACGGTGGCCGTATTCGGCAAGTCGTTGGCCACTTCGACCGAAGAGGTGCCGACCACGCTGGTGACAAACGAGGTGTTCGTGGGCGGCTGCGTATAGCTGAGATTGAAGGTGACGCCCTGCCCGGCCGCCAGGTTCGGCGGCAGGCCCGACAGGACGATGAAACCCGTGCCCGCGTTGTACACACCCGTCACGCCGCCGACGGACACGCCCGTCAAGCCAGGCGGCAATTGCAGCGTGTATGTGACGTTTTCCGCCGCGCCCGGTCCCATGTTGCGGTAGGTAACCGTGCCGCTGATGGCATCGCCCGCATTCGTCGAACCGGGAAAGCCGTTCAGGGTGGTGGTGACGTCCACCAGCGCCTTGCTGACCACGGTGGTGGTCTGGCAGGCGCCGGCCGTGGCGCAGCTGGCGCCATTGCCGCCGGACGGCGCCACGCTGTTGATGAAACTGCCCGCCGCCGTCGGCACGCCAGTGAGGCTGACCTGGGCGCTGGCGCCCGGCGCCAGGCCGGCCGGCACGGTGCAGCTGAGCGTATTGCCGGCCAGCGGCGCGCAGGTGGCGGGCGCCGTGGGCGTGATGACGATGCCGGCCAGGTTGGCCGGCAAGGTATCGGTCAGGGTCAGGATGGCCGTGGTGGCGCCCGTGCCGGTATTGTTCGCCGTCAAGGTCCACTGCACGGTGTCGCCGATGAAGGCGCTGGTCTTGTCGACGCTTTTTTGCACGCGCACGAGCGGGCTGACGATGCCCAGGGTGTCGCTGTCGACGTTGTTCGCGGGAATCGGGTCCAGCGTGCTTGCGCCGGCCGTGGTGGTGATCGTCAGGCTGCCGCTGGCGGGCAGGTTGAAGGTGGAACTGCAATTGATGCGCGAGCCGGGAATGAAGGGCGACACGGGCGCGCTGCAGGTGGCCGTGGCGCCGGCGGGCAAGCCGCTCATCACGCAGGTGGGCGCGGCCGCGCTGTCGGGGCCGTTGTTCGTGCACACGCCCGTCACCGTCACGGGCGAACCGGCATTGTAGGGACCGGCCGGCACCGTCGTGACGGCTTGCATGTCCGCCTGCAGGCGGCGGTTGCTGATGGTACAGGCGACGGGCGCCTCGGGCATGGTGAAGTTGCCCGCGTTGGCCGCGCCGCTGGAAATGACGGCGGCCGTATCTGTGCGCACGCAACTGTAGCCGCTCTGGTACTGAGCCAGCACGGTGGCCGTGCCCGCGGTTTCCGCAAACGTCGCGAGGTTGCCCACGCGCACCACGGCGCTGGCCGTGGCGCCGTTGCCGCCCTGCACGCCCGCCGTGCCGTTGGCATTCATGATGAACAGGCCGCTGTCGCCGGCCGGCGCCAGCACCTTGAGCACCGTCAAGGTATTCGTCCTGACCGTGGCCGTGGTGCTGCTGCTGTTGTTGCTCAGATCGCTATCCGTTTCGTTGGGCGAAACGGTCACGTTGGCCGTATTCACGATGCTGGCGGCGTCGCCCGGCGTGGCCGTGACCGTCACCGTCAGATAGGCACCCGCGGTGGGATCGCTGACGGCACCATTCACGGGCAGGTTGCCCATGGTTATGCTCACGTTGTTGCTGCCCGAACCCGAGGTTTTCGTGCCGCAGGAAGCGCTGCCGCTGGCGGCGCAGGTCCAGCTGACATTGCTCAGGCTGGCCGGCAGCACGTCGCTGAAGGTGGCGCCCGTGCTGAGGGCCGGGCCGCGGTTCCACACCTTCATGGTGTAGCTCAGGGGCTTGCCGACGGAAAACTGCGCCGGTCCCACCTTGCTGACGGCCAGGTCCGTCTTGCTATTGGTACAGTCGGCATAGGAACTGGCCAGGCTGGGGTCGCGCAATTGCGCAGCGGGAATAATTTCCGTCACATTGTCGGGACGCGTCCAGCGCATGTGCAGATAATTGATGCCGCCCACGTTATTCCACAGGACGCGGGCCAGATAACAGCCGCCGGGCGTGGCGCTATTGAAATTGCCGGCCAAATTCTGGAAATCCGTTTCATTATTCGAATATTCAGCCACGCTGCCCACGGCCACGTTGTACACGGTATTGCGGTAATTGGTCGAATATTGGGTCGAGAAATCCACCTTCACGTCGTCATCGTGCGCGACGCTGAATTTGTAATTGCCCGCCTGGGGAAATACCACCAGCGTGTACATCACGCGGCCCATGATCCAGGCCCGGCAGGCGGCCGACGTTTGCTGCGTATCGAAGTTGCATAACTGCCCGGGATTGGCGGTCGTGCCATTGGCCCAGTCCAGCTGCGCCGACGTCCCCGTGCGCGCCGCGTTGGCGGCGGGATTGGCGGCCAGCGCCGCCAGGCTGGCGAGCCGGCCCGTGCTGCCCGCGTTGAAGCCGTTGTTGTAATTGGGCGCGGGCGGATTGGCCGGCACCCGCTCGATGCCGCGGTAATCCTCCCACAACACCTGTGCGGCGGCGGGCGCGGCGGCGCCCAGCAGCAGGGAAGCGAGCGCCAGCGGCGCAACATGACACTTGGAAAAATGAGGCAGGCGGGCGCGGCAGGCAAGCGCGGCCAGCATCCCCATATAGCGCCCGGCGAACGAAAAAGCTGCGTGGCGGCCGGAACGGCCTGCCGTTTCCTGGTGTGTTTTGATCATGTTGTTCGCTAAGAAATGTACCGCTGCAAGATGCAGACAAATATAAAAATGACATTTATTTGTCACGATTATATGAACAAGTAACACTTCAAGCGTACGACAACAGTGGTTTTTTTGTTTCCAACAATGAAATTAAATTATCTCGTTGATATTTCGCAACACATTCATCGAATTCATCGTGTAGACACGCCGACATTCTATTTTTACCGCATACTGATTAGCTCGGCATTATATTTAAATTATCATTTACATAATCATGCGAAACTATCAAACGCGTAGTTTGTTTTTCAAAAGAAACTATTAATGCTAATTAACAGCATTAATTCGAATACGCCTTTTCCCGGCATGCGCGGCAATCCCGTCATTCGATTTTGCACCGCCGCATATTCATTTTCTGGCGCCTGCTGTTAATACCAATTCCATTGCATTTACGTCCATTTCCCTGCAAGACAGGGCATGCGGCTGAAGGAATTGGTCTTGCAAAACGGCCGCGCATGCGTCGCGGCTATCGCACCGGTGCCCGGATCGCTTACTATCGCCCCATCGCGCCCTGCGCCACCGCCATCCCTTTGCCAGGAGTCCTCATTGATGCCCCACGCCCCTCGCCGCCTGCTGCTGGCCTGCGCCTGCGCCTTGCTCGCGGCCTGCAGCCCGTTCACCCCGCCGCCCGCCGCCTCACTCCCGGCCGCGCCGGCAGCGGCGCCAGCCATGCAGGCGCCGCCCTGGCAACAGCCGGGCGTGCGCATCCTGCACATCGCCCCGCAGGAATCCCTGCTGACCATCACCGTGCGGCGCGGCGGCGCGCTGGCGCGGCTCGGGCATGACCACGTGGTGGCCAGCCGCAGCCTGCAGGGCGTGGTGGCGCCCGCGCCGGGACGCGCGCACTTCCGCTTCCGGCTCGACGAGATGAGTGTGGATGAAGCCGGCCTGCGCCAGGCGGCCGGCTTGACGACGACGCCGTCGGCCGACGCCATCGCCGGCACGCGCCACAACATGCTGGTGCGCGTGCTCGAGGCGGAACGCTATCCGTGGGTGAACATCGAGGCGCGCCGCACGGGTGACAAGGAAGTGCTCGAGGCCGACATCACCCTGCATGGCGTGACGCGCACGCTGCAGTTGCCGGTGCGGATTGAGGAAACGGCCGATGGCCGCCAGCTGCAGGCCAGCGGCAGCCTGCTCTTGAAACAGAGCGACTTCGGCATCGTGCCCTTCGCCGTCCTGGGCGGCGCCATGGCCGTGCAGGATCAGATGGAACTGGCGTTTCGCATTACCGCCAGGCAAGAGCTCAACGCGCCAGGATCAGGCGCAAGCCCAGGCCGATGAAGATGGTGCCGGCCACGCGATCGAGCCACAGGCCGGCGCGCGGACGGCGGTTCAGCCAGTGTCCGACGGCGCCGGAAAAATAGCCGAGCAGGCCGAACAGCACGCAAGCCTGCGCCGTGAAGACGAGTCCCAGCTGCGCCGTCTGCCAGCTGGCATTGCCCTGGCCCGCGATGATGAACTGCGGCAGGAACGACAGGAAAAACAGCACGACTTTCGGATTGATACTGTTGGCAAACAAGCCCTTGCCGAACAGGCGCAGCAGCGATTCGTCCGGCAAGGCCGCCGCGCCATCGACCTTGGCGCCGCCGCGGCTGCGCAAGGCGCCGATGCCCAGCCACACCAGGTATAGCCCGCCGGCCACTTTCAGCGCGGTAAAGGCCGTGGGCGAGGCGGCCAGCAGGGCCGACACGCCGATGGTCGCCAGCACGGTGTGCGTGAGGCAGCCAAGGGCGCAGCCCAGGCCGAACGCCATGCCCTGGCGGCGCCCGCGCGACATGCCCACGCCCAGCACCATCAGGTTGTCGGGGCCGGGACTGGCGGTAATGAGGACGGCGGCGGCCAGGAAGGCCAGGAACTGGTCGGGACTGAGCATGAATATCTCGCGGGCAAAGGCGCCATGATACCGGAGCGGGCGTCATGCCGGCAGGACATGAAATTGCCCGTATGCCAGCAAGAGTCGATTAAAATGGGCACTCCACAGCAAACGGCGTTGCCGCCGCTTCCCGCGCGACCATCACCAAACCCATCGATGCCAGCCCACCCGCCCCTTTCCCGCCACCGCGCTTCCAGCTCCCGCGTCTGCGCCTGGCTATGCGGCTGGCCGCTCCTGTTCGGCCTGCTGATCGGCCTGCTGGGCCTGGCGGGTGGGGCGCAGGCGGCGCCCTTGCCCCTGAGCAAGCAAGGCATCCAGCACCTGGGCAACGGTGGGCAACTGTTTCTCGCCGGAAATGACGCCGCGCCCGCCGATGCGGCCGCCCTGCCCGCCTGGCTGGCGCACCAGCGCCCGGCCAGCCAGGTCGACCTGTTCGGCGGCGCCTACTGGCTGCACGCGCAGGTGCGCAACGACAGCGGCGAAACGGCCTGGGTCATCGACCCGAACGACACCCTGATCGACCTGGTCGACGTGTACGTGTATGGCCCCGGGCCGCAGGCGCCGCCGCAGACCTTGCTGACGGGCTACCAGCGTCCGCACGAGTATTTGTTGCACTACGGCAGGAACGTGCAACTGGCGCCCGGCGCCACGTATGACATCCTGATCCGCTTTTCCAGCCCCTATTACGCGCGCGCGCCGCTGTTCGGCGTGCAGACGCAGCAGGATTACCGCAAGCTGGTGGGCAAGGAAAACTTCCTCATGGTGGCGTCCATCGGCGCCCTGCTGGCGCTGGGCCTGTTCAATTTCTTCATCTTTTCCATCACCCTGGAAAAAGCCTCGGCCTATTACGCGCTGTACGTGCTGACCTATGGCCTGGCCTGGGCCATGACCTTCCACGTCTTTGCCGACCTGTTCGACTGGCGCCTGCTGCAGCTGCACTACGTACCGTTTTTCCTGCTGCCCGTCTTCAGCACCCTGTTCTACACGCATTTCCTGCGCCTGCGCGATTACTCGCCCCTGCTGCACAGCATCAGCAAGATCAACCTGGTGCTGCCCTTGCTGCTGTTGCCCAGCTGCTTCTTCGCCCTGTCGTATGCGCACACGCTGGCCACCATCGTCATCAGCATCTGGATGCTGCTGGCGCTCGTCTGCGGCATCGTCGTCTGGTGCCGCGGCTACCAGCCGGCGCGCTTCTTCGTGCTGGCCTTCGTCGCCCTGATGCTGCCCGGCTTCCTGATCCTGCCGGCCAACCTGGGCCTGATGCCGGCCATGGTGGCCAACGCCCAGCTGGTGACCCTGCTCGGCGGCACGCTCGACGGCTTGCTGCTGGCCTTTGCCCTGGCCGACCAGATCCGCCTGCTGCGCAACAACCTGGAACAGCGCGTGCAGGAGCGCACCCTGGCGCTCACCCTCAGCAACGACGCCCTGCTGAAAGCCAAGGAGCACGCGGAAGTGGTCAGCCGCCACCGCATCGATTTTCTGTCCGCCATGAGCCACGACATCCGCACGCCGCTGGCCGGCGTGATCGGCATGCTGAAATTCGCCCTGCGCGACCAGTCCGTCAAAGGCCGCACGCAGGAATACCTGCGCATAGGCCTGCACAATGGCGTGTCGCTGTTGACCATTCTCAATGACATCCTCGATTTCTCGAAGATCGACGCCGGCAAGCTGACCCTGGAAACCGTGGACTTCGATCTGCTGGCCCTGATCGGCGACGCGGCCGGCATCGTGCAGGGCCAGGCCGACGCCAAGAGCCTGCTGCTGCGCCGCGAACTGGCGCTGGACTTGCCGCGCTACGTGCGCGCCGACCCCACGCGCCTGCGGCAAATCCTCATCAACCTGCTGGGCAATGCGCTGAAATTCACGGCGAATGGCGAAGTGCTGCTGGAAGTGCGGCTCGCCCGCACCCCGCCGCGCCGCGACGGCCGCAGCGAGATCGAATTCATCATCAGCGACACGGGCCCCGGCATCGACGCGGACACCTTGCCGCGCCTGTTCCAGAAATTCGAGCAGGCCGACCATTCCACTACGCGGCGCTACGGCGGCACGGGCCTGGGCCTGGCCATCTGCAAGGAGCTGGTCGAACTGATGAACGGCACGATCGGCGTGGAAAGCCGCATCGGCATCGGCTCACGCTTCCATTTCACCTTGCCGCTGACGCCAGGCAGCGCGCCGGCGGCCGACGCGCGCCGGCCGGCACGCCACGCGCGCCACGCCTGCCGCCTGCGCATCCTGTGCGCCGAAGACGTGCGCACCAACCAGATCATCATCGGCACCCTGCTCGAAAGCATGGGGCATGCCGTGACCATCGTGGAAAACGGCGAACAGGCGCTGCGCGCGCTGGGTGCGGGCGCCTACGATTGCGTGCTGATGGATGGCCGCATGCCGCTGATGGATGGCGAACAGGCGGCGCGCCTGATCCGCGACGGCGGCAACGCCGAATTCCCCATTCCCGACGCGCAGATCCCCATCCTCGCGCTGACGGCCAACGCCAGCGAACATGACCGGCAACGCTATCTGGCCGCCGGCATGGACGACTTCCTCAGCAAGCCCGTCGACGAAGCGCTGCTGTTCGAGAAAATCGACGCCCTCATCGACCTGCTGCTGGCGCGCGGCCACGCGCTGCCGCCTGCCGCGCCCATCGAGGACGACAGCCTGGCGCGCCAGTTCGGCCTGGACGAGGCCAACACGGCGCAGGCGGAGACGCCGGCCGACCCCATGACGGCGCCCGTGCACATTTTGCCGCTGGCCGGCCTGTCGCCGCAGCATTTGCAGCGCATCGCGCAAGCGTTCCTGACGGAAGCGCCGCGGCGCCTGGACCTGGCTTGCCACGCCGTGCGCGATGGCAACGCCAGCGCCGCCGCCGCCGCCTTCCACGCCCTGAAGGGCAGCGCCGGCTACCTGAGCCGCCCCACCCTGCACGGCCTGTGCCACCAGATGGAAACCCTGGCCTCGAACGGCCAGCTCGATAACGTGGAACAGTTCCTGCCGCAGTTGCAGGAGGCGCTGAGCGTGGCGCGGCGCGACCTGGAAACTCAGCCCGCCGGCTGAGCCATCCAGCCGTGCGCTTGCAGCCACGCCAGCAACAGCCGTGGCCAGGCGGCCGGCTCGCTGCCCGGCTTGCCCAGGCCCCAGCCATGGCCGCCGTGCTGGAACAAATGCACTTCGACGGGCACGCCCGCGCGGCGCAGGGCGGCCGCCATCAGCCGGCTGTTCTCGGGCGGCGCAATCGGGTCATCGAGCGCCTGCGCAATGAACATGGGCGGCGTGCGCGCATCGACGTGCAATTCCACCGACAGCGCGTCGCGCGCCGCCTGCGCGGGGCGACGTCCCAGCAACTGCTTTTTCGCATGCGTCGTGTCGAATGGCGCTTGCATGGTCAGCACGGGGTACAGCAGCACGGCAAAGTCGGGGCGCGCAGAGACGGCATCGACCGCATCGACGGGCGCGTAGCGGGCCGCGTCGGCCTGCACGGCCGTCATGCCGGTCAGGTGCGCGCCGGCAGAAAATCCCAGCATGCCGATGCGCGCCGGGTCGATGCCCCACTCGGCCGCGCGCGCACGGATCACGCGCATGGCGCACTGGCCATCCTGGAACGGCGCGCTGACGCCTCCGCCCTCCTGCGGCAGGCGGTACACGAGTTCAAACGCCGTGATACCTTGCGCCTGCAGCCAGCGGGCGGTGGGGCCGCTCTCCTTGCCCGCCTCGATATGCGCATAGCCGCCGCCGCTGACCAGGAGCATGGCGATGCCGTTCGGCTGCGCCGGGCGGTGGGCGATCAGATACGGTTGTTCGACCTGCGTGATGGATCCCTTGGCGCTGTCGCGCTGCGGGCCCGGCGCCGCGCCACCGGGCGGCGCGCCGGGCCACAGCACGATCGCGCCGGGCGGCGCGGCGACCGCGTGCAGGTTGATACAGATCAGAAACAACAGCAGCAGGCGTTGCATGATTCGCTCGCGCAGGGAACAATGAAACGCCATCATAGCGAAATAACTAAAAATCCGTCTCGCCCTGGATCACGGCCGGATACCCCGTCATGGCGCGCGACGTCTGCATGCCCGCCATCACGGCCGCTTCCACGCAGCCCGCGTTGATGCCCGTCTTGATCCAGTCGCCCGTGAGGAACAAATTGGAAAAGCCTGACTGGTCGGCGGCCAGCCGGTACTGCGTGCTGTTCACCACCGACATCACATAGCGCTCGGACGGGTCGACGTTGGCGCGCCAGTACTGGCTGTCGAAACGGGCCGCGCCCGTGGCCGCCTTGGCGTCGACCAGCCATTGCCATGGAAACGCGCCCGGCCCGCCCGCCTCCGGCCACAGGGCGCCGATCTCGTGCTCCAGCTGGTGCAGCGCACCCTGCTTCGCCCTGGCCGCGCAGCGGGCCGGGAAATCCGTGTCGGTGACGGGAGGATAGCTGTCGACAGGGAAGGCGCTGCAAAAGTAGGAGACGTTTTTCGGCGCCAGTCCCGCCGGCCAATCCTCGTGCGCCAACAATTGATCCATCGGCGCCCACGTGTCGTACGGCTCCGTGAAGGCCGACAGCACCGGCTGCTGGCCCTTCGGTTGCGTGGTCCAGCCCATCTGACGCAAATCCTTGTTGAGCCATACCTGATAGGCCTGCGTGGCCACGGTTTTCACCTTGTCGGCCGCCAGTTGCAGGGCCGGGCTTTGCGCCAGCAGTTGCGGACACAGGGCGGGCAGCGAGCCGATGGAAATGCCGAACACCACCTTGTCGAAGTCGACGCCCTTCTTCAATACCGTGGCGGGCAGCGCGCGGCCGAACGCTTGCTGGTACTGCTGCGGCCAGTCGCTCCAGTACGATTCCAGGTTGACGTCCTGCGCTTGCAGCAGCGCCGCCTGCGCCGCTTCGATCTGCGCATAATCGGGGGCGCTGGGCCAGCACGCCAGGCCTTTCACGTCGACCAGCGGCGCATAGCCGGCGGCGGGGTCCTTCAATTGCACCTGCTCGGTGATGCGGATGCTGTCGATGTCGCCCGCGCCCGGCACCAGTTCTTCCACGCGCTGGAAGAACTTGAATTCCACGCCCCTTTTTTTCAACACTTGGTACAGCGGCGTGAAGATCGTGTCGCCCATGCCGGCCTGCATCTTGAACATGATGCCGCCCTTGTAGGCCAGGCCGATGCGCGCCATCGCCCGCAACAGCGTCCCCGCCTCGATGTTCGGCTTCGCGAAATCGCCGCTTTCATACGCGAACACCAGGTCATAGAAGCCGCGCACGGGCGCCGAGTTGACGCTGGACTGCTCGTCGCCGCCATGCTTGCGCAGCCAGTCGCGCAAGTCGATATCGTTGATGACGTCGAAGCCGTTCTTGAACACGCCATCCTGGAACATGCCCTTCATGACCGTGATGCCCAGGTCCAGGCAAATGAACAGGCGGCGCAATTCATCGTCGCCATCGATCAGGGCGCGGTAGCGCAGGCGCAGCCAGGCGCGGATGCCGTTCAGGGTGCTGGCCAGCAGCTGGTGGCGGGCCTGGTCATGGCGCGTGGAGTCCGGCGCCAGGTCGGCCACCAGCGCCGCCAGCGCGCCCACGGACAGGCCCACGTCCAGTCCCAGCTCATCGGCCTGCCCCACCACTTCATCGGCCAGGCGGCGCAGCCAGCCCGGCCACACGCCCTCGCCTTGCGATGCGCTGGCGCGCACGATGCGCGCATCGGCGTCCGCCACCTGCCGGATCTGGCGTATCCACTGCTCGATCCAGCCCACCATGGCGACGGCCATCTGCCACAGGGTGATGTCTTCGCCGCCCTCGCCCGGCTCGCCCGGCAAGGTGGGAAAGACGATGGACCAGTTGCGCCACTTGCCCTTGACGTCTTCCGACAGGGCCACGTAATCGTGCTGCTTGAAAGCGTCGCGCCAGGTGGCCAGCGGCGCGCCGGGCGGACGGTCCAGGCTCGCATACGCTTCCTTGATCATCTTGAAAGCGTTCGCGTAGAAGCCGAACCAGATGTGCAGGCCGTGCTCCTCGATGCGCTGGCCCGCTTGCGCATTGCGTCCGCTGGCGCCCTTGCCGCCCAGGCGCCAGCCCAGCTGGTACACGGTGATGGCGTGCCGGTTTTGCCAGCCCGGCTGGTTCGTCAGATAGTACGCCGTGGTCATGGCCGCCACGCCGCCGCCGAGGATGGCGATCTTTTCCGGCGCGATGCGGGAATTGTCGACCAGTTCCTCGCCCGGCATGGCCGTGAAGTCGAAATTCACCTGGAACGGCAAGATCGCCGCCTGCGGCCCCAGTTTCAGGCCCAGGGTCTGGTCCAGCGGGAAGCTGTCGAAGGCGTGCAGCGTGCATTCGTATTCGTAGCCGAGCAGGCGCGCGCTGTGCAGGCGGTTGATCTCGGCCGGCGCGGCCACCAGGGCCTGGTACACGGCTTTCACGCCCGCGCTGTCGGGGAATTGCTTGAGGAAAATCTGGTCGATGCGGGGATTGCGCAGCAGCGACAAAACATCGGCCCAGCCGGCCTGGTCCATGTCAAAGAAATCGGGGATGGACAGGAAAATCTGGAACGCCTGCTCGATGAGTTCCAGGAAACTGTTGATGGGCTTGTGCTGCCCCGTCTGCACGGTGGCGTTGACTTCCAGCAAAGGGTGCAGTGCCAGTTTTGTTTCCGGCGAAAAATGCTGGAAACCCTTGGCGGCCACGGAGCAGCGCAGCGGCTCGCTGCCGGCGGCGGGGATCTCGTAGTCGCACAGATACTTCGGGTAGCCGAACAGTTCGCGCCCGTTGATCAGGGCCATGGCGTCATCGACGAAGATATGGCACGGATACCAGTAGATATGCGCGAGCTTGCCGGCGGCATCCATCTGGCCGACCATGATCCAGGTGACGATATCGACTTCCGTGATCCAGCCCTTGGCCTGGTCGACGGGGTTGGCGGAATCCGCATGGTTGACGCGCGTAAACGTCAACATCACATACGGCGACAGGGCTTTCAGGGTCATCTTGCTGCCCGCCACCTGGTTCAGGGTGGTATTCACGGTCGCCTGCAGCTTCGCCAGGTCGCCCCGGACGAAATAGCCGTACATTTCCGACTGTTTCAATTGCAGCGGCGAGTGCATCATCACCGAACCGCCCTGATAGATATACGAAGGTCTTGCCGAAGGTATCGCCGTCATTGCCCTGCCCCCCTTAAGTTTCATTCAAACAAGATTTCCACAGTGTATTTGAGAAATATCAATGAATGATATGAAATAAATTAAAGGATTTGCCAAGATGCATAGGCTCGGTCGGGAGGAGGCAGGACAGGCGGAAGGCAAGCGCTGGCCATCGGGTGTAGGATGGATCATCCGTGCAAAGCAGGCGAGCTGATCCAGAAATGATTACTACCGACTACGTATCCACTTATTCAGGCAACCGTTTTTATCCCTTGCGCCCGCATATCGACAAGGTCGCCATCGAAGACATCGCCCACGGCCTCGCTTACCAGTGCCGCTTCAATGGACAGACGCAAGTGTTCTACTCGGTCGCCCAGCACAGCCTGATCGTCGCCGAACTGGTGCCGCCCCCCTTGCGCCTGGCCGCCCTGATGCACGATGCGGCCGAATTATCCACCCATGCAGATTTGATACTAAGCATTCATTCTTTTGCTTGCTAAACATTCTTTCACTCGCTACCATTCCTCTAGGGAAGAACTGATTTACTCAATGGGCACGGCTCCCGGCGGTTCGCTAACCTATAGCAATAGCAGTCCCCTTTCACATGCCATCGACATACAAAGGTGCTTTTCCGCCCTTGAATACACCGCCAAAAAGAAGCTGACTCAGTGCGGCCTTGTCCTTGCCGAGTTTGACGACGTGACATGCGTAGCTGTTCATGTCGTTCGCTTTCGCCAACCTGGCGTCGGTTGGCCAGCAGTGGCTTTACGATCATTGAATTCCGTAGTCCGTCCTGATTGCAGAAACGCGTGAAGCATCCCCTCAAGTCGACCGAAAATGCACCTGTTCGACTCGTCGTGCTGCAGTTCAGCTCGCAAGACCTAGCCGAAAAGCGAATTGATCAGTATTTCCTTAATGTTATGATTTTTAATTTCATTGACGATAAGATGTGACGAAAGTGCGCAGAAACAAGGAATACAACACAGCCAGTCCTGTCGAGCATGGGTGACGCTGTATCGGTGTGATTCTCGGCACACTCACTCAACGGATTTTTAATCTGGGACACTGGCAGGCCGTTGAAAAATCATTCGGTGATGGGAAATATAAAAAATCCAAGCTCCACATAAAATTTCAGCACAAAAACGAAATTCTTATCTATTTACACAGCAATCTTCGTGCATGAATAGTCAGCTTTTGAAGTTTTATGGAATGAAATTTCTTTTCTCAGTAAAATTAAATAGCAAGCCATTAAATTCGAGTAGGCAAACGAATTTTATGACAGCAATCCCCAAAAATACGACCGCGTTTAAAAATAGAATTTTCCAAGCTCAGATTTTTGAAGGTGCTGAATGAAGGCATCCCGTTTTACCTATAGCTAGATCATCGTCATCCTCAAGCCAGCCGAAGGAGGTTTGTAGTGGTCAACCCATCCCGGACACTACGTTAAGTTTTTCTTCGGCGACGGCCGGTGCCAGTCCCTGGTTGAACTGATGTGGTCGTATCCAGTTATACCGGTGCATCAGGTAGTGGCTGAT
>NZ_JAPWHZ010000019.1:1277-2642 GCF_030587265.1 Janthinobacterium sp. SUN137 | reverse complement strand
ACCTGCTAAGGTTATAGGGACAAGCCGTACGGGCAATTAGTACTGGTTAGCTTAATGCATTACTGCACTTCCACACCCAGCCTATCAACGTCCTGGTCTCGAACGACCCTTCAAAGAGCTCAAGGCTCTGGGAAATCTCATCTCAAGGCAAGTTTCCCGCTTAGATGCTTTCAGCGGTTATCTCTTCCGAACTTAGCTACCCGGCAATGCCACTGGCGTGACAACCGGTACACCAGAGGTTCGTCCACTCCGGTCCTCTCGTACTAGGAGCAGCCCCCTTCAAATTTCCAACGCCCACGGCAGATAGGGACCAAACTGTCTCACGACGTTTTAAACCCAGCTCACGTACCACTTTAAATGGCGAACAGCCATACCCTTGGGACCGGCTACAGCCCCAGGATGTGATGAGCCGACATCGAGGTGCCAAACTCCCCCGTCGATATGAACTCTTGGGAGGAATCAGCCTGTTATCCCCAGAGTACCTTTTATCCGTTGAGCGATGGCCCTTCCATACAGAACCACCGGATCACTATGTCCTACTTTCGTACCTGCTCGACTTGTCAGTCTCGCAGTTAAGCACGCTTATGCCATTGCACTATCAACACGATGTCCGACCGTATCTAGCGTACCTTCGAACTCCTCCGTTACACTTTAGGAGGAGACCGCCCCAGTCAAACTGCCTACCATGCACTGTCCCCGATCCGGATAACGGACCAAGGTTAGAACCTCAAACAAACCAGGGTGGTATTTCAAGGTTGGCTCCACGAGAACTAGCGTCCCCGCTTCAAAGCCTCCCACCTATCCTACACAGATTGGTTCAAAGTCCAATGCAAAGCTACAGTAAAGGTTCATGGGGTCTTTCCGTCTAGCCGCGGGTAGATTGCATCATCACAAACATTTCAACTTCGCTGAGTCTCGGGAGGAGACAGTGTGGCCATCGTTACGCCATTCGTGCAGGTCGGAACTTACCCGACAAGGAATTTCGCTACCTTAGGACCGTTATAGTTACGGCCGCCGTTTACTGGGACTTCAATCAAGAGCTTGCACCCCATCATTTAATCTTCCAGCACCGGGCAGGCGTCACACCCTATACGTCCACTTTCGTGTTTGCAGAGTGCTGTGTTTTTATTAAACAGTCGCAGCCACCAGTTTATTGCAACCCTTTCACCCTCATGGAGTAAACCAATCAAGCTACCGGGGCGTACCTTTTCCCGAAGTTACGGTACCAATTTGCCGAGTTCCTTCTCCCGAGTTCTCTCAAGCGCCTTAGAATACTCATCTCGCCCACCTGTGTCGGTTTGCGGTACGGTCTCGTATGACTGAAGCTTAGAGGCTTTTCTTGGAACCACTTCCGATTGCTTCGTG
>NZ_JAPWHZ010000019.1:0-1177 GCF_030587265.1 Janthinobacterium sp. SUN137 | reverse complement strand
ATATCCGCAGCTTCGGTGACTGGCTTAGCCCCGTTACATCTTCCGCGCAGGACGACTCGATCAGTGAGCTATTACGCTTTCTTTAAATGATGGCTGCTTCTAAGCCAACATCCTGACTGTTTTAGCCTTCCCACTTCGTTTTCCACTTAGCCAATCTTTGGGACCTTAGCTGGCGGTCTGGGTTGTTTCCCTCTTGACGCCGGACGTTAGCACCCGACGTCTGTCTCCCAAGCTCGCACTCATCGGTATTCGGAGTTTGCAATGGTTTGGTAAGTCGCAATGACCCCCTAGCCATAACAGTGCTCTACCCCCGATGGTGATACTTGAGGCACTACCTAAATAGTTTTCGGAGAGAACCAGCTATTTCCAAGTTTGTTTAGCCTTTCACCCCTACCCACAGCTCATCCCCTAATTTTTCAACATTAGTGGGTTCGGACCTCCAGGGCGTGTTACCGCACCTTCATCCTGGCCATGAGTAGATCACTTGGTTTCGGGTCTACACCCAGCGACTGATCGCCCTATTCGGACTCGATTTCTCTACGGCTTCCCTATTCGGTTAACCTTGCCACTGAATGTAAGTCGCTGACCCATTATACAAAAGGTACGCAGTCACGGAACAAGTCCGCTCCTACTGTTTGTATGCACACGGTTTCAGGATCTATTTCACTCCCCTTCCGGGGTTCTTTTCGCCTTTCCCTCACGGTACTGGTTCACTATCGGTCGATTACGAGTATTTAGCCTTGGAGGATGGTCCCCCCATATTCAGACAGGATGTCACGTGTCCCGCCCTACTTGTCGTACGCTTAGTACCACCGGTCCGATTTCACATACGGGGCTATCACCCACTATGGCTCCTATTTCCAGAGGATTCTGTTATCGGTCCGACTATCACGTACAGGCTCTTCCCATTTCGCTCGCCGCTACTTTGGGAATCTCGGTTGATTTCTTTTCCTGCAGCTACTTAGATGTTTCAGTTCGCCGCGTTCGCCTTGCATACCTATGTATTCAGTATGCAATACCCTAAAAGGGTGGGTTGCCCCATTCGGAAATCTGCGGATCAAAGTGTGTTTGCTCACTCCCCGCAGCTTATCGCAAGCTACTACGTCCTTCATCGCCTGTAATCGCCAAGGCATCCACCATGTGCACTTATTCGCTTGTCCCTATAACGTTAGCCTCT
>NZ_JAPWHZ010000018.1:0-2816 GCF_030587265.1 Janthinobacterium sp. SUN137 | reverse complement strand
CCTCGACGGCCGCTACCGGCGTGTGCGGCGCCTGCTCCAGCGCCTGCACCAGATTTTCCAGCGCCGTTTGCATATAGGCGCAAATGCGGCCCGGCTCGGCCTGCACACTGAGCTGCGCGGTCAGATCAAAGCCATCGCCCCAGTCATCTACCGCAAGGCTGAGCGGATAATTGGTGCGCTCTTCCGAGCGCAGCACCTCGGTTCCGCTCCATTCCGCATGCGCGGCGTCCTGGCTGACGGTGTTGTGCCGGTAATTCAGCAGGGCAGTGAATAGCGGTGCCGACGGTTCGACGGCGCTGCAGCGCTGCGCCAATGTCAGCGAGGCATGCTCGTGATGCATCAGCTCGGATAGCAGCGCCTGCGTCTTGCGCACGCTCTGCTCGACGCCATCCTGTCCGACACTGACGCGCACCGGCAAGGCATTGACAAAGATGCCGGGCACGCGCGCCATCGCTGCGCCACCGCGCATTCGGCCGAATAGCATGGTGCCGAACACCACGTCCTGCCGTCCGCTCAAACGGGCCAGGACCTGCGCCCAGGCTACGTGCATCAGGCTGGCCGGGCTGACGCCCAGCTTGCGCGTCTGCCGGCGAATCCGGCTGGCCAGATCCGCATCGAGCGCCTGTTTGGCCTCTGCCGTCGCGGCCCAGTCGGATTGAACATTGACCAGCCCTAAAGGCGCGGTCGGCTCGTCGATATCCGACAGCATGCGGCGGAAGAAGGCCTCGTGCTCCTGCTGGCTCACGCCAAGCCGGGCTTCGGCGACGAAATCGCGGAACGGTACCGGCCTGTCCAGCGCAGCCTCGCCCTTGCCAAGAATGGTGTCCACTTCGGTAGCGATGATCTCCAGCGTCACGTGGTCGGCGATCAGATGATGCAGCATGAGGCGCAACAGCCATCGGCCGTTGGCTCCATCATAGGCGGCAAAGCCGCGCATCAGCGGCGCCTGGCGCACATCGACGCGGAAGTGCCCCGGATTGTAGCGGGCCTCCAACTGGGCGGCGATGTCCCCGTCCCCGGCGTCGAAGTTGACCATCTGCATCGTCGCGGGCACCTGGCGCCACACCACCTGTACCGGCTCCCTCAATCCTTCCCACGCGATTGCCGTGCGCAGGATGTCATGGCGCGCCACCACCTTCTGCAGTGCCTGCGCAAACGCATCGAGCCTGGCGCGATCGTCGAACGCCAGCAGTGTCGGCGTCAGGTACACATCGCCTTGCTGCTGCAGGATGTGGTGGAACAGTATCCCCTGCTGCAGCGGTGCCAGAGGATAGATATCCTGCACATTGGCTGCACCGCCCGTGACCGTGGCAACGACGCGGTCGATCTCATCCTGACTCAGCTCGACCAGCGGCAGCATCGCCGGCGTGATGACCTGGCTCTCGGGCGGAATCAAGTTGGGCGGTATGACAACGGCGCGCTCGCGCTGTCCCAGCGCTTCGATCACGCCGGCAATCGTCGGCGCACCGAACAACGCACGCACGCTCGTTTCCACGCCGACCTGGTGCATCCGTTCGACCAGGCCAATCGCCAACAGTGAGTGGCCACCCAGTTCAAAGAAGTTGTCCTGGCGGCCTACGCGCTTGACGCCCAGCACCTCCTGCCAGATGCGCGCCAGCGCTTCTTCCACTTCGCCTTGCGGCGCTTCATATACCCTGGTCGCCAACGCGGACTGGCCCTGCGCAGACAGCGCATTGCGATCGAGCTTGCCGTTCGGCGTGAGCGGGAATCGCTCCAGCACCACGAAGGCGCTCGGCACCATGTATTCCGGCAGACCGGCCAGCAGGTGCTCGCGCAGCGCGGCGGCGGAAGCGTCCCACCCCTCCGCCAGTGTCAGATAAGCCACCAGGCGCTTGTCGCCCGTGGCGTCGTCACGGGCGATCACCACTGCCTCCTTCACGCCTACGCACTGCGCCAGACGGGCTTCGATCTCGCCCAGCTCGATGCGGAAGCCGCGCAGCTTGACCTGGAAGTCATTCCTGCCCAGGTACTCGATATTGCCGTCGGCCAGCCAACGGCCCAGATCGCCCGACTGGTACAGGCGCGCGCCGGCACGGCCGTTGAACGGATCGTCGATGAACCGCTCCGCCGTCAATTCCGGCAGGTTCAGGTAGCCGCGCGCCACGCCCACGCCGCCAATGTAGATCTCGCCCGGCACGCCAAGCGGCACTGGCTGCAGGTGCCGGTCCAGGATATAGACCTGGGTGTTGGCAATCGGACGGCCAATCGTGATGGCTTGGCCTGGCCGCAGTTCGGCCGTGCTGGCACAAACAGTATTTTCAGTCGGTCCGTAGGCATTGAATACCCGGCATACCGACAGCCACGGCGCCACAACCTGCGCACCGCAGGCTTCACCGGCCAGCACCAGAGCTTCCAGCGCATAGCCCGCGCCGCTGTCCAGATGCGGCAACAGCGCCGGCGGCAGGGTCGCATGCGTTATGCCGTGCTCGCGCAGGAAGGTCTGGATCGCGGCCGGATTGTGCCGCTGTTCCTCGCTACAGACGTAGAAGGCGGCGCCGCGCAGCAGCGCCATGAGCCATTCGGACGTCGCCGCGTCGAAGCTCAGCGATGCCAGGCCGAGCACGCGGCTATCGTCGGCCACGCCGAACATGGCCTGCTGGCTGACCGCCAGGTTACAGGCGCCGCGATGCGCGATCTGCACGCCCTTCGGCTGCCCGGTCGAGCCGGAAGTATAGATCACGTAGGCCAGATGGGCAGGCTGCACCGCTGTGCGCGGATTGTCGCGGCGATAGCCGGACAGCGCCTGCCAGCCGCTGTCCAGGCTGACCACCTTGGCACCGTCGAGCGGCAGATTG
>NZ_JAPWHZ010000017.1:0-3460 GCF_030587265.1 Janthinobacterium sp. SUN137 | reverse complement strand
AACCTTGAGCACCTCGGCCCAGATCGCGGCGAGCTTGTGCTCCGTGTCCGTCTGCGGCGCGCTATATTCGCGCTGGAACTGGCTGGCGTCCGGCGCCGGCAGCGCCTTCCGGTCCACCTTGCCGTTGCGCGTCAACGGCAATTGTTCGAGCAGCACGAAAGCGCCCGGCACCATATATTCCGGCAGGCTTGCCAGCAGATATTCGCGCAGCGCTGCGGCGGAAGCGTCCCGCCCTTCCTGCACGGTCAGATAGGCCAGCAGCCGCTTGTCGCCGGCGATATCCTCGCGCACGACCACCACGGCTGCAGCCACGGCCTCGTGCTGGACCAGCCGGCTTTCGATCTCGCCCAGCTCGATGCGGAAACCACGGATCTTCACCTGCTCGTCGATGCGGCCGACATATTCCAGGTTGCCGTCGGCCAGACGCCGCACCAGATCACCCGTGCGGTACAGCCGCGTACTGCTGGCCGGCTCGCCGGCGTCATGGAAGGGATTGGCGATGAAGCGTTCGGCGCTCAGTTCTGGACGGTTCAGGTAGCCGCGCGCCAGGCCGGCGCCGCCGACGTGGAGTTCGCCCACGACGCCGTCCGGCGTCAAGCCCCGCTGTGGCGTCAGGATCACCGCGCACAGGTCGGCCAGCGGATGGCCGATGACGCTGGGGTTGGACGTGTTCGTGATGTCGGCCATCAGCAGGCGGCGGTAGGTCACGTGCACCGTGGTCTCGGTGATACCGTACATATTGACCAGCTGCGGCATAGCGTCGCCGTGACGCGCGGCCCAAGGTTGCAGCGTGGCGACGTTGAGCGCCTCGCCGCCGAAGATCACGCAGCGCAGCGACAGGGGGGCCCGCTGCTCGCCGTCCACCACGATCAGCATGCCGAAGGCGCTCGGGGTCTGGTTCAGCACCGTTACCTGCTCCTTGCTCAGCAACTGGTAGAAATCGGGCGCCGAACGGGCGACCCAGTGCGGCACCACGACCAGGCGGCCGCCATGCAGCAGCGCGCCCCAGATTTCCCATACCGAGAAGTCGAAGCCGAAGGAGTGGAACAGGGTCCAGACATCGCGTCCGTTGAAACCGAACTGGCCGGTGCTGGCGGCAAACAGCCGCGTGACATTGCGGTGCTCGATCAGCACGCCCTTGGGCAAGCCAGTCGAGCCGGACGTGTAGATCACGTAGGCCAGATTGTCGGGCCCCTGCGCCGGCAGACGAGCCAGGTTGCAGTCCGCATGCGCCTGCAACTGGCCGGCGAAGGCTGGCGCATCGAGCGCGGCGATGATGACGGCGCGGCCGGCCGACAATTCAGCGGCCCGCTCCAGCAGCGATTCCTGCGTGAGCAGCAGCGACAGCCCGCTGTCCCCGGCCATATAGGCCAGGCGCTCGTTCGGATAGACCGGGTCGAGCGGCACGTAGGCGCCGCCCGCTTTCAACACGCCCAGCAGGCCGACAATCATCTCCAGACCGCGTTCGACGAAGATGCCGACCAGACTGTCCGGCCCCACGCCCTGTCCGCGCAGGTAATGGGCCAGACGGTTGGCCCGCGCATTGAGCTCTTGGTAAGTCAGCGACTGGCCCTCGAACACCACGGCCACCTGCTGCGGCGCGCCTTGCGCCTGCGCTTCAAACAGTTCGTGCAGCGCGCTGTCGCCATCATGGCGCTGCGCTATCCGCGTGCCCACCGCCAGCAACTGCTCGCGCTCCTGCGGCGGCAGCACCGAAATATCGCCGGCGTTCATGTCCGGCTGCGACCGCAGCGCCTGCACCAGACCGGCCAGCGCCTGCTCCAGATAGGCGATCACGCGGCCCGGCTCCACGCCGTACCCGGCCTGCATCCCTATCGAGAAGCCGTCGTCCAGGTCGTCGACCAAGGCAACCAGCGGATAATTGGTCCGCTCGCGCGCCTCCAGCAGCGTGATGCCGTGGCTGACCGCCTGCGTCTCGCCGGCGTTGGAATGACGGTAGTTGAGCATGGCGCTGAACAGCGGCACATTGCTTGCCAGTCCGCTGCAGCGCTGCGCCAGCGACAGCGGCGCCTGTTCGTAGGTCAGCAGCTCGCGCAGCGCCGTTTCCGTCTGGCTCACCAGACTGTCCGCGCTGACGCCCTCCAGCGTCAAGCGCAGCGGCAGCGTATTAATAAACATGCCCAGCATATTGTGCGCACCCGCCGTGCCCTGCAGGCGACCGGACAGCACGGTGCCAAACACCACATCGCCGCGCGCGCTGCAGGCACCGACCACCAGTGCCCACGCCGCATGGAACAGCGTCGCCGGGCTGGTCTTGCGCTGTTTCGCCACTTGACGGATCGCATCGGCCAGCGCCGCGTCGAGAGTCTTGCGCTGCTCCGCTATCTGGCTGCCGTCGCCGTGGACGTTGAGCAGATTGAACGGCGCCGTCGGCTCGGTCACATCGCCCAGCACCTTGCTGAAGTAGGCTTGCGCATCGTTGTTGCTGGCCTGGTGCAGCGCATGGGCCACGAATTGACGGTAGGGAACCGGCTGGGGCAGCTCTTCTGCCCGGCCGGCCACGCAAGCCTCCAGCTCCCTGCGAATGATCTCCAGGCCGGCGTGGTCCGCGACGATATGGTGCAGCTGGATCACGAAGAAATGGCGCTCGGTGCCCGGTTCGCGAGCCGCATTGATCTGCAACATGGGCGCCTTCGCCAGGTTCATGGGCCTGTCATAACGCGCCTTGAGCTGGTCCTGCACATCCATGCCTGGATTCAGCTCGATCATGTCGAGTGCCACTCCGGCCTGGCGATACACAAGCTGTACAGGCATCGGCAGCTGCTCCGACAGGATCGCCGTCCGCAATACGTCATGGCGCGCGATCACTTGGCGCAGACCGCCGATCAGGGCCTCGAATTGCGCACCCGTGTCGACCGAGTATAGCGAAGACAGGATGTAGGGATCGTTCTGGCTATGCATCAGGTGGTAGAAGTACATCCCCTCCTGCAGCGGCGCCAGCGGATAGATGTCCTGCACGTTGGCCGCGCCGCCGGGCACGCTGGCCACGATCAGGTCGATTGCTTCCTGGCTAAGGTCAACCAGCGGCAGCAGGTCCGGCGTGATGCGCTCGCAGCCAGCCGGAATCCGGGGCGCCGGAACGACAAAAGTGCCCTCTGCGACGGGCGCGGCCACGTCGACCATCGCGGCCAGCGCGCCGAGGTTGGCCGCAGAGAAGATCATCTGGGCATCCGCATCCAGACCGGCTTCCTGCATTGACGACAGCAACTGCACTACCAGCAGCGAATGTCCACCCAGGCCGAAGAAGTTGTCGCCGACGCTGATTTTGCTGACATCATGGTTCAGTACCGAAGCCCAAGTCGCAGCGATCGCCTTCTCGCTCGCGGTCTGCGGCGCCACGTATTCCTGCTGCGAGGCGCCCGCATCCGCGGCGGGCAAGGCCTTCCGGTCCACTTTGCCGTTGGGCGTCAGCGGCAAGGCATCGAGCACCATCCATGCC
>NZ_JAPWHZ010000016.1:0-3495 GCF_030587265.1 Janthinobacterium sp. SUN137 | reverse complement strand
TGAGTTCATGCAGCAGGTAGTGCCGCTCATCGTCGCCCAGCAGCGGCAGGTCGTAGACCGGCGTCTGCGGCGCCGCCGCAATACCCTGCAGCAGCCGGTCGTAATGCGCGGCCAGCCTGGCGATTGTGGCCGCGTCGAACAGATCGACGTTGTAGTCGATGTGACAGGCAAGGCCGCCTGACGTTTCCCTTACCTCGAACAGCAAATCGTACTTGGCGGGTGCATCCTTGTTATCCACCGCCTCAAACGCGACATCCTCCAGCCTGACGTGACCACCCACGCTGACTTCCATGCCCATGCTGAACATGATCTGGAACAGCGGGCTGTATTGCGTGCTGCGCTGGGGATTGATGCGCTCGACCAGATACTCGAACGGCACGTCCTGCCGGCTTTGCGCGTCGAGGTTGACCGCCTTGACCTGTTCCAGGTACTGGTCGAAGCGCGGGTTGCCCGACACGTCGGTGCGCAGCACCAGTGTGTTGACGAAGAAGCCGATGAGCTCTTCCAGCT
The DNA here is from genome assembly GCF_030587265.1 of Janthinobacterium sp. SUN137. Classification (NCBI taxonomy): domain Bacteria; kingdom Pseudomonadati; phylum Pseudomonadota; class Betaproteobacteria; order Burkholderiales; family Oxalobacteraceae; genus Janthinobacterium; species Janthinobacterium sp. SUN137. The sequence goes on along the minus strand of NZ_JAPWHZ010000016.1, from coordinate 2,985 downwards.
CCTTCTGCAGCCGGTTGGCCACCGGCGTGCCGATCACGATGTCGCTGCTGTTGCCGTGCCGCGCCAGCAGCACGCTCAGCGCGGCGTGCAGCACCATGAAAGGCGTGGCCTGGTTGTCCTGGGCGACTTTTTTCAGGCCCTCATGAACAGCCTTTCCAACTGTGAAGCGGTGGCGCGCACCCCGGAAGCTCTGGTGCGCCGGGCGGGTGCGGTCCAGCGGCAGATTGTGCACCGGCGGCAGGCCGGCCAGTTGCTTGCTCCAATAGCCAAGCTGCTCCTCCAGTACCGGTCCGGTCAGCCAGTTGCGCTGCCATTGCGCGTAGTCGGCATAAGCGATCGCCAGCGGACCGTAGGGGTCGGCGGCGCCGCTGCGCAGCGCCTGGTACTGGCTCAGGAATTCCTTGACCAGCAGGTCCATCGACCAGCCGTCCGAAGCGATGTGGTGCATATTAAACAGCAGCATGCCTTCCTCCTCGCCCAGCAGGATGAAGCTGGCGCGCAGCATCACGTCGCGCGCCAGGTCGAACGGCGCTTCGGCGTCGGCCAGGGCCAGCTGCTGTACAGCCTGTTCCCTCGCGCCGGTGTCGAGTTGGGTCAGGTCGTTCACCTGGATGCCGAATTCCACCTGCTCACGGATCACCTGCCACAGCTGTTCGCCTTCACTGGCGAAGACCGTGCGCAGCGGCGCGTGCCGTTCAATGATGCGCCGGAACGCCTGCTCGGCGACGGTGACGTCGAAGCGGCCCGTCACGCGCAGGGCGGACGGCATGTTGTAGTGCGCGCTGCCGCCGTCGAGCCGGTCCAGGAACCACAGGCGCTGCTGCGCGAACGATACGGCCACTTTGCCGGAGTGGCGTGGCATGGCCACCACGTTCATGCGGCTGGCGCCGGCCGACACGGAGTTCTGGTTCAGATAGTCAATGAGCTGCTGCTTGTTGTTCTTGATTAGCTGCACTGCATCGGCATCGAGCGAGCCCTTGCGGGCCCTCGCCTTTAAGGTGCCGCCCTCAACAAATACTTCGATCCCCTTGGCTCCAAGTTGTAGCAAGACTTCATTTACGTAGTTCATCTTCAGAATTCCATTTCTTCGATTTGATTGGCAGGCACCGCCGACAATTCCTGAGCCAGTTTGCTTTTGCCTTGCAAAGCATCGACCGACTTGGCGATCAAGCCGATGGTGACGTCCGTAAATGCTCCCCTGACGCCGATTTCGACGTCGAAGCTTGACTTGATGACCCGAAACAGCTGGACCAGCAGCAGCGAATTGCCGCCGAGCGCGAAGAAGTTCGCGTTGACACTGATGTCCCCTGAATTGAGCTGAAGCAGGCTAGCCCAGATCCCTACCAACGTTTCCTCGGTCGCGGTGCGCGGCGCTAGGTATTCATCGAGCAGGTGGCTGCCATCGGGCGTCGGCAGCGCCTTGCGGTCCAGTTTTCCGTTCGGCGTCAATGGCAAGGCGTCCAGCACCTGCCACGCCGACGGCACCATATACTCGGGCAGCACTTGCACGAGTGCGGCCTGCAGCGCGGGGATCGACAGTGCCGTCGAGTCGTCAGGCACGATGTAGGCCACCAGACGTTGATGGCCGGGCCGGTCTTCGCGCACGGCGGCGACCGCCTCCAGCACACCCGTGCACGCCGCCAACTGGCTCTCGATTTCGCCCAGTTCGATGCGCTGGCCGCGGATCTTCACCTGGTCGTCGATCCTGCCGATATATTCAATGTTGCCGTCTGCCAAATGGCGCGCGAGATCACCCGTTTTGTACAGGCGCGTGCTGCTGGACGGGTCCAGCGGATCATGGAAAGGATTTGGAATGAAACGCCCGGCCGTGAGTTCAGAACGATTCAGATAGCCCCGTGCCAGCCCGACGCCGCCAATGTGTAGCTCGCCGATGCTTCCCTTGGGCAGCAGCTGATTTTGCGCGCCCAGAACGTAAAGCGCCATGTTCTGGATCGGGCGGCCGATCGGCACCGTCACCAAATCCACAGCCTTCGGGCAGGCCCAGTAACTGACATCGATTGCCGCTTCTGTCGGGCCATACAGGTTGTGCAGCGGTGCGGCATTGGCTGCGTAATGGCTTGCCACTACATCCACGGGCAGGGCTTCGCCGCTGCAGAACACCTGCCGCACGGACGTGCAGTGCTGCCAGCCTTCATCGCTGGCCATCAGGCGCAGCATCGACGGCACGAAGTGCAGCGTTGTCACCCCTTCGGACTGGATCACGGACGCGAGATAGGCCGTATCCTTGTGCCCCTCGGGTTCTGCCATGACCAAGCGCGCGCCGGCAATGAACGGCCAGGTTAGCTCCCACACGGAGACGTCGAAACCGAACGGCGTTTTTTGCAGGACGACGTCCGTCTCGCCGAGCGGGTATTCACGCTGCATCCAGTCGATGCGGTTGACCAGGGCTTGGTGCTCGACCAGCACACCCTTGGGACGGCCTGTGGAGCCGGAGGTATAGATCACATAAGCCAGGTTTCGGGGGCCGGCATGGCAGCCATGGGGATTCTGCCTACTGCGGCCCGGCGACGCATCATTCAGTTCTTTGCAATCGAGGCTGGCGATGCCTATGCTGCGCCCTGCCACCATGTCCGACGCCTGTTGATGCAGCCCGTCCTGGGTAAGCAGTATAGTAGCACCGCAGTCCTCAAGCATGTAGGCGAGACGATCCTTCGGGTAGCTCGTGTCCAGCGGTACGTAGGCGCCGCCGGCCTTGAGGATGGCCAGCACGCCAACCACCATCTCGATGCTGCGTTCGACATACAGTCCCACCAGCGTGTCGGCCGCCACACCCTGCTCCAGCAGGCAGTGCGCCAGCTGGTTGGCACGCTCGTTCAGTTCGCGGTAGGTCAGCGAACGGTTTTCGCACACCAGCGCCACCTTGTCGGGCGTGCGTTCGGCCTGTTCCTCGAACAGCTGGTGGATGCACTGCTCATGCGGGTAGGCCGCTTCGGTCGCGTTGAGTTCATGCAGCAGGTAGTGCCG
>NZ_JAPWHZ010000015.1:0-3844 GCF_030587265.1 Janthinobacterium sp. SUN137 | reverse complement strand
CGGCGCCGGGTTGACTTCCGACTCCCCTGCCAGCGACGGCCACTGGCTGTCCAGGCACAGCACCGGCAACGCCGGGTCCATCGACGCTGCCAGCGCGGCGACCAGCGAATCGGCCAGCGCCTGCTGGGTCAGCAGTACGGTCGGACGCGCATCGTCCAGCATGGTGGCCAACCTGTCCTTCGGATAGCCTGGATCGAGCGGCACATAGGCGCCACCGGCCTTCAGGATGCCCAGCAAGCCCACCACCATCTCGACGCTGCGCTCGACGCAGATACCCACCAAGCTGTCGGCGCCCACACCCTGCCCGCGCAGGTAGTGCGCTAGGCGGTTGGCGCGCGCATTGAGCTCGCCGTAAGTCAGCGACTGGCCCTCGAACTTGACGGCCTCCGCTGCGGAGCTGCGCAGCGCCCGTTGCTCGAACAGGCCATGCAAGGTCTGCGCGTGCTCATGCTCCTGCGCGTGCGCGGTACTGTTCCATTCCACCAACAACTGTTCGCGTTCCTGCGGCGGAAGCACCTCGACGGCTACCGCCGGCATGTGCGGCGACTGCTCCAGCGCTTCAACCAGGTTCTCCAGCGCCGTCTGCATGTAGCTGCACACTCGTTCGGGCTGAGCCTGCGCGTTGACCTGGACGAATAACAGGAAATCGTCGCCAAAGTCATCCACCGACAACGTGACAGGATAATTAGTGCTCTCTTCCGTGCCCAGGTTCTCCATTCCACGCCATGCTTCATGGGTGTTGAGCGCTTCGCCGAGGGTGCTGTGGCGATAGTTCAGCAGGGCCGTAAACAAGGGAGTGGGAGCCTCGATGCCGCTGCAGCGTTGCGCCAGCGCCAAGGGGGCATGCTCGTGGTTGACCAGTCGGGTCAGCAGGGCGTGGGTATGGCGCACGCCATGCGCCACGCTTTCCTGCCCCACCACCAGGCGAATCGGCAGGGTGTTAATGAATACGCCAGGCGCACGGTCCACATCCGCCCCGCCTCGCATGCGTCCAAACAGCACCGTGCCGAACACCACATCGCGGCGGCCGGTCAGGCGCGCCAACACTTGCGCCCACGCCAGGTGCATCAGGCTGGCTGGGCTGACGCCGAGCTTGCGCGTCTGGCGGCGAATCCGGTTGCCCAGCCCGACGCCGATATGTCGGCTGGCCTCTGTCATGGAGGCCCAGTCTCCCTGCACGCCGACTAGGCCAAAAGGCGCAGTGGGTTCATCGATATCGGCCAGCATCTCGCGGAAGAACTCCTCATGTTCTTCCGGGCTGGGACCCAGGCGTGCCTGCGCCACGAAATGACGGAACGGCACCGGCGGCGGCAAGCCCGCCTCCTCGTCGGCCAGGATCGCCTGGATTTCTTCGATGATGATCTCCAGCGTCGCATGGTCGGAGGCGAAGTGGTGCTGCATGACCTGCAGCAGCCAGCGCTGGTTCACCGGATCATGCGCCAGGAAAACGCGCGTCAAAGGCGCCTGCCGTGCGTCGATGCGGTAATGACCAGGGTTGAAGCGCGCCTTCAGTTGGGCGGCAATGTCGCCGTCGCGCCGATCAAAGCTGACTTCCTCGACAAGCGCCTGCGCCTGGCGCCACACAACCTGCACCGGCTCCCGCAGCCCTTCCCATGCGATGGCCGTACGCAGGATGTCATGCCGCGCGATCACTTTTTGCAACGCATGGACAAAGGCATCGAGCCTGGCACGTTCGTCGAAGGCCAGCAGCGTCGGCAACAGGTAGACGTCGCCGCGCTCCTGGACCAGGTAATGGAACAGGATGCCTTCCTGCAGCGGCGCCAGCGGATAGATATCCTGAATATTGGCCGCGCCGCCCGGCACCGCCGCGACGACATTGGCAATCTCGTCCTCATCCAGGTCCGCCAGCGTCAGCATCGCGGGGGTAATCACCCGACTATTGGCCGGGATCAGGTTGGGCGGCACCTCGACGGCGCGTTCCTCGCGTCCCAGCGCTGGCAGCACACCGGCGATGGTCGGCGCCGCGAACAGCGCGCGTACCGTGGTTTCCATGCCAGCATCGCGCATGCGCTCAATCAGGCCGATCGCCAGCAGCGAGTGCCCGCCCAGTTCGAAGAAGTTGTCATGGATGCCGACCCGATCAAGGTGCAGCACCGCCGCCCAAATTTCCGCCATTTTCTTCTCGATGCGGGTGCTTGGCGCCACATAGCCGCCATCCGCCCTGGCGGTGTCCGGCGCCGGCAGCGCCTTGCGGTCCACCTTGCCGTTCGACGTGAGCGGCATCTCGTCGAGCACCATGAAGTGGGTCGGCACCATGTATTCCGGCAGTGTGCGGCGCAGATGCTGCACGATGCTTTTCTGCAGCATCGCATGGAACTGGGATGGCAGCGGCTGATTCGCATATTGCACCTCTCCCTTGTACAGCTCGCTCCAGTCGATCACGCGGTCGGTCCGCGTGAAGACGGCATGCAGGTGGCCTTGGCTGCCTGAAGCGCTCTGGAGATGCAGGCGATAGCCATGTTGCCGTGCCAGCAGTTCCAGTGCATCACGCGCCACGCCGATGGTTTGCTCGGCCGAGAGCACGCGGCGCAGGTCGGCGACCGTCGCCTCTTCGCCCAGCTCGGCCAGCTTGGCATGGGCGGCGACATCGTAGGCCACGCGCTCGTCGGCGATACCCTTGATGGCCAGTTGCTCTACCCCTTGCGCCAGCTGTGCCTCCAACTCCGCCATGTCCTGCCGCAGCTCGCTCCACGCCTGCCACACCGGCGCGCTGTGCGATGGCACCTCACCGATGGTAATGACGACGTCAAAGCGGTAACGGGTCATCTCGTTCAACGCCTGCCCGCGCTTAGGCAGGGTCTCGATCCGGCTGATCTGCGGGAAGGCCGCGCGCAACGAGTGGAAGTAAGCCGGGTCCACCAGCAGCTCGGTTTCCCGGTTCAGGCCGCGCGCGGCGGCCTGGCGCACCTGGCCCAGTTTGTACTGCGGAGCATGGTGCAGCGCTACCGACGAATGGAACACTTTGTGCAGACCGAAGTGGCGTATGTCACCAAGGAAGATCCTACCCTGCGCACCGATCTTGCCGATGGCGGCGGCCAGCACATCCTGCAAATAGGCGAAATTCGGGAAGTACTGGGCCACCGAGTTGATGATCACGGTGTCGAAGCCGGCCGCAGGGATCTCGGCCAGGCGGTCGGCCGGATAGGCGAACAGGCGCACGTCGGCCCCTTGCAGCTCGTCCGCGCGCAGTTGCGCCGCCAGCTTGCCGATCACGATGTCGGAAATATCGCTGCCATAATAACGGTTGCAATGCGGCGCGATCCGGTGCAGTAACAGGCCGGTACCGCAACCAATTTCCAGCACCCCTTCCGGTTTCAGACCGAGGATGCGCTCGACGGTCTCGCCGACCCATTCCTGCATTTCATGCTCGGGAATGGCCTGGCGGTCATAGCTACTGGTCCAGCCCACGGTATTGAAGGTTTCGTCTTCCGATACGGCCGGCTGCTCGTAGATCTGGTTCCAGATATCGCCCCAGTCGGCGGTGCGGTCCGCGCCGGGCTTGAGTTCGGCAACCAGTTTGTCGGCATGGGTATGAAGATAGGCGACCAGGCGCCTCTGGTTCGGCACGTCCTCGCGCGCCATCACGATTGCCTGCGACACCGCGGAATGCTGAGTCAGCGCCGCCTCGATCTCGCCCAGTTCGATCCTCAACCCGCGCAGCTTGACCTGATGGTCCAGCCGGCCCAGGTAGTCGATGTTACCGTCGGCCAGGAAGCGCGCCAGGTCGCCCGTCTTGTACAGGCGCGAACCGGCTTCGCCGAACGGGTTGGCGATGAACTTCTCGGCCGTCAACTCAGGACGGTTCAGGTAGCCCCGCGCCAGG
>NZ_JAPWHZ010000014.1:0-4822 GCF_030587265.1 Janthinobacterium sp. SUN137 | reverse complement strand
CAACCCGGGCAATAGGCCTGCCCTAGTCACGATCGCGACCGGCGCGCTGTCCTCCAGCATATAAGAGAGCCGCTCCTGCGGATACTCTGGATCTAACGGTACATAGGCCCCGCCAGCCTTTAGAATACCGAGCAATCCCACCACTACCTCGATGCTCCGCTCCAGACATAAGCCCACACGATCATCAGGCTTGACGCCCATTTCTTGCAGAGCGTGTGCAACTTGGTTGGCACGACGGTTCAGCTCTGCGTAGCTTACCGTATGCGCTTCGCATACCACAGCCATCTTGTCCGGGTTGCGTCCGGCTTGCTCCTCGAATAGTTGATGTACTAAGCGTTCGCGGGGATAGTCGCGCTGCGTGTGGTTGAAATCGACAACCACCTGGTGTCGCTGCTGCTCGTCCATCAGGTTCAGCACATGCACCGGCTGCTGCTCGTCAGTCACCATGCTCTCGAGGGTGCGCTGGAAATAGCCAATCCAGCGCTCGATCGTGGCGGTATCGAACAGATCGGTGGCGTATTCAAGCGCGCCGTGCAGGACATCGCCCGCTTCGGTCACCGCCAGCGACAGGTCGAAGTGGGTCGTCGTACTGGGCGCGTCCACCGAAGACAGCGTCAGTCCCGGTAGCGACAGCTCTCCATCATTCGGCGTGTTGTTCAAGGCCAGCATAGCCTGGAAAACCGGGCTGTGGCTCATGCTGCGCACCGGCTGCAGCGCTTCGACCACCTGCTCGAACGGCAGGTCCTGATGCGCGTAGGCGTCCAGCGTATTCGCCTTCACCTGCTCCAGCAACTGCGCCACGCTCGGGTCGTCCTCCAGCCTGACCCGTAGGGCCAGCGTATTGACGAAGAAGCCGATCAGCGGTTCGACCTCCTTGCGCTGCCGGTTCGCCACCGGCGTGCCGATCACGATATCGTCCTGCCCCGACAGGCGCGACAGCAGCAACGCCCAGCCCGACAGCAGGGTCATGAACAGGGTCGCTCCATGACGGCGCCCCAGCGCCCGCAGTCCTTCCGTTATCGTTGCCGACAGCGCGAACGGCACCATGCCGCCCGCGTAGCTCTGCACGGCCGGACGCGGTCGGTCGGTCGGCAGCTCCAGCAGCGCCGGCGCGCCCGCCAACCGCTCCTTCCAGTAGCCGAGCTGACGCTCCAGCACCTCGCCCTGCAGCCAGTTACGCTGCCATACCGCATAGTCGGCATACTGGATTGCCAGCGGCGGCAGCGGATCTGCCTGGCCCTGGCTGAACGCCGTGTACAGCGCGCTCACTTCGCGCACCAGCACATTAATCGACCAGCCGTCCGAGATGATGTGATGCTGGGTCACCAGCAAAACGTACTCGTCCTGCATAAGCCTGAGCAGGCGGCCCCGGACCAGCGGGCCGGCTGACAGGTCGAACGGACGGACTGCTTCATCCACGGCCTGCCGTGCCACTGCGGCTTCCTGCTCGTGGCCCACCAGGGCGCTCAGGTCGAACTGTTCCAGCATAAAGCCGGCATTGTCGGGGGCGAACAGCTGCACCACCTGGCCGTCGATGTTCGCGAACGTGGTGCGCAGACTTTCGTGACGCGTCACCATGCGGTCCAACGTGCGGCCCAGGGCCGCAACATCGAGCGTGCCGCGCAACCTGAGCGCGGCAGGGAGATGATAGGCCGCACCGGCCGCCTGGTCGAACCGGTCCAGGAACCACAGACGCTGCTGCGCCCACGACAGCGGCACCGGCGCGCCGCGCTCGGCCACGCCGATTGGCGGCAGGGACGCCGCTGCGGCATGTGCCGCCACGTGCGCCAGTCCTTCCAGGGTCGGCGCCATGAAGACGTCGCGCAGCGCCACTTCGATGCCCAGTGCCTGCCGCAGCTGCGACACCACCCGCACTGCCTGCAGCGAATGGCCGCCCAACTCAAAGAAATTATCGTGGCGCCCTGCTCGCTCGACACCCAACAGTTCCTGCCAGATGCGGGCCAGCGTTTCTTCCACTTCACCTTGCGGCGCTTCATACTCCCCTGTTGCCAGCGCGGACTGGTCCGGTGCTGGCAGGGCCTTGCGGTCGATCTTGCCGTTTGGCGTGAGCGGGAATCGCTCCAACACCACGAAGGCGCCCGGTACCATGTATTCCGGCAGACTCGCCTGCAGGTGTTCGCGCAGCGCGGCAGCGGTAACGTCGCGCCCATCCACCACAGTCAGGTAGGCCACCAGACGCTTGTCGCCGACGATATCCTCGCGCACGATCACCATCGCGTCCTTCACATCTTCGTGCCGCGCGATCCTTGTCTCGATTTCGCCCAGTTCGATGCGGAAGCCGCGCAACTTGACCTGGAAATCATTCCTGCCCAAGTATTCGATATTGCCGTCGGCCAGCCAACGGCCCAGATCACCCGTCTTGTACATGCGCGCACCATGCTGGCCGCCGAACGGGTCGGAGATGAATCGTTCCGCCGTCAGTTCCGGGCGATTCAGATAGCCTCGCGCCACGCCCGCACCGGCGATATAAATTTCCCCAGCCACCGCGACCGGAACCGGCCGCAGGTGGGAATCGAGGATATAGACGCGCGCATTGGCAATCGGTTTGCCGATCGGGATGTCCTGTTTCGGCAGCGGCGACTTGCCGTCAAAGGAGATCGTTGTCGCATGTACAGTCGCTTCCGTCGGACCATAAGTATTCAGCCAGCGCCCCTGCGACAGCCCCGCAGCGCCTAACCAACCGGCCAGATGCCGCAGGTCGGCCTTTTCTCCGCCGGTCACGACCAGGCGCAGCGCCTGGCCCGGCAGACAACGCCCGGCCTGCACCTCCTGCGTCCACAGATGCCAGAACGCCGTCGGCACGTCCGTCATGGTGATACCCTGCTGCTGCAGGAAGCGGACGAAGTGCTCGTCCGGCACCTTCAATTCGGCGGGGCGCAATACGACTCTTGCCCCGACCGACAAAGCGGGGAAGATTTCCGAAATCGAACTGTCGAAACCGAAAGATACAAATTGCAGCACACGGTCCTGGCTGGTCAGCGCATAGCAGTCGATACAGCTGAGGATCAGGTTGACCACGCTGGCGTGCTCGATCATCACCCCTTTCGGCGCGCCGGTCGAGCCAGACGTGTAGATTACGTAGGCCAGGTTGCGCGCGCTAAGACCGAGCCGGGATGGTTCCGGATTGCCAGGCCACGCCTCGCCAGCCGCATCATCCAGCCGGTCCGCATCGAGCGTCAGCACCGGGCATGCAAGATGCACGCCCTGGAACAGGCCAAGGCGATCCCGCAGGCGGGCTTGGGTCAGCAGTGCGACCGGTTGGCAGTCCTCCATTACATAAGCCAGGCGGTCGGTCGGGTAAACCGGATCGAGTGGCACATACGCGGCCCCCGACTTTAGGATGCCCAGCAGACCGACGATCATGTCGATGCTGCGTTCGACGCAGATGGCGACACGGTCGTCAAGGCCAACACCCAGTCGTATCAGATGATGCGCCAGACCGTTGGCGCGCGCGTTAAGCTCGCGGTAAGTCAGGGACTGGTCCCCGAACACCAGGGCCACCGATTCAGGGCTGCGCTGCGCCTGTTCTTCAAACAGTCCGTGCAAGGTCTGCCCATGCGGGTAAGCCTGCGCGGTGCTATTCCATTCCACCAGCAGTTGCTGGCGTTCCTGCGACGGCAGCACTTCCACGGCGGTCGCCGGCGTGCGCGGCGCCTGCACCAATGCCAGCACCAGATTCTCCAGCGCCGTCTGCATATAGCCGCAAATACGGCCTGGCGCGGCCTGCGCATTGCCCTGCACGGCCAGCACGAAGTCGTCGCCCCAGTCATCCACCGCCAGACTGAGTGGATAGTTGGTGCGCTCCTCCGAGCGCAGCAATCCGATTCCACCCGATTCCGCCTGCGCGGTCTCCTGGTTCAGGGCGCTGTGCCGATAGTTTATCAAGGTGGTAAATAGGGGCGCGGACGGTTCCATGGCGCTGCAGCGCTGGGCCAACGACAACGGCGCCTGTTCATATGGCAGCATCTCGCGCAGCGCCGCTTCGGTCTGCGCCACCAGTGCGTCCACGCTGATGCCGTCCAGCTTCATCCGTAACGGCAACGTGTTAATAAACATGCCCAGCATATTGCGCGCACCCACCGTGCCTTGCAGGCGCCCGGACAGCACGGTACCAAACACCACGTCGTCGCGCGCGCTGCAGGCACCAACCACCAGCGCCCACGCCGCATGGAACAAGGTCGCCGGGCTGGTCTTGCGCTGCTTCGCCAGTTGGCGGATCGCATTGGCAAGCGCCGCGTCGAGCACCTTGTGCCCTTCCGTCATATCTCTGCCGTCGCCGTGTACGTCGAGCAGATTGAACGGTGCCGTTGGCTCGGTCACATCGCCCAGCACCTTGCTGAAGTAGGCTTGCGCATCGTTGTTGCTGGCCTGGTGCAGCGCATGGGCCACGAATTCTCGGTAAGGCACGGGCGGCGCAAGGTGGTCGATGCTGCCGGCGAGATGGGCCTGCACCTCCGACACCAGCATCAGCTGCGAGGTCACGTCCTCGATCAGATGGTGGGCATGTAACAGCACATAGACCTTGGAGGACTGCGGGGACTGCGCCGCGCTAACGCGCAGCATCGGCGCGACGGCCAGGTCCATCGGACGATAGAAGCGGCCGACGAGCGCGCTCCGCGCATCGGCGCTATCGCCCAGCTCCACCATGTCAATACTCAGATCGACCTGGCGATAGACGACCTGCACCGGAACACTCAGGTTCTCGGACAGGATCGCGGTGCGCAGCGCGTCATGCCGCGCGATGACCTTGCGCAGCGCTTCGATCAGCGCGTCGAACTGCGCGCGCGAGTCAACCTCAAAC
>NZ_JAPWHZ010000013.1:0-5474 GCF_030587265.1 Janthinobacterium sp. SUN137 | reverse complement strand
AGGGCGTGACAAACGGTTTTATCGAAATAGTTTCTACTTGTGCCGGAATGCGTAGCCAAAATGAATCCGGTGAGAATACGAACGTTGAGGTCATTACAAATCTGGTGAGGTTGAAGTAAGGTATTGACTGTCTGCTCTTGGCTGCGGATTCAATCGATCAACGCAACACTTTAACTTAAATGCATCGTTGCAGAGTGGAAATGATGCGAAAGAAAAACCGAATCGATTGCGCCGCGCCCCGCGAAACCCGAGATTGCCGTCGCAAGGCGTTTTGCCATGTGAACGCTAGTGAAGGAACGTGCCAAAGCTCAAGTAGCTTATGCTCAAGCGCGGCATGAGTCTCTGCAGGGCAGGGGAGATAGACCCAGACCCGCTCTCGTCGTTGGACCAGGTAGCTACGAGATCGCAAACCAGGACCTTGGCAGGACACCGAGCCTCCAACACGAGCCATCGTTTTTTCATCCTTCAAGAACCATGGATCAGGAGAGTCTAAGCTGCTAGTGGCGATTCAATGGCACCGTCCGCTTCCGCCCCGAAGCGGACCTAGCTGTTGGAAGAAAAGCCGCGCTTATCGAAGGCAAGCCAAGGTTCTACCATTCACCGCTTGCTGGCGGAAGGATCTTAGTCTTTAGAAATTCAAAATACTTCGGATCTTCATGCTCAAAAATACCTTTGCCCGCCCCCATGTATGCACGCACCAGTTCCTCAGCAGCACGATCCATGTTTTTCAATTCGAACTGACACTGCCCCAAGCGCAGATGCAAGAATGGGCTTCCGATCGCTCCTACGCAATGCATCGCATCGGCTAGGACTTCTTGTCCTTGGCTAAAGCTCTTTGAATGAAAATAAACGTCGCCCATACCTGCAAGAATGCCGGCCGTTACCCGGTATTCCTGTTTAGGCTCAGGCAATAGGGACAAAGCTTCTGAAAAGTTTTGGAAGGCCTCTTTCAAGTCTCGCATTTCGATAAGCACATCTCCTTCATCACAAATTTCCTTGATTCTTACCTCTAAGCTATGCTCAAGATTCATAAATTTCCTGCCGCTTGTCATTAATCCAACGTCTCTATTTAGGTGGCGTCGTCTGTCTATTTCGACGTCGCTTCTGGGTGCTCTCGGCTGTTCACGAAGGACCGCTTTTGGCCGATTGACGACCGCACCTCAGTTTTTTATACCAGAGAATGCGCCACATTCAGTGCATCGCCCGAGCGAATAATCGTCGCATACTCACCATCTAGATTAGCAAGCGCCATCGCGTGAACCTCGTCGGCAGAACGCGCTACCCCGTTGAAATCGGTTTTCGCATATGCATACGTACCGTCTGATACAACGAAGGTTTTGAAGCCTAGATTGCCTGCGGTCCGCGCTGTACTCTCCACGGAATTATTGGTACTTACTCCGACGATGACGATACTTGATTCTCCGCGCGCATGAAGCCAGCGGTCAAGACCGGTGTTGATGAAGGCATCCGGCACATTCTTCTCGACCACATGCTCATGCGCCAATGGCGACAACTTCGGTTGAAACTCTACACCAGGTTGGCCGGGCCAAAACGGCGAACCGGGCGTTCTAGAGATGTGGCGAACGTGAACCACTGGCGCTTTTCGAAGCCGCCAATCCCTCAGAAGCCTAGCAATCGTGTCCTCTGCTTGGTGATTATTCCGGACCTCAGCTTTAGGCCAAGTCATTCCAACTTGCATGTCAATGATTAAAAGGGTCGTCATATAAATTGTAGGATTTTTTGGAGCGAGTTGACTGGCCGCTATTGGCTGCGGACTCAATCGATCAACGCAACACTTTAACTTAAATGCATCGTTGCAGAGTGGAAATGATGCGAAAAAGCACTCGAATCGATTGCTCCGCGACATGCGAAACCCAAGATTAACGTCGCAAGGCATTTTGTCGCGGGAACGTTCATACGGGAATCCGCCGAAGCTCAACCAGCTCTTGCTGGTGCGCGACAGGAGTCTCTGCAGGGCAGGGAGGCTAGACAGGCCAGTCCCGATCTCGTCGGTGGATCAGGCAGCTACGAGATCGCACGCCAGGTGCTTCGCGGGACACTTAAGCCTCAACACGATCCATCGGGTTTTCGGAACCATGGACCTGGAAAGCCTAAGCTACTGGTGGCGGTTCAAAGGTACCGTCCGCTTCCGCCCCGAAGCGGCCGTTCGGAGAATCGAGAATTATGGCGAGGGCCTGTCATTAGATAACTCATTCGACGCGGCTCGAACCGCATGTAATAGTTCGGTCGGAGTCGGCCACTCCGTAGGCGCTATCGTTTCAGCATCGACAAAATCTTGTGCTCGGCTCAGGAGGAAGGCAGTGGTTGAGGTGACCTCTGGTGTGTGCCATGCCGCGATATCTAAAGAAGCCTTTGCCAACGCCAGTTCGTCCAGCACAGCGAGTGTGTCTTCGAAAAACACAGTCGTACCAACGCTTGACTCAGCTGCCGCTAACATCCCCAGTATGGCCGCTTCAATGCGAGCTGAGGACTGGTGGTTAGTTTTTATGGCTTTTATTGCGGACTGTAGATTCATCGATGTCTTTCGCCACGAGAGGGCAATCAAATAACGCTTTCTCACGTTTGCAGTAACGTGTTCCCATTTGGGTCTGCACAGCAGGAGGTTAGACCGAAGGACCGCTACTGGCCGGTTGCCGTCGTTGCCAGGTTCCGCCCCAAACCGGACATCGGCAAATCCGAACTTGATTTTACGGACCCTGCAGCTACCATGTGCTGACTGGAGTTCGATACGGCTCTCCCGAAACGTCTTCCCCGTTTTTGTACGCGTACCAGTTGCCCCAACTACGGTGGGGATGAATTTGCAGGTAGTCCTCGCTAAGTTCCATGGTCATTGGTAGTGTGATGTCGTCTTTGTAGACGAATACATGGACAACATCACCAGGCGCTAAAACAATCTCTAGTGGATTCAACTCCAGTGCCAACGTGATTGATCTCGACAGCTGGTTTTTGAAGTTAAAGATCGGGATGAAGTCTGGGGGGACATTAGTGGGTTCCATCATTATTGCGCTCCACAACTTGCAAGAAAGTTTAGACGACCGCGAGAGGCCGCTTCTGGCCGAACCCGGCCGTTCAGGGCAGCATAGCAGGTTGTCAGGGTGAAAATCTAGCGGCTGTATCGTCAGGCTGGATTCGCCCCAAAGCGGACGTTTGGCATCTAGGCCACAGTACCGGCGTGGAGCGTATTCCACCGCAACGAAATCGCCAGTTCCTCGGATACAACCTTGGCCTTGTACAGAAAGTCTAATGCAGTGGTCGGTAACGGATAACGGCTAACAAGGTCAATACAAAGGGACTTGCCTGCTGAAGAAGGATACGTGTCGTAAATTTGGCCACTCTCGACAAATCCAAAGTAAGAGTTGAGTTTGCCTTGCAGCGCGAGCAAATGACTACGTTCATCGGACCAATCCCACGAGTCGATAATCGACAGTACAACGTAGTCCGATTCCGTTTCAATACCAACAGCGTCCACTGCATTTAAATTCTCAAGCCCCATGCTTCCTACTTTCTTTTTTTAACACGTCATAGCCTATATCTACGTCCGCAACTGGCCGTTTTTAGTCGCCGGCCTTCTACTTGCGTATCCCGATCTGAACTCCGTCGTGCGCTTCACTTTTCAGAATCTTCACTCCGATCGGCCACACTGGGCCTTGTTCAGGTTCTTCCCAAGTTGTCAGCCAAATGATTTCCTTGCCGTCGTGCTGGCAAGTACCAAAAGCAAACTTCATCCCGGAGTTAATCATGTTTGCAGCGAAGCCCTTTGCGTCTACCAGTGAGCCCGCCACGCCAGTATTTTGAAATACTTCTGCATTCCATACCCAAGCGATCGGCTCCCCAGAAATGTCGCAAGCACGAAACTCACAGCTTGGCATCAAGGATGCGGCCTCTTCAATTCGCAAGAGAAACGCGTTCCGTATTGCAGCAAACTGCTGACGAAAGTCGTCGCTCCCTAGTTGCGCATTAATAAAGTGCTTCATTTATTCCTATGAGATAAAAATTGCGAGGCCGTCTGCTCTTGGCCGGTTGCCGTCATCGGAAGGTTCCGCCCCATAGCAGACCTTCCCTTGACTGATTGCAACTGGCATCAATAGACGTTGGGCAGACTCATTGCAATGAACTCGACTCCATTGGACTGCAGTTGGGTTCGGGTCGCCGTCAAGAATCGTCCTGCTGCCGTAGTAGGTACATGCTCGTAGACCAGCTCAATTCGAACAGCTTTGCCCTTTGCTGCTGGCAACGTTTCGACCACCTGTCCACTGGCAATAAACGCGAGATAGGCTCCGATTTTTCTCTCGATCAGACTGAAGTGCGCCTCTTGATCGTCCCAAGGAAGGTGATCCGAGATTATAAGGACGGCTTTTCCATCGGCCTTCGATATTCCTAACCCATCGACAACGTCAGAACTATCAATACTCATCGTCATTCTTTCTGGTCGCAGGTACCAAAGTAATAATTAATGCCCTGTGAGCGGACATGGACCGTTCGCTTTCGGCCGGAACCGGCATCACAGTTTCTGATACAGAAATGTTGGACACGTTCCCGCCCCATCTTTGCTAAATTTAACCACCTGAGTTAGCACAGCGGCGACGTCATGATACTCGGTCAGCGACAAAACCTTGTCTTGATCGGTATCACGCTCACAAGACAAGACCGCGTTGGATTCGTAGCGCAGAACATGCAACAACGCTTGCAAAAACATATCTGGGCTTGGCCAGAGATATGCACGCTTACGATCAAGTGTAGGGAGTAGAGCAATCACTTTTCCCTCACCATCGCCACACCTCACAAGCTTGCCAATCAAAGTCTCGCCCACATAGCAAAGCAATTCGTCAGTCTCTCCGAAGGACGTGACAAACGGCTTTATCGAAATAGTTTCTACTTGTGCCGGAATACGTAGCCAAAATGAATCCGGTGAGAATACGAACGTTGAGGTCATTACAAATCTGATGAGGTTGAAGTAAGGTACTGGCTGTCTGCTTGTGGCCGGTTGCCGTCGTTGGCAGGTTACGCTATAAAGCGGCCTCTCGAATCTACTAGCGAGCTATGCGATCATCAGCGTTGCGTTATCAAACGACTCATCGTCCAATGCTAAAATCACGGCATGCATCAGTTCAGAATGCGTAGGTGGTAATTCGTGGCCTTTGTGTGATGTATTCCAGTGTTTGTAAAGCAGCTCCAACTCCACCTTAAAAGCAGTAAGCATGGTACCCGAAAGGCAGAATCCCGCCTCGGAATCAGCTCGTTCCGTAATTGCACTAATCGTTGGCAGTCCGATATCGATGCTGGCGGCTTCCCAATAGAGATTCACGGTGCGAGCGGAACCTAAGTAGAGATTGTAGTGGTTTAATGTACCCGGACACTGATTTAGGCGAGAATGCTCGCCATGGAGAGGTGTTTGATGAGCAAGCAAAGACGTACGTTTTCCCCTGAGTTCAAACAGCAGGCAGCATGCTTGG
>NZ_JAPWHZ010000012.1:0-5789 GCF_030587265.1 Janthinobacterium sp. SUN137 | reverse complement strand
GCCGGACAACGGTCTGACCTGCGTGCCGATCGGCCGGCCGATCTGGAATACCCAGTTGTACGTGCTGGACGCGCAGTTGCAGCCGGTTCCCTTGGGTGTGGCGGGCGAGCTGCATATCGGCGGTATTGGCCTGGCGCGGGGCTACCTGAACCGTCCTGAGTTGACGGCCGAGAAGTTCATCGCCAACCCGTTCGGCGAAGCCGGTTCGCGCCTGTACAAGACGGGCGACCTGGCGCGCTTCCTGGCCGACGGCAACATCGACTACCTGGGCCGGCTGGACCATCAGGTCAAGCTGCGCGGGCTGAGGATCGAACTGGGCGAGATTGAGGCGGCGCTGCGCGCGCTGCCGCAGGTGCGCGACGCGGTGGTGCTGGCGCGCGAAGACCAGCCGGGCGACCAGCGCCTGGTGGGCTATGTGGTCAGGAACGACATCGACATTGACAGCGCAGCGCTCCAGCTTGCCCTGCAGGCCAGTCTGCCGGCCTACATGGTGCCATCCGTGTGGGTGACGCTCGATGCGCTGCCGCTGAACCCGAACGGCAAGGTCGACCGCAAGGCGCTGCCTGCGCCGGACGCGAGCCTGTCGCAGGCCGGGTATGTGGCGCCGCTGACCGATACCGAGGAAACCCTGGTTGCGATTTGGTCAGGATTGCTGAACCTGAAAGCGGACCAGATCAGCACGACCGCAGACTTCTTCGCCTTGGGCGGGCACTCGCTTCTGGCTATCCGGCTGGTCTCCGAGGTGGCGGACAAATTCGGCATTCAGTTGCAGATCAGGAAGCTATTCGAGCAGACCAGTATTGTCCAGATTGCGACCCTGATCGACGACATCACGGAGATGAATCTGATCAACCAGCATTTTGAATCAATGTCGGGCGAAGGCTTCAATGAAGTAGAGATTTGAACGGTGCCGGCGAATCAGGCTCCGGTTGTCCGGTTGGTTAACACATGGCACATGGAAGAAGTAGAGATCACAATGCGTGAATTCATAAAGACGTTGGCAGGTGAAGGTGTCCAGTTGTACCTTGAGGGCGAGAAGTTGAAGCTTCGCTTATTCAAGAAGGGGGCGGAGGAGGCATTTCTCGATGCGATCCGCCACAACCGCGAGCAGCTTGTTAGTTATCTGAAGAAGAGCGCAAGCGCGCAGTTGCCGGTGGCGGCGCGCCCCAAAGTACAGCGGCAGGCGCGCGAGCACAATCGTGTAATGGCATCGTTCGCCCAGCAGCGCTTGTGGTTTCTTGACCAGATCGACGGCGACAGCGCGCACTACAACATGCCGACCGTCCTGAAGGTCGCCGGATGCTTTGATACTGCCATTGCCGGACTGGCCTTCCAGCGCATCATCGAGCGTCATGAGCCGTTGCGAACGGTGTTTGCGAATGAGGGCGGGCAGCTGTTGCAGCTGATCCGCGAACAGCCGGAGTTCGGCATCAAGGTTATCGATCTGCGCCACCTCGACGTGGTCGCGCGCGAGCAGTCCGCACAGGAACTCGCGGCTGCCGACGGCCGGCTTTCGTTCGACCTGGCCAGCGACGTCATGGTGCGCGCAAGCTTTATCCGGCTGGGCGACGAGGAGGGCTTGCTGCTGTTCTGCATGCACCATATCGCTTCCGATGGCTGGTCGATGGGCCTGCTGGTCAGGGAATTTATTGGCCAGTATCAGGCGCTGCGCAGCGGCGCGGACAATCCCTATGGCCCGCTAGCGGTTCGCTACGCCGACTATGCCCTATGGCAGCGCAACTGGCTGAGCGGGGCGGTACTGGAGCAGCAGCTAGGCTATTGGACCAGGCAGCTGGCGGAGCTGCCACCGGTGCACAGCCTGCCGCTGGATCATGCGCGGCCGCTGCATCAAAGTTTCCGTGGCGCGCAGCAGCGCTTCGTGGTGGACATGGGCACATGCCGGACCTTGAAGAAAATTGCGCAGGACAGCCAGGCGACGTTGTTCATGGCGCTGCATGGCGCGTTGAGTATCCTGCTGGCGCGCCACAGCAACAGCGCTGACATCGTGGTCGGCACGCCGGTGGCGAACCGGCTTCAGAAGGAGCTCGAAGAGATCATCGGTTTCTTCGTCAACACGCTGGTGCTGCGCACCGACGTGTCGGGCAATCCGCGTTTCGACGAATTCCTGGAACAGGTCAGGATGGTCAATCTCGACGCGCAAAGCCATCAGGATGTGCCGTTTGAGTATCTGGTCGAGCGCATCAATCCTCAGCGCAGCACGCAATACAGCCCGCTGTTCCAGATCATGTTCAGTATGGGAATGGAGTCGCGCCGCGCCGCGCCGGTCCGGCTCGATGAGGTCGATTTTAGCGCGGTGGTGAGCAAGGATACGCCGGTCAAGTTCGACCTTGAGTTCGACGTCACGGAAACGGCGCAGGGCCTGGTCTGCCAGATCGACTACAACGCCGACCTGTTCGAGGCGCGGACCATCGCACAGCTGGCCGGGCAGTATGGGCTGCTGCTGCAAGGCATAGCGGCCGATCCTCGGGCGCGGCTGTATGAACTGCCGATGCTGGACGAGACCGAACGCCACCACCTGCTGCACACGCTCAACGCGACCGAAGCGGCCTATTCTCTGGACCAGTGCGCCCACCAGCTGTTCGAGGCGCAGGCCGAAAAGAATCCCGATCAGGTGGCGCTGGTCTGCGACGGGCAGACGCTGACTTATCGCCAGCTGAACGAACGCGCCAACCGGTTGGCGCACTACCTGATGAACGAGCGCGGTGTGCTGCCGGATAGTCTGGTCGGCATCTGCATCGACCGCTCGCTGGACATGATTGTCGCGATGCTGGGCATCCTCAAGGCCGGCGGTGCCTACGTGCCGCTGGACCCGGCGTATCCCGAGGCGCGGCTGGCTTACATGGTCGCCGACGCCAGGCTTGACACCGTGCTCACCCAGCGCGCGCTGGTGGAACGCAAGGTGGTGGATGCGGCGCTGGCGCTGTGCCTCGATGACGAGGCGGTCCAGGACCAGTTGACGGCGCAAGGCGCCGGCAGTGTCGCGCCGCCCGCCATGGGTCTGAGTTCGTGCAGCCTGGCCTATATCATTTACACTTCCGGCTCGACTGGCAATCCCAAAGGGGTTATGATCGAGCATGCGAGTTTGGTGAACCTGGCCTGGTCGATCCGCCGACGGCTTGACCTGACCGGTGCGGAGAGCATGCTGCAGTTCTCCACGATTAATTTCGATCTGTCGATTGCCGACATCTTCGGCGCGCTGTGCAATGGCTCGCGGCTGGTGCTGCGTACGGACAGCTGGCCGCAGTCGCCCGAGCAGTTCTGGGAGCGCTGCGCCGCGCTCGATATCAACATCCTGTGCCTGCCGACGGCCTACTGGCACGAACTGGCCAAGGACAGCCGCGCGGCGCCGCCGCCGTGCATACGCCAGATCAATATTGGCGGCGAACAGGTCAACCGGACGATGATTTCGGAATGGTACAAGCGTGCCGACAATGTCCGCATTGTCCTGCATAACGTCTACGGCCCGACCGAATGCACGGTCGACACGACCGTGGTCCAACTGGTCGAGGGCGTGAGCAATATCGGCAAGCCGATTGAAAACTACAGTCTGTATGTGCTGGGGCCGGCAATGAGTCTGGTGCCGGCCGGCGCGCCGGGCGAACTGTATGTCGGTGGCGTGGGACTGGCGCGCGGCTACCTGCATCGCCCGGACTTGACGGCGGAACGGTTCGTGGTCAATCCCTTTCATGATGCCCATCGACGCCAGAGCAGCAGCCGGCTGTACAAGACGGGCGACCTGGTGCGCTACCTTGCCGATGGCAACCTAGAGTTCCTGGGACGCGCGGACGGCCAGGTCAAGATCCGCGGCTTCCGCATCGAGCTGGGCGAGATCGAGAGCCAGTTAGCGGAGCATGAAGCCGTCGGCATCGCGGCGGTGGTGGCGCGCGACAGCAACAGCGGCGAGAAGCGTCTGGTCGCCTATTTGACGCCGAAGGACGGCGCAGAACCGGACCAGTCGCTGGCGGCCGAACTGAAAGCTTATCTGAAGCGGCTCATGCCCGAATACATGGTGCCATCGGCCTGGGTGGTGCTCGCCGCGCTGCCGCTGACGCCGAACGGCAAGGTCGACGCCAAAGCCCTGCCGGCGCCGGACGCCGGACTGTGGCAGCCGGCCTATGTGGCGCCGCGCAATGACGCGGAGCGTACGATGGCGGAGATCTGGGCCGATATGCTCCAGGTCGAGCGAGTTGGCATACACGACAATTTCTTCGAGCTTGGAGGGCACTCGCTGCTGGCGATCGGCCTAATCGACCGGATGCACGAAGCCGGTCTGGTCACAACGGTACGGGCGCTGTTCAGCATGCCGACCATTGCCGATGTGGTGGACACGCTGGGGCGCCGCGAGCATACCGTGGAGGTGCTGCCCAACCTGATTCCCGCCGGCTGCCAGGCTATCGGGCCGGAGCTGTTGCCGCTGGTCGAGCTAAGCCAGCAGGAAATCGATGGCATCGTCATGGCAGTGCCGGGCGGCGCGGCTAATGTCCAGGATATCTATCCGCTCGGTCCGCTGCAGGAAGGAATTTTGTTCCACCACCTGCTGCAGCAGCAGGGTGATGTGTACCTGCTGCCGATGCTGCTGGCCTTCGATGGGCGCGCCACGCTCGATGCCTTCGTTGCGGCGCTGCAGCAGGTCATTGCACGGCATGATGTACTGCGTACCAGCGTGGTATGGGAGGGCCTGAGGGAGCCTGTGCAGGTGGTATGGCGCGATGCGCCGGCGCTGATCGTCGACGTCAGCTTCGCCCCCCTGGATGGCGATATCGCCGCACAGATGGACGCACGCTACGATCCGGCGCATTACCGCATCGACGTGCGGCAGGCGCCGTTGACGCATGCCTTCGCGGCCCACGACCCCGTGAACGGGCGGTGGCTGTTGAAAATCATCCAGCACCACCTTGTCTCCGACCATGCGACGCTGGAAATCATCATCGGCGAAATCCGGACCATCCTCGCGAACGAGGCATCGCCGTTGCCGTCGCCGGTGCCATTCCGCCAGTTCGTGGCGCAGGCGCGCCTTGGCGTCAGCCGCAACGAACATGAAGCCTTCTTCCGCGAGATGCTGGCTGATATCGACGAACCGACCACCCCCTTCGGCCTGGCCGATGTGCAGGGGAATGGCAGGGACGTGCGCGAGGCGACCCAGATTATCGGCGCCGAGCTGGCTGGTAAGCTGCGTCGTGAAGCGAGCCGGCTGCAGGTGAGTGCCGCCAGTCTGATCCATCTGGCGTGGGCACAGGTGCTCTCGTGCCTGACCGGCCGCCGCGACGTGGTGTTCGGCACGGTGCTGTTCGGCCGCATGCGCGGCGGGGAGAAGGTAGCCCAGGTTCCTGGTGTGTTCATCAACACGCTGCCGATCCGCCTGGCGGTGGGGCAGCAGGAGGTGGCGCAGAGCTTGCGGCGCACCCACGAGTTGCTGACCCGGCTGGTGCACCATGAGCACGCGCCGCTGGCGCTGGCGCAGCGCTGCAGCAGCGTCGAGGCGCCTTCGCCGCTGTTTACGTCGCTGTTGAATTATCGGCATACGGCCCCCGGCCAGACGGGCGGCGGCGATGCGGCATGGCGCGGCACCCAGATCCTGAGCACAGAGGAACGCAACAATTATCCGGTGACGCTGTCGGTGGACGACTTCGGCGACGACTTCATGTTGACCGCGCAGCTCAGTGTGCAGGCCGAGCCGGGCCGCATTTGCGCCTATATGCAAACGGCGCTGGAAAATCTGGTGCAGGCGCTGGAGCAGGCGCCGCACACGCCGGTAGCGGCCGTCGAGG
>NZ_JAPWHZ010000011.1:0-6484 GCF_030587265.1 Janthinobacterium sp. SUN137 | reverse complement strand
GAACATTTGATATATTTTAAGTATTACGCCAATCCGAAGATTGACGCTGCACTGACATCAAATGCCCACACTTATCGACTGTTAATTGTTAAAGAACTGTATTCGGTACTGCTTTCGCGCTATTGACAAAGCGTTGTGTTTGTCAGCTGCGAAGAAGGAAGAGTATGAAGCATTTCAGCACAATCGTCAACACCTTCTTTTCTACTACCCAGCCCCGGAAGGCTGTCCCTTTTGTGCCGCAAACTAGTGCGCCTCATTGGGGAGGCGAACTATAGCAAAGCCACTCACAGGCAGCAAGCTTTATTTCAGCAATTCGGCAACCGCCATGCCGACATCCGTCGTACTGGCGCTGCCACCCATATCTGGCGTACGCGGACCATGCTCGAGCACTTGCTCGATGGCCCGCACAATCGCATCATGCGCCGCCGTGTAATTGGCATCGCCATTGCCGAGGAAATCCAGCATCATGGCGCCCGACCAGATCATGCCGATCGGGTTGGCGATATTCTGGCCATAGATATCGGGCGCGGAACCGTGCACCGGCTCGAAAACGGAAGGAAAAGTCCGCTCCGGATTGATATTGGCCGACGGTGCGATGGCAATCGTCCCCGTGCAGGCGGGTCCCAGGTCGGACAGGATGTCGCCAAACAGATTCGAAGCGACCACCACGTCGAAACGTTCGGGGCTCAATACAAAGCGGGCCGCCAGGATGTCGATATGGTATTTATCCCAGCGGACATCGGGAAAGCTCGGGCCCATGGCTTCCACCCGCTCATCCCAATACGGCATGCTGATGGCGATGCCATTCGATTTCGTGGCCGATGTCAGGTGTTTTTTAGGCCGGCTTTGCGCCAGCTCAAACGCATACTTCAGGATACGGTCGACACCCTTGCGCGTAAAAACAGATTCCTGCAGCACCGTTTCTCGCTCCGTCCCCTCGAACATGCGCCCGCCCACGGATGAATACTCTCCTTCCGTATTTTCACGCACCACATAAAAATCGATATCACCTGGCGTCTTATTCGCCAGCGGGCACGGCACACCAGGCATCAAGCGCACGGGACGCAGGTTGACGTATTCGTCGAATTCGCGCCGGAATTTCAACAGCGAACCCCATAAGGAGATGTGGTCGGGCACCTTGTCCGGCCAACCCACGGCACCAAAATAGATGGCGTCGAAATCCTTGAGTTGGGCAAACCAGTCCGAGGGCATCATTTGCCCGTGTTCCAGGTAATAGTCGCAATTGGCCCATGCCATCGTCGTGAACTGCAGGTCGATATTGAAACGGCGCGCGGCGGCCTCGACAACACGCAGCCCTTCCGGCATGACTTCATTGCCGATGCCGTCGCCGGCGATGACTGCGATTCGGTGTGTGGGCATGGGATTCTCCTGGTTATGGATGCTAAATGGGTGCATTGATGATACTGGCACCGCATGAGAATACAATCAGGAGATTCATAACCCAAGTATTCACATTTCGTGGTCAATCAATGAAACATACACCGCTGCTGGAAGACTTACGCCTGTTTTGCCAGGTCGCCCATAAAACCAGCTTCGCCGGCACAGCCTTGGAACTGGGCATTTCCAAGGCCGTCGTCAGCAAGCGCATCGGCATGCTGGAAGCGGCGCTGCAAGTACGTTTGCTGCACCGGACCACACGCCGGGTCAGCGTCACCGATCACGGCGAGATCGTGCGGCAATGGGCACAGCGCATCCTGGAAGATGTCGAGCAAATGGGTGAGGCGGTAGCGCAGTCGAAACTGCAGCCGCAAGGCGTGCTGCGCATCTGCTCCAGTTCCGGTTTCGGACGCAACCGGCTCGGTCCAGCCCTATCCCAGCTGGCACGGCAGTATCCAGACCTGAAAATACAGCTGGAATTGCTCGACCGGCCCGTCGACCTGCTGGGCGAAGGTTTCGATCTCGACATTCGCATCGGCGTGGTCCATGAACCGGACCTGATCGCCCACCGTATTGCCAGCAACCAACGCGTACTGTGCGCCGCGCCCGCCTACCTGGCACGACGCGGAACGCCGGACACCCTGGCGCAGTTGCGCGAGCATGACTGCATCGTCATTCGCGAACGCGACCAGGATGGGCGGCGCTGGAAACTGCAGGGACCGCAAGGAGTGGAAACGGTGAAGGTCGACGGACCGCTCTCGGCCAACAATGGCGAGATCGTCCATCAATGGGCGCTGGATGGCCACGGCATCATCTTGCGTTCGGCATGGGATGTGGAAAGCAGCCTGGCGCAAGGCAAGCTGGTGCGCATTTTGCCTGCGTATCAACAGGCGGCCGACGTGTGGGCGGTGACCACCTCGCGGCTGTCGAACTCGGCCAAGGTCAGGGCCTGCGTGCAGTTTCTGGAGCAGTGGCTGCAGGCCCGCGCCTGATGATCTACACCAGGTATCTACACCAGGCGCGCCACATCCGGATACAGACGCGCCAGGGTATCGGAAGTGATGGACGACAGGAGGGGCAGGACGCGCTCGGCGGCTTGCTCCGGCGACTTTTCCCGGCGCACGTCTTTCCACAGCTCGGCCAGAGCAGCGTCATGGCGCGCTACCGCCTGCTCGACCTCATCCTGCCAGAAGGCCGGCGCCTCGCTTTCGACAAAGTTACCGCGGCCACGGCCAAAGTGCGCCACCGCCAAGTAACGCAGCACGCCCGCCACCACCAAGGTACGCAAAAAGGCATCGGTAAATTGCATCGTGGGCTCATTGCGGTCCGTACCGGAATTAAAACCCCAGGCTGCGCCGGCAAACGTCAGCGCACCGACCACGCCGCCAAGCAAGGCGCCTGTACCCAGTGTCAAACCGCCGGAAATCAGGTCGGCCGATAGCCCCGTCGCGGCACCGGAAATCATGGCACCCAAGAGCCCCGCTTGCGCCCTGTCGATCGGCGCGCGCACGGCGAAATTTTCCCGTATCCGGCTATTGATCTTATGCGCATCGGTCGGATCGAGTTTGTGCAAGATCAACAGTTCACGCGTGGTCACGCTGCTGTGCGTATTGAGGCGCGCCACCAGGCTGGCCATGGCCTTTTCCTGGCGTTGCTGCTCTGCATTCTTACCGATACCCACTACCTGCAAGGCCGATTTCAGCAAGCCTCTGGACGCCGGATCAATGGCTTCGCGATCCTGCCCAGCCACCGCCAGCTGCGTGGCCAGCAAATGCATGGCCTGTTGGAAACGCGCCGTATTTTGCGTTTGCCAGGCAGCAAACAACCGCGCGTAGCCAGCTTGCTGCGACTGCGGTAACAATTTACCCACGGCTTCGTAAAACACGCGCTCATGTACCCAGCAGCGGGCAAAGGCATCGAGCGCCAGGACGTCGCGCACGATCGGATACTGCTGCAAATGCTCGCGCCAGCGCGCCTGCTCGCCGTGCTCCTCATTACCCGGACGCGGCGGTCCCATCTGATTGAGCAAGACCACCACCGGCTTATCCAGCCAGGCGAGGATTTTCATTTCCGCCGGCAAGTAACCCGCGTCTCGGGGATTTTCAGAGGAGTTGACCAGGTACAGCACCACGTCGGCCGCATCCTTGGCCGTGCGCAGCGCTTGCTGGCTGAGCCAGAACGGGCGGTCGCGATAACGGTCCAGCACTTCGCGCAGGAACCAGCCGATGGGATTGCCGGACTGCCCCAGGCGCTTGAGCAGGCGCACGGAGTCGCCGAAGCCTGGCGTATCCCATAATTGCAGGGCATCACCCTGCGGTGTCGCCAGCAAGGTATGCGATTCCGCAAACACGGTCACGTGGGCGGCGTCGCGCACTTCGCCGATATCTACGCCCACCAGGGTACGCGCCAGTGTCGTCTTGCCATTATTCGTGTGCGAAATCAGCGCGAACTGAATCTGCACCGCATCATCCTGCACTTCTTTATTCACATTCACACTCATGCTGCTGCCGATACTTTCAGCCCGACACCAGCATCAAGCGGGTGCAAGGCAGGATTGAGCAAATTGACCAGGGTGGCCGTAGTTTTGTGGAACTGGCAGAATTGTTGCCACAAGGCGACTCGTTCCGCCAGGCGCGCGCCATTATCCACCTGCTCGCCCGCGCGCTCCAGGTAGCTGGACTCGTCGATCAGGACGGCGATGCCGCGTGTCGACGATTGCGCCAGGTAATCGAGGAAGGCGCCATGATTTTCCTTTTCCGGCGTCGCCGTCAGGTTGAACAGCACGACCGTGATATTGACTTGCGGATCATTCAGGTCCGTACCGCGCAAGACCTCCTGCGGCTCTTCGCCATACGACGTCGACGGACGCAACATCATGCGCCCTTGCTCGCCGAACAGCATGATGGACAGCTGGCCCAGGCCCTTGTGGCGCGCCTCATCGACAGTAAAGCTGTATGGCAAGACGCGCAGCATGCCGCCCGTGGCCACGCCGATGCTTTCATTAAGCTTGCGGAAATACGGTTGATCGAGATCCAGCGGAAAATGTTTCGCCAGGCGCGCGGCGCGCCAATTGTTGACCAGTGCCAGGATCAGGCGGGGAACGACCACCAGCAGAAAGATGGTTGCCGCATACAAATGCACCCAGCGCGCTCCGCCTTCGACGGTCGTCGTTTGCGGGAAACGCAACGCTTCGATTTCCGCCAGCGAAAAGCCTTGCAAATGAAACAGGGCAATAGCCGGCGCAAACAGGGTTGAAAGCAGGCTGTGCACCTGGCTGGCACTCAAAAAGGTGCTTTCCCAACCAGCTGCGTATTGCGAAAGGAAACCGCGTGCATATAACGAGGCGACGGCGCCGATGGCAAACATGGCGGCGCTCAAGTGGATGGTACGGCTCAGGCGCGCGGCCGTCAGCTTCGCGCTCAGGTGCGCCCATTCCCCCATGAAGCTGAGCAAACCCGAGGACAAGGCGTGCGGCAACTTGCGCGGCAAGGCCAGGCGGCCCACGCTCAGGTGGCGCACCAGCCCCGCTTTCGGCCAGCCGAGGGAATGCGAGGGGATGCATAGCCAGATCAGCAAGCCCAGGTAGACCAGTACGTTCCACGCAATGATCAGCAGCAAGGGCGCCGACAGCAGATCCACGCGATGGGGATCCGTGATGCGGTCGAGCCCGGCACCCAGCAGCAGGGCCAGCAAGGGCAAGGCCAGCGCCAGGGCTTTCATGCCGTTACGGCGCTTCGCGAAAGCGGCGAAGGCAGGCGTGCGTTCGGTGATGCGCTTGAGGATCAACTCGGAGCGCTGCTGCAGGAAATCGTCACCCGTCACTTCGGCCTGCTTGCCCGAAGCTTGCCACTGCGCAAGCTCACGCGCGCTGCGGCTGGCATACATGCGGTCATCCTCGCTGAGGACTTCTTTTTTCTGGTCGGCCGTCTCGATAGCACGGACCAATACCACTTCTCTCGCAATCTGCTCGTTCATGGTGCTCCTGTTTTTGTATGAAACGACAACTAGACAGGCAGATTGTGACGTACTTTTATGTTTCAGGCCAACGCGTCCTCGGCCCGGAGCAGATTATGCAGCAGATATATCAGGAAAGAGGCAATCCAGGCAGACCACAAGGTGTGCGTAAAAAATTGTGTACCTTGCAACTGTTGCTGCCAGCCTGCCGCCAAACCGCACAGCAGCATGACGCCAGCGAGCAGAAGCGCCGTGCGTGGCCGTCCGGGCAGGCAAAACAATGGCAAGGCCAGCATCCACCAAGCAGTGTTCGCCTGCGTGGCAGGCAGGCAAACCATGGCAGATGCATTGGCGGGCAATGTTTCCAGCAGGCGCGTGTAGGGCGCCAGTCCGCCATAGCGCAGCAAATCCGTAGGGCAAGGCACATCGCCGAAGGAAGAGAGAAAATAAATGCTTAACGGCACCAAGACAACCGACAGGGCCACGACGCGCAAGGCGCTGCGGCGTGAGGTCAGCCAGGCCAGCGGATGCAAGGTGTCCCAGATAGCCAGGCAGATCATGGCGGAGCCAAGCGAGATCATGCCGAGCTGGAAATTGCCCGCCCACGCGCTGCCCGTGCCAGCAAATTGCCCACGCGTCCCGTCGAACATGCTGTCCGCGATCATGAGATCGAGGTTGCTGTAATTGCCGATCCAGAGTATCAGCATGGCCGACAGCATCAAGACGCTATCGATGCCTTTGGGAGTTTTGACGAGTTTAAGCTTGGCCAACATGGATGCACACATTTACTTGATGGGATGAAAGGGACTGGCCGCCCAAGGACAGCAGCCATGCAAGCCATCGTACAGTGTGAATATGAAGAGAACATGACGGTGCCCGCAGTTAGCAACACGGACCGGGTATGATAGGTATTTTTGCGGCACACTTCCCCCGTAAAAAGCGCTCACGAGCGATAACTTCGCGCAACTTCGCCGTACGCACGACAAAAATCGCGCACCAGGCAAAAGCACCAGACGTAAAAAAACCCCAACCGGATCACCGGAAGGGGTTTTTTCGCATAACAAGCCTGACGATAACCTACTTTCACACTGGTTGCAGCACTATCATCGGCGCAAAGTTGTTTCACGGTCCT
>NZ_JAPWHZ010000010.1:0-7830 GCF_030587265.1 Janthinobacterium sp. SUN137 | reverse complement strand
GAAGCTGCGCGGCTTCCGCATCGAGCTGGGGGAAATCGAAACCTGGCTGGCGCGGCACGCGGCGGTGCGCGAGGCAGTGGTGGTGGCGCGCGAGGACAGTCCGGGCGACCAGCGCCTGGTCGCCTACCTGACCACGCACGAGGGCAGCGCAGACGCCGGACAACTGCTACCGCAGTTGAAGGATTACCTTGCCGGCGCTCTGCCCGAGCACATGGTGCCGTCGGCCTGGATGGTGCTCGATCAGCTGCCACTGACGGCCAACGGCAAGATTAACCGGAAGGCCTTGCCGGCGCCGGACGGGGGCCTGCTGCGCGCCGAATATGTCGCGGCGCAGACCGATACCGAAGAGCGGCTGGTGGCGCTCTGGCGTGAATTGTTGAACGTCGAGCGGGTCGGCATCCATGACAATTTCTTCGACCTGGGCGGGCACTCGCTGCTCATCATCAGACTGCACGTGCTAATCATGCAATATTTTCAGAAAAGCCTTTCCGTGGTCGATTTGTTCAGATATCCTACCATCGAAAAACTGGCAGGGGCCTTGGACAGTTCGCCCTCGGCAGCGGCGGCCGATGCGGAAAGCCTGGAGCGGGGGCAGCATCGCCGCCAAGCCATGCAGAGGCGCTCTGCAGCCCGCTCCAAATAACAATGATTCTTGAGAAACCTATGACTTCAATTAGTTCGTCGGAATTCAACAATGATGCATATTCGGTAGCTGTGATCGGGATGGCAGGGCGATTCCCGGACGCTAAAAACGTTGATGAGTTCTGGTATAACCTCAAGAACGGTATCGAGAACGTTCGTACTTTCAGTGACGAGGAATTGCTTGCGGCGGGCGTGTCCGCCAGCGTGTTTGAGGACAAGAACTACGTCAAGCGCGGCACCGTTGTGCCCGACTTCGACCGCTTTGATGCGGAGTTCTTCGGCTTCACGCCCAAGGATGCCGAAGTGGCCGATCCGCAGCAGCGCCTGTTCATGGAGGTGGCATGGGAGGCGCTTGAGCATGCGGGTTATGCGCCCGGGGCCTACCCTGGCGCGATCGGCGTGTTTGCCGGCGCCTCGAACAGCGCCTACTTCCTCCACAAGATCTACGGAAACGCCAAGTTTGCGGAGTCCGTCTCCGTGAAGCAAATCCAGATTGGCAA
Source organism: Janthinobacterium sp. SUN137 (assembly GCF_030587265.1). NCBI lineage: Bacteria > Pseudomonadati > Pseudomonadota > Betaproteobacteria > Burkholderiales > Oxalobacteraceae > Janthinobacterium > Janthinobacterium sp. SUN137. The sequence continues at coordinate 6,688 of NZ_JAPWHZ010000010.1, read as the reverse complement.
CGAGAAGGATTATCTGTGCAGCCGCGTGGCCTACCATCTTGGCCTGCGCGGTCCGGCGGTGGCGGTGCAGACGGCCTGTTCGACTTCGCTCGTGGCCGTGCATCTGGCCTGCCAGAGCATACTGAGCGGAGAAAGCGACATGGCGCTGGCGGGCGGCGCGAGCCTGCAGACGCGCCTGGAAGGCTATATGTACCAGCCGGGGGATATCATGTCGCCCGATGGAAGCTGCCGGACCTTCGACGAAAAGGCGGCCGGCACCGCGCCGGGCAATGGCGTGGCCGCCGTCCTACTGAAATCCTTGAGCAAGGCCCTGGAGGACGGCGATACGATCCACGCGGTCATTCGCGGCTCGGCGATCAATAACGATGCAGCCGACAAGGTGGGATTCACGGCGCCCAGCGTGAACGGGCAGGCGGCAGTGATTACCGAGGCCATGGCCGTGGCCGACGTACACCCGGAATCAATTTCCTATGTGGAGGCGCACGGCACCGGTACCATACTTGGCGATCCGATCGAGATGCGAGCACTCCAGCAGGCGTTTGGCACGTCGACCGACAAGAAGCAGTTCTGCGCCATCGGCTCGCTGAAAACCAATATGGGGCATCTCGACACGGCGGCCGGTGTGACAGGGCTGATCAAAGCCGTTTTGACGGTGAGGGACCGCGAGATCGCGCCCAGCCTGCACTTTACCAAGGCAAATCCGCATATCGACTTCGCCAACAGCCCGTTCTATGTGAACGCATCGCTGCAACAGCTGGCCGCCACGGACACGCCGATGCGGGCCGGGGTCAGTTCCTTCGGTATCGGCGGCACCAACGCACATGTGATCGTCGAGGAGCCGCCGCGCGTGACGACGGAACCGTCGGCGCGGCCAGACCAGGTGCTGCTGCTGTCGGCCAGGACGCCGGAAGCGCTTGCAGCGGCGGGCGCCAATCTGCAGCGCTTCCTCGCCGACCATCCGCAAACCAGCCTGGCCGACGCGGCCTATACGACGCAGGTCGGACGAACCGCCTTCGGCTATCGCCGCGCGTTGGTGTGCAGCAGTGTCGCCAATGCGATCGAACAGCTGGAGACGGAAACGGCCGCACCGGCGCCCGTCGCGGAAGGCAAGGGCAACTCCGTCGTCTTCATATTCCCGGGCCAGGGCGCTCAGTATGCCGGCATGGGGAAGGACTTGTACCAGACCGAGGAAGTGTTTCGGACCGAGATCGACCGTTGCGCTGAGCTCCTGCTGCCGGCGCTGGGCTTGGACCTGCGCGCGGTGCTGTTCGCCGATGGTGAGCAAGGCGGGCATGCCCAGGATCTGCTGCGCCAGACCCAGATCGCGCAACCGGCCTTGTTCGCCGTGGGATATGCGCTGGTGCGTCAGCTCGCGCATTGGGGCATATCGCCCGACGCGATGGCGGGCCACAGTGTGGGGGAATACGTGGCGGCCTGTCTTGCCGGGGTTTTCTCGTTGCCGGACGCGCTTGCGCTGCTGGCCCAGCGCGGCAAGCTGATCGCCGGATTGCCGGCCGGCCGGATGCTGGCGGTACACGCCTCGGAGCCGGCCTTGCAACCGCTGATGGGCAGCGACCTGTGGATCGCCGCGGTGAACGCGCCGGCCATCTGCAGCGTGTCCGGCAGCGCCGAAGCCATCGAAGCGCTGGAGCGCGTGCTGCGTGCACAGAGCATCGAATTTCAGCCCCTGCATACTTCGCATGCCTTCCATTCGGGCATGATGGACCCCATCCTCGATGAATTCGCGGCCGCGGTCTCTCGCGTCAAGCTGAATGTGCCGCGCATTCCCTATGTCTCCAATGTAAGCGGCGGCTGGATCACGGCCGAGCAGGCCACCAGCCCCGCCTATTGGTGTGCGCATCTGCGCCAGGCAGTACGCTTTTCCGATGGCGTGCGCACGCTCATGCAGCGCCATGCGCCGCTGTTTGTCGAAATCGGTCCGGGCCGCTCGCTGGCCAGTCTGGTCAGGCAGCACGCCCAGGCGGGTGTTCAGGTGCGTGCGGTCGGTGCGCTGCCCGACGCCAAGTCGGCTACCTCATCGGCCATCACCCTGATGCGTGCTGCTGGCTGGCTGTGGACGCATGGCGTCGCAATCGACTGGAACCGTTTCCGTGGCCGGGAACGCCGTCGCCGCATTCCGCTGCCGACCTATCCCTTCGCGCGCAAGCGGCACTGGATCAACGATCCCGTGCCGGTGGATCTGCCGGCGGCCCAGCCGGACCGGACCCGCCGCGCCGATGTCGGGCAGTGGTTTTACGCGCCGACCTGGAAGCGTTTGCCTGGCCCTGTGCCCGGCGCTGCCGCTGCATCCACGGTGCATCTGGTGCTGGCTGATCGCCACGGCTTGAGCCAGTCCGTTATCGATGCGATCCGGGCCGGGGGCGAACAGGTCATCGTCGTCACGCAGGGCGGCGATTTCGCCGCCGTGAGCGCAGAACGGATTGAGATCGACGCCGCCCAACCCGCTCACTACGAACGCCTGCTGTCACTGTGCATGGAACGGCATGGCATGCCCGCCAGGATCACCCATTGCTGGAGCCTGACGCCGCCGCAAAGCGGCAGCGCCATCGACCAGCACGATGGCTTCTACAGCATGCGCTTCCTCGCGCATGCGATCGGCCGGCTTGGCATCGACGCCGCACTGACCATCAATGTGCTCTCGAATGGGCTTTATGCCGTCATCGGCGACGAGTTCCTCGCTCCCGAGAAGGCGACCCTGCTCGGACCATGCCAGGTTATGGCCCTGGAATGTGCGAACCTCCGCAGCCGCAGCGTGGACATCGTCGTCACGCCTGGCGAGGGAATCGGCGCCAGGCTTGGCGCGCTGTTGGCGGCGGAGTTGTCCAGCGACGTAGCCGAAACCATTGTGGCGTTGCGCGGCAGTTACCGTTGGAGCCGAGTCATCGAGCCGGTGTCAGTGGCGGTGCACGGGACGCTGCCGGCGGTCTCCGGCAGCCGTCAACATTACCTGATCACGGGCGGGCTGGGCGGAGTCGGCTATGCCTTCGCGCGCTATCTGGCCGAAAATCGTTCCGCTCCCGCGCTCACCCTGACCGGGCGCCAGCCATTGCCGCCCAAGGCGGAGTGGGGCGACTACCTTCGGGCGCATGCGGACGACGACGCCGGCAGCCGCAAGATCGGCCAGTTGCAAGCGCTGGAGGCGCTGGGCGCCGCCGTGCTGTACCTTGCAGCCGACGTCGCTGACGAAGCGGCCATGAACCGGATGGCCGATGCCGCCATATTGGCATTCGGTCAGCTGCAAGGCATTTTCCATGCGGCTGGACAGGCCGGTGCTGCAGCCCTGCGCCTGGCGCCGGGGGGGCAGGCGGGCCAGGTACTGGCGCCGAAACTGGCTGGCGCGGCGATACTGAGCAAGATCTTCGACTTCTCGCGCCTTGACTTCGTCATCCTGTGCTCGTCGATGAATGCCGTGCTGCCTTTCGCCGGCCAGGCCGATGCGGCGGGAGCGGATGCCTTCCTGGACGCGCTGGCCCATCGCGACAGCTTGCAAGCGGGTGGCAACGTCCTGTCGGTCAACTGGACGATCTGGAAGGATGCCGGGATGATGGCGCGCGCCAAGTTGCCGCAGCATCTGACGGAGGATGGCTCCGGCCTTGCCGCGTTGATGTCGAACGGCATTGCCGAACGCGATGCGAAGGCCGTGTTCGATGTCCTGCTGGCGTCCCGACTGCCCCAGCTGATCGTCTCGCCGCTGGCGTTTGCGGTCACGGCCGGGCACATCGCCGATGTCAACCGGTCGGCGCTGGACGCCGAAAAGCCGCAATCGGTGGCTGGTGGACAGGGCGTCACTCGTTCCGACCTGCTGGTGGCCTATGCGGCACCCGGCAATGATGTCGAGAAGACGCTGGCCGGCATCTGGCAGAACCTGTTCGGCATGGAAGCGATTGGCGTCCATGACGATTTCTTTGACCTGGGCGGCCATTCCCTGATGGCGACGCAGGTGCTGTCGCATGTGCGCAAGCATTTGCAGGTCGACCTGCCGCTGCGAAGCCTGTTTGAGGCGACCACCATCGCTGCGCTGGCGGCGCAGATCGAAGCGGCCCGGGTGCAGGCCGAAACGGCAAGGCTGGAGAATATGGCCGCCGCCAAGGTCTCCGTGCAGAAGAGCATCGACGCCATGTCGCCAGAGGAAATCGCCGCCTTGCTCGCCGAAAAGAAACGTCTGAAAGCCAGTCAAACTCCACTGGCGTGATAGACCTCACGCCATTTTGCCCTACCTGGCGACTCTGCCAGGCGGTCCTTGCGTTCCTGTAAGCGAGGATGCAAGGTGAGGGTGAGCATCCCTGCCGGAGCCGCTGACATCCACCCATTCGCGCTTCCGGGACAGACAACGACATTCATTTACTTATCTTTTGAGAGGCACCATCGTATGACCGAGCGCTCGCTGGAATCAATGAAAGAGGAACTCCTTGCTCTGCTGCTGGCGGAGGATGAGCCGCAGCAGCCGACGTCGATTGCGCTGGCCGACCGCGCGGGTTTGCTGCCTCTTTCGTATTCACAGGAGCGGGTCTGGTTCATCGACCGCTTCACCGATGGGGGCGCGGCCTACAACCTGCCCGGCGCGTTTGAAATCCGGGGGCGGCTGGACCGCGCCGCGCTCGAGCGCACGCTCAACGAGATCGTGCGCCGCCATGAAGTGCTGCGCACGACCTTTGATCTTGTCGATGGCGCGCCGGTGCAGGTGGTCGCTCCCGAGTTGCGGCTGGCCATTCCGGTCGTCGATATCAGCGCACTGCCGCCGGGCGAACGGCAGGCCCGGGCTGAGGCGCTGGCGCGGGACGAGGCGCGCGCGCCGTTCGACCTGCAAGCCGGCCCCTTGCTGCGTGCCCGGCTCATTGCAATGGGCGAGGACGTTCATGTGTTTCTGTTGACGTTCCATCATATCGTCTTCGATGGCTGGTCGATGGGGGTACTGATCGGCGAAGTGGCCGCCTTGTACAGCGTGTTTGTCGAAGGGACCGCGCCGCAGTTGCCGGAACTGGCGCTGCAGTATGCCGACTTTGCGCATTGGCAGCGCGAGCAGCTGGCTGGTACGGCACTGCAGAAGCAGCTCGACTACTGGAAAACCCAATTGCACGGCGCACCGGCCTTGCTGTCGCTGCCGACGGATCGTCCGCGTCCGGCGGTGCAGACCCACGAAGGGGGTAATGTACCGCTGCTGTTCCCACCGCACATCGCCAGCGGCTTGCACCGCGTTGGCCAGCAGGCGCAGGCCACCTTATTCATGACGCTGGCGGCGGCCTTCAATGTGCTGCTCAGCCGTTATGCCGGCCAGGATGACATCTGCATCGGCACGCCGATCGCGAATCGCCAAAGGGCGGAGCTTGAGCCGCTGATCGGTTTCTTCGCCAGCACTCTGGCGCTGCGCACGCGGGTGGATGCGGCGCAGCGCTTCGATGAACTTCTCGCGCAGGTCAAGGCGACTACGCTGGATGCCTATGCCCATCAAGACGTGCCGTTCGAACAGGTGGTGGAGCATCTGGCGCCGGCACGCAATGCCAGCCATAGTCCACTGTTCCAGGTGATGTTGGTGCTTCAGAACACGCCTGCGGGCAAGCTGGATCTGCCCGGCCTGGCGCTCAGGCCGATGGGCGTCGAACAACAGATCGCGAAGTTCGACCTGACGCTAACGCTGGTCGAGGCGGAGGATGGACTTGGCGGTAACTTCGAATACAACACCGACTTGTTCGACCGCGCCACGGTGGAGCGGATGGCCGAGCATTTGCAGACGCTGCTGATGGCGGTTATAGCCAATCCGCAGGCGCCGGTCCGCGAGCTGTGCATGCTGGCCGAAGGCGAGCGGCAGCAACTGCTGGTCGATTGGAACAGCACGGCGAAAGAATTCGCACACGGCCAGACACTGCACGCGCTGTTCGAGGAGCAGGTGCTGCGCAGCCCCGCAGCGGAGGCCGTCAAGTTCGAGGGCCAGTCGCTGACTTACGGCGAGCTCAATGCGCGCGCCAACCGCCTGGCGCACTACCTGCGCGGGCAGGGTGTGGGCGCCGACAGCCTGGTGGGTATCTGCGTCGAGCGCAGCGTCGAGATGGTGGTGGGCTTGCTGGGCATCCTGAAGGCCGGTGGCGCCTATGTGCCGCTCGATCCAGGCTATCCGAAGGACAGGCTGGCCACCATGCTGGACGATGCGCGTCCGACCGTACTGCTGACCCGCCAGGCGCTGGCCGATTCGCTGGTCGCCGCGCTGGCAGCGTCGATGGACCCGGCGTTGCCGGTGCTGTGCCTGGACAGCCAGTGGCCGTCGCTGGCAGGGGAGTCGGAAGTCAACCCGGCGCCGCAAGGCGGTCCGGCCAGCCTGGCTTATGTGATCTATACCTCGGGTTCGACCGGCAAGCCGAAGGGCGTGGCCATCGAGCACGCCGGCATCGTCAACCGCCTGCAGTGGATGCAGGCCGAGTATGGGCTGACGGCGGCCGACCGCGTGATGCAGAAGACGCCGTTCAGCTTCGATGTGTCGGTGTGGGAGTTCTTCTGGCCGCTGCTGCAGGGCGCCACGCTGGTGGTGGCCAAGCCGGAAGGGCATCAGGATCCCTACTATCTGGCCGCACTGGTTGCCAGCGAGGGGATCACCACGATGCACTTCGTGCCGCCGATGCTGGAGGCCTTCCTGGCTTCGGCCGGGCTGGCGCAGTGCGCAACGCTGCGGCAGCTG